>NZ_JBBIQD010000007.1:0-202412 GCF_037442525.1 Rheinheimera sp. | reverse complement strand
CACCGCCAGGCTCCCAATAAATAGAAAAGCCCTTCGCGAAAGCGAGGGGCTTTTTGCTTTGAGCAATAACGACCAAATTTCCCCCTATCTTGCATTTTTATCCTTCAGGCGCACTTGCGCTGTTCAACAGACAAAAAGCCAAGCACTATCGTGACATCATTCGCAGAGGATAATGATGATGAAGAATAAGCTGCACTCAGGGGTTTTTGTTGCGGGCTTTGTTGCTGTTTGCTCATTTGGGGCAACAGCTGGCCAGCCATTGCAATACGAAGATGTATTTCAACTGGAGTATGTGTCGGAACCACAAATAAAAGCTGATGGCTCAGCCGTGGTGTTTGTACGGAACCGTTTTGATCAAGTGCTGGATAAGAGGATTGGTTCACTCTGGTTGTCGGATACAAAAACCGGGCAGCTTCGACCTTTATTGGCTGAAACAGACGATATCAGTTCGCCCGTCTGGTCGCCTGACGGCAAGAAACTGGCTTATATCTCTATGGCTTCTGGCAAACCTCAGATCCACCTGCGCTGGATGGATAGCGGCCAGACGGTACAAATCAGTCATTTGCCAAACGCGCCTTCGGGTGTTAGCTGGTCTCCAGACGGTCAATGGCTGGCTTTCTCAATGTTTACTGCAAAAAAAGCTGCAAACCCGGTTCAGTTGCCAGGTAAACCAGAACAGAATGATTGGGCCAAACCACCAATCTACATCGATACCATGCAGTACAGAGCTGATGGTCGCGGTTATCTGGCGAGCGGTTACCGTCAGATCTACCTGATGCCTGCAGAGGGTGGTACCCCGGTTCAACTGACTCAGGGCGATTTTGATCACGGCGGTGAGATTAGCTGGCAGGCCGATGGCAAAGCATTTTATTTTTCTGCCAATCGTCAGTCAGATAAAAGACTTCAGGCACAAAATAGTGAGATTTATCAGCTGACTATTGCTGATAAGCAGCTAAAGCAAATCACGGATCGTTTTGGACCTGACCACAGCCCTACACTGTCACCAGACGGTAAATGGTTGGCTTATCTTGGCTACGACGATAAAAAGCTCGCGTATCAGGCTGATCAACTGTATCTGCGAAACTTAAAATCTGGCGAAGTGAAAGCCCTGACCGCTGATCTGGACAGAGCGGTAGACAGTTATGCCTGGGCTGCGGACAGCGATGCATTGTATATCCAGTATGATGACGCCGCAGAAGGCAAAATTGCCTTACAACCAGTATCAGGCAAACGCAAGGTACTGGTCCAACAGGTTGGAGGCACTTCATACAGCCGGCCTTATACCGGAGGCAGTTTCTCTGTCGCCGATAATGGGGCTTTGGCCTATACCAAAATGTCAGCTCAGGCTCCGGCTGAACTGGGCTATTACAAAGGTGGCGAAGTCAGGCTACTGACGGGGCTGAATAAAGATCTACAGCTGGCCCGTGATATTGGCGAGGTAGAAGAGTTTTGGGTGAAATCTTCTGTAGACCAGCGGGAAATTCAGAGTTGGCTGATTCTGCCACCAGACTTTGACCCTAGCAAAAAATACCCTCTTATCCTGGAAATTCATGGGGGCCCCCACACGGCCTATGGCCCGGTATTTGCGATGGAGCTGCAACTCATGGCGGCTCAGGGTTATGTTGTGCTTTATTCGAACCCGCGCGGAAGTACCAGTTATGGTATGGAGTTTGCGAATTTGATCCATCATAACTTCCCAAGTCAGGACTACAACGACCTGATGGATACCGTGGATGCCACTATTGCGAAGGGCTTCATTGACCCAGAGCAACTATTTGTAACCGGGGGCAGCGGTGGCGGTTTGTTAACCAGCTGGATCGTTGGACATACCGATCGTTTTAAAGCTGCGGTGGCGGTAAACCCGGTAATAAACTGGTTCAGTTTTGTGTTGAATGCCGACATGTACAACTATTTCAGCCAGTACTGGTTTCCGGCTATGCCCTGGGAAAACCCGCAACATTATCTGAAACATTCGCCCATCAGCTATGTTGGCAATGTCAAAACTCCCACCATGCTGATAACGGGCGAGGCCGATCACAGAACGCCTATTTCTGAAACTGAGCAGTTTTATCAGGCGCTGCAATTGCGTGGCGTTGAAACGGCCATGGTGCGGATCCCTGGCGCCTCGCATGGTATCCATATTCGCCCCAGTAACCTGATGGCGAAACCGGCTTACATCACCTATTGGTTTAATAAGTACAAGAGTAAAGACTGATAGGGGACGCCGGGAAGCCGGTTTTATTGACAGTCTGTGACTAAACAATCATACCTGTATTCAGGGCTTCACGGTCGAAGCCCGAATACAGGAGTCTAGGATTATGGAAAAGAATGCTCAGCCATTGTGGCCACTGAGTACAGCAAAGACGCTTTTTCTGTTGCTGCTCATTCTTCACTCTGCTTATCGTCTGACGGACTATTCAGCCGCACAATCAGGGTTTTATTATTCATTAGCGCTACTGCTGGTACTACTGTCTACTTTGTTCAGGCCGGAGGAGTTAAACCAGAGCCTGACGGCTTTTCTCCGTCAACCCTGGTATTGGCGCTCTGCACCAGGTTTACTGGTTGCTGCTGCAATTGGTTGCCTGGGGATTGGCGTTGTTTTAGCTCTGAGCCACTAAATTCCTCTCTAAATAAGTACTTTAGGTTTTTCGACGGAAAAAGAGGCTCAGTTTTTTTGCAGAAAAACGGTTTGTTGAGTAAATTTATTGTTAACTGATTGGGTGGTTGTTGGTCGTCGCCGAAAAATTAAGGCACAGACTATGACACAAGGATTGTTTCGCCCTCACGCAGTACAGCACCAAAGCTTACGATTGGAAGGTTCAGTCGTGGTCTTACAGCCTGTCTCGGCAACACTCCTTACTCTTTTGCTTGTCGCTGCTGTCAGTCTGGCTTTGTTGTTTTTAAGCCAGGCGTCTTTTGATCGGCGCGAAACCGTCGCCGGTTATCTAAAACCTATCTCTGGACAGTCGCATATCAGTGCTCCCCGATCTGGCGTAATCAGTCAGCTTCTGGTTCAGGACGGAACCGTAGTACAACAGGGCCAACCGCTGCTCGCCCTTAGGGTTCAGGGGCAGCTGGCAGAAGGGGGAAGTCTGGCTGAGAGTTTACAGCAGGGTATTGTTCAGCAGCGCCAGTTGTTGCTACTCAGGTATCAACAGATGGATCAGCAATACCAGCAACAACAGCAAGAGCTTGAGGCCAGACTGGCAAGTGGGCGACTGTTGCTGGAACAGACAAGAAATCAGCAGCGTTTGACGAAGCAGCGCATCCAGCTTCAAAACGAGCGTCTGGATGATCTTAAAAAATTGCGGTTTCAGGGAGCGGTCAGTCAGGACAGTATCAAGAATCAGCAAGAACAGATTTTTAGCCTTCAGCAATTGCTCAGCGAGCACATAAGCAACGAGCAAAATCAGCTGAACTACCAGCAGCAACTCAAAGGCCAGTTGGCCAGACTTCCATCTGAGCAAGCGCAACATCAAGCCAGTTTACAACAAGAACTGGCGCAGCTGCAGCAACAGAGTATTCAGCTAAAAGCGGATGAGGAATTGGTGTTAACTGCACCAGTGTCTGGCCGGGTGACCAGCTTATGGGCTGAGTTAGGCAATCAGGTTCAGAGCGGAGGCTCTTTGCTGACGCTGGTTCCGTTGAATGCAGAGTTGACTGCTGTGCTGTTGGTGCCAACCCGTGCTTATGGTTTCGTCCGGCCTGGACAGGCGGCCCGCTTGCGCTTTGATGCTTTCCCTTATCAACGCTTTGGGACTTTTCAGGGGGAAGTGATAAAAACCGCTCAGGCCATAGTGTTGCCTGGGGACAACGCCATGCCACTTTCTATTCAGGAGCCAGTGTACAGAGTGGAGGTACAGCTGGGATCCCAATCAATCCGCGCCTACAACAAGGAGATGCCGTTGCAGTCTGGCATGTTGTTAAGTGCTGATGTGGTGCTCGAAAACCGTAGCCTGCTGGCCTGGTTATTTGAGCCTTTGCTGAGCCTGAAAGGCAGGCTCTGAACTTTCAAGGAGAGAACAAATGAAAGAGTTACAAGTAAATGAAGTACAAGAGGTAAGTGGTGCAGGCTTTTTACAGGGAGCTGGAGCCTTTGGATTATCCTTAGGGATTGGCAGCGCTGCGTTTGGCTCTGGCTGGGGAGCTGTGGGTGCTGGGCTGGCTTTTGCTTCTGCCCCACTGACAGTCACAGTGATGTTGGGGCTGGCTTTTTACGCTGGCTATCAAATGGCGAGCTAGAGCTAAAGGGGTAATAGTTATGATCGAATTAAATCAGCAGCAGCTTGAAGAAGTCCAAGGAGGTGGGTTTGCTGAAGGTGGTGCAGCAATAGGGCTTGCCTTGGGTATTGGTTCTTCAACTTTTGGTGGATCTTTGGGTACCATTGGCGTATTTGCAGCTTTTGGGGCTGCACCATTTGCCGCTGGAGCCATGGTGTTACTGGCATTTTATGCTGGATACCAGATGATGCCGTAATTACTAAAGGTTGGGGGGATGTGATTCCCCTAACCTTTTAAGGAGAGTGTTTATGTCTGATTATTACTGGGTGTTTTTTGTTTTGGTTATGGTGTTTTTTATACTCTTTATATCTGTAGATTCAGAGCAAAGAGACCAGACGCATTTGGTTGCTAGGGAAAAACGCAAAGTTGATAACCCTGGAAATGTGCGAGAAGAAGACTTGCAGTTAATGGGATTATATAAGCTTAGTCCCTCTAAAGCCGTGAATTACTATAGAAAGAAATACGGTACAGGGCTTAAGTTTACAGAGCAGTTGCTTAAGAATATTTCTAAGGAGAGCTAAACAATTTAGCTAGTTAGCAAGGAATGCTAAATGATTTATCAAGCCGAAGCGGCAGAATGTGGGTTGGCTTGTCTGGCTATGCTGGCCGGGCATTATGGGTTAAAGCTGGATTTACCCACATTACGCAGCCGTTATCCTGTGTCATTAAAAGGGGCTAATCTGCAGCAGTTGATGCAATTGGCTGATCAGTTGCAGCTGGCTCCGAGGGCTCTGAAGCTGGAGTTAGACGAGCTGAAGCAGTTACGTCTGCCCTGTATATTACACTGGAATATGAATCACTTTGTGGTATTGCTCAGAGTGCGCCGCTCCGGTGCCTTAATCTGTGATCCAGCCAGTGGCGAACGATTGGTACCGATAAAAGAGTTGGATCAAAGCTTTACCGGGATCGCGCTGGAGCTCACACCAACATCCGATTTTTCGCCTAAAGACGAGCGTCAGCCGCTACATCTGCACTCATTCTGGCAAAATAGCAGGGGCCTTTGGCCTTCGCTTGCCAAGCTTATGCTGTTGTCTCTGGTATTGCAGCTGTTTTTACTGGCGGCACCTTATTACAGCCAGTTGGTGGTTGATGAAGTACTGGTCAGTCATGACACCCCCTTATTGCTGGTGCTTGCGTTGGGTTTTGGTTTATTGATGTTGCTGCAAAACCTGACCTTTGCATTGCGCAGCTGGGTCGTTTTGCATTTGTCATCCAGTCTGAGCCTGCAGATGGCGACTAACCTGTTTCGGCATTTGCTGCATTTGCCAGCCAGTTATTTTGAGAAACGCCATATGGGCGATATCCTGTCGCGTTTCGGTTCTCTTGACAGCATTCGCGAGCAGCTCAGCAGCAGCCTGGTCGAGGCCGTAGTGGATGGTGCAATGGCATTTTCTGTATTGCTGATGATGTATTTGTACAATGCCCACTTATTGCTGGTGGTGCTCGGGGCTGTGCTGCTTTACGCTTTGTTGCGTCTGCTGTTATACAAACCCCTAAAACACCGCACAGAAGTCAGCATCATCAGCAAAGCGAAAGAGCAAAGTAACTTTATGGAAACAGTGCGAGGTATTCAGACTTTGCAACTGTTTGGTCAGCAGAGTAACAGGCTGAATTTGTGGCAAAACTGCTATGCAGATGCGGTAAACCAACAATACCGGTTGGGGCGCTGGCAAATAGGTTATAGCACTGCCCAGCAGCTGTTGTTTGGTCTGGAAAATATTCTGGTCGTCTATCTGGCGGCTTGGGCAGTGTTGCAGAACCAAATGACAGTGGGCATGCTGCTGGCGTTTTTAGCCTATAAGAATCAGTTTACCAGCCGGACTTCTGCACTGATTGACCGCTTGATCGAGCTGCGGATGGTCAGTCTTCATCTGCAGCGCCTGGCCGATATCAGCCTGACGGCGAAAGAGCAGGATGGAAGCGACGCCAGTTTCCGGCAGATTTCCGGACAATTGGAGTTGCGTCAGCTGAGCTTTCGTTATGCAGTCACTGAACCTTTTTTATTCCAGAGCCTGCAGTTACAGGTGAATGCCGGGGAACATATTGCCATTATTGGCGCTTCAGGTTGTGGCAAAACCAGTTTGTTGAAACTGATGCTGGGTCTGCTGGCTATGGACAGCGGTGAAGTTTGTGCGGACAGCATGAATATCCAGCATCTGGGGTTAAAGCATTACCGTGCTCAGGTGGCTGCAGTCATGCAGGATGACCAGTTACTGAATGGCAGCCTGGCTGACAATATCTGTATTTTTGATCCCAAACCTGACTGGGATTTGCTGGTGCACTGTGCCATGTTGGCAGGCATTCATCAGGAAATCATACAGATGCCCATGGGTTACAATGCGTTGGTCGGGGATATGGGCAGCAGTTTGTCGGGGGGACAAAAACAACGGGTGCTGCTGGCCAGGGCTTTGTACCGGAGGCCTAAAATTTTGTTTCTTGATGAAGCCTGCAGTCAGCTTGATATCGCGACTGAGCAGCAAATTAACAGCGCCATCAGCCAGTTACAACTGACCCGTATTGTGATAGCGCACCGACCTCAGACCATTCTGAATGCTGATCGGATCTATTTGTTGGAGCAGGGCCTGCTCAAAGAAGTGACTGCCTGTGTCCGGCAGCAGCTGCAGCATACAGCTGGCTAGTTGTATCAATGCTGCAGCTGCTTAAGCCCAGGGTATTGCTTTAACACCTCACAGGCTCGTTGCATCGCTTCACCAAACAAGACAGGATGAAAATCGCCATTTTGACAATAATCGCGTTTGAATCTGAGCAGGCTGTCTAAATCTGCACTGGCCCTGGCCAACGCCTCTTGCTGTCCAGAACCGTAGTCCTGACCTATCGCATAAAAAGCCTTTTGTACTTTGCGGGTGATGACCGAGCTGTTGTTCTGCGTGGGTAGTGAAATATGCTCAGCCAGCCAATCCAGCAGGGGTTCAGTATAAGGGAACACCCTGGGGTGATCATAAAATGTCAACGTCAGGGCCAGCAGCAAACAGCACAACAGAAATTTACGCATATCAGTCTCAATCAGAGGCCTTGTATTGGTTATAACACAGCCTCAGGCGGCTGCCACTGTGAACCGGGCGGTCACTGCGGCTGTGGGCTGTCAATTTTGTTCACAGGCGGCAGCGCCCCTGTAGATTAAAAACCAATACAGATCATCGTGTTATATAATGGAGTCTTCTGGCTCGCTTTTTGCAAAATCGGTTTGGGTCAAAAAACAACACAGGCTTTGTTCTGAGTCAACAAGCCGCAATGAACCGCCTGCTAGACTCAATGTCAGTTGGTGGTACGAGGTATGGGCGTGGATAACAAAATAGACATCAAGAATATTCCGGTCGATGTAAAAGTGCATAAAGCTGAGACCGCTGTCAGTAAATACAATCCAAGGGATCGTATCTACGTGCGGGCTGTGCAAGGTTTGCATCAACGCTTGCGTCGGAATATGGGCTTTATCTTTATGGCGCTTTTTATGGTCTTGCCCTGGTTACAGTTCAATGGCCAGCAGGCCATTCTGCTCGACATTGTGGAACAGAAGTTCAATATTTTTGGCATGACTCTCTGGCCGCAGGATTTCACTATTCTGGCCTGGATTTTTGTCATCGGTGCCTTTGCTTTATTTTTTGTCACTACTTTTTATGGACGGGTCTGGTGCGGCTATATGTGCCCGCAGACGGTCTGGACCTTTATTTTTATCTGGTTTGAAGAGAAAATTCAGGGGAGTCGGAACCACAGGATGAAGCTGGACAAAGACCCCTGGTCAGCTGCCAAAGTCTGGAAAAAAGGTTTCACGCACTTCTGCTGGCTGGCTTTTTCATTGCTCACGGCGCTGATTTTTGTCGGCTATTTCACCCCTGTTACCCAGCTTTTTGTCGAATTTTTCAGCTTCAACGCCAGTTTTTGGGCTGTCGTGTCAGTGCTGTTTTTTATGTTCTGCACATACGGCAATGCGGGCTGGATGCGTGAAATCATGTGTACCCATATCTGCCCTTATGCCCGCTTTCAGTCGGCCATGTTTGATAAAGACACCTTTACCGTCACTTATGATGCGAAACGCGGCGAAAGCCGTGGTCCAAGGTCACGCAAAGACACCGACTATCAGGCCAAAGGCCTGGGGGACTGCATTGACTGCAACCTTTGTGTGCATGTATGCCCAACCGGCATCGATATCCGTAACGGCTTGCAGTACGAATGTATTAACTGTGGTGCCTGTATTGATGCCTGCGACGATACCATGGAAAAAATGGGCTATGCCAAGGGCCTGATCAGCTACACCACAGAACACAGCCTGGAAGGTAAAACCACTAAAGTGGTGCGAGGCAAACTGGTGGGATATTTCTTGGTATTGCTGGCGGTATGTTCGGCTTTTGCCTGGACCTTGGTGGTACGCAAACCGGTGATGATGGACATAGTGCGCGATCGTGGAGCCTTATTCCGTGAAACCAATGAAGGTCTGATAGAAAATACCTACACACTGAAGATCATCAATAAATCTCAGACCGAGCAAACCTACCTGTTGTCGGTGAGTGGCATTGACGGGCTGAACTGGATTGGTGCTCAGGAGTTGACGGTCCTGGGGGGCGAAACCGCTAATTTGCCAATCAGCCTGGCTCTGGACCCAGTGCATGCGAATAAACCTGTGCTGGATATTGAGTTTGTGCTGCAGGACAAAGACGAATCTGAGGTCAGTCTGAGTCAGGGCAGTAAATTCTTCTCAGCCCGCTAAATCCCTGAACTACAGGACCAGGCTGCTCTGGGCTTGGTCCTTCTGCTTAAACCCAGTATGATGCGACCACCTTTGTTCTGTGACAGAACCTTATGAGCCAGTTTCATTTTGAGCATCTGACCCCGGATTTTATGCTGGACGCACTCTGGCATTATGGCTTCGACGTGGCATCCGGCTTATTGCCACTGAACAGTTACGAAAACCGGGTCTATCAATTTAAAGATCAGGACAGAAAAAACTGGGTGGTAAAGTTTTACCGGCCAGAACGCTGGAGCCTGGCTCAGTTGCAGGAAGAACATCAGTTTGTGGCAGAACTGGTAGCGGCTGAGATCCCGGTGGCACAAGCGGTGCAGCGTGATGCTGAATATGTATTGCCTTATCAGGGCAGTTATCTGGCGATTTACCCAAGCCTGGGTGGGCGGCAGTTTGAGCCTGATCAGGATGAACATCTGCTGCAAACCGGTGCTTTGTTGGGGCGCTTACATCAGGTGGCTGCAGGCAAAGGCTTCCAGCACAGGCCTGAGTTCAGTGCCGCACAAATGCTGGGGCAAAGCTCTGACGTACTGCTGAACAGTGGTTTTATCCCGAAAACTCTGGAGCGGGAATTCTCTGCGGTGCTGCAACAATTGCAGCAGAAAGCGGGTCAGCTGTATCGGCCTGAACGACAAATCCGGCTGCATGGAGATTGCCATCCAGGCAACTTAGTCTGGGCCAATGAACAGGTCATGTTGCTCGATTTTGATGATTGCAGAATGGGTCCGGCGGTGCAGGACCTCTGGCTGTTGTTGCACGGCGACAGAGCGGAGCAACAAATGCAACTGGGCTTATTGCTTGACGAATATGAACAATTTTGTGATTTTGCAGCCAAAGAGCTGACCTTGATTGAACCGTTGCGGGCTATGCGTCAGGTGTCATATATGGCCTGGTTGGCGCAGCGTTGGGATGATCCGGCGTTTGCCCGGCATTTCCCCTGGTTCAGCAGTTCAGAGTACTGGCAGCAACAACTGAAGGTGCTGGATGAGCAGCTGAAACGCTGTGGCGAGCAACCACTCAGCCTGATGCCGCAGTGGTAAAGATTTGATAAAGTAAACTTTAGTAAGAATACCAAGGAACAAAACATGAAGAAGTTAGCAACATGGGTTTTAGCTGCTTTAGTTCTGCCACTGTCGGCGTGGGCAGCGCAGTTTGAAGAAGGCACACATTATGAAGTGATTGCCGAGCAGGCAACGGCCAAGCCTGAAGTCAAAGAGTTTTTCTCGTTTTATTGCCCAGCCTGTTTTGGCTTTGAACCCAAAGTTCAGGCACTGAGCAAAAAGTTGCCTGCAGGGACTGAACTGAAAAAAGTGCATGTCGATTTTTTACGTCATGCCAGCCCGGAAATTCAGAACACTGTGGTGCGTGCTTATCTGGTGGCTAAAAATCTGGGCAAGGGCGACGAAGCCGCCAGCGCGTTGTTTAACCATATTCATGTAGACCGCAAAGCCTTTGCGTCGGATGAAGATATTAAAGCGGTCGTGGTTGGTCTGGGGATTGATGCAGCCACCTACGACAAAGCCATTAAAAGTTTCACAGTGGTTGGCGCTGCCAAGCAAATGAAAAAGGATCAGGACAATCTGACCAGCCGACGTGTGCTGAGTGGTGTGCCTATGTTTGTCGTGAACGGCAAATACAAAATTCTGAACCAGGGTCTGAGCCGTGACAATCAGGAGCAGGAATTCAACGAGCTGGTTGCCTATCTGCTGGCACTGAAATAAGGGGCATAACTATGTTGAGAACTTTGCTTGCTGCGCTGGTGCTGTTGCCATCTCTGCTGTTGGCGGCGCAATTCGAAGCCGGAAAACACTATGAAGTGCTGGAAACACCCAAAACGGCCACTCCTGAAGTGGTGGAATTTTTTTCGTTTTATTGCCCACACTGCAAAGCCTTTGAACCCTTTGCCCAGCAATTGAATAAAAGCCTGCCCAAAGGTCAGAAACTGATCCGGAACCATGTCGACTTTTTACGGGCAGCCCCGGCTGAACTGCAGGCCGAGTTGGGTAAAGCCTATCTGGTTGCCGAGAGTGCAGGCCAGGGGGACCGTATTGCCGATGCTATTTTTAATTACCTGCATCAGCAGCGAGCCAGTTTCAGCAACGCTCATGATATTCGCAGCCTGATGCTGGTAAATGACATTCCGGCTATGGTCTATGACGCAGGTGTGGTCAGCCCGAAAATTCAGTCCGAAGCTCAGGTCCTGAAACAGCGGCAGGAGTTTTACACTCAGGCTGAGGCGCTGCGAGGGGTACCAACCCTGATAGTCAACGGCAAGTACCGGGTGAAACTGGATGGCCTGGACTCAGCTCAGTTCCAGCAGCAATTGAATGATCTGGTGGCATACCTGCTGGCGAAAAAAGACTGATCTTTTTCTTGTTCTGAAGCCGGCATTTGCCGGCTTTGTTGTTTTTGTCAGCCTGAAAAAGGCCAACCTACTTTTTGTGCCGGACAGACTGGTGAACTTTTGTCAGATCAGGCAGACTAAATGCGAGTAATTCTCAAATGAGGTCTGGTTATGGACTACTGGCAACAACAAATGCAGGCCGGAAACAAGGCTTTGGCGGCACATCAGCCTGCTCAGGCTGAATACTGTTACCGGCAGGCGCTGAAAGATGTCTGGCCTGTGTGGTTTCACAGCTGCTTTATTGAAAGTCCGGCGGAGCTGGCGCAGGAACAGGCTTGTCTGCCGACCTTCTGCCTGGCAGCGACCATCCGTAATCTGGCCGAGTCTTATGCCAGACAAAAACGCTGGCGTCGCAGTCAGCGGACTTTGCGTCAGGCATTGCACTGGTTTGAGCTGGGGGCTGCGCAAATGGCTGCTGAACATCCAGCTGCCCTGGCAGTACTGACGCAGGTTGCTCAGTTCAGGCAGGATTACCAGCAACTGAAATGGCGTCAACACTACAGTCAGCAATCCGTCTGGATCCAGCCGGAACCGTCGGGGTTATTGCACTAAGCGCCACTGCCGTTCGCTGAACTCCAATACATGATGCTGTTGCTGTTGTTGACCGGCTGAGTGATACAAACGGACAAAACGCACTTTGGTCGGGCTTTGCCAGGCTACGTCAACAGGGTTCCAGGGTTGCAGCCTGTTGTCATCGCCGCTGAGCGCCAGTTCAGGAGTCAGCTTGCCTTGTTTAGTCAGACGATAAATGGCCAGCAGTTTGGCATTGTCTTTATCAGTGGTGGCTTCGGAATAGACCAGCAGTCGTTTCCTGTCTGGAGACAGCAATGGAAAACCATTGACCTGGGTTTGTTCACCGCTGTGCAAATGCACCAGATAAACGCTGCGTCCTTTGGTTTCAAACACCCAGACGACGGCCAGCTGCACTTCCTTAAAATAAGCCACCACATAAGGTTTAGTGTATTCGTCTGTTCTTCGGGATGGGACCACCGGAAACGCGAGGGCTTGCTGTCGGGTAGGCAGGTGCAGCAGATTGGTGCTGCGTTGCAGTTTGAGGGGGGCCTCCAGCTCCTCTTCCAGTTCCTCAGCACAATCTGGCTCTATGCTGGCAGAGAACTCACAGGCATGCAGGGGCAGGACCCAAAAAAGTAGCAGGGCAGTGAAACTGGCAAACCGCATCCAATACTCAGAGTGAAAGCTGTTCATTGCAGCAAGCATAGCTGGTGCCAGAGACGAAGTAAGTAACATAAAACAGGGAATCCTGTTGCCTGCGCAAAACGACCCAAATTCAGAGCGACCGGAATAAAAGAAAACTCAAATAAAAAAGGCCACCTGTTGTGGCCTTTGTCACAGGTTTAGAATTCCTGCACTGTTGGGCGTAACACCACTTCACTGATGTCGACATCGGCAGGTTGTTCAATGGCATAAGCAATAGCTCTGGCAACGGAGCTGGCCGGAATTGCATTTTGCTTGTAGAAGGATTCAACAAACTCTGCACTGGCAGCGTGCGCACTGCCATGTTTCAGTTCGGAATCAACAGCTCCCGGTGAAATCACCGTGGTACGGATGGTACCGCCAACTTCATGGCGTAACCCCTCACTGATGGCCCGTACGGCAAATTTGGTGCCGCTGTAGACGGTGCCACCCGGACTGAACACCTTGGTGCCAGCCACTGACGAGATATTGATCACATGGCCGCTTTGTTGCTGCTGGAACACAGGTAAAGCGGCAGCAATGCCATAGAGCACACCTTTGATATTGATATCGATCATCCGGTCCCATTCGTCTGTGCGGACTTCGCTCATTGGGGCTATGGCCATTACCCCGGCGTTATTGACTATCACATCCAGCCGGCCATAAGTCGTCAGTGCCAGCTGTACCGCCTGTCGCAGCTGTTCCGCTTGGGTCACGTCCACCAGCTGGTACACAGCTTCACCGCCCGTGGCATGGATCCGCGCTACCAACTGCTGCAACCGGTCTTCACGGCGGGCAACCAACACCAGCTTGGCACCTTTGGCGGCCAGGTGTTCTGCCGTGCTTTCGCCCAGACCTGAACTGGCACCAGTAATAAGTACAACTTTGTTTGCGATGGTCATGCTTTGTCTCCTCTGTTGAATTGCTGAGCAGTATAAAAGCCTGGACTAGCACAAAAAATGGAAATATCTTGATTTTATAATTCCATAAATAGGAATAAAAATGGCCAACAATCTGGAGTTATTACGGCTGTTCTGCGCAGCTGCGGAGTCTGACAGCTTTAAGGCGGCGGCCAACAGGTTGGCGGTATCGCCCCAGGCCGTGACCCGAGCGGTACAACAGTTAGAGCATCAGCTTGGAGAGATGCTGTTTCATCGCAGTACCCGTCATATCCGTTTGACCCGTTTTGGTGAAACATTTGCGCTGCAGGCCAGGCAGCAGCTGCAGCAACTGGACGCTTTGCTGAATCAGCGCCAAATCAAACCGGCACAGGCACAGGGGTTGGTCAGACTGACAGCACCCCGTTCGATGCGTGCTGTACTGATGCCCTTGCTGAACAGTTTTTTGCAACGTTATCCGGCTATTCAGTTGGATGTTCGCCTGACTGACCAACTCAGTGATGTGGTGGATGACCAAATCGATATTGGCATCCGGGCCGGAGTGATCCGTGACAACAGATTTATCGCCCGCACTGTGGGCAGTATCAGCATGTGGGTGGTGGCCAGCCCTGCTTTACTGGCAGAGCGTGGCCAGCCGCACAGTCCGGCTGAACTGAGTGGCTGGCCGCTGACAGGCATGATGGATGTGAATACCGGGCGGCCCTGGTTGTGGTATTTCAGTCAGGGGCAGCATTGGCAACCCAAAGAGTTCCGGATCCTGGTGACTGAGGCAGAAGCAGAGCTGGATGCTGTGCTTGCCGGTATTGGCATAGGCCAGCTGGCCAACTTCAGTGCCCATCAGGCGGTGCGCCAGGGGTTGCTGACCCGGCTGTTGATTCCCTACCAGCCCGACCCTTGGCCTTTGTCGGTATACCGACCACAACGCGGCCCTGTGCCGGAGCGTATTCGTTTGCTGTACGACGAGCTGGTCCGTCAGCTTAGCCAAACAGACTGGTCAGTCTCAGACTGAGTTAAACAGCAGCTCTGCTGCGGTTGGTGGCTGATCGATAAAAGAAAAACACCGTAGACTGTTAAGAACCTTTAATTGTCGCAGAGCAGGTTGTGAGAATTTTTGTTTTTATTGTGCTGCTGAGTCTGCTGATACCTTCGGTCCGGGCGCAAAGTTCGGGCTGGGTCCAGGCCACCGAGTTAAAGGCCGAGCTGGTCAGTGACTACCAGCAGGTTAAACCTGGCCAACAGCTGACGCTGGCGCTGCATTTTATTCCCACCGAACACTGGCATACCTACTGGCTGAACCCCGGGGATTCCGGTTTGGCGACCCGTATTGAGTGGACTTTGCCTGCAGGAGTGACCGCCGGGCCCATTCAATGGCCCGCGCCCCAGGCAATACGGGTACCGCCTTTGGTGAATTATGGTTTTGAAGGTCCGACCCTGCTGCTGACCCAACTGCAGCTCAGCCCGGATTTTCAGGGCGACTGGTTGCCGGTTTCGGCCAAAGTGGACTGGCTGGTCTGTGCAGAGATCTGCATCCCGTCTGAAGCTGTGCTGCAACTGAAGATCCCGGTTGGGAGCCAGGCTGAGCTCAGTAAAAACTACAGTGCCCTGTTTGAGCAGGCAAGGCAACAGCAACCCAAACCGCTGCCACAACAAGGTCGGTTTGAGGTACAAAATGGCACTTTTTCAGCCGTGTTGCCGCTGCCTGAAGATTTAAAAGTCGGTGCTTTTTTTGTCGGCGGGACCGAACTGGTCGATCATTCGGCGGCGCAGAGCATCGACTGGGTTGACGGGCAGTTGTTATTACGTCAGCCACAAAATACCTATTTCAGTACGGCACCTGCAGAGATCCCGCTGGTACTGCAAACCGCAGCCGGCGCGGTCAGTGCCACACTGCAGTTTAATCAGCAGCTGTTGGTGCCAATGCCAAAGCCACAGACAGAGTGGCTGCAGTGGCTCTGGATGTTGCTGCTGGCCGGAGCCGGAGGACTGGTGCTGAACCTGATGCCCTGTGTCTTTCCGGTACTGAGTTTTAAGGCCCTGAGCCTGGCGCAGCAACAGGCAGGTCAACAGTCTGCCCGCAGTGAAGCCCTGTGGTATTGCGCTGGTGTGGTGCTGAGTTTTGTCGCTCTGGCCGGGGTGATGCTCAGTTTACGTTCGGCAGGTGAGGTGATTGGCTGGGGCTTTCAGTTGCAGCAGGCCTGGGTAGTATTAGGGCTGGCATATTTACTGCTGGTGCTGGGGTTAAGTTTATCCGGCTTAATGCAATTGGGAGCGGGCCTGATGAATACCGGTCAGGCGCTGACGGCGCGTGAAGGGAAACAGGGCGCCTTGTTCACCGGCATTCTGGCTGTCGTGGTTGCCAGCCCCTGCACAGCGCCTTTTATGGGCACTGCGCTGGGCTACGCGGCATCGCAGCCGGCCTGGTCAGCCTTAAGTATTTTTGCGGCTTTGGGTCTGGGCATGGCCTTGCCATTTTTGTTGTTGGGCTTTTGGCCTGCCTTGGGACGCAAATTGCCTCAGCCCGGCCCCTGGATGGAGCTGCTGAAACAAGGGCTGGCTTATCCTCTGTACCTGAGCGCTGTCTGGTTGTTATGGGTGTATGGCCGTCAGCAAGGACTGGATGCGATGGCACTGGCGCTGGTGGGGGGGGTAGCGCTGGTGGCTGCCTGCTGGATTTGGGGGCTGGTCCAGCTGGGCCGGCAGCCGAAAACCTGGCTGCTGGCGGTGGCCGCTCTGGCCATGTTGGCGCTGCTGTTACCGCAACAGGTGCAGCAGGCTCAGGGAGATGCGGCGACGGACCACAGTCAGCCCTGGACTGACAGCCGGATGCAGCAACTGATCAGCGAAGGCAAGCCAGTGCTGGTTAATATGACCGCCGACTGGTGCATTACCTGTCTGGTCAATGAACGGGTGGCGCTCAACACCGACAGCAGCAAAGCTGCCATGACACTGTACGGTGTGCACTACCTGAAAGGCGACTGGACACGCAAAGACCCGGCTATTACGGCCTACCTGCGCCAGTTTCAGCGCGATGGTGTGCCTTTGTATGTGGTGTACTGGCCAGGTCAGCCGCCAGAAATTCTGCCCCAGATCCTGACACCCGATTCTGTACGTCAGGCGCTGGAACAACTCAGTCGTAAAAACTCAACTCAAGGGGAGTAAAACCATGAAACTGAAACTTTTGTGCTCTGTGTCTGCTTTGTTGTTTTCCACCGTACTGTGGGCTATGCCACAAATTGGCCAGGCTGCGCCAGACTTCAGTCTGGTTGACAGTAAGGGCCAACGCCACAACCTGAAAGACTTTGCTGGAAAAACTGTCGTGCTGGAGTGGACCAACCATGACTGTCCTTTTGTAAAAAAACACTATCAGGGCAATATGCAGGCGTTGCAGAAAGAATTTACAGCCAAAGCGGATACAGTCTGGTTATCCATCATTTCGTCGGCGCCAGGTAAACAGGGGTATGTCAGCCCTGAGCAAGCCGATCAACTGACCCAAAGCCGCGGTGCTATGCCAACCGCAGTGCTGTTTGATGAATCCGGTGTTGTTGGCAAAGCCTATGACGCCAAAACCACCCCACATATGTATGTGATAGACGCCAAAGGGCTGTTGCAGTATATGGGTGGCATTGACAGCATTCCGTCGACCAAAGTGGAGGATATACCCAAAGCTACACCTTGGTTTGCCGATGCAGCGAGCGCTGTGCTGGCTGGGGAAGCGGCCAAACCGGCAGTCAGTAAACCTTATGGTTGCAGTATTAAGTACGCCGATTAGAGCGGATACCAGCGAAGGGCAGGAACAGACAAAGCGCAGCCGCTCTTTGCCTGTTCCGTCTTGTGGTCAGAGTTTCAGCAGGACCTTGACCGAAGCATCAACTTTGCTGGCGTCCACATAACCTATCAGGTTTGGGTTGCCAGCCACCAGCTGAATCATTTCTTCATCGGACGCCAGCTCTTTGGGTGGAGTCCCTTTGCCGGTAAAGACCAGTTTGGACCAATAGGACTTTAACTGACTGGAGGATTTCTTCAGCACCTGCTCGTTAAAGGTATTGGTAGCAGCATTGGTTTCCTGCAGGGCGACTGGCACCGCCGCTGCTCCACCAGGAAAGTTTTTGTCCCTGCCCAAATAAATTCGGGCCACAGTATCGGCGTCCAGACTGGCGGTGTTCGATGGATGGGCAATGATGGCAATATCGGCAAACACTGCACTGCAGCAGAACAGACTGACCGCGTAAATTACTGATTTCATGAGTCAATCTCCTTAGAAGGTTAAGTCAACACCAACGGAAGCAATACGGTAATCACCGACTGTGGGTCGGGTGTCTGTGCCCTGAAAATAGTCCACTTTCAGCGCTGCGCTTGGGTGGAAATCCCAACGCAGATCGATGCCAGCGCCATCGAATTCACGCTGACTGAAGGCGTCTTTTAAGGTGCGTCCTGTGGCCAGCAGCACAGGGTTGGAAATACCACTCAGAAAGGCATAATCCTGTTGATCGCGGCTGTAATCCTCGGTATGAACCGTCAAAGTCACACTGTCAAACCGCCGGCCTATGGCGGCATACCAGGCTTTGTTCTGTGCGTTGACTGAGTCCTGGATGCCATAGTCGACATACTCCACATCAAACAGCCAGTTGTTGTAGTCAATGTTAAAGGCGGCAAACATATATTCGCCTGTTTTGCCCTCGCTTTGGATGGCGGCTTTAAAGTCATCCACTTGCTGAGTTGTGGCGCCCATTGCCTGCGCTGCTGCTATGCCCGGTGCTGCCAGCAGAAAGGTGGTCTGTTGATCCAGGGTTTCTGCGGCAATATCGACCGTCATAAAGCCACCAGAAAAGCTCCACCAGTCCCCGGTCAGGGAGCCATTCGCGGCCATCAGGTTTTCAAAGGCCAGAGGTAAAAAGGCATTGGTGACCGCAAAAAACGTCTCCCCCTCCCAGTTGGCATACAAGAGTTTGGTGTTGGCAGTCATGCCATTCAGGTCAAACTGACTGTCCAGGGCTATGCCCTCTACTGTGCTGAAATCAAAGCCGATATACACAGCTTTGGGCAGGCGGGCGAAATTATGGGCATAGCCTACTTTTTCATATTCAGACTGCCGGAACAGCGGGTTTGCCAGCAATCCAGCGCTCACTCTGTGGTGCTCGTTCAGTTCGTAAGCGATATAGGCCCAACGGGCCTCCACATCAAAATCATTTTGTCCGTCAGCATAAAGCTGAACTGTGGCGGACAGCCCTTCGCCTAAGTCGGCTCTGGCCTGAATAGCAAACAAGGATTCACTTTTAAAGGAGAAGTTACCTTCTTCGTAGCCCGGGAATGGCTCAGAGCCACCGTCAGCAGACACAGATGTGCCTCGGATAGAGGCAAAACCATTGAGTTGAATTTCGGCAAAACTTGAGGTGGGCAGACAGCCTAAGGCGACAGCAAGCGCCAGGCTTTGGTACGCGATATTGCTTTTTTTCATAGTATGTTCCCATAAAGGAAGTGTGAACTTTGCATCCATGCGCCTTATCCATTTCAAAGCTAGATTTGAAGTGAACAAAATGCAATCTGGGTCATTTACTAGTTCGATTTTTGTTGCGTTTTTTTAGTATTTATCAGATTCGTGCCATTTTCAGGCCCGAAGTTGACCGCCATGGCGATGAGTCTGGTGAACACGCATCAGTTTTTACAGTGGGAGATTTCTATGAATCACTTGCTCAATGCAGACCAAAGTATGGTGGTGTTGATTGATATCCAGCAAAAACTGGCGCCGGCTATTGCCGATGGCAAAGCGGTGGAACAGGCGGCTGCCTGGGTATTGCAGGTGGCGTTGCAACTGGGCGTTCCGTTGTTTGCCACCGAACAATATCCGGCAGGCCTTGGCCCGACGGTACCGGCCCTGGCTGAACTGCTGCCGGCAGGCCAGGTGCTGGAGAAAATCCATTTCAGCGCTTTTAAAGACGCCCGAATCCGGCAACAACTGGCGCAAAGCGGCCGTCATCAGCTGGTGCTGTTAGGGACAGAAAGCCATGTCTGCGTGTTGCAAACGGCTTTGGATGGGCTGGTGATGGGGTATCAGGTGTTTGTGGTGGTTGAAGCCGTGGGGTCGCGGACCGAACAGAATAAACAGCTGGCGCTGCAGCGGATGCAACAGGCGGGGGTGGTGCTGGTCAGCAAAGAAATGCTCGCCTTTGAATGGCTGGAAAAGGCCGGTAGCGACAGCTTCCGGCAGATCAGTAAAGGGTGGATCCGCTGATCTCAACGCCTCAATGGTAGTAAGTTGTTAAAGCCGGTCTGAAAAGGCTTTGTGTCTTGTTACACTGCCATTTTTTCTGACGGATCGGATGATGCACACTCAGCCACTTTTATCTTTGGTGCTGCCTTTTTATAACGCGCAGGACTTTTTACAGCCTTTGCTTGAGAGCATTGACCCTCAACTAAGCCCTGAGGTGCAGCTGGTGCTGGTGGCGGACGGGCCCATAGACGGCAGCCTGTTGCTGGCGCAGCAGTTTATCCGGCTCAGCCAGAAGGCCAGCAGCTATGTGTTGCTGCTGCAGGCGAATGCCGGGGTCAGTGTGGCCAGAAACTTTGGTATAGCGCAATCGACAGGTCAGTATATTGGTTTTGTGGATGCAGACGATCTGTTGCTGCCGGGTTACACAGAGCAGGTGTTGCAGCTGATCCGCAAAGAACAGCCGGACTTGATTGAGCTGGGGTATCAGCGTTTTAGTCAGCCCCGGCAGTTGTCGGCGGCTAAAGCCCGCTTTTTGCATGCACAGGCCGGTTGGTTGCCGTTGCCGGCTGCGTTGTCTGAGGTTGCACAGGTCAATCAGTGGTTTCCCTGGTTACGTATTTATCGCCGTCAGGCGGTACCCAACTTTCAGTTTCCGGCCGGTATCGGGTTTTGCGAAGATATGATGGCGGTACCACAGTTGTATTTAGGCTGCCAAAGCCTTTATCACCTGCGCCAGCCGTTGTATGGATACAGGGTGCATGGGGCCAGTGCCTCTTACCAGGTCAGCCCGGACCAGAAGTTACAGCTGCAACAGTTTTTCCGGCAACTGAACAACGGGCTTTTGCCACAATTGCCCGCCAGAGCCCGGCAACTGATGTTGCTGCATCTGGCCTATTGGTTATATAACTGGCAACTGCAGCAACCCAAAGCCGATGCAGAGACTGACAGCTTGGCAGTCCAACTGCAGCAACTGGCCTGTCATCTTTGGTGGTGTCCGGGCTTTTCCTGGCGGAAAAAGTGGCGGTTATGGCGTTGCATGTCGGTTTTTCAACAACAATTTCCGGCCTGAAAGGTGGGAATAACAGCAAAAACACAGGGAATTTTTATGAAACTGGCCATTCTTTTTACTGCAGTGTTGCCTCTTATGGCGTTGGCTCAACCCAGCCTGAGTCTGGTGTCTGAAACCGCGGATTTACGGGTGCCCGAGTCGGCTTTGGTCTGGCCACAGAAGTCTGGTGGCCGTTTACTGGTGTCGGAAATTGACGGTGCAGGCACGGCAGTGGATGGCCAGGGTGGGGTGGCTTTACTGCAGCTGGATGGCCGTCTCATCAAACAGGACTGGCTGCGGGGACTGAATGCTCCCAAAGGTATGGCTATTCACGGCGACAGGCTGTTTGTTGCTGACCTGACGGAGTTAGTGGAGGTGGACCTGAGCACGGCGCAGATCATACGGAGGTATCCGGCAGAAGGGGCGGTTTTCCTGAATGATGTCACTGTGGATGCCGCAGGTCTGGTCTATGTGTCGGATACCAGAACCAACCGAATCTACCGGCTGCAACAGGGGAAACTGCAGTTATGGCAACAGCAGATTCTGTCAGCCAATGGATTAAAAGCGACAGCGCAAGGCCTGGTGGTTGGGGCTGGAAAGCAGCTGTTATTGCTGGATGACAGTGGGAAGAGCCGCTTACTGGCTGAAGGTTTTGCGTCAGGTATTGATGGCATTGAACCCTTGCCTGCAGGTGGTTATCTGGTCAGTTGCTGGGTGGGGTTGATCTACCATGTCAGTGCCGAAGGTAAAGTCAGTTTGTTGCTGGACAGCAAAGGCAAATTTAATACCGCCGATATTGGCTACGACCCGGCTACTCAATTGTTGTATGTGCCCGGCTTTAATGCGAATTCTTTGCAAATATACCGCTTCGAGCCCTGAGAGCGCTGGCTGCAGTAAAGCAAAAACGGCATACTGCAGCCACTGCACTTTCTGACCTTTGCGTATGTGGCAATTCAGTAAAACCCTGTTCTGGCGGGCGCTGGCTTTGGTGAGTCTGGCGCTGGGTTTGTTGGGTATTCCGTTGCCGGGTTTACCCACTGTGCCTTTTTTACTGCTGTCGGCCTGGGCGGCGGGTAAAGGTTGGCCAGCTTTTGAACTCTGGTTAGTACAGCATCCGAAGTTCGGCCCGCCGGTGCGGCGCTGGCGTGAACAGGGCGCCGTACCGCGCAAAGCCAAATGGCTGGCTTCTGTGATGATGCTGCTGAGCGCCGGGCTCTTGTGGCTGTCGGCGTCACCTCTCTGGTTAAAAGTGGCAGTGCCGTTGTTGTTGCTGGCCGTGGCCTGTTGGTTATGGTGCAGGCCTGAACTCGGCGACGAACCCGGCCAACACTAAAGTTCAGTCTGCACCAAAGTGTTATGTCGGGCCGGGCCAAGCCCGACTATGGTTGTGGCGGGCACTGTTGCCCGTGACAACCAAGGACATAACAATGAAAAAAATCCTGTTGGCTTTGTGGCTGCTCTGCACAGGCTCGTTGAGTGCGGCCTGTCTGGATGCGGTAGTGCTGGTGCATGGCAACACAGCCAGCCCGTCCAGCTGGAATAACACCTACAACCTGCTGCTGAGTAAAGGTTATACCAGTGCGGATATTTACCGGCCCGCCTGGGGCAGCAGCAGTTGCGCCGCCTGCAACGACCACAATGGCTCAGAAGAAACGCCGGTCCGAACCGCCATTCAGAATGCGCTGGCCAACTCCTGCACAGGTAAAATAGACCTGATAGGCCATTCAATGGGCGCCACTCTGGCAGCACAACAAATTACTAAACTCGGTGTGCATAGCCAGGTGGACGCATTTGTCGGTATAGCGGGCGCCTTTCGTGGTTTATACAGCTGCGGTATTTACCCCTACAACGTCTTGACCAGCACTTGCGGACAGTACGGCTTGTCGGTCAGCAGCCCCTTTCTGGATAACCTGTATGGCGTGCGTTTTGGCAGCCGGGTCTATTCCATCAAAAGCTACAGTGACCAGATTGTCTGCTCGACCGGGACTTGCCTGGTATACGGTGCTCACAGCAGCAGTATCTGGGGAGAGAACGGATCCAGCACCTTTGTGTTGGGGCATTTTGCACTGCAAACCGATACGGCAAACACTCAGTATCAATTTATCAGGTAAGCGCAGGCCTGCACCGCAGCGGCGGTGCAGGCTGATACGTGTCGTCAGCAAGCCCTGGAAATTTACGATATCCGCATCATTTATAACACTTCCCCCCAAAACCATTTGGCGACTTTGCCTGTCACATCGGCTTCGGCATTCGTCAGCAGCACCAGACCTATGTCTTTTTCCGGCGAATAGGCAATGTAAGGCCGGTAACCGTCTACCACGCCGCCGTGGTAAAACAGCCGGTGATTGTCGTATTGCACCATACGCCAGCCGCGGCCATACCAGGTCGAGACTTTTTTGTACTGCTGCCAGACAGGCCAGCGGGGCTTATTGGCTACCTTCACCGCAGGACTGCGCAGCTCCTGCAGGGCTTGTGGGCTGAACACTTTGGGCTGATGGCCCAGCATCGCCAGCAGGTATTTGGCCAGATCGGTGGCGCTGGCATTAATACCTGCCGCCGGGTTCACCCAATAAAAATTCGGTTTGACCTGTTCGGAGCGCCAGCCTTGGCCAGCCCTGTGGTGGGGCATGGCTTTATTCTGAGTGGCGAGAAAACCGGCATAACCCACCGACGCTGTCTGCATTTTCAGCGGGCCTAAAATGTGTTGCTGCAATAAGTCAGGGTAAGGCAGGCCAGTGCTGTGCAGCAACGCCTGCTCCAGCAAACCAAACAGAATATTCTGGTAGCTGTAACAGCGGCCTGGTGTGCAACTGGTCTTCAGCAGTTTAAAACGTGGCAGGATCTGCTCGGGGGTCTGATTGTCCTCCAGCAGGTTCTCAAACGCATGGGGCATCACCCCACTGGCCTGGCTGACCACATGATCGACCGTCAGCGCTTTGGTATCCCGTTCGCTGCCCAGCTGAAAACCGGGCACATAATGGGCCAGCGGCGCATCCAGCTTCAGGCTGCCTTGCTGGGACGCCAGCACGGTGAGGCCACCGGTAAAGGTTTTCGACACTGACGCCAGCCGAAACACGGTGTCGGCGTCCACTTTGTCAGGTTTACCGACTTCGCGTACGCCATAAGCACCGGTGAACACAATCTGGCCGCCTTGTACCACGGCATAAGCGCCGCCCGGCACTTTGGCTTTATTCAGCGCCAGCCTGAACTCCTGGTCCAGGCCCTGCAATAACTCAGTCTGGTTCAGCTGCGCCAGTGCCGGGGTAGCCAGCAGACTTAGCAGTCCAATCACACCAGCACGAAAGACCTGTTTCGTCATGCTGTACTCCTTGGTGATTTAAGGTGAGGTGGTCAGCAACAAGGCCGGGTCTTGTGCCTGGCCCTGATGCAATAATTCAAAATGTAAATGGGCGCCCGTCACCCGACCTGTCGCGCCGACTTTGCCCAGAGGTTGTCCTGCCTGTAACTGCTGGCCCGGCGTGACGTCGGCTTGCTGCAGATGGGCATACAAGGTCTGGTAACCATTGCCATGGTCCAGCAACACCGCCATGCCATAGTTGCTGTTCAGGCTTTGATTGTCGGCAATCAGCACTGTGCCGCGGGCGCTGGCGTACACAGGGTCACCGGCCTGTGCGGCAAAGTCCATACCCTGGTGGGGCCTGTTTTGCCGGAACGGATGCTGCTCACCATAAAAAGAACTGACCCGCACCTCGGCGGCCACAGGGCGCTGCCATTCTGCCGGACTCTGGCTGAAGCGCAGCTGAGCGCAGCCCAGCGTCAGTGCCAGGGTGAAAAACAGCAGCAACAGGAGGCCGGACTGTTGCTGGGAGGCTGGCAAAACAGGAAAGGGCTGAAACAGCGCAGTTAATCGTTGCTGATACTGGCTCAGTGCTGAAGGCCGGTTAAAGGCCAGGCCACTGGGCTGATGCTGCTGGTTCAGCTTCAGGCAAAGCAGTAAGGTTTGAGCATAAAGTTCGGGTTTGTAGTCTTGACATAACTGGTGATCCACCCGCAGTTCTGCTGCCTGTTGCCAGTGTTGTTGCCAGAGCGCCAGCAGGGGGTTAAACCAGCACAAGGCCAGCAGCAACCGCCACAGCAACAACACCAAAGGGTCGCGATGCTGCAGATGGGTCAACTCATGCCTGAGCAATAATTGGCGCTGTTCAGGCGGGAGTTGCACAAAATAGGCAGGCACCATGACCAAAGGCTGACGAATTCCGCAAGCAAAAGCCGAACTCTGGCCATAAAACAATCTGAGTTGGACTTCAGCTGGCCAGTCCGCCAGCCAGTCTGCTGCGGATAATAATTCTGAACGGGCAATAAACTGCTGCAAGCGCCATTGCTGCAGGCCGAAACGGGCCAGATGCCACAGTGATACCAGCATCAGGATCAGCAGTACCACATCGGTCAGTTGCCAGCCAGGTTCCGCCAGTAACGAAGGATGCTCAGGCACAGCCTGCAGTTGCTGCCATTGCCAGCTGCTTTCCTGCAGCAATGCAACAGGCACAGGCCAGCTGTCACCCAGCTCAGGCAGTGGCAGCAAAGCAAACAGGGACAACAGAGCCAGCAGCAGGTAAAAACCCGGCATGGCCTTCAACGCTGGCCTGCGCTGTTGGAGTAGCAACTGCAGCAGCGCCAGTACCGCACTTAAAGCAACAAAAGCCAGCAGGTGTGTCAGGACCAGGCTGCTCATGGCTGTTGCTCCTGAGCGGCCGATAACAGGGCCAGCTGTTGTTCAAGCTGCTGTAATTCTGTGTTCGTCAGCAGGTGACTGTCGGCAAACATACTGACCGGCAAAGGCCCGTTCAGCCCCAGCACCCGGCTGGCGAAATCATTGGCCAAAGCAGCCAGAGTCGGTAACTTTTCCAGTTTGGCCTGGTAGCTGTTTTTATGGCCCTGGCTTTCCATCTGCACAAAGCCTTTTTCGGTCATACGTTCCAGCGTTTTGCGGGTGGAGGAATAGCCCCAACCCAATACAGCTTGCAGCTGGTCATGCAATTCCCGTCCAGTTTGTGGCTGCTGTTGCCATAACAGTTTTAATATTTCCAGCTCAGCGGCAGTAGGGTGTGACATACAAAATCCGGCACTCAATGCAAAACTGGTATCAGGGTGCGACAAGTGTCGCACAAAGGCAAGTAAAAAGTGCGACCAATGTCGCACAAAAGTTTTTTCTGTTTAGCTCAGCGAACCGGTCTGATGTCACATCAGAGTCATACTGTGATTGTATAACGCAGAGTTATCGGCAAGCCCTGACCCACCCATCGGAGATCAACATGGCAGTTTCTTTTGCAGAAATGGTACAACGGCGTTTATCGCGGCGTGAGTTTTTAAAAGCCGGTACGGCGCTGGCGGCGGCCGCGGCTTTACCAGGCTGTGGCAAAACGGCGCCCACCCTGGCGGCCAGCGGTAAATCCGCCCTGACCTTTACCGAACAAAGCGCAGAAATGACCACTCAGTTGGAAGTACCGCCGGGGTATCAGGCGCAGGTGCTGCTGAAATGGGGGGACCCGTTATGGGCCGACGGCCCGGCCTTCGATCCGCAGCAGCAAAGCGCGGAAAAACAGCAGCTACAGTTTGGGTTTAACAACGACTTTATCGGCTTTTTGCCCTTGCCGCTGGGCAGTTCGAACTCTGAGCATGGGTTGTTGGTGGTGAACCACGAGTACACCAACAGTGCCACTATGTGGCCCGGCTCACCGCCAGATACCAAGCTGGATAAAGCCCAGACCGACACCGACATAGTGGCCCATGGCTTGTCCGTGGTCGAAATTCGCTATCAGAATGGCCAGTGGCAACAGATCAAAAACTCCGCCTATACCCGACGGATCACACCGCTCACCCCCATGCAGATCAGCGGCCCGGCCGCAGGCAGCAGCCGGCTGAAAACCGCCATTTCCGCTGATGCCGTGCATACGCTGGGGACTTATGGCAATTGCGCCGGTGGTGTCACCCCCTGGGGCACAGTGCTGACCGGCGAAGAAAATATTGATGCGATGTTTGCCGGTGACTACAGCCAAAGCAGCGAGTACGACAGCCTGAAACGTTTTGGTATGGAAGTGCAGCCACAAAAAAGCTGGGCCCGGCATTACCCACGTTGGGATTTAAGCCAGCAGCCAAACGAATCTTTGCATATGGGGTGGATAGTGGAAATTGACCCGTACGACCCCAATTCCACACCGAAAAAACGCACTTTGCTGGGCCGCTTTAAACACGAAGGCGCCAATGTGTTTATCAATGCCGATGGCCGGGTCGTGGCCTATATGGGGGACGACCAGAAATTTGAATACCTGTATAAGTTTGTCTCCAGTGGTCGTTATCAGCCGGACAACAGAGCCGCCAACCTGGACTTGCTGGACAGCGGCACACTGTATTGCGCGCGTTTTGATGCTGACGGCACAGTCGACTGGCTGCCGCTGCAATTTGGCGAAGGCCCTTTACAGGCGGCCAACGGCTTTCACAGCCAGGCCGATGTATTGATTGATACCCGCAAAGCGGCCGATTTACTGGGGGCCACGCCAATGGACAGACCTGAGGATGTGGAGGTCAACCCGGCCAATGGTGCTGTCTATGTAATGCTGACCAAAAACGCTGACCGCACAGACAAACAGCTGAATCCGGTGAATCCCCGCGCCCGTAATAAAGCCGGTCAGATTGTCGAGCTGGTGCCGCCCAAAGGCGATCACACGCAAAACAGTTTCGCCTGGGAGCTGTTTTTATTGGCGGGCCGGCGCGACGACCCCAGCACCAACTATCACCCGGCCACGGCGGTCAGTAGCTGGATTGCCTGTCCGGATAACTGTGCCTTTGACAGCCAGGGCCATCTTTGGGTGACGTCCGACGGTGCTGAAGATTTTGGTATAGCCGAAGGCGTCTGGGCCACTGAAGTCAGTGGCCCAGACCGGGCTTTAATGCGGCGTTTTTTGCGTGCTCCGGTTGGCTCAGAAGTGTGCGGGCCCTTTTTTACCCCCAACGACCAACACTTTTTTTGCTCCATTCAGCATCCGGGCAGTGGCAGCAGTTTTGAGCAGCCTGCTACCCGCTGGCCGGATTTTGATGCTACATTGCCACCCCGCCCTGCAGTGGTGGTGATCAACAGACCCGATGGCAAGGTGGTTGGCAGTTAGCAGGTTCTGAGTTCAGGGCTGGACTGTCAGACCGGCCCTGAATGAGAAGAGCAACATGCAGCCACGTATTCCTTTGTATGTATTAACAGGTTTTTTAGGCAGCGGTAAAACCACCTTATTAAACCAGCTGGTAAAAACCCCGGAGTTTGCTAACAGCCTGGTGATTATCAATGAATTAGGCTCAACCTCACTCGATCACCTGCTGATGACGCACAGTCAGGAAGAGCAGGTGGTGGAGCTGGCCAGTGGTTGTATTTGCTGCACTATCCGCAGTGATTTAAGTAAAACCCTGCGGGACATTGTCTGGCGTTTCGCCCGCCAGGGCCGCAAACAATTTGACCGGGTACTGATTGAAACCACGGGCCTTGCCAACCCTACTCCAGTACTGCATACCCTGATGGCTGACCCAAAAATTGCCGATCAGTACCGGCTGCAGGGGGTGGTCACTTGCGTTGACAGCGTCAATGGCCTGTCAACCCTGAAGGAACACTCGGAAGCACGTCAGCAAGCAGCGGTGGCCGATTTAGTGCTGTTGACCAAACAGGATCTGCCACAAGCCCACAGCGTGGCTGACCTGACCGCCGCACTGCGGCCACTGAACCCGCTGGCGCAAGTGGCGCTGGCCGAACAAGGGCTGGCGGACTGGACACTGATAGAACAGCTGGACCATGCTGAACCTGTGCAGTCGGATACCCCACTGCAGAGCTGGCTGCGTTTTACCCCGCTTGCCGACGAGCCTCAGCTGACCCCTGAGCTGCAACTCAATGCCCATGGCGACGCCATTCAGGCCTACAGCTTTGAGCTGGCAGAGCCCATAACTATGCACAAATTTGAGCTCTGGTTGAATGAACTTTTGACCCTCAAAGGCCCGGATTTACTGCGGATGAAAGCCATTTTGCATATTCAGGGTTTTCCTGGCCCTATGGTGATCCATGGCGTGCAGCACCTGTTTCATCCGGCGGCTTTTTTAACCCAGTGGCCAAATGCCGATCGTCAGAGCAAACTGGTGTTTATTACCCGCAATATTTCACGCGAACTGCTGGAGCACAGTGTGCAGATGCTCCGGCCCTAACCAAAGGCTGTCGCCATGTTAAACCCGGTTCAGAGTTTTATTCACCCGCTGCATCAGTTGGAAGCGCTGGTGCAGCGCATTGCCACTGAACGTCCTGAGCTCTGGTCTGCACAGCTGAGCCCGGATATGCTGCCCTTGTGGCAACAGGCCCGCACTGCGGCCGGTTTTAGTTTGCGGGCCTGCTATCCGCTTGCGGCGTTGGAGACTCCGGCCATAGAGCTGGTCACTGAAGACTGGCATGGATTGATTCAGTTTGTGCAGCAATGCCAAATGCAGTTACAGGCGCTGGCACCTGCAGGTTTTGCCGACTGGCAACAGCGCCCCATTGAATTTGAAGCCGGTTTTGCCCGGCAACAGCTGACCGGGCTCTATTACCTGCAGCTGTATGCGCTGCCCAATTTTTACTTTCATTTCAGCATGTTGTACGCCATAGCCCGCCAGCACGGCATGGTCATCGGCAAAGCCGACTTTGACGGCTGGCACCAGTACCCGGCCGGGTTTAGCTGGGTAGCTGAATAGCCTGATGAAACGGCAGTATTGCTGGTTTAGGTTTTCACTTGCTCAAGTGAGAGTGTAAAAAAATCTGTGTAAGTGGCATTCTACCTATGTATTTGAAAGGACATAAGAATGCCAGTATCAGACCAGCTTATCGACCAGTTACTAGCTGACCATAAATCCCCTTCGCGCAAACGACTTCAGAATTTCAGGCCGTAGTTATTACCAGCGTTCCAGACACATTGGGCATTGACCTGTTGCTGTCCGAGCAGTAACCCCACCGTGTCGTGTAATTTCAACTGCAGTTTAGTGCTTATGCTGGCTCCTCCCCGAGGGCTGAAGCTCTCAAGCAAACACGGATGCTCTTTCTGTTCCACTACAATTTTTGTTTCGGAGTTGAAAGCATTAAAGCGTTCGTAGGTCCTCCTTTCATGTCCAATTCCCTTTGCTTGTTGGCGCAATATTTCAGGGACATAATGGGAGTGTTGCATGCGGTAAAACACAGAAGGGTGAATACTTGTTTTGTATTCACCCGGTCCGTTTTTACTGACCTGACGGATAAATGAACTACCAGTCAGTTGATAAGGCAGGCTGTATGAGTTATGAAGTTCGCCCAAGAGATCTGGTTTGACTGAGTGTTTAAAGGTCGGATCGTCCCGATCAAATTCCAGTCCCAAAGCTTCAGCTTTTTCAACAAGCCACAGCAGGCTGATATCCGAAACTTCAGATGACTCATAACCACCGCCAATATCGGAATGCACCCCGGCAAACCAACATTGTTCCACCTGCTGGTTATCTTGCGTCAAACCTTTCCACACCGAAGGTTCAAAAGGGCCTCTTTTTTCGTCCAGCGCCAGAGCGTGGTAAGCATGCTCTACATGGGGCGACAGCTCAGCATCATAAAAACCCACCCAGCGGTTAGTTAATTTCTTTAACAGCGGAGTGGGGGCTCCTAGTGAGCCAACGGTATCCCAGACACCGATCATTTTAATCTTGGGTTCGATATTGTTATCGCGTTTTAAGGGGCTGGTCTTAGGCCTGTGTTTGAGAGGTGTCCGATAATATTCGTAAGCTTTTGGTAGTTCTTCCCACAAATCTTTTTTTAGAATACCTACCGCATGGATCAGGCCGGCGACGGCTCTTGCCGTATATGCTCCCCGACTAAAGCCAAACAAATAGATTTCGTCATTGAGTTCATAGTTGTGCACGATAAAACGGTAAGCGTCTAATACGTTTTTTTCTAAACCTTTGCCTGTTGCGCCACCTATATATTTATCAATCGGTCCCCCGGTGCCAACACCCTGGTCATAAAACACCACCTGTTGCATTCCATTATTGGCTGTAGGTTTCAGATGATGAGCAATTTTTATGACATTGGTTGGGGAAATATCAGGTTCATTCCAGGTACCATCACAGCAGATCACTATACGTTTATTTTTGTTCATGTTAGGGCTCTCCTTGAGCGGTGATTGTTATCCAAGCATTACAAAATCTTTGCTTTTTACAGTGCGAGTGCGCTGGCAGACTTCGTAGCCGTTGCGGCTGCCGTCGTTGTTGGTATTGCCTTCGATGGTTTGAAACACACCATCCTGCATGGCAAAGCCCAGCCCTGTGTGGGTCCAGTCTGAGGCGGATTTACGGTTTAGAAAAATAAACACCTGGTCGGGTTTGATGTTGGATGCCTGCTTTTCTGGCAGAAAAAGCCCGGCGGTTTTGGCCTGGCTTGCCAGCGAGTCGCAGGAGAATGAACCGGGGATCGGCATTTTTTGCTGCTGTATTAAACAGGCCTGCTTGAGGATAAAAGTGACAAAACCGGCGCACCAGTACCAGGCTGTGCCTTCATTGCCCTGCATATAAAGCCGTACCCAGGGGCCTTTGTTATCACCACCCACCTCCATGGGGTGTTGTTCCAGGTGCTGTCTGGCAACGCGCATTACTGTGGTGCTGAGGTGCGGGGCCGCAGGGCTTAAAGTGAGCGCCTGTTGCATAGGTGCGGTCAGTTTTTGCCAGCAGGTTTCGGTCAGGGATTGGCTGGCAGGCAAAAGTTGCTTTTGCTGAAAACGTTGCAGACAACTCAGCGTCGCTTTGCCAAAAATACCATCAGGTTCACAGCCAAACTGTTGCAGTGACAGCCATTCCTGCAGCTTTTTCACACTGCTGCCCTTTTGGCCCAAAGTCACGGCGCCGGGGAACTGCAGTTCTTTTTGCACATGTGCCGGGAAAGGCATAAGCAAGCCTCCTCAGTGAAGGATTCTGTTGGATGATTCAAGTGAAATTGATGTTTTGTCTTGCCGCTGGACAACACAAAAACTGAAGGGATACGCGACGGCCTGGCTGTGACTACTGGTTCAGTAATGGGCACTACAGACTGTTCAAGGCTAGTCAGCTTTAGGCTGATTGCCACCCCAAATCAGAAAATATTTTTCGAATTTGGTGAATTTACCGAAATTTTATTATTCGTTTACCTTTTGCGTATAAAAGCCTGCTGATCTGCAACGTTTTGCCCGCCAAACCAATCTGCGGCCTGATGTCCGGCTGGCTGTGCAGGGAGCAGTCTCTGGCGCACAGTGCTCCTCAGGCACTGAGCCGCAGTGCAAAGCTCAGCCCAGGCGCTGCGCTTTCGGCCGACAAAGTCCAGCTGTGCGCCAGTGCAATCTCCTGGCAAATGGACAGCCCAAGGCCAGCGCCATGATCGCGCCGGTGCGGGCCACGCCAGAATCGGACAAACAGCTGGCTTAACTGGTCGTCACGAACTCCTGGGCCAAAGTCCCGCAGCAACAACCCGTCATGGCCAATAGTGATCTCCACGGCCGTCCCTGGTGGTGCATGTTGCAAGGCGTTTTCCAGCAGGTTTTTCAGCAAGGTAAAAAGCGCGGCTCTGTCGGCTTGCCAGTACAAATCTGCGGACTGGCAGAGTTGAACCCTCACTTCTGCTGTGTCCGCCATCGGCTGCAGGTAGCGGCTGACTTCCTGTGCCACAGCCCCGACATCCACCTGACTGAACTGGTAATTCTGCGGTTCACTGACCTCCGCCAGCAACAGCAGTTGCTGCACCTGGCGGGTCATATGACTGACATCGTTCAGCAGCATATCGCGCTCAGCACTTGGCGGTTTGACTTCAATTTGCGCCCGGATCAGTGCCAGGGGCGTTTTCAGCTCATGGGCGGCAGTGGCCAAAAACTCCTGCTGCACCTGAAAGCCGTGCTGCAACCTGTCCAACACCTGATTGAAGTTGCTGACCAATGGCGCGATTTCGGCTGGCACTTTGTCCAACGGTAAGCGGGTATGCAGGGAACGCGGTGAAATGGCCGCCGCCGACTGTGACAGTTGCCGCAGCGGCGCCAGGGTATAGCCCAAAGTAACAAAGGCACAAAAACCGAACACAAACAGCAGCACCACGCCAAAGACACTGACCCCCTGAGCCATAAAAGGCACCGCTATATGTTTATCCACCAAATTGAGAAAGCGGCTGCTAATGGCCAGTTGAACCACCCATAGCTGACCATTGTGCTCTCGGGTGGCACTGGCGCCCTGCACATGCAACCCATGCTTCGTGAATTCAAAATGCGCGTTACTGATTTGTTTAAGCTCTGGATCTTCAGGCCAGAAATCCTCTCCGGCCTTTGAGCTCAGGGCAATGTCGCCGGTGGGCGAGATCACCCGGAAGGCGGCGTCTTCACTCATGGAATCAAAGAAAAACCAGTTTTGCTCGCCATCTTCATCATCGATTACGGCAACCGGCCAATTCTGGCTGTTAAACACCAGTTCGTCAGCTGCACCTTCGACTGTGTCCATCAGATTGGTAGACAGCAGCAGCTTGCTGTTTTGAGCCGATAGCAGCGCAATCATCAGGCCGATGCAAATCAGGCTCAACAGGACCCCGATAAAATAGGCCATCAAGACCTTCAGACTGAGGCTGTTACGTGGCAGGCGCAGAGGCTTTTTGACGAAGTGCATAACCAAGGTTTCTCAAATTGACAATCTGTTGGGTCGATCCAATGGCTTGCAGTTTGCGCCGCAGCCGGTGAATAGCCACGTCCAGTGCGTTGGGAGTGACGGTGTCGCTAAAGCCCCAGGCGGCGGCCTCCAATGCACTGTGCCGCACCACGTCGCCTTGTTTGCGGATCAGCAGCAGGGCTATCTGCAATTCGGCCGGAGCCAGAGTGACACTGTCGTCACCGCAGCAGAGTAACCCTTGTTCGGGTTTCAGTATCAAATCTGCATGGCAAGGGTCAGATGCAAGGTTGTGGGCGGGGCGGCGTAATAAAGCCCGCACCCGCGCCACCAGCTCATCCATCGCAAAAGGTTTAGTCAGGTAGTCATCAGCACCGGTTTCCAGCCCTGCCACCCGATCATGCAGGGCGTCCCTCGCCGTCAGCACCAGGCAAGGAATGCCGGAGCCAGACTGGCGCAGCCGTTTAATCAGGCTGATGCCGTCACCATCCGGCAAGCCTCTGTCCAGCACCAACGCCTGGTACGGCATCTGTTGCAATGCCGACCAGGCCGCGTCGAGCTGGCCAAAGACATCCACGGCAATACCTGCACTGGCCAGTTGTTTGCTGATCAACCCGGCCAGGCGCTCATGGTCTTCGACCAACAGGATCCGGCTCATCAGAAGCGGTAGATGTAGCCAAACAGCACGCGCTGTTCGGTGGAACTGTCGACCAGCGGGCTGTCTTTAATTTCAGAGCCCAGGCTGGTCACACTGAGATCCAACAGCAACGAATGACTTTGGTTGAACAGATACATTCCCCGCACTCCGTATTCGATATTCATGGTTGAGCTGGCTGTATAAGCAGGGCGGTCAAGCCTGGCCTCATGCTGTTGTACACCGTAAAGATAATTTACTTCTTTGTCATCCAGCCAGCTGGCGCTGATTTTAGGGGTCAGGATCAGATGGTCGCCAAAAAACCAGTTGCGTTCAATGCCGAGGCTTAAACGCCGGCCTTTGCTGTGGCTTGACGCGTCAGACAACCATTGCAAGCTCAGGTCAGCCCAGGGGCTGCTCCATTTGGCCGTAATCCCTGCCCAGAGTCCGCCTTTGCGTTCATCCATTCCGGCCAGAATAGGGGTGTCGCGAATATCATCGTCGTCATAACCACCAAAATCGTAGTGGGCTGTCAGGGCGACATCGAGTTGCTGCGAATCCCTCAAATCAAGTCCGGGTAACTTGATGTCCAGGTTGGGACCCATCCAGCTCAGGTACTGGTTTTCATAGGTCAGAAAGGGCAGCACTTTGGTATCTCTGTCCATGTCAGTAAAGGCCTTTTGCGAACTGAGCGCTGCGACACCCAGGCCCCAGGACGATTCTGGCTCTGTCTGCCCTGTGGGTTCTTGTTGGGCATTGGCCAGCATGGGCAGGCTGAGCAGTGCAGCCAGGCCAGCACAGTAGAAACGAGGTTTGCTAAAAGCAGCGAAGAACTGAGTATGCATTGATTTCTCCAATGGGTTGAATACAGCCTCAGCATCCATGCGCCAGCCTTACCAGTTCCTTACCGGATTTTGTTTTTTTCGGTAAGGGAGCAGCAAGTTTTCCCCCCCGATAGTAAGGCCAGTGTTCAACCCAGCCGCCGCAGCGGCAGCGATGGAAACCTTTTATGAATAAAACCTTTTATACCTGGTTCGGTGGACTGGCTCTGGCTGGCTTACTGCTTTGGCAGCTCAGCTCCGAGCCAACAGTCCCTGCAGTGGAACCGACTAAATCAGCCGTATTGGCGGTGACGGCAGTGCAACCGCAGTGGCAGCAGTGGGAGCAACGCCTGACCGCCAGTGGCACTATTCAGGCCTGGCAGGAGGCGGTAATTGGCGCTGAGGTCAATGCATTGCGGCTTGCTCAGCTGTATGTTGATGTGGGCGACAAGGTGCATAAGGGCCAGCTGCTGGCGGTGTTTGCCGCTGACAGCATTCAGGCTGAGCTGCAGCAAAGCCGGGCTCAGCTGGCTGAAGCAAAAGCCAGGCTGGCGGATGCGAAAGCCGATGCAGAACGGGCCCGCTCCTTATTTAAGGGCGCAGTGGCGCTGTCCAAACAGCAAGTGCAGCGTTATCTCAATGCTGAGCAACTGGCGATAGCTCAGCTGGAGGCCGCCGAGGCCCAGGTGCAGTTGCAGCAGGTGCGGCTGGCGCAAACAAAAGTACTGGCACCTGACCATGGAGTGATTTCCGCCCGAACCGCTACTGTGGGCGCTGTGGTGACGGCTGGCGAGCAATTGTTCCGGCTGGTGCGGCAGAACCGTCTGCAATGGCTGGCCGAAGTGGCCGCTGCCGATCTGACCGGCTTAAGCCCTGGTCAGCAGGTCAGCGTGTTTCCGGCCGGTTTGCCGCCCGTGCAGGGACGGCTGCGCACCCTGTCACCTGTGGTGGATGTTTTAAGCCGAAACGCTCTGATCTATGTCGACTTGCCGCAGGACTCCGGCTTGTCTGCCGGCATCTTTGTTCGCGGCGAATTTGCCCTGGGAACCGCACAGGTGCTGACTTTGCCGCAGCAGGCCCTGCTGCAGCGGGATGGGTTTAGTTATGTGTTTTTGCTGAATCCGGACTCCACCGTGGCTTTGCATAAAGTGGAGGCTGGCCAGCGCCAGGGCGACAGGGTGGAAATTCGTGCCGGGCTGCAGCCTGAAAGCCGGGTTGTGGCCAGTGGCGGCGCTTTTTTAACAGACGGTGATGCGGTGCAGCTGGTCGATCCGGCGATGGCGGCTGATCGGCAAGCCAGCACTGGAGGCCAGCCATGAGCCTGAATCTGTCTGCCTGGTCTATTCGTAACCCTATTCCGGCTATTTTGCTGTTTCTGTTACTGACGCTGGCTGGCCTGGTCGGCTTCAGCCGGATGCAAGTGCAGAATTTTCCGGATGTTGAAATGCCCACTATTTGGGTCACGGCCGAGCTGCCCGGCGCGTCCGCCGTGCAGCTGGAAAATGAAGTGGCACGTCCGCTGGAAAATGCCATTTCGTCCATTCAGGGCGTATGGCATATCCAAAGCCAGCTGTCGGATGGTCAAGCCACTTTAAAGGTGGAATTCCGGCTGGAAAAGCCGCTGCAGGAGGCGCTGGATCAAGTGCGGGACGCCGTCGCACGGCAGCGTACTGATTTACCGGCTGAATTACCCGATCCTGTGGTACGCAAAGAGCAGTTTTCCGGTAGCGCCATTTTAACCTACGCCGTGCAGGCGGCGCATATGGACCAGGAGCAGCTGTCCTGGTTTGTTGACCAGCAGCTGATCCGGCCGCTGCAGGCGTTAGCCGGAGTCGGGGCCGTCAACCGGCTGGGCGGCTCCGAGCGCGAGTTGCGTGTCGAGCTGCAGCCCGAACAGTTGCTGGCCTTTAATTTCAGCGCCGCTGATTTGTCGGCTCAGCTGAAGCTGGTATTGCAGGACAGTTCCGGCGGCCAGACCGATATTGGCGGCGCCCAACAAAGTGTCCGTACCTATGCCACAGTGCAGTCGGCAGAGGAACTGGCGCAACTGGAGCTGAATTTACCGGCAGGGCAGCGGGTGCGGCTGAGTCAGATTGCCACTGTTTCAGACACAGTGCGCGAAGCCCAAAGTCAGGCGCTGCTGGGCGATCAGCAGGTGGTTGGTTTTGAAATAGTGCGGGCGCTGGGGGCAGGAGAACTGGAGGTCGCAGCGCTGGTGCAGGCCAGAGTACAGCGTTTGCAGGCGGAGCATCCGGCGGTGCAAATCCGCCAGGTGGCCGACTTAACCCGGCCTGTAGCTGAGAATTACCAAGGTTCGCTGACCTTGTTGTATGAAGGCGCAGTGCTGGCCGTGCTGGTGGTCTGGCTGTTTTTACGCAGTGGCCGGGCAACCCTGGTAGCCGCCACCGCCTTGCCGCTGTCGGTGATCCCGACCTTTGCGCTGATGTACTGGCTGGGGTACAGCCTGAATACCGTCACGCTGCTGTCATTGTCGCTGGTGGTTGGTGTGCTGGTTGACGACGCCATTGTTGAAATTGAAAACATTATGCGCCATCTGCGGCTGGGCAAAACCCCTTATCAGGCTGCGATGGAAGCGGCAGACGAAATTGGCCTGGCTGTGGTCGCCACCACTTTTGCGCTGATCGCGGTCTTTTTGCCCACTGCTTTTATGGGCGGTGTGGTCGGCCGGTTTTTTGTCCAGTTTGGCTGGACTGCGGCTTTTGCGGTGTTGTTTTCTTTGCTGGTGGCGCGGCTGTTAACACCTATGCTGGCGGCCTATTGGCTGCAACCGCCGCGGGACATTGAACCACAGGCCGGTTGGCAGCAGCGTTATCAGCAGTGGTTGCTGCGCTGCCTGCATCACCGAGGTCGTACCTTGCTGGCCGCCGCCGCTTGTTTTGTCAGTAGCCTGGCCCTGCTGCCCTGGTTACCGACCGGCTTTATGCCTGCTGACGATTTGCCGCAAATTCAGGTCGCTGTCACCTTGCCGCCAGGCAGCAGCTTGGAGCAAACCTTGCAGGTCAGCGCTCAGCTGCGCGACCTCGCCTTGCAAAACCCTGCGGTTCAACAGGTGTTTACGCTGGCCGGAACCTCGGTTGGCATGGATGAAGACTCAGGTATCGCCGGGCCTTTGCAGGTAAACAAAGCCAGTCTGAGCCTGCAGTTGCTGCCATCGCAGCAAAGGTCAGTGAGCAGGTTGCAGCTGGAAAGTCAGTTGCGGACGCTGTTTGCGGCTGTACCCGGGGTGCGGGTTCGGGTAGGGGATGGGGAGTCGGATACCTACCAGCTGGTGCTGCAGGGCGAAGACAGTCAGCAGCTTAGCCACTTTGCCAATCAGCTGGCACAACAGCTGCGCACCCTGGATGGTATTGGTGCTGTAACGTCCAGTGCCAGCCTGACCCGGCCTGAGCTGGTGGTGCGGCCCGATTTTAGCCGGGCCGCCAGTGCTGGTGTGGTTCCTGCGGATATCGCGGCCAGCCTGAGGGTAGCGACCAGCGGCGACTATGGCCAGGAACTGGCGCGTATCTATCTGAATGAACGCAAGGTGCCGGTCCGGGTCCGGCTAAGTGCGGCGGATCGGGCCGATCTGGACTTGTTAAAACGCCTGCCTGTGCCTGGGTTAAATGGCGCTGTGCCGCTGGAAACCGTCGCATCACTTGAGCTTGGCAGTGGCCCCGCCGACCTGACCCGTTATGACCGTCAACGCAATATCAGTCTGGATATCGAACTGAACGGCCAATCTTTAGGCCAGGTGGAACAAGAGATCCTGGCATTGCCACTGTTGCAGCAGTTGCCCGCAGGAATTCAGCTGGCCGCTGAAGGGGATGCGGAACAGATGGCGGAGCTGTTCAGCAGCTTTGGCCTGGCGATGGCCACTGGCGTGCTGTGTATCTACATAGTGCTGGTGCTGCTGTTTAAAGATTTTGTTCAGCCGGTCACTATTCTGGCCGCTCTGGTGCTGTCTGTTCCCGGCGCTGTGGCGGCGCTGTTTGTCACTCAGTCTGCCTTGTCGATGCCATCGATGATTGGTCTTATCATGCTGATCGGTATTGCCTCGAAGAACTCCATTCTGCTGGTGGATTACATCATCCTGGCCCGTCGCGACCTGCAGTTGTCACGGCTGGATGCATTGGTGGATGCCTGCCAGAAACGCGGACGGCCCATTGTGATGACCAGTCTGGCGATGGGCGCAGGCATGTTGCCTATCGCGCTGGGGTTAGGCGCTGATGCCAGCTTTCGAGCCCCAATGGCCATAGTGGTGATAGGCGGCTTATTCACCTCGACAGTCCTGAGCCTGCTGGTGGTGCCGGTGCTGTTTACCTATGTCGATGACTTGGTGCTTTGGCTTCGTGCCTGCTTTAAAACTCCAGGGAGCCCGCTATGACGCTGCTCAGTAAAACCCTGTTGGTGCTGATGTTCTGTTATGTGCTGGCGTCGGTGCTTTACGTCTACCGCTGGCGTGGTTCTGTGCGTTATGCCAGTTTCAGCCAGTATCTGCGCAAAGCCTGGCCTGTGTTTGCGCCGCTGAATTGCCTGCTGTACCTGACCACCAAAGCGCAGGCGCGCCAGCCGGTGCTGGCCAGCGATGCTTTTGCCGGCACTGAATTGCTGCGCCAGCATTGGCAACTGATTCGGGATGAAGCGCAGGCCTTGCTGGATGCCGGGTTATTTGACGCCATCCGTACGCCGGGATCGGCCGGTTATTACGATTTAGGCTTTCGTACTTTCTATAAGCGGGGCTGGAGCAAATTTTACCTGAGCTGGTACGGCACCATACATCACTCTGCCCAGCGGCTATGCCCACAAACCGTCGCCTTGCTGCAGCAGGTGCCTGCCGTAAGGGGCGCCATGTTTTCTCTGTTGCCACCCGGTGCCGAACTAAGCCTGCACTCAGACCCTCTGGCCTGTTCGCTGCGCTACCATCTGGGCCTTGTCACCCCTAATTCGGCGCAGTGTCGTATTGTGGTGGATGGCCACAGCTGCAGCTGGCAAGACGGCGAAGATTTTGTGTTTGACGAAACCTATCCACATTACGCGGTGAACAACAGCGACCAGTACCGGCTGATCCTGATGTGCGACGTCGACAGACCTCTAAGCTGGCTGGGGCGACAGTTTAACCGCTGTTACCTTGGTCTGGCCCGGCACTCGCTGGTGCCGAACCTGCCGGAAGACCAACAAGGTGCGGTCAGTGCTTTGTTTGCAGCATTAAGCCCCTGGCAGCAGCGGGCCCTGCAGCTGAAAGCCCGCCACCGTCGCGCCTATAAGCTGCTGAAGTGGCTGTTAAATACAACGCTGGTTTTACTGTTGGCGTTGGGGCTGGTGCTGGCCTTTAAACTGCTGGATGCCTTTGTCTGGCAGGGCGGCCTGGTACTGCTGCACCAATAAAAACCAAGGCAGCCATCTGGCTGCCCTGGTTGTTTTTGGCTCAGGCTACTTCGGCGCGGGCTTGCAGCAGCTGGAACAGCTCGTCTTTCAGGAACAGGCGCTGCTTTTTCTGATGGTCCAGGTAGTCGTCGCTGGTGGTTTCAACACCTTGCTCAATGCGGTGAATTTCGTGATCCAGTTCGTGATACCGCTGAAACAGTACAGCGAAATGGTTGTCGGTCAGTTTCAGCTGGTGAATGTGCTGCCGAAACTCCGGGAATTCATGCACTAAATCGTGTTTTTCTGACATAAGCTGGCTCCTTTAAGCGCAATGCTGGCAATACAACGTAAGAGGTAAAGCCTGTAGCCGGGGCGCCGCAATGGGCTGGCCGCAGCGGCTGCACAGGCCATAGCGGCCGGCGTCAAACCGGTCCAGCGCGGCTTCGGCGGCATAAAGTTCGGCAGCCACCTGAGTTTCCAGTTGCTGCAGCACTTCGTCGTTTTCCCGTTCCGCGGCCTGATCCGGACCGTCGGCGCTGTGACTTTGACGGAAATCCTGCTGCAACCTGTGCAAGCGTTGTTGCAGTTGGTACTGCAGCTGTTGCAGAGCTTCACGTTGTTTTTGCATAAGGTTCTCCCCGGCCAGATACTGGTATCCTAGTCGCCACGGCAGAGCGACAGCTTGATCCAAAACAACAAAAGCGTAGTGCATAACTGCAACAGAAGAAGGACAGCCATGATTGGTGTAGGCGATCTGAATGCCCGTTTCCGGGTTTATGTGCAAAACCGGCCGCCGGTGCCGCAGTATCAGCAGTTGTGGCAACTGCAACCACTGCAAGCGGGTGAGATCGATCAGATTTATCGCGACTGCGGCAATGGCTGGCGCAAGCTGTTTAATGTGTATGCCAAGCTGCTGTATGAGCTGGGGCCTGCCTTTGGTTTTGCGCAACAAGCGCCAAGCTGGCAGCAATACCGTGACCAGTTTTTGTTGCAGCAGGGTTCAGGAACCGCCTTATTGTTCAGCCCGCCCGATCTGACTGCCACCAACTGTGTTCACCTGATTGCCGGGCGCAGCTGCGCCAAAGACTGGCTGGCGCAGGGCATGCTGCACAGTCAGTTGCATTGGCTGAATGAAGAATTTGCCATAGACCCGGCCAACCGGCTGCTGGTGACACCCTATTTTGACTACCGCCAGCTGAGTAATGAAAAAATTGTCAGGGCGGCAGCCTTAGTGCGGCAACTGGCCGATCATGCATAAAAAGGCCGGAGATTCCGGCCCTTCTGTATTCAGCACTGGCGGTTAAATCCGCGACAAACGCCAGAACGCCGCCGCCATCCCCAGGGCGGTCGCATCCACTCCAAAGCGGATCCAATGGCCCTGGAGCAGAGCGCTCAGCAGCTGTTCGCCACTGTGCAGATAACCGGCTAGCGGAATAAGCAGCGTCAGCAATGCCGTCAGTAACAGCAGCTCGCGGCGGGCCTGAACAGCAGGACGGATAAAAGCCCACAGCAGGGCCAGACCGAACAGCGCAAAATAGACCTTGGCGTGCAACGCTTCTGGCAGCAGGGTGCCAGCCAAAAACAGGCCAGACACTCCGGCCATGGCACCGATGCAGCTGCCGTTGGTCAGCGCCGTCAAAAAGCGGATGGAGCGGGGTTGCAGCACATCGCCCGCTTTGCGCCGGGCTTCAATCCACATCAAATTGCCACTGTAAAACAAAAAGGCGCCAGCCAGGCCCAGCAGAAAATACAGCCATTTCACCGGATACTCAGCAAAATTGCCGTAATGCAGGCTTTGCAGGCCACGTAAAAAGGTGGTGCCAGGGCGGAACTGCTCCGGCGTCAGCTGGCCCAGCACTTCAGCTGTACTGGCGTTGAGCACCACGACGCCGCTTTGAGTCAGGGCCTGACTATGGATCTGGCCGTAAAAAGTGACATTGCCGTTTTGGTCACCTGCGTCATGGTAATAAAGGCTTTCTATTTCCAGCTCCGGCAACGTGGCCTGAGCTTTGGCCAACAGCTCGGTGACTGGCAGCAGTGGCACTTTGACGCCTGTAGGCTCGACATGGGCCACCACTTCAAACTCAGGTTCCAGAATTTCCAGCAGCTTGCCGTCGTATACCAGAAACTGAAAAGGGGCCAGCAGCACAAAGCCTATGGTCAGCACAGCACCGCTCCAGGCGAACAGAATATGAAAAGGTAACGACAACACGCCGATCAGGTTATGGGCGTCCTGCCAGACACGTTTCAGGCTCTGGCCGAAGCGCAAAGCAAACAGGTCTTTAAAAAACACCGGCGCATAAATAACCACGCCGCTGACCAGCGCCAGGCCATACAAAATACAGACAATACCGAACAGGTAAGTGCCAAACAGCCGCGGCAACCCAGCGGTAAAGTGCAGGTCGTAAATCAGGCTGACAAAATCCTGCCGGGCTGGTGCATGGCTTAGTTCGTCACCCTGCCATTGGATTTTCTGCTGGGCACCGCTTTGTTCGTTGTACCAGTACAGACTTAACTCCGGGCCATGATGACCGGGCAGCACAAGGCTAAAACCATGAGCAGCCTCAGGGGTTTGCGCTAAAAACTGGTCGATCAGCGGCTGGGCGCGGTCTAGGCTGGTAGCCTGGCGCAGTTCGCCCTGCTGTTGCCAGCTCATCAGTTCATGCACAAAGACCGACACCGAACCGGCATAAAAAGCGATAAACAAAAACAGACCCGCGACCAGGCCAGTCCAGGTGTGCACAGCCCTGAAGCTTTTTTGTGTGCTGACTTTCATCCGGCCGACCCCAACAGTAGTTTTAATCCATGCAATAAGCCGTAACAGACAATGGTCAGGCCCAGCAGCAGTTTCCAGGCGCTTTTACCGTTTTGGCATAAAAACGCCAGCGACATCAGGCCCACCCACAGCGGAAAAGACAGCAATAGCCAGGACATAGTCCAGCGCTGTTCAGCCCCCGGCAGCAACAACGCAATAATGCCGATAATGGCGACTGTTAACGGCAGGCCACAAAAGGCAGCGGCAGTTGATTTACCCCACATGAGGTTTACTCCTCCACTGAGCCAGCACTGGCAACAACACCCAGACCAGCATCAGTGCGGTTAACACCAGGTAAACCCCAGGCCAGAAGCCATAAGCCAAAGCAGCCAGCCATAAGGCCAGCACCAGGCTAACGGCTGTACCGGCCCAGAGCAGGGCCGGTTTATAGCTGTGCTGCTGGCGCGGGGCCAGCAGGTACAGCAACCAGGCAGCCAGCAGGCTGCAGACTAAAGCGCCAAAGGTCAGCATTGTTTGTTACCCGCAGCTATTGCCATTGCCAGGTGACGCCTACACCCACCACCCGTGGTGCACCAAAAATAGCCACAGGATCAGTAGGCCAGCGGTACTGGATATAGCCTTTGTCCAGCAGGTTGTTGGCAAAGAGGTAAGCCGACCACTGGGTGGCGTCGTAACTTAAGCGGGCATTGACCAGAGTGCGCGATGACAGCTCTATGACATCTGTACCCGGGCCTGTGGTGACATCACTGCGGAAGCTGGTGTTCAGGTTCAGCTGCCATTGGTCTGTGATATACCAGTTACCGCCTACAGCTGCGGTATGGCGTGGCGCATAGCCGAATTCCTGGCCTGAGTAATCGGTAATTTGGGCGTTTTCAACGGTTTCGAATTGGTCATACTGGGTTTTAGACCAGGCGTAAGAACCGTACCAGTCAAACGCATTGTTAATGCGGTGGCGCAGCTCAAACTCGGCACCGTACAGGTGTGATTTACCGGCGTTGACTGTGTGGTAGTCGTAGACATTGTTGCCGAAGTTGGCAATCACTTGTTTGTCGGTCCAGTCAATGTAATAGAGGTTGCTGTTCAGGGTCAGGCTTTGATCCAACCAACTGCTGCGGTACGCCAGCTCGTAGTTGGTGGTGAACTCAGGCTCGTAAGCAAATACCTGGCCGCGGGCAATATTGTAGGAGCTGCCGCCAGAGCGGTAACCACGTTGCAGCGTAAAAGCCAGCGATTGATCAGTCGTGAACTGCCAACGCAGACCCAATTTCGGCAGGAAGGCGGTGAAATCGCGGCTACTGGCTGGAGTTTCACTGGCGGCATCGGCCACCAGGCCTAACACCGCCATATTGATACCGGCAATGGCTGGGCCAAGCTGACCATAATTGGCTGGGTCTGGCAGCACACCGACAAATTCAGCGGTGCTGACGTTTTCAAAATCGTACTGCTCTTTGTCATAACGCATACCGGCCAGCAGCGACCATTGCTCAGCCAGCTGATATTCCAGGTCGATAAAGGCGGCCTGGTTTTCTGATTGAGTAGGTGCTGTGCTAAGGTAATCCACCGGGATCACCGGCAGTGCCTGGCCATACAGGCCTGCAACATAAGTGGCAGTGGCGGCATCCAAACCTGCGCCTTGCAGCACTAAAGCAATAGTTTCCAACGGGGTAGGCACATTCACCAGGCTGCTGCTTTGGTTGTCCATCTCACGTTTGGACCAGTACAAACCACCTAAGGCCGACAGTTTGTCACCGTCGTAATGCAGGCGTACTTCTTGCGAGCTGGTCTTGTAGTGCTCGTCGGTAGAGCCATAGGACAAATTTTCCGCAGTCAGGTCGTTGTCATAAGTACGGGTGGCGTCGGCTTTGGTGCGGGCTGTTACTGCAGTCAGCGACCAGTCGTTGTTCAGCTGATAATCCAGTTCCAGCGTGGTGACATCGGTTTTGGCGTCAGTGCTGCTTGGGCTGTTGGAGTAGTTCACGCGGTTGTTAAAATAATCTTCCGCAGCCAGCGAGGCATAGCTGTACATATAAGGGCCTTCACGGTCATCGCGCATATGTGTCAGGCGGGCGGTAAAGCCAGGTAAGGCAGATGGTGTCCACAACAGCTTGATGCGGCCAAGCAGGGATTCCGATTTATCTTCCGGTTCATTGCGGGTTGGGTTCCAGACATAACCGTCAAAATCACGTTTTTCCAGTGATAAACGGGCTGCCAGCTCGTCTTCTATCAAAGCGCCACCACCGGCAAAAGAAAAACGCTTGTCGTCCGGATCTGACCACTGCGCCCGTACTTTACCGCTCCAATCCATGCTTGGGTCGGCGCTGCGCATTATTACAGCACCGGCCAAGGCGTTTTCGCCCTGAATAGTGGACTGCGGGCCACGCAGAATTTCTACCTGGCTGATATCCCATAAATCGGTTGGGCCTGAATCGCTGATTTGGCTTGGCAGCGCTGCACCATCCAGATACACCGAAGCCAGTGGGTTAGGCGCACCTGCTTCGTTGGCAATACCCCGAATGGTAAAGCCGCGAGAGCCATACATAGAGCTGACGTTGGCGGTGCGGTTGATAATGTCATCCAGGTTTTGCAGGTTTTCCTGCTCAATTTTCAGCGCCGTGGTCACAGCGACGCTGCTGGTGGTTTCCTGCAGGCCCCGATCCGTCTTTTCGCCTTTGACGGTAATGCGTTCAACGTCAGCTTCTTTAGCCCCATCCGGGCTTGATTGGGCTGACACAGAAAAGGCTGCAACTAAACAAAGGGTGACACATGACTGGCGAAAAGGGGGCAACGACATAACAGCTCCATGCAAAAGGGATTTTTCTAGTCTCTTTTATGGTATCGAAGATGCGAATAGATCTCAATGGCAACTGAGATCTATTCGCATCTTATCTAAGTCTATGGCTGCCAACAAAAACTTGGCGTACTCTGACGGGAAAGATCGGGTGCCGGAGTGGAGAAATGAACAGAAGAGGTTTTTTAATCGGCTTGGCTGCAGTGCCAGTGGTGATTGGCGCTGGTGTCAGTCTGGCGGCCAGCCGTTATTCACCAGACTACGAACCTTTGCTGGCACGTTTGCTTGAGTTGCAGGGGAAAAACCTGCAAAGCAGTGGCAGCTGGAACCCCAGCCAGATTTTTCAGCATTTAGCCCAAAGTATTCAGGGGTCGTTGCAAGGGTTTCCAGAGCACAAAGCGGCCTGGTTCAGCCACACGGTCGGGCCACTGGCGCTGCAGCTGTTTAAAGCGGCCGGTGCCATGCAGCACCCGCTGGATCAGCCTATTCCTGGCATGGCCGCGCTGGACCCGGCGTTACCTGTGGAATATGCGTTGGGCCAGTTAGTGGCTGCCCTGCAAAACTTTAATGACGCCACAGAGTTACAGCCACATTTTGCCTACGGCAACTTATCCAAAGCCGATTACTTAGCCGCCCATCAGCTGCATATTGAACAGCATTTAGGCCAGATTTCTGTGGTCTAGCGGGCTGGGCTGGCGCGTTTTATTCTGGTTTTTCCGCCGTTAAACGGCTGCTTTCGGCGCTTGAATGGCTCTGACTGCTGCGGCCGCCGCCAACTCTTTATGCTGCAGTTCTGTGCATTATTACCCAAAGAGCTTCAGCATGACGTTAAAACTACCAGCCACTTTTAGTCTGTTACTCAGCCTGCTGACGGGCTGTTCAACTGCAGGACCAGCAAACCAGATACTGCAGCATCAGCCACCCGCTGCCTTGGCCAGCGACACGCTGAACAGTGACGGACGCTATCGCAATCTTTTCGCCAGCCCAAAGCAGTGGCCGCACAACTGTGAGCAACAGTGTTATTTGGCTGATAAGCGGGTGCTGTGCAAAGAAACTGCCTCGGATTGCCAGGTTCAATGGCCAGCCATGCCGCCATTGCTACAGGCCCAATTGCAGTGGACAGGTCACGCCAGCTTCCGGCTGTTAACCGCCGATGGTCAATTATTCCTGTTCGACCCTGTGTCTGCGGGGTTTGACTGGCCATTTAACTGGTTGGCTGCCTTGGTGGGTAACAAGCGCGCAGCGCCGGAGTTTGAATTGCTGGCGGGCCAGCAGCAGGCCAGCGCTGTGTTGTATTCCCATGCCCATTACGACCACTTTAACCGTGCTGATGCCGTGGCACTTGGGCAACAGAGCCCGCTGTATTTACCAGCGGGCATGGCGAAGTACCTACCGGAAGCCGGACTGCAATTGCATGAAATGGCCTGGTACAGCAGCACAGAGCAGCGCGGGGTTAACATTGATTTTGTACCGGCACACCACTACACAGGCCGCAGCCTGTATGAATTGGATGGTGACACTAGTTTATGGGGCGGCTGGGTACTGCAACTGCAGGGCCAAAAGCTATATTTCGCCGGTGATACCGGTTATTCGCCGGTTTTTCAACAAATTCGCAACCGCTACGGTGCTATGGACCTCTGCCTGATCCCTATTGGTTCTTATCACGGCGAAAACTACCGCAACGCCCACCTGACGCCGGAAGATGCGCTGCAGGTCGCGGAAGACTTAGGCTGCAAGCGCATGATCCCCTGGGGTTATGGTAACTACAGCTGGCTGATGGGCGATAAAAGCTCCCACTCCGCCCTGCTGCGCCTGCTGTCTATGCATCGCCAGTTGAATTCCAAAGTACAGCTGCAAGTACTGAATGAAGGCGAAATTGTTGGGGTGTAAGGCTTCTGGCTTGTGATGATGGCTAAATGAGGCAATTAAAGCTGCTATTCGCCTCATTTTGTGAGGCGAATAGGCAAAATAGCATAGGCATTTGAGACTTTCTGTCAGACCTGGCACACTGCTTTTGTATCAAAAGTGAAACATGGATGCTGGCATTGGCAAATAAATCAAAAGGTTGGAGTAGGGAGCAGCTGTTAGTTGCCTATAGTCTCTATACCAGATTGCGTTTTGGTCAGTTCGATCAGCGTAACGCAGAGGTGATTGCATTTGCTGCATTAATTGGTCGCTCGCCTTCAGCTTTAGCGATGAAGTTGGGGAATATCGCCAGCCTAGACCCAGTCATTACGTCGTCGGGCCGCTCCGGCCTAACAGGTGCTTCGGCCGCTGATCGTGCAATGTGGCAGGAGCTGCAGGACGATTGGTCAGCCTTTTCCTTGCAAATGGCGCAAACTGTCGCGGTGTTGCAGCCACAATCTGAGCCCCTAGTGTGGCCAGAAGTCCATGATTTCCCTGTCCCTAATTATTCAAGTACAACCAAAGAGTCGGTAGTGCAGGTTCGGATAGGCCAAGCGTATTTTCGAAATGCCGTACTGAGTGCTTACAATAATCGTTGCTGCATAACGGGCTTAACTGTCCCTAAACTACTGATAGCTAGCCATATTGTGCCTTGGAGCGAAGATGTGAAACACAGGCTTAATCCACAAAATGGCTTAGCGTTGTCTGCGTTACATGACAAAGCCTTTGATTTAGGAATGCTAACGATCGACGAACAATACCGGGTCGTTGTTTCCGCGAAGTTGAAATTACATCGGGATGAGTTCTTTCAAGCAGCGATTCAAAGTGTCCACGGCAAAAAAATGTTTATGCCAGAGAAATTCAGCCCTAACACTGAATTTTTAGCCTTGCATCGGGACACGATTTTTGAAAAACGCTTTTAGACTTAGTGTGAATTGAGAGCTGATTCGAGCTAGTTCAGGCGCAGAACACCACAAACAACAAGGCCGTAATCTTTCGAGTTACGGCCTTTTTATATACAGGATGTATGGTACGTCGAAAAGTCAGGAGAAACTTTTCGACGCCGGTAGGAACCTTTGCCCTTTTTTGCTTTTACCACCCGGGTGGTAAAGAGTTTGCTGGTGACGACTGCTTTAAGGGCGTTGTCGGTGATGGTGCCGCGGTCATGCTGGTGTGCCAGTTGCGGCTGCTTTTTCGTAGCCATAGTGCCTCCTGGGTTGAAACAACGCGCAGTGTAAGGGGGGTTGGTTTTTTCGGCAATCTTGGTTTTGTAATCAAATAAAAGTGTGATTGTTCCCATTGGCCGGTCCGTTTGCGCCCAAAGGCGGGGTAAACCCCGCCGCTACAAAACTGTCTGCATCAGTGCTTGAAATGGTTAAAGTGCAGACGCAGACAGCAGTGAGGGTGAAGCCGGTTCACTTACTTTAAATGACGCACCGGGTCTTGGCGGCCATGTAATACGCGAATAATCTCAATACGATTGAGCGCAACGCGGTAAAACAAGATGTGACTTTCGACAGGCAAACTGCGAATGTTAGCTAAGAGTTCTGTGCGTTCCTTACCAATCAAAGGCTGGAGGGTGATGGTCCAGAGCTGATTTTTGAGCTGTTGCAGGTAACTTTCGGATTGCTTTTGTCCCCATTGGCGTACGCCATACAAGTAAATTTCTTTCAGATCGGCTTTGGCTGCTGGTGCAAGAACCAGCTGGTACGCAGCCATCAGGGTCAGGCCTGTATATCGTCAAACAGTGCATCCAGTGCAGCTTTTGACTCAAGCACTATGCCTTCGCCTCTATCTAATTGGTCTATTCCCGATTTTAACTGCTCTCTTAGCCGGGCTAGTTTGATTTCGTGGATCCAGTCTTCATGGGTATCCATAAAACGCAGCGCTTCACGAATAACTTCGCTGGCATTGTTGTACAAGCCGCTTTCTACCTTGGCTTTTACCCGGGATTCAAGTTCAGGGGTTAATGAGATATGCATACTGGCCTCCAAAGCTGCCTGTCATAAGGCTAGAATTTGATACAAAGATTGTCAATGATTGTATTGGTTGGGCAGGGGTGGCCTTGTCTGCGGCGAAAAAGCGGGTGAGGTAAACCGAAACCAGTGGGTGGGGTAAACCCCACCCCTACAGGCTGCCCTGCAGTCGGTTAAGCCAACAAAGGTTTTAAGTATTTGCCGGTGTAAGATTGCTCGCAGGCGGCCACTTGTTCTGGGGTGCCGGTGATTAGTATTTCACCGCCGCCGCTGCCGCCTTCCGGGCCTAAGTCGATAATCCAGTCGGCGGTTTTAATCACATCCAGATTATGTTCGATCACCACTATGGTGTTGCCGTGGTCACGCAGCTTGTGCAGCACGTTCAGCAGTTGCTGAATGTCGTAGAAGTGCAGGCCTGTGGTGGGTTCGTCCAGAATATACAGGGTCTGGCCTGTGTCGCGTTTGCTCAGCTCTTTCGCCAGTTTCACCCGCTGCGCTTCACCGCCCGACAAGGTGGTGGCCGACTGGCCGAGCTTGATATAGCTCAGGCCCACGTCCATCAGGGTTTGCAGTTTGCGTGACACCGCCGGAATGCTGTCGAAGAATTCGCGGGCGTCTTCTACCGTCATTTCCAGCACTTCGTGAATGCTCTTGTGTTTGTACTTCACGTCCAGCGTTTCGCGGTTGTAGCGTTTGCCTTTACAGACGTCACAAGGCACGTACACGTCGGGCAGGAAGTGCATTTCTACTTTGATCACACCGTCGCCCTGGCAGGCTTCACAGCGGCCGCCTTTCACGTTAAAGCTGAAGCGGCCAGGCTGGTAACCACGTGAACGGGCCTCTTGAGTACCGGCAAATAAATCGCGAATGGCGGTGAATATGCCAGTGTAGGTGGCCGGGTTGGACCTTGGCGTGCGGCCTATCGGGCTTTGGTCGATGTCGACACATTTATCGAAATGCTCGAAACCTTCCACGGCTTTATGGGGCGCTGGCTCGTCACCGGCTTCGCCGCCGTTCAGTACCTTGTGCGCCACCCGGAATAAGGTGTCGTTGATCAGCGTCGATTTGCCGGAGCCGGACACCCCTGTCACGCAGGTCAGCACGCCAAACGGGATCTCCACAGTGACGTTTTTCAGGTTATTGCCGCTGGCACCAACAATTTTCAGGGCTTTACCGGCTTTGCCCTGGTGGCGGGTGGCCGGCACTTCAATTTTGCGCACGCCCGACAGGTACTGGCCGGTCAGCGAATCCTGGCTGGCCATAATGTCTTTCAGTGTGCCCTGGGCAACAATCTGGCCACCATGCACACCGGCACCCGGGCCAATGTCGATAATATGGTCGGCGGCGCGCACCGCGTCTTCGTCGTGTTCCACCACAATGACGGTGTTGCCTAAATCACGCAGGTGGTTCAGGGTGGCGAGCAGCCGGTCGTTGTCGCGTTGGTGCAAACCAATGGAAGGTTCGTCCAGTACATACATCACGCCCACTAAACCGGCGCCAATCTGGCTGGCCAAACGAATACGCTGGGCTTCACCACCCGACAGGGTTTCGGCGCTGCGCGACAGGTTCAGGTAATTCAGGCCCACATTGACCAAAAACATCAGCCGGTCCTGAATTTCTTTTAATACTTTTTCGGCAATTTTGGCGCGTTGGCCGGTCAGTTGCAGCTGTTTAAAGAAGTTCAGGCAGTCGCCAATCGACAGCTCCACTACAGTGGGCAAGTTGGTTTTGCCAATAAACACATGGCGGGCTTCTTCGCGCAGCCGTGAGCCATGGCAGCTTGGGCAGGCCTGAGAAGCCAGATACTTGGACAATTCTTCCCGCACCGCCATCGATTCGGTTTCGTGATAACGCCGTTCCATATTGGGCAATATGCCTTCAAACGGGTGTTTGCGTTTAATAATGTCGCCGCGGTCGTTCAGGTAATTAAATTCAATCTGGGTTTTTCCGGTGCCGTTTAAGATCACCTGCTGGTGCTCTTTTTTCAGGCTGCTGAAGGGCTCATCCAGCTTAAAGCCATAATGGTCAGCCAGCGATTTCAGCATCTGGTAGTAGTAGAAATTGCGTTTATCCCAACCACGAATGGCGCCGCCTTCCAGGCTCAGCTCGTCGCTGACAATCACTTTACCGGCTTCAAAATACTGCTTCACGCCCAAACCGTCGCAGCTTTGGCAGGCGCCAGCCGGGTTGTTAAAGGAGAACAGCCGTGGCTCCAGTTCGGCCATCGAATAACCGCAGGTCGGGCAGGCGAAGTTGGCGGAAAACACCAGCTCTTCGGCATTTGGGTCGTCCATCGACGCTACTTTGGCAATACCGCCGGACAACTCCAGCGCGGTTTCAAAACTTTCGGCCAGCCGCTGTTTAATGTCGTCCCGGACTTTAATGCGGTCGATCACCACTTCAATGGTGTGCTTTTTATGCAGCTCCAGCTTTGGCGGGTCCGACAAATCACATATTTCGCCATTAATGCGGGCGCGAATGTAGCCCTGGGCCGCTAAGGTCTCCAGGGTTTTCACGTGTTCACCTTTGCGCTCCTGCACCACAGGGGCCAGTACCATCAGTTTGGTGCCTTCCGGAAAGGACACTACTTTATCCACCATTTCGGTAATGGTCTGGGCGGCCAGCGGTAAGTCGTGCGTCGGGCAGCGCGGTTCACCCACCCTGGCAAACAACAGCCGCAGGTAGTCGTAAATCTCGGTAATGGTGCCTACGGTCGAACGCGGGTTATGCGAGGTGGACTTTTGTTCAATCGAAATAGCCGGGGACAAGCCTTCAATATGGTCGACGTCGGGTTTTTCCATCAGGCTGAGGAACTGACGGGCATAAGCCGACAGCGATTCCACATAACGGCGTTGCCCCTCGGCGTAAAGGGTGTCAAAAGCCAGAGACGATTTGCCCGAGCCGGACAGGCCGGTGATCACCACCAGTTTGTCGCGCGGAATTTGCAGCGAGATATTTTTCAGGTTGTGGGTGCGGGCACCGCGGATATCAATTTTATCCATCGCTTGTCTCTTGGCTGATGTGAAATACACAAACTGATGCACAGTATGGCTGCGCCGCCTGGCTGGATCAGTCTGGTCAGAAAAAAAGCCTGACTACTGTATATAAATACATTTGTTTCAGCAAGCGGGTCGGGGCGGATTTAAACCTGTGCAGGATAAAAAGAGAAACCGCGCAGCCAGGGCTACGCGGTTTTCCAGACAGTGTGAACTGTCAGCACCTCTTAGAACACGCCACGGATACTCAGCGCATAACGGCGGTCTGTGGTAAAGCTCAGTGCCTGAGTGCGGTCCCCTTGCTGGTTCATCTGGTACTGGGTTTTGGTTTCGGTATCCAGCAGGTTGCTGCCTTCAATGCCCACTTTCCAGTTGTCGTTGATGCTGTAGTAGAAGCTGGCGTCCATCATGCCAGAGGCTTCCGCATAGGCCGGTACATACTCTTCCGACTCCCGCAGGGTCAGCAGGTACTCAGAGCGCCAGGTGTAGGCCAGACGGAACGACACTTTTTCATACTCGTACATACCAACAATGTTCATGTTCTGGTCGGAATAGCCTTGCAGTGGCAGACCGCTGAAGACCCGGAAGGTATTGCGGTTGTCTGACAACCTGTTGCCGTTTTCGTCGAAGCCCAACGTGCCTTTGGACACTTCGTTCGGGTCTTCCAGGCCACTCTGGTCGATATAGGTGTAGTTAAATTGCAAACCTAAACCGCGCCATACACCCGGTAACATGTCATAAAACTGCGAATAGGAGAACTCGGCACCACGCAAAGTACCAGAGCCGGTATTGGCCGGGCCATAGGCAGACACGTCGTAGGTTTCACCGTTGTACGTGACGTCCAGATCAAAAGCACGGTTGCGGATAATGTTATCCAGCTTTTTGTGGAACAGGCCAACCGTAATAAAACCGGCCGGGGCAAAGTACCATTCAGTGGTCAGGTCGGCGTTAATGGACTCTTCCGGCTCCAGGTAAGGGTTGCCCGCCAAAGCTGAGATCTCAATATCGTCCAGCCCCACCACAGGATTGTTGGTTTCGTCCTGATCCTGCCCCGGTGTCTGCAGGATGCGGGTGTAGTCCAGATCCAGCAGGCTGATATTGCGGGCGTCCACCAGGCTGGGGTAATACAAACCTTTGGACGCGCCAAAACGCAGCACCACATCCTCCGACATTTCAAAGCTCAGGTTCAGGCTGGGCAGCACTGTGCTGTAGTCGGTGCCGTCCACTGTGCTTAGTTGCGATTCACCATTGGCCAGGTCGTAATAGCGTTTGTATTGCGGCTGTTGCATCACAGTGTTCAGGGATGTGCCTGGTTCACCGCGTTTGGTGGTCAGTGGCTGCACAAAGGCGCCTGTCGATTCCAGCTGATAATTCACATAACGCAGGCCGAGGTTACCAATCAGCGGGAACTGCTGGTTTGGCAGCTCAAAGTCACCACGCAGGTAAACTTCGGTGCGTTTTTCGTTGGACGAGCTGATGTTATGTGCCGCAAAAGGCCCTTCCACCCGGTTAGGTTTGTCGGTGTAAGGCACATAAGTTCCGGTACAGACACCACCATTGGCGGCGCTTAAGGTGGCGTTGTGCCAACCTTCGGCACAACCCTGGCGCAGGGACTCGGCGTAGTTACGTACTAAATCCATCCGTGGGAACAGGAAGTTGTTGACGTTGCCGACCAATACATCGCCGTTGTAATAGTCGGAAAAGTCGACCCGCTCAAACAGCTCAGGCCGGTTGACGGCAGCGGCTGCGTTGCGGTCATTCATATCCCAGGGCGTCCCAATGGCTGACCAGCCTTCATAGGCGGTGTCGCGCACTGTCAGGTCTTTGTCTGAGTAATAGATACCGGATCTGACGCTGGAGAACACACCATCCAGCTGGTAGCTGACGTCAAACTTAAAGCTGTCGGCTTTGGCGGTGTTGTGTTCTTCCTGCTCCATACCACTGCCGAGGAACAGGTTGGGTACAGGGCCGTTCCAGTCGCTGTTGGGTGACCAGCCTGGGGTTAGAATATTGTCGCTTAAAAACTCCACAGTCGGGCGTTCGCCGCGCATATCCAGGTAATAAGGCGACACCACATGCACATGGTTACCGCGGGTCTGGCCAGACATGCTGTAGTTGTGCACCACTTTTTCGGAGTCGATATGCTGGTAGTCGAATTCCAGTTTTAAGCGGTCACTGGCTTTAATGGCTAGGTTGAATGAGGTGTCTTCCACCGTATTTTCGTTGTAGTTCCAGCGGCTGCGGTAGAAGAAGGGCGTTTCCGGGCTGACACCCAATGCCACACCTGAAGTCACGTAGCCATTTTCCACCGTCAGCGGGCGGCCAGTGGCGGAATCGTCACGCCAGTTCTGCGACGACCCCATAAAGCCTTTAAAGCCCTGAGCGGCCTGACCTATCTGGCGCTCGTTCCATTCCAGCGACGCATTGGAATTAATGTGTTCCAGCGTGGCAATAACAGTGTCGTCTTTATTGGCCCATTGTAATGAGCCGGTGAAGCCGTCACGTTTACGGTCGTTATCAGCGGTGCTCATATGAATAGCCACTGGCACGTGCCAGACGCTGCCGGCTGGCTGGCCAGGTAAGGCCGGGCCGTCAACCGGAGAATCCGGGTCTACCCCTGTGATGCCGCCCCATTGGTCTGTGGTCGGAATAAAGGAATCACCACGCGAGTGGAAGTTACCCAAACCAACACCGTCCCCACGGGTACGGTATTCGGAATGAGAACCCGCCAGCAAAATACCGAAGCGGCCTGAGTTCACTTCCCACTGGTCTGAATACAGCGCGTTAAAAGACGGTGTGGTGTCTTCACGGAAATCGCCGTAGTTGGCTTTGCCACCAAAGGCGATGACTCGTTTGTCGGAATCAAAGGGCTTGCGGGTGATCAGGTTGACAGTACCGGCAATGCCACCTGAGGTGAGGTCGGCGGTCTGGTTTTTGACGACTTCCACTGCACCCAGGAGTTCGGCCGGAAAATCTTCGTAGCTCAGGCCACCCCATGGGTTGGCGCTGAAGGCGTCGCGGCCGTTGACTTCCGAGCGCACCCGGTCTAAACCCCGTACCAGCACACCCGTACCTTCGTCGGCATAGTGTTTCGGGTCGTCGGACGATGCGAAACGTTCAATGGTCACGCCTGGCACCCGTTGCAGTGCTTCGGTCACGGATTTGTCCGGCAGCGCACCAATGTCGGTGGCGGTGATCACATCTTTCACCGTGTCGGCATAACGCTTCAGATCCTGCGCCGACATAATGCTGCCACGAATGCCTTTTACTTCAATAACTTCCATCTGCTCACCTTTTTCTTTAGTGGTGACAGCGTTGTCATTTTCCGGCAAATTTTGTGCAGCCGCAAACAATGGGCACAGCCCCAAGAAAGCGGCAGAAACAGCCAGGCTGAGCCTGGTGCGTTGAATGCGGTGTTTGTTGCTATAGCTGAGTAATTCAGACATGGTTTGATCTCATTTCTTGTTGTGTAACCCATTCTGCTTTGCCGGCAGCGCAACTACTGACAAAGCCACTTTATGGTGCTCTTGTTCATCCTGGTGAAACCCGACATCACTACCAAATAAGTCAAGGTCTGATGTTACTTTGTACCATGGCGGCGAATAAGTAAACATTATTTGGTGAAAAAACAGCTCTTTATAATTAATTATTATACTTTTTGAATTTTTTATTTCATTGGTTGTTGTTACCCAGTAACACCAGGCATTCGACACTGTGGTGGACCACTCAGCTGTGCTAGAATCGCCACCTCGTTGGTGGGCGTGAAACTCTGAGTTCAGGCCCTGAAATCCTGTCTGTCCTTTGAGATTTTGTGCTGATGCAACATTTAACCGCTGTCGAGCGGCGTGCCGCAATTTCGCTGGCACTGGTTTTTGCCTTCAGAATGTTAGGTTTATTTATGCTGATCCCGGTGTTTGCTATTTTTGGCAACCATCTGGCTGGCTTTTCATCGTTATGGATTGGGTTAGCAATAGGCGCCTATGGCCTGACGCAGGCGGTGCTGCAAATTCCTATGGGTTGGGCCTCGGACCGTTTTGGCAGAAAACCAGTGATGTTTGCCGGGTTAAGCCTGTTTGTGCTCGGCTCTGTGGTCGCGGCTTTGTCCGACTCTGTGTATGGCGTGACCGCAGGCCGGGTGTTGCAAGGCATGGGGGCGATTTCCGGCGCTGTGCTGGCACTGGCCTCTGATCTGACCCGTGAAGAACAGCGCCCCAAAGTGATGGCGGTGATCGGGATGACCATAGGCCTGTCCTTTGCGGTCGCTATGGTGGCTGGTCCGGCCATAGCGGCGGTAGCAGGCTTAAGTGGTATTTTCTGGTTTACCGCTGGTATAGCCCTGTTTGGTATTTTGCTGGTCTGGAAACTGGTTCCGGATGCCTCGCATAAAGTGGCAGGTGCAGAAACCCTGGCCACACCGGGCAAAATTGCCAGCCTGTTCAGCCACCCGCAATTGCTGCGGCTGAATTTGGGCGTGCTGGTGTTGCACCTGTTGTTAACAGCGATCTTTGTGGTGTTGCCTCCTTTACTGGAGCAACAGCAATTTTTATCGGCAACGCACTGGCAGCTGTATTTACCGGTGATCCTGCTGGCCTTTGTCGCTATGGTGCCACTGATGATTTTGGCCAGCCGGAAACAACAGGAAAAACGCTACTTTTTGCTGGCCATTGGCCTGCTAATTGTTAGTTTTGTGTTAATTTTAAGCAATCAGCAGTTGTGGTGCATAGCGCTGGCGCTGTTGTTGTTTTTTACCGGCTTTAACTACCTTGAAGCCAGTATGCCTGCCTTGTTGTCGCGTATTGCGCCTGCCGGTTTAAAAGGCACGGCCATGGGCACTTATGCCAGTGCGCAATTTTTTGGTGCCTTTTTAGGCGGTCTTTTCGGTGGCTGGATTTCCGGTGCGCTGGGCAGTGAAAGCCTGTTTGTTTTCCTCGCGCTGATTGGTTTAATATGGCTGGTCTGTGCCAGTAGCATGACAGTGCCGGAGCGTTCGCAACGCTTATCCCTGCCCGTGAATGTGGCCAATCAGGCCGCTGCCGATCTGTTGGCGGCGCGCTTATGTCACCTGCCTGGAGTGCAGGAAGCCACCGTGCTGGTGGCAGAACAACGCTGTTATCTGAAAGTGGGTCAGCAGAATTTTAATCTGGCCGAAGCACAGTCTTTGGTTGCCGGCGGCAGCCGCGAAAGTTGAGGAGAAAGTCGCATGGCTCGTGGAATTAATAAAGTAATACTGATCGGTAACCTGGGTGCCGACCCGGAAGTCCGTTATATGCCAACAGGTGGCGCGGTGGCCAATATTACTGTGGCCACCAGCGAAAGCTGGACGGACAAAGCCACCAACGAAAAGAAAGAACAAACCGAGTGGCACCGTGTGGTGATTTATCAGCGTTTGGCTGAAATTGCCGGTGAATACCTGCGTAAAGGCAGCAAAGTTTATATCGAAGGCAAACTGCGTACCCGCAAGTGGCAGGATCAACAAGGTGTGGAACGTTTCACTACCGAGATTATTGCCAACGAACTGCAAATGTTAGACGGCCGTGGTGATGGTCAGGGCGCCAGCATGGGCGGCGGGCAAATGGGCGGCGCTAACCAGGGGGGAGGCCAGGGCGGCTACCAGCAGGCTCCGGCTGCACCACAACAACGTATGCCGCAACAACAGGCTCCGGCACAAAGTGGTTTCCAGCCACAACAACAACCGCAGAACCAGGGTTACCAGCAACGCCCGGCTCAGGGTGGTTTTAACCAGCCACAGGGCAACTTCGGTGGCCAGCAGGGCGGTTTTAACCAGTCAGCGCCACAACAACGTGCGCCAATGGAACCACCAATCGACTTTGATGACGATATTCCGTTCTGAGTTGCGCCTTTTACTGTTCATAATGTAAAAGCATAACGATTAACAAGGGTAAGTAGACAAATCAGTCACTTACCCTTTGTTTTTCTGATGCCAACCTATTGCAGAATTATGGTTCGGCCAAAAAGCCTGCCTGTGATTTAGCCAAATTTCACCAGATCTAAGGCTGGCAAGGGACCCCCCGGGAACTGAGCCAGCCGACCTTGTTCAGTGCCACCCAAATCAATGCCAGCAAAACCGAGTTGAGCAATCAGTTTGGCAACAACCGCTTTGGCCGCGGTGTTTTCGCCTGAGTAAAACATGACCCGTTTGCCACCTTTCGCACTGGGTTGTGCCAGTAAGGCGGGTGGCAAATGATTAAAGGCTTTTACGACTCTTGCCCCCGGTACAAGAGAGGCAACCACAGCACTGGATGCCAGCCCCTGCAAATCGACCGCTTTAAAGGCCGGGGCTTCAATGGGATTGTTGGTATCGACCACAATTCGTCCATCCCAGGGGCCAAGCCCCTGGACTGCGGAGGGTATTTTTGACCAGTTGACGGCCAGGAATACCAGGTCAGCCTTGGCTGCTTCGCTCGCGGACACAGCCTTTGCGGTTGGACCTAACTCCTCCACTAAAGCTGCCAGCGAAGCAGGACCTCTGCTGTTGGCAATTGCAAACGGGATCCCGGCCTGGGCCAGCAGGTGAGCAATGGCACTGCCAATACTTCCTGCGCCAATAATGCTGATTGTGTTCATCGTAAGCTCCTTATGCGGTAAAACCGCCATCGACTACCAGTTCAGCTCCGGTCACGAAAGCGGCTTCGTCACTGGCAAGGAAGGTGACAGCACCTGCGATGTCTGCACCCTGACCATAACGTCCGACCGCGATGTTTGGCCGAACGAAGTCTGCGACTGCGCCGTCGGCAGGGTTCATGTCGCTGTCGGTTGGGCCCGGGTGGACGGTATTCACTGTGATGCCTCTTGGGCCCAGATCGCGAACCAAACCACGACTGAAACCGGCAACGGCACCTTTGGTCAGGGTATAAGCGGAAGCAGTGCCGAATGCGGCATACTGCACCATAGAGCTGCCGATATGGATGATGCGGCCACCGGTCCCCATGTGTTTTAAAGCTTCCTGAGTGGCCACAAAGACGCCGGTCACATTGACGGCCAGAATGCGTTCAAAGTCAGTGAAGGCAATCTGCTCCGGCTGACCCAAAACACTAATCCCGGCGTTATTGACCAGAATATCGACTTTGCCGAAGCTGGCGGCCACTTGGTTTACGGCTTGGCGCACCGCTTCTGGATTACCTGCATCGGCCTGGATAGCCAGTGCTTTACCGCCAGCCGCCTGAATTTCTGAGACCAGTGCTTCGGCTTTTTCAGGAGAGGCATTGTAAGTAAATGCCACAGTGGCGCCTTCAGCGGCCAGGCGACGCACGATGGCTGCGCCTATTGAACGTGAACCACCGGTAACGATGGCGATTTTGTTTTGCAGTTTAGTGGTTGCAGACATGATGTTTTCCTCAAGTGATGTTGTCAGTGCAGTGTCACTATAGAAAACTGAATCCACCTCCAGTAGCCGGTAATCAGTGGAATCAATTTCAAGTTAAACTTGAAGATGGCAGCGTGAACAGCCTAAGCTTGACTGTGAATGACATGAACACGGAATAGCAGCAGATCGGATGGAAGCCTTATCAAACCTTGAATCTTTTGTCCGCAGTGCTGAACAGCACAGCTTCTCCGCGGCTGCCCGGCTGCTTGCCCTGACGCCAGCGGCGGTGTCTCGAAATGTGGCGCAACTGGAAAAAAACCTGGGAGTGCAACTGTTTCAGCGCAGCACCCGCAAGTTATTGCTGACCGAAGCAGGCGAGCAATTTTTGCAGGCAGTGAGAGGAAACCTGGCTGGTATCCAGACGGCGATAGCGGATATCAGTCAGAATGCCGGCCAGCCAGCAGGCACGTTGCGGCTAAGCCTGAGCCCTGGTTTTGGGCTGGAGCACATACTGCCGCTGATGCCTGAGTTTCTGGCCCGTTATCCTGCGGTACGCCTGGATTGGCAATTATCGAACCGACAGGTGCATTTAGTTGAAGAGGGCTTCGACGCTGCTATTGGTGGTGGCATTGAATTGGCGCCCGGTGTGATAGCCAGGAGGCTTGCACCTGTGCATGTGATTTGGGTTGCGGCTCCGGAGTTATTGCACGAAAGAGGGCATCCTTCTCATCCTGCCGAGCTCAGTCAGTGGCCAGCGGTGCAAATGCGCTCCCCCCAAAGTGGCAAGCTTCATCAGTATGGGTTTAAGGGCCCTGCTGGTGAAACTGTAACGCCTATTCTCAATGCACGTTTTATTGCCGATGATCCTGATGCATTAACTCGCGCCGCTTTGCTTGGAATGGGCGTTGCAGCGCTTGCCATGCCCCATGCCGTTGCTCATCTCCAGTCTGGTCGCCTGGTGCGGGTCTTACCGGATTGGTATGCCGATTTAGGCAGCATCAATCTTTATTTCAGCAGTCACCCAGCAGGGGCAAGCCTGATGCCTGCTAAAACGAGAGTATTTATTGATTATTTAGTGGCCGAATTTGAACGTCTGCATTTGGCGGCTCGATTCAGACAGAATGAACCGACCAGAGTTAGGTAGACAGCTTGTTGCGTCAGTAAGTGGTGCCGTTCCTATCACACTCTGATGTAATACATGCAAAACTCTCAGGCGCCGCGGTTCAGCAGTTTAGGTTTGGGTTTCAGCCAGTTGTACAGCTGTGGCAGCATCAGGGCCAACAGTACTATAGCCATGCCGGCGGCCTGCACCAGGCTGACCTGTTGGCCTAACAGCAGTGCGGTGAGCGCCGCGAATACCGGAATTAAATTAAAAAACAGCGAGGCCGTGGCTGAGCCCAGTTTTTGCACGCCTTGCAAGAAAAACAGGTAGGCGAGTACGGTTCCAACCACTCCTATATACAGCATCGACAGCAGGCCCGGCAGGGATAACTGCAGCAGCTCATCCAGCGGGTGTACATTGCCCTGCCAGCCGCTGGCCAGCAGAATAAACAGGTCGCCCGCCAGCATGCTAATCAGGGTATAAGGCACCACAGGTAACCAGCGGGTCGCCTGTTGCGATGCTGTGGTATAAGCCGACCACAGCAACATGGCGCCGATAATCGTCAGGTCGCCCTGATTAAAGGCAAACTGTTGCAGGCTGTGCCAGCTGCCATTGGTGATCACCAGCAGGACACCGGCCAGGCCCAGTGCCAGACTGGCACTTTGCATACCAGTCAGCCAACGGCGCGACAACAGCGCCACCATCAGTGCCGTCACCAGCGGGCTTAATGCCATCACCAGCGCGCCATTGGTGGCGGCAGTGTGCTTCACCCCACTAAACAGCAGCAGGTTAAAACCGCCCACGCCCACCAGACTGATGCTGATCAGCCACAGATATTGCCGCCATGACAGTCGCGGCCAGGGCGCCGGATGGCGGCGCAGATGCACTGGCAAATACAGCACTAAACACAAAGCAGCAATAGTGAAGCGCCAGACCACCAGCGAATGCTGCGACATTTGCTCCAGCACCAGTTTGGAGAGCGGAAACACGCTGCCCCAGCCAAAGATGCTGATCAGCAGCAGGATGATGGTCTGTCTCGAAGTTGAAGTAGTCATCGCATTGCGTTCCTGTAGTGAGCTGGCCTAGAGTGTATTGGTTTCATAAATCAATGAAAGCCAGATTAACGGCAGGTTAAATTCCATATATGCAACTTAAATACTCGCTGGACGATTTACGCTTGTTTTGGCTGGTGGCGCAGGCAGGCAGTTTCCGTGCCGCAGCCGAACAACTGGCCATGCCGCCTTCTACCTTAAGCCGCCGGATCAATGCATTAGAGCAGTCGCTTGGGTTACGCCTGCTGCACAGAGACGCGCACCGCATCAGTCTGACCGGCACGGGTCAGCAGTATCTGGCGCGTTGTGGGCCTTTGTTTCATGAGTTGCAGGATATAGCCGGTGATATGCAGGCCGATAAACAGCAACCTGTGGGTCTGATCCGGCTGACTGCGCCGGTCAATGCCATGCACCGCTGGCTGGCCGCAGCCTTGCAGGACTTTCAGCTGAAGCACCCGAAGATTGAACTGGATATTCGCCTGTCCAACTGGGTGTTGGATGTTGGCGAACATGCCATTGATCTGGCGATCCGCGTTGGCGAACCCAAACTGCAGGGCTGGATAGCCAGGCCGCTGACACTGGTCCAGTCGGTGCTTTGTACCAGCAGCCATCAACCCCAATGGGCAGAGCTGACCCATCCCGCTGAATTGGTGAATTACCCGCTGGTGATAGGTAACCCTATCCGCCAGTGGCGGTTAATTCAGCAACAGACTGAAGAACTCTTTGAATACCGGCCTCAGGGCAATATCCGGCTGGCGGTGGACGACCTGAATATGGCCCAGCGAGCCATCGAAGCCGGTATTGGTATTGGCTACCTGCCGCGGCGGGTGGTGGAGGAACGAATGGCGCTCGGTCGCCTGTTGCCGGTGGCGCCGGACTGGCGGGGGCCGCGGCGGCATACCTACCTGCTGTACCGCGACAGGGACAATCAGCCGCTGCGGCTGCGGTTGTTAATCGAGCATCTGTTGGCGGTGGCTCCGCCAGAATATTAGGCCATTCGCCGCACATTCAGGCACCGGAGCGGTTTCACCCCCAGTTGTTGCAGGCGCTCAGTACCAGCTTCTGAATCAGCAGCGCTGCGGCTGAAACCTGTTGCAGCGCTAATGTTTAAACAAGTCAGCGGTTTGTCGAAGTTGCCCCGCCAATGCGGTCAGTGACTGGCTGGTGGCGGCGACGTCCTGGTTGGCGGCAGACACTGAAGTACCCAGCTGTGCAAAAGCGAGAATGTCCTGTTGCAGTTCCTGAGTCATCTGCTGCGAATGACCCGCCAGTTCGGCAGCCTGCTGGCTGACCGAGGCTAAATCCAGAATAATCTGGCGACCGCCTTCCAGGGTGTGCACCAGATTGGTCGCCAGCTCTACCGAACGTTGGGCCGTTTCCCTGTTGGACTGCATATTCGCCACTGCCCCTTGTATCGAGCTGACAATATTGGCCAGCATGCTGTTGATTTCCGTGGTGGATTGCTGAGTACGAACGGCCAGGGTACGCACTTCGTCGGCTACTACAGCAAAACCCCGGCCAGACTCGCCGGCGCGGGCGGCTTCGATGGCTGCATTTAAGGCTAACAGATTGGTCTGAGAGGCAATTTCGGCAATGGTATTCACCACTGAGCTCACCTGGTCTCCAGTCGATTGCAGGGTTAGCAGCATCTGCGCTGTGGCTTCAATATCGCTGGACAACTGACTGATGCTGCTGGAGGTATCAAGCACGGCCTTTTGACTCTGGGACATCGAATCGGCACCGGCTTTGGCGGCTTCTGCGGCGTGGCTTGACCGGCTGACACTCTGTTCCATCTGCTGCTCGAGCTGCGTCATCGCCTGCACCAGCAACTGCAGCTTTTGTTGCAGTTCAGTAACAGACCCGGAGGATTGTTGGCTGCTGCCTGCCAGTGTTCCAACCGCCTGATGAATACCTGAAATGGCCTGATACATTTCGGCAATGCCTTGCTGAAACACCCGCAGTAACTGGTTCACACTGGCCGCCACGTGAATGACTTCAGCCGCGCCGTCGGAGTGCAGCTTGTGGGTCAGATCGCGACTGGCGGCAATTTGGCCGAGACTGGCAGACAGCTGCACTATAGGGCTGGCTACCTGCTTTTGTGCCAGCAGTAAAAAGCCAATGGCGACCAGCAGGATCAGTAACAACAGGACCGCGACCGTCAGTGTATTCGTTGACAGGGTGTCGCTGATGCTCAGCGTTTTCCCCCGGGCTTGCTCCGTAATGCGGTCCGCCAGCGCATCTGCGGCCCTATTAAATTCAGTGGCGCTTTGATTGATGCGTGCCAGCTGCTCTCTTGCCTGATCCCAGTCAACCTGACTGACCTGCATCAGTCTGCTCAGTTCAGACAAGGACTGGCTTAATGCCTGAAACCTGCTGCTGGCCTCATTACTTTGATAAGGGGTCAGACTGGACAGCTGCTTTTGAATACCAGCATCCAGCGTCTGCTGGGTCTGACCAAATTGCTGAGCTGTGATGGTGGTGCCATACAACTCGTAGCCGGTGAGCACCAGTTGTTTGGCAGCGCTTTGCATGCTGTTTACCCTATGCAAGGCGGGCAGCGACTCATCGACAAAGCCCCCAACCTGATGGCTGAGGTGGCGGTTGCTGCTGATCAGTAAAACAGCGGCAATCAGGGTGACCAACAAAATGGCGGCATAACCGATAAAGATCCGGCTTTTAATCGAAGCTGACTGTTGCAAAGCACACCTTCCTCTGTTTGAACTCAATGACGTGATGACTCTAGCTTACGAAAACTGACCTTCTGTCTGTGGGCACCATCGCCGTTTCAGCCAATAGTCACAACTCAGGTAACGGCCGCCGCCTGTGCACAACAACGACAGCAGCATCAGCAGGTAAGTGGCAGCAAACTCGATGCCGTTGTTGAGGATGACCAGGCTGCCGCTGCTGGTCAGCCAGTCGTAGTCTGCATGTTGTTGCAAAATGGCTTTAGCGGCTGCCAGTTTTTCCTGCGCCGCCTGCACTCGCTCGTCATGCAACAAGGTACCATCGGCCAGCCAGCTGGAGTTGTCGGCAATGGCCAGCCAGCCATTGGGCCAGTGCACTGAAAAAATCGCCGTCAGCATAGTGGCAATCAACGGCAGGCAAACCAGCCGGGTGGCGAGCCCGACCAACAGCAAAACGCCACCCAGCAGTTCGGCCGCAATAGCCAGAGTTGCCAGCAGCACAGGCGCAGGCAAACCCAGCCCCCAATCCGGATTGGCAAACCAGGCCACTGTGCTGTCAAAGGCCTGGTATTTATTCCAACCCGCCTGGATCAGCACAGGGGCCAGATACAAACGTAATAACAAGGCCGGAACCCCACTGAAGGACGTGAGTGCAGTGGTAAAACGCTGGTACTGTGACAAGGCGGAATGAAGCAAGGCAGAGCGCATAAAACACCTCAGAGTGCAGAGCCGATAAACTATCCACTATGCAGACCTGCTCAAGGCATAAAAACTTTCGGGGCAGTTGAAACAGAGAAGGGAAGGCGGCGGCCTCCCCCGGCGAGAGATTACTGAGCGGCTTGTGCGGCGCGCTCTTTCGCGTGTTTTTCCGACATGGCCTGCATTTTTGGCATCATACCCTGCATCAGGGTTTGCATCATCTGCATCGACTGCTGCACCAGCTCAGGCTGGCGTTTTACCAGTTTCTGGCCAGCCGGCGACTGGTAAAAGCCCAAAATACTCTGCATTTCCTCTTCGCTGAACACTTGGGTATACATGGCGATAATCGGCTCTTCCAGCTGTGACCAGGACATCTCAGTGCGAAATAACTGCTGCATTTCGCGCATGTGTTTCTGGCTTAACGCGTCATTGGGGGTGGTCTGGTTGGCCTGCATCATTTGTTCCATCTGAGCATAGGCGTAATCCAGCATTGCCGGTGCATCTGTCGCTTTCAGTACTTGCTCAATGGTTTCACGTTTGGCGGGCTCGGCCTGGCTGAAAAAGCTGCAGCAGACTAAAGCGGTCAGGGCCATAAGTTTCAATTTCATAGGTTGCCTCCTTGCTGATTGGCCCCCAAAGGGTGTCTGCTTTTGGGCAAATTGTCAAAAAATTGTTTAAAAATTTCATATTTGTTGTGGCCTGGCAAAACAGGCTGCTTTCACTTGGCAGGGGCCTCGTCGCGCTTTATGCTCTGTGCGGGGGAGCTGGTGCTGCGGCATCAGCCCTGTGCGCAGTGAGTAAAACAATAATTAAACAAAACAAGGGTAAAACATGGTGATCAGTGCGCTTGATTCGGCCATTGTGGTCGGCTACGTGGTGTTGCTTCTGGTGCTGGCGATAGTTGTTTCCAAAGACAAAGCCGGGCATCAGAAAGACAGTAAAGATTTTTTCCTGGCCGGGCAAACCTTGCCCTGGTGGGCCATTGGTGCGTCGCTGATTGCGGCCAATATTTCTGCTGAACAAATTATTGGTATGTCTGGCTCTGGCTTTGTGGTCGGCCTGGCCATTGCGTCCTACGAGTGGATGGCCGCTTTAACTCTGCTGCTGGTCGGCTGGTTTTTCCTGCCGGTGTTTTTGCGGAAAGGCATTTACACCATGCCACAGTTTCTGGAGCAACGTTTCGACAAAAGAGTGAAGTACGTGATGAGCCTGTTCTGGCTGTTGCTGTACACCTTTGTCAATTTAACCGCTGTGCTCTGGCTGGGCGCCACCGCCATTGCCACCTTAACTGGTTTGCCCGTGGTCTGGGGTATGGTCGGGCTGGCGCTGATAGCGGTGTCTTACTCATTGTATGGTGGCTTAAAGGCCGTGGCGCTGACCGACGGTATTCAGATTTTACTGCTGGTGGGCGGTGGTTTGCTGCTGAGCTGGATTGCATTGAACCAGGTGTCGGGCGGGGCTGGTGTGTTGGCAGGGTTTGACACCTTGTTGCAAAAAGCGCCGGAGAAGTTCGACATGATCCTGGCGAAAGAGCACCCGGAGTACGTCAACCTGCCGGGTCTGGCGGTGATTCTGGGCGGTATGTGGATGATGAACCTGAGTTATTGGGGTTTTAACCAATATATTATTCAGCGTGCGCTGGCCGCCAAAAGTTTTGCCGAAGCGCAAAAAGGCATTTTGTTTGCCGCTTTTCTGAAAATGCTGATGCCGGTCATTATTGTGTTGCCGGGTATTGCTGCTTATGTGCTGAGCCAGGACCCGGCCAGTGGTATTGCGGTGGACAAAGCTGACGCTGCTTACCCAACCTTACTGGCGCTGGTGCCGGACGGTATCCGTGGCCTGATTTTCGCTGCGTTGATTGCCGCCATAGTGTCATCGCTGGCGTCCATGATGAATTCCATCGCCACCATTTTTACCCTCGATTTATACAAGCCGCTGAGCAAAACCAGCAAAACCGAACCGCAGCTGGTTGGCGTGGGTCGTCTGGTCAGTGGGGTTGCGCTGCTGGTTGCGGTGCTGGTGGCCAAGCCACTGCTGGGCAATTTCCCACAGGCGTTTCAGTACATTCAGGAATTTACCGGCTTCTTTACTCCGGGTATCTGCGCCATCTTTATTTTGGGTATTTTCTGGAAAGGCGCCTCTGGCAATGGCGCTTTGGCGGCAGCGTTGTTGTCTTGCTTTGGCTCACTGGCAATGAAACTGCTGTGGCCTGAAGTGCCCTTTATGGACAGGGTTGGGTATATCTTCCTGTTGTGTTGTGCCGTCATGTGGCTGTTGCGCCAGCCGGCGAAAGCTGAACTGCCACAAGCTCAGGCAGTCAGTCTGGACATGACCCCCAGCCGGTTTTACCTGCACGGCAGTGCTCTGGTGACGGTGTTGCTGGTGTATCTGTACTGGCAGTTCTGGTGATTGAATGAAATGATAGGTGGTATTTCATAGGTTTCAGGAGTGACAGTTGCTTCAGATTAACAATGTGGATGATTTGACGGATTTAGCCGAGTCTGCAGAGCTGGAGTTTAAATTGGCTCATGGGCAAGATGGAAAAGGGAAACTTCCGGATGATTTTTGGCCAACTTACAGTGCGATGGCAAATTCCCGTGGTGGCTATATTGTTCTGGGCATAAAAGAGAAATCAGGACGGTTTGAGCTTGCTGGTATTTCCAATATTGATGTAGTTAAAAGGCAGCTATTTGATATTGCCAACAATAAGCAGAAAGTCAGTGTTAATTTGTTGACTGAACAGAGTGTTCAGCAATACCAGCTCGAAGATAAACAATATTTGGTAGTGCATATTCCGTCTGCAAAGAGGGAGCAAAAACCTGTTTATCTTAATAATCAGCCGATGAAAGAAACCTTTATACGATTACATGACGGTGATCGCCGGTGTGACGATGAACAGGTACGCAGAATGTTGGCTGAGCAAATCGAAACCAGTCGGGATGATAGGATTCTTGACGGTTTCACGTTCAGTGACATTGAAATTGATAGTCTGAAAGCGTACAAAAATCTGCTTGCAGCAGCGAAACCTCAGCACCCATGGCTTGATTTGGAGTTGTTTGAGTTTTTCAAAAGTATTGGAGGCTGGCGTAAAGACCGGCAATCAGCAAAAGAAGGTATAACTCTTGCGGGCATTCTGATGTTTGGCTCTTGGGAAGCTATCCAAGACGCAGCCCCTAACTATTTTGTAGATTACCGGGAACGCACAGATTCAGACGTTGAAGCTCGCTGGATAGACAGGTTTTGCCCGGATGGCACTTGGTCTGGCAATGTATTCGATTTCTATCGCAGAACTTACCGCAAACTGATTGCAGATTTGAAGGTGCCTTTTGAACTCCAGGGCGGCCTGCGTTTGGATGATACCAAAGCTCATGAAGCTATTCGCGAAGCTTTAGTCAATACCTTGGTACATGCCGATTACAGTGGGCGCGCATCCATACTGGTGGTTAAGCGGCCAGATATGTTTGGTTTCAGAAATCCCGGATTGATGCGAATTTCGCCAGAGCAAGCGATCAAAGGTGGTGAAAGTGATTGCCGGAACAGACGGATGCACCAAATGTTTTTGCTTATTGGAGCTGGAGAAAGAGCCGGTTCTGGGATCCCCAAAATTTATAGTGGTTGGCGCTGGGCAAACTGGCGGACTCCAAAACTTTACGAAAAGACAGAACCTAATGAGCAAACGTTATTGGAGCTATCGACTGCGAGCTTGATACCGCAAGAGATCATGGACCTGTTGACGTTAATGTTTGGAAAGGATTTCGGTCAGTTAAATGAATTTGAACGCATGATCGTTGTGACTGCAGCGGTAGAAGGGTGGATTAACCATGAACGTGCGTGCCAACTGACGTCCAAGCATTCACGGGATGTAACTCTTGCTTTGCCGAAATTAGTTGATAAAGGGTTTTTAGTGCCAAGTGGAGAGAAGCGGCATAAATCATACAGCTTGCCTGGTATGAACCCGGTTTCTCCTGAAGAGGTATTTAGCAGTAATGCGTTAAGCTCGATGAAAAACTTAGCGCATTCAGGTGCAGACTTAACGCATTTGGCAACTGACTTAACGCATAAAGTAAACCCATCGCAAATTCAAAGAGATAACAATGGAAGAGTGATAAGTCACTTGCTGGCGAAGCCATTTATTGACGATCTTCAGCAGCTAAGTGCTGCATTTCGTGTCCAGTTGGAAGAGGTTGCTGCACCAGTCCGGCAGACCAGGCGCGTGAATTCTGACGACTTGCGACAGTGTATTCGAAAGCTTTGTGACGGGCAGTACCTTGCTGTGTCTGTGCTAGAACAACTGCTTGATAGAAAAGCTCAAAGTATTCGTCAGAATTACCTGAAGCCCATGGTTGATGAAAAAGTTTTGGAGCTGGCCTTTCCGGATAAGCCAAATTCGCCAAAACAGGGCTATTCCTTGGTTTAACCACTGTATTGATGCTTCTTGGGTGGTGACTTCTTCAGTGATCACTAGTTTAGCCTGCAAAGATTGCAACGATTAACACACTTTTAAGTGTCAGTCTGGCTTGTTCTGTTGGCTACTTTATGGTGAACTTGGCAGCAAACTACGCTTTGGGTCTTTGTGTTGCTACCTTCATCCCGCTGGCTGTTAAGCCTGATTTTGTTGCTGATGCTCAATCACGCCTTTGCGGCTTGTGATGGCGTTGTGCTGCATATGCCGGATGACCATAACCATGTACTGACCATGGAGCAGGGCCAGCATCAATATCAGCTTGATACCGATCACAGCCATGACGACGACAGTGCAGCCGAACCACATGCCCATGTGCTGTGTTTTGTCAGTTATCAGGCGCAAGCTTCTGCGGATGCGCAACCAGCATCCCGTCCTGAATCCATCTCGTCTTTTTTCCGTGGTTTAAGTTACCGGCCTTTATTACCTCCGCCTACCGTTTAATTTACTGATTTTTATAATTTTTCAGTAACTTAAACGGAGCATTTTTATGTCAACTTTATTTGGCCGGCAGCTATGGCTGTGGGTTGTGCTGCTTTGTAGTGGCCCGTTGGCGGCTGTCGAGCTAACGCTGGCTGAGGCGTTACAGCGCACAGTACAGCACAGCCCGAAACTACAAACTTACCCTTACCAACTGCGTCAGGATGCGGCCTTGCAGCAACTGGCGTTACTTAAACCCGACCCTGAGCTGGAGCTGTCGGCAGAAAACCTGCTGGGCACCAATGAACTCAGCGGTGTCAAAGGCGCGGAAATCAGCCTGGTATTCAGCCAGTTGCTGGAGCGCGGCGATAAAGCTCAGCTGCGCAGCGCCCAGGCTAACCAACAACACCAACTGACTCAGGCCAGCTTTGCCGCCGACAAGCTGGATGTTTTGGCGCAAAGCACCGGGCGTTTTATTGAGGTGCTAAGCCTGCAGCAACAGCTGAGTTGGCTGGCGCAACGCTTTGAGCTGGAACAAAAAGCTTTGCTGACAGCACAACAACGCGCCGCGCAGGCGTTAGTGCAGCAGGCCGATGTGAAACGCTTAGAACGGCGTTTGCTACAAACCGGGCTGGACCAGGCCAGGCTGCAAGGCGAACTGGAACTGGCTCGGCGACAGCTGGCACTGCTGTGGAATGCGGAGCCGGATTTTGACCGGCTCAGTGGTAATTTATCGCTGTTGCCTTTGTTGCCGGAAGAAGCACGGCTGCAGCAACGTTTGCTGCAAAGCCCGCAGCTGGCGTTGTTTTTGACGAAACAGCGGCTGGCCGACAGCCTGCTGCAGTTACAAAGTGCCAATGCAGTGGCTGGCCTGCGCTGGTCGGCTGGGGTACGGTATAACAACGAAGTGAACTCGCCTTCTTTGCAATTGGGCCTGAGTATGCCGCTGCTGAATTCTCAGCGCAGCTCTGCTCAGCTCGAAGCGGCCAGCGCAGCAGCACAGCAGGCCGCTGTGGCGGCAGAGTTGGAGCAGCGTCAGCTGCAACTGAGCCTGCTCGGTTTGTTACGCCAGTTGCACAGCATCAGGGCCGAAATTCGCGCCACAGAACAGCAGTTATTGCCTTCGGCCCGTGTTGTACTGAGTGCGACCCAGCAGGGTTATCAAAGCGGTGTGTACGATATGACCGACCTGCTGGCGGCGCAGCAGGAGCTGCTGGACAGCGAACTGAGCCTGCTGCAATTACAACGCCGCTTTCACCTGCAACTGACTGAACTGCAGCGCCTGACTGGTTTTGGTCTGGCGCAGACTGGTCCTGTTGCCTTTTCTGCTTCCGCTGAAGTTTCTGTCGTTGCCCCGTTAGCCTCTGTACGGGCCAGGGAGTTGTCTGATGAAAAATAAATTGATGTTGTTAGTGCTGGCCGCTTTGCTGTTGCCAGCTGTGGTACTGGCCAAACATAGCCCTGAAGCTGAGTCTGCGACTGAGCAGAGTCAGCACGAAGATGAGCATCCACATAAGCACGGTGAGGCAACAGGTCACGACCATGACGAAGTGCCTGAACATACGGAGCTCAGCACTGAAGTAGCGGCCAAATCCGGCATTGAGGTGCAGAGTGCCGAAGCTGGGGAAATCCGCCGTTTCGCGCATTTATTTGGTGTCATCGCGGTGATCCCGGAGCAACAATGGCGTATCAGTGCGCCTTATGCCGGGCTGGTGCAGCAGCTGCCGGTCAAAGTGGGCGACAAAGTGCAGGCAGGCCAGTTACTGGCGAAGCTGCAGCATGGGGTGACCTTGCAAAGCTACAGCCTGCAGGCGCCAGCGGCGGCTGAAGTGACAGCGCGTTTTGCCAACCCGGGTGAGCGGGCTGGTGAGGCAGCGCTGTTGCAACTCAGTGATTTCAGCTCTGTGTATCTGGAGTTGTCAGCTTTCCCCGGCGATTTGGCTGGCCTGAAGCCGGGTAATGCCGTGCTGGTGGCTGATGTGCATGGCCAGCGCAAGGCTGAAACTGTGCTGAGTTACCTGGCACCACAGATGACCGAAGGCCATATAGCCCGTGCCCGCGCCATAGTGCAAAACCCGGATGGTTTCTGGCGGCCCGGTATGCATGTCAAAGCCGATGTCGAAGTGTCGCGCCGTCAGGTCTCAGTGCGGGTGTTGTTGTCGGCCTTGCAGCGTATGGAAGGCAAAACGGTCGTCTTTGTACGCGAAGGCGAGAAGTATGAGCCAAGGCCAGTCGAGCTGGGTGAGCGTGATGATTTGTATGTTGAGGTGCTGTCGGGCTTGAGCGCAGGTGAGGTCTATGTCAGTCAGAACAGTTTTCTGATCAAAGCCGATTTGCTGAAATCCGGCGCCGGTCACGCGCACTAGGAGGTCAGCATGATTCAGTCTGTATTACGGCTGGCGTTGGCCAGGCCGGGCTTTACCCTGCTGCTGACATTATTGCTGGCGGGCGCTGGTTTCTGGCAGGCGCTGAAACTGCCGATGGACGCGGTACCCGACATTACCAATGTGCAGGTGCAAATTAACAGCAAAGCCGAAGGTTATTCGCCGCTGGAAGCCGAACAGCGGGTGACTTACCTGGTGGAAAACGCCATGGCTGGCTTGCCGAAACTGCAGTACAGCCGTTCGTTGTCGCGTTATGGTTTGTCGCAGGTGACAGTGGTGTTTGACGAAGGCACCGATATTTATTGGGCACGCCAGCAGGTGACCGAGCGGTTGCTGCAGGTGCGCGGCGAATTACCAGAAGGCATTGAACCTGAACTTGGCCCCGTGGTGTCGGGGCTTGGCGAAATTTTCTCCTACACAGTCAAAGCCAGCGCAGAGGCCAGAACGGCCGAAGGGCAGCCTTACAGCGCCGAAGACTTACGCACCCTGCAGGACTGGCTGATTAAGCCCCAACTGCTGAAGGTAAAAGGTGTGACCGAAATTAACACCATTGGCGGTTTTGTCCGTGAATACCAGGTGGCGCCAGACCCGGTCAAACTGCTGGCTTTTAAACTGACCATCAACGACCTGGCCGAGGCGCTCAGGCGCAATAACGCCACCATTGGTGCCGGTTATATTGAACGCAATGGCGAGCAGTGGCTGATCCGCTCCCCCGGCCAGCTGCAGTCTATTGCGGCCATTGAGCAACTGGTGATCAGCAAACGCGACGATGCCCCTGTGCGGGTGAAAGACGTGGCCACAGTGCAAATTGGCAAACAACTGCGCACAGGGGCTGCCACCCAGGACGGCGGCGAAGTGGTGCTTGGCACCGTCATGATGCTGCTTGGTGAAAACAGCCGCACCGTGTCGGCCGCTGTAGCCGCCAAACTGACCGAAGTGAACCAGCGCTTGCCGCAGGGCGTGGTGGCCGAAATCAGCTACAACCGCGAAAGCCTGATCGACAAAACCATTGCCACAGTGCAGCGCAACCTGTTTGAAGGAGCGCTGCTGGTTATAGTGGTGCTCTTTGTGTTTTTGGGCAATTTACGGGCCGCGCTGATCACCGCGCTGGTGATCCCACTGTCCTTGCTGTTTGCCTTCAGTGGCATGGCGGCCAATAAAGTCAGCGGTAACCTGATGAGCCTGGGCGCCATCGACTTTGGCCTGATTGTCGACGGCGCTGTGATTGTGGTGGAAAACTGTTTACGCCATCTGGCAAGCGCCCAGCATCGGCTGGGCCGCACGCTCGATTTAAAAGAGCGGCTGGCGCTGGTAAAACAAGCCAGTAGTGAGGTGATGACGCCAGCCACTTTTGGTGTGCTGATTATTATGCTGGTGTACCTGCCGCTGTTTGCGCTGTCTGGGGTGGAAGGCAAGATGTTTGAGCCTATGGCCTTTACGGTCATTGCCGCTTTGTTGGGCGCTTTGCTGCTGGCACTTAGCTTTGTACCGGCTGCGGTGGCGCTGCTGGTTAGTGGCAAGGTGTCGGAGCAGGAAAACCGCCTGATGCGTGGCCTGCGCCGCAGTTATCAGCCGCTATTGCAGCTGGCGCTGCACAGGCCCTTGTTGCCTGTGCTGGCGGCCGTACTGCTGTGTAGCGGTTCGGTCTGGCAGGCCAGCCGGATGGGCAGCGAGTTTCTGCCACAGCTGGATGAAGGCGATATTGCGCTGCACGCCATGCGTATTCCGGGCACCAGCCTGAGCCAGTCGGTGCAAATGCAGTTGCAGCTGGAGCAGGCTATCGCCGCTTTGCCCCAGGTGGAGCGGGTATTCTCAAAAATCGGCACGCCGGAAGTGGCGAATGACCCCATGCCACCTAATGTCGCCGACACCTTTGTGATTTTAAAACCCCAAGAGCAGTGGCCAGACCCAAGCCAAAGCAAAGCTGGTTTTGAGCAGCAACTGCGCGCTGTGGTGCAGGCGGTGCCGGGCAATAACTACGAGTTTACCCAGCCGATCCAAATGCGGTTTAACGAGCTGATTGCCGGGGTCCGTACTGATTTAGCGGTGCGGGTGTATGGCGACGATTTGGACCAACTGGCACAGCTGGGCCAGCAGGTCGCAGCTGCGCTGGGCAAGGTGAACGGCATAGTGGACGCCCGGATGGAACAAGCCACGGGTTTGCCTATGTTGTCGATTGAACCGGAAACAGACCACCTGGCGCTGGTGAATATGGACGTGGCAGGCGTACAGCAACTGGTTCAAACCGCCATTGGTGGCCAACAGCTGGGGCTGATTTACGAAGGTGATAAAAGCTTTAAGTTGATGCTGCGCCTGCCGGAAGCAATGCGGCAGGACCCGGCCAGTTTAGCCCGTATTCCTGTCACCTTACCGGCACAAGACAGCAGCGAGCTGCGGTATGTACCGCTGGGGGAAGTGGCGCATATCCGCGAAACCGAAGGGCCAAATCAGATCAACCGCGAAAGTGGCAAACGCCATATGCTGGTGACCGCCAATATTGAAGGCCGCGATTTAGGCACTGTGGTGGCGGAGGTGCAGCAACAGCTGGCCGTGATGCCATTGCCTGTTGGTTATTGGCTGGGTTACGGCGGTACTTTCGAGCAACTGCAATCGGCCTCCGAGCGTTTAAGTATGGTGGTGCCGCTGACGCTGGCGCTGATCCTGCTGTTGCTGTACAGCGCCTTAAACAGCTGGCGCGATAGCCTGCTGGTGTTTAGCGCAGTGCCAATGGCGCTTACCGGCGGCGTCTGGGCTTTGGCGCTGCGTGATATGCCACTGTCGATTTCTGCTGCTGTGGGTTTTATCGCCCTGTCGGGTATAGCAGTGCTGAACGGCATCGTACTGGTCAGCGCCATCCGGCAGTTGCAGCAACAAGGCGGTGCAGTGCTTGCCGCCATTTTGCAAGGCGCGGGCAGCCGCTTGCGGCCAGTGTTAATGACAGCCTTGGTGGCGGGTTTAGGTTTTGTGCCTATGGCCTTTAATACCGGCACTGGCGCTGAAATTCAGCGACCTTTGGCCACGGTAGTCATTGGCGGCATCCTCAGTTCGACCTTGTTAACGCTGCTGGTACTTCCGGCTTTATACAGGTTGTTTAGCAAGCGCTCGGCTGAGGTTTAGCTGTAGTTAAATTGGGGGCAGGGGCGGGGTTTACCCTGCCCTTTTTTATAGGGTTTTAAGGTGGCGCCTGCTGCATTGCTCAATGGCTGATATGCGCATAAACTATACGCATTATTGCTGTGGGGCTGCTGCGATGAATTCTATCTACAACACTCAGGCGTCAAAAAAGCCGACTAATGTCAGTATTAACAGTGATTTACTCGAAAAAGCCAAAAGTCTGAAGATCAACCTTTCGGCCACACTGGAGCAGGCGTTGGTGGAGCAACTGCGCAGTGCCCAGCGCGAACAATGGTTAAGCGAAAACGCTGCAGCTATTGAGGCTTACAACGAGTTTGTCGAAGACAACGGCACCTTTGGCGACAGCGTCAGGACCTTCTGATGAGCCAATTTTACGCTTATCACAACCCCAATCCTGCCAGCTGCAGCCAGTACCCTTATTTGCTGGATATCCAAAGTGACTTGCTCAGTGAGTTGCGAACCAGAGTGGTGATCCCGCTGACCCCAGCCAAACTTGGCACCGCCATTGGCCTGACCCGGCTTAACCCCAGCCTGCTGATTGATGGCCAGCCTTTTACGCTGCTGACCCAGCAAATGGCAGGTATAGACCGCAAACAGCTGGGCGCTAAGGCTGGTGATTTATCCGCCTATCGCACAGAAATAATGGCCGCTTTGGATTTTGTTGTCTCAGGCATCTAAAGTGCTCGGTTGTAGTGGCGTAGCTTGCTGCGCCTTTTGCGTTGTGCCCTTATTCCGGATGGTAGGATCGCGGTTTACCCCGCCCGAGATGTTCCGTTTCAGCACAACGCCTCATTGTAAAAGAGTTCAACGTCGGATCCTGCAGCAGCTAAGCCAGCAGCCGGAGACTAGGGCGTTCGCCCGTTCGCTTCTGGCGCGCTCACTTTTATATCGCTCACTACGCAGTCACCCGCTACTTGCTTGAGGGGAATGGTGGCAAGCTGCATCTGCTTCAGGTAATTCTAGGGTGACGTAGTGCAAAACTAGCCACTTAGATCCATGAGTTGGTGGTGCAGGCGGCCTATCCACTGCAGACTTTATTTGTCGTGGCAGGGATCCGTGGTTACTATGGTGTACCCTGAATCGACTGCATTGGAGTCTGTTGTGAACTTCCCTTTGGTGGTGCAACTGTTGCAAAGCCGCTTACCGACACTGCTGGCTGTGTATGCCTTTGGTAGCCAGGTGGCAGGCACTGCGGATCAGCACAGTGATTTAGACCTGGCTGTGTTAGTGGCCGGTTACGCCGACTCGATTGAGTTATGGGATATCAGCAGTGATGTGGCAGAGTTGGTGAATTGCGAAGTCGATTTACTGGATTTTCGCGCCGCATCCACCGTGATGCAGTACCAGATCCTGACCAAAGGTGAGCGCCTGTTTGCACTGGACAGCAGCATTGACAGTTATGAAGCCGGCCTGCTGTCTGACATGACGGCGCTTAACGAAGCCCGAGCGGGTTTGCTGGCCGACATTCAACAAGGTGGGTTTGTGTATGGCCGTTAACCAAGGCCCGTTGCCTGATGATGTTTTAATTAATAAAGCGGCCACTATTGAGCGCTGTATTCAGCGTGCCCGCGAGGAATATGACAAAGCCCCTGCCACTTTTGCCAGCGATTTTACCCGTCAGGATGCCGCTATTCTGAATATTCAACGCGCTTGTGAAGCCGCATTAGATATGGGGCAGCACCTGATCCGCCTGCATAAACTGGGGGTGCCGCAAAGTTCGCGCGATGTGTTCACCTTATTGGCGGCAGCCAGCCTGATTTCGGCAGACTTAGCGACCAACCTGAAGAAAATGGTGGGCTTCAGAAATATTGCCGTGCACGAGTATCAACGCATCCAGTTGCCAATAGTCGAAATGGTGATCCTGCACCGGCTGGACGACTTTCGTGTCTACAGCAGCACTCTGCTCACCGCGAGCGGCGAAGCAATCCCACCGCCGCAAAGCTGAAGAATGCTGTTAGCCGCCAGCCATGTGTCGCGGATTAAAAGTGTAGCGGCGTAGCTTGCTGCGCCTTTATCTGTCTACGCCTCGGCTCCGAGGCAACCAAGCCAGCAGCCGGAGACTACTGCGTTCGCCCGTTCACGCCTCCCGCGTTCACTTTTATATCGCTTACTACGCAGTCACCAGCTACTTGCTTGCGCAATTTGTTGAAGGATATGCTCTAAATCAGGCTGGCGGTCGAAAAAGGCGGAGTGCAGGCTTACCATCCTTATCTTCAGTGAGTTCAATCTTCAAATCATTGAGTTTGTTATGCAGAGCACAAAGGGAACAAGGCTGCTTTATCAAATAATTCGTTGACCCAGCTCTCGGCCGCAGTTGCTTTATCCTGAGCAATATAAGCTGCAATTTCGCTCAACTTTGCCAGTGCAAGCGGCGACCAAACCACCTTCATTTGCGCAGTTGGCTTAACAGCTGTGCCCGGGCTTCGTCATTCGAGACGCCAAGTCCGGCGGCGAGTTGAGTTTCTGCGGTACGGATTTCTTCCAGAAGCTCTATTTTTTCGCGCATCGCTTCGTACTCCACAACGTCCAGTACCACAGCCACACCTTTGCCGTGTTGAGTGATCACCAATGGACGACGGGTTTCATTAATCTGACGAATAAAAGCCGCAGCACCGGCTCTAAACTCAGACAAGGGGTGTATATCCTGATCGAGACGTAAACGGGTCATGTCAGCCCTTATTTGGTACTAAATGTTGTATTGATTGTAGTCTCGTAAATGGAGCCTAGCAATTCATTCGACCAGACAGGCAAACCGGTAGACGTCGAATTCGGTATCAAAACGTCGGCTTTGTGAGCCGGACCAGCGCAGAACAGGCAGACTGTCATTTTTGCTGTGTTACTATCGCCACTTATTTTTGCGTCCCCCTTTGGAGTGCCAATGACTTCTGTATTTCGCCCTGCAGCTGTGTGCTGCGCCATTCTTTCTGCCCTGGTGCTGAGCAGCTGTGCCAGCCAGGCGCCGCTGTCTGATTCTGTGTCGGTCAAAGTGCTGGCCATTAACGACCTGCACGGCAATTTAAAAACGCCGGGCAAAGGGGTGAAGGTAAAAGGCGAAGACCCGGCCCAGCCGGAGCTGGCGGTAGAAGTGCAGGCCGGTGGCGTGGAATATATTCACACGGCAGTGGCAGAGCTGAAAAGTAAAAACCCAAACCATGTGTTTGTGGCGGCGGGTGACTTAATTGGCGCCTCGCCGCTGCTATCGGCGCTGTTTCATGACGAGCCAACCATTGAATCATTGAACCTGATGGGGCTGGATCTGGCTGCGGTGGGCAACCATGAGTTTGACCATGGTCTGGCCGAGCTGCTGCGTAAACAAAAGGGCGGCTGTCACCCGGTGCAGGGCTGTACGCCGGGCCATTCATTTACAGGCGCCAACTTTCAGTATCTGGCTGCCAGCACCAAGTATGCAGATAGCGGCAAAACCGTGTTACCTGCCTACCAAATCAAAGACTTTGACGGTGTGCCTGTGGCTTTTATTGGCCTGACGCTGGAGGGCACCAGTAAGCTGGTGTCAGCCGGTGGCGTGGCCGGTTTAACCTTTGCCGACGAAGCTGACACTGTGAATGCGCTGGTGCCAGAGCTGAAAGCCAAAGGGGTAGAAGCCATAGTGGTGCTGATCCATGAAGGCGGCACGCCGGTGGGCAGCATTAACGAATGCCCGGGTATTTCCGGCCCTATAGTGCAGATTGTGAAACAGCTGGATAAAGCTGTGGACCTCATTGTCAGCGGCCACACCCACGAAGCTTATACCTGTGAAATTGACGGCCGTTTAGTCACCAGTGGTCACAGATACGGCACTTTAGTTACTGAAATTGACCTGCAACTGAGCCGCCAGAGCCGCGATGTGGTGAGTGCCAAAGCCAATAATCTGGTAGTGCGCCACAGTCAGTTTAAAGCTGAACCTAAGCAAACCGCGCTAATCGCCCGGTATGAAGCCTTAAGTGCGCCACTGGCCAACCGCGTGGTCAGCACTATTGGCGCTGAGTTTAGCCGGGATCCGGATGAGTCCGGTGCTTCGGCCATAGGCCAGTTGCTGGCCGACGCGCACCTGGCGGCTACCACAGCGGCAGACAAAGGGGCTGCGGTCATGGCCCTGATGAATGGGGGCGGTGTGCGCGCCGCGTTGCAACCGGGCCCGAATGGTCAAATCAGCTTTGGCGATATTTATGCGGTGCAGCCCTTTTCCAATAACCTGATCACCGTCAGCCTGACCGGCGACCAGCTGCGCCGTATTCTGGAGCAGCAGTTCCGCCCGGACGGCCAGGAATACGAAATGTTGCAGGTGTCGCAGGGCTTCAGCTATCAGTGGGATGACCGTAATCCGCTGGGCCAAAAAGTGGTGCCTGGCAGCATGCAGCTGAACGGCCAGCCACTGCAGATGGCACAGAGCTACCGCGTCACTATTAATAACTTTATTGCTTCAGGTGCCGATGGCTTTTCGGTATTTACCGAAGCGACAGAGCCGCTGACCGGCGGGCTGGACCTGGAGGTGCTGGAGCAGTATCTGGTGGCCCACCCAGGCATTCAACCTGCGGCTTTTGACCGGGTGCAGAAAGTAAACTAACCCCGCCTTGCCCGCGACTCGCCTGGGGTCAGACCTGACCCCAGGCGATTGCCTGAACGGGTAATTCGCCTTATGGTAAGCCACTAGCTGATAACAAGAGCGAAAACGCCATGCTAAATGCCCTTGCCAAACCCCTGGTCAAACTGACCGAACGTTACCTGCCGGACCCTTATGTGTTGGTGTTACTGCTGACTTTGTTGGTGGGCGTGGCCGCTGTGGCGACGCAGCCGCACAGCCCACAGGCGGTGCTGCAAATGTGGGGCGACGGCTTCTGGGGCCTGCTGAGTTTTTCCATGCAGATGCTGCTGGTGCTGGTCACTGGCTTTATGTTGGCCAGCACGCCGTTGGTAAACAGCCTGCTGAACCGGCTGGCCGGGCTGGCGAAAACCGGCGGTCAGGCCATTGTGCTGGTCACTCTGGTGTCTTTGCTCGCCAGCTGGCTGAACTGGGGCTTTGGTTTGGTGGTAGGGGCTTTATTTGCCAAAGCCCTGGCACGGCGGGTGCGGGTAGATTATGCCCTGCTGGTGGCCAGTGCTTATTCGGGTTTTGTGGTCTGGCATGGCGGTTTGTCCGGGTCTGTGCCTTTAACCATTGCGACACCGGGCCATTTTGCCGAAGCGCAAATCGGCCTGATCCCCACCAGCGACACTATTTTCTCTGCCTTTAACCTCTGCGCTGTGCTGGCCCTTGTGGTGACTGTGCCGCTGCTGAACTGGCTGATGCAGCCAAAAACTGAAGACGTCAAAGCCGTCGATCCGACGTTACTGCAGCATGAATCTGCCCCTGAACCACAAGATCAACGCCCGGCCGACCAGTTGGAAAACAGCGGCCTGTTGGCGCTGTTGGTCGGGCTGGCGGGCCTGGCCTATTTGCTGAACTACTTCGCCACAGCCGGTGGCCTGAACCTGAATATCGTCAACTTCCTGTTTCTGATGTTGGCTATTCTGCTGCACGGTACGCCACGGCGTTTATTGCATAGCCTGCAGCAGGCGATTCAGGGCGGCGCTGGCATTGTGATTCAGTTTCCCTTTTACGCCGGCATTATGGCGGTGATGCTGCAATCCGGCCTGGCGGCCAGTTTGTCGCAATGGTTTGTCAGTTTTTCCAGTGCCGACAGCCTGCCGTTTTGGACCTTTATCAGCGCCGGTATTATCAATATTTTTATTCCGTCTGGCGGCGGCCAGTGGGCGGTTCAGGCCCCGGTGATGATCCCGGCTGCGCTGGAGCTGGGCGCCGAAGTGAACCGCATTGCGATGGCCGTGGCCTGGGGCGACGCCTGGACCAATCTAATCCAACCCTTCTGGGCCTTACCAGTGCTCGCCATCGCTGGTTTAAAAGCCAAAGATATTATGGGCTATTGCCTGCTGCAGCTGCTGGTCACAGGCGTGGTGATTAGCCTGGTGCTAAGTTTTGTCTGAGCCGGTTTGATACCCGCGTGGTTGCTGGTTTTGTGCTGGGAACAGTCCCAACACCAGCTTGCTGGCATTGCAACTTCTGCCCGGCTTGGGCTAGGGTGGTGTGACCAGTGACAGCAAACAGCGGGCACCCACCATGACCGATATTTTCTCCGCACACAGCAGTGACACCCATCAGGTACTGAACCAGCCGCACCCTTTGCAGCAGTACAATGCGTTTAAGGCCGATAAAGTGCTGCAGTACTGGCTGCACAAGTTTGGTGGCGGCTGGGGCGAAACGCAGCTGCAGGGGTTTGGCGACTTTGTCGGGCATCAGGGGCTGGAGGCTGGCTTTTTGGCCAATAAACATCTGCCAGAGTTTCAGTCGCATAACAGGTTTGGCGAGCGGATTGATCAGGTCGATTACCACCCGGCTTACCATCAACTGATGCAAACAGCCATTGAAGCCGGCCATTGCCATTTGCCCTGGACCAGCCAGCAAGCTGGAGCCCATCAGGTGCGGGCTGCGATAGCCGTGTTGCATAACCATGCTGACCCAGGCTCTGGCTGCCCTTTAACCATGACTTTTGCTTGTGTACCGGCCATAGCCTCACAGCCGGATGTGGCGGCACTCTGGTTACCTAAAATTCTGTCCGGCCAGTACGACAGCCGCAATCTGCCCTGGTTTGAAAAAAACGGTGTCACCATAGGTATGGCGATGACGGAAAAGCAAGGTGGCTCGGATGTGCGGGCTAACAGCACCACAGCCACGGCGCTGAGTCAGCCGGGCCCCGGCCAGTTGTATAGCCTGGTGGGGCATAAGTGGTTTTGCTCAGCCCCTATGTGTGATGCGTTTTTAATGCTGGCGCAAACAAAGGGCAAGTTGTCCTGCTTTTTAGTGCCGCGCTGGCGCGAAGACGGCAGTAAAAACCCGGTGCATATTCAGCGGCTGAAAAACAAACTGGGTAATCAATCCAATGCCAGTTCGGAGATTGAACTGCGTGGGGCTTATGGCTGGCTGCTGGGCGACGAAGGCCGCGGCATTCACACTATTATCCAAATGGTGGCCTTAACCCGTTACGACTGCATGTTGGGCTCGTCGGCCCTGATGCTGCAGGCCGCGAAAGAAGCCATCTGGCATACGGCGGGCCGCAGCGTGTTTGGCAAAAACCTGCATCAGCAGCCATTGATGCTGAATGTACTAGCCGATCTGGCCATTGAAGCCGAAGCGGCACTGGCCATTTCGATGCGAATTGCCTATGCATTGGACCAAAAACAGCAGCCCGCTCAGGCGGCGTTGGTGCGTTGTGCCACCGCCATAGGTAAATACTGGATTTGCAAAAGGGCCATTGGGCAGACTTATGAAGCCATGGAATGCCTGGGCGGTGTGGGTTATGTCAATGACAATATCTGCAGCCGCCTGTACCGCGAAGCGCCGGTCAACTCCATTTGGGAAGGGTCTGGCAATGTGCAGTGTCTGGATTTATTGCGGGTGCTGCAACGCGAGCCGGACACTTTAGCGGCGCTGCTGGCGGAGCTGGAGCTGGCTCGTGGTCAACAGCCGTTGTTTGATCAGCAACTCGACAGTCTGTTACTTCAACTGACTGACTCACATCAGCTCGAACCACGAGCCCGCCAACTGATGGAACAACTGGCGTTGTGCTGGCAGGCGGCGACTTTGCTGGTCTACGGTGAACCTTTGATTGCTTCGGCTTTTGTGCGTTCCCGCCTGGGCCCGCAGCCCTATTACCAGTACGGTACCTTAAGTGCTGAGACGGATTGTGCAGCCATAGTCGCCAGAGCTATGCCGGCGCCAGGCTGAGAAAACTCCGTTAGCCACTCTACCCGGCATAGCCCCGGCTTGTGCATCAAGGTACTTTTCAGCTTGTTAAATTCAGGTTAACTTGGAGCTGTCTTTTTCTGCTGCACAGGCAAGCAAATGAAAACCATAGGGTTATTGGGCGGTATGAGCTGGGAGTCGACCATTCCTTATTACCGTCAGATCAATGAGCAGGTGAAACAACAACTGGGTGGGCTGCATTCGGCCCGGCTGGTGCTGTACAGCGTGGATTTTCAGCAGATTGAACAGCTGCAGCGCCACGGTGACTGGGCACAGGCCGGTGTTGTGCTGGCGCAGGCGGCTCAGGCACTGCAAGCGGCCGGGGCGGACTTTGTCGTGCTCTGTACCAATACCATGCATAAAGTGGCGGCCGCTATTGAAGCGGCTGTGACTATTCCGCTGCTGCATATTGCCGACCCGACCGCCCAGGCCATTACCGACGCCGGGCTGAAAACCGTCGGCTTGTTAGGCACCCGTTTTACCATGGAGCAGGAGTTTTACCGTGAGCGGCTTGAGTCGCATGGCTTGCAGGTGCTGGTGCCGGACCAGGCTGGCCGCGAGTTGGTGCATCAGGTGATCTATCAGGAGCTCTGTCTGGGCAAGGTGTTGCCGGAATCGCGTCTGCAGTATCAGCAGGTGATGCAACAGCTGGTCGCGCAGGGCGCACAAGCCATTATTCTGGGTTGCACTGAGATAGGCTTATTGGTGGGGCCTGCCGACGCGGCCGTGCCTTTGTTCGATACCACAGCCTTGCACGCCAGGGCCGCTGCAGCCAAGGCGCTGGCATTGTGAATAACCTGGATCTGAATAAATTGAAGCAACAGCTGGTTGCGCTGGAGCAGCAGCTGTTTCAGCCGGAAACCCGAGCCTGCAGACAGACTCTCGACTTACTGATTGCCGATGATTTTGTGGAAATTAATGCGGCCGGGTTGCTCTATGGCAAACAGAATGTGCTGCAGCGCTTGCCGGACGAGCAGCCGCCGCAAATCCAGGCGGGCCATTATCAGCTAAGGTGGTTGGGGCCGGGTCATGCGCAGCTGCTGTATCAGGCCATAGTGACCAGAGTGGGGGCTGAACCGGCTTATTCGCAGCGCTGCTCAATTTGGCGTTGCCAGCAACAGCAGTGGCAGATGATTTATCACCAAGGCACTTTATGCCTGCCATTTGAGATTGAATGAAGTGGTGACCGCTATGACACCAGAACAAATCGGCCAGGCGTACGACCAAATCACCCATTTATGGACCCGAGACAGTTTTAACCGCCACAATGGCCTGGCGCAGTTGCAGCGGGCTATGGCTTTTGTGCGCAGGCCCGGCCCGGCGCTGGATGTCGGCAGTGGCTGCACCGGCCGTTTCTTAGACTTGATGCTGCAGCAAGGCTATCAGCCGCAAGGGCTGGATATTTCAGTGCAGATGCTGCAACTGGCCCGGCAGCGGCATCCGCAGTTGACCTTTTGGGCTGCCGATATAGTCCGCTGGCAACCGATGGAACACTACAGCCTGATCAGCGTCTGGGATTGCCTTTGGCATATCGAGTTGTCGCAGCAGTCCTTGGTGCTGAAAAAACTGATGGCGGCGCTGGCTCCGGGCGGCGTGCTGATGTTTTCGGCCGGTGGGGTTGATGCCCCAGGCGAACATCTGGATGCCAGCATGGGGCCACAGCTGTATTACGCCTCTTTGGGGGTGACAGGCTACATGCAGCTGATTGCTGAACAGGGCCTGCAGTGCCGCCATCTGGAATTTGACCAATACCCTGAATTGCACTGCTGGTTTGTAGTGCAAAAACCTGAACTCAACCAACAACAGGACTAAGCAATGTCAACAATAACAAAGGACAGTCTGACCGCAGCACAACAGGATATGCGCGAGGCTTATCAGCATGGAGCCCCCGGCGTGTTAGCTTCGGCGCTGGTCTGGACCATGGCTGCACTGGTAGTGCTGAATAGCGGCGCCGGTCATGGGGTTTGGGCCTTGTTGATTGGGGGTATCTTTATCCATCCACTGGGGCTGTTGCTGGCCAAACTGGCCGGCCGCAAAGCCGCCCATCAGAAGAGCAACCCTTTAGGGCCGCTGGCGCTGGAAACTACCCTGTGGCTGATGTTTTCCCTGCCGCTGGCCTATGGTTTGTCGCTGTACCGGCTGGACTGGTTTTTCCCGGCCATGTTGCTGGTGATTGGCGGCCGTTATCTGACCTTCCAGACCTTGTATGGCCTGAAGCTGTATTGGGCCTGCGGGATCACGCTGGCTATTGCTGCTTTTGTGGTGCTGGCGACTCAGGCTAATGCCGTCGCTGGTGCAGTAGCTGGTGCTGTGATTGAACTGCTGTTTGCGGTGCTGCTGTATAAACAAGCACAGCAGGCCGTACAGGCGAGGCTTGACTGAAGGCTTTGGCAGTGCTTAATTGCGATGGTTTTTGTTCAAGGACGATTGAAATGTTGAAGTTGTTTTTTGTGTTAGTGATCGCGCTTAGTGCTTTCACTTTGCAGGCAGAGTCGCAAGCTGAGCCCCTGAAGTTGTCGCCGGGGCTATGGGAAGGTATCAGTTCGGACGATATGTTTTACCAAGTGCTGGAAATTAATGAAAAGGGTCCGCACAGGTTAGTTTCCGCCAAATTATCGGCCGGTTTTAAACAAATTGAGTTCTATTTGTTTAGTGATGATCAGGTGAAATGCAGTGTCACTGAATGCATTGTAGAAGCCACTAATACGAGACGTCCTAACGAATTTGTCCGGCTTATTCTTACGCCTTATCTGGATGACTATTTTACAGTGCTACATATTGTGCATGATGAAACAGGCAAGCCCATTTTGAGCGACCACTACAGATTGGCGCAGCAAAAATCGCAGTCCACGGTACGGCGTTTTCTGGATGCCCGTTTACCGCAGCTGAAAGCATTGCAACCCACTTCTGCAGATGTTATGGATGGCGTCTGGATAGGTGTGATGGTTTCTTCGGTTGGAGATGCTGATATGGTGCTATTGGAATTCAGCAGCCAACAAACCTCCACTATGACCCGTTACATCAATGGTATGAGTGTCTCGCATGTGTCCAGTTTTAAACCTGAAGATGTCCGCAAGCAGGGCGAACTTTGGTTGATACAGGGGACGCATCCGATTCAGGGCAGCAACCGTCAGTTGGTGATGCAGCGCAATGGCGACACTTTTATTGAAGGCTACTGGTCAGATTCTTTAAGAGGTCATAGCTCTTATGCCGGTAGCTTCAGGTTAATCCGACTGGGTAAATAAGCTGGTTGCGATAACCAGTTCGAAATAACACTTCGATCAGTCTGGTGGTTGAAGGCTAGGTGACACAGGATCGCCCTAATGCTGCTATTGCTATTATTTGCAAGCCTGATGGCTGGTTTTGGCCTCTGGATGTTGTGCTGGCCGCAACGCTTTGCGGCAGCTGTGCAGCGTTTTTCAGAGCGGAGTTGGTTTCACCGCTTTGAGGTGGGCAGCCGGCTGGTGCTGGCACTGCTGTTTACTGGGCTGGCGTATGAGCAGCCAGAACACTGGCTGTTGGCGCTGGTACTCTGGCTGGCTACTGGGTTTTTACTCTGGCTGGGGCCTGCTAAACACCGGCAGATGGCCAGTCGCATTGCGGTCTGGGGGCTAGCTTTTCGCTGGCTTGGATCACTGGCATTGCTGGTGGCTGCCGCGCTTATCCACTACGCCTTGAACGCCATGCTCTGAGCCGGCTGCTTGGGCTAAAAAGCAAACCATTGGTGGAGCAGCGGTATGGTGTATCGTCATGATGGTACTGACCTTGCGCCGCCGTGCAACTGCTTCAGCTTAAACTGCAGCCGCTGTAATCTGGCGGCACGTTTAACTGGGCGCTAAGGAGTCTCTGATGGCAGAAATCAGCAAAGTACGATTTGTACTGGCAGTAGCAAATCTGGAGCGATCAACGCTTTATTACCAACAGGTACTGGGCATGCAGCTGGAGTTTGAAGCGCCGGGCTGGAGCTTTTTAGCGCTGGGCGCTTTTCGGGTGATGTTGGGGGAATGCACGGATGCCACCCCAGCGCATCAGTTAGGCGATCACTCCTGGTATGGTTACATTACGGTCGATGACGCCGCTGGCCTTTATGCCCAGTACCAACGAACCGGTGCCGAGTTTACTCAGCCACTGGCCGACAAAGCCTGGGGTATGCTTGAGTTTGGTGTTCGCACGCCGGACGGCCACCGGCTGATGTTTGGCCAGGAGCTCTGAAGGGGCTGTTCTGCACAGCCCCTGATGCTATCTACTGTTACTGCAGGCTCAGGTTGCCGCCTTTCACCAGTTGTTGATGGCTGATAAAGCTGCTGCCAAGCGGCTGTTGCTGCCAGCGCCAGCTGGAGCCTGGCTGCTGCGGGCCTTTCAGCTGGTTTTGGATGCGCACTGTGTTGCCGCTGTAATACTTTTTGCTGAGCTGAATAGTGACTTCGTCAAAGCTAGGTTGTACCAAGGCGTAATCCATCAGACCCGGGCTGACCGGGTACAAGCCCAGCATCGAAAATGCCAGCCAGGCCGACATAGTTCCGGTGTCATCATTGCCAGGTAACCCGTCGGGTTTATTACCAAAATGCTGCTGAATTTGTTGCTGCACCCGGGCGCTGCTGCGCCAGCTCTGGCCGGGCACAAAATGGTACAGGTAGGGGTAGGTAATGTCCGGCTCGTTGGCCATATCAAAATTGCCGGTGCTGAAGGTGGCGTCCAGCTGGGTTAAAAAGGCCTGATCGCCGCCCAGCAATTTGATTAAACCCGGTGTGTCATGCGGCACATAAAAACGGTAGTTCCAGGCATTGCCTTCAATATAACCAGGGGCCGGCTCAAAGTTGCGGCCAAGCTCCGGGTTGTAAGGGCTAAGCCATTGGCCATTGCGCTGTTTTGGCCGCAGCATGCCGCTTTCTTTATCAAACAGCAGCCGGTAGTTTTGCGCCCGCTGCCGGTAGGTGTCGGCGTCTTTGGTTTTGCCCAGCGCCCTGGCAAACTGGCTTAAGTTAAAGTCGGCCAGGTAATACTCCAGGCTGGTCGAGACACTGCCGTCATAAGGGCCTTCGTCATCCACCGGCACATAACCCAGTGCTAAATAGTCGCGGTTTTCTGGCCGTAGCAGGTTCTGCTCTGGTTGTTCTGCTGCTCTTTGCATGGCTTTGTAGGCCGCTTCGGTATCAAAGTCGCGAATGCCACGTAAGTAACTGTCGGCAATCATCACTGTGCCGGGGTCGCCCACCATTACCTGGGTTTCCATACCGTACAGTTCCCATTTCGGCAGCCAGCCACTTTCGTTGGCCATGGCCACGGCCGATTGCACCATTTCGCTTTGCAGCTCCGGGTACAACAAGCTCAGCAGCGGGTGCACATTGCGGTTGGTGTCCCACAACGAATAGACGCTGTAGCGGTTTTTGCCGCCGCTATTGCCAAAGCCGCTTTGGCCCATCAGTGGGTAATCGCCGTTGACGTCCTGAATAATATTCGGGTGGATCAGGCTGTGGTACAGCGCGCTGTACAGCAGAGTTTTGTTGTGGTCATTGCCTTTGACCTGCACTTTGTCCAGCAGCTGGTCCCAGGCGGCAACAGACTGCTGGCGGGTTTTGTCAAAGTCGAAACCCGGCTGCTCTGCGTCCAGGTTGGCGCGGGCATTGGCAATGCTGACAAAGGAAATACCCAGCTTCACTTCAATCTGTTCGTTGGCTTTGGTGTTAAAACTAAACCAGGCGCCAATTTCATCGCCGGACATCTCCTGGCGGTAACCCGGATAAGGTTTGATGCTGTTGTTGTACTGCATCCAGTCGGCTTCCACCTTGTGGTACTGCGGCATCTGTTTAAAGGCACCGGTTTGGCTTGCTGCTTTGCTGAAACGGGCGACAAAATACACAGGCCGCACATCTTCCGGGTGGTAACAGAAGGTGCCAATCATCCGGCTGCCTTCGATTTCCTGATCCGACACTATTGTTAAACTGCCGCCGCTTTCATTGGTCAGGCCCAGGCCTAAATTCAGCAGCAGGTGCGACTGACCGGCCGGAAAGGTAAAACGGCTTAAGCCGGTGCGTAAGGTACTGGTCAGCTCGCTGGTCACACCGTATTTATCCAGACTGTGGCGGTAATAACCGGCGCTGGCCTGTTCGGCGGAATAGGTACTGCCGTAGGTTTTGGCATCCAGATTTAACTCGCCTGTGGTTGGCATCAGCAGCAACACCCCGGCTTCCGGGCAGCCGACACCGCTTAAATTCAGGTGGCTGTAACCGGTCAGGTAGTGGTTTTCATAAATGTAACCGCGCGAATTCCAGGCGGCGTCTTTCTCAAATTTATTCAGCTCGCCGCCATAGGCCACATTAAAGGGCGACACCGAGGCCAGCGCATTCGGGTACTGGGCGCCCGGGTGGGTGGCGCCGAAATTGGAGGTGCCAATAAAGGGGTTTACATACTGGCTGTTGCCCGCCAGCACTGTACAGCTGCAACCAAGCAGCAGGCCGAGTAACACTGATTTCATGGCGTTGCACTCATTTCAAATTTCAGTTCACCACCTTGCATCAGTTGCTGGTGGCTTAACATAAAGTGGGTCAGGCGCTGGTTGTTCCAATACACAGCTTTGACATAAGGGTGATCGTCAGCCTGGTCGACCGTACTGATACGCAGCTGTTTGCCGTTTTCCAGCTGCACGACCGCGCTTGTGACTTCCGGGCTGCCTAACACATACTGGCCCGACACCGGGTCGACCGGATAAAAGCCTAAAGCACTGAATAAATACCAGGCCGACATCTGGCCTGCGTCTTCGTTCCCCGCCAGCCCGTCCGGCGCCGTATGGTACAGCTCCTTCATAATGCGGCGCACCAACAGCTGGGTTTTATCTGGCTGGCCCAGGTACTGATACAGGTAAGGCACATGGTGGCTGGGTTCGTTGCCATGCACATACTGGCCTATATACCCAGAGATCCACTCGGGTAGCTCGCCGGGCTTTTGTTCGGTGTTAAACATGGCATCCAGTTTGGCGGCCACTGCCTGTTGACCGCCCATCAGCTCAATCATGCCCGGGATGTCGTGCGGCACAAAAAAGTTGTATTGCCAGGCATTGGCTTCGCAATAGTCTTCCGGGTAATACGCATTAGGGTCAAACGGCTGACGGAATTGGCCTTGCTTATTTTTCGCCCGCATAAAACCCGAGGCCGGGTCGAAATGCTTGCGGTAATTCATCGCGCGTTGCTGAAACTCGGCCGCGACCTGAGGTTGGCCTATGGCGTCCGCCAGCCGGGCTATGGCTGAGTCGTCAAAGGCGTATTCCATGGTCAGCGCGACGTTCCAGTTGCGCTCTTCAAAGGGCACATAGCCCAGTTGCTGGTAGCTGGCCAGACCAAATTCCTGCTGGCGGGCACTGTGCAGCGCGGCTTGCAGCAGCTCTTGTGGGTCCAGCTCAATTTGGCCTTTTAAATAAGCGTCCACCAGCACAGGCACCGAGTGGTAGCCCAGCATCATATCGGTTTCGTTGCCTTCAAAACTCCAGACCGGTAAGCGGCCCACTTCGCGGTAATGCGTCAGCAGGCTTTGCAGCATGTCGGCGTTTTGCTTAGGTTTCACCAGCGTCAGCCAGGGGTGCAAGGCGCGGAAGCTGTCCCATAACGAGAAGAACTCATAGCGTGGCTGGTCTTTGCTTTGATGAATGTTGCCGTCCGGGCCTTTGTAACGGCCGTCCACGTCGGAATAGAGCCGGGGTGCCAAAGCGGCATGGTACATCGCGGTATAAAACTGGGTTTTGTTGTCATCCGACGCCTCCACCTGAATACGATTAAGCTCGCTACGCCAGGCTTGTTCGGCCTGAGCGCGCAGGGCGTCAAAATTCAGCAGTGCAGGTTCGGCCAGCAGATTGGCTTTGGCGTTGTCGATACTGACCGAGCTGATGGCGGTTTGCAGCAGCAGTGGCTGGCCATTCAGTGCAAAATCCATTTCCAGCGCGATATCTACGCCTGAAGCTTCTGCTGAGGACAGGGTTTTAGCGTCGGCAATGATCTGATGGCTGCTGATCGGCTGCGACAACTGGCTGTAAAAATACACCCGCTGGTCTTTGGCCCAGCCGGTGGATTTACGGTAACCGGCAATATGGTACGAGTCGATCACCTGCACATAAGTGGCGGTGGTTTTGTCCCAGTTGCGGCTGTAGCCTAAATCCAGCCGCACCACACCAGTGGTGGTGTTAGCCGGAAAACTGTAGCGCTGCAGACCACTGCGTGGCCCTGCCGTCAGTTCGACATTAATGCCGTAGTCTTGCAGCAGTACCTGGTAATAACCGGCTTTGGCCTGTTCCTGCTGGTGGCTGAAGGTAGAAACTATTGTTCCACCATTTGGGCCGCCTTCCGTCGGCTGGCGCTGAAAAGGCCGGGTCAGCGGCATAAAAGAAATGTCGTACAAGTCGCCAGCGCCCGTGCCGGACAAATGGGTATGGCTAAAGCCGGCAATCAGGTTATCCGGGTAGAAATAACCTGCTATCCAGTCCCAGCCGGTGCGGCCATTGTCCGGGCTTAATTGCACCATGCCATGGGGCACAGTAGCGCCAGGGTAGGTTTTGCCTTTGCCGTCTGTGCCAATCAATGGGTTTACATAAGGCAAAGGGTCAAACGCAGTGGGTGGGGTCTGTGCGCTCTGGCCGCAGCCAAATAACAGCGCCGCCGCCAGGGTCATCACAGCAACTCGCATCCATCTTCCTCCGGACCAGGGGCTTGCGCTGGCTTATGCCAGCGCTTTCAGGCCTAAAGTACGTAACACTTCAAAGCAGGCACATAAGGTGTGGTAGTCACACTTGGCACCGGCGGCGCTTTTCTGGTTGGAGTACTTGCTGTTGTCACGGTGCAACAGACGGAACCAGGCGCCGTATTGGTGATCCACCATATGCTGCCAGCTGTACTGCCAGAGCGACTGGTACTGCTCCAGGTATTTGCTGTCGCCATTTTGCTGGTGCAGCATGGCGGCCGCGGCCAGGCTTTCGGCCTGCACCCAGAAATATTTGTCGTCGTCACACCACTGGCCTTGTGGGTCAAAGCCATAAATCAGGCCGCCGTGCTCAGCGTCCCAGGCTTTGCTGTAGGCTTGATCAAAGAGTGAAGCAGCGCGTTGCAGCATCCAGTCTTCCGGCGCATGGCGGTGCAAAATCAGCAGCAGTTTGGTCCATTCGGTCTGATGGCCAGGCTGGAAACCCCAGGGGCGGTACAGGTTTTTCGGGTCGTCTTTGTTGTAATCCCAGTCGATGCTGAAATCTGGTTTGTAGTGTTCCCACACCAGGCCACCGGTCTGGTCGGCCTGACGCACCGCAATGTTGTAGGCCAGGGTTTTGGCGCGTTGTAAAAACAGCGGCTCGCCACAGGCTTCGAAAGCTGCCAGCATGGCTTCACACAAATGCATATTGGAGTTTTGGCCACGGTAAGGGCTGAGTTCGCCAGCCACGCTGATTTCGTCCGCATAGAGGCCATAATCCGCCTGCCAGAAGCGCTGCTCCAGCAACTGATAAGTGTGTTTTAACGGCTCGGCAGAGTCGATCAGTTTGGCTTTGTACGCCGCCGAATAAGCCAGCAACACAAAGGCATAACCATAAGCCTGTTGGGTCATATCCAGCGGCTGATGGTTGTTTAAGGTCCAGGCGTAGGTCTGTGTTTCTGCCTGCCAGTGCACCTGCTCCAGATAGTTCAGGCCATGCTGAGCTATGGCTTTGTAATCGGCATTGTCATACACCAGGGACGCCAGCGCGTAATTGACAATAATACGGGTGCTGCTGACCAGCTGTTTAAAGTGGGTGTCAAACAGGCTGCCATCGTCCAGATAGTTCTGGTGATACCCGCCGCTTGGGTCCACCACTTTGTCGGTGTAAAAATCCAGAATGCTCTGGCAGTGCTCAAGTAAAAAGGCTTCAGAATAGAAATTCATCACAGGCTCCGGAAAAACGCTGGGTCAAAGTCGGTCGGGGACAGCTGGTGCTGTTGCATCAGCTGGGCTACGGCCTGCTGATCAGGTAAAGCCGGGAAGGCGCCCGGCAACGTCACGGCATAAGCGCCACAGAAACTGGCGAAAGTCAGCAGCTGCTTCAGTAAAGCGGCATCGCTGAATACGGCCTGCTGACTGTTCAGTACGCTCAGACCAAACAACACCCCACCAATAAAGGCGTCGCCGCCTGCTGTGGTGTCGACTGCTTTGACTTTGGGTGGCTGAATGCTGCCACTGTGGTGTTGGCCATAAAAATCGATGCGGTTAGCACCGTCAGTGACCAGCAATAAAGCGCAACCGGCGTGCAGGCAGTCCTGCAGGTACGCCTCGGATTGGCCTTGCGCTAAATACTCGAGCTCATCGCGGGAGAACTTCACTAAATCGGCTTGTTTGACCAGCGCGTTTACCACGTCGCGGTCGGCGGCTCCGGCCGCCCACAGGTTATGGCGCAGGTTCACATCAAAACTAATAAACTGACCGGCGGCTTTGGCCTGCGCGATCAGTGCTGTGGTGCTTTGTGCAATAGCAGGGGTGGTCAGCGTATTGCTGCAAATATGTACCAGGCCGTCCGGGTTGAACCAGTCCGGGCTGATTTGCGCCGGGGTCAGCATCACGTCGGCGGTTTCATGGCGATAAAAGGAAAAACTGCGGTCGCCGCTGTCGTCCAGCATCACAAAGGCCAGGCTGGTTTTGGCGCTGGGGTGGCGCAGTAAAAAACGGGTATCGACACCGTACTGCTCAAGCGCAGACGACAGAAAATCACCAAATTTGTCCGCACCAACCTGGCCGGCAAAACGTGCCTGTCCACCCAGTTGTGCCACAGCAACGGCGGCATTAGCCGGTGCACCGCCCGGATACTGGCGGAATTCCGGCAGGCTGAGTGGCCCCTGGCTGGTTGCACCTATGTGCAGGAAGTCGATCAGTGCTTCGCCGAAACAAAGAACGTTTTTCATGATGTTGCCTTAGTCTCACTTGAGTTGTGGCTGATGTTGCTGCCGGATAAGGCATACCAGCCAATGTAGAAATAGGCCAGTGCTGGTACCAGGAAACTCCATTGCACCGAGCTGGCATCTGCCACCAGACCTTGCAGCAGTGGCAATAAAGCCCCACCAACAATGGCCTGACATAATAAACCTGAGCCCCGGCTGGTTAAGTCGCCCAGACCACGGATGGCCAGAGTGAAAATAGTCGGGAACATAATAGAGTTAAAGAAACCCACTGCCAGTACAGACCAAACGGCGACAGTGCCAGTGCTGTTAATAGTCACCAGCAGTAACAGCACCGCAATTACAGAGTTAAACGCCAGCACATACACAGGCGCAATCCAGCGGGTGATCAGTGCACCGGCAAAACGGCCCAGCATAGCGCCACCCCAATAATAGGACACCATCTGGCTCGCTTGTTGTTCACTCAGGCCGGCAATATCCGGTTGGGCGAAGTAGTTCACCAAAAAGCTGCCAATCGACACTTCAGCACCAACGTAGACAAAAATTGCGATGGCACCAAACACCAGGTGTTTGTGTTGCCAGATGCTGTCTTTCTGTTCGCCTTCAGTGCTGGCCGGGCTGCTCAGCTCCGGCAATTGCAGGAAACGAAAACCAATGGCGGTAGCGACCACGGCTGCGGCCAGGATTAGGTAAGGCAGCTGTACCGCTTTAGCACTGTCGGCATGTAAGGCACCAAAAATCAACGCAGCCCCAAAGAGTGGCGCCAGGGTATGACCCAAGGAGTTAATCGCCTGCGCCAGGCTTAAACGGCTGGCGGCGGTGCGTTCTTCACCCAGAATGGCGACATAAGGGTTGGCCGATACCTGCAAAATAGTAATGCCGCTGGCCAGTACAAACAGGCCCAGCAAAAACACACCATAAACTGCCACTTCGGCGGCCGGGTAAAACAGCAGGCAACCGGCGGCCATGGTCAGCAAGCCGGTAATAATGCCGCGAATATAACCGATGCGTTCAATCAGTTTGCCGGCCAGCGGCGACACAATGAAATAAGCACCAAAAAAACAAAACTGCACCAGCATTGCCTGGAAGTAATTCAGTTCAAAGGCGGCTTTGAGGTGTGGAATTAAAATATCGTTCAGGGCAGTAACAAAACCCCAGATAAAAAACAGGCTGGTCATGGCAGCAAAGGCAAACTGGCTGGATTTACCGCTGCTTTGCACTGCCTGAGCTGAGCTGAAAGTGGCCATAAAATTTCTCTCTGAAAAAGGCCAGAGCAGGGCTCTGGCCAGAAGGGTTAGTGGCTGGTCGACATGGAATAAGGAGCGGCATCCGGGCCGGCAAGCCGGTTCTGGTTCGGCGCCGCGCCCATGCTGAACTGCAGTTCACCGCCTTGCAGCAGTGCCTGATGGCTGAGCCAGCTTTGCGTCTGGGTCTGGCCATTGAACTGCACCTGCTGCACATAAGGGTGGTCAGCCAGGTTGTTGCTGGCGCTGATGGTCAGTTGCTTGCCGTTTGGCAGGCTCAGCACCGCTTTATCAAACAGCGGGCTGCCCAGCACATACTGAGGCACCCCTGGGGTGACAGGGTAAAACCCTAAAGCGCTGAACACATACCAGGCTGAGGTCTGGCCGTTGTCTTCATCACCGGCATAACCATCCGGCGTGGCAGCATAGAGTTTGTCCATCACTTCACGCAGTCGGGCTTCACCTTTCCATGGCTGACCTGCGTAGTTGTACAGGTACAGCATGTGCTGAATAGGCTGGTTGCCATGGGCGTAGTTGCCCATATTCACAATCTGCATTTCGCGGATTTCGTGAATAGTAAAGCCGTAGTAGGAGTCGTCAAACAGCGGCGGCATCTCAAACACCTGGTCCAGTTTGGCGACAAAGGCCTGGTCGCCACCCATTAGTTGCTTTAATCCGGCAATGTCATGGAACACCGACCAGCTGTAATGCAAGGCGTTGCCTTCGGTAAAGGCGTCGCCCCATTTCAGTGGGTTAAAGGGGCTCTGAAAGCTGCCGTCCTGGTTTTTGCCACGCATCCAGCCGCTTTGTGGATCAAACAGCTGCTGGTAGTTATGCGCCCGCTGTAAAAACAGCGCCGCGTCGTCGGTTTTGCCAAGAGCTGTAGCCAGTTGCGACAGGTTAAAGTCGGCAAAAGCGTACTCCAGACTACGGGCCACGTTTTCGTGAATGCCTGAGTCATAAGGCACATAACCCAGCTGGTTGTAGTAGTTCACACCTTCGCGGCCGACCGACTTCACCGGCCGCCCGGCGTCCACTTCAGCGTTCTTTTTCATCGCCTGATACAAGGTGTCGATATCAAAACCCCGCACGCCTTTCATATAGGCGTCGGCGATAATATTGGCCGAGTTGGAGCCGATCATCACATCGCGGTGGCCCGGGCTGGCCCATTCAGGTAACCAGCCGGATTCGTGATAGGTGTTCACCAGGCCTTGCATAATCTGGCTGTTCAGCTCTGGGTACATCAGGCTGAAAAACGGGAATACAGCGCGGAAGGTGTCCCAAAAGCCATTGTCGGTAAATAGATAACCCGGCAGCACCTGGCCATTGTACGGGCTGTAGTGCACCACCTGGTCTTTGGCGTCCAGTTCGTAGAATTTACGTGGGAACAGCAGCACCCGGTACAGGGTGGAATAAAAGGTGCGAACCTGGTCTAGATCCTGGTCGTGCAGGCGGATTTTGCTCAGTTCAGCCTGCCAGCTGGCGCGGGCTTTGCTGCGGGTTTGCTCAAAGTTATCCTTGCCAATTTCGCGCTGCAGGTTGAGTTCAGCCTGTTCAGGGCTGATAAAAGACGAGGCCACTTTCACCTGCACCTGCTCACCTTTTTTGGTTTTAAAACCAATAATGGCGCCAACATGCTGGCCTTCACTTTGAGTGCTGCCTTGCTGTAGTGCCCAGTTGTCGCCCCAGGTGTGGCTCAGCTCGAAGTCTTTATCAAACTGCAGCACAAAGTAGTTATGGAAGTTGCCGGGCACGCCGCCATGGTTGTTGCGGGCATAACCGATAATTTTGCGTTCGGCCGGAATAATCTGCACTTTGGAGCCTTTATCAAAGGCGTCCAGCAGAATGTAGCTGTGCTGGTTATCCGGGAAAGTAAAACGGAACTGGGCAGCGCGTTCAGTCGGTGCTACCTCCGCTGTCACGTCATAGTCGGCCAGGTAGACCGAATAATAATCCGGCCCTGAGGTTTCGGCTTTATGTGAAAACCAGGACGCCCGTTGTTCCTGTTCAAACTTCAGCTCACCTGTGACCGCCATCAGCGAAAAGGCGCCATAGTCGTTCAACCAGGGGCTGGGTTGGTGGGTTTGTTTAATACCACGAATAGTGTCGTCGCGGTATTTGTAAGTCCAGCCGTCGCCCATAGCCGCCGTCATCGGCGTCCAGAAGTGCATGCCCCATGGCATGGCGACGGCCGGATAGGTATTGCCATTGGATAAACTGAACTTGGAGTCGGTGCCCATCAACGGATTGACGTAGCTGACCAAGTCCTGTTGTACCAGATCCACTGGTGCCTGTTGTTGATTCTGCTGCTGGCTGCAAGCCGGTAAAACCAGACTAAAAGCGGCAAGCAGGCTGAGTTGTTTAATAGTTATCATCATTCAGCTCTGATTGTCCCGGTGTTCCTGTTGGCTGCTTTTGTGATCGCCTGGCCATTTGACACCGGTTCATTTTCCCCGGATTTTGACTGTAAACGATTACATTTGATTCTGTCCAGAAAAAAACGGTCTTGTCCTACCAGAGGGATAATAAGCACGGTAAACTGCTACTATTTGGCAAATTTGCCGACTGATGATACCGTTTACATGAAGGATTGTTGACGTAAAAGTAACTGTGAAACGTCAACTAGCCCTGGTGTTTGGCTGAGACAACCTGGCCGTGATTTGTCGGTAGGTTCAGCCTGTGAAAGGTAAGATTTTATCTGCGGATTTAAGAATTTTGTTAGGAAATTCAAAAGGTCATGACCAATATTAAAAAGGTAAGTGAGTTAGCCGGTGTGTCGACGGCAACTGTGTCCAGAACCTTGAAGTCCCCTGATCTGGTGACAGCCCAGACCCGTGAAAAAGTGATGGAAGCGGTAAAACGGGCTGGTTACCGGCCGAACTGGCTGGCCTCCAGCGTCAAATCAGGTAAATCCAATTCCATTGTGGTGCTGGTTCCCAACCTGGTGAACCCGTTTTTTATGCGCATTATTGAAGGCATAGAACAGGCGGCGCAGGAAAATGGTTATTCGGTGCTGCTGGGCGATACCCAAGGCAAAGCCGAGCGGGAAAACGAATACGCCAGCATGGTGCTGACCAACAGAGCCGATGGTTTAATTCAGCTCGACCATTCCTTTCCGTTTTCCGCTGCAGACGCCGAGCTGGCGGCCGTGGTGCCTATGGTCAGTGTCTGTGAACGCATTGAAGGGGAAAAGAAATTTCCTGTCATCGAGTTAGATAACTACGCGGCTGGCCGGGCGTTAAGCCACCATCTGATCAGTTATGGCCATCAGCGCTTTGGCATTATTGCCGGCCAGATTGCCAGCCAGATCCACCATGACCGGCTGGCCGGTATCCGTTCAGTGTTGCAGGAAGAAGGGCTGGAGTTTGACGAGCAAATGCTGGTCGGTGGCAGTTATCAGATAGAGACAGGCATCCGTGGTGTGCAGGACTTATTGAAGTTACCAGTGCGGCCAACCGCCATTGTCTGCTTTAACGACGACATCGCCATTGGTGCTTTGCACGAAATTAAACGCCAGGGCCTGCGGGTGCCGCAGGATATCTCGCTGACCGGCTTCGATAATATCCGGGTGTCGGCCTATATGGACCCGCCACTGACCACAGTGGACCAACCGGCCAACGACATGGGCCGCCGCGCTGTTGAAGTCTTGCTGCAACTGATTAAACGCCAGCCACTCAAACGCAGCCGGGAGATCCTGCCTTTCCATCTGCTCGAACGTGGCAGCAGTGGCCCTGTGCCGCGCCAGACTGCTTAATTTCTGGTCAGATATCTATTTTTATCTAAATAAAAACAACAGCTTGTCTGTTGTTTTTTCTTTTATCGCTCCAGCAAAACTGCGCTGATTCTGAGCTGATGTTGACAGCTAAATAATCCGGGGCTAGTATCTGACGCTGCCTGTAAACGATTACATTTATGTTTATGGCAATGAACTGCTAATACTTAATGGCAGTTGTGTAAGTATTAGAAATATAAAGAAATTATCGGTTCATTTTGGTTTTGATGAATACGATTACATAAAGTCCGAGGGGGAGCCGGTCATGGCTAAACGGAATTCAACAGGGTATACAGATCGTTACAAAGGCTTCGCTAAGTCTTTGTTATATATATCAATGTTCAGCACCATTGGCCTGGCTCAGGCCCAGGAAGAGCAAAGTGCTGAACAAAAGAAAGAACAAGAAGCCCAGACTGAAGTGATCGAAGTCAGGGGTATTCGTGCTTCATCGGCAGAAAACCTGGCGGTGAAGCGGATGTCTCTGGCGACCATTGACGCCATTACCTCAGAAGACATTGGTAAATTCCCGGATAAAAACGTCGCCGACTCGCTGCAGCGGGTGCCAGGTGTCACCATTCAGCGTGACGGTGGTGAAGGCTCCACTGTATCTATCCGCGGCTTATCTTCAGATTTAACTTTCACTCAGCTGAACGGCAATTTCATTGCCTCATCGCCGGGTGAACCGTCACGTTCTTTCTCTTATGCCTTGTTGCCTTCCACCATGATTGACCGGGTTGAGGTGTACAAATCCTCTGAAGCCCGTCTGGACGAAGGTGGTATCGGCGGTACCGTCTTGATGTACAGCCGCAAACCTCTGAGCATGGACGCCAACGAAGGCGTGCTGAATGTCGAATACAGCAACTCCGACATTACCGACAAAAACGAACCTCAGCTCAGCGGTATCTATTCCTGGAAAAATGACGACGAAGATTTCGGTTTCCTGTTCGGTTACACCCAGCAGGACAGAACCAACCGCACCCAGGATTCCCGTATCAACATCATGAACCGTAACTACTACTACGGCGAAATGGTGGACAAACAAACGGTCGCTGGTGGCGCCAAAGGTTATGCCGCCCAGAGTATGGTGCAGGAAGTGCTGGAAGAAGACCGTGAACGCCGCGGTTACCAGGCCACTACGCAATGGCGCATTAACGACAGGTTGGAAGTAGGTTTTAACTATTTCCGTTTTACCCTGGGTTTAAACTCCATTCTGAACCAGCTGGAATACCCGGAGTGGAACAACAACGACAACTACTGGACTGATATCCGCGTCGACGCCGACGCCGAATTTGTCACCGGCATCGACTACTCAGCGGCCGCTTCCGGTACTTTGCTGGACACGCCAATTCCGCGTATCAACGGCGAATACAAAATTGAAGAAGCGACGTCAGACACTTTCGACTTCTTCGCCGATTACGAAGGCGATAACTTTAAATCGCATATCACTTTTGGCCGCACCAAAGCAGAAGGTGGCCCAACTGAAAAATACCGTGCTGCTTACTACGCCGGCGCGTCGTCTGGCTACTACGGCTATGACCTGACCAACAAAAACATGACCACCTACATGGACCCGAACATGATTAATAATCTGGTTCAGGGCATTGGTGGTGAAGCGGACGCCGGTGCGACCGACTCCAGCTTTGTGGCCGGTACTCAGGATGAAGATTACGCCAGCATCGACGTAGACCAGTTCGTTAATCTGGGCATTGTAGAAACCCTGCATTACGGTGCCAAATACCGCAAAGGTAAAATCCACCGTGAAACCCGTAACACCTTCTTCCTGGCGAAAGACTTTGATATTGCTGCAGGCGAAGCGGCCGGCACTATCGACCTGGATGACGACTACTCGAAAAACGGTGGTATTCCACTGATCACGGACGTAATTCTGCCGCAGTCGCTGCAAAACCTGTCTGGTGCTATTAATACCAACCTGTTCCCGGCGGTTGACTGGCGCAAATACCGGCAGATCATCGGGGAAAACTTCCAGAAATACACGCGTTATGAACCGAACTACGTTTATGACGTAGAAGAGGAAATCTCAGCCGCTTATATCCAGGCGGATTACCAGTACCAAAGCCTGCGCGGTAACCTGGGTGTGCGTTTTGTCCGCACCACCACCACCACCGGCTCGTCCGACAAAATTACTTACCGTCTGGACTGGACTGACGACAGCGGCGCCGAGCTGCCAATCGACCAGCAACGGGTGGAAGATTTTGTTTATATCGAAAAAGAAAGCACTGAAACCAAAGCCTTACCCAGCCTGAACCTGGTGTGGGACATTGACGACAACTGGGTACTGCGTGGCGCCGCATCCAAAACTATGGCGCGCCCTGGTTACAACTCGTTAGGCCGTTTCCAGACCTTAACCTACACCTCCAGCGAATACTCAGCAGACCGTTCGTCGGCAGATAACTTCGACGAAGTGATCGATGGCGAAGGCTGGACTGGTTCGGGTGGTAACACTGAACTGAAACCATACGAAGCCACCCAGTTTGACTTGTCACTGGAGTATTACTACGGCAATGGTTCAGGTTTTGGTGCCGCGCTGTTTAAGAAAGACGTCGACAACTTCGTGGTTCCGCTGATCCTGGATATTACCCAGGATATGCCGGTGGAGCAGTTTGAGCTGATCAACGCCGGTAACGAGCTGATCAGTGTCGGCGGCGCCAACCAGCTGGTGCGTGATTTCTCCACCTCAGGTAACGGAACCAACGCGACCGTGAAAGGGATGGAAGTCTTTATGCAGCACTTCTTCGAAAACGGTTTTGGTTTATACGCCAACTACACCCGCACTTTGACCAACCAGGCCAATGTGGAACTCAATGGCGAAAAACTGGGTGAATCGCCGCTGATTGGCAGCTCCAAATACCAGATGAACTTCTCCGCCTTCTACGAAGATGAGTTGTTCAGTGTGCGGGCATCCTACAACAGACGGGGTCCGCGTGTCGGCAGTTACAACTCTGACTGGGAAATGAACTACTACGAAGACGTGTATGACCAGGTCGACGTAAACGCCAGTTACAACCTGACTGAGAGTCTGATTCTGTCTGCCTCCGTCATTAACCTGACCAAATCTGAGGTGTATCAGCATTTGGGCAATGACACCGACAAGCGTTTCATTATGAACGCATACAGCGGCCGCCGGTTCTACGCCGGAGCCACCTACAGATTCTGATCTGTAGCGCCAATGTCAGGTTAACGAAAAGGAAATAAACAGATGAAAACCTTTAAAACAACTCAATCAGCTTTAGCCCTGGCGGTCGCTTTTGGTGTACTGACAGGTTGTGGTGGCGGCAAAGAAGTCGACCCTACGGATGTGCCGGTGCAACTGGATACCACCTCGGCCGATCTGGCCGGTTCAGTGGTCAAAGGCACGTTAAGTAATGCCGCTATTCAGGTCACTCAGCTGAACGGTTCAGCGCTGACCTTAAGCAGCACCCCCCGCACTGATGCAGCGGGCGAAGCCGGTTTCAGCGTGTCAGGCCAGCCTGGTTACGGCATTAACTCAATGCTGAAAATTGCTGTCACAGCCGACGCGCAAAGCCAGATGGTGTGTGACGCCATCAGCTGTGCCGGTACTGCTATGGGTGGCAGCTTGTCAGGTGACAGCCTGACCAGTCTGAAACTGAACACCATGACCTACCTGCAGGTGGCGTACGCCAGCCAGGCAGACAACCAGGCCGACGCGCAGTTTTACGCCAACGCGCTGACCACTATTGCCACAGCACTGGTGGAAAAAGATGTCGCCGGTGGCCGTAACGTCGCTGTGCGTGCCTTGTACGAACTGGCGCTGGCCGACAATGCTCGCCGCGCTCTGCGTGCTTTGGGTCTGGACAGCAAAACCAACGTGTTCAGCACCGCACTGGTCAGTGCCGAAGCTTATGAAAACTTTGTCACTGACACCCAATGTGAAGACGTGGAAGTGACAGACGGTGACGGCAATACCACAGTGCAGGAGCAATGCACCGACGTGCTGGTGGCGCCTGATGTGATCAAGCTGTCACTGCTGAACGCGGCTTTTGCCAACCTGCAATCAAGCGAACAATTTGACCAGCTGTTTACTTCAGCACTGGACGCCATTTACCTGGCGCAGGATGGCGATGAAACGGCACTGGAGCCGCTGCGTCAGCGCTTACTGGATTCCATTGCAGCAGTGCCTTTCCTCGACCAGTTGGGGTTAACGGCAGCAGATGTAGTGGATCTGAAACTGAAGTTTGCTGAAGAGGACGCTGACACAGGCCCAATTCATCGCATTACCACAGCGGCCAACCTGGCGACTGCGGTGATCACCGGCCGTAACCGCATCAGTGACGCCGAAGCCGAACAAAAAGCCTTTGACGGCCTGACCAGCACCAAATGGCTGGACCACAACGACTGGAAAGGCGCGCCAACTGAAGAAAATCCGTCCTGGATCCAAATTCAGTTTGCCACGCCACAGGCGGTGAACACCCTGTCGATCACCAGTGCCAACGACTCACCAAGCCGTGACCCGGAAAACTTTGACGTACTGGGTTCTAACGACGGTGAAACCTGGGTTACTTTAGGCAGCTTTATCGGCGAGACCTTTGATGAGCGCTTTGAAAGCAAAGACTTTAAGTTTGATAACGGTCTGGCCTACAGCTACTACAAGCTGAATATCACCAAAAACAAAGGTGACGACGGCCTGATGCAGCTGGCTGAGATTGAGCTGTTTGGTCCTATCTATCCGGATCTGAAACACCCGACGGCCAATGCCAATATCACAGCGCGCGGTCAAATCAGCGATGCAGAAGCGCCGACCAAAGCCTTTGACGGTGATACCGAAACCAAGTGGCTGGACAACAAAGGTGTCCCAAGCGAAGCAGAGCCTAGCTGGGTACAACTGGATTACCCAGCCCCAGTGGCCGTCAGCTCGCTGGCACTGACCAGTGCCAACGACTCACCAAGCCGTGACCCGGAAAACTTTAACCTGCAAGGCTCGAACGACGGTGTGACCTGGGTCACCTTAGGCTCCTGGTTGGGCGAATCCTTTGACGAGCGTTTTGAGCGTCAGAGCTTCCGTGTCGATAACAGCCTGGCGTTTAGCAGCTACCGCCTGAATATCACCAAAAACAAAGGTGATGACGTGTTAATGCAGGTGGCTGAAATTGAACTGATTGGCCCTGAAGTGCCTGGCCTGAACCATGGCCGCAGCAGTGGTGTACAAATCACTGGCCGTGCCGCTATCAGTGATGGTGAAGCTGTGACCAAAGCCTTTGACGGCGACAGCAGCACCAAGTGGCTGGATAACGAAGCTGTTCCTACAGCGGCGGCTCCGGCCTGGGCTGAGATCAGTCTGCCAACGGCACAGGCTGTGACACAACTGGCGCTGACCAGTGCCAATGATGCACCAGACCGTGACCCGGAAAACTTTACACTGCAGGCGTCGAAAGACGGTGAAACCTGGATTGACCTGGCCAGCTGGTTAGGCGTGAGCTTTGATGCACGCTTTCAGCGCCAGATCTTCTCGGTGGGCAACCAGTTAGGTTTCCCTTACTACCGTCTGAACATCACCAAAAACAAAGGTGATGCCAACCTGATGCAAGTCGCCGAAATTGAACTGATTGGTCCGCAGCACCAGGCCGTGGTGCACAGCCATCAGGCCGGTGTGGCCATTACAGGCCGGGCTGCTATCAGCGACAACGAAGCGGCGGGCAAAGCCTTTGACGGCGACAGCAGCACCAAGTGGCTGGACAACGAAGCTGTACCTACAGCCGAAGCGCCAAGCTGGGTTGAGCTGGATATGGGCTCTGAAGTCATTGTGAATGCGCTGGCGCTGACCAGTGCCAACGATGCGCCAGACCGTGATCCGGAAAACTTCAGCCTGTTAGGCTCGAACGACGGCGAAAGCTGGTTTACTGTGGGGTCATGGATTGGTGAAACCTTTGACCAGCGGTTTGAACGCAAGCTGTTCAATACCGGCAGTGGCCGCGCCTTCCGCTTTTACCGGGTGGAGATCAGCAAAAACAAAGGTGACAGCAACCTGATGCAGGTGGCTGAAATCGAACTGATCGGCCCTGACATCTAACCTGGCTGCAACAGCCATGCAGGCTCCGGAATTCCGGAGCCTGGTTTTACAGGATTCGCGACATGATTCAGATCAGTAAGGGGCTGCAAACTTCTGCAGCAAAAGGCGACGAGCTGCTATTTGTCGGCATAGACGGTGGTGCCAGCCATTGCCGTGCTTTGTTGCAAAACACGGCCAGCGTCAGTCTGGGCAGCGGCAAAAGCGGCCCGGCCAACCCGGTCAATGGTCTGGAACAATGCAAAAACTCTATTCTGGCTGCTGTGACTGAAGCCCTGCAACAGGCAGGCCTCAGCACGGCAGACTTTTCCCGTCTGGTGGTGGGGGCTGGCCTGGCTGGCCTGCATTTACCGGCGATGCGTGACGCCTTGGCGTTATGGCAGCACCCTTTTCATTCGTTATACCTGACCACAGACTTGCATGCGGCCGCTGCCGGAGCCCACCAGGGGCTGGATGGCGCTGTGCTGATCCTTGGCACCGGCTTCAGTTCGCTGGCCAATGTGGCGGGTAAACAAACTCAGGTTGGCGGTTATGGTTTTCCTATTAATGCCACCTGCAGCGGTTCCTGGTTTGGTCTGGAAGCGGTGAAGGCGGTGTTATTGGACGCCGATGGCGTCGGGCTGCCGACCAGCCTGACCCAACATATGCTGGCCTGTTGCACTGCCACTGAGCTGGCGCAGCAACTGATGAACGCCAGTGCCACCGAATTTGCCCGTTATGCCCCGCTGGTGTTCAGTGCGGCAGACGCTGGCGACAAAGTCAGCCTGGGCTTGATCCAGCAAGGCGCCAGCTTCGTCAATCAGGTGATCCGTCGTTTATTGGCCTGTGGTGCCGACCGGCTGGCGCTGATTGGCGGCATTACCGAACGTATTAAACCCTGGCTGGACCCTCAGCTGGCGGCCTGCATTACGCCAGCACTGGCGTCGCCTGAGCAGGGTGCCATCTTGTTAGCCCGCCAGCAACGCACCAGCCTGCAGGGAGCAACCCAATGAGATCACGGCGCGATTTTCTGAAACTGTCTGCCTTATTGGGCGTGACAGGTCTGTTTAAAAGCCAGCAGGTGCTGGCGGCTCCGGCCAGTGTCAATAAACCTGTGGTGGTGTCGACCTGGGAACATGGCATGCCTGCCAATGAAGCGGCCTGGCAAGTACTGAGCAAAGGCGGCCGGGCGCTCGACGCGGTTGAAGCCGGGGTGCGGGTGCCGGAAGCGGACCCGAAAGTGCGCACTGTCGGTTACGGCGGTTACCCGGATAAAAACGGCATTGTCACCTTAGACGCCTGCATTATGGATGAAAACATGAACTGCGGTTCAGTGGCCTTTTTGCAGAATATTAAACACCCGATTTCCGTGGCCCGCGCCGTAATGGAGAAAACACCACATGTAATGCTGGTCGGTGAAGGTGCCAAACAATTTGCCTTGTCGCAGGGCTTTGTCGAAGAAGACCTGCTGACAGCAGAAAGCAAAGCCGACTGGCTGGCCTGGCAAAAAGACCAGCAGTTGCAACTGATTAATATCGAAAACCACGACACTATCGGCATGCTGGCGCTGGACGCCAACGGCAACTTAAGTGGTGCCTGCACCACCAGTGGCGCCGCCTACAAAATGCATGGCCGGGTCGGTGATTCACCCATTATTGGGGCCGGTTTGTATGTGGACAACGAGGTGGGTGCCGCCACAGCCACAGGTATGGGCGAGCTGATGATCAAAACCGTCGGCAGCCACCTGGTAGTGGAGCTGATGCGTCAGGGTGCGAGCCCGGAGCAGGCCTGCCGTGAAGCTGTCGAACGTATCGCCCGCAAAATTGGTGATTACGCTGCGTTTCAGGTGGGCTTTTTAGCCTTAAACCGGCAGGGCCAGTACGGTGCATTCTGTATTCAGCCTGGTTTTAACTACGCCGTGCGTCAGCAAAGCGGCAGCCAGCTGATTGACGGCAAAAGTCTGCTCGGAGCCAAAGCCTGATGCGAAGTTTGTTCTGGTGCTGTGTAGCGCTGTGCAGCGGTCTGGCGCAGCCAGTTGTTTCAGCGCAGCCAGCAGAAAGGACGCAGGCCGCTGGCCTTCAGCCAGCCGAACCACCTTTTGCGCTGACGCTGCAGCAACTGGCGGACTGGACAGAGCAGGGCGCAACCGCCAGTGCAGCCAACCGCAGCCAGGTGCCTTTAGCCCGGCGACAAAGCGCACCGCTGGACGGGCTGACAGTGCAGGACACACAAGCCAAAGTGCTGTACGCGCCAGATGGCATGAATAACTTTGGTAATTATTTAACGCCCCAGCCGCAGTTCAATCTGTATAGCTTTAGCCACTGGTCGCAAATCGACATTCTGAACTGGTTTGCCGGCACTGCCGATCTGACGGTACAAATTCCGGCGCGGCCCTGGGTCGATACCGCCCATAAAAATGGCGTTAAGGTGATAGGTTCGGTGTTTCTTGGCATCGCCCAGTGGGGTGGCAACCCGGATACCGTCGAAGCGCTGCTGCAGCAAGACAGTCAGGGCCGTTTTGTGCTGGCCGAACAGCTGATCCGCATTGCAGAATTTTATGGTTTTGACGGTTGGCTGGTGAATCAGGAAACCGATTTAACCGCAGTGAAAGATGCCGCCAACCAATTGGTGAAAGGCCAGAAAAACCCACAACGTGGTGCTGAGCTGGCCACTCGTTTGCTGGCTTTTATGCAGTACCTGACCGCCCGCGCGCCCCAAGGCATGGAAATTCATTGGTACGACTCCATGCTGCCCTCCGGCGTGGTGCGCTGGCAAAACCAGTTGAATGAACAGAACCAGCGTTATTTGCAGGGCGCGGTGCGCAGCAGTGACGCTATGTTTCTGAATTATTGGTGGGACCAGCCGATGATCCGCCAGTCGGCCGAACGCGCTGTGATGCTGGGCCGCAGCCCTTATGAGGTGTACACAGGCGCCGATTTATGGCCAAGCCGCACTGCCCAACGAGCTTTTAGCCAGACCCGCTGGCTGGATGATTTATTTGTCGACGGTAAAGCGCTGACCTCCATCGCACTCTTTGCGCCTAATGTGAATTTTAACTTCGACGGTGAAGCCGACACCCCGGCCTTTAGTCAATTCCAACACCAGCCAGACGATGTGCAGCGGTTTTACCAGACTGAGCAGCGGCTGTTTGCCGGTGACGATTTAAACCAGGCCGTTACAGACGCATCCGGCTGGAAAGGACTGGGCGCGTATCTGGCCGCCAAAACCAGCTTGCTTAGCCTGCCGTTTCAGACCCGCTTTAACACAGGCCATGGCAAACAGCTGTGGCAACAAGGCCAGGCTGGCGGTGCGCCCTGGAGCGATATCAGCCAACAAGACCTGCTACCAACCTGGCAATTTGCCGTGTTGGGCGACCCTGGTGTGAAGTTGTTTTATGACTTTGACCGCGCCTGGTCCGGTGGCAGCTCGCTGGCTATACAGCGCAGCGGCAGTCGCCAGCCCAGCCATAGTCCACTCTTCCGCACCGCGTTGCCTGTCAGCGACAAGACTCAGCTGAAACTGCGGGTCTGGGGTCAGGCCGAAGGCATCAGCCTTTATCTGCAGACCGCGACAGGTCAACGTCTGACTCTGCCACTGCAAAACAGTGCCAACTGGCAACAACTGATCGCCCGCTGGCCAGAGCTGGCAGGCCAGCAGCTGGTGGAAATTGGAGTCGTGCTAAGCGCAGGGGATACCCCGCTGGATGCCCGTATTGGCGAACTGGAGCTGTTGCCATGATCACAGTGGAAGCCTGTATTAACGCCGACAATTTGCAGGCCCTGCCGGGCGATTTACAGGCCGCTATCAGCGCAGGTGCCCGTCGGGTTGAGCTTTGTGGTGCTATGCATCAAGACGGTTTAACCCCGTCGCCAGCCGCAGTAGCGACTGCCCGTCAGGCGCTGGCAGATGTGCCGGGGTTGCTGGTGATGATCCGGCCGCGTGACGGTGACTTTTGCTACAGCAGCGCTGAGCTGCTGCAGATGCAACACAGCATTGAGATGGCGGCACAGGCTGGTGCTGATGGTGTGGTGCTGGGGCTGTTAACGGCCGGGGGCCAACTGGATGTCTCCCGGTTAAAACCTTTGCTGGCGCAAAGCCAGGCCGCCGGCCTGCAGGTCACTTTTCACCGCGCTTTTGACGCCTTGCCCGACCCGCTGGTCGCCTTAGAGCAATTGGCCGATTTGGGTGTGCAGCGCATTTTAACCGCAGGCACCGCCTGGGGCAGTGGTCTGGGCATTCTGGATGGTTTACCTCTGGTGCAGCAGTTATTGCAACAGGCCGCTGGCCGGTTGGAGCTGGTACTGGGTGGAGGGGTGAATGCGCAGAATTTGCCGCAGTTGCTGCCTGCTTTGCAGCGCTGGCGCCAGGGTTTTTCTATCCATAGTTATTCCGCCTTACTGAGCCAGGGCCGGGTCGACCCGGACAAGGTCAGTCAGCTGGTACAGTTGTGCCGCTGAAAGGTGTTACACCACGTCAGCAATGGCGTCACTTAAGTCATTACAAGAGCATTTATCATGGTTGTATCTGAGTCTTCAGGCATTTTGGATCTGAACGGTGACTGGCAATTCCGCCAGGCGGACCAGCAGGACTGGTTTGCGGCGACAGTGCCGGGTTGTAACTTTACCGATTTGCAGGCCAATGGTCTGATCGACGAACCTTTCTACCGTGACAATGAAAACAAGCTGCAATGGATTGAGCAGAAAGACTGGTTTTACCGCAAAAGCTTTGTGCTGCCGGCCGACTGGCTGGAACACGACATTGAGCTGGTGGCCGAAGGTCTGGACACTTTTTGTGATTTGTACCTGAACGGCAAGTTGCTGGGGCAAAGCCAGAATATGTTTACCGGCCAGCAGTTTGCTTGTGCTGAATTACTGAAAGCCGGTGAAAATCAGCTGGAAATCCGCTTTCGTTCGCCGATCAACGAAACCATGCCTCAGCATTTGGCGGCGGGTTACACCTACCCGGCAGAAAATGATAAATCGGAAGAAAAACTCAGTGTGTACTGCCGCAAGGCACCTTGCCATTTTGGCTGGGACTGGGGCCCACGTTTTGTCACCAGCGGTATCTGGCGGCCGATTTATCTGCGTAAAGTGCCGAAAGCCCGCATCAGTAACCTGCATTTTGTCCAGCAGCGTTTGTCGGCAAAGCTGGCGGAATTCAGCTTTGTCGCCAGCTATCAGCTGAAACAAAGCTGTGAAGCCGTGTTGCAGGTGCGTTGTGCCCAGGCGCCACAGCTAAACCAGCAATTGCGGCTGCAACTGACCGAAGGCCAAACCACTGAACTGAAATTTCAGCTGGCGCAGCCGCAGTTGTGGTGGCCGAATGGCTTGGGTGAGGCCTTTTTATACCAGTTTGACTTTAGCCTGACGGTGGACGGCGAACTGCTGGACCAGCAGCAACAAAAAATTGGTTTACGCAGCATCGAAGTGGTGAATAAACCCGACGCCGACGGCGTCAGCTTTTTCCTGAAAGTGAATGGCGAGCCGGTCTTTATGAAAGGCGCCAACTACATTCCGGGCGACAGTTTTATCCATCGCATGACTGCCGAACGGCATCAGGCCGATTTTGTCGCTGTGGTCGCGGCCAATATGAATATGCTGCGGGTCTGGGGCGGTGGCGTTTACCAGGACGATGTGTTTTATCAACTGGCGGACCAACACGGCATTCTGATTTGGCAGGACTTTATGTTCGCCTGTTCGCTGTACCCGGGTGACGCTGCCTTTATGGCCAATGTGGCAGAAGAAGCGCAGTACAACATCAAGCGGCTGCGTAACCACCCTTGTATCGCGCTTTGGTGTGGCAATAACGAAGTGGATATGGGCATTGAAAAATGGGAATGGCCAGCCAAATTTGGTTACAGCGATGAACTGTTTAGCCGTTTAAAACAAGAGTACATGGCGCTGTTTGGCGAGCTGTTGCCACAGCAGCTGCAGCAGCTGGACCCGCAGCGTTTTTACCTACGCTCTTCGCCTGCTGTGTTCTGGGAAGATGATTCAGACCATTTAGGCAACCATCACTTCTGGGGCGTCTGGCATGGCGAGCAGCCTTTTAGCGAATACCAAAAACGTATTCCGCGTTTTATGTCGGAATATGGCTTTCAGTCGTTCCCTGTACAGTCGTCGATGCAACGTTTTACCGAAGCAGAAGACTGGGATTTAGGCTCAGAGGTATTGCGGGTGCATCAGAAACACCCACGCGGCAATAAGCTGATCCACAGCTATCTGCAGCAGGAACACAGAGCCGCAGCTGACTTTACCGACCTGATGTACTTAAGCCAGGTGCAGCAGGCCGAAGGCTTAAAACTGGCCTTTGAGGCGCACCGTGCGGCGATGCCGTTTTGTATGGGTACCTTGTACTGGCAGTTGAATGACACCTGGCCAGCCGCGTCCTGGTCTGGTATTGACTATTACGGCCGCTGGAAAGCCTTGCATTACCAGGCGGGCCGCAGCTTTGCCACTGACTTGCTGGTGATCACCGAACAACAGCAGCAACTGCAAATTCAGCTGGTGTCGGACCGTCACAGTACCCAACAAGCGACCTTAGCGCTGCAATTACTCGACTTTAACGGCGCTGTGCTGTGGCAACAGCAGGCCGGGCTTTCCACCCCAGCCAATGCGTCGGCGCTGGTCTGGTCGATGCCGAAGGCTGAACTGCTGGCCGGTAAAACCGCTGAACAGCTGGTGTTTCAGGCCAGATTGCTGAACAGCTCGGGTCAGTTACTGACCGAAAATCTGTATTATTTTGTTCCAGCCAAACAACAGACCCTGAGCCGGCCAGAACTGAGCATCCAAAGCAGTATCGAAGGCGATTGCCTGGTGCTGCAGCTGCAAAGCCGGTCTTTGGTGCGTCAATGTTTCCTGGAGTTCAGCCCTATGCCGGCCAATTTATCGGACAACTTCTTTGATCTGTTGCCTAACCAGCCGAAAACCATCCGCCTGCAAGCGGCAGGTTGGACAACCCAGCAACTGCAAGCCTTGTTGCCAAGCCTGAGCTGGCGAGCCTTGGGGGGCTTTCACTCATGACGCTGCATTGGTTCGACTTGCTGGTCATAGCTCTGTATATGGCCGGCACTTTAGGTCTGGGCTTTTACATTGCCAATAAAGCACGGCAGGATATGAATGCCTATTTCCTTGGCGGCAAAAAAATCCCCTGGTGGGCTTTGGGTGTGTCCAATGCGTCCGGCATGTTTGATATTGCCGGCACCATGTGGCTGGTCACTGTCTGTTTTATCTATGGTCTGAAAAGCGTCTGGTTGCCTTGGGTCTGGCCTATTTTCAACCAGGTGTTTCTGATGGTGTACCTGTCACTCTGGTTGCGCCGTTCCAATGTGATGACAGGCGCCGAATGGCTGGAAACCCGCTTTGGCAAAGGCCGCGGTGCCGAGTTATGCCAATGGGTGGTGGTCATTTTTGCCATTGTCAGCGCCATAGGTTTTATTGCTTACGCCTTTAAAGGCATTGGTAAATTTGCCGCCATTTTCTTTCCCTGGCACTGGTCACCGGACACCTATGCACTGCTGATCTTCGCCTTTACTACCTTGTATGTGCTTAAAGGTGGCATGTATTCCGTGGTGCTGACCGAGTTGCTGCAGTTCGTCATTATGACGCTGGCGGCTGTGGCTGTCGGTGTGATTGCGATGTCGCTGGTCAGCCCGGAGCAAATTCAGCAGGCCACGCCCGATGGCTGGGACCAGCTGTGGTTTGGCTGGCAGCTGGACCTGAACTGGCAGGGCCTGCTCGACGCTGCCAATGACCGGATCCAGTCCGACGGCATGGACCTGTTTGGCCTGATGATTATGATGATGCTGTTTAAAGGTGTGCTGTTCAGCATGGCAGGCCCGGTGCCGAACTACGATATGCAGCGCATTCTGGCGGCGAAAACGCCGACCGAAGCGGCCAAAATGAGTGGTCTGGTCTCCCTGGTGATGTTTGTGCCACGTTACATGATGGTGGCCGGTTTTACTGTGCTGGCGCTGGTCTATATGGGGCCGGAAATTAAAGCACAGGGTCAGAACTTTGACTTTGAGCAGCTGCTGCCTATCGCGATTTCGCAGTATGTGCCGGTGGGCTTGGCGGGCTTACTGATCGCCGGTTTGCTGGCGGCCTTTATGTCGACGCTGGCGGCGTCGGTCAATGCCGCGCCTGTCTATCTGGTGAACGACGTCTACAAAAAGTACTTTAACCCCAATGCTGAAGCCAAAACCTATGTGCGGTTAAGTACCCTGATGTCGTTGGTGCTGGTGGTGGTGGGCGTTGCGCTGGGTTATATGCTCAGCAGCATCAACAACATTATGCAGTGGATTTTTGGTGCGCTGTTTGGTGGTTATGCGGCGGCCAACCTGCTGAAATGGCACTGGTGGCGTTTTAATGCTTACGGCTACTTCTGGGGCATGATGTCTGGCCTGGTGGCTTCCATGGCGTTGCCGCTGGTGCTGCCGGATACCCATCCGCTCTATGCCTTCCCGGCGATATTGGCGCTTAGCCTGGCAGGTTCTGTACTAGGTACCCTAATGACTCCGGCTGAATCGATGCAGGTGCTCTGTGATTTTTACCGTCAGGTGCGGCCATGGGGTTGCTGGGGGCCGGTGAAACAGCAGGTACTGGCAGAACAACCTGATTTTGACCCGGATACCCACCCGGGCCGTGACGCCATCAATATTCTGGTTGGCATGGTCTGGCAACTGGCGCTGGTCGCGCTGCCTATCTATCTGGTGATCCAACAATGGCCTGAGTTCGGCTGGACTCTGGCTGTCGCCTTGCTCTCCAGTTGGTTTTTAAAGAAAAACTGGCTGGATAAACTGAAGGACTAACAATGAAACATCTCCTGCTTGGCAGTGCTGCGGCACTGCTGAGTCTGGCTGCTTGCGCCTCGCAAACGGCCGACTCGCCAAATTTAGCGGCAAAAAGCCCACTGGTTTATGTCGATCCACTGATCGGCACCGGCGGCCATGGCCATACGTTTCCTGGGGCCGTGGTGCCTTTTGGTATGGTGCAGTTAAGCCCGGACAATCCGTCCAAAGGCTGGGACTGGACTTCGGGTTACCATTATTCCGACGACACCTTGCTGGGTTTCAGCCACACCCATTTGTCCGGCACCGGGGTGGGCGACATGCTGGATTTACTGGTGATGCCGTTTCGCGGTGATTATTTAAAGCGCGAACGCGATGACAAAGGCCGTATTTTCACTAAATACAGCCATCAAGGCGAAGTGGCGCAAGCAGGTTATTACGCGCTGGAGCTGCCAGCAGAACAGGTAAAAGCCGAATTAACGGCCAGTGCCAGAGTGGGGGTGCATCAATACAGTTTCAGCGGTGAGCAGGACGCTCAGTTGCTGCTGGACTTAGGTTATGCGCAAAACTTTGATAAACCGGTGACCACCTTCATCCGGGTAGAAAACGACCACACCATAGTCGGTTACCGGGTCTCGACAGGCTGGGCCAAACTGCAGCCACTGTATTTTGTTGCCCGGTTCAACCAGCCGTTCAGCTACCAGCTGTATCAGGCGCAAAAACCCGCCAAAGGCGAGCAACTGCAGGCTGAACAAAGCCAAATAGTGCTGAACTTTGGCCAGCCGAAAACGGCGGTTGAAGCACAGATGGCTTTGTCTTATACCAGCATTGCCGGTGCCAAACGCAACCTGGCGGCAGAAACGGCCGGTAAAAACTTTGCAACGGTGAAGCAACAGGCGCAGCAGGCCTGGGCAGCGCAGCTGGGCCGCTTTGAGGTGCAGGACGACAACCAGGTAAATAAAACTAAGTTTTACACTGCGCTGTACCACAGCTTTTTAGCGCCACAGCTGTTCAGCGACGTCGACGGTGCTTTTTTCGGTGCCGATGGCGCGACCCATATCCAGCCGGGTTACCAGCGCCACAGCCTGTTTTCGCTGTGGGACACCTTCCGCGCTTTGCACCCGCTGTTGACTCTGAGTAACCCGGAACGGGTCGATGATATGGTCAAATCCATGCTGGGTTTTTATGACGAAACCGGTCTGTTGCCAAGCTGGGATTTAATGTCGAATGAAACCGATGTGATGATTGGTTACCACGCGGTGCCGGTGATAGCAGACGCCTACTTAAAAGGCTTAACCAGCGCCGACCCAGAGCATCTGCTGCGAGCGGTCAAAGCCTCGGCCATGCAGAACAAATTTGGCACTGACCTGTACCGCCAGTACGGCTATGTGCCGTCCGAGCTGGAGCTGGAAGCGGTGTCAAAAACGCTGGAATACGCCTTTGACGATGCAGCCATTGCCCGCCTGGCACAGGCTATGGGCAAAACCGACGACGCCACAGTGTTCAACCAGCGGGCGCAAAGCTACCGCCAGCTGTTTGATCGCAGCACAGGCTTTATGCGTGGCAAAACCAAAGACGGCCAGTTTGTCAGCCCGTTCAGCCCGACTTATGTGGCGCACCGCACCACTGATTACACCGAAGCCAATGCCTGGCAATACAACTTCTTTGTGCCGCACGATGTGGCCGGCATGATGGCCTTGTACCCTACTGAGCAAGCGTTTCTGGCCAAGCTGGATGAGCTGTTTACCACCAAAGAGAAAATGCACGGCGACGTGTCGCCGGACATTACCGGCCTGATTGGCCAGTACGCCCATGGCAATGAACCGGTGCATCATGTGGCCTATCTGTACGCTTTTACCAGCGCGCCGGAAAAAGGCCAGCACTGGTTACGCCATATCCGCGACACTATGTACAAAGCGCAGCCGGACGGTTTGGCCGGTAACGACGACGTTGGCCAGATGTCGGCCTGGTATGTGTTCAGTGCTCTGGGTTTTTACCCGGTGAACCCGGTGGACGACGGTTTTGTTCGTGGTTTACCTCAGTTCCGTGATGTGCGTTTAGCGCTGCCGGGTGGCAAACAACTGCGTATTCGTACCGAAGGCGATTTGGCAGGCACAGTCAAAGGCTGGCAGTTAAATGGTCAGGCGCTGGGGTTGAAACTGTCGTACCAGCAACTGATGCAGGGCGGCGAGCTGGTGTTTCAGATGAACCGTTAGCTATGAGTAGTCCGAATCTTTGTCAGATAAGCAGTTTTTAGGCAAAAACTGCTTATCTGTTCAATAGTTGGTTTGGATGCAGCGGAAAAGGCAAAGCCCACGCAGACACGCCGTGGATATGTCCCTATAGGCTCGGCTTTGGCTTCCCTGCCAAAGACGGTCTGCTTAGTTCTTTACCTTTCCTCGCTTTGGGAGGCCCAGCTGTTTCTGCGGCTAAAGCTGAGGTAACCCAGCAGCAGAAAGATCACAAACAGCACTGCTTGCGCCACCGCAAAAGGCGGCTCCGATTGGGTGGGGGCCAGCTGGCGCAAGGGCGGCAGCTTCATAAAAGACTGCACCACAGCGACAAAAGCATTGAGGTAAAACGCAAACAGGCTGCAGACAATAAAGCTGACGCGCCAGCCGCCAGTCAGTGCTGTTTTCCACCAGGCATAACCCGACAGCGCCAGTACCAGCAGTGACAGGATGGCAAAAAGATGCGAAGGTAAGAACTTGTCGGCAGGCAAAATCACACCGCTCAGGCTGGTCAACAGCGTCAGCCACCAAAACAGGCTATGCAGCAGGGCGCCGGGTTTGTGGGTCAGCAAGGCTAAGCTGAAACAGGCGCCTGCCAGTAATGCCAGCAGGCTAATCAGAAGGTGCAGGGTCAGTAACATAATGGCTCCTTGGCCACGAGACAGACGGTCTCTGAAAGGCTTAGCAGAGCTGTCATCATAACTCCATCTGTGGCGACTAAAATCGCCCGAAAGAGCGATGGGCCAAGCGCTGTAACAGGTGCATGGCCTGAATGCAGAACCAAGGAAATAACATGCGATTATCTGCTTCGATCTGGCTGTTGGCCGCCCTGTTCAGTAGTGTGATCCGGGCCGAACCTGTGCAACTGATCAGCTGGAATATCCGGCTGGATACCGCCGCCGACAAAGAGCTGGCCTGGCCACATCGGGCTGGCCGGGTCACCGGCTGGTTGCAACAGCAACAACCTGACGTGCTGGGGTTGCAGGAAGTGCTGCATCATCAACTGGAGCAGGTGAAGCAGGCGCTGCCTGGGTATGGCGTGGTCGGGGTAGGCCGGGACGATGGCAAACAAGGGGGTGAATACAGCCCTGTGCTGTATAAACAAAGCCGCTTTGAGCTGCTCGACAGCGGCACCTTCTGGCTGAACCCAGACAACAGCGTGGGTAAAGCGGGCTGGGACGCGGCTTTACCACGCATTTGCAGCTGGGTTTTGCTGCAGGACAAGCAGACTAAACAGCAGTGGCGGGTGCTGAACCTGCATCTGGACCATCTGGGCGCGGAAGCGCGGCGTCAGTCGGTGCAGCTGGTGGCTACTAAACTGGCTGCCTGGCCGCAAGGCGCTGTGGCCGTGGTGATGGGCGACTTTAATCCGTCCGGCGATGATGCTCTGTTGCAGGTCATGCAAAAGGCGCTGCCACAATATCAGGATGTGCTGGCACTGACCCCTTCGACAGGTCCGGCTTACAGTTACCTCGATTGGTACGACAAACCAGAGCAGGGCAAACGACTGGATTTTATGCTGGTGCCAAAAACCCGGTTGTCGGTGCAAAAAGCCCAACTGGTGGCGGACGATCTGACGAACCGCCGCTCGGATCATCTGGCCCTGCAGGCCTGGTTACAAACTCAGTGATATTAGGTCGGGCATTAGCCCCTGCGCACAATGCAGCTTCAGCTGGTTGGGTTGGTTCCTACAGTGTCATAGAAAATGGGTTGAGAAACTGCCGCTGCCACAGCAACTGCTTATCCACTTCACTGAGTCTGGCTTCATCACAGACAACCTCCCAGTGATCGGTAATCGCCTGTATTTGGTATTCGAATATCGCTTTGGCTTCATCCGAAGAGAGCAAAAAGTTATGTGCCGCGGCCAGGCAGGTTGCTAACTGGCTCAGTTTGTTATTCCCCGCGATCAACATAGCCTGGGTTGCTTCATTACCGGTACGGCCTTGGGGGCAAATGTCGTAAGCTGGGGTCAGTGACAGTGTTTTACCATCCCAAAACGCGGCATGGTTTCTGGCATGATCATCTGTGTTGCCGGACAAAATATTAAAACTAAGGCGGCAAAATAGCTCCCGCAGAGTTTCTTTTGGTTTGGTGAAGCGGTAGCGGATAATCTCGGCAAGGGTTTCGTAGCTTGCGTACCGCGCCATCATGTCATCCAATGCAAGTAAGGTGAGGGCAGAAACGACAGACTTGCGTGACCAACCATGCGGTGCAACAACCCGGTCAAAGCGTTCGACCAGCAAAACATCCTTATGCGCGGCTTGTGTCAGTTTGACTGGAGCTGCATTAACCCCAGCTAATTTAGCCAGCCGCATCGCGATAAATTCCGCTTTTACCACATTGTAAAGGTCATTACTTGCTGAGAATTTTGCGATGTATTTGGTGTTGTTTTCCTCGATTAATGCTTTAGGGCGCGCACCACCGATGGAGCTGCCATGAAAGAGTGCCTGGTCCAATTCCGCAGTCAATGGGATGCCTTTCTCGACGCGGGCAGCAGATTCTTGCAATTCTTCCAGGCTGACGTTTATTGCAGATCTGGGCACATATTCTGTTGGTGACTGTTGAAAGTCTAATGCGCCTATCCGGTCTGAGCCTGATTCAAGCAAATAGGTGAGTTCATCGAGCTGATCGGTATCAATGTCTTTGCCTTTGAGTCCAAGGCGTCGATTGATGATGACCCTCCGTCCCCAGGCATCTGGCGCTCCGTCTCTGATACAGCCGGGAATGCTCAGACCATCCTGCAGTGGCAAGATGCCAGGCTGTAAGGGTAGTTCTGGTTCATAAATGGGGATGGCATCCTGAATTCGTTCAAGATAGCTTTTACCGTAGTTGAACAGCAGCTTGTTTCCTTCTGGCACCAAACGCCCTGCAACGACAGGAGTTGTTGCTTGTGGCAGCCAAACCCAGACAAATGCTTCTTTATAGTTATTTTTAGAAGTCATCCATGACTACCTTTTTCTCTTTTCGGGCGCTTTTGGGTAAAAGAGTCAACTTTTGTTCTACCTGTTTGCTGTGCATGGCCAGCCTCCCCGGTTCCGCTTCAAATAAAGACACACCAACAATCCTGGCTACTTCAAATGTGGCACCTATTTCACATTTAGGATCTGCCTTCTCGATCCGGGAGAGCATACCTCTGGAAATACCCGCACGATCAGCTACGTCCTGAGCTGTCATTTTGTTTTCAAGCCTTGCTGCACGTATCAGGCCAGCCAAGAGTGTTAATACTTCTTCGGTATAGCGGGAATAAGTTCTTGTAACAGATTTTGGCATGTTTGCTCCATATACGAATCACATTGAGCCTATATGTGTCATGTATAGTGCATTGTTGGGGTGTGTGCAAATTCATTCCCACATTATGCGCCATATATGAAGCATGAGTTTCTTTTTTGCTCTATATGTAGCGCAAAATGGGAGTTGATCTGAATTTTTGTAGGCAGGTAATCCCATTTATCAATAGATTTTCCCCTTGATACAGCGCCTGAAAAGCACCTAATGATGAACTCATCCATTAGTCGCATTTTGTGGTTGCACACTGGGAATTCTGCAGGCGGGGCTTTACCATAAGCGCCGCCTTCCATTTCTTACTTAAAAAGCCTTTAGCCCTATGATTGTCCGGCCCAAGCTGCACTGGTTGCGTATGTTATTTGTCTGGCGTGGTTCAGTGGTGGTGCGTATTTTGCCGCAGCTCTGTACCCTGGTGCTGATAGCTGGCTTGGTGGTGCTGGCAAAACGCTGTTATCCGGCCTATGTGCCCGACTTAACGCCTGTGCCTTTTACCTTGCTGGGTATAGCGCTGGCGATTTTCTTGAGTTTTCGCAATTCAGTCAGTTATGAGCGTTTCTGGGAAGCCCGCAAATTGTGGGGCGCTGTGCTGGTGGAAACCCGCGCTTTAACCCGGCAGCTATTGTCGGCCAGTGACGCCAGCGACACTCAGCAGCGCCAGTTTGTCCACAGCCTGATTGCCTTTGTCTATGCACTGCGTGCTCAGTTACGCCAGCAGGACGCGGCCAGTCTGTTGCAGCCGCTGGTGCGGCCTTTGCTGTGGCCTGAGTTGTCGCGGGCCCGCTTTAAACCGGCGCTGGTGGTGCGCGATCTTTCGCTGCAACTGGCCGAGCTGCGCCGTGCTAAACAACTGGAACCGATTTTATTTGCCAGCATGGACCAGCAGTTATCCCAGCTGGCGGCTTGCCTTGGCGGTTGTGAGCGGATTGCCAGCACGCCTGTGCCTTTTGCGTATTCGGTGATTCTGCACCGCACTGTTTACCTCTACAGCTTTTTATTGCCTTTGGGGCTGGTGGCAACCCTGGGCGTGATGACGCCGCTGATTGTGGCTTTTGTCGCTTACACCTTTTTAGCCATTGAAGCACTGGCCGAAGAGCTGCAGGAACCCTTTGGTACCGAAGCCAATGATCTGGCCTTGGACGCGATGACTGAAGTGATTGAGTCGTCGTTAAAAGAGATGCTGGGAGAGCAGGTGAATCCGGCACCCGCAGTGCCGGATAATTGCATTGTGACCTGAGCCTGGTGGCAGGCAGCGGCCAGCCGCTTAACGCTGGTCCAGCAGGGCTTTGGTGGCGGCCTGCACCCGTTGCAGCAGTTCCTCCGCCTGCTGCTGTGACTGAATATTGGTGTAGCCAATCACCAGGCCATAACGTTTTTGCGAAGTGGCGTACCAGGCCGACAACGGAAACACTAGCAGCTGCTGAGCCTGCCAGATGGCCGCCAGCTGGCTGTCGGCGCTGCCGTGGCGTAAAAAGGCCACCAAGTGCATGCCGCCGTCCGTCAGTTCAAACTGAAACAGACCGGGAAACACCTGCTCTATCGCTGCCAGCACCATCTGGCGGCGCTGTTGGTACAACACCCGCATTTTTTTCAGGTGCTTAAAGAAATGGCCTTCGCTGAGAAAACGGCTGAGAATTTGTTGCGGCAGCAAGGGCAGGCCGGTTTCGACAATTTCGGCAGTTTCGTGAAACGAATTCACCAAGGCTTTGGGCAACACCAGATAACTGACCCGCATCGATGGCATCACAGTTTTACTGAAGGTGCCAAGGTAAATCACCCTATCGGCCTGGTCCTGGCTTTTCAGTGCTGGCAGTACTTTTTTGGTGTAGTGAAATTCACCGTCGTAGTCATCTTCCACCAGATAGCTGTGGCGCTGCTGCGCCCAGGCCAGCAATTTTTGCCGTCTGGGCAACGACATAGTGACCGCCAGCGGGCTGTGGTGGCTGGGGCTGCAAATCACCAGCCGTGCATCCGGATGGTGCTGCAGCAGGTAATCGACATTCAGGCCCTCTTTGTCCACCGGCACATAATGCAGGTTGGCCGCGATGCGTTTCAGCAGCTTTTGGCCAAAAAAATAGCCGGGTTCTTCGTATATCACTTTGTCCTGCGGTTGCAACAGGCTTTGCAGGATCAGCGCTATGCTGTGCTTGTAGCCGCTGGTAATGCAGACCTGACTGGCTGTGCAATTCAGCCCGCGGGAAATAGTCACATAACTGGCAATGGCTTCACGTAGCGCTGGCAAGCCCATCACAGGCGGCAACAGCATCTGCTCAGGCCGCATGGCCCGAATGGCTTTGCCGGATAACAACAGCCACTTTTTGTAAGGGAATTCGTCAAGTGCAGGTATGCCAAGCCGGAAATAACCTGTGTTATCACGCAAATCCAGCAGATGCTGTAATTCGGTGTCCTGCAGACCGGTCTTTCCTTCCGTTTTAGGTGGAGGCAACTGCAAATCGGGATTCACCAGGGTGCCTAAAGCGCCGCGGCTGACCAGATACCCCTCACCGCACAGGATGTTATAGGCCGTTTCCACGGTTTTTTTTGCTACGCCCAAATCGTCTGCTAACACCCGGATCGCCGGCACCTTCTCACCCGGCTTCAGCTGGCCGCTTAAGATCTGCTGTTTATAACGCTGATAAATCTGCTGATACCCCATGTCCTACCTAAATACACGGTTTTTGTATCTTTCAACTATGGCATGAATGGCTAAACTTTGCACATCGATTCCAGCAACGCCACAGACTGGCCACGGAGTGACCGCATGAAACTGTTACATATCACTGTCAGCCCGAACCGGCTGAATTCAGCGTCCAGAGCAGTCGCCGAATATCTGTTAACGCAACTGAGACAGCGTTACCCTGGGTTGCAGGTCACCACACTGGATTTAGCACAGGACCCGCTGCCGCACCTGGACGCTCTGACAGTCAGTGCTTTTCTGACCAAGCCGGACGAGCGCAGTGCCGGGCAACACAAAGCCGTGCTGTTGTCAGACCAGCTGGTCGATCAACTGCTGGCGCACGACATGCTGCTGATTGCATCACCGGTATGGAACCTGGGCTTGCCTTCAGTGCTGAAAGCCTGGTTTGACCATATCACCCGTGCTGGCCGCACTTTTGCGTTTACCGCCCAAGGCGACAAAGTGGGGCTGGTGCCGGACAGACCTGTGTTTGTGGTGATGGCCAATGGCACCCCTTTTATCGGCCAGCCGACTGAGCAGGACGACCAGTTTACCCCTTACATCCGCACCGCCTTGCGTTACATCGGCATTACGGATCTGAGGTTTATCCGCGTCGATGGCACTCACCATCCGCGCACCAAAGCCAGCGCTATTCCAGAGGCAATGGCCGCCACAGAGTTTTTAATGACTCACTTTGTTAACCCACAGGAGATGTAATCATGACCGCACGACTGAACCACTTTGAAACTGTGCCGCACCTGACCAAGGCGTTGATGGATGCCAGTATGGCCGCCTACAAAACGTCGATTGATCCTTTGATCAAAAGCCTGATTGATATCCGCGCTTCGCAGCTGAATGCCTGTGCCTTCTGTCTGGATATGCATATCAAACAAGCCAAAATTAAAGGTGAGCGTGAATTGCGGATTTACCATGTGGCTATCTGGCGCGAGTCGCCACTGTTTAACGCCAAAGAAAAAGCCGCTCTGGCGTTAACTGAGGCTCTGACCCAACTGCCTGACACCGGGATCAGCTCTGAATTATACAATGCGACCAAAGAGCATTTCAGCGATGTGGAAATTTCAGAGCTGACCTACAGCATTGGTCTGATTAACTTCTGGAACCGGATGCAGATTCTGGCGCTGGTGGAACCTGGCTCGCAGGATGCGGCTTTTGGCCTGAATAAAGCGGGTTTGAATTAACGAGTACAACCGGCGCATTTCAGGATAGCGCCGGTTTTTTTATGCTCAGTTTCCAAGCCAGCACAAAGGAGTATCTGCGGCTCCTCAGGCCACAGTGGTATTGCCATGGGACTGCTGCGGTGGTGCGGTACGCAACTGAGCGAACAAGGAGTCCAGTAACTGCTGGCGTTGCTGACTCTGCTGGTGCTCCTGCTCCTGTTGTGCGACGTCTTGCTGCTTTGCAGATGCAGGGGCTGCTTGCGGTTGACCTTGCCGTGCTGCATGTTCAGCCTGAGCTGAGGCCGCCGCAGTTTTGTAATCATCGGCCGTCAGTTTACGTCGGCTGGGACCAGAAGCACTGTCCTGTGGTGCCACCAGTTGATACTCCAGCCAGTGGTTGCTGACCTGCATAGTTCCGACCTGCATTGTGTTTAATGGGATACCACTCATAAGGGGACTACTCCTGTAACAAAGATAAACAAGCCTGGGCCAGCTCCTTGTTGACCTGGCCTGCGATCTGCAGCAAAGCCCATACCAAGACAGGTAGGGATTACAAAATCGAAACAGACTTTTACACCGGGTGACACTGGCTACCATCCCCGCTGGGGCTGCTGTCTGTCTGTTGTAACAGAGCCTCCAGCAGCTGTTGCAACAATGCGGTGACCTGTTGATTGGCTTGTTCCATCTGCTGAAGGCTGTCAGCGGCCCTGTCGTACTGGCCTTGCTGATACTGCTGCAGTGCCTGCTCAGCCTGCTGGTGCACAGCCTGATGCGGTGGTTCTATTTGCCGGTAAATGGCTGCAGTTTGTGGCTGGCTGGCAAATTGATGGCGACTGAACCACTGACCCAACCGGCACTGTTGTTCATCCAGCACAGCTGAAGACTGATTGCCAGTGTGGACATCGCTGAATAATTGCTGGTACACCTGCAGTTTCAGCGCCAGCTCCTGCAGGTTGGCAAGTTCCACCTCAAACACCAGACTGGCGTTGGCACTCTGGCAGGCTGACCGGGCAATATGCTGGTTCAGGCTGGCAACATGTTGCCGGTTTTGCCAGAAGCTTTGCTCCAACTGCTGATGCTGAGCGGTCAGCTGATCCATCAGACTGGCGGTCTGATCAATTTTGCTGCGAATGTGTTCAAGGGCTGTGGTGGTGCGTTCGGTCGCTGTGCTGGTACTGGCCGACAGCTGGCGGATTTCACTGGCGACCACGGCAAAACCGCGACCATCATTGCCTGCGCGGGCGGCTTCAATGGCGGCGTTCAGCGCCAGCAAATTAGTCTGGTTCGCTATTTGCCGGATCAAGCCCAGTACATCGCCTACAGCGGAGGCTTCTTCGCTCAGTTGGTGCAGCGACTCAGCGGCTTGTTGTTGCAACTGGTGCTGAGTGTTGAGCAAGGCTGCACTCTGTTCCAGTTGCTGGCTGTTGGTTTGGCTGAGCTGGCGTAACGCCTTGCTTTGTTGCAATTGCAGCTGCAAATCGCCGGACAGGGTCAGCATGGCATGGTCCAGTTGTGCCACACTGTCACCAAAGCGTTGCATGCTGCCGGCTGCTTTGCTGCGAAACTGCAGCAGTTGGTGTTGCTGTTGCGACTGTTGTTGCAGTTGGCTCAGCTGGTTTTGCAGTTCCTGTTGCTGTTGTCTGGCAAGCTCCAGCTGCTGTTGCAGCAGGGCATTGTGCTGTTGTGTCCGTTTCAGCTCGGCTGGGGCACTCAGTTGGCGCCGAATCAAAGTCCACATAAAACCTCCGGAACCGGGAGGGCAAGCCCTCCCTTGCAAAGCCTGTATTACAGGTCGCTGTGCGGGCCAAACACTTCGTAATGAATGGCTTCCGCATGCACGCCTAAGGCCAGTAACTGGTCTTTGGCAAACTTCATAAAGCCGGTGGGGCCACAAAGATAAAACTGGCCTGTGTGCAGCGGGAGTTCAGTGGCGATGGCGTCCAGCTGCATCAGGCCGCTGAACTCACCTGCTGCCGCTGGTTGTGGTTGCTGGTACCAGCTGTAGCTTTGCAGAGCGTGGTACTGCTGCTGCAGCTCGCTGATACGCTGGCGGAAAGAATGCTGCTCTGGGTTTTCGCAGGCGTGCAGATACCAGACCGGCACTTGCGCTTGTGCGGCCACCAGTGTTTCCAGCATCGCCAGCATTGGGGTCAGGCCGACACCGGCTGAAATCAGCACTGTCGGCACCGTCTGCGATTTCAGGTAAAAGTCACCGGCCGGTGGCATCAGTTCCAGTACGTCACCTGGCTGCACCTGCTGATGCAGGTAGTTGGAGACCAGGCCAGGCTGTGGCTGCTGTTCGCGTTTCACGCTGATGCGGTAGTTGCGGCCATTGGCTTTGTCCGACAGCGAATACTGGCGAATTTCGACATAATCTGCGTAAGGCGGTTTCACCTTAACGCCCAGGTATTGGCCTGGCTGGTAGCCGATCACCGGACCACCGTCTTCCGGTGTCAGCACAAAGCTGTACACCAGCTCCGACTCTTTGGTTTTTTCACTGACCACAAAACGGCGGGCGCCCGACCAGCCACCGGAGGCCTCGGCGGACTGCTGATACAGCTGTTTTTCACGGCCGATCAGAATGCCAGCCAGCAGCTGGTAAGCCACTGTCCAGGCTTCAGCCACTTCGTCGGTAAATTGATCTGGTGCCAGTTCTTTTAAGGTGCAAATCAGGTGGTGACCGACAATGTCGTAATGGGCAGGTTCAATCACAAAACTGCTGTGTTTATGCGCCACCCGTTCCACCACAGCCCCCAGCACCCCCAGGTTATCTATATGCCTGGCGTAGGACGCCACAGCACTGAATAGCGCAAACTGCTGGCGGCCGCTGCGCTGATTGGAAAGATTAAAAATATTCATCAGCTGGGGTTCGGCGTTAAACATCCGCTTGTAGAAATAATCTGTGACCGCCACGCCAGCGTTTTCCAGCAGGGGCACAGTGCTTTTGACCAGTTCAATTTGCTTTGCAGTTAACATATCAACCTCGTGTGGAGTAAAAATCAGCCCGCCCGGCCGTCAAGCCGGCGGGAAGTCAGGATGGGCCAGTAGACCCGGGTAAAAATCAGGAAGGCGGCCAGCCAGAGCGCAGCGCTCAGTTGCCACCACAGATGCGGTGCGCTCAGTGCGCTGGCCAGGCTGCGGCAGAGCCCGGCCAGCAATAAGGCGGCAAAACTCCAGGCCATCACAGGCCGGGTAGCTAAAGGCCGGCCTGTATGGCCGAGCGACACCCGCGCCATCATCGCCAGCATCATCGCGGCCATGGCGCCAATCGCCACCAGGTGCAACATGTCTTTAAAATTCAGCCAGCCGGTCAGCAGGGCAATACCCATCAGCAGCAAGCCCAGCGCCATCGCGAGATAGGAGGCATGCAAAGACCAGAGCAAGGGCTGACGCAGCAAGCCAGGGGTGAACCAGCAGCCAAGCCGGACCAGATGCAGAAGGCCAGCCAGCGCCATCAGCCAACCCGGTGAACACAGCGGCTGGAAAAAACCACTGCTGATAAAAAGCGCGGTACCCGGCAGGCTGACCCACAGCAGCAGTGGGTCCAGCCGCGCCGTGCGCACTTGTTCGGTCTGAGTGGCGCGGGCGGTGAAAAAGGGGATAACCCGGCCGCCGACCAGGCCCATCAGCAGGCAGAACAGCAGGATCATGCTGTGGCTTAGATGAGAGGCTAAGGCCAAGTGCTGGCTCTGGCTTAGCCAAAGCACTGCTGCATTCAGGCAGGCCATCGCCAGCAGCAACGGCAGAAACTGGTAGTTGTTGCGGCTTTTCGCCAGCCAGAGCTGTCGGCCTAATGCTGCAATCACCCCCAGCCACCACAGGCTTTGCAGCGCGATCAAAAGCCAGATCCCCTGACTGGGGGCGACAAAAGGCGTCAGCCGCGCCGACAGCCAAATCAGGCAGAGCAGCGCCAGTTTGCCGCCTTTCAGCCCTGGTACGCCGGTCCAGTTTTGCGCTGCGGTCAGCAGAAAACCGGCCGCCACCAAAGCGCCAAAACCAAACAGCATTTCGTGGCTGTGCCAGAGCGTTGCTGGCAGCAATAATTGGCCTGGCCACCAGCCGGACAGTTGGCCAAGCCAGAGGCCGATGGCGAGCAGGGCCCAGAGCCCGGCCAATAAAAAGAAGGGCCGGAACGCCAGTGCCAACACCGCAGGTATGGCGCTGCTGGCCGGGTTCGGCTCAATATTCTGCGGCAACATATTCAGCGCACCTCTTGCTGTAAGCCGTACTGAGCCACACAGCGGCCGACGTAGCTGATTTTCATCAGCGTGGCACTGCCGATCATGCTCAGGTGGCCAGCGATCAGCTGCTGCATGCTGAACCACTGCTCAAAGGGGTAACAGATCAGCACTGTGGTGATTAAGATCAGCACTGACAACGTCAGCAGTACATTGGACCAGCCCAATAACTTCTGGTAACCGGCCATAGTGAAGAATGAAGTCGTGGCTTGCATACAGAGCTCCTGGTAAATACTGATTTCAGTCTTAACAGAGCATTGAACGTGCCACCTTTATTTAGTGTTTTATTTCAATGATTTAAGTAAAGTTTATTGGTAATCATGTCATTTTGACCTATGCTGTTTCGCAGTTAATTTGCAATAAAAGAGTCAATTTGACATGTCTGCTGCAGCGACAGAACAAAACAGCGCCATACTGCTGGAAGTGGCACTGGATTTAGCCAATAGCCTGAACAATGAAAACCGCTTCGACCGTTTATTAACCTCGATCCGTAAAGCCATTCGTTGCGACGCCGTGGTGCTGATGGGGCTGCATCAGCAGGTGCTGACGCCTCTGGCCATTCAGGGCCTGTCGGCGGACACCATGGGGCGACGTTTTAGCCTGAGCGAACACCCCCGGCTGGCGCTGTTATGCCAAAGCCCGGGCCCTTACCGGTTCCCGGCAGACAGTGAGCTGGCCGATCCCTACGACGGCCTGCTATTGGCGCGTTCCGGCGATTTGCCCGTGCATTCCTGCATGGGCTTGCCGCTGTATTCCGACCAGCAGCTGATTGGCCTCTTGACCATCGACAGCCTGGAACCTTATGCCTTTGACAGCATCAGTGACAAAACACTGGAGCTGATGGCGGCCTTGTCGGCGGCGACCTTAAAAAGCGCTTTTGAGATGACCAAACTGGCACTGAGTGCCCAGCATGCGCAGCAACTGGTGCAGGAGCTGACGCAGGAAGCACTGCTGCGGGATGGTGGTGAACTGATAGGCCAGAGTGCGGCGATGCAGGCGCTGCGCAGTGATATTCAGCTGGTGGCAGGGTCTGACTACACAGTGCTGGTGCAGGGCGAAACCGGTGTTGGCAAAGAGCTGGTGGCCCGCACCTTACATCAGTTATCGCCACGCAAAACCGCGCCTTTGGTGCATCTGAACTGCGCTTCATTGCCGGAAAGCCTGGCAGAAGCAGAATTGTTCGGCCACGCCCGTGGTGCTTTTACCGGTGCGGAAAAAGAGCGGCCCGGTAAGTTTTTACTGGCCGACGGCGGCAGTATTTTTCTGGATGAAGTGGGCGAGTTGCCCCTGAGTATTCAGGCCAAACTGCTGCGGGTGCTGCAGAGTGGTGAAATTCAGCCGGTTGGCAAAGATGCGGTGCAAAAGGTCAATGTGCGGGTGATTGCCGCCACCAACCGCGATTTACAACTGGAAGTGGAACAAGGCCGGTTTCGGGCTGATTTGTACCACCGGCTGACGGTGTACCCGCTGACCGTACCGCCGCTGCGCCAGCGCCAGCATGATGTGCTGCTGCTGGCCGGTTATTTTCTCGAACAGATCAGCCGCAAACTGGGCATTCGCCAACTGAAACTGGCCGCTGACGCCGCCGATGCCTTGGTCAGTTACAACTGGCCTGGCAATGTGCGGGAGCTGGAGCATATGTTAAGCCGGGCCGCGCTGAAAGCCGCCGGGCAAAAAGGCCGGGCCGCTATTGTCAGTGTGGACGCTGCACAGCTGGAGCTGACAGCTGCTGCACCTGTGGCACTGGCCAGCCAAGCCTCTGTGTTGCCCGAGCAGCTGACCGATTTAAAAACAGCGACCGACAGCTTTCAGCGTCAGCTGATTTTACAGACTTTGCAGCAAACAGACGGCAACTGGGCCGAAGCGGCTCGGCGTTTACAGCAGGACAGAGCCAACCTGACCCGGCTGGCAAAACGGCTGGGGATCACAGTGCAAAAGCGGATTATTGGTTAAATCGAAGTACAGAAAAGCAAAGCGGCCCACAGAGGGCCGCTCTGTGGTTTAATCCATTAAATCTTCGTCCAGCATCTGCTCCGGCAGTTTTTCGGCCAGCACTTTATCGACCCGTTTGCCGTCCATATCCATAATTTCCAGGCGCCAGCCGGCAATTTCCACCACGTCTGTGGTTTGCGGGATGCGGCCCAGCTCGTACATCAGCAAGCCGTTTAAGGTTTGGTAACGGCCTTCGTCTTCTTCTGGCAGTTCTTTGATTTCCAGCGTGTCTTTCAGGTCGATCACCGGCAATAAACCGTCCAGCAGCAAGCTGCCGTCGTCGCGGCGGATCACCATTTTTTCATCATCGTCCTGTTGGTCAAATTCACCTGTCAGTGCGTCCATCATGTCCTGCAGTGTGACCATGCCTTTGAGGTCGCCGTATTCGTCCACCACAAACACCATTTGCGAACCGGCGGTGCGGAAATGGTCCAGCAGTTCCATGCCCGACAGGCTGTCCGGCACAAAATTCACCGGTTTGGCGAGCGTGGCTATCTGAATGTTTTTGCCGGCAATGGACTGCGCCAGCAGCTGTTTGGCCGACACAATGCCAACCACGTCATCAATGTTGTTACGGCAAATCGGAAAACGCGAATGTGGTGACTGCATCACCCGTTTCAGGTTTTCCTCCAGTGGCTGGTTGACATCCAGGTAGATAATGTCGGAGCGAGGCACCATCAAGGAGGAAATGCTGCGTTCGTCCAGCCGGAAGACGTTTTTCACCATGGCGTGTTCGCTGTGCTCAATGACACCGGCGCTGGAGCCTTCCTGCAACATGGCCTGAATATCTTCGTGCGTGACGTTGTCGCCCATCTGATGGTTAAAGCCCAGCAGACGCATCAGGGTGTGGGTTGAGCCCGACAGCATCCAGACAAAAGGTTTGGTGACTACGGCCAGCAATGCCATGGGTTTGGCAATCAGGCAGGCGATGGTTTCGGCCGACACCTGGCCAATACGTTTGGGCACCAGTTCACCCACCACAATAGACACATAAGTGACGACTATAACCACCAGTACAGTGGACAACACGCTGGCCACATTCAGCGGCACACCGTAGCTCTGCATCCAGACAGAAAAAGGTTCGGCCAGAATAGATTCACCGAAAATACCGTTCAGAATACCGATGGAGGTAATACCAATCTGTACTGTGGATAAAAACTGGGTGGGGTCTTCGGCCAGTTTCAGCGCCATTTTGGCTGAACTGCTGCCGCTGTGGGCCAATGCGGTCAGTCGGGATTTACGCGCTGTGACCAGCGCTATTTCTGACATCGCAAAAATACCATTCAAGACGATCAAACCGACCAGAATGAAAATTTCCATAAAGTTTCTATATGCTCCGCGTATTAAGAAAAAGGATAGCTACCTGCCATCCGGGCAGGTGCTGTTAAAGCTGAATAACTGGGTAAGACCACCACCATCCAAAAAGAGGTCGGGGTCCGTATTGGGTGTGCTACAGGCAGGGCAACCGCTGGACCAGATGCAATAACCTCAGCCGCCTGAGGCGGGCTGTTGGTTGGTTTCAGGTTGTTACACGCTACAATCGGCAGGATTGCAGCGCACCTTCGGTCGGGTTTCATAGGCCTGTGGCTGAAAAAGATGATGCCGACATCTTAGTGATTTTAAAGCCGAAGTAAAGTGAATTCCCTGTGGCCGGGCTGGTGCCGGCGGTTTGCCTGCTCAGCGACAGGCCAGCTGCGATACAGCGGATCAGCGGGCCAATGGCCTGAATTCAGCGCGGCAGCATGCAGCCAAATCTGCAGGAGCCACCTGCAGTTCCAGCCCTCGCCGGCCTGCGCTGACGTAAATTTGGGCAAATTGCCGGGCGCTCTGGTCAATCAGGGTGCGCAGCAGTTTCTTCTGCCCCAGTGGGCTGACCCCACCCAGCACATAACCGGTCACCCGCTCCACCAACGCAGCGTCGGCCAGTTGCGCCTTTTTGCAACCGGCCTGACGGGCCAGTGCTTTCAGGTCCAGTTGATGCTGCACCGGCACCAGTGCGACCACTAACTCGCTGCCATCGAGCTGGATCACCAGGGTTTTAAACACCTGTTCAGGCGGCAGCTGCAGTTTTTCCGCCGCTTCCAGGCCATAAGAGACTGCGGCAGGATCATGCGGGTAGTCCAGCACTTCAAAAGCAATACGGGCACGGCGTGCGGTCAGAATTGCAGGCGTCATGTAGGGGCCACCTGACGAAATTGATTGCGAAGTTGTTCTTTGTAGCGCCTGGATAACGCCAGCCGTTGCCCGCCAGACAGCTCTATTTCACCATCACCGCTGGCGTCATAGCTGATGCTTTGGATGGCCCGGTGATTGACGGCCAGGCTGCGGTGAATACGGCTGAATCCTTGAGACTCCAGTTGACTGCACAGCTGGGCCAGGGTGGCACGCAGCGGGTAAATCCGGCCTGCACTGTGCAGGTTGACGTAATTGCCATTGGCCTCCAGCCAGTCAATATCGGCCACTTTGACCAGAAATTCTTTGTCCAGTTTACGTACCAGAAAGTGCTTCGGTGCCTGCGCCGCGGGTTCAGGTTCACTGCTGTGTTGGTTGGCTTGTTCGGCGATCAGTCTGGCATCGCCTTTTAACCGGCGCCAGACAAAACCCAGCAACTGATAGCAGGTCAGTAAAAACAGATAACCCCAGACGTCTTTGCGGTATTCATACCAGAGTTCGCGGCCTAAAGGCCCAAAGTTGTAGCCCATACCTTGCCAGTGGTATACCAGTTCGCGTTGCAGCACCATCAAACCGACATGGCTCAGGCTGAACAGCAGGCTGACCAGCGCATGCACTAACAACTGCTGGCGCAGCGCATTGAAACGTGGTGGGTAAAGGCGGAAAAACCAGAACAGCAGCGGGCACAACGTCAGGGTCGACAGCAGGCTGCTGAACTCCCAGAGCCAGGGTTCCCACCACAACAAAGTATTGCCGGGATCGCGGCTGTGCTCTATCCAGACCGAGCTGGCATTGATGCTGTTATTCAGCAGCAGATAAAGCAGCAGTACCCCATAGCCCCAGAGCATCGGGTTTTTATCTATCAATGCAAACCAGCCCGGATTTTTCGTCCCCATCAGCCACCTCTTATCCCCGACTACCACCTCAGAACCACTTCAGCTCCCTTGTCCCCGCCTGTTCAGGCACAGTGCGGCTGTCAACTGAAGGAGGTTTAGCATGACACGAACTGACACTGAACGTCGATATGAACTGGACTGGCTGCGCTGTCTGGCTTTTGCCGTTCTGATCCTGTACCACCTGGGCATGTACTATGTGGCCGACTGGGGCTGGCATGTAAAAACTGACCAGCCGCAAGTCTGGTTGCAGGACCTGATGATCTTCACCAATCCCTGGCGGATGTCGCTGCTGTTTTTACTCAGCGGTATGGCGCTTAGCCTGGTGTGCCATAAATACCCGCCCTTGCAGTTGCTGGGGCTGCGCTCCAAAAGGTTACTGATCCCGCTGCTGTTGACCATGGCGGTGTTGGTGGTGCCGCAGGTGTATTTCGAAGCACTCAGTCAGCAACTGATTGAACCTGGCTATTTTAAGTTCTGGCAGCAGTACATTAACCCCTGGACCTCGTTATTGCCGGAGCACCACAGCCCTATTGGCCTGCTGACCTGGAACCACGCCTGGTTTATTCCTTACCTCTGGTGTTACAGCCTGCTGGCGCTGGTGGCTCTGCCATTATTGCAATGGCTGGTGCGGCAGGCGCAGCACTGGCCAGCCTGGCTGGCGCTGCTGCTGGTCTTGCTGGTGCTGGCGGCCGCCTGGTACTGGTTAAAGCCGCTGTACCCAAGCACGCATGCGCTGGTCGATGACTGGTATAACCATGCCAAATACCTGCCGGTGTTTCTGGCTGGTTTTGTGCTGGCGCGTCAGTCTCACTGGTGGGCGCAGCTGCTGCAGTACCGCCGGCTTTGGCTGGGGCTGGCGCTGCTGAGTTATGCACTGATTATTGCTGACCGCCACCAGTGGTTTGACTCTCTGGAAGACCCGGCTGGCACCCAGTGGTGGCTGACCTGTATAGTGGCGCTGGTGGTGGTGCTAAACCACTGGGGCTTTTTGCTGGCCATTCTGGGTTATGCCGGCCGCTACCTGGCCGGGCGCAACAGCAGCTGGCTGACTTATTGTAATCAGGCCATTCTGCCCTGGTACCTGTTGCATCAAACGCTGATTATTGTCTTTGCCATGGTACTGAAACCGCTGGCGCTGCCCGCAGGGCCGGAAGCGCTGCTGATCCTGCTTGGCACCATCACCAGTGGGGCTCTGGCCTATGAAAGCATTCGCCGGTCCTCTGTGCTTTGTCTGTTGTTTGGTCTGAATCCGCCAGCTAATTCATCAAAGCTGCAGTTGGTGGAGAATTAATCAGCTGGAGCAATTGGACCGCAACCTCTAGCATATTCATCAACTGATGAATTATGAGGTGTGCCATGCCGGAGCATGCAGGCCGTCCGTCAGGGGACAGTCAAATCCGTCAGCAGCTGTTGCACCATGCCCGGCTGCTGTTTTCGAAAAAAGGTTACGCCAAAGTGTCGACCCGGCTGATTGCCGACGCGGCTGGCGTCAATGCGGCGATGATCCGGTATTACTTTCAGGACAAAGCCGGTCTGTTTGAGGCTGTGGTCACCGAAACCATTCAGCCACTAGCCCGGCTGGTCCGCCAGCAAAACCAGCAAAAAAGCCAGAGCAGCCCGGCGCTGTTTATTCAGACCTATTACCAGCTGATGGGGCAGGCCCCTGAACTGCCAAAACTGATCTTCCGTTCCTTGCACGACCCGGACTCAGCGGAACACCGTATTGTCAGCAAAATTTTTGGTCAGATGTTTCAGCAGATGATCAGCCAGCTGCAGCGCTATATGCGTGAACCAGGCCGGTTGAAGCCTGAGTGTGATCCGCTGAACGCCATCGTTTCTTGTGTCAGTTTGGCAATCTTCCCGTTTTTAATGCCCGACGTAGTGAAACAACAATTGGGGATTGCCATGACCCCGGAATTTTTAACCCAGCTGGGGCAACATCAGCAGCAACTGTTGCACAGTGGTCTGGTGCCCGATCAGGAGAAGCAGAATGTTTAAATTAAACAAGTGGCCGCTGGTTCTGGGGTTGCTGGTAGTGGCTGGTTGTCAGGGTGAATCGCAGGTCGCAGCTTTTGGCACCCTGGAGCGTGACCGCATCAGTTTATTGGCCACCAGCACTGAGCTGGTGGTGCAAAGCCCTGTGAGCAAAGGCAGCCGGGTGCAACAAGGCGACTTGCTGCTGCAGCTGGATGATAGCCATCAGAAGTTCCGGCTGGCGCAGGCTCAGGCCGAGCTTGAGCGGTTACAGGCGCTGCTGCTGGAACGGCAAAATGGCAACAGGGTGGAACAAATAGCGGCGGCGGCCGCCACAGTACAGCAACTGCAGGCCGAACAACAGCTGGCGCAGCAACAACTGGCACGGCAACGCCAGCTGCGCAGCCAGAAACTGAATAGTCAGTCCGATTTAGACAGCGCAGTGGCGGCCAGCAAAGCCGCCAGCGCTGCGGTCAAGAGTGCGCGCGAACAGTGGCAGGAATTGCAGCAAGGCAGCCGGTCTGAAGTGCTGTTGCAGGCGCAAGCGGCCGTACAGGCACAGCAGATGGTACTGGCGCAGGAGCGGAAAAAACTGGCCGATTTAAGCATTGTCGCCACCCGCACTGGCCTGCTGGAGGATTTGCCCTACAAGTTAGGTGAGCGCATACCGCAAGGGGCAGTGGCGGCCATTGTGTCGGCCGATGAGGCGCCTTATGCCAGGGTGTATCTGCCGGAGCCTTACCTTGCCAAAGTGCATGTCGGCTCGGTCGTGCAGGTGCAGGTTGACGGCTTGGCTGCGCCACTGGCTGGCAAAGTCCGCAAAATTGCCAGCGAAGCCAGCTTTACCCCGCACTATGCCTTGCAGCAAAAAGACCGGGCCCGGCTGGTGTTTCTGACCGAAATTGACCTGACCGGCGCTGAAAAACTGCCATCGGGTCTGCCAGTGCAATTGGTGTTGCCATGACTGAGTTCGCTATTGATGTCAGTGGCATGACCCGCCGTTTTGGTGACTACACAGCGGTGGACGCGCTGGATTTACAAGTGCAGGCTGGTTCCATTTACGGCTTTTTGGGGCCGAATGGCTGCGGCAAATCCACCTCTATCCGTATGCTGACCGGCCTGCTGACGCCCAGCAGTGGTCAATTGAAGGTATTGGGGCTGACATTGCCACAACAGGCCGAACAACTGCGCCAGCAGGTGGGCTATATGACGCAGAAGTTTTCTTTGTACGACAACTTATCGGTGCAGGAAAACCTGCAGTTTGTCGGGCAGATTTATGGTCTGAGCAGCGCCCACCGGGCTCAGCGCTGCAAAGAGCTGCTGGCGCTGTACCATCTTGAAGACAAACAGCAAGTGCGGGCCGGTGCCTTAAGTGGTGGTCAGAAACAGCGGCTGGCACTGGCTGCGGCCACCATGCATCAGCCTGCATTGCTGTTTCTGGACGAGCCCACCTCGGCAGTGGACCCGGAGAACCGGCGTGACTTTTGGGAGCGGCTGTTCGATTTAAGCGACCAGGGCACCACCATTCTGGTGTCCACCCACTATATGGACGAAGCTGAACGTTGCCACCAGCTGGCGATACTGGAACTGGGGCAAAAACGCATCGACGGCAACCCGGCCGTACTGATGCAGCAGCTGCAGGGCCGGGTACTGGAACTGCGCGGCGACAAACTGCGGGTGCTGAAGCTGCAACTGGAACAGCAGTCCGCTGTGTTGTCGGTGGCTCAGGTCGGGCAAAGCCTGCGGGTATTGCTGCGTCAGCCAACGGCTGATTTGTCAGCCTTGCAGGCCTTATTGCCGGACGGTGTCCGTGCCGAACAGGCTCGGCCGTCGCTGGAGGATGTCTTTGTGGCCCATACCGGGAGGGCTTATGTCTGCACTCATTAGAACCGGTGCCATAGTGTTTAAGGAGCTGCGCCAGCTGGCGCGCGACCGTATTACCTTTGCGATGATTGTGATGATCCCGCTTATTCAGCTGATGCTGTTTGGTTTTGCCATTAATACCGATGTACGGGATGTGCCTGTGGGTGTGGTGGATTTTGCCGGCACCTCAGGCTCGCGCCAGCTGGTGCAGGATTTGCAGGCCAGTCAGGCCCTGTTGTTTGTGCAAAGTTTTGACTCAGTGCAACAAGCCGAACAGGCCATTACCGCTGGTCAGGTCAGTGCTGTGCTTTATATTCCGCCCGATTATGAGCGGCGTTTATCCGACTGGCGGCTGGGGCAGGCGTCAGGGCATCTGGCAGCGCGGCCTTTGGCGCAGTGGTTGACGGATGCATCAGACCCCACCTTGTCCGGCGCTATTCACAGCCTGCAGCAATTGCCGATAGGACAGACGCAGCTGCTGCAGGGTAGCCCACAACAAGGGGCGCTGGCGGTGGTGCATTACTTCAACCCGGAACGGCGCACGGCGGTGAATATTGTGCCAGGGCTGGTGGCGGTGATCCTGACCATGACGATGATTCTGTTTACCTCAGCCGCCATAGTGCGGGAGCGGGAGCAGGGCAATATGGAGTTTCTGATCAATACACCTATTAAACCGCTGGAGCTGATGCTGGGGAAAATTTTGCCGTATCTCTGCATTGGTTTTATCCAGACGGGGTTGATTCTGGGGTTAGGTCATCTGTTGTTTGCGGTGCCCTTGCCGCTGGATCTGGTGTCGTTATTTATGGTGACTCTGGCCTTTATTCTGGCCAGCCTGACGCTGGGGCTGCTGATTTCCACCAAAGCCAAGACCCAGCTGGAAGCGATGCAGATGACGGTGTTTATTCTGCTGCCTTCTATTTTGTTGTCGGGTTTTATGTTTCCTTTTGTCGCGATGCCAAAGCCAGTGCAGTGGGTGGCCGAAGTCTTACCGGCCACCCATTTTGTGCGCATGATCCGTGCTGTGGTGCTGCGTGACGCTCACTGGCTGCAATTGCTGCCTGACTTGGGGGCCTTGCTGGCCTTTGCGCTGATGGGTCTGGCGCTGGCAACTTTGGGGTTTAAAAAGCGGCTGGATTAAGTCGCGACTGCGCCCAGTCAGAAGCTCAATTGCGGGTAACTTTGCTGGTCGTGTTGGCCGAGCAGGCGTTGTAACAGGCGGCGTTGTTGCGCCAGCAGCTCGCCGTTTTTCTGGTTCAGACGCTGGCAGAGTTCGGTGTGATCTTGCACCATCTGCAGCAGGTCTGCACTGGCGTTACGAATGGTCTGAGGCAGCTTCTGTAACAGCAGGCTAAAACCTTGCTCTGTGGCAGGCAACTGCAGTTCGCGCATCGCTTGCAGGCGCTGCTGATGATTATGCTGCACTTTGGTCAGCAGCGCCGTGGCCTGCTGATTTAACAGTTCCAGTTCGGCACTTTTACGCAGGCTGAGCAGCACATATTGCTTTTGCAACAAGGGCGATAATTGCTGCAGCAACTGCTGGTCCTGCTGCAGGCTTTGGATAACCAGCTTCAGCGGCTGTTGGTTCATTTTTTATGGAACTCCAGAATATCCTGGGCGGTTTGTGCGTCGTTCAGCTTCAACTGGCCGGACGCCAGTGCCTGCTTAATGGCAGCTACTTTGTCCAGGTCGACCTCACTTTGTTGGCCAAGCTGGTCGAAGCTGTGCTGCAAATGGCGGCTGGCGGCGTCCACCACATGTGCATTGCCAGTGTCAGTCGTTGTTGGCTGGCCGGCTTTTACGGGCTGTTGCTCTGTCTGCGGGCCTGCTTTTTTCAAGGCCTGAACCGGGTTGTACTGGTCAATTTTCAGCATAACGCACCTGTCTGTATTCTCTGTTATTCATCTTAAGCGACGCTGCAACGGCAGAACTTTAATCTTTTCTGAATAAAGTTTGCACCCTATCTTCTGCAACCACTTCCGCCTCCAGTTCAGCGCCGGAACTGCTGTTCTGCACCCGGATACGCTGATGCAATACCCCATCCTCCAGTGCGACCCCTGTGGTGCTGGCGGCAAAATCGGCTGTTTTCACCTGAATAATCACCTGCTGGCCTTTGCGCACCAACAGCTGGGCTTCCAGCAGATGCCGGCTGACCGGCTGACCGGCACTGAAGCGGCGTTTGGTTCGCATGCCAAGCAAAGGTTCTATCTGTAACTCCGGGTCCAGCCGGGACTGGCGCAGTTCGGTCAGTTCCAGCTTGAGCATGTCAGCGCTGAGCACTTCATCCCGCTGCAGTGCCCTGCTGCTGACCACTATCGGCAGCCAGACCTGCACTTGTGCTGTGGCGCGGCTTTGCCAGCTCTGGGGGGCAGGGCAGTTCAGGCTGTAACTGACCCGGCCCCAGGGGGCCTGCTGAGGGTTAGCGCGACTGATCTGCAGTCCGCTGCAGGCCGCTTTGTCCTGCAAGGCGGCTGGCAGGTTCAGGCTGATCTGGGTTTTTGGCCGGGCCGGGCCGCCAAGTTTCAGGCTGAACTGACGGACGTCCTGCTGGATCGCCTGCTGAATTTGCTGTTCCAGGCCAGCGGCCAGACTGGTGCCAGGCCAGAGCAGGAGGAAAAACAGCTGCTTCCATGGCGGAAGCAGCGCTTCCGCTTTTCGTTGCCGTTGCCGAGGTTTTGTTATGTAACACATTGAAATCTTTGGCCTTTAAAGTATGGCACAGACTTTGTACCTAAGCAGTATCGCCTGCTACAGGATACAACGATGGAATTTTTTGACAAAGCTTTAGGTGTGCATCCTTTTTCACTGCAACTGCGGCTGGACAGAGCCGAGATTATTTCCGGCAACCTGGCCAATGTGGACACCCCGGGTTTTCAGGCCCGTGATTTGGATTACAAAAGCATTCTGCAAAATATCGAGTCGGATATCAGCAACCACGAAGGGGGCCGCTTCAGCAGTGCAGACCTGCGTCAGCAGCTGCTGTACCGGGTGCCAAATCAGCCGTCGGCGGATGGCAATACCGCAGAGCTCAGTGTGGAGCAGGCCAATTTCGCGGCCAACAGCATGGACTTTCAGACCAGCCTGACCTTCCTGAATATGAAAATTGGCGGCTTGCATAAAGCCATCAAAGGAGAATAAGCATGTCATTTTCAGCAATTTATGACATTGGCGGCAGCGCGATGCGGGCGCAGGTGATGCGGCTGGACACAGTGGCGTCCAACCTGGCGAATGCCGACACAGCGGCCGCCAGCGAAGCGACCGCGTACCGTGCCATCAAGCCGGTATTTTCCGCCTTATACAACCAGGATTTTGATAACCGCTCTGTGTCTGCTCAGGTGCAAACCCTGGGGGTGGTGCAGTCAGACCGCAGCGTTGAACAGCGCTTTGAACCCAACAACCCGCTGGCCGACGGCAATGGCATGGTGTTTTATTCCAATGTCAATCCGGTGGCTGAAATGGCCGACATGATGTCGGCTTCGCGTGCGTTCCAAACCTCAGTGGAAGTAATGAACCGGGTCTCCAGTATGCAGCAGAGCCTGCTGAAATTGGGGCAATAAGGAATCTTATGTCAGCCGTCAGCAATAACAGTCAGGTGAATAACAACACCCCGGACAGCAGCATCAGCAGCAATGGCAAAACCGATGCGGCCGGGTTATCCAGTATGTTTCTTGAGTTACTGGTGGCGCAAATCAGTCACCAGAACCCACTTAACCCGATGGACGGTACTCAGTATGTCAGCCAGCTGGCGGAATTCAGCAGTGTCGAAAGTCTGGAAAATCTGAACACCCAGGCCGCCAGCCAGCTGAAGTACATGCAAAGCCTGCAGGCGCTGGAAGCCACCGGCATGGTGGGCCAAAGCGTGGATGTTGAGGCTGACACCATAGTGCTGGAACAGGATGGCCCGATCAGCGGTGCGCTGAATCTGGGGGCCGAAGTGGATCAGGTCCGCTTCCGCCTCTATGACCAGGACGGTGAGCTGGTGGCTGAACAGCAACTGCAACAGCCGGGTATCGGCACCTTCCGTTTTGCTTTTGACAGTCAGGACGCCGGGGTGTACCGCGTGGAAGCTGAGGTGACCGCAGGCCAGAGCAAACAAAAAGCGCCGGTTTACCTGAGCAGTACAGTGGAGCGGGTATCGGTTGGCACAGGGCCGGATGACATTATTCTGCAGGTGAATGGCCTGGGGAATCATTACCTTTTTGATATCAATCAGCTGACCAAAGCAACTCAGGGCTAAAGGAGAACGTTATGTCTATGTTTAATATTGGCCTGAGTGGCCTGAATACCACCCAAAAAGCGCTGGAAGTGACCTCAAACAATATCGCCAACTCAGGCACCGCCGGCTACAAAACGGCCAGCACTGAATTTTCCGCCATCTACAACAATGGTCAGCGCAGTGGTGTCGGCGTGTCGGCCACCAGCGAAAATTTTGAAAAGCAAGGCACCCTGGTGTCGACAGGCCAAAGCCTGGATTTAGCCATTACCGGCAAAGGTTTTTTTGTCATTTCTGAAAACGGCCGTCTGGCGTATACCCAGGCCGGCCAGTTCAAGCTGGATGAGCAGCGTAACCTGATCACCAATAACGGCAACCAGCTGCAGGGCTATGGCATTGATGACCAGGGCAATCTGGTGCCTGGCGTGTTAACTGGCCTGAAAGTGGAAGCCAGTAATATTCCGGCCAAAGCCACTGAAACGGTGAATTTTTCGCTGAACCTGAATTCAGGCAGCCCGGTACTGCCTTATGCCGCTGTGTTTGATCCAAAAGACGGTACGGCCTTTAACTATTCACAATCGACCGAAGTCTTTGATTCACTCGGCAACAGCCATACCCTGACCCAATACTTTAACCAAGCCGGTGCGAACCAGTGGGATGTGGTGTATTACATGGATGGTCAGCCTCTGGATGCCGCCGCCCTCGGCGGTGCCGCCAGCAGCACCATTACTGCCAAAAACAGCGACGGTACTGATGTCACAGGTGTGGCAGTGGTGCGAATGAGTTTTGGCGCGGACGGCCAGTTATTACCGCTGGACGGCAGCACACCAGACCCGGATAACAACGTGACGGACCCGTCCAACGTGCGTGAACTGACTCTGAGTTTTACTCCCACAGACGCCAGCCCCATGAGTATCAAGCTGGATCTGGTGAAATCGACCCAGTTTGGCAGTGCTTTTGGCCTGTATGAAAACAATGCCGACGGTTACACCTCCGGCGAGTTTACCGGCGTCTCTGTAGCGGAAGACGGCAAAGTGCTGGCCACTTTCTCCAATGGCGAGACCAAACTACAGGGGCAGGTGGTGCTGGCCAATTTTGCCAACCCACAAGGGCTGGAAAGCGCCAATAACACCACCTGGTATGCCAGCGAACAATCCGGCGCTGCTTTGATTGGTGTGCCCTCTGAAGGCAGCTTCGGTTCGCTGATGGCCGGTGCTTATGTAGGTTCCAACGTCGATATCAGCAAGCAACTGGTGGATTTAATGTCCTTCCAGCAAAGCTACCAGGCCAATGCCAAAACCATCAGCACTGCCGACGAAATGATGCAGGTGCTGTTTAACGCTGTGTAAGGGGTAAGGCATGGAACGTTTAATCCACACCGCGGTGTCCGGCGCTGAACTGGCGCAAACCGCACTGCGCATTACCGCCAACAACCTGGCCAATGTGAATACCACCGGCTTTAAGGCCGATATGGAACAGGCCAGAGCCATGCAAATTACCGGCGATGGGTACCGCACCCGCTTTCAGGCACAGCTGCTGCCGGTGGCAACCGACATTCAGCCTGGGGCCATGATGGAAACCGGCCGGGATCTGGATGTGGCCGTCAATGGCAAGGGCTTTATTGCAGTGCAGGATGCTGCAGGTAACGAAGCCTACACTAGGGCCGGTGAGTTGCAGGTGGGAGCCGATGGCGCCCTGACCGTCAATGGCTTTGCCGTGATGGGCGGTGGTGCCGCTATTCAGTTGCCGGAGTTTGGCGATATCGACATTGGGGCGGACGGCACTATTAACCTGTTGCCCGTTGGTGGTGGGGTGGTGGAGCAGGCGGAGCGGATCAAGCTGGTTGATTCCCAAGGCATGACCATGCTCAAAGGCGCCGACGGTTTATTCCGGCCTCAGGGCGAAGAGGAGCTGGCGCAGTCCGATGCCATCAGCCTGCGCACCGGTGTACTGGAAGGTTCCAACGTCAATGCAGTGGAAGAAATGGTCAGCACCATGAATGTCAGCCGTCAGTTTGAACTGAACCTGCGCATGATGAAAACTGCCGACGAACTGGCGACCAGTGGCAACAAATTAATCAGCGGCTAAGGCCCGCACAGAGGACCCCACGATGAATTCTGCTTTATGGGTAAGTAAAACCGGTCTGGCGGCGCAGGACATGCGGATGACCACCATTTCCAACAACCTGGCCAACGTCAATACAGTCGGTTTTAAAAAGGACAGGGTGGTGTTTGAAGACCTGTTTTATCAGGTACAGCGCCAGCCTGGCACTCAGGCCGATGAACTGAACCAGGTGCCGGCCGGTATTCAGATGGGCACCGGCGTACGGGTGAATGGCACCCAGAAAATCTTTACCGAAGGCAGCTTTGAAACCACAGGCAATCAGCTGGACCTGGCCATTGCCGGTCAGGGTTTTTTCCAGGTGGAAAGCCCGGATGGCGAGCTGCTGTATTCACGCAACGGTCAGTTTCATTTAAACGCCGATGGCCTGATCACCAATGGCAATGGTCTGCCACTGGCGCAAAACATCGTAGTTCCGCCGGAAGCGACCAAAATCACAGTGGGCCGTGACGGCATAGTCACAGCACAGGTGCCGGGTCAGGACGAACTGGTGGAGCTGGGACAGATTCTGACAGTGAATTTCGTCAATCCGGCTGGTCTGGAAGCCCTGGGGGGCAACCTGTACCGTGCCACAGCGGGCTCTGGTGAAGCACTGGAAGGTATTCCGGGTGAAGAGGCTTTTGGTCAGTTGCAGCAAGGCACGCTGGAAGGTTCCAATGTCAGCGTGGTGGACGAAATGGTCAATATGATTGCGGTGCAACGGGCTTATGAAATGAACGCCAAAGTGGTCAGTGCCGCTGACGATATGCTGAATTACATCAGCCAGAGCATGTAACGGGAGAGCAGTGATGTGGCCTCTGATCCTTCTGGCGTTGCTGTGGCTGACCGGCTGCAGCAGCACCCCGGACAGCCCGCTGGCCGATGAAGCCGACTGGCAGCGTGAAAAGCCGGTGCAAATGGGCAGTGCTGAACAAAGTGTGGTGACAGACGGCAGCCTGTATTCCGATTCCTATATGTTCACTTTATTTGAAGACAAACGTGCCTACCGGGTGGGGGACATTCTGACGGTGGCGCTGAATGAACGCACCCAGTCCAGCAAAAGTGCCGACAGCCAGCTGGACCGCAGCAGCGAAATTGCCGGTGCTTTGCCCTTACTTGGCAACAGAGACACCTCCCGTTTCCGTGGTCAGTTTGAATCGGGCCAGAGCTACAGCGGTGAAAGCAGTGCCAGTCAGCAAAACTTTTTGCAGGGCGCCATTACAGTGCGGGTCACTGAAGTCTTGTCAAACGGAGCCCTGGCGATCCGTGGCGAGAAGTGGATCCGGCTGAATCAGGGGGATGAATACATCCGGCTGCAGGGCATAGTGCGGCCTGAAGATATTGATGTGACCAACAGAGTCTCGTCACAGCGTATCGCCGATGCCCGCATTACCTATGCAGGTAAAGGCACTTTGGCCGACGCGGCAGAGCCGGGCTGGCTGACCAGCTTATTTTCAACTTATCTGAACCTGTTTTAACGGAGCGGCTTATGCGTTTGTGTGCGCTGTTGTTCAGTCTTGTGGCCTGCTGCAGCAGTGCTTTGGTGATGGCTGCCCCCCGTCCTTTGCTGGATATAGTGGATATTCAGGGGGTACGGGATAACCAGCTGGTGGGTTACGGTCTGGTGGTGGGTTTACCCGGCTCGGGTGACAAAGCCCAGGTCAAATTTGCCGCCCAGTCGCTGAACAATATGCTGAAGCAGTTTGGTGTGCAGCTGGATGAAAGCACTCTGCCAAAATCCAAAAACGTCGCTGCTGTGGCTATTCAGGCGACCCTGCCGCCAATGGCCGGTGCAGGGCAGGCCATTGATGTCACAGTGACGTCCTTGGGGGACGCCAAAAGCCTGCATGGTGGCAGCCTGATGCTGACGCCCTTGCGTGGGGTGGACGGGAAAGTCTATGCGCTGGCGCAGGGCAATCTGGTGGTCGGTGGTATTAAAGCCGAAGGCCAGAACGGCAGCTCGGTCACCGTCAACGTGCCGACGGCTGGTATTATCCCTGGCGGCGCCATTATTGAACGCAGTGTGGACAGCCTGCAGCAGTCGCCGGACCTGGTACTGCACCTGAAGAAACCCAATTACAAAACGGCGCGCAATGTGGTCACCGCCATCAATAACACCTTTGGCCCGTCGGTGGCCAAAGCGGAAAACTGGAGCAAACTGGTGGTCAGTGCACCGCTGGACCCGGATAACCGCACCACCTTTATGGCGATGCTGCAGGATCTGACCGTCGAAGAAGGCTCGCAGCGGCCCCGGGTGGTGTTCAACAGCCGCACCGGCACTGTAGTGATCAACGATCTGGTGCGGGTGAAACGCGCCGCCGTCAGCCATGGCAACCTGACCATTACCATTTCTGAGCAGCAGGGCGCTATTCAGCCGTTGCCCTTCAGTCAGGGCGAAACAGTGCCAGTGCAAAACAGTGGGGTTGATGTGACTCAGCAAAACGCCAATATGCTGTTGTGGCCGGAAGGTACCTCGCTGGACACCATAGTGCAGGCCGTCAATAGCCTGGGCGCAACCCCTACTGAGCTGATGTCGATCCTGCTGGCGCTGGACAAAGCCGGGGCATTGGATGCCGATCTGGTGGTGATTTAATGGACAAAGTGCAATTACAACGGACGCAGGGACTGGCGTTCGCCCCCCAAATTCAACGTATTCAACCGGCCAGATTGTCGGAGACCGAAGCCTTGCAACAAAGTGCTGAGCAGTTCGAAGCTTTGTTTTTACAGCTGGTGCTGAAAAACATGCGGGCGGCAAATGAAGCCATCAGCGGTGAAGATGGCATGTTTTCCAGCTCTTCCTCCCAGTTGTTCCGTGATATGCACGACAGCCAGCTGGCGCAGACCATGGCAGGGCGCAGTCAGTTGGGGCTGGCAGAGCAAATTGTGCGGCAGCTGGAACCGCTGACCCAGGACGGGCCGGAAAATAAATTAAAGTCGGTAGCTGAACCTGTCGCTGATGAGTTGTATCAGCAATTTTCAGTGCCTGCCTTGCAGCAGCCGTTACTGACTCCAAAGCGTCAGGGTGAATCATGAGTATGTTATCGAACGCTATTTCTGGCCTGAACGCCTCGTCAGCCGCCCTGAATACGGTCAGCCAGAACGTTGCCAATGCGGCCGTCAAAGGCTACAGCCGCCAGACTGTGGTGCTGCAGACGGCCGATGGCACGCAAAACGGCGTCAAGGTGACCAAAATTGAACGTATTGTCGACGAGTTTCTCAATGCCGATATCTGGCGCACCGAATCGGATCTGAATTACTACCAGAGTTATCAGGATTATCTGGGGTATCTGGAAGAAGTGTTGGGCACAGATTCACTGAACCTGAATGACGCGCTGGCTGAACTGAACTCGTCTTTTAACGCCGCGCTGGTGCAGCCGGAGTCCCCGGCCTACCGCCAGCAGGTGCTGTCGTCAGCCGAAGCCATGGTGCAGGATTTACAACAGCTGGACGGAGCTTTAACAGGCCAGATCAGTAAGCTGGAGTTTGAGTTAAAGGCCGTCGGTGAAAACATCAATTCGACCCTGGCGGAGCTCGCCGCGCTGAACCAGAAAATCAGCAAAGAAGCAGCTTTGGGGCGCGACACTTCTGTGCTGCTGGATACGCAGGAACAGACATTGCAGACCTTGTCCGGTTACCTGCAGGTGGATGTATTAAGAGCTGAAGACGGCAGTGTCACTGTGTCTGCGCAAAATGGTGCCCCTTTGGTAATGTCCGGCACCGCGGCTCAGCTGACGGTGGCCGGCAGTGCAGTCAGTGTCAAATTTAATCACCAGGAATTTCCGCTTTCAGGGTTGGCCGGGGGCAGTCTGGGTGGCTTGTTGCGGGTTAAATCCGAAGTGCTGGACCCGGCCCGCACTGAATTAGGGGTTCTGGTCAGCACTATTGCTGACAGGGTGAATACTGCGCTGGCGGAAGGTTTTGATTTAAACGGCAATCCAGGTGAACCGTTGTTTGTCTATAACGCCGCCGATCCGCTGGGCACCATCAAGCTGAACCCGGCGATGAGCACTGATAGGTTGGCCTTTCGGGGCAGGGTCGATGACGGCAGCGGCGGCTGGCTGCCTTCCGGCGGCAAAGGCGATAACGGCAATCTGGTCAATCTGGTGAAATCCATTCAGGGGGTGGGTGCGGGCTATGACAGCCTGATCGGCAAACTGGCGATTCAGAGCAAACAGGTGCAGGCCAGCGTCAGTACCGCTGGGGTACTGAATGATAAAGCCATTTCAGCCCGCAGCAGTATCAGTGGGGTGAACCGCGATGAAGAAGCGGCCAACCTGATGTATTACCAGCAGCTGTATCAGGCCAACGCCAAAGTGGTCAGCACGGCAGGGCAGCTGTTTGACACCCTGATGGCCATGTTCTGAGGAGACTAAGATGCGTGTCAGTTCCGATCAGTTTTACCAGACCGCCATTCGCAATATTCAGATCAGCAGCGACAGATACAGCAAACTGTCGGTGCAAATGGCAACCAATGAACGTATTACCAAACCCTCTGATGATCCGCTGGGCAGTGTGCTGACGTTGCGGCTGAATTCCGAGCTGACCACGCTGGAGCAGTACGGTAAAAACATGCAGCAGGCCACTTATAGCCTGAGCCAGCAAGAAACCCAGCTGTCCAGTATCAACAACCTGCTGTTGTCGGTGCAGTCACTGGTGACGGCTGCCGCAGACGGCTCGTACGGCACCGACGAGCTCAAAGCTATGGCCAACGAGCTGGATGTGTTATTGCCCGGCATCGTGGATTTACTGAATGCCCGCGATGGCGAGGGCAAGTACCTGTTTGCCGGCAGCGAAATTGATCAGCAACCTTTTGTCAAAGATGCCTCAGGCCAATACATATATCAGGGTGATGGCCAGGTACGCAAAGTGGCGGTGTCTGCCGAAACCCTGGTCAGCGCCAATATCACAGGTGTACAGCTGGCGCCTGGTGCCGCATTTATCAATGAGTTGCAGGACTATGTAACCTTGTTGCAGGCTCCGCCAGCCACGGGTGCCGGGGCTGAATCGCGCCAGATGCTGGATGAACTGGAAGCTATGCTGGGCCGCACTACGGCCGCACTGACCCAGATTGGTGGTACTGTCAGTTCGCTGGACGAGCTGAAAAATACCAATGTGGATATTGCCCAGTTCACCGAAACCCTGCGTGACGATATCAATGCGGTGCATTACCCCTCGGCTTATATCGACATGAACAATGCGCTGGCCTCCTATGAGTCCACACTGAAAGTGTACAGCTCGGTGTCACAGCTGAGCCTGTTCAGTTTGCTCTGAGGCTGACCCATGCTGATTGAACGCCTGAAATCCGGCCAGACCCAACAGGTTCAACGCGCAGAAAGCAAAGCAGCAGCTGTGGTTTCAGCGCAGGCTGGCAGTCAGGCACAAGGGAGCTCAGTGGTGCAGCGTCAGCTGGGTACACTGAGCCAATGGAGTGTCAAGGCGGATGTGGCGCAGCAACTGGCCAAAAACCAGCAGGCCGAACAACAGCTGCGGCAGCTGTATCAGCAACTGGAGCAGTTGCGGCGTCAGCTGAACCAGCCGCAGAGCTCTGCACAGAAGCAGCAGTTAAGCCAACAACTGCTGCAACTGGAGCAGCAGCTGAAACAGAAAAACTCAGCGCTGAAACCAGAGCTGCAGCTGGCTTCGGCGCCTCAAGCGCAAAAACAATGGCAGCTGCACCCGAAAATAGATTTATTAAGCCCAAGGCCAGTGGCGGAAAACGTCAAAGTACAGCTGAGCAATGGCCAGTTGCTGCAGCTGAATTTTGCCGCCGGTCAGTCGGCCGACAGCAGTCTGCAGCAAATTCAACAACAGTTTGCCGAGGCTGGCATTGAGGTGAAAGCCCAGGGCCAGGTGCTGATTTTCAGCAGCCAGAAACAACCGGCCTTATTGCAACAACCCTGGCAAGTGCAGGGCGAAGGCATACGGCTGGCCGCCGGAAACCCTATTCAGCTGAAACTGCAAAGTGCGAAAACCCCCTTGGCTTTATTGGCTGACCAGGCCAGGCAACTGGACAATCAACAGGCTTATCAGGCCGAACTGGCGCAGGTACAGCAAAAACTGCAGGCGTTGATGCGGCAGGTGCAAGCCGAGCGGCAGTTATTGCTGAATAAGCTCAATGCACTGCAGCAAGCTGGTGAATCGATGCAGGCAGAACAGGCAGTTCAGGTCAGTACTGAACTGAAACTGCAAATGCAGGCAGGTGCCGCGGCCACAGTCCCGGCCATTTTATCGCAAGGCCAGATCACCCGTTCTTTAGTCGAATTTGCGCTGGCCGATTAGTCAGCGCCAGGCCGCTCTCCACTTCCTTGGAAGACGTCGTTCTATCCTGTTGTAGCTTCTGCCTCCTTTGTGGAGGCAGCTTTTTTTGGGCCTGTTCTGTATTGGGTGTGCGCGGCCCTGTGCCACCGGACAACCGCATAAAAAAGTTTAAAAAAAATTTCAGTTCCCTGATGTACCCGCCGCTTTTTACTTATGACCATAGTGCATAGGAGCAACCAACATGGCTTTATCAATTCAATCAAATGCAGCAGCTACGACTATCCGTAACCAGTTAAACCGTACTAACGACAGCCTGGGCGTCGCCCTGGAGCGTTTAGGCACAGGTTTCCGTATCAACTCAGCAAAAGATGACGCTGCCGGCTTACAAATTGCCAGCCGTCTGAGCGCTCAGCTGGTGGGGCAGGAAACGGCCATCAGCAACGCCAACAATGCAAACTCAATGATGCAGACTGCTGAGGGCGCGTTTGAAGAGATGACCAACATTGCTTATCGTATGAAAGAGCTGGCGACTCAGGGTGCCAACGGTACGAACTCAGCGACTGAATACACAGCTCTGGATTCTGAGTATCAGGCTCTTGCTGAAGAATTGACCAGCATCATGGACAACACCTCTTTCGGTGCTGGCACTAATCTGCTTTCAGCAGCGGGCACTTTTGGTGCAGGCGCTGTGACTTTCCAAATCGGTGCAAGCTCAGCTGAAACTCTGGATGTAGACATCTCTACTGAATTAGGTAACGTCACTACCACTATCGGTACTATCGGCGACCTGACCAGCCAGGCGAACTCATCTACTGCAATCGATACGCTTGACACCTTATTGGACGATATTGGCGCAGCACGGTCTTCTCTGGGTGCTACCATGAACCGTCTGGATCACACCATCAATAACCTGTCTAACATGACTGAAAACACTGGTGCAGCGCGCGATCAGCTGATGGATGCGGACTTTGCCAAAGAAACTTCCAATATGACCAAACAACAGCTGTTGCTGAACTCAGGTATCTCTGTACTGAGCACAGCCAACACCACCACTCAGATGGTGAGCCAGCTGTTACGTTAACCGAGCCCGGAGAAAGGACTCTCCAACCCGTCCCCCAGTGGCCCGACGCGCTGGGGGCATTTTATTCAGAGATGGTCATGGAGTTAAGTTATGGCATTTTCCAGCATTGACCCGGCCACGCTGGCGTCGCAATACACCCAGATTGAACGGGCCAGTAAAGACGAAGTGCTCAAAGCACAACAGACCCGCTTTACCGGTTTGCTGAATTCATACACCAAGCTGCAAACCAGCCTGACCAGTCTGAATGATTTATTCACCAGTTTTGTTAAAGACAAAGAGCTGCTGAGCAATAGCGGCACTGTCAGTGACGAAACCGCAATTAAAATGACCGTAGACGGCAACGCCGCTGCGGGTAGTTACGAAATTTTTGTTGAAAAGCTGGCGCAGCAGCATCAGCTGTCTTTGTCCTTTGGCAGCACCGAAACCTTGCCCACCGACGGTCAGTTTGAACTGACAGTGGCAGGGGAAAGTTTTGCGGTGGATTTATCCACTTTACCTGCAGGCGCCAAATTGAGTGACCTGGCCACCGCCATTAATAAAGCGGCTGATAACAGCGGTGTGCAGGCCACAGTGATGCGCAGCAATGGCCAGGCTTATCTGGTGCTGACCAGCGAAGACAGTGGCGCGGCAAACAGCATCAGTATGAATTTTGTGCCGGGCGCCGACAGTTCGGGTGCAGATATAGCTGGAGCCGTGGCTGGGGCTACCACCTTAAAGTCGGCGCAGGATGCTGTATTCCGTATTGGGTCAGATAATGCCATCAGCCTGACTTCCGCCAGCAATACGCTGGAAAATGTGATTAGCGGCGTCAGCATTGAGCTGAAAAAAGCCCAACAGCCCGGTGACAGCCCACTGCAAATCAGCATCGCGCAGGACAGCACCGCGGTGCAGGAAAAATTGCAGAAGTTTGTCGACAGCTACAACAGCCTGATCAAACAAATCAATTCAGACAGTGCATTGAAATCAGACAGTATGGCGCGCAGCATCAGCAATCAGATGCGCAGCAGCTTTCAGCAAATGTTTCAGGGCAAGACGTTAACCAGCATAGGACTGGAGTTTGACCGCAATGGTGTACTGAAACTGGACAGTGAAAAGTTCAACGAAGCACTGGAGCAGGACGGGCAACAACTGGAAGAGATGCTGGTTGGTAACGATGGCCTGTTTGCTAAGATGCAAACCCGGCTGGAGCCCTACACCAAAAGGGCAGGTTTACTCACCAGCAAACAACAAAGTATTCAGGGTAGCATCGACTTAGTCGCCACCCGGCAAAAGCGCCATGACTACTCGATGGAGCAGGTGTACCAGCGTTATGTGGCACAGTTTACCCAAATGCAGGTGACTATTGCTCAGCTGGAAAGTTCGATGTCGCAGTTTGGCTAACGGAGTTTATATGATCGATTTTGCAGCAGGTTATCAGGCCTACCAACACACCAGCGTCAATGTAAAAGCTTCAGGCGCTGATATTCACAGCCTGGTGGGTATGTTGTTCGACGGTTTCCTGGACGAGCTGGCCCGAACCGAAGGCCATATCCAGGCCAAACGCCACGATAAAAAAGCGGCCAGTGTGGAAAAGCTGCTGAAGATTTTAGGTGGGCTGGATGCATCCCTCGATCAGGACAAAGGTGGGGACGTGGCCGTCAATATGCATAACCTGTATCAGTTCTGCGGTCAGGCTTTACTGCGCGCCAGCCTGCGTGACAATCTGGCGGAACTGGCCGATGTCCGCACCGTGATGACCGACCTGCAGCAGGGCTGGCAGGCGCTGTTGCAACACAGAACCTGACCCTTGTCACAGCGCACGGAACCCTGCAATGGCTCTGGTTCCGCCTGGCGGAAGTAATGCTTCCGCTCCCATCATTAATTACTATTATATCCAATATAAATCAGTAACTTAACTATTGGCTCGCTTTTTGCTGAACTCTGGCTGAATACAGTTTAGTTTAGTGGAACGCCTTACATGCCGGTACAGCTCGCAAAATCAGAACCTGTTTTGGTGCAGACTCAGCACCTGTTGTTGCAGTTGCATCAGGCGGTAGTGCATGGCAAATGGCTGCAGGTGCAGGCGCTTGACCGGCAGATCCAGCAGCAGGTGCAGCAACTGAAATCGCAGCACAATGTGGCCAGTCTGAGCGTCGAGCTGCAAATGCTGACCCAACGTTACCAACAGCTGATCCAACTGGCGAAAAAGCAGCAGCAGCTGCTGGAGCTCAAGATGATGCAGTTTCAGCAGAACAAAGCCGGTGTGCTGGCCTATCGTCAGACCACTGACGGGACAGAATCATGAATCTGTTGGCCGCGAATCCGGTATCAACGGCATCTTCAGCCCAGCCTGTTGTGGTGCAGCCTGCCAACGAGGTGCCCTCAGAACAGCACTGGCCTGAAGGGGGGGAGCCAGACTGGACAGAGCAGGAGCCAGATGCTCAGGCACCCGCAAGCCTGCCGGAGCTGCCACTGGCTGCGCCAGAGCAGGAAACCGCTTTACCTTCGGTGTTAAATCCCGTGCTGGAACTGCTGCTGGCTGCGACCCGTCAACCGGCCACTCTGTTGACAGAGCCTGCATTACAGGCCATAGACGCCGGTGCTGAGCACCCCGTCTCAGCGGCCGGCCTGTCGCCGTTGCCTGTTGGGGACAGCGCAGCTTGGTCTGAAAAAAGCGGGTTCGTCTCGGGCCCAGTCACTGATGTTCTGTCTGCCAGAACGGCAACAATCCAGGTCGCCGGGTCCATGCCGACAGAGACAGCCGTCCTGCCAACGGCTGCTGTGGCAGCCTCCGCATGGCCTGACGTGCAGCGGCCTGTTCCTGTGAGTACCAACAGCGTTTCGATGGTCACAGCGGCTGCCGGGGCCGGGCTGCAGGCTGTAGTCCCGCGTCTTGACTCAGTTTCTGTATTGCCTGCAGCCGCGCAGGTTGTGACAACAGCTGCGCCTGCTGAGCTGATGCAACGAATGGCGCCGGTGCAGCTTATGGCCCCGGCGACTGAACACCTCAGTGCGGCCAGTCCAAACCAAAGCCTTCCCCCTGTTGGCCGGGCCTCTCAGTGGGTGGCCGCAGCTGAAGGGGTATTGTTCAGCCAGTCTCCGGCTTTTGCTGCCAAAACAGCGGCGGGGATGTCGCAACCTGGGCTGGTTTCCACCGGGCTGACCCCGGAGGCGACTGAGCCTGCAGAATTCAGCACAACTCAGCTGGTGCAGGCAAGGCTCACTGCGGTACAGACGGATGCGGTCTGGCGCAGCGAGCCTTTGCTTGGCTCTCACCCCTCTCAACTGGGTCAGCGTCTGATGCACCTGCTGGCTGATAAAACCGAACTGCAATTTGGTCTGGGGCTGCAAAAAGCCACGATCCGGCTTGACCCGCCCAGCCTTGGAGCCGTCGAGCTCAGTATTGCCGTGGACGGTGACAAGGTCTCGGTGCAGTTGAACAGCAGCGTCAGTCAGACCCGCGAGCTGATGGCTCAGGGCCTGGATCAGCTGCGGTTGCAGTTGCAGCAAAAGTTAGGGGCGGACATTCAGCTGCAGTTACAGACAGGCGATGGTCAGTCAGGCCAGCGTCAGCGGCAATGGGGCTCAGAAACTGAGATAGCGCAGAACCCGCACTGGGTGGATGCAGAACCACAAACTTCAGAACAGCAGCCTTCCGGCTGGCTGAATCAACTGGTGTAAGGAAAAACAAGGACATGAATAAAGCAGTCGTCGTTTTGCTGGCGTTGGTCGCAGCCGGAGCAGGTGCCGCCGGTTACTTCTGGTTGCAGTTGAACCAGAGCAGTACCCAAACCGAAGAAATCAGCGTCAAGCCGCTGTTTCATCCGATGGAAAAATTTGTAATGAGTGTCAGCGGGGACCCGACGTCCAGATACCTGGTGTTGGAACTGACGCTGGTCAGCCACAAAGCCGACACCATTGCTGCGCTGAAGGAAGCCACACCGCTGCTGCGTAATGCGCTGGTGGAACATTTCGCCCGGCAAAGCCACCTGGAAGTGAAGCTGGCCATGCAGCAGGTGGCGGAGGTTCAGTCTGAATTACTGGCCCGTTTTAACCAGACGTTGCTGGACAACAAATACGAACAGCAGCTGGATAAGGTGCTGATCACTAACATTTTTATTCAGTAGGACCGCATTATGCTGGCGGAAAACTTCTGGACTGAACCACAACTGGCTGCCGGGCCTGAACTGGCGGTGGCCAATGAAGGGTTGTGGCTGCAGAAATACAGTTATCTGGTAAAGCGTGCCGCTGGCCATTTGCGCTCCTTGTTAGGGGCTGTGGTAGACAGCGACGACCTGCAGCAAATTGGCCTGATGGGGCTGCTGTCGGCGTTGCGCCGTTATGGCAAGGCGCCGGATGCTGCTTTTGAATCTTATGCCTTTAAACGGGTGCGCGGCTCCATGCTGGATGAGTTCCGCCGCGCTGACTGGCGGCCACGCCAGTTGCGGCAGCAGGCCCATCAGTTCCGCGATGCCAGCCGTGAGTTGACCCGCAAACTGGGCCGTTTGCCCAACCAGGAAGAACTGGCCTTGCATCTGCAGCTCAGCCCGCAGGAAGTTGCTGAGCTGCTGTATCTGAACCAGGCCGAATCGATGGAAAGTCTGGATCTGCTGCTCGAGCAGCAACAACACGCTGAACTGGGGGAAACCTCGTTGTCGGCACTGGAACTGAAGCTGTCACTGCAGCAGGCCATGGCGACCATGCCGGAGCGCAGCCGCTTGTTGCTGCAGTTGTACTACAGCCATGAGCTGAATATGAAAGAAATTGCGCTGGTGCTGGACCTGACCGAAAGCCGGGTTTGCCAGTTGCATAAGCAGGCTATTGATTTACTGACAAAAAAACTGTCGCAGTGGGATTAACGCAGGACTGATGTGATGCAACGACTGATAGGTTTAGGTGTGGTGCTGCTGGCCGTGGTCGGTGGTTTTATGATGGCAGGCGGCAATGTGGCCATGTTATGGCAACCGGCTGAGTTCGTGATTATTTTCGGCGCAGGCCTCGGCGCTTTGATTGTGGGCAACAGTGGGTCTGTGCTGAAGGAGTTAGGCCGCCAGCTGAAAGCCCAGTTTGTCCGCCAGCCGGATCAGGCGCAGCTGTATAAAGAGTTGTTGGTGCTGCTGTATCAGCTGCTGGAAACCATCCGCAGTAAAGGCTTTCGTGAACTGGAAGACCATGTGGAAAACCCGCAGACCAGCTCAATTTTTATCTCGTACCCGGCGGTGCTGGACAACCCGCAGCTGCTGCAGTTTGTCTGTGACAATGTGCGGCTGATGGGGTTGGGCAAAATTAACGCCTATGACCTGGATATGCTGCTGGAGCAGGAAATCCAGACGCTGGAACAGCAGCAGTTGAAGCCGGCTTCGGCCACCCATTCCATTGCGGAAGCCATGCCTGGCTTTGGCATTCTGGCCGCAGTGGGCGGCATTATTATCACCATGCAACACCTGGATGGCCCCTTATCCAGCATTGGTTACCATGTGGCGGCAGCCCTGGTTGGGACCTTTATCGGTATTTTCGGCTGTTATTGCCTGCTGGAGCCGATGAGTTCAGCCATGGAAGCTTATGTGCGCAAACAAATCGCGCTGCTCGAGTGTGTGCGGGCTGTACTGGTATCTCATACCAAAGGCCATGTGGCGGTGGTGGCGACCGATTCTGGCCGTAAGCTGATTGCGGCTGAACTCAAACCTTCTTTCACTGAGATGGAAGACTGGATTAACAACAAGGCTGCCTGATGAACGCACAGACTCCCGTTTTAATGCGCCGTGCGGCCCGCACTGCTGCAGCGAAAAAAAGCAGCGGTGCCTGGAAGGTGGCTTTTGCCGATTTCACCCTGGCGATGATGGCGTTTTTTATGGTGCTGTGGATTCTGGAAGTCTCCACCTACAAAGAACGTACAGATGTGGCGTCCTATATGCGTACTCAGTCTATTCTGGGCGGTAACAGCCATCCCTTTGATGCGATGAACAGCCCTTATCCGGTGGACCTGGGCGGTAACCCGTCACCTGTTGAAATGGCGGTGTCTACCCATGAACCACAACAAAGTTATGTGGCGGGTATGTCGGCTCATCTGCAGATCCCGGAAGGCAAACGTGAACCTTCCGCCGGTATGGGCGAAAAACTGAATTCACTGATCAGCGGCCAGTACGAATCGCCGCCGGATCTGAACCTGCTGGCCATGGCCTTTAAAGAGTTTGCCGAGCTGAATCAGGCCGAAGCGAACCTGGTCGTTGAGCAAATTCCTGCTGGTTTGCGGGTGATTTTACGCGACAGCGAAAACCGCCAGATGTTCCAGCGCGGTCAGGTGCAGATGAACCCTTATTTTGAAGATTTGCTGCTGAAGCTGGCACCGGTGTTTTCCCGCATTCAGAACAAATTGTTGTTATCCGGCCATACCGATGGTACGGCCTTTAACAGCAGCCAGTACAGCAACTGGGAATTGTCCGGTGACCGGGCTTTGCAGGCACGGCAAGTGTTGGCGGCTGGTGGTATGCCGGTGCAGCGGGTGGCTCAGGTGTCTGCATTTGCCGAAACCGTGTTACTGAACCCGGCGCAGCCAGGGGCCAGTGAGAACCGCCGCATAGAGATTTTGATCCTGACCAAAAAAGCCGAACAACAGTTGCTGGATTTATTCAGCAGTGAAAAACCGGGCAATGCGGTTGAGCAGGCGGCTGCAGGCGCTGAAGCCAATCAGCCGGTCTTAAGAACAAGGTATCAGAACTGAGATGCCGTACCCCAGACAACAGCCGGGACGGCAATTTTACCGCTGGTACTTTTATGATCCGACTCAGCCGTTGGTCACTCAGACCAAAGGGGTGCCGGTGAAGCTCAAAAGCACTGGCTGGTTTGGCGGTGAGATCGGTTCCGCTGTGGTGAAAGATATGAGTGGCGGCGGTGCCGGTGTGCTTGTGCCGCGAAAAGACAAAGTGCCGGGTAAGTTCTGGGTCTGTTATGACCGTAACACCCGGGTGAAAGCTGTCGTGAAGTACCGCCAGCAGGTGGATGACAAGCTGGAATTTCTCGGTCTGGCCTGGGTGAATGCGGATCCCCAACTGGTACTGAAGTTATTACGCAAATTAAGACGGCGGGCTTTTGTGATCCAACAACAGCCGGTTCGTCTGGTACAGAACACAACTGCATGAGTGGGCAGATGAAGAAGCAAAAAATTATGTCAAAACTGCAAAAAGCGGGCACAGCGCAACAGTGCAGTTCGTATGCGCTGACCCGGCAGCAGCGGCAGTATGAGCAGGCCAGTCAGCTGGCCCGCAACCGGCTGACTGATACCGGCAAAGCACTGCAGGCCGAATTGGGCCGCATGTTAACAGACGTCGATTTTGAGCTGGACCTGAATATCTGCAACCCAACAGGGTTGGACAACTGGCTGTCGGAACAGTCCGTGCTGCTGGCTGAATTGCAACTGCCGCTGGAGCAGGAAAGCAGCTGCTATCTGGCCATTGATCATCAGGCTGTGCACAACATGGCTGATCTGTGCCTGGGGGGCCAACTGACAGCCCGCCACCAGATTGAAGAAAAAGTGGAGTTTTCCGCGTCGGAAACCCGCATTTGTTGCCGTTTGCTGCAAAAGCAGGCGCAGGCACTGATGCAGTTGTTGTTTAACCAGCATTTGCCGCTGTCGGCGCATTTGTTTAAACAGCAGTTCCGGCCCGAACCCTTTCAATGGCTGGTGCTGAAAGTACGGTTAGTGCTGGCCGGTGAAGCCGTCAGCTGGCTGCTCTGGCTGCCGGTTGCACTGTGGGCGAACGAACCTGAAGAGCACAAGGGCACATCAGGCCCGGTGGCGCTGCTGGACTGGCGGCGTCTCCCGGTGCGGGGACGGGTGGAAATGGCCAGGCGTCAGGTGCGGGTTGAACAGCTGCAGGCCTGGTGTCAGGGCGAACTGCTGAGTGTGGAGCTGTTCAGTTCCATGCAGTTTCAGCTGGAACAGCAGGTGCTGTTTCACGGCAAGGTAGCGGAAGAAGCCGGTGCCTTGATGTTTCAAATTTCAGATTACGCAGAGAGTGGATCATGAGCAACGTACAAAGCGCTATGGATACCGGAATGAACGATATGGATATGCTGGATATGGGCGAGCTGTTTGGTGACGATCAGGCGCAGGCCCCGGTTAAAAGCGGGCCTGGCATGGCCATGTTCCGCGACGTACCACTGACAGTGACTCTGGAAGTGGCCAGCACCGAAGTGACCTTAGGCGAACTCAGTGACGCCGAAGCCGGGGACGTATTGCCGCTGGACAAAGCCGTCGGTGAACCGCTGGATGTGAAAGTCAACGGTGTACTGTTTGCCAAAGCCGAAGTGGTGATGGTCAACGGCAAATACGGCCTGAAATTTGTGTCGACCCGTCGCGAGCAGAAAACCGATGCCTAAGTTTTTTCTGCTCCTGCTGTTGCTGGCCGGCAGTTTTGGCCTGAACGCTCAGGAGCTGACTTTGTTGTCGGTCACCGACACCAACTCAGGCCAGGATTACAGCGTCAAACTGCAGATCTTACTGCTGATGACCATGCTGAGCCTGATCCCCGGTATTGTGATGATGATGACGTCTTTTACCCGCATCATCATTGTGCTGGCCATTCTGCGTCAGGCGCTGGGTCTGGCGCAAAGCCCGCCCAACCGTATTCTGATTGGCATAGCGCTGATGCTGAGCCTGCTGATTATGAAGCCAGTCTGGCAGGATATTTACCAGAATGCCTTTAAACCCTATCAGGCGGAACAAATGACGCTGGAACAGGCCATTGGCCGGGCTGAACAGCCGGTGCGGCAATTTATGCTGGCGCAAATTCGTGAAAACGAGTTGCAGCAGGTGCTGAAAATAGCCAAAGAGCCGACCACCATGGCCGCAGCGGACCTGAGCTTTGATGTGCTGTTGCCTGCTTTTGTGCTGAGCGAATTGACCACTGCCTTCCAGATAGGTTTTATGCTGTTTATCCCCTTTTTGATTATCGACCTGGTGGTCGCCAGTGTGCTGATGTCGATGGGTATGATGATGTTGTCACCGCTGATTATCAGCCTGCCATTTAAGCTGATGATTTTTGTGCTGGCGGACGGCTGGTCCATGATTGCTGGCACCCTGGCCGCCAGTTTCGGAGCTGCACCATGACGCCGGAAATGGCAACGGATCTGGTCAGCAGAGCCATTTTCAGCATTATCGAAATTTTGCTGGTGTTGATCGTGCCCGGTCTGTTACTCGGCATTGTGGTGGCTATTTTCCAGGCGGCGACCTCCATTCAGGAGCAAACCCTGACCTTTCTGCCGCGTATGTTGCTGACCCTGCTGATGGTGGTGTTTGCCGGTCACTGGCTGGTTCAGAAACTCATCGACTGGTTCGCCGACCTGAGCCAGCTGATCCCGGGGATGTTGGGATGAGCCCGCTGCTGAACTTAACCATCGACCAGCTGATGGTCTGGTTTGGTTCGTTGTGGTGGCCCTTTGTCCGCCTGGCTGCTTTTTTATGGGCCATGCCGCTGTTTGATAACCCGGCCGTGACACCGCGCAGCCGGATCTTACTGGCGCTGGCGCTGGCCTTTTTGCTGGCTCCGGCTATTGAGGTGAAAGCGATAGACCCTTTTTCCATCGATGGGATGCTGGTCACGCTGGAGCAGGTAATTTTTGCGGTGTTGATGGCCGCTGCGGTACGGATGTTATTTGAAGTGCTGGCGCTGGTGGGGCTGGTGATCTCGATGCAGATGGGCTTGTCGATGGCGGTGATGATGGACCCGGCCAGTGGCGACCAGGTGTCCCTGCTCAGCCAGCTGTTCTGGATCATGACCGCTTTGTTGTTTCTGGCTCTGAATGGCCATCTGGTGGCGCTGCAGGTGCTGGTGGACAGCTTCAGCCTCTGGCCTGTCGGTGACAGCCTGTATCAGGTGAATATTCAGTCACTGCTGGGCTTGGTCAGCTGGATGTTTGCCTCGGCGCTGCTGGTGGCGCTGCCCGCCATTATTGCCATGCTGCTGGTGAACCTGACCTTTGGTGTCGCCAGCCGCTCGGCACCCAGCCTGAATCTGTTTGTATTGGGCTTTCCGATGACGCTGTTGCTGGGTTTTGTCTGTGTTTTTCTGACGTTGAGTCAGATGGGCCAGTATTTTGCACAGATGGCTGAGCATGTGCTCAGTACCATGCTGCTGGCGCTGAGGTAAAACATGGCCGAACAAAGCAGTCAGCAAAAAACCGAACAACCCACAGAGCAACGGCTGAAAAAAGGCCGCCGTCAGGGCCAGGTGGCACGTTCCAAAGAGCTGAATACCGCCATGTCGCTGCTGATTGGCGCTGCTGCTTTATTGTGGTTTGCCGGCAGTTTTATGGAGTTGTTTACCCAGTTGATGGAGCAGAGCTGGCGGCTGGATAAAAACAGCCTGAAACAGCCGGATCTGATGACCAGCAGTATCGGCAGTGCCCTGTTGGCCATGCTGGGCACCAGTCTGCCATTTTTGCTGACGCTGTTTTGTGCCAGCTGGATAGCGGGTGTGTTGCCCGGTGGTTTTATTTATTCGGCTGAGCTGTTGGGGCCGAAATTTAACAAACTGAATCCAATCAAAGGTTTGGGCCGGATGTTCGGGATGGACAGCTGGATTGAACTGGTGAAATCCATTCTGAAGGTCAGCTTATTGGGCGGCTGTTTATGGGGTTTGCTGAATCATCTGGTGGATAGACTGCTGCAATTGCAACGGATGGATTTAGTGCTGGCCAGCAAAGACGGGCTGGAGGTGTTGTCCTTCAGCCTGATGGTGCTGGCGCTGGTGCTTTGCCTGGTGGCGGTCATCGATGTGCCTTACCAGCAGTTTAAAGTCAGCAAAGAGCTGAAAATGACCAAGCAGGAACTGAAGGAAGAGCGCAAGTCCACCGACGGTAACCCGGAAATCAAGGGCCGGATCCGGCAAATTCAGTACCAGCAGGCCAACCGGCGTTTGGGTGAACGGGTGCCGACGGCCGATGTGATTATTACCAACCCAACGCATTTTGCCGTGGCGCTGAAGTACTCAGAAAGCAAAGCCAAAGCCCCTTATGTGGTGGCCAAAGGGGTGGATGAAATGGCGCTGCGTATCCGGGAGCTGGCGAAACAACATCAGTTGGAAGTGCTGGAGCTGCCGCCGCTGGCACGGGCCATTTATTTTTCCACCCGGGTCGACCAGGAAGTGCCCAAAGCGCTCTATACCGCAGTGGCTTATGTACTGCATTACGTGATGCAACTGAAAGCCTATAAACAAGGCCGCGGCCAGGCGCCGGCCCCATTGCCCGATTTATTTATTCCGTCCAGCCTGCAAAAGGCCAATGAGTGAGGATGTCCATTGTGAACTGGCGAATGTTAACTCAACCCTATACTGCAATTCCGGTGCTGCTGCTGGCCATACTGGCCATGGTGGTGCTGCCGCTGCCCGCCTGGCTGCTCGATGTGCTGTTTACCTTCAACATCGTACTGGCCATTATTGTGTTGCTGGTGGCGGTCTCGACCAAAAAGCCATTGGATTTTTCGGTATTCCCCACTGTGCTGCTGGTGGCGACCCTGATGCGGCTGACATTGAACGTGGCCTCCACCCGGGTGGTGTTATTACACGGTCATGAAGGCACTGACGTGGCCGGCCGGGTGGTGCAGGCCTTTGGCGAAGTGGTGATTGGCGGCAATTATGTGGTCGGTATGGTGGTGTTCGTTATTCTGATGATCATTAACTTTGTGGTCATTACCAAAGGTGGCGAGCGGATCTCCGAAGTGTCGGCCCGTTTTACACTGGACGCCATGCCGGGTAAACAAATGGCCATTGATGCCGACCTGAACGCAGGTCTGATAGGCCCGGAGCAGGCCAAAGAGAGGCGGGCCCAGATTGCCAGCGAAGCCGACTTTTACGGTTCGATGGACGGTGCGGCCAAGTTTGTCCGTGGGGATGCTATTGCCGGTCTGATTATTCTGGTGATCAACCTGTTGGGCGGGGTGGCCATTGGTGTCTTTATGCACGGCCTGGGGCTGGGTGAATCTTTCCAGCGGTTTGCGCTGTTGACCATAGGTGACGGTCTGGTGGCGCAAATTCCGTCACTGCTGATGTCGGTGGCTGCTGCCATTATTGTGACCCGGATGAATGACGAAGGCGAAATGTCGGACGAAGTGGGCCGGCAGTTGCTGGCCTCGCCCCGGGTGTTGCTGACCGCCGGTTTTATTATGACGGTGCTGGGCATAGTGCCCGGTATGCCAACCGCAGCTTTCCTGACCTTTGCCGCGCCTTTGTTTTTCGCCGCCTGGCGCTTGCAACAACAGCAGCAGGGCCGCAGTTACACCGAAGTCGAAGCGCTGACCGAAAAGATCAGTCAGGAAGCGGTCAGCCTGAGCTGGGACGATATTCCGCATACAGACCGTTTGTCGGTGGAACTGGGTTTCCGGTTGGTTTATCTGGCTGACAAAACCCAGGGCGAACCCTTATTGCAAAGTTTACGTGGGGTGCGCAAAACCCTGTCGGAACTGTCTGGATTTTTATTACCGGAAGTGCGGGTGCGCGACAGTCTGAAACTGAATCCGCAGGAGTACCGCATTAGGCTCGGTGGGGTGATGGTTGGTTCTGGCCGCTTGCAGGCCAATAAACTGCTGGCTCTGAATACGGGGGATATCTACGGCCAGATGGATGGCGAGGTGACCACAGATCCTGCTTATGGTCTGGAAGCGGTCTGGATTGACGCTGAGCAGAAATCCAAAGCATTGAACCTGGGCTATTCGGTGGTGGATGCGGCCACAGTAGTGGCAACCCATGTGGGCAAAGTGGTGAAGGAGCAACTGGCTGAGCTGTTTATTTTTGAAGACGTGAAGCAGTTTCATAAAAGGCTGGCGCAGGTGGCACCCACTTTGGCCGAAGCGCTGGAAAAAGCCTTGTTGCCCAACCTGCAGTTAAAAGTGCTGCGCCTGTTGCTCAAAGAGCAGGTCAGTCTGGCCGATGTGGTGACTATTGCTACGGCGCTGGTTGACAGTGCTGAGGTGACGAAAGACCCGATTTTGTTGGTGTCGGATGTGCGGTGTGCGCTCAAGGCCATGCTGGTGCAGCAGGTCCTGGGTGAGCGGGACGAACTGGCAGTCTACAGCCTGGATGACAAGCTGGAGCAGACCTTACAAAGCGCGCTGAATCAGGCGATGCAGGCCGGCAAAGTCAGCCTGGATTCGTTCCCGGTGGCACCGAATCTGCTCAGTCAGTTCCAGCGCCTGATGCCACAAATCCGTGAGCAAATGCAGCGCCTGGGTTATCACCCTGTATTGGTGGTGTTGCCTCAGTTAAGGCCGCTGCTGGCCCGTTATGCGCTGAGTTTTACTCAGGGTAATCTGGTGGTGCTCTCTTACAACGAAGTGCCGGATCAGGTGCGGGTCAATGTGATTGGAACCCTGGGGTAACGGATAAATGACTTTGCAATAGCAGGATCTGCGTTCGTCGAGCCGATCAATGTTTCTGTCGCAAATTTAACCAGTTTGGGCCTTGGTCGAATCTGTTTCAACTAAACGTCATGTTAGTATGGTATTTAGTGTTTATGACATTGAAATTACGTGTTTTTTTAGTGTCATTTATGAATGGAAAGCAGGTGGTTTGGGTAAATTTTGTGCATTCAACTCGTTGAATTTACAAAAATAAAACTTTCATCCTGTTTTTTTTTGCGGAATTTATTTATGTTAAGCAAGGGTTCAGTGTAAATCTGAGCCTAAAGCGTAAAAAGCTTAGAAATTAAAAGGCAAACTGGTCGAAAGGTCAGGACGCAAAGCCTCCGGTCTAAGGGCGATAGCCTAAGATAGCGGGGTTGCATTAGCAAGCGGTCACCCTTCAGGTGAGCCACTACAGTTGTCGTATGGCAAGGGTGGTGCTCGTCTGAATCAAAGGGTTGGGGTCGATCTGTCTGACAGAAGTGCTCCGCCTGCCTATTTGCTGTTTGCCTTTTAATCGGGTACCGGGCTTTGGCCCAAACGGGTTGGTTAAAAGGATGATTCGGGTGAACAGCACTTTAGTTAGTCTGGCATTCAGTGCGATCATGGGCAGCACAGCCGCGACTGTGGTGGTGCCTGCTATGGATCAGTCTGAATGGCGGGTTTCAGGCAATCAGTTTCAATGCCGCATGCAGCAGCAACTGGGCTCTATGGCGACTTTAAGTTTTCGTCAGGAACCAGCCAAAGCGCTGGAGTTGTGGCTGGATATGAACTCCACGCATCTGCAGTTGCAGGACGTACGGGGCCGTCTGGTTCCGGCGGACTGGCAGCCTGGCCAGTATGCGCCTGCGTTGCAACTGGCCGCCACAGAGATCACTCAGGCTCATGCCCGCTTTGTGGAGCAGGTGCCTGTGGTTCTGCAACAACTGCAGCAAGGCTATTGGCTGGAGTTATGGTTGGACTTACCCGGCCAGGAACTCAGTCTGAAGGTGCCCAACCTGAAATCCGCCGCAGCCCTGACGGAGTTTCAGCGCTGCACCACATCGTTATTACCTCTGAGCTGGGAACAAGCCCGCGATTATCAACTGCATTATCTGGCCGGTGAACGCCAGCCAACGGCGGCTGGCCTGGCCCATCTGCAATTACTGGCCCGTTATATCAAAGAAGACAAAGCTGTCCGCAAAGTGCTGATCGATGGTCACAGCGATGACGCCGGTTCGTCTTTGGCCAACCGTCTGGCGTCGGAAGAACGTGCCGACGAAGTGGCGGCCCGTTTTATTGAATGGGGGGTGCCGAAAAAGCAGCTGGAGATCCGGGCCCATGGCAACAGATACCCGCTGGCACGGAACCAATCCAATAACAGAGTGGTGCTGCGGCTGATCCGCAGTGCAGGTTGAGAGAAGAGGTGGTATGAAAAATTTATTGTGGATCGATGCCTCTGTCCCTGCAGAGGAGCAACTGAACTGTGCCAGGGCCGAAGGTCTGCAGGTGACGACTGCCAGAGATTTAACCTGTGTACTGAATGCCTGCAGCACGTTGCGGCCGGACATTGTGGTGTTAGCGTCGGAATTGCCGGATGTGCGTACTGTTGAGCTGATGCGCCTGCTGAAACGGCATTTTGACAGCTGTCAGATCATTGTGCTGGTGGAACGCGACCAGCATGCCTTTGCCGCTGAGTGCCTGACCCAGGGGGCGATCGACTATCTGCTCAAACCTTTCAGTGCAGTGCAACTGCAAAATACCATCCGTCACGCCGCCTCGGTGGGTCGCGGTTTAAAGGATATGGTGGCTGTGTCTGTGGGCAGCCGTCAGGTGCTGCAACTGGCTAACAGGGCGGCGCAGACCGATGCCACTGTGCTGTTAAATGGCGAGTCAGGCACAGGCAAAGAGCGGCTGGCTCAGTACATTCATCAGGTGTCCGCCCGCCGTGACCAGCCTTATATCGCAGTGAACTGTGCGGCTATTCCGGAAAATATGCTCGAAGCCATGTTGTTTGGTTACAACAAAGGCGCCTTTACTGGGGCAACGCAGAACCAGATAGGTAAGTTTGAAGCCGCCAATGGCGGCACCCTGCTGTTGGATGAAATCTCTGAACTGCCACTGCCTTTACAGGCCAAGCTGTTGCGGGTGCTGCAGGAACGTGAACTGGAACGTCTGGGCAGCAACCAGAAAATTAAACTCAATGTGCGGGTCATTGCTGCCAGCAACAAAGACTTGCGCGTTTTGGCTGAACAAGGTCTGTTCCGTCAGGACTTGTTTTATCGGCTCGATGTATTGCCACTGCGCTGGCCCGCCTTGCGGGAACGCCGCGACGACATTCTGCCGATGGCCGAGTTTTTTATGCAGAAATACGGCGACGGCAAGTACCTGTTAAGCCCGGCGGCGCGGCAACAACTGCTGGCGTATTCCTGGCCGGGCAATGTGCGTGAGCTGGAAAACGTGATGCAGCGGGCACTGGTGATGGCGCGTGGTATTGAACTGCAGCCGGTGGACTTAAGTTTGCCGGAGCAGGTGGTGCCTGCCGCTGAATTGCCGGTATCCGCCGAGCAACTGAAGCAGAGCAAACGCAACGCAGAATTCGATTACGTATTAGGGGTACTGAACCAGTTTAACGGTCACCGTACCCGGGCTGCAGCGGCTTTGGGCGTCAGCACCAGAGCACTGCGCTACAAATTGGCGGCTATGCGTGAGCATGGTGTAGACACAGACGCAATAGCTTAAGTCAGAGGAGCAGACAGATGGTCAGTCCAATTCAGTCGCAACAGGAATTACTCAGTCAGTTTGGTCAGCTGGAGCAAATCGCCCGCAATGACCGTATTCAGCCGGCTCAGGCCGACAGTGGCATCAGCAGCGATTTCAGCGCTGTGATGCGTTCCATTAATGCCCAGCAGAATTTGTCGTCGGAGATGATGGCGGCCGTGGATGCCGGCCGTTCGGACGATGTGGTGGGGGCTATGGTCGCCAGCCAGAAGGCGGATTTAAGTTTCTCTATGTTGCTGCAGATCCGTAACAAAGTGATGAACGGTGTGGATGACATTATGCGCATGTCGCTGTAAGGCTGAATGATGAAAACTGAATTAGCGAAAGCCATGCCCGCCACTATTGACGGCAGCTTCCGGGAGAAAGTGATTAACCTGTCCGGCAAAATGCAATTTTTGCCGCAGGGCGAACGCAGCCTGGCGTCCATTGCGCTGCTGGCCACCCTGGTCGCCGCCACTATTGTGGTGATCCTCTGGACTTCGGCAAAAAACTACGTGCCTCTGTATGGCAGCCAGGAGCATTACGACAAAGCCGGTATTGTTGAAATTCTGGATAAAGAGCAGTTTCCGTTCCGCATCGACACCGACAGCGGCAATATTATGGTGCCGCAGGACCGCCTGGCCGATGCCCGTATCACCTTGGCAGCTCGTGGCATTAAGGCCGCGATGCCGGAAGGTCTGTCGGCCATGCAGGACAAAATGGCCATGGGCACCAGCCAGTTTATGGAGTCGATGCAGTACCAGCATGCGCTGGAAGGTGAACTGGCCCGTACCATTATTACCATGGATGGGGTGCGCAACGCCAGGGTGCATCTGGCCATTCCGAAACGCAACCTGTTCGTGGGCCGTGAAGAAGAAAAATCGGCAGCGTCAGTGATGGTGGATTTAGCACCTGGCTACAACTTAAAACCTGAGCAGGTAGAAGCCATTGTCAGCCTGGTGTCCGGCAGTATTCCGGGGCTGGACCCGCGTCAGGTCTCTGTGGTGGATCAGCGCGGCAAACTGGTATCGGGCTCTTTGTACGACGAAACCCCTATTGGCAAAGAAACTGACAAAAAACTCGCTTTTATCGACAAAGTGGAACGTTCGATTGAACAGCGCGCCTCCATCATGCTGCTGCCTGTGCTGGGGGATGGCAATTACCGCATTCAGGTGTCGGCCGATGTCGACTTTAACGTAGTGGAAGAAACCCGCGAAGCCCTGGACAAAGAGGCGGTGCTGCGCAGCGAAAACATGAAAACTGACTCGATGCAGGATCAGCTGGCGATGGGCATTCCGGGCTCTTTGGCCAATCAGCCGCCGGTACCGGTGCAACCCGGCCAGCAGGCGGCGCCGGACAACAACGAACGCACCTCGCAGCGCAATGAAACCCGCCGTGAGTTCGACACCGGCAAAGCCATTACCCATACCCGCTATGAAATTGGCCGGGTAAAAAGCCAGAGCGTGTCTGTGCTGGTCAATCAGGCGGCCGCAGGTGACGCTGGCTGGACACAGGCGCGGCTGGATCAACTGGGCGAAATGGTGAAAACCGCCACAGGGTTCCAGGCCGAACGTGGCGACCAGTTTCATATCAGTGCCTTTGAGTTTGTGCCGGCTGGCGCTGCGGCTGAGCTGGAAGGTATGGCCTGGTGGCAATTGCCGGAGATGAAAGAATACATCCGTTACGGTGTCGGGGCTTTGATTGGTCTGGCGCTGGTGATTTTTGGTGTGCGGCCTTTGGTGAGCCACCTGACCCGTAAACAAAAAGCACCAGGCGCAGCGGCTGGCGCAGTGACAGGGCTCAACCCATTAAGCGCGGCAGCGCAGGCGGCTGACGCTCAGGCAGATGTGACCAAAGGCCCGGCGACTCTGGATGGAGTGGCAACCCCTGCGGCGGATGCAGCCGTCGGCGCCGCCGCCGCCCATAACATGAACTTACCTGCGGTAGGTTCTGAATTCGCAGACCAAATCAACCATTTGCAACTGCTGGCGAACCGGGAATCTGACCGGGTGACTGCAGTGATCAAATTCTGGATAGAACGAGGAGTCAGCGTTGAATCCGTTAAGAGCTGAGCAAACCAAAACCATTGGTGATTTGGATAAAGCCGCAATACTGCTGCTGAGTATGGGCGAAGAAAATGCCGCCTGTATTATCAAAAAACTGGGTCGCAACGAAGTGCGTGCTTTGTCGGAGCGTATGGCCAAAATTGCCAATGTGACGCAGGACGACGTGGCCTCTATTCTGACCGACTTCTTTGACCAGTACCGCACCGAAAGCGGGGTCAGTGGCGCGTCCAGATTGTATCTGGAGCGGGCGCTCGACAAAGCGGTGGGCCGTAAACTGGCGCGTGGCATGCTGGACGATATTTATGGCGGCGCTTTGGCGGACGATATCCGCCGGTTGGAATGGGTGCCGGCTGAATTGCTGGTGCGTTTTATGGAGCAGGAGCATATCCAGATGCAGGCGCTGATCCTGGCCTTTTTACCAGCCGAACAGGCCAGTGCCATTCTGGGCTTATTTCCACAGCAAAAACACGACGACATTCTGTTCCGTATTGCCAATATGCGCGAAGTCAGCGAACACGTGATTGAAGATCTGCGTTACACCCTGGAGCGCTGCATTGATTATGTCGGTGAACAGGTGGGTGCCCGAGTCAACGGGGTGCAGCAGGTGGCCGACATTATGAACCGCTACAGCGGCAATAAAGCCGAAATTATGGAGCTGCTAAAACAGCACAACTCTGCCACAGCGGAAGCCATTGAAGACAAGATGTATGACTTCTTCAGCTTAAGCCGTCAGAGCGAAGAGGTGCTGAACCAGCTGCTGACCGACCTGCCTGACGAGTTGTGGGTCACGGCCTTAAAGGGCGCCGATGTGGCGCTGACCGAAGCCATTCTGGCCGTGTTACCTAAGCGTCTGGCGCAAGTGTACCGTCAGCAAATCGATACCATGAAACCGCAGCCGGTGCGCAAAGTAGAAGCGGCCCGTGCCGAGATTATGGCCATAGTGAAGCAGCGTATGCTGGCAGGCGAGCTGGATTACCGGTTGTATCCGGAAGAGACGGTGGGCTAAATGAGCGGCGCCGCGCAACCTTTGCGCTTTCCGGCACTGCAGCGGCGTGATGGCTCTGTACATCCGCAGCAGCAGTACGAACAAGGCTATCAGCAAGGTTATCAGGCTGGGGTCGAGGCCACAGAGCAGGATGCATTCAGCCGTGGCCGGACTGCCGGTGAACAACAGGCCGAGGCCTTCTGGCAACACCAGCTGCAACAGCAACAAACTGACGCCTTGGTGCGTGAGCAGCAGGCGCTGGATTTGCTGGCGCAGCAGTTCGAGCAGCAACTGCAACAACGGGATCAGCAACTGGCTGCCGAATTGCTGCTGACAGTGCAGCAGCTGTGCAGCCTGGTACTGCAGGCCGAACTGGTGACCCAACCGGCGTTATTGCAGTTGTCGATTGAGCAGCTGGTGCCTTTATTGGGCGCGACTGATCCGCTGCAGTCCATTGCGGTGTCGGCACAGGACGCCGCCTTATTTACCGGCATTTCACAAATTCAGCAGGTGCCCTTGCAACTCGACAACCAGTTGTCGGCAGGGCAGGTGCTGTTTAATGGCAAACAACAGCTGCATCAGCTGGATTTCCAGCAGCGCTTAGACGAAGCACTGTTACCACTGCGTCAGCAATTGTTGGGCGACCATGCGTAACCTGAGCGCCGAACTGGCCAGTGCCAGAGCCCAGCTGATCCGCCCGTCGCCTGTGCTGAGTTTTGGTCGGCTGGTGCGGGTCAATGGGCTGATTTTATCGGCCGCTGGCGGTCATTTTGTATTGGGCCAGCGTTACCAGGTGGAAACCGAACAAGGCGATTGGTGCGAAGCCGAAGTGGTGGGTTTTGAACCTGACCAGGCCTTTTTGATGCCGCTGGAACCTGTATCCGGCGTGCGGGCTGGCGCCCGGGTGCGTTCGGTGCCGGACGCCTCCAGTTTTTGGGTGTCGCAGGCCTTGCTTGGCCGGGTGGTCGACGGCTTAATGCAGCCGCTCGACGGCAAAGGCCGTCTGACGGAAGGCGAACGCATTTCTGCCAGCCTGGCGGCGGTGAACCCACTCCAGAAAAAAGGCGTTAGCACCCCGCTGGATGTTGGCATCCGCGCTATTAATGGCCTGTTTAGCGTTGGCCAGGGTCAGCGCCTCGGCCTGTTCGCCGGTTCGGGCGTTGGCAAAAGTAAGCTGCTGGGCATGATGACCCGCTTTACCCAGGCCGACGTGGTGGTGGTTGGCCTGATTGGTGAGCGCGGCTGGGAAGTAAAAGATTTTATCGAGCAGTGCCTGGGGCCGGATGGCCTGAAAAAGGCAGTAGTGGTGGCGTCTCCGGCCGATCAGTCGCCCTTGCTGCGGCTGCGCGCCGCCGAACTGGCGCACCGGCTGGCCGCCTATTACCGCGACCAGGGCCTGAACGTGTTATTGCTGGTCGATTCGTTAACCCGTTATGCCCAGGCGCAACGCGAAATTTCTTTGTCGGTGGGCGAGCCGCCTGCCACCAAAGGTTATCCGCCTTCTGTATTTAGCAAACTGACGCAACTGGTTGAAAAAGCAGGCAACAGTGCCGATAGCCAAGGCAGTATGACCGCCATTTATACCGTATTGGCGGAAGGGGATGATCAGCAGGACCCAATAGCCGATGCCGCCCGCGCTATTCTGGACGGTCATATAGTGCTGAGCCGCAACCTGGCGGAGCGGGGTCATTACCCGGCCATTGATATTGGCGCGTCCATCAGCCGGGTGATGCCGCACATAGTGCCGGAAGCCCAGCTGAAACAGGCTTACAAACTGAAAAAGCTGTACAGCCGCTACCTGCAGGTGCAGGAGCTGATCCCACTCGGTGCTTACCAACAAGGCAAAGACCAGGAGCTTGACCAGGCGGTGCAACTCTATCCGGCGTTAGAACTTTTTCTGACCCAGGGCTTAAACCAGGCCTGCAGTTTTACTGAAGCCCAGCAACAACTGCAGCAATTACTCGGGAGCTGAACCACATGTTAAAGCAGTATCTGGAGTTACAGCAGCAGAACCTGCTGCAGATGGCCGAACGGCAAAACCAGCTGGCGCAGCATAGCCAGCAGGAAGAACGGCGCTTGCAGCTGCTGACCGGCCATATTCAGCAACTGGAACGCAGTTATCAGATGAAATCGGCGCTGGGCCTGCAAAACCTGGCATCGATGCAAAATGTGCTGTGGGACATGCAGCAACAGCAGCAGGACAAAGTGCAACAGAGCCAGCAGGAACTGCAGCAACAGCAGCAGGTTTGCCGCAAGCAGGCCGCCTTCAGCAAAGGCATTGAATGCCTGGTCGAACGGCGTGAACTGGCGCAACAGGAAAAACAACAACGCCAGGAACAACTGCAAGCCGACGAACTGGCCATGCAGCTGCATCAACGTGGAAGGCAGCTGGCGTAAGGGGAGCTTGCCGAATTGTGTTGGCATGTTATGTTTCGTCTAATAGGTGGTCTTACAGGACGTGATTAGAATGGATATGGTTATTGAGCGGGGGCAGAGTTGCTCAAGGGTTGTTGCGGTAGAGGGTATACAAAATATCTGCGAGTTCTTTTTCACTAATTTCATCTAACACGACGGCAACCATTACATCTGCCAAAATGTCGTTATCAGTTTGAATTTCATAGTCATTGAGCGACAAATACTCTAAAGCGACGGCCAAAGCTGTTCTCTTATTTGCGTCAGGCATTGCATGGGCGACAGCAATGGATTTTGCGTATTTTGCTGAAATTTCAAATACATCATCCAACGCATCGTAAAGGATTGCGTTGTCTATCCTTCCCAGCGCTCCGCGAAGTTTGTTTAAATCAATGCTCCCTTTCATACCAGGTTCCCGGCTTAAGATATGAGCGTTAATTTCCACCACTCGCTCAAAGGGGAACAAAATAAGGTCCATTACATATCAGCCAGTTTCTTAAAGGTTTTGGCATGAGTGCGTAAGACCAGTTTTGTTTCTGACAAAACAATTTGCTGTCCTTCAGCACCAGATAAATCTAGTTGTTTTTTAGGCTTAACTTTTGGGCGTTGTATTAATTGAAAACCCAGTTGCTGAATTTTAGGGTTCATAGCAATTTCAGTTCCTTCCATCGAGTCTTGCGGTTGTTAAACGATGGAAGTGTAAACCATCAAAGATGGAAAACCCAGCAAGGGTTTGAGTCACCACTAGTTTCCTGAGTGTCTTTGAGTTCGGCAGATTAAATTAGAGGGCATTGCTTGCAAGCGGCAGGGAATCAATAGCTAGGTTTTCCCTCGCTCTCAATCTGGAGCTTTAGTTAACCTCATTGCCGCTTGACTCTGCCTTTTGTCCTAAGGGATGATTCGCGCCGAATCTGGCCCGCATCGCTGGTCTGTCTGTCTTTTGATTTGAAGTGGCCTTTTATGAAAAATATCCGTGTTTCTTTGTTTGCGCTGGCCTTGGCGGCCATGGGTTCTGTACAGGCCAATCAGCCTGAGGCTACGGCCACAGTCACAGGTCAATGGACAACCATGGATGATGAAACCGGTCAGCCGAAGTCGGTGGTCGAAATTTATCAAGAAAACGGCAAGCTGTACGGCAAGGTGGTGGAGATTTTCGACCCGGCCAAAAAAGCTGCGCTCTGCACTGAATGTAAAGGTGCGGATAAAGACCAGCCGGTGCTCGGACTGGTGATTATTAAAGGCCTGAGCAAAGACGGCGATGACTACAGCGATGGCGATATTCTGGACCCAAAAAATGGCAAGTTATACAGCTGCACTTTAAGCCTGGCGAACGCCGACCAGCTAAATGTGCGGGGCTACCTGGGCTTTTCGCTGTTAGGCCGCAGCCAGACCTGGCAACGTGTAAACCGATAAGCCTGACTCCGGGCTTAGTGCGCCATCAGCCAGCTGGTGCTGGCAAAGGCACGCTGTTGCGCCTTTTCACATAGTCTGCCAAAGAAAGCTGGCTTTGCATGGTTTGCCTTGTTCGTCCTATCTGTTCAGTCCTTACCATCACACAAGCCGCGGGCAGTGACAACCGGAAAAATAGCCTTGCTGTTTTGTTGACAAAAACGGGAATTGGCGCAATTCTGGCCCACACACGGATAGCTAACCAATTGTTTTTCAAGTTTTCCTGTAATAAGCCACGGGCGTAGTGGGGCAACTGGTTGAAGGCAAGGAACAAGGATTCAGGACGAAAAATCAGGATGAAACGACTCTTCGCTTTTTTAATTTTCTGTTGGCTCTTTCTGCTTTACCAATGCAGTCAAGCTGCAGCTAAAAACCCGGGCGCAGCTGAGCTGACTCCACATTTTTTTCAGCATCAGGCTGAGTTTCAGCAACTGGTTATTCAGGCTTGTGCTGTGCAAAAACAAATGAATACCCGCCATGAAGTTTATAAGCCAGGTACAGCGCCGGAATACCCGATGCCACTGGCCGCAGACTTCGCCAAAATTGACCGTTTGATAGATCAGATAGGCGGCGAGAGCCTGATATTGCTACAGGGTGCTGACGGCGGCTGCTCGCTGCTGTTGCTGCAATGGGGTTTTGTGTTTGCCGGCGACAGTGTTGAAATGAGTTACAGCTACAACCCGTCCCGCTTGGCTGACTATATTCCAGAGCTGCACGATTTGGATAAACACAACAAACAACAACCTGTGTATTTCACTAAGCCGTTGGCTGATGGCTGGTATGTGCAATATGACTACAGCCCTTAGCTGCGAAACTGTGTTTTTATTCAAGGATGCCTGATGAATTGGCTGATTGCTGCAATGGTCGCGGTTTTTGCCGTTGCTTACTGGAATACAGATAAATACGACTCCCGAAAAGACCTGACTGAACTGAGCCATTATTATCAGCAGCATCAGGCTGAATTCCGCCAATTGGCGCAAGCGGCTTGTGCTTACCGTGCCAGAAACCCTGGCTCCTACCTCACTTTTGAGGTGGATTTCCCCGCGTCTTACCCGGCTGAAATTCAGCCTGCGGTAGATACCCTAAAAAGCGTATTACGTAAACTGGGCAAAACAGAACTGGCGTTGCCTATGGCTCCGCAGGGAGGCTGTTCTTTATTTTTATTGCAGTGGTCCGAATGGCGTGGGGCGGGTGGCAGCCACCTGGGCTTTAGTTACCAGCCTGCACAACACACTGAATACAAGCCTGAGCTGCACGACGTTATAGAGCAGGACCTGACCCAGCCATTGTTTTATACCAAAACCTTAGGCGACGGCTGGGTGCTGGAGTATGTCAATATTCCCTGAGGCTGCGCCGGTGCCGCCATCTGTAAAAAAGGCCAGCATAGAGCTGACCTTATCGTGATCTTCGAGGGCTGTTACTGCGTGGTCTCAGGGTAACGCTGTTTTTCAGCGACGCAGTGGGCGCTTTGCAGCTCAAAGTTCTGGTTGGATTTATTGTGGCGCAGCACACAGCGGCCATTGTCCAGTTTCAGTTGAAACAGGTTGGCTGCGTTTTGGATGCGGCCGTCCAAAGGCCGGCCTTTGTCGTCCCGCAATACGGCGTTTTCAATCCAGATTTCTGATTCAAATAAAAATACATTGTCGGCCAGCTTCACTGGATTACCGCCAATGGCTTCTTGTATCGCCTGCTGAATTTCCAGCCGCACCTGGGCTGAGGTTTCCATCAGCACAGCGGCTTGTTGTTCGGCCTGCAGCTGGTGCTGGCAGGCGCTCAGTAACAGTGCGACGACAGATAGGCTTAGTCTCATGGTTGTTCCTGTTCGTGAATAGGGCGGCGAATGCTTTGGTTCAGCACCCTGTCGTTCGGGTGACGCACCGCAGGTGTTGCCAGCAAGGAGGGGGCATTGTTACTGAAGCTGTTGCTGAACCTGCTGGTGTTATTGGCGGTGGCGCTGATTGGGCAGCTGCCGCTTTGGGCATACTGCACAGCGGTGGCGAGCAGGGCTTCGGCCGGATCGCCCAGCTGATGGTTAAAGTCGTCAGCCACGGCGCAGCCTTTCACCTGGTCGTCAAATTGTGGCGCTGGGGTGGGCACAAAGCCGTCGGCATAGTCGCCAAAGCCTTTGGCATTAATGCCACTGAACTGAATGGTGAAATAGGTGGTGCCGCAGTTATCCTCCGGATAAAAGCCATAGGGTTTGCCACAGGTGCGGTCGCCTATCAGTATCACTTCTGCATCCACGCCTCGCAGACCATTGATAAAAGCCTCACTGGCGGAGCAGGTGTTGCCGGTAGCCAGCACAAAAATCCGGCTTAAGTTCAGGTTGGGTAAGCTGGTGCTGGTCAGGGTGTTTTGTTCGTAATTAATTTCTTTGCTGTAAAAGGGCGTTGGCTGCAGTGTGGCGCCGGTAATGGGGTTGGTGGTCGGGTATTTGTCATTAAACTGCATGCGTTCAAAGAACCTGTTCTGAATAATGTCCGGCCCCGTCATCATATACCCCAGCTGGCTGGACAAGGCCAGCAAACCTCCGCCGTTGTAGCGTAAATCGATCACCAGGTTGCTGACCGCCTGGTCACGGAATTGTTTCACCGCGCTAATCAGTTGCGGCTGGGCTGGTGCGATAAAGGAATTAAACTGCATATAACCCAGTTTACCTGCACTGGTGTTCAGCACTTTAACGTTTTGCACCGGGCTGCTGGCCACATTGGCGGAGGTCAGTGTCAGGCTGTATTCAGTGCCATCAGTGCGGCGGAATTTAAACTGATGCGGCTCACCGGATTTGTCCGGAAACAAACCGGCATTCAGGGTGTTTACCCCAGCCTGGGTTGGGTCGTTAATAAAATCCACTCCGTCAATTTCCAGAATAATATCGCCCCGGCGGACTGAGGCGGCACTGGCCGGTGAATTCGGTTCTGTATAGGCCACCTGAAACCAGCGTGGCACTGTGGTGGACTGCACCGACCATTCAATGCCATAGCCGGAGCTGACGCCAGACTGGGTTTGCTGGTTATAGCTGGCGGTATCTTGGGTGAAATGAAACTGGTCTTTGGCTGCGGAAGAGGCGGTGCTCTGCTCTGTTTTTAACTGGTCAAAATAAGCCGCCACCGAATAACCTGCTGGGTCGCGGTCGGGCAATTCGCGGTACCATAGGTAAGTGCGGTTACTCCAGGAGCGTAACCACATTTTTTCATGCATGGCGGTACCGGCTTTGTCCGGGTAAGGTTGGTTGCTGTTATAGGGGTCGGTGCCGCTGCGCGGTGCGGCGCAATAATCTTTGTACTGGCTTTCGTTGTTGTAAACACCTGCTGTCCAGACCGGTGCAGTGGTACTGCCGCCGCCCGTCCCGCCTGTACTGCCTGAGGAGCCGCCACCGCCGCCGCATGAGCTGAGAGTGACAGCCACTAAAACGCTGAACCATAACTGATATTTCATCCGCACTCCTCCTTTCGCTGCTACAGGCTTTTGCGTTTCGTGGCACAAATAAAGGCGAAACTGCCTGGCATCACTAATTCCGGATACCGTACCTTATTAAATAAAGCCCAGCCGCCCTGATAGCGGCCCGGTTCCAGCCGCTGCATATATTCACCGCCTTTCTGGCCATCCAGCATGGCAATCACTCTGTTGCCCTCCACCGCAAAGCCGTCTTTATGGGGGTCCAGAAACAGGCCTTTGGTCACCAGCACCCGGTCATTGCACAACTGAGCAGTCAATACCAGGCGTTTCTGGCTGTCGCGGATTTTCAGGGTCATCACTTCGTAACTGAATTCCCAACCGGCCGGGCAGTGCTGCAGTTCCCCCTGTACCACCTGCACTAAGGGCTGGCCCTGAGCGTCCGACAGCACAAAGGAAAAACTCAGCCAGTGCCGGTCAGCATGCAAACAAAAAAATACCTGGCCGTTGACCCAAATCAGCGGGTGTTCACCACCCGCATCCGGCAAATCGGCGTACAGGGTATTCATGCCCACCGACAGCTGGATACGCCGGTCCGGGTCGAATTTAAAGCCGGGCAGGTGCTGCCTGTCCAGGTTGATCGGGTGTTGTGCCCTTTGCTCCAGTGTAGACGGGCTCAGCAGGTTTTTTTGCAGCTGCCGTTGATGCAAAGGGCAAATGGCCAGCAGCTCTGTCTGTCCCTCCAGCTGAAAATACTGGTAGACTGGACAGCCACAAAAAATGCAGCCAAAGCCGCAATGGCGGCGGCTTTGCTGTTTTTGCTCCGCACTTAACATGGCGGGTTGGTGAAGCCAGCTGGCTGACAGGTTATGGGGCTGCATAACAGATCATCTGAATTTTGTGCTGCCAGAGTAAGGCAAGTTACTGGCCTTGCCCAGTGGCTGCTATAAAAAACTTTAGACCTTGTACTCTTGAGGTACAAAGAGGGTATCCATTTGAAGCTATTCAGTTTTATCTTGTCCTTTTTGCTGTGGTTGTCGGCAGTACTGCCTGTGCATGCCGAACCAAAAGCACTGCAGCTGAGCCCGGATCTCGACGTGATCCAGCTGAGCCCGGATCTCTGGGTGCACCGCTCCTGGTACAGTTTTCCGAATGGCGTGCGTTTTTATTCCAATGGTGTGCTGGCGCGTTATCAGGGCAAAATCTGGATCATCGACACCGCCTGGGGCAATGAGTCCACTGAAAAGTTATTGGACTGGGTGCAGACTGAACTGAAGTTACCTGTACACAGTGTGGTAGCTACCCATTCGCATGCCGATAAAACCGGCGGTTCAGCGCTGTTGTACCAGCGGCAGATCCCGTTTTTCAGCTCGGCCCAGACCCGCTTGCTCAGTATCAAAGAAAATATTCCGCTGCCGCAGTCGCTGGGGCGTTTTGAGGTGGGGCAAACACTGCAACACGGGCCTTTTGAGCTGTATTACCCAGGCCCTGGCCATACCAAAGATAATCTGGTGGCTTATGTACCAGCAGCGCAAGTGTTGGTGGGTGGCTGCGCCATTAAAGCGCCACGTTTCCCTGGCTTGGGTTACATTGGTGAGGCCGATCTGGCGCATTGGCCACAGGCGCTGCGGGCGATGAAACAACACTATGGCCAGGCCGGTACAGTGGTTCCCGGCCATGGCGAAATTGGTGATATGCGGCTCATTGACTACAGCCTGAATCTGTTTAAAGTGAAGTTCTAGGGCGCTTTTTTTGCCGTCAGGCTGCTGCCCAGCGAGGCGGTGATCACCGCCACTATGGCCCCCCATTGCAGCAGGCTGAGCTGCTCGGACAAAATCAATAAACCGGCCAGCGCTGCGATGGCCGGTTCCAGGCTCATCAAAATACTGAAACTCTGGGCTGGCAGCCGTTTTAACGCCACCATCTCCAGGCTGTACGGAATGGCGCTGGACATCAGCGCGACCAGCAGGCCAAACCACAGCACTGAGCCATCCAACAAGGCAGTGCCGGCACTGACCACTCCTATAGGCACCAAAAAGCAGGCGGCCACACCCATGCCCATAGCCACAGCGGCACCACCACTGATAGCGCCGCCACTGCGCTGGCCGTAAATAATGTATCCGGCCCAACAGGCCCCGGCGCCCAACGCCAGTACCACCCCCAGCGAGTCCAGTGCGGCCTGTTCGCCTTGCCAGGGCAGCAGGCAGGTGATCCCAAGGATGGCCAGCGCTACCCAAAGCAAATCCAGTTTACGTTTGGACGACAGCAGGGCCACCGCCAGTGGGCCGGTAAATTCCAGTGCGACCGCAATACCCAATGGGATCCGGGCTATCGCCAGATAAAACATCAGGTTCATGCCACCCAGACAAAGCCCATACAACACAATGGCCTGACGGCTTTTGCCTTGTGGCCAGTGCCGCCAGGGCTGAAACACCAGCGACAGCAAAAGGGCGGCGAAACCAACCCGCAGCGCTGTGGTGCCTTCTGGCCCTATCAGGGGAAACAAGGTTTTGGCAATGGAGGCGCCGGATTGGATCACCATCATGGCAATCAGCACACTGACAATAGCGAACAAAAACTGGCGTGATAAAGCGGGCACGGAACATCTCATGGCGGCGGATTCAACTGGCGCTAGTGTAGCTGGTTTCAGTGCAGGCCACCGCTACTTTCCAGCGCAAAAAGCTGGCTGTTGGTCGGTGGCTGGCTTTGCAATACACAACTGGCACAGTAGCCTGTCAGGTTTTGAGCAGCGGACAAGCGAAATGCGTTTTTTCCTGAAACTGAGTGTGGCGACTGTGGTGCTGGGGGTAGTGGGCTGGTTTGGCTGGCCGCAGTACCTGCAGCGGATGACTCAACTGGAGCAGCAGCGGCTGGCGGCGCAACCTGCGCCCGTGGTGCCGCAGATGCCGGAGCGGCTGGACTGGCCGCAACAGCTGGCGGATTTACAGCAACTGGCTTCTGAGGCTATGGCGGGTCGTGGCACAGGGCAACCCGGTGGCCTGGCCGCACAACACTGGCTGGTGCAGCAGTTTGAAAAAATTGGCCTGATACCAGCGGGCACTGAAGGGTATCGCCAGCCTTATCAGGCCAGGTCAGGTAAAGCTGCTGACCATCAGGGGGCGGCCAATGTACTGGGTAAAATTGCCGGCACAGACCCTGCACTGCCGCTGCTGGTGATCACTGCTCATTACGACCATTTAGGTGTGCAGGAGGGACAGATTTATCATGGCGCGGATGACAATGCCTCTGGGGTGGCGGCTCTGCTGGCGCTGGCCCGTTATTTTAAACAGCACCCGCCCCGCCATACCTTATGGTTTGCGGCTGTGGATCATGAAGAAAAAGGCATGTGGGGCAGCAAAATGTTGTTTGAACAGCAGTTGCTGCAGCCGGAACAGGTCAAACTCACTATCAATCTGGATATGTTAAGCCGTGACACGGCCCGGCAGTTATTTGCGGTGGGCGCTTATCATCAACCCAGGCTGGAACCTGTTCTGCAGCAGCTGCAGCAGCAAAGCTCGGTCCGGTTGTTATTGGGCCATGACCGGCCTCAGTGGCTGGCCGGCCATACACCAGACTGGACCACGGGCTCTGACCATCATATCTTCCATCAGCACGGCATCGACTTTGTCTATTTTGGTGTGCCAGACCACCCGGATTACCACCAGCCCACCGATACTTCAGACCGTATCGATCCGCAGTTTTACCGCGAGGTCAGCGAAACTGTGCTGAGCAGCCTGTTATTGTTTGATGCAGAGTAGGTTATGCTAAGGCCATGATTTTCTGAGAAGCGCTCTCTTTTCCAGAGCGCTTTTTTTAAGGCACTTGCTGCCGGGAATAAAACGGCCTTATGCGAATTCTACACAGCTCCGACTGGCATCTGGGGCAACACTTTATCGGCAAAAGCCGCGCGGCTGAACATCAGGCGTTTTTTGTCTGGTTAAAGCAACAGATTGAACACCACCAGGTCGATGCACTGATTGTCGCCGGTGATATTTTTGATACCAGCACCCCACCCAGTTATGCCCGCGAGTTGTACCACCAACTGGTCGTCGATCTGCTGCCGACCGGCTGTCAGTTGATCTTATTAGGCGGCAACCACGATTCTGTGGCTGTGTTGCAGGAAAGCCAGAGCCTGTTGGCCAAACTGCATACCCAGGTGATCCCGGGCTGGCTGGGGCAGCCGGAACAGCATCTGCTCACATTGCGCAATCAACAGGGCGAACCTGCCGCTTTGCTGCTGGCGTTGCCCTTTTTACGCAGCCGCGATTTAGTGCAAAGCCAGGGCGGCGACAACGCCCAGGCCAAACAACAACAGCTGCAGCAGGCCATAGCCGGTTGCTACCAAGAGTTGTACCAGCTGGCACTGCAGCGGCGGCAGGAACTGGGCTTGGAGCTGCCTGTTCTGGCCACAGGGCACCTGACCACAGTAGGCGCCAGCTGCACTGAATCGGTGCGGGATATTTATATCGGCACTTTGGATGCCTTGCCAGCCAGCGCTTTTCCGCCGGTCCATTACCTGGCCCTGGGCCATATTCATCAGCCGCAGCAAATCGCTGGCAATCCGTTCTGGCGCTACAGCGGCTCGCCGCTGCCGCTGAGTTTTGATGAAAGCCGCCAGCAAAAGTCGGTGGTGCTGCTGGAGCTGAATGGCACTGAACCCAAACTGGAACTGCTGCCCGTTCCTTGTTTTCAGCCGATGTTGAGCCTGAAATGTGAACTGAAGCAGTTGGATGCTTTGCTCACACCAGCCCTGGAGCAACTGAAAGCCGGGCAAAAACTCTGGCTGGAATTGCAACTGACCGGCGCTGATGCATTGCTCAGCGAATTGCATCAGCTGGTGCAACAGCAACTGGCCGATTTGCCGGTGGAGCTGCTGAAATTGCGCCGGGCCCGCACCGCTCCGCAAGCCGGCATACAAAGTGCCGAAGTGCTGAGCCTGACTGAACTGGAGCCAGCCATGGTGCTGCAGCAGCGGCTGGAGCAGGAAGAGCTCAGTGCTGAGCAGCAACAGCAGTTTCAGCAGATGGTGGCGGCCTTATTGGTGCAACTGCAGGAGGGTGAAGCATGAAAATCCGTACTGTCCGGCTGCAAAACCTGAATTCATTAAAAGGTGAGTGGCATATTGATTTCACAGCCCCGCCTTTGGCCGACACCAATTTATTTGCTATTACGGGCCCTACCGGCGCCGGTAAAAGTACCATTCTGGATGCCATTTGCCTGGCCTTGTACCATCAGACGCCCAGGCTGAAACAACTGTCGCAAAGCAGTAACGAACTGATGAGCCGCCATACCAGTGAATGCCTGGCTGAGGTGGAGTTTGAAGTGCGGGGAGAGGTGTATCGTGCATTCTGGAGCCAGCGCCGTTCCCGTGGCGCAGTGGATGGCAACCTGCAGGCCGCTAAAGTGGAACTGGCGCGCGCCGACGGCCAGATCCTGACCGACAAAAGCAACGAAAAACTGAAGCTGACCGAGCAACTGACCGGGCTGGATTTTGGCCGTTTTACTAAATCCATGTTGCTGGCGCAGGGTGGTTTTGCTGCCTTTCTGAATGCGCCGGCCAATGAGCGGGCTGAGCTGTTGGAAGAGCTGACCGGTACTGAAATTTATGGTCAGTTGTCGGTGGCTGTGTATGAACGCACTAAAGAAGAAAAAGCCGCTCTGGAACTGCTGCAGGCCAAACTGTCAGGGGTGCAGTTGCTGGATGCCGGGCGCCGCGCTGAGCTGACGGCTAAAGCCGAACAACTGAGCACAGAGCAACAACAACTGCAGCAGCAACAACAGGCATTATTGCCTTTGGTGCGCTGGCGTGAGCAGTTGCAGCAGGCTGAAAACCGCCAGCAACGGGCTATGGCCCAACAGCAGCAGGTGCAGGCTGAACAGCAGCGCCAGCACAGTGCCTTGGATAAACTGCAGCGTTTTGAGCAGCACAGCCCTTTATTAAACCAGTACCAGCAATTGCAGCAGCACAGGGAGCTGACCTCGGCGGCACAGCAGAGCTATCAGCAGCAGCAACAGAACCTGATTCAGCAGCAACAACAGTTGCAACGGCAGATTGCCGCAGGGCTGACGGCCAGCCAGCAACAGGAGCGTGTTGCCAGACAACAACAGCAGCAGCTGTTCGAAGAAGGGCAGCAGCTGCAACAGCAACTGCAGGGAGACAACAGCGATCTGCCAGAGTTGCAGCAGCAGGAAGAACACCAGCGCCAACATCTGGAGCTGTTGCAACAGCTGATCCAACTGCAGCAACAACAAGAGCGGCTGGAACAGCAAAACCAGGGCTGGCAGCAGCAGCTGGAAGACTTAACCCCGGAGTTGCAACAACAGGAGCTGCAGGTACAGCAGCTGCGGCAACGGTACCGAGAGCTGGACAGCCAAAGTCAGGACAAACAGAAGTTGTTGCAACAGGAGCGGCTGATCCTGCAATTGGCTGGCCACAGAGCCCGGCTGCAGCCCGGTGACGCCTGTCCTTTATGTGGCAGCGAACAGCACCCGGCTATTGAACACTATCAGCAACTGGAGCAAAGCCAGACCGAACAGCAGTGGCAACAACTGCAGCACGAACAGCAACTGGTGTTGGAACAAGGCAAAGCGGCAGCCGAACAAAAAGCGGCGCTGCAGGCCCGCACTGACCAGCTGCGCCAACAACTGGCGCACCAGCAGCAGGAACAGGTTCAACTAAAGCAGCAATGGCAGCAACTGATCCTGCAGCTCAGTGCCCAATGGCAGTCGCAGCTGCCGCAGGGACTGATCGCGCTACAACAGCAACTGCAGCAACAGCTGAAACACACACTGGCCCAGCGTGCTCTGCTGCAGCAGTGGCAACAGAATCAACATCAGCTGGCGCTGCAGCAGAAAGACTTGCAGCAACTGCAACACCAACTGCAGTTCTGGCAACAACAGGCCAGGACCTGGCAGGTAGAGGCTGACGTGGGCTCAACCCAGCCAAGCGCGGATCTGGCCGGATTACAACAGCAGGTGCAGCAACACAGCGCTGCCTTACAGAAGCAACTGGGCCAACAGGAACAAAGTGCCCGGCAGTTGCAGCAGTGGCAACAGCAACTGGAACAACAACAACAGCTGTGGCAGCAGCAGCTCAGCAGCGCAGCTTTTCAGAGCGAAGCCGCCTTTCTGGCGATTTTGCTGAGCCCACAACAGGTGGCTGAGCTGAGCCAGCTGAAACAGCAGCTGCAACAACAGGCGATAGCGGCAGAGGCAGAATGCCTACATGCCCGGCAGCAACTGCAGCAGTTACAGGCACAGCAACTGACCGGGCTGGATTTGCCGCAACTGACAGCGCAACAGCAGCAGCTACAGCAACAGATGCTGGAGCTGGTGGCAACTTTAGCCAGCCTGCAACAGCAACTGGACGCCGACCGGCAACAGCAACAACAACAGCAGCAACTGGCGATGGCAATAGAGCAGCAACAGCAGCAACTGATAAGCTGGCAGCAGTTGAACAGCCTGATTGGTTCCTCGGACGGAGCGCGCTTCCGCCGCTTTGCCCAGGGCCTGACGCTGCAACAACTGGTGCAACTGGCCAATGCCCAGCTGCAGCGGCTGCACAGCCGCTATCAGTTGAAACGCAAAGCCGATGCCGAGCTGGATTTAGTGGTGGTCGACAGCTGGCAGGCCGACGCGGAACGCGACACCAAAACCTTGTCAGGCGGCGAAAGTTTTCTGGTCAGTCTGGCACTGGCACTGGCCTTGTCCGATTTAGTCTCCAGTAAAACCCGCATTGACTCCTTATTCCTGGATGAAGGTTTTGGCACCCTGGACCCGGATACCCTGGACAGCGCTTTGGCGGCGCTGGACCAGCTGAACGCCAGTGGCAAACAAATTGGTGTCATCAGCCATGTGGAGGCATTAAAAGAGCGTATTGCTGTGCAGATCCGGTTGGAGAAGCAGCAGGGCTTGGGGTACAGCACGCTAAAGGTGTATTAGCCGGTCAGGCGTAAATAGATGACATTTGTCAGGTGCAACTGATGACTTTTGTGCCTGCCGCAATGCTGGCTGACTTCCGATAATGACACCACACCAACGGGGTGTCATAAAAAAGGAAAGTAAAAATGAAGCCATTATTGATTGCTCTGACCCTGCTGACTACTGCAGTGCAGGCGGCCAGCATTGAGCAGATTGACGCGGCTGCCAACCGCATGCAACTGACGCAGCTGACGGACTACGCCAAAGGAACTGAGGTCAGTTATCCGCAGGCCTACGCCCAATACCGGCTGGCGGTGATCAGCCAGGTCGCTGGCAACGCTGAGCAGTTTTCGGCGGCTTTGCAGCAGGCGCGTCAGACGCTGGAACAGCTGACGGCACAACAGCCAGATGCAGAAAATCTGGCGTTGCTGTCATCCGTGTATGGCCTGATGATCAGCGAAAGCCCACTGAAAAACGGCACCAAATATGGCAAAAAAGCCGCAGAAGCCCTGGCGAAAGCGGAACAGCTGGCACCGGACAATCCAAGGGTACTGCTGGTCAAAGCTATTTCTGCCTTCAACACGCCAGCTGTCTTTGGGGGCAGTAAAACGGCCGCAGCAGAACTGGCCAGTCAGGCCATAACGCAGTTCAGTCAGCCCTGCACACAAATCTGCTGGGGCCAGGAGGAAGCGTATACCTGGCGCGGACTGGCCAGCATGGATGCCGGCAATAAAGAAGCGGCTGTGGCCGACTGGCAACAGGCGCTGCAACTGAACCCGGATTATGGCTGGGCCCGTTTTCTGTTAGAACAACAGCAGCGTTACCGTCAAAACTAAGCAGTGTTGCAGCTAAACAACAGGCTGGCCGGAGTCCGGCCAGCCCTAAGGACAGGTATGGATCAGAAAGAATCGCGGCTGAAATGGGTGTACCTGGTGAATCTGGTGTTTTACCTGGTGCCTGTGTGGTTCCGGCCCTACAGCTTGATGGAGATTGGCTGGCAGCTGCTGGCTCTGGCTGGGTTTCTGGTCTGTTATTTTTATGCCTATTCCACGCAGAAACGCCGGACCTTGCTGGGGGCGCTTGGTATAGTGCTGGTGGCGAGCCTGATCACCCCAGTCACTTTTGGTTCCATCAGCCTGTTTGCTTTTGCCGCCTTTTTCTTTGGTTTTGCGTTACCTCTGCGCTATTTCGCGCTGCTGATCCTCGGCCTGGGCTGCTGGATCACGCTGCTCGGCTGGTGGCTCTTCGATGGGGTCTGGGAGTTCAGTCTCTATGGCAACCTGCTGGTGCTGGGTATTGGCACTATGGGCCAGGTAGAGCAATGGCGGCAAAAGGTGCAACGCCAGCAGCAACAAAGCAAAGCGGAAATCAGTCAGCTGGCTGCGCAGCTGGAGCGGGAACGGATTGCCAGAGATTTGCATGATATTCTGGGGCACAGCCTGTCCAGTGTGATTCTGAAGGCGGATTTAGCCGCACAGTTTCTGCAGCGTGGCCAGCAGGCCGATGCTTTGCAGGAAGTTCAACAACTGGGTGTGATTGCCCGCGAAAGCTTATCAGCGGTGCGGCACACAGTGGCTGGATACCGCCATAAGGGCTGGGACAGCACAGTGCAGCCCTTGCTGGAATTATTACGTCAGGCTGGTTTTGCGGTAGAGCTGAACGGGCAATGGCAAGACCTGACGGAGCAGGAGGAGCAATGCCTGGTGCCCGTGCTGACCGAGCTGATCACCAATATTATCCGCCACTGTCAGGGCCGGCAGGTCTGGCTGACGCTGCAGCAGACCGGACAGCAACGTTCCTTAGTGATCACAGACGATGGTGCCTGCAGCACTATAGAGCCGGGTCAGGGGCTGAAAGGTATTGCTGAACGCCTGAGCTTGCTGGGCGGGCAGCTGAGCTGGCAGACTGACCCCACCCGTTTTCACCTTCAGATCCCAAGGACTGCCTGATGACACGTATTTTGCTGGCCGAAGATCAGGCCATGGTGCGGGGCGCTTTGGCTGCCTTGCTGCGCCTCAGCGGTCAGTTTGAGGTGACCGAAGCTGAACATGGTCTCGCCGCCCGGACTTTGCTGCAACAACAGCAGTTTGATTTATTGCTCAGCGATATTGAAATGCCGCTTTGCAGCGGTCTGGATCTGGCGCTTTATGTGCAGCAACAGCAGTTGCCGGTTCAGGTCATGATTCTGACCACTTTTGGCCGCGCAGGTTATGTGCAGCGGGCGCTGGAATCTGGTGTCAGGGCTTTTTTGCTGAAGGACGCCCCTATAGAGCAGTTGACTCAGGCCATCAGCCAGGTGTTGCAGGGTAAAAAAGTGATAGACCCCGAGTTATTGCTGAACGCCTTGGGCGAAAAAGACCCGCTGACCGAAAAGGAACGGCAGGCACTGCGTCTGGCCGGCGAAGGTAAAACCACCGCGGAGATTGCCGCGGCTTTGTATATTGCCGAAGGCACGGCGCGCAATTATTTGTCTGAAGCCATCAGCAAACTGCAGGCGGGCAATAGGGTTGACGCAGCCCGGATTGCCCGGCAAAAAGGCTGGCTTTGATGCCAGCCTGCCAGAGCTGGCATCCATCCGTTTAAAACGAATACACCAGGGTTAACGAGGTCTGGGTATCGGTTTTCTGTTTGCCAACAGGCACCTTACTGTCGTTTTGCACTGAAAAGGCCGCTTTCATCTGCAGGCGGCCATTGAGCTTGCTGGTCAGCGAACTTTCAGCCACTGTCCTTTTGTTGTCTTCACCATATTCCAGCGCCACTGTTTGTTTAAAACGGGCATTGTCGCTCAACTGCCAGCGAAAGGTTGCGGCGCTGCGGACCAACAGGCCGTTTTCCTGTTCGCCGGCATCGGTTTTACCGCGGGCATAACCAGGACCAATTTCGCCGTCCAGCGACATGTCCTTTGTCTTAAAGATCTGATCGCCATACCCAATGGCGACTGTGCTGTATTCGGTGTAAGCGCCAAAACGGTCATCTATATGGGAGCCATAAATAAACAGCCGGGCCGAATCTGAATCCAGCCGGTAACCGCCTTTGGCGGAGGCCGCATAACGTTCGGCTGAGGTCTGTATCAGGGTATTGCCATCATCTGTGGTGGTTTCATCGCGTTTATAAAAAGCACTCAGGCTGTATTCGTTCGACCAGTGCTCCATCTCATGGCTGGAATCTATTTTTCCTGTGACTGAGGTACCTTTGGTGTTACCTGAAGTGGTGATGGCTCCCAGCTCGGCGGTGGTGCTCCAGCCTAATTTGGGTTCGTCAGAGGCTGTGGCTGAAGTGTCTTCGGCCTGTGCCGCGATACAGCTGCATGCAAGCAGGGAGAGGACCAGATATTTCATGGGTTCGTTTCCTTTTTCAGATGGACATCCATTTGCGGAAATGGAATTTCGATGCCTTGTTCGTCAAAACTGAGCTTGATGTTTTCCAGCAGGCTCCAGTAAACAGGCCAGTAATCGGCTGCATTGACCCAGCTGCGCACAATCAGGTTCACGCTGCTGTCGGCCAAAGCGCCCACTGCGATCAGCGGGTCTGGTTCTGCCAGAATACGACCATCGGCCTTGACCAGTTGTTCCAGAATCAGTTTGGCTTTGCGTAAATCTGAGCCGTAGCTGATGCCAATCACTAAATCGACACGGCGGGTGGCTTCGGCGGAATAGTTCACTATGGCACTACCGGTAATTTGCGAGTTGGGCACAATAATGCGTTTGTTGTCGACACTGCGCAGAATGGTCTGGAAGATTTCTATTTTCTCTACTGTGCCTGAAACACCGGCTGTATCAACGTAATCACCAGCCTTAAAAGGACGGAACAGAATAATCAGCACACCGGAGGCAAAATTGGATAAAGAGCCTTGCAGCGCCAGTGCTACAGCCAGTCCTGCTGCACCCAACATGGCAATAAAAGATGCCGTCTGGATACCGACCTGTGACAACGCAATCAGGATAAACAGCAGCATAATGGCAGTCTGAATAATACCGCCTAAAAAAGACACCACGGCTTTGTCGACCTTACGGCTCAGTAAGGCTTTTTCCAGCATACGGGTCAGGTTTTTTGACAACCAGCGGCCGACATAGAGAATAATCAGCGCCACCAGGATCTTCACGCTGTAGGACAGGATCAGCTGTTGGTTGTCGCTGATAAAATCAATAAATTGTTGCATTGTGACTCCTTCAAACCAGACAACGCAGAGAAGTAGTCTCTGCGTTTCTGGCCTAACCCTAACACAGCGGTCCGGCTGACCCAAGCCTGAACAGGCTTAACGGCCCGCTCCACATGATAAAAAACAGTTGCATAAACAGAGTGATCCGCTAGAATGCGCGGCTCTGCGGTGACTGTAGCTCAGTTGGTAGAGTCCCGGATTGTGATTCCGGTTGTCGTGGGTTCGAGCCCCATCAGTCACCCCACTTCCCCTTTAGCTGTGTTACTCTTTTTTCATCTCTGGTCCTTTTCGCCTGTATTTTTTCTATGAACCTCAACCTGCTGCAGCAACAACTGCAACAACCCAATCTGGCTCCGCTGGAGCTGTGGGACCCACCTTTTTGTGGTGATTTACCCCTGCGGATCGCTGCCGATGGCCGCTGGTGGTATCAGGGGTCGGTGATTGAACGCGAGGCCCTGGTCCGGCTCTTTGCTTCGGTGCTGCTGTGCCGCGACCAACAGTATTTTCTGCTGACGCCAGTCGAAAAAGTGCGGATCCAGGTGGATGATGCGGCTTTTGTTATCACAGAGCTGGCTTCACTGGAGACCGACCAGGGGCCCGTGCTGCAGGTGACAACCAATTTGCAGCATCAGATGTTAATCAGCGCTGAATACCCCCTGCAGCTTTTACCTCAGGCCAATGGTCAGCTCTTACCTTATCTGCAGTTATGGCGGGGCTTGACGGCCAAATTCAGTCGCAACTGCTATTACCAGCTGGCTGAACTGGCACAGGAGCAGGCAGGGCAGCTCTTTGTTTATTCTGGCGGGCAAAAGTTCCTGTTGGGGACTTCAGCTTCCGGTTGACGCAAGGACAGGTTGCGGAAAAAAACGGCCTGCTTCATAGTCAACTGAACCCAATAAAACAAGAACAAGGAACAGCAATGAAGACGCAAATGACAGTGCTGGCACTGGTGGTGTTGGCCGGGCCAGTCCAGGCCGCCACGGTGATCCATGCAGGACGGCTGATTAGTGCCGAAGACAATCAGGTCAGGCAACAGGTCACGGTGCTGGTGGAGGGCGATAGAATCAGTGCCGTCAAACAGGGTTATCAGGCCGCAGGAGCAGCCGATACACTGATCGATCTGAAAAACCATACCCTGATGCCTGGGCTGATGGATATGCATACCCACTTCTCGACCCAAATGGGGCCTGGCAGTTACAGCGAAGACTTCACGATGAATGAAGCCGACTTTGCGCTGCGTGGCGCCACCTTTGCCGAAAAAACCCTGATGGCCGGTTTTACCACAGTGCGGGAACTGGGCGATACCCACCGTATCAGCACCGCACTGCGCAAAGCGATTAATCAGGGGTTGGTCAAGGGGCCGCGTATTTTTACCGCCGGGAAATCCCTGGCCACGACTGGCGGGCATGCAGACCCAAGCAATGGCGTCGCCTATTTTTTAATGGGGGACCCAGGGGCCAAAGAAGGGGTGATCAATGGGCCGGATGAAGCCCGTAAAGCAGTGCGGCAGCGCTACAAAGAGGGGGCGGATCTGATTAAACTGACCGCAACTGGCGGCGTACTGAGCGTGGCTAAAAGTGGCTCCAACCCTCAGTTTACCCAGGCAGAGTTAGAGGCAGTGGTCATCACGGCCAAAGACTATGGCATGACAGTGGCTGTGCATGCGCATGGTAAAGAGGGCATGGAGCGTGCCATAAAGGCAGGAGTCGACTCGATCGAACATGGCACTCTGATGGACAAAAGCACCATGGCGCTGATGAAAAAACATGGCACTTATTACGTGCCGACCATCAGTGCCGGTAAATGGGCGGCTGACAAGGCCGCCACCCCGGGTTTTTTCCCTGAACTGGTGCGGCCTAAAGCGCTGGCCATTGGCCCGAAAATTCAGCAGACCTTCGCGGAGGCCTACAAAGCCGGCGTTAAAATTGCTTTTGGCACCGACTCTGGCGTGGGAGCGCACGGAGAAAACTGGAAAGAGTTTGTTTATATGACCGAAGCGGGGATGCCGATGATCGAAGCCATTCGGGCTGCGACCATTGAAAGTGCAAAACTGCTGAAAGCGGATGCTGAACTGGGCACAGTCTCAGCCGGCAAACTGGCGGATTTGGTTGCTGTGCCGGGCGACCCCTTGCAGGAACCTGCCCTGATGGGCCAGGTCAGTTTTGTGATGAAAGCGGGTCAGGTGTATAAACAGCTGTAGCCGGATTGAACAAGCCGCTTGCTTAAGCGGCTTTTTTCAGCCAGTCGAGCAGAGTGCCGACATCGGCCAGAATGGCATCTTTTAAATTAATTTCAGCCTGTTGCCGGATATGGTCCAGATGCCGGATTTCTTTTTTATCCCGCTCTTTACGTGCCTGATGGGTTGGCATGTCTTTGACCACTTCATACATCTGAAACAGAGCCGGATACTGAGTTTTGGCTTCGGGTTTTTGCCCCAACTGCAGATGATCCAGCAGAACCCAGATCCTTAAAGCCCCTTCTGACAATTCACATTGACCTTCTTGCATGGCCCGGCCGATCAGGTCGATGCTTTCAAACAGGTAGGCATTTTTCTTCTGTACGTCGGCTTGCTGTTGTTGCTTTTGTTGCTGCAACAAGCGCAATAAGCGACCCAGGTACAAACCTAAGCCCGCCACCAGTAAGGTCGCCAGGCCAAAGGCAATGATCCATCCGGTTGTCAAAACTGTTAATCCTCACCCAGAATTTCTTTGCGCCAATCGGTTTGTTCCAGTTTGGCCAGTGGGTCGAGCTCTTCTTCCTCGTCCTCGTCGTCCAGCCCCAATAACTCAACGAGTTCGGCGTGGCGCGCCGTTTTGGCGTTAAAGTACTTGGCTTCTTTGCCTTTGAGAATTTCGCCCTGATCTACGCGGTCTAACAGTGCAGCCAAGGTTGCATCGTTTTCGATCTGAGCCAGCTCCTGCTCCGGGCTTAAGACGGGGGCTTTGGCTTTGCTCAGCTGTGCCACGGGCTGCAGGTTCTTGCTGTCCATCAGCTTTTGTTCCGCCTGCGTCAATACCAGTGGGATAGGGGTCTTGCTGCCGTGGCGTGGGTCTCTTTTACCTGAACTCCCACTGCTTTTCTGCTCTGCGGGTGGTGAATGCCGGCTGCCGGATTTTAATCCCGAACCTTTCTTTTTGGTTTCAGGCGTACGGGTGCGATCCTGTCGGGCTTCTGCCGCAGGTTTGTGTCTGACACCAATCTGGCCTGAGGTGCGGGTTTTTTTAATCCGGGTCATAAAGTCTGCCTCTGAAAAAGGGCGCGTATTTTAACCAGTTTACTGCGAAAAGCCCAGTCCCTGGCCGTTAATTCTGTTTTTGTAAAAGAACGACATCCGGCGCCGGAAATTCCACAGTAAAACCATCACGTTGGGCTAAAAACTCGAAGGTGTTTTCGTGGAAAAAGCTGATATGGGTCGGGTCGTTTTTATAATGCCAGTTCGCGAAACCTTTCAGATCGCTATAGCGCTTGGTCATAATGGCGAGTACCGCAGCTGGTTTTAGTAACCTTTGCCATAAGTGCCATTCCTTTGCTGGTGTAGCAAAATGCTCAATGGCTTCAGAGCAACTGATAAAATCGTAGCTTTGGTTCAGGGGCGCCGGGTCCGGTGCGAAGTAGGGATCCCAAATGGCCATCCTGTGACCCTGCTCGGTCAGCATTTGTGCCAGTAAAGGACCGGGTCCGCAGCCAAAATCCAGACCAGACAGGCCGGAGCGGCCCAACTTCTGTTGCAAAGGCATAGCAAGACGATTCAGAAACTGACGATACCCAGGGTCATCGCAATGATTCTGATGCAGGTCGTACTGTGCTTTTTCCGCTGCAGCGGATACATGATCTGTGGCAGCAACAAAAACCAGGGCGCACTGCGGACAACGCCAATACGGCCGTTTTTTATCCTGATGAAACAGAGAGCTGTCGGGGTGAAAACAGAGTGGGCAATGCACTGACATAAGCTGAAAACAAAAAGGGCGATACCTGATGGTACCGCCCTCTGAGGAAGAGTGTCTAGTCAGACACGAATTCTGCTTAAGTCATCCTGACGGGGACCGACCCCCTGTCTTGCAAGCATCCAGTTATTGTTGCGCAATTTCCCTATAGAGGTTGTTATTCGCGATCATCCTGATACTTTCTGGTTCATCCGTGCTGTGTTAAGAAACACAAGAGCATCATTTTTGATGTTGCATTAAAGCGTACTACCGCACTGCTGCTGTCCTTGCTGCTGGTCCTTGTTTTTAGCTTGTTACCGGAGGCAACGTGACTAACCATACTCCAATTTCACTGAATGACAAGATGTTTTGCAGAAAAAAACGACGAAAGGTGGAACTTTTTTAATCAGCAGACCAGCGGACGCTGGTCTGCCAAAACGAAGGGGAATTATCAGGCAGAAACCACGTCGCTGTGTTTGTTATGCAAAGTCTGGATCAGCTGATCCTCATAATCGAAACGTTCCACCAGCACCTGGCCCAATTCAGACAAGTCCTGATCAAAGGCTACAGTCCATTGATCGTCAGTCACTTCAGCGTACTTGTCATTGAATTCCAGGGCTACATCAGTGGACGCGGAAATTTTTGGGGTCAGGGCATCAGCCAGCCTGCGGCTGTCATGGCCGTTTTCTGCACATTCAGACACGATGCGTTCATACATTTCAAAATGCCCGGCAGACAGGTAATCCATCAGTTGCTGGCAAAATGCCTGAACTTCAGAGTTGGCGGGCAAAGACTGCTGGCTTTTTTTGTCGAATGGAGGCAATGCGGCCAGTTTGCAATAGCTGACAATAAGGCGCTGTCTGTCGTCAAGCCAGGTGTCGATAGCGGTTAAACGACCACCCCATTTTTGTTGAGCTGTTTCCAGGCGGGTGAACATATCTGAGCCCTCAGATCAAAAATTTACTGCTGTTAACCTCTAATTAAAAGAATTCTGCAATAAAGATCAACTACTTTTTTATTGGTCAGCCCAGTGTTTGGTTCTATGATGACGCAGCGAAACGGATGGTGAACGAGGTGTCTATGATCCGCCACAGCCTGCCTCATGCAAAAGCTAGAACAGGATATTGGTATGTAGTTTCTCAGGGCAAATTGTATTTGCCGGATGCTGAACAGCCGCCCCAACCCCAGAGCCTGCAGCAGTTGGGGCTTGAACTGGATGGCTCCGAGATGCTGTGTCAGATTGGTGAAATTGACCAGACCCCATGTTACCTGTTGCAGTATCAAGACAGGCCTGAACCTGAACACCATTGGCACAGTGCCAGACAGTTTCTGGTCTTTGGTGAGCCGCATTTTGAACATGCGGCCAGAGCCTGTCAGGTGGCGCTGTTTTTGCAAACCCATAAATTTTGCGGCCAATGTGGCAGCAGCATGCACTTGGTGAACTGGGAGCTGGCAGCACTCTGCCATAAGTGTGGCCATCGTTGTTATCCTCGGATCAACCCTTGTGTACTGATTGCTGTCGTGAATTCGAAAAATCAATTGTTACTGGCGCGCTCGGCACGGCACAAAAGCGGCTTTTTTTCGATTTTGGCAGGCTTTGTCGAATCGGCTGAGACACTGGAACAAGCGGCTGTGCGTGAAGTGGCAGAAGAAGTCGGAGTTCGTATTGGGAATCTGCAGTATGTGGGCAGCCAACCCTGGCCTTTCCCACATTCACTGATGACGGCTTTTATTGCCGATTATCAGGGGGGCGAATTGTGTTGTCAGCCGGATGAAATTGAAGAAGCGCACTGGTTTGATTTAGATAAGCTGCCGGAAGTTCCAGGCGAAGCGACCCTGTCAGGGCGGGTGATCCAACAGCTGGTCAAAGCCAACAGCAGAAAATAAAAAAGCCACTAAATCGTGGCTTAAGTGGAGTGTAACTTACGTTACCCGGACCTGTTTAAACAGGTTTCTTTCTTCTTGTTCTTTACTAGCGCAAGTAGTTTATAACAGATGTATTTTGGGCAGGCAACAGCTTTTTTTAACCGAAACTGAATACGCTGTGGGAAAACATAGTCATCAGAAAAACTTCAGTGATAAACTAACAAAAATTCAGAAGATGGCAGATAACAGATGCAATTAAAAAATGATCGGTATTTAAGGGCTTTACTGAAACAACCTGTGGATCGGACTCCTATTTGGATGATGCGCCAGGCTGGGCGTTATCTGCCAGAGTATCGTGCGACCCGTGCTCAGGCGGGCGATTTTATGTCCTTGTGTAAAAATCCAGAACTGGCTTGTGAAGTGACGATGCAGCCGCTGCGTCGTTATCCCTTGGATGCAGCCATTTTATTTAGCGACATTCTGACTATTCCTGATGCGATGGGCATGGGCCTGTATTTTGGTGAAGGTGAAGGTCCACGTTTTACCAAACAATTGACTGACTTTATGGATGTGGTGCAGTTACCTGTACCGGATCCGGAAGTTGAACTCAAATATGTGATGGACGCCGTGCGCACCATCCGTCGCGAACTCAATGGTTCTGTGCCTCTGATCGGCTTTTCCGGCAGCCCCTGGACTCTCGCTACTTACATGTTTGAAGGCGGTAGCAGCAAAACCTTCTCAAAAATAAAGAAGTTGATGTATACCGAACCGGAGGCTGTACATATTCTGCTGGATAAGCTGACGCAGAGTGTGATCCTGTACCTGAATGCTCAAATTGCTGCCGGTGCTCAGTCCGTGATGATCTTTGACACTTGGGGTGGCGTGTTAACACCCCATGATTACCGAGAGTATTCGTTAAGTTATATGCAGCAAATTGTGGCCGGTTTAACCCGCCATGCGGATGGCCGCCAGGTCCCGGTTACCTTATTTACCAAAAATGGTGGTTTGTGGCTGGAAGACATTGCGGCGACCGGTTGTGATGGTGTCGGTTTGGACTGGACCATGGACATTCGCCATGCGCGTGCCCGAGTGGGGGATAAAGTGGCCTTGCAGGGCAATATGGACCCTGCCATTTTGCTTGGTACACCTGAACGTATTCGCCAGGAAGTTCAAGGCATTCTGGATGGTTACGGTATGGGGACTGGTCATGTGTTTAACCTGGGCCATGGTATTACGCCAGATGTGGACCCGGAAAAAGCGGGTATCTTTATTGATGCAGTGCAGACCTTCAGCCCGGCCTATCATATGCAAGCCACACTTTTGGAAGAATAAAAAGATCAAGGGGCCGGAAGGCCCCTTGTTGATCTTAGAGTTAAAACAGCCGGTTTAAGCCGTTCATTGCGGCGACCCGATACGCTTCGGCCATGGTTGGGTAGTTAAAGGTGGTGTGCACAAAGTACTCGATGGTATTGCCACCGTTCTTTTGCATCATAATGGCCTGACCTATGTGTACTATTTCCGCTGCCCGCTCGCCGAAACAATGGATACCCAGGATTTCTTTGGTATCACGGTGAAACAAAATTTTCAGGCTGCCGACACTGGTATTGGCAATTTGCGCCCTGGCTAGGTGTTTAAACTGGGCCCGACCCACTTCGTAAGGAATACGGGCTGCAGTCAGCTCCTGCTCATTCTTGCCGACTGAACTCATTTCCGGAATGGTGTAAATGCCCACCGGAATGTCTTCAATCAACCGGGTGTCGCAATGGCCATGAATAATGGAGTTGCCGGCAATCCGGCCCTGATCATAAGCCGCACTGGCCAGGCTGGGGTACCCAATGACATCGCCAACGGCGTAGATGTTCGGTACTTCGGTCTGATAGTTTTCGTTTACTTTTAACTGGCCGCGGCGGTCAGCCACCAGGCCAACGGCGGACAGGTTCAGTAGGTCTGTGTTGCCGGTCCGGCCATTGGCAAACAAAATGCAGTCGGCTTTCATTTTTTTGCCAGATTGCAGGTGCAGGATCACACCATCGTCACAGCCTTCAATATGGTCGAACTCTTCGCCGTGGCGGATGGTGACACCGGAGTTCCAGAAGTGGTAACTCAGCGCATCAGAAATCTCAGTGTCCATAAAGGCCAGCAGGCGGTCTCGGGTGTTGACCAAATCAACCCGCACACCTAAACCGCGGAAAATCGAGGCGTACTCACACCCTATCACGCCAGCGCCAAAAATAATGATATGGCGCGGGTCGTCCTGCAGCGACAAAATAGTGTCGCTGTCGAAAATGCGGGGGTGACTAAAATCCACATGGTTCGGGCGGTAAGGCCGAGAGCCGGTGGCCAGTACTATATGTTCAGCGGAGATCACCTGATCCGGAGCATCCGGTGTTTGAATGCGTAAGTGATTGGCATCAACAAAAGACGCAATACCGGCAATGACTTTGACCCGGTTCCGCTCATAAAAACTGCTGCGTAGTTGCACCTGCTTGCGGATCACCCCGGCGGCGTGCTTCAGAATTTGCGGGAATGTCAGGTTGGACGACTGGTCGTCCATCTGAAACAAGGGGTTTTCTTTGTATTCAATAAAACGGCTGACCGAGTGACGCAAGGCTTTGGATGGAATGGTCCCCCAATGGGTGCAGCCGCCCCCGACTTTTTCATAACGCTCAATCACGGCGACGCGTTTACCACTTTTCGCCAGATTCATCGCAGCCCCTTCACCACCCGGGCCTGTGCCGATAATAATGGCGTCAAAATCGTACTGAACTGGTTTAGTTGTTTTAGCCACTGTGTTACCCCGTTGATTTCTATGGCCTTAGTGTACGCAGAATTCCGGAAAAACGGCGATAAAAAAGGCGGCTGGAGCCACCTTTTTTAGGTTAAACAAGTTGGGTGGTCAGCAGTCGCCACCTTTTCTGTTGGGCGCGCCAGTTGGCTTTCAGCTCGGCAACCCGGTGTTGCAGATCAAAGCCAGCGTAGTGCTCAGTCAATTGCTGTTTCTTTTGTTGCAACAGCGTTTTTTTCGCTTCGTAGTACAGCTGCAGTTTTTCTACCAACACATCGTACTCCTGCTGCAGCTTCTGTAACGTTAGCTCGGCATCCGGTAGGTGCAGTACCTGGGATTGGGCGCGCTTTAACTGCATTTGCGCTTTGGCTTTTTCAATGCGCTCTTGCGGGCAGACTTTCAGGTTGCGGGTTAAGCCAAGATAGGAACAGCTTTTAATCAGCCACTTGGTCGGGTCAAACTGCCACCATTTGATGCCGTTGCGGTAATCGTATTCAAAAATATGGTGGAAGTTATGGTAACCCTCGCCATAGGTCAGAAAGGCCAGCACACCATTGTCGCGGGCACTGTTTTGATCGGTATAAGGCTGACGACCCCAAATATGAGCCAATGAGTTAATAAAGAACGTGAAATGGTGGCTCAATGTCAGGCGTAATACACCCACACTCAGTAACATGCCAAGGATACTGTCGGTCAGCACGCCCAACAGCAGAGGAATACCAAAATTGGTCAGTATGGTGAGCCACAGGTAATTGCGGTGTTGCCACATCACAATCTTATTATTCTGCAGGTCGCGTGCGTTGCTGTAATCCGAATAGGTTTGGCTTTGGTATTCGCGCAGCATCCAGCCAATATGGCTGAACCAGAAACCGCGTTGTGCCGAATAAGGGTCTTTGTCGTTTTGATCGACAAACTTATGGTGCACCCTGTGATCAGAAGACCAGTGCAGCGCGCTGTTTTGCAGTGCAAAAGCACCACCAATGGCGAAAATCCATTGCAACACAGGGTGAGCATCGTAAGTTTTATGCGCCCAGAGCCGGTGATAACCTGCGGTAATAGATATACCGCAATAACCGAGGCACAGCACTGTGGCAATAATTTCTGTCCAGGTGAACCCAACGGCAATGGCATACCAGGGCACCAGGATCAGGGAAACTAAAAAGGTAGACGCAAACAGAATAATGTTGGTCCAGATCAGAGGTGGTTTATTCATTCAGATTGACTCAGCTTACAACTGTTCGCCAATTTAGCCGTGCAATGCAAGCGGGTCAAGGGCTAAAATGGTGAGCGCAGCAAAAGGAGCGGGCAGTGAGCAGAGCACAACAAAAAGAAAAAACCAGACGTGCAATTATAGATGCAGCTTTTCAGCAACTTAGCCCAGAGAAAGCCTATTCCAGCCTGAGCCTGCGTGAAGTGGCCAGAGAGGCTGGGATTGCGCCAACCTCATTCTATCGTCATTTTGCGGATATGGATGAGTTAGGGTTAACCCTGGTGGACGAAGCCGGCTTGATGCTACGTCAGTTACTGCGCCAGGCCCGCAATAAAATAGAAAACAACGGCAGTGTGATCCGCACCTCCATTGAAACCTTTATGGAGTTTGTGGTGAGTCACAGCAATGGCTTCCGTCTGTTACTGCGGGAACGTTCAGGCACCTCTGCCGCCTTTCGTAGCGCGGTGGCTCGCGAGATCCATCATTTTTCGGCCGAACTGGCGGATTATTTACGCAAGGAAACCGAGATCCCTGGGGAAATGGCGCAGGTGCAGGCCGACGCAATGGTTATTATAGTGTTTCATGCCGGCGCTGATGCGCTGGACGCCACCCCGGAACAGCGTCGCCACATTACCCAACGTACTATTATGCAACTGCGCTGGCTGGCTCATGGCGCAGCCAGCTATGGCCGCAAAGCTAAGGATTGATTTTCCGCAGCCAGACACCGGATTCAATGTGGTGGCTGTAAGGAAACTGATCAAATAAGGCAAAGGCCTGAATATGGTGAGTCTGGCTCAGGGTTTTCAGGTTGTGTGCCAGTGTCTCCGGGTTGCAGGAAATGTAAAGAATGTCTTGAAACTGGGAAACAAACTGCTCAGTGGCTGCGTCCAGACCAGCCCGTGGCGGGTCCACCAGAATGGTATCCAACTGCAGATGCGATAAATCCAGCTGTTTTAGCGCTTTCCCTTGTGTCATTGCAGTACTCACGTCCTCAGCAGACATCTGTAACACTTGCAGGTTGGCTACCTTATTCAGCTCAATATTCAGTTGGGCCGATTTAATTGAACTGCGGGAAATTTCTGTGGCGACCACCTGACGAAAGTAAGGAGCCAGCGCCAACGAAAAGTTGCCGTTGCCGCAATACAATTCCAGCAAATCACCATCCAGTTGTTTGGCGATATCGCAAGCCCAACCCAACATCTGCTGGTTTACGCCAGCATTCGGTTGGGTGAAACTGTTTTCTACCTGCTGATAGCTCAGCTTGCGGCCTTGTACTGTTAACTGTTCCATCACATAATCACGATCAACCAGCACCTTTTGTTTGCGGGCGCGGCCAATAAAATCCAGTGGCGCAAAGTCAGCCAGCTCCTGCTTCAAGGCTGCAGCCTGTTCAGCCCAATTGTCCGCTAACGGCTTTTTGTAGATTAATGAGACCAGTAACTCACCACTGAAGGTGCTCAGATAATCCACCTGATACAGCTTGTGACGCAGTTCTGGTTTTTGCTTGAGCTTCTCAAGCAACACAGGCATGAAGTCGGCGATGCGTTTACTGGCGACAGGGAAGTAGTCGATACGCTGCTTTTGTTTGGTTTCTGGGTCAAACATAATGTGGAACAGGTCGTCGCCTTCGTGCCAAATCCGGAATTCAGCCCGTTGCCGGTAATGGCTGGGTTCTGACCGAAACAACTCTATGGCTGGCAAGGCATAGCCAGACAGCAATGCCGTTGTCTGGGCAGCTTTTTCTGCAAGCTGCTGTTCATAAAGTTCCGGGTACACTTGTCCCAATGCCATCTGTTGTTCTCCTGGCCAAAAAAGCGGCTTATTCTAAGGGCTTTTCCGCGAATGTCCATCTGGCCCGACAGATAGGCCGCATCACTCGATTGTTTCGGCGACAACTGCTCTGGCAGAATAGGCACTTGCTTACTAAAGGTAGTATCAGATGCGAATTGGTGTAATTGACAGTGGGGTCGGTGGTTTGTCCATTCTGAATGCAGTGCGGGAAAGTGTGCCTGCACAGTATATCTATTGCATGGACAACCAATACCTGCCGTATGGTACCAAAAGCGAACTCTTTATCCGGCAGCGCCTGTTACAACTCACCCGCCACCTGCTTGAGCAATACAAGGTGGATTTGGTGTTGATTGCCTGCAATACCGCAACCACTCAGGCGGTGGATTATCTGCGTCAGCAGTTTGAGCTGCCTTTTGTTGGGGTGGTACCAGCTATTAAACCAGCAGCTCACTACTGTGGCATTCAACCCTTTGCGGTGTTGGCAACACAGGCCACAGTAAATGGCCCTTATATTGAACAGCTGGTCGCAGAGTTTGCGCCAAAAAATGATGTTCAACTGATTGCTTCAAGTGAGTTGGTGCTGTTAGCTGAGCAAAAGGTTTGGTATCGCTGTGATGTGACGACCGAGGTGCGTCGGGTTTTGTTGGATACTCCGTTGGTTCAAAGCAAGGCAGCCGCATTAGTGCTGGGTTGTACACATTTCCCTTTTTTGGCAGACGAAATCCGCGCTTGTCTGGGACAGAGTGTCCGCTTATTTGATACTGCCGAGGCTATTGCGCGGCGGGTGAAGCAACTTCAGTTGCAGTTTGGTCTCAGTCAGCAAGAAGATGGCGTTGCAGATGTCTTTGTCAGTACTGCAGCATTGGATTTGATCCAGCAGGGGCGTTTGGCAGAGTTAGGGTTTGGCCAACACCAATGCTGGCCAAACCCGGCGGGAGCAGAACAAGTTTATTCTTCGGTCTCGTCGTTGTCCTGATCCTGACGCTCTTTCGCTTCACGTACTTTTAATGTGCGTTCCTGAAACTCAAAATCATTCAGTTTCTGGATCATCTTCGCAGCGTCTTTTGCTGCTACTTCAACAAAGCCGAAACCACGGCGGCGGCCTGTTTGACGATCTTTCATCAGGCGTACATTCACGACTACACCAAATTTCTGAAACAACTCTCGCACAGCATCTTCATTAGCACGGTAAGGCAGGTTACCTACATATAAGGTAGAAGTTTCCCCTTGGTAGTTTATTTTAGCCGCCGGCCGGCTTGGGCTTGTTTCCAGTTCAGCCCCTTTGGTCTGCACCAGAATAGGGATTAGCACACCGGCCAGCACAACACCGAGTGAAACCAGGGTGGCGGCGTTTAACCCCAGGTCAGGCAGAAAAGAAAATATCAGATAAGTCAGAATGGCTAAGGCCAGTGTAAAAGGTAATGAGCGTTGTAAGTTAGTCCACATAACAATTCCCTAAGTCATTATAAAAACAGTCAGATCAGAAAGACGCATTAAATAGCTTTCTTATATTAGCGATTAGATCTTAAGCAGCCAACTGCTAAATCGCTGTGAATTAAGGGGGTTTCCGTATCAATTCTGTACATATCGTTGGTTTAACCGCCAAACGATCCTGAAATCGTCAAAAAGTTATATTTCCCTGTTGCGCGAGTTCAAAAACTCCCTATAATGCGCGCCATGCCGACGGGGTGAAGCGAAAGCGACTCTGGTGGTG
>NZ_JBBIQD010000006.1:0-209862 GCF_037442525.1 Rheinheimera sp. | reverse complement strand
GGTGGTGCGCCAGGCGAAAGCGTCTTTATGAAGTTGGGCTATCACCAATCTGAACCTAAGCAAGAAGGTTATTACCTGAATGCAGACAAAGGTCAGCAGTCGCAGGGCGGCAGTCAGGCAGTGGTTGTAGGACATGTGGCTGCTAAAGACGCGTTGTGCGACGGCAGCCGTTTTGCCGAAAAAACCATTCAGACCACCACCTCAGAGCGTTTACCTCTGTACACAGATGCCAGTGGGGCCGTCTGGGTTTTTCTGGGCACAGATTCAGGTTATGAAGGCCTGACCCAGCTGTACTACCAGCGGATTGAACTGGCACTGGAGAGGTTTTAAACCTCTCCGCCTTGTCCCCTTATTCCATATCCAGTTCTTTCAGCTTACGGGTCAGGGTATTGCGGCCCCAGCCCAAACGCCGGGCTGCATCCTGCTTGTGGCCATGGGTAAAATGCAGCGCCTGCTTCAGCACTATCTTTTCGAACTCAGGGCTGGCTTCGGCCAGAATATTTTCTTCACCAGCCTGCAGTTTGTCGCGTACCCAACTGGCCAGCGCGTCTTGCCAGCTCTGTGCAGTGCCACCGGCCGAGCTGTGTACAATTTTCGGCGCCTGAGTCAACTCAGGTGGCAAGTCTGACATCAGTACCTGTTTACCGCTGGCCATCACCGTCAGCCAACGGCAGATGTTTTCCAGCTGGCGCACATTGCCGGGCCAGTCCAGTGAAGCAATAAATTTTTCGGTGTCTGTGGCAAGACTCTTGGCTTCCACATTCAGCTCACGGGCGGCCTGACGCAGAAAATGCTGGGCCAGTTTAGGGATATCCTGACGCCGGTCTTTTAACGCCGGAATATGAATGCGGATCACGTTGAGGCGGTGAAACAAGTCTTCGCGGAATTTGCCTTCGGCCACCAGTTGCTCCAGATTCTGGTGGGTGGCGGCAATAATACGCACATCAACACTGATGCCCTGATGACCGCCAACCCGGTAAAACTGGCCGTCTGATAACACGCGTAACAAGCGGGTTTGCACGTCCAGCGGCATATCGCCAATTTCATCGAGGAATAAGGTGCCGCCGTCAGCCTGTTCAAAGCGGCCTTTGCGTTGGTTGGCTGCACCGGTAAAGGCGCCTTTTTCATGACCAAAGAGTTCGGATTCAATCAGGTCTTTCGGAATGGCCGCCATATTCAGCGCAATAAAAGGCTGCTCAGAACGTGGGCTGTGCTTATGCAGCGCATGAGCCACCAGCTCTTTGCCTGTGCCAGACTGGCCATTGATCAGCACACTGATGCTGGAGCGGGATAAACGGCCAATGGCGCGAAACACTTCCTGCATGGCTGGTGCTTCACCAATGATTTCCGGCACTTCAGTCGGTTGCACCGGCTGATGTTTGGGTTGTTTGGCTTTGGCATGTTCCAGTGCTCGTTGGATCAGTGCGACCGCTTCATTTACGTCAAAAGGTTTCGGCAGGTATTCAAAAGCGCCTTTTTTAAAGGCATTGACCGCGCTGTCGAGGTCAGAATGCGCCGTCATAATAATGACCGGCAGTTCAGGGCTTAATTCCTGTAACTTGCCCAGCAGCGCCATGCCGTCTGTACCCGGCATCCGGATGTCGGACACCACCACGGTCGGCTGTTCATACTGCAGGCGTTGCAGCATCAGATCCGCCGAAGCATAACTTTCACAAGCGATGTCGGCGCGGGCCAGTGCTTTTTCCAGAACCCAGCGGATCGAGTTATCGTCATCAATAATCCAGACCACTTGTTGCATATTAATCTCCAGAGTTATTGAGGGGCAGATACAAAGTAAAGGAGGTTTGGCCTGGCCAGCTTTCACAATCGATCCAGCCGCCATGCTGATGAATCAAGGTTTGGGCTATGGATAGTCCTAAACCTGTGCCACCGGCTTTGCCGCTGACCATAGGAAAAAATAAGGTGTCTTTAATTTCAGCCGGAATGCCCGGTCCGTTGTCCGTAACCTTGACTGCGGCCACCAGGCGATGACGGCGGCCATGCAAAGTGTGCTGATTCAGCACCCGGGTTTGCAGTGTAATTTGGCCACCAGCCTGATCCAGCACTTGCTGGGCATTACCGACAATATTCAGCAACGCTTGCTCTATCAGTTCAGGGTCGAACTGGAAATCAGGAATGCTGGGGTCGTAATCGCGGATAAATAACACCTGGTTCGGGTTATCCATCTGTGTCAGTTGCACCACCTGTTCAATCACCTGATGCACATTCTGCAGCTTCTTCTGGGGCGCTTTATAGGGCCCAAGCAGTCGGTCCACCAGGTTCCGCAGCCGGTCCGCCTGCGCGATAATCAGCTGGGTGTATTCCTTTTGCTCGTCATTTAACGACTCTTCCAGCAACTGGGCGGCGCCACGTAAGCCCCCCAGAGGGTTTTTGATTTCATGCGCCAGGCCTCGGATCAGTTCACGCGCAGCCAGGTGCTGATGCTGTTGCAGACTTTCCAGACTGATTTTGCGTTGTTGGTCGACCTGACGGATTTCCAGCAGCAAGAGCAGGCTGGGTTGTTCCATCAGATTGACCGTGACATCCAGCAGCATATGGCGACCATCGAGCAGCACGGCCTGCACATCACTGATGCCAAAGCCCTGCCGGTTCTGAATAGCGGTCAGGAAAAAGCTGGTCGACAGATCGCTGTGTTGAAACAGGGTCGGGAAGTATTGTTGGTTTAATTTTTTTTCGCCAATACCAAACAAGGCACAACAGGCGGTATTGAAATACTGCACCTGCAGTTGCGTATCCAGCACCAATACGGCGGTGCTGAGTTGATCGGTCAGACTGGCCGCTGTCCATTCCATTACAAAGCCTTTTTACGTCATGCACTAAAATGGTGCTTTTTAACCCCAGTTTACTGAAACTTTGGTTTGTGGTCAGGGGTGTTGCACTACTTTGGTGAAAATAGTGAGCTTTTACGCAGGTAAAAGCGTGTGACTGGACTTTCTGCAATTAGCTTGCCGTTTTGGTCAATTTGTTGCAGTTGCAGGCTGTGTTCGCCACGTTCAATGCCCTGGATCAGAAATCCAGTTGCGCGTTGAGGCGGGCTGAGCTGGTTTTGGTCAAACAACAGGCGCAGCTGATGACCGGCCGGCAACTCCGGTTCAATCTGGGTCTGCACTTTAAGTTCGCCCGAGTTGGACAGCAGGTTCTGGTCTTGCTCAGGCTGCAGGATCTGCAGTCGGAACGCGGTTTTGACGGGGCTGATGATGTTGGCGGGCACCGCTGGATCTGGTGTGACAGTCGGCGTCGGCAGGCTGATATGCAGCTGAACTGTAGTTGCACCGGCAGAGGGCTGATCAGAATAAATGGGGGTGCCGTCTTTGGCATAGGACAAATACACGTGCTGGGCGGCAAGTGGCGGGCAGATGAGCAGCAGAATGAACAGCAAACGCATAAGCAACCCTCAGACATCGTTGTGTTAACTCTAAACCTGCAGCTGACGATTTGCCAAATCCGGCAGTCTGGTCGCTGAAATAAAAAACCCGCGACAGGCGCGGGTTTTCTTCAGTAGAGATGATTAAACGCTGTAGTACAGCTCGTATTCCAGTGGGTGTACAGCCACAGAAACACGTTTGGCTTCAGCGCGTTTCATCTCGATGTAGGCATCGATCATCGCGTCTGACATCACGCCGCCTTTGGTGAAGATAGCACGGCTGGCGTCCAGAGCATCCAGAGCTTCGTCCAGAGAACCACAGACCTGAGGGATCAGTGCTTCTTCTTCTGGTGGCAGGTCGTACAAGTCTTTGTCCATGGCATCGCCTGGGTGGATCTTGTTCTGAATACCATCCAGACCCGCCATTAACTGAGCCACGAAGGCCAGGTATGGGTTCGCAGCCGGATCCGGGAAACGCACTTCGATACGACGTGCTTTGGCACTTGGTACCAGCGGGATACGGATAGAAGCAGAGCGGTTACGGGCTGAATAAGCCAGCATTACTGGTGCTTCGAAGTGTGGCACTAAACGCTTGTACGAGTTGGTCGAAGGGTTAGTGAAGGCGTTGACCGCTTTGGCGTGTTTGATGATACCGCCAATATAGTACAGCGCAGTTTCAGACAGACCAGCATATTTATCACCGGCAAACAGGTTCACACCGTCTTTTGCTAACGACTGGTGGCAGTGCATACCTGAACCGTTGTCACCGACCAGAGGTTTTGGCATGAAGGTCACTGTCTTGCCGTACAGGTTGGCTACGTTGTGAACCACGTACTTCAGGATTTGAATTTCGTCGGCTTTTTTGGTCAGTGAGTTGAAACGGGTAGCAATTTCATTCTGACCCGCTGTGGCTACTTCATGGTGGTGAGCTTCAACAACCTGACCCATTTCTTCCAGCACCACACACATGGCGCTACGGATGTCGTGGTGTTGATCGACTGGTGGTACCGGGAAGTAACCGCCTTTGATACCTGGACGGTGCGCTTTGTTACCGCCTTCGTAGACTTTATCTGAGTTCCAGGCTGCTTCAGCTGAGTCGATAGCGAAGAAAGCTGTGCCCATGGTGTTTTTGAAACGGACGTCGTCAAACATGAACCACTCTGGCTCTGGGCCAAACAGCACAGTGTCTGCGATACCAGTTGATTTCAGGTACTCTTCAGCACGTTTCGCGATAGAACGTGGGCAACGCTCATAACCTTGCATAGTGCTTGGTTCGATCACGTCACAGGTGATGTTCACCGTAGTTTCTTCTGAAAACGGGTCCAGCACCATAGTGTCAGCCTGAGGCATCAGGATCATGTCAGAGTCGTTGATACCTTTCCAACCAGCGATGGAAGAGCCGTCAAACATTTTGCCGTCTTCGAAGAAATCTTCGTTGATTTGGCTGGCAGGAATAGTCACGTGCTGCTCTTTACCTTTGGTATCGGTGAAGCGTAAATCAACGAACTTAACGTCATTCTCTTTCATGTAACTGATAACTGTAGAAGCAGACATGCATTCCTCCGGTTTGTCTGTTGACTGGCCCTACGGCCACTTTTTTTGTTGCTGGCATCAGCCATAGCGTTGCGCTCAGTAATGCTAAACTTGTGCCAGATATCTATCGCGTTGATCTATATGAATTTTACTTGATAACCCTACTAAAAATATCACTTTGTTGCACCAAAATGACTCACTTGTGCACCACATTTGGGCTTAAGCACCAGACTGGTGCTGCGCGCTACCCAGCACTAAAGATAACAGTCGCAACATGGTTGTTCTGATAATTTCTTTGTGTTAGTAGTATTTCCTGTAAAGGGTAAAATCCCCGGCTGTAGGGGAGTCTGAGGTACTTACATTTTCAACTAATGGATGGTTAGCAATGAAGTTGTATCAATGGATCCGAATTACTTTACTTCGTCTTTCTGTGTTTTTTGTCGTGGTCGGCTGTGGTGGCGGTTCTGAAGGCGGTGATCCTCAAATGACCGAGTTTTATCAAGTCTCCACTGAGCTCAACATCCCGGCAGCCGGGACTGTCAGCCCGTCAGCCTCCCAAGTGGCGCAAGGCAAACCGCTCAGCCTTAGCGTCACCGTCAACCCAGGTTATCAGTTAACCGGTGCCACAGGTTGTGGCGGGTCTTTATCGGGAACTAGTTACCAGATTAATGCGGTGACTGCCAATTGTGTGGTCAGTCTCACCTTTTCCGCAATTCAATTCAAGGTGACAGCATCGGCGGGATCTGGAGGTTCTATCTCCCCTGCAGAACAAACAGTCAGTTATGGTGAAAAAGCGTCGTTTACTCTGACACTGGATTCTGGTTATCAGTTGGACAGTTTGACGGGTTGTGATGGAACTCTAAAAGGATTGCTGTTTGAGACTTTGCCGCTTTATGCAGAGTGCCAGCTGAACGCTAAATTTGTCGCCAATCCTCCACCTGAAGTGGCTGGTCCGGAGCGTTTTTTAGTGCAGCCAGATCACGGCGATGTATTCATTAGCGCTGACGCAGTCAAAGGTGCCCTGAGTTATAACCTGTACCTTGCAACAGAGGCAGGCCTGACCAAGACCAATTATCAGACCAAAACAGGGGGGCAGAAGTTGGCAGGCTTGCAGTTGCCTTATGTACTGACAGGACTGGATAAGGCAAAAAAATACTACTTTGTGCTGACTGCGATGACCGACCTGACCGAAAGTAAGGAGAGTATTGAGTTAAGCAGTTATCCGGTATTTAAGAAGGTCGGTGGGTTGAACGATACCGGGATTAGCCGCTGCTTTAATCTGGTTCAGAGCTCGGCATGCCCTGTGGCCGCTTTTCCAGGCCAGGATGCGGAGTCAGGCCGTGATTATGTTGTGCAGACCGGACAATTGATCAAACAAGGAACCGGTAACGCTGGCTTTGATTTCACCAAGCTGGATTCAAACGGCAAACCACTGTTTATCCAGCATCAGGCAGTTGATCGCACTTCGGGCAGCGAAAGTGCCGGCACTCAATGGCATTCGGTCAGAGATAACGTGACAGGCCTGGTATGGCTGTATATCGATTCAGCCTCAGGACTGAAAGGTACATACAGCTGGTACAACCCTGATTCTGCAAGCAATGGCGGCAATGCCGGGGTGGCGAATGGTGGCCAATGCATAGATGCCCCATGCGATACGAATCACCTGGTTGAGAGTGCAAACTTGCAGGCACTGGGGGGATTTTCTGACTGGAGACTACCTTCGTTTCAGGAGCTGGTCAGTATCAATGACCGGGTGGGTTACGCTTCACCAGGTGGCCCCGCCCGCAGGGACTCGCAGTTGTTCTATAGCTGGTACCTGATGGAGGTCCCGAGTTCGACCAGTTTTGCGGCCAGTCCGGATAGAATCAAAACAGATTTTGGCACGGCCAGCAAAACCACAGTGTTTAACGGTGTTGTATTAGTCAGAGAGGAGCTGCAGTGACTGCGGCACTGAATGTATTGCGAAGGATGATGCAGATGAAATCAATAAGCCAGTTAGTTTGTGGTGTGCTGTTTGTGGGGCTAACCAGTGCACAGGCGGCAGAAGTGCAATGTGATCATCAGAATATGGCGATGCTGCCAAGCACCGCGGCCAGCAACTTTGATTTGGCCCGGTCCGGTCTGGTGGCGGATCCGGCCTCAGCTTTGCTTTGGATGCGTTGCAGTCTGGGACAAAGTTGGGATGGGACTGATTGTGTCGGAGACGCGACATTAGTTGCTCAGTGGCAGTCCGCACTGCAAACCGCAGAAAATTATGAGTATCAGGGCCTTAGCGGGTGGCGTTTGCCCAATGCTAAAGAGTTATTGTCATTGGTTGAACACAGCTGCTGGTCACCAGCACTAAATGAAATCGTATTTCCGTCTGCCTACAACGGGGATTATTGGACGTCGAGCTATGCCGCTCATTACCGGGAGTCTGCTGGGGTGAATGCAGGTGATGGAGTAGTGGTTGATTTTGTCTACGGGTTGGAGAAAGTTGCTTATCGTGCCAGTGGCTTGGAGCAGCAAAGTCCTTCCGCGGTGCGGCTGGTGCGAGACCTGCCAAAAAATTAACCATCTGAAAGTTCAGCGATGCTGTTCATCATTATTTAAACTTGGTCTGCCAGACTGGAGTTGAATAGGGGCGTTGTAAGGATTTTTTTCTTTCTGCTGAAAAAAAGAGTAGAATACGCGCCCTTGAATTCGGACAACTTTTAGTCAATGCCTAGTGGTCAGGTGATGGTCAGCTAGCGCCACAGAGGAAATACAGATGAGCGGAACCGCTTCAGCTATCGAAAAACTGCGTAATATCGCCATTATTGCTCACGTTGACCATGGTAAAACCACCCTGGTAGACAAGTTACTGCAGCAATCAGGCACTTTTGATGCCCGCGCCAAACTGCAGGAACGTATGATGGACTCCAACGCCCAGGAATCTGAGCGGGGTATTACCATCCTGGCGAAAAACACTTCAGTACGCTGGAACGGCTACCATATCAACATTCTGGATACCCCAGGCCACGCCGATTTCGGTGGTGAAGTTGAGCGTGTATTGTCAATGGCTGACTCTGTATTACTGCTGGTAGACGCCGTTGAAGGCCCAATGCCTCAGACTCGTTTCGTGACGCAAAAAGCCTTCGCACACGGCTTAAAACCTATTGTTGTGGTGAACAAAATTGACCGTCCAGGCTCACGTCCGGATTGGGTAATTGACCAGGTATTTGACCTGTTCGACAACCTGGGTGCCACTGACGAGCAACTGGATTTCCCAATTGTTTACGCGTCAGCCATCAACGGCTGGGCATCACTGGACTACAACGAGCCAAAAACAGATATCAATGACCTGTTCGAAGCTATCGTGAAGCATGTGGCTCCACCCCAGGTTGAACTGGATGGTGAAACTCAGCTGCAGGTTTCTCAGCTGGATTACTCAAGCTACCTGGGTATTATCGGTATTGGTCGTATCAAGCGCGGTACTTTAAAGCCAAACCAACAAGTGACCATCATCGGTGCTGACGGCAGCAAGCGTAACGGCAAAGTAGGCCAGGTGTTTGGTTACCTGGGTCTGGAGCGAATTGAAGCGTCTGAAGCCAGTGCGGGCGATATCGTGGCGTTTACAGGTCTGGGTGAACTGAAAATTTCTGACACCATCTGTGCACCAACTAAATTAGAGCCATTACCAGCTCTGCAAGTTGATGAACCTACTGTGACCATGACTTTCCAGGTCAATACGTCGCCATTTGCTGGTAAAGAAGGTAAGTTCGTGACTTCACGTCAAATTCTGGAGCGTCTGCAGCATGAGCTGAAGCACAACGTGGCTCTGCGTGTGGAAGAAACCGAAGACGGTGACAAATTCAAAGTATCAGGCCGTGGTGAATTGCACTTAGGCGTTCTGATTGAAAACATGCGCCGTGAAGGCTTTGAACTGGCCGTGTCCCGTCCTGAAGTGATCATGAAAGTGATCGACGGCGAGAAAATGGAACCAATGGAAAACGTCACTATCGACGTGGAAGAGCAGCACCAGGGCTCTATCATGGAGAAAATGGGCGAGCGTAAAGCTGAAATGACCAATATGCAGCCGGACGGCAAAGGCCGGATCCGGATGGATTTCCAGATGCCAAGCCGTGGTTTGATTGGTTTCCGTACTGAATTTATGACACTGACTTCAGGTACAGGCCTGATGTACAACAGCTTCGACCACTATGGCCCTTACAAAGGCGGCACCATTGGTCTGCGCAACAACGGCGTACTGATTTCCAATGCGATGGGTAAAGCGGCTGGTTATGCAATTTTCTCTCTGCAGGAACGTGGCCGTATGTTTATCGGCCATGCCGATGAAGTGTACGAAGGCCAGGTGATCGGTATTCACAGCCGTAGCAACGACCTGACAGTGAACTGCCTGAAAGGTAAGCAATTAACTAACGTGCGTGCCTCTGGTACCGACGAAGCGATCAACCTGGTACCACCAATCCGCTACACACTGGAGCAGGCGCTGGAGTTTATCGATGATGACGAATTGGTGGAAGTGACTCCTTTGTCTATCCGTATCCGTAAACGTCATTTAACTGAAAACGACCGCAAGCGTGCCAGCCGTGCCGCCGGTGAGTAATTGTTAAGTTGATTAAAAAGCCAGCGCCAGACGCTGGCTTTTTTTATGGTGACACTGATTGCGCAGTGTCAGGGAATGTCAGCATGCTATTACAGAATCACACCAGAGGGCACAAATCTTCACTTCAGTTTCCGCCTGCTGCTGGTCTATAGTACAGCTAGCCGTAACGAACGCAGCGACTTGAGTGCTGCAGCGTATTGAAAACCGGAGGTAGATGATGCGTAAACTGAATTTTGCTCTGATTGGCATGGTGTTTTGTCTGGCAACTGCTGCGCAGGCTGCCGACATTAAAGTGGAGTACGTCGATCAGAAAAAGTTTACCGATATTAAACCATCGAACGAACCTAAAGGGTCCTTTGAAAAAAGAACGCTGGCAGGTTTTGATAAGATTTTTGCCGATCTGGCGGCCAAATTACCCGAAGGTTATTTATGGAAAGTGAAAGTCACTGACATTGATCTGGCGGGAGACGTGAATTACATGTTCACCCAGACAGGCCAGGATATTCGTGTGATTAAAGAGATCTTTTCTCCACGCATTAACTTCAGTTATGAGCTACTGGACAGTCAACAAAAGGTGGTGCTGACCGAAGAGCTGAAACTGCGGGATATGGCCTTTATGAGCCGCAGTCATCTGAACCGGAGCCAGGCACTGTCTTATGAACGCGAAATGCTGGAACGTTGGTTTAAAGATAAATTTGAACCTGCTTTTGCGGCGGCAACCAACACTTCCTCTACAGCAGGCTAGCAATCTCCCGGTAGATATCCAGAGCTTCCTCGCGGCTTAAGCGGCCGCTGGAAGCTGCTTTGCCAATAGTACTGCTGACCCGGATAAATTCTGTTTCAGTTGCCTGAGCAGGTGCTTCAGGCACTTGTGGGGCTGCGTTTTGCAATTCTGTCTGTCTGAGCAGGGGGGTACTGGCCTGCTGAATAGGGGTCAGGCGACTACTGGCCAAGCCAAATTCGGCAGGCTGATTGACGATCAGGCTTGTGCTTGTCAATTCAGTCATAAGTCACCTCCTTATGCCTGTTAGACTAGTGCACAGCCTGAGAGTTGTCAGATTTTTAGCTGGTTATTACAGATTTAAACTCAGCCAGGGTCTTGTGCAGGTGCTGTAACTGCTGGACCACCCGTTGCAAAGTGGCGGTATTAAATTGTTGGGTCTGGCGCATTGCAGCTATCTGCTCAGCGGTTTCGCTCAGGTAGGGCATAAATCTGTTGCTTTGGGTGAGAAACAGCTCCTCACTGAAAATGCGTTGATGTTTGGCATGGCCTTGCTGCTGCAGTTGGTCCAGCACAGCATCGGCGTCCAATGCTTTGCGGTACAGTTCTTTTAAGTTTTGATCCAGTTGTTCCAGTAATTGATCCATAACGCACCTCGGAAAATTTGCGTCATTTTGCCACAAGGTGGCGCAGCCCCCCAGCAATGTCTTGAGTTTTTTCTGAGTTGTTATATTATAACGGCCCTTTTAACAGGCTGGAGTCAGAGGCTGTGGATTTTCTGCGAAATACACTCGATAAAGCAGGCATTGCTGTCACTTCTTTGTGCGCCATTCACTGCGTTATGCTGCCGGTGTTGTTGCCCGTATTACCCCTGTTAGGTTTAACTGCCTGGCATAATCATGCGATGGAGCGGGTGATCCTGCTCGCCTCTATGGTGCTGGGGTTTATCACCATTCTCGCTGGTTTTCACCGGTACCATAAGAAGCTGTATCCGTTTTATTCGTTATTTTTAGGTGGTTTTATTTATTGGCACAAAGATGTGTTTGGCCATGATTATGAACACGCCATTCTGATTGTAGGGGCGGCTTTTGTGATTCTGGCCCATGTATTGAACCTGCGGCTCTGTAATCATTGCCACAGTTGCGACAGCCATTAGTCTGCGGCACTCAGCCAGTTTTTTGCTTCCAAAGGATAATTACAAAAGATGGCGTCCACGCCGAGTTGATGCAGCTGTCTTGCGCGAACTGCTGAATTCACTGTATAAACCCACACCTGCAGTCCACGTTGATGGGCGTCCTGTACCAGCCTTTCGTCAATAAAATCCTGATCACAATGCACTGAGAATGCCGCCAACTGGCTGGCAAAAGCGGCGTAGTCCAGCGGCAGACTGGCGGTCAGCGCGCCCAGCTTGAGCTCTGGTCTGTGTTGATGGAGAAAACGCAACAGATGGTGATTAAAGGAAGAGATAAGCAGCAGCTCAGGCCGGGTTCCGAGTTGCTGTTCAGCTGTAGCCAATTCCTGCAGTAATAAGCCAGCGGTGTCAGCGCCCTTTAATTCAATATTCAACAGGCACTGGTTATTCACTAGCTGCAATACCTGCATCAGGGTTGGAACCCTTTGACCTTGCCCAGCATCCAGCAGCTGAAGTTGCTGCAAATTGAAGTTGTTAAGCAGACCGGTGCCATTGGTGGTGCGGCTGACATCGGCATCATGGATCACGACCAGCGTATCTTCCACCCGATACAGGTCAATTTCGATACCGTCACAACCGGCGTCCAGTGCTTTGCGGATTGCCAGCAGGGTGTTTTCCGGGTAAAGGCCGCTGTACCCTCGGTGGGCAATAATTTTCATCCAGTGATACCTGCTAAACAAAGAGCGGCTCCTGAGCCGCTCTTTTACTGAATAAGGGTAACTGCAGTATTAGCTGTTTTTGCAAATCCGTGCAAAGGCTTCACCCATACGGGTCACGCTGGTCGGGTATTGGTTAGGCAAAAACTCGACCTGTCCGGCCGGGAAGGCCAGGATCACAGTGGAGCCCAGTTTAAAACGACCCATTTCGGCGCCTTTTTCCAGCACAATGGCCTGAGAGCCGCTCGCGGGGTAGGTCCAGCGGAATACATCTTTACCCGCCGGAGGTGTCACTGTGCCTGCCCAGACCGTTTCGATGCTGGCGACTATAGTGGCGCCAACCAGCACCAGTGCCATAGGGCCTAATTCAGTATCAAAAATAGTCACTACACGTTCGTTACGGGCAAATAAATCGGGCACGTTTTCAGCGGTCAGTGGGTTTACCGAAAATAAGTCGCCCGGCACATAAATCATTTCACGCAAAGTGCCAGCAACCGGCATATGAATACGGTGGTAGTCTTTTGGTGCCAGATAAATACAGGCAAACTCGCCGCCAGCAAAAGGGGCCGCAGTTGCAGCATCGCCACCCAATAATGCCTGCAGGGAATAATTGTGGTTTTTCGCCTGGATCAGTTTGCCATCCACAATAGCGCCTAACTGGCTGATAGCACCGTCGACCGGGTGAGCCACTATAGCCGGGTCCTGGTTGAGCGGCCGCACGCCTTCTTTCAGTGGACGGGTGAAAAACTCGTTGAAATTGCTGTAGTCCGAAGCTTTCTCAAACTGGGCTTCCGCCATATTAATTTTAAAGGCTTTGATAAAGAGGTTGATCAGTGCATGGCTGATAAAACCCAGCCTTGCCGCAGCCAGACAGCCGACCAGACGGGAAATTAAATGCTTAGGCAGAATGTATTGCAGGGCAATTTTCAGTTTATCCATCGCAGGGAGTACCTCAGTTAGAAAAATAATTAGGTTTGTCCTGCTGCATGCTGAGCAGGATTTTATGGTAGTTGTGAAAACGTTCCGGGTGAATATCGCCCTGACTGACCGCATGCTGCAGTGCACAGCCAGGATCATTCTGGTGCTTGCAGTCGCGGAACTTGCAGCGGCCGAGCCAGGGCTGAAATTCGGGGTAAGCTGCAGCAATCTGCTCCGGCTCCAGATGCCATAAGGCAAATTCACGGATGCCGGGCGAGTCAATTAAATCACCGCCCTGAGGCAGGTGATAAAGCCGGGCTGTGGTGGTGGTGTGCTGGCCCAGACCTGATACTTCCGAGACTTCCTGCGTGATCGCATCAATGCCGGGTAGCACCGCATTCAGTAAGGATGATTTGCCAACACCCGACTGGCCGACAAAAATACTGCAGCCTTGCTGCAGGTAATGGTTCAGTTTGGCAGTACCTTCGCCGGTTTTGGCGCTGAGCAGCAGAAATTCGTACCCCAGGCTGGTGTACATCTGGAGCTGTTGTTCCAGCTCAGTGCGTTCAGTTTCGCTGAGTAAATCGACTTTGTTCAGCAGCAACAAAGGTTTGATCTGCATCGCCTCTGCTGCAATCAGGTAACGGTCCACTATATTGCTGGAAAACACTGGCAATACCGCTGAGACAATAATCATCAGGTCGATATTCGCGGCGACAGGTTTGAGGCCGTCGTAAAAATCCGGCCGGACCAGCACAGACTCTCGTTCTGCCACTGCTTCCACTACACCCGCCGGTGCACTATTGGCCGCTTTGGCGCGGCGCCACAACACTTTGTCGCCCGTCACCAGACTGTTGATGACCCGACGTAAACTGCAACGGTAAATACCACCGTCTGCTGCTTCGATATCAGCATGCTGACCGAAACGGCTGATCACCAGGCCGGGCTCAGACTCAGCAAATAAATCCAGATCCTGCTCGGCTGCTTCAGGCTTTTCGGCCCGTACAAAGCGTTTTTTCTGGTTCGCCGCAATGCGCTGGTGCTGGCGTTCTGTCAGGTGTTTCTTTTTGGTCACGTTACATCGCTGTTGCTGGCTGTTATTGAATAGGTGCCTTGCTTTGTTGTTGGCACCGGGCTTGGTATGATACCGCTATTCAGCTAAGTTACAAAGCGCAGAGCTTATTACCTGCAGGAGAAGGCAGACTTATGGCAGCAAGTGAAAACAATCTGATCTGGATTGATCTGGAAATGACAGGACTGGATCCGGAAAGGGATGTCATTCTGGAAATGGCGACAATAGTGACTGACAGTGACCTGAATATTCTGGCGGAAGGTCCGGTCTTTGCCATTAAGACGTCAGACGAGGTATTAAACGGCATGGATGCCTGGTGCACTGAGACCCATGGTAAAAGTGGCCTGACTCAGCGTTGCCGTGACAGCCAGACCGACCTGGATGAGGCAGTGCGGCAGACCATTGAATTCTTAGGCGCCTATGTGCCAGCTGGCAAATCGCCGATGTGCGGTAACAGCATAGGGCAGGACCGTCGTTTTCTGGTGAAGTATGCGCCGGAATTTGAAGCTTATTTCCATTACCGCAATCTGGATGTCAGCACAGTGAAAGAGCTGGCGAAACGTTGGGCGCCGGCCGTGACCAAACTGGTGAAAAAGTCATCGACCCATCTGGCGCTGGACGATATTCGGGAATCCATTGCTGAATTAATGGTCTACCGGCAGCATTTTTTCAAAATTCCTGAATAAAAGCTGTTGCACAGTGCGATTTTTTTTGTAAAATGCGCGCCGCTTCTGACGGAAAACTGAAAGAAGCGGTTTGACACTGTACGCGGGTTTAGCTCAGTTGGTAGAGCGCGACCTTGCCAAGGTCGAGGTCACGAGTTCGAGCCTCGTAACCCGCTCCACGTACAGTTCTGCAAGACATCTTCAGTGCGGGCATAGCTCAGTTGGTAGAGCGCGACCTTGCCAAGGTCGAGGTCACGAGTTCGAGCCTCGTTGCCCGCTCCAACTTCGGTTGGAACACTGATTCACTACACAAATAATTTTCTGATGACCCAGCCGCAGTGAGCGGATTTTTTCGTTTGTTGCTTTCTGCTTCCGCCTTGAACCGCTTGCCTGCCGACCGCTTTGCTGCTAGCTTTGCTGCATTGCATCTAGAGGTATGACCAGTATGGAACCAGTGAATAAGCTTGGCCGTTATGTGCACAAAATCAACCAGCAGGGCCCCTGGCTGCGCAGCTGGTTGTTAACCCAATTGTTTGGCCGCGCTATTAAATTTGCCGGCACGGCCTCGGTGCAGGTGGCTGAGCTGGATTTTTCTCATTCGCTGCTGAAGTTAAGAAATAAAACCAAGGTGCAGAACCATATTGGCTCTGTGCACGCTGCGGCCATGTCGTTATTGGGTGAATCGGCCAGTGGATTCCTGGTGGGGGTGCATGTGCCGGACGACCGTATTCCGCTGCTTAAATCGATGCATCTGGATTATGTGAAACGCGCCAGCGGTGACTTAACGGCGCAGGCTCAGCTCAGCGAAGAGCAAATTCACTTTATTCGCAGCACAGAAAAAGGCGAAATCAGCATCAAGGTGCAGATCACTGACTCAGTCAATGTCGAACCTGTGCTGGCCGACTTTGTCTGGGCCTGGGTGCCGAAAAAGCGTAACTAAGTCATACTAAAGGCAGTTACCCCGAAGAGACTTGTGATGCTGCCTTCCCCTTGCACCCGCATCTGTTGCCTGGACTTGCAGGATATTTGCCTGGGCTGCGGCCGTTCGCTGGATGAAATTAAAGCCTGGAGCAATGCCGACGAGCAGCGTCAGCAGCAAATCCTCGATAACGCCAGAGAGAGAAAGCAGCAGTTCAGGCATGATCCGGCAAGCCTTTTTGGATCACCCGAACCAAACGTTCGGTCTGACGAGTAAGTAAATTCTGCTGCTGCCATTGCAGCTTTTGTTGTTTGGCGCGGTGCTGAACCAGCGCCCAGTCCAGATGACGCTGTACCAGGTCGCTGACCGAACCACTGCGTTGTTGCAGGGCGTCGACCGTCTTTTGGCTGAATGGGGCATTGCCTAACGCCACTGCAATATTGCGCAGCCAGCGCTCGTAGCCTATCCGGCGGATGGCCGAGCCTTCGGTAAAGCGCAAAAATTCATCTTCCGTCCATTGCCATAATTCAATCAGGGTTTTGTTTAACCAGACAGGCCGGCGTTGGAAGTCGGCTTCCGCACTGACGTCGGCAGCCTGATTGACCGGGCAGACCAACTGGCAGTCATCGCAGCCATAAATCCGGTTGCCAAGCAACGGCCGCAGTGGTTCTGGGATATCGCTTTGCAGCTCAATGGTCAGGTAGGACACGCAACGCCGGGCGTCCACTGTGTAAGGCGCTACTATGGCCTGGGTGGGGCAGATGGTGATACAGGCTACACAGTTGCCGCAGCTGTCGTTGGCCTGAGTATCGACAGGTAAAGGTAAATCGACAAAAAGTTCGCCAAGGAAAAACAGCGAACCGGCGTCGCGATTGAGCAGTAGCGAATGCTTACCTTGCCAGCCCAAACCAGCTTTGGCCGCCAAAGGTCGCTCCAGTACTGGAGCAGAATCCACAAAAGGCCGGAAACCATAAGGGCCGACATAGGACTGAATTTTTTCGCCGAGCTGTTTTAGCCGGCTTCGAATAAGTTTGTGATAATCACGCCCCAGCGCATAGCGGCTGATATAGGCGCTGTCCGGATCGGCCAGGTTCGAAGCAAAGGCAGCATCTTCCGGCAGATAATCCATCCGTACCGAAATCACCCTTAGGGTGCCGGGCACTAATTCAGCAGGGCGGGCCCGCTTCATGCCGTGGCTGGCCATCCATTCCATCTCACCATGAAAGCCGGCATCCAGCCAAGCCTGCAGCCTGGGTTCCTCGGCCTGAAGGTCGGTGTCACAAATGCCGACCTGGCCGAAGCCCAGCTCCAGTCCCCAGCTTTTTATTTGTTGTGCAAGTTCGGACCAATCAGGGTGCATGGTGAATCAAAGCAAGAAAAACTGGCTGCAGTTTATCACAGAGCTGTGACGCAAGCTGGGCAAAGAAACTGGCTGCGTACTGTGTCTTTTGGTAGCATGGGCGGCAATTTAACTTCCGCTTTGCGGTCCGGCACCACGACTTAACCCGGCACAGGAATACATGACAACTTCAGCACTGACTCTGCCTCTTGATGATGAAATGGCCACGGCGGCTTTAGCCCGGGCTCTGGCACCTTTGCTCCGGCAGGGTGCTGTACTTTATCTGAAAGGAGATTTAGGTGCAGGCAAAACCACCTTCAGCCGTTATTTGCTGCAGGCACTGGGTCATCAGGGCAATGTCAAAAGCCCGACCTACACCTTGGTCGAACCTTATCAGCTGGGTGAATTAACAGCCTATCACTTTGACTTATATCGGTTACGTGACCCGGAAGAATTAGAGTTTATGGGCATTCGTGATTATTTTTCCGCTTCGACTTTATGTCTGATTGAATGGCCCGAGCGTGGTTATGGCTTGTTGGCACCTGCCGATCTGGAGTTGCAGTTGCAATTGCAGTGCGGCCAAAGAACAGCCAGCCTGACTGCAGGCAATAGCAAAGCGGCACAGTGGCTGACTCAGTTATCTGGGGAGCGGCTGGCATGAGGCTATGGCCTGTTGCTTTTGCACTGTGTTGTGTACTGCTGGCCCCCTTGGCCGAGGCAGCCAACACAGTCAAAGGGGTGCGGATTTGGGCGAGCCCCGACAACACCCGGCTGGTGCTGGATTTATCTGCAGCACCTTCGTACAAAAGCCGCCGGCTGAATAATCCTCAGCGGTTGGAAATTGAACTGGCAGGCGTCAGCAGCCTGAACCTGGGGCCAGTCAGTGGCTCCGCTGCGCTGGTCAAACGCCTGTACGCCAGCCGCACTCCCAGTGCCGCGACCGCTGTGGTGATTGAGCTGACCCAGGCTGCGGCTGACACTGTATTCAGCCTGCCACCTTCGCCCCCTTATGGCCACCGGCTGGTGGTCGATCTGAAGCCTCAAAGCGCCAGTCGCCAGACGCTGGCGCCAGTCAGCGCAGTGAAGCCGGCAGTCCCTGCCACTGTGGCTGAACCCAAAATTGTGACACCCAGTCATGCCACAGGCCGGGATATTGTGATTGCCATTGATGCCGGTCATGGGGGCAATGACCCTGGTGCAGTAGGGCCAAACGGCACCCATGAAAAGCGGGTGACTTACGCCATTTCGCAGCAATTGATGCAGATGATCAACCAGCAGCCAGGTTTAAAAGCTGTGATGACCCGCACAGGGGATTATTACATTCATCCTGGGAAAAGGCCGGACGTTGCCCGGCAAAAACAGGCTGACCTGCTGATTTCGGTGCATGCAGACGCAGTGAAAAACCGCAAAGCCCATGGTGCTTCGGTATGGGTCTTGTCAATGCGCCGGGCAACTACAGAGGTAGGTCGGATGCTGGAGCAAACAGAACAGCACTCGGAACTGCTTGGTGGTGTGGCCGAGGTAATTAAAGACTCTGCCAACGAGCGCTATCTGGCGCAAACGGTGTTGGATTTATCGATGAACCACTCCATGGTGACGGGTTTTGAAGTGGCGAAAGAAGTACTGCGGGAAATGGGCAAAGTGGCGCATCTGCATAAGAAAGAGCCTCAGGCTGCCAGTCTGGCTGTGCTCAAAGCGCCGGATATTCCGTCTATTCTGATTGAAACCGGTTTTATCTCCAATTACAACGAAGAACGCCAATTAAAAGACCCGGGCCATCAGCGTCGCCTGGCACAGGCTATATTCAACGCAGTGAAAAGCTATTTCTCCCAACAACCGCCGGCCGACTCGATGTTTGCTGCTATCAAACAACAAGGCCGTGCCGTGCCGGTGGCTTCAGTTAGCTCTGGTCAGACAGTGGCTGTTGCAGAACGCACCCACAAAGTCAAAGCAGGGGAATCGTTGTCCAGGCTGGCGCGGCAGTATGGTGTCAGCATGGCGCAGTTACGTCAGCACAATAGGCTGCGGGATGACAATATTAAAATTGGTCAGGTTCTGAGGATCCCCTGATGCCAATTCAGATCTTATCGCCTCAATTGGCGAACCAGATCGCCGCTGGTGAAGTGGTGGAACGTCCTGCTTCGGTTGTCAAAGAACTGGTTGAAAACAGCCTGGATGCGGGTGCAACCGAACTGTGGATTGATATTGAAAAAGGCGGCTGTAAAAAGATCCTGATCCGTGACAATGGCAGCGGCATTGCTCAGGCTGAACTTGAGCTGGCGTTATGTCGCCATGCCACCAGTAAAATAAGCACTCTGGATGATTTAGAACAAATTGTCAGCCTGGGTTTTCGGGGGGAGGCGCTGGCCAGTATCAGCTCGGTCTCTCGTCTGACCTTGACCTCCAAACCTGCGTCACAAGACAAGGCCTGGCAGGCCAGTGCGGAAGGGCGTGATATGCAGGTTGAGATTAAACCTGCTGCGCATCCGGATGGAACCAGTATTGAAGTGCTGGACCTGTTTTTTAATACCCCGGCACGGCGTAAGTTTTTACGCAGTGATAAAACCGAGTTTTCCCATATTGATGAGCTGGTCAAGCGTCTGGCGTTGAGCCGATTTGATGTCAGCTGGACCCTGACGCATAACGGTCAACTGGTACGGCAGTTACGCCAGGCACAGGATACCGGGCAACAACAAAAACGGGTGGCGGCGCTGTGCGGTAAAGCCTTCGCCCAACAAGCGGCGCGGGTGAATGTGGCTTACGAAGGCATGACCTTGCACGGCTGGTTGTTGCAGCCGGACGCCTGTGCACAAAGTTCGGTGCAGTACTCTTATGTCAATGGCCGTATGATGCGGGATAAGCTGCTGAATCATGCTATTCGTCAGGCCTATGGTCATTTGTTGCTGGCTGATCAGCAGCCGTCCTTTGTGTTGTATCTGGAACTGGACCCGCGTCAGGTGGACGTCAATGTGCACCCGGCCAAACATGAAGTGCGTTTCCATCAGGCCCGCTTAGTGCATGATTTTGTGGTCAGTGCTCTGCAAAATGCATTGTCGCAGTTAGAGCCCGCTGCAAGGCAGGACGCGCTGACCGAATCAGTCTCTGTGCATGCGGCTCCTGGCCGTGGCAGCGGGTATGGGGTGACAGAACATTTTGCCGTGCGGCCAGGCCCTTATACCAGCCCGGTTTACCGGGCTTCAGGGAAAACGTCCGCTGGTGCAGCGCAGCCTTGGCCACCGGCGCTGGAAGCTGCACCAGTAACGGCTGCCGCTGCATCAGCCAGCACGCCGGACAACAGCCGGCTTTGGCTGATGCAAAACCGCTATCAGTTATGTTTTGTGAACGAGCAGCTGTATCTGCAGGATCTGGTGCCTGTGCTGGCCCGATCCTGGCTGGCCAGAACCCTGGATGCGTTGCCGTTATTGATGCCGGTCCGGCTGACGCTCGAGCACAAAGAGCAGCAGCTGTTGCTGCGGCATGCCGGATTAATGGCGCAACTGGGTTTTGACCTGCTGGTGTCTGATCAGCAACTGATAGTCCGGGGGGTTCCGGCTTTTTTGCGGCAAAGTGCCGTTGCAGCCTGGTTGGCTCAGTGGTGGCAACTGGCACCACCATCTGAACCTGATACGCTGGTGCAGCAATTGATCCATGTGTTGCTTGCCGGGCGTTTTATCGATGGGGCCAGGTTGGGGCGATATTTCCCAGAGTTATTGAATACAGAACCAGACACCAGCGCAGTAGCACTGGATGTGGCTGCAGCTCTGGCGCAGCTGCAGGAGCGAGCATGAATCAACCAGGCGTGATTTTTTTAATGGGTCCAACCGCCAGTGGCAAAACCGCCCTGGCGCTGGAGCTGTATCAGCGCATACCCTCAGAACTTATCAGTGTCGACAGCGCACTGATTTACAAAGGGATGGACATTGGTACCGCCAAACCTACCGCAGAAGAGCAGGCGCTGGCACCCCATCATCTGATTGATATTCTGGACCCGTTGCAGGCTTATTCCGCCGCTGATTTTCGCAGCGACGCACTTCGACTAATAGCGGATAGCCACCGAAAAGGCAAAACGGCGATACTGGTGGGCGGGACCATGTTGTATTACCGCACCCTGTTGCAGGGCATATCGCCGTTGCCGGAAGCAGACCCCCAGGTTCGGCAACAAATTGAGCAAGAAGCCAACGAGCAGGGCTGGGCGGCATTGCATCAGCAACTGGCGGCCTTTGATCCGGTGTCGGCAGCCCGTATCCACCCCAATGATCCGCAGCGGATTAACAGGGCCATTGAGGTGTACCGGCTCAGTGGTAAAAGCATGACGGAGCTGACGGCACAAAAAGGGCAAGCTTTTCCATACCCGGTAAAGCAATTTGCCATAGTGCCGGATGACAGGGCTGAACTTCATCAGCGCATAGCGGTCAGATTCCGGCACATGCTGCAGCAAGGTTTTGCTGAGGAAGTGAAACTGCTGATGCAGCGTGGTGATTTACATCTGGATCTTCCTTCAATGCGCTGTGTAGGCTACCGGCAAATGTGGTTGTATCTGAGTGGATATATCAGCGAAGCTGAAATGACAGAGCAGGGTATTGCTGCGACCCGCCAGTTGGCGAAACGGCAATTGACCTGGTTGCGAAGCTGGCCCGATTTATGCTGGTTAAAAACCGAACGGGGCACAGCGCAAAACTTGCAACTGCTTTTAACTTCGCTACGCTAAGAAAGTAATTGAAAAAAAGTTGTTATTTAACGACTTGAAAATAATATAATAATCACAATATCCGGCAAGACTAATAAAAAATAAGGAAAGCGAAAATGGCAAAGGGCCAATCGTTACAAGACCCATTCTTAAACACATTGAGACGTGAGCGCATCCCGGTTTCTATTTATCTGGTCAATGGCATTAAGCTGCAGGGCCAGATCGAATCTTTTGATCAGTTTGTGATCCTGTTGAAAAACACTGTGAGCCAGATGGTTTACAAACATGCAATTTCTACTGTGGTACCAGCCCGTGCTGTGAACACCATGGCAGGTCATGCAGGCACCTCTGAAGGTGAAGAGACTGAATAACAGAGTCAGACAGCTTGTTTGAACATGCAAAGGTAGCCGAGCAGGCGATCCTGGTTCATCTCTATCTTCAACAAGACAGTGCCAGCGAAGATTTAAATGAGCTGATTATGTTGGTGGCTTCTGCCGGAGTGCAGAAAAAAGCAGTGATTACTGCCAGCCGCAGCAGCATTGATGCCAAGTTTTTTTTAGGTAGTGGCAAAGCGACAGAACTAGCGCAGGCTGTCGCTGAGCTGCAAGCCGATCTGATTATTTTCAATCACGCTTTGTCCCCAGCCCAAACCCGCAATCTGGAACGCCTGTGCCAGTGCCGGGTTATTGATCGCACCAGTCTGATCCTTGATATTTTTGCCCAGCGAGCCCGCAGTTACGAAGGCAAATTGCAGGTTGAGCTGGCCCAGCTGAAACACCTGGCGTCCCGTCTGGTCCGTGGTTGGGATAATATTGAGCGACAAAAAGGCGGTATTGGCTTACGGGGGCCGGGTGAAACCCGACTGGAAACAGACAGGCGGCTGTTACGCGAACGTATTACCGTGCTGAAACAGCGGCTGGCTAAAGTCAGCCAGCAACGCGAGCAGGGTCGTAAAGCCCGGCAGCAAGCTGAAATTCCGGTGGTGTCTTTGGTTGGCTACACCAACGCCGGCAAATCCACTTTGTTTAACCGCCTGACCCAGGCCGGTGTCTATGCCGCCGATCAGCTGTTTGCTACCCTGGACCCGACTTTGCGGCAAATCCAGCTGGCTGAATTTGGTGATTTAGTGCTGGCGGATACGGTCGGTTTTATCCGGCATTTGCCCCATGATCTGGTGGCGGCCTTTAAATCAACCTTGCAGGAAAGCCGCGATGCGGATTTGCAGTTGCATGTGATTGATTGTGCGGATGAGCGGCTGGATGACAATATCCGTCAGGTACAGCTGGTGCTTGAGGAGATTGACGCTGCAGAAGTGCCGCAGCTGAAGGTATTTAATAAAATTGATCAGAACCAACAACCAGCCCGTATTGAATACAACGACGAGTTGCAACCTGTAGCCGTTTGGTTGTCGGCTAAAACAGGCGAGGGCATGGATTTATTAGGCCAGGCCATCCGACAACGGCTGTCGGTTGATTTTATCCGTCTGACCTTAACCTTGCCGCCGCAGTTGAGTGTCTGGCGCTCCCGCTTGCATCAGCTCTGTGCCGTGCAACAGGAAGAGTTTAATGAACAAGGTGACGCCATAGTGAAAGTGGCGATCCACAGGACTGAATGGGCCAGACTGGTGAAGCAAAGTGACGGCTTGTTACAAAACTATCTGTTGACTGTTGTATAAAGTTAAAGCGAACAGCGATATAAATAGCGGCATTGACCAGACAGCAAAACATTTTTTTTGGTACATTAGTTTCAATATCACAACGTGAGATGGAGTGAAGCATGGCTTGGAATGAGCCGGGCAATAACGGCAAAGACAACGACCCCTGGCGTAGCGGTGGTGGTCGGAATGATGGCCCGCCCGATTTAGATGAAGTATTCCGTAACTTAAGCAAGAAGTTCGGTGGCCTCTTTGGTTCAGGTAAAGGCAGTAACAGCAACATGAACAGCGGTGGTTCCGCAGCGTTGGTGTTGATCCTGCTGGTGGCTGCGCTCGTTTGGGCTTTTAGCGGTTTCTACACCATTAAAGAATCTGAACGGGGCGTCGTGTTGCGTTTCGGCCAGTACCATACCGAAGTCACACCAGGTATCCATTGGAAACCGACTTTTATCGATTCTGTGATCCCGGTGGATGTCACTTCAGTGCGCTCATTACGCACGGACGGCTTTATGCTGACTCAGGATCAAAACCTGGTGCGGGTCACCTTCGAAATTCAATACCGGGTCTTTGATGCCCGTTCCTACAAGTTCTCTGTGGTGGATGCGGATACCAGTCTGCGTGAAGCGACCGACGCTGCATTGCGTTACGTGGTAGGCCATTCGCTGATGGATGACGTGCTGACCAAAGGACGTGAGGTGATCCGGCAGAACACCCGCACCGAGCTGGAGTCTATTATCAAGCCTTATAACCTGGGCCTGGAGCTGGTGGATGTCAACTTCCGTGATGCCCGTCCGCCTGAGGAAGTGAAAGAAGCCTTTGATGACGCTATTGCTGCACAGGAAGACGAGCAACGTTTTATTCGTGAAGCCGAAGCTTATGCCCGCGAAATCGAACCTCGTGCCCGTGGTCAGGTGAACCGGATGATGCAGGAAGCGGAAGCCTATAAACAACAAATTACCTTAAAAGCTCAGGGTGAAGTGGCGCGTTTTGACAAACTGTTGCCTGAGTATCTGGCGGCTCCGCAAGTGACCCGTGACCGGATGTATCTGGAAACAATGGAACAAGTGTACGGCAACACCTCTAAAGTGCTGGTCGATGTGAAAAACGGCAACAATATTATGTACTTGCCGTTGGATAAAATGCTCAATCCTGCTGAATCCAAAGGCGCTGTGAGCAATCCGGTGTTGCCTGATAACAGAGTGACGCCGCTGGATAGCCGCAGTGTACCCGCAGGTCGCAGCGACTCCGGTCGTGGTGATAACAGCAGAACAGGCAGAGGATAAGCGATGAAAAATTTAGTAATAGCTATCGCCGCCCTGGTCGGTATTGCAGTGGTTTCTTCGGTTTTTGTGGTGCCTGAAGGCGAACGCGGTATCGTGATTCGTTTCGGTAAAATTCAACGGGATGCCCAGGATGCGGTAACGGTATTTGAACCAGGCCTGCATTTTAAAGTGCCACTGATTGAAACTGTGCGGTTGCTGGATGCCCGGGTACAGACTCTGGGTGAAGGCTCTGACCGTTTTGTCACGGCGGAGAAAAAAGACTTACTGGTCGACAGTTATGTGAAATGGCGCATTGCCGATTTTGGCAAGTATTTCCTGTCGACCGGCGGCAACCTGAATCAGGCTGAAACCCTGTTAAAGCAATACATTAACAACGGTTTACGAACAGAGTTTGGTAGCAGAACCATTCAGGAAATTGTGTCCGGCGAGCGGACCCAGCTGATGGTCCGTGCTATGGCTCAGGCCGCTGAAGGCGCTCAGGAGCTGGGTATTGAAATTCTCGACGTGCGGGTGAAAAAGATTAACCTGCCGGACGAAATCTCTACCTCTATTTTCCAACGGATGCGTGCTGAACGTGCAGCTGTGGCCAAAGAGCACCGTTCCCGCGGTATGGAACAGTCAGAAATTATCCGCGCTGATGTGGACGCCCGGGTGACAGTGATGGTGGCTGACGCCGAACGTAACTCACGGACTGTGCGTGGTGAAGGTGATGCCTCTGCTGCGAAAATTTATGCCGATGCTTACAACAAAAACGCCGAGTTCTTCAGTTTTGTCCGTAGTCTGGATGCCTACAAAAACAGCTTCCAGAACAAAAACGATGTGCTGGTTATTCAGCCTGATAATGACTTCTTTAAATACATGAAGTCAGACAAAGTACAAAACTAAGCGTCAGAAAACGATCAAGGCCGGCGTACATCCAAATGTGCTCCGGCCTTTTTTATAGACGGAATTTTTATGTATCAACATTTATATCAGCGTTTTTTACAGGCGAACCCAGGCGTTCAGCATTTTGCCTGCCATTCGCATCATTATTGGCCGGACGTCACCCGCGACGCCATGCTGGCCTACTGGGATGACAGCGCCCGGCTGGTGGATGACAAATGGGAGCTGGTGTTTGGTGAAAAAATGCCGGCCGTGCAACGACACATTGCCCGGATTTTGCAGCTGCCAGAGCCAGGGCAAATTGTGTTTGCCCCCAATACCCACGAATTTGTGATGCGGCTGCTGAGCTGCTTCAGACCCGGTCAGCCGCTGCGCGTCGTGACCACAGACAGTGAATTTCATAGTTTTACCCGCCAGATCAACAGATTGTGTGAATACGCCGAAATTGAACTGGTGCGGGTGCCGGCCGAACCTTTTGCCAGCCTGCCTGAGCGCCTGTGTGTCGCGGTCGCGGCCGCAAAAACTGATTTGGTGTTTTTCAGCCAGGTGTTTTTTAACTCCGGAGTTGGGCTGGCAGATTTAACTGGCCTGGTGCAGCAGTTGGATTCGCGGACAGATGCGATGATAGTGGTTGATGGTTACCATGGCTTTATGGCAGTTCCGACCGATTTATCGGCCATTGCCTCGCGTATCTTTTACCTGGCCGGCAGCTACAAATACGCGCAGGGTGGGGAAGGATGCTGTTTTATGGCGGTTCCTTCAGGCAGTCTGCACCGGCCTTATTATACCGGCTGGTTTGCCGAGTTTGGTGAGCTGAGTCAGGCCAAAGCCGGTGAAGTGCAATACGCTGGCAATGGTCAGCGCTTTGCTGGGGCCACTATGGATTGTTCGGCGCTGTACCGGGTTCTGTCAGTGTTTGAGCTGTTTCAGCGCGAAGGTTTAACGGTCGAAGTGACACAAGCTTACATCAGGCAACTGCAGCACAGTTTCCTTCAGCAGTTGGATCAGCTGCAACACCCGCAGTTGAACCGGGAGCATTTAGTGGCTGCAGACGGGCAGGTGCAAGGCCAGTTTCTGACCTTCCGTTTTGCGGCAGAGAAAGTGGCTGCCTTGGCTGCAGCACTGAAACAGCGGGGCATTCATACCGACTACCGTGGCGACCGGTTGCGTTTTGGGTTTGCTTTGTATCAAAACCCTGAACAACTGGATTTGTCCTGTCTGGCGGAGCTGACCCATGTCTGAGTTCTGGCTGGGCGCCTTGGGGCTGGTGTTGTTGGTGGAAGGGCTGGGCCCCTTATTGTTTCCCAACCGCTGGCGGCGTTACTTGCTGAGAATTGCCGCCCAGGACAGTGCGTCATTGCAACAACTGGGTGGCAGTTTGGTAGTGGCGGGTGTTTTGCTGTTGTACTTTTTCTTGTCCTGACTGAGGCTGCCTGGCTAACTTACTGATCAAAAAGCAGAAAGAAAATTTCTGCTTTTTTTTCGGACGTCCAGATGCAGTTTGAATGCGAATTTGCTAGAATCCCCGCCTAATTTTTTACCATGATGTAGGAACCATGGCCAAAAACGTAGTAGTGCTCGGCACCCAATGGGGTGACGAAGGTAAAGGTAAAATCGTTGACCTGTTAACTGACAAAGCCAGCTTTGTGGTGCGTTATCAGGGCGGCCACAATGCCGGCCACACTTTGGTAATCAACGGTGAAAAAACAGTATTGCATTTAATCCCGTCCGGTATTTTGCGTGACAACGTCAAATGCGTGATCGGTAACGGTGTGGTGTTGTCACCAGAAGCTTTACTGAAAGAGATGAGCATGCTGGAACAAAAAGGTGTTCCGGTAAAACAGCGTTTAGTGCTGAGTGAAGCCTGTCCGCTGATCCTGCCTTTCCATGTGGCCCTCGATAAAGCCCGTGAAGTGGCCCGTGGCGACAAGCCAATCGGCACTACAGGTCGTGGTATTGGTCCTGCGTATGAAGATAAAGTCGCCCGTCGTGGTTTACGTGTTGGCGATCTGTTCAATCCTGAACTGTTCGCTGAAAAACTGAAAACCCTGATGGACCTGCATAATTTCACGCTGACACAGTACTACAAAGTGGATGCTGTGGATTATCAGACCACGCTGGACAATGCGCTGGCCATTGCTGAAATTCTGAAGCCAATGGTGGTGGACGTGACTGACCTGCTGGATAAAGCCCGCAAAGAAGGTCAGGAAATTATGTTTGAAGGTGCACAGGGCACACTGCTGGATATTGACCACGGCACTTACCCTTATGTGACATCCTCGAACACCACTGCCGGTGGTGTAGCCACAGGGGCTGGTTTTGGCCCGCGTTACATCGACTATGTACTGGGGATTGTCAAAGCCTACACCACCCGTGTGGGGTCTGGCCCATTCCCGACAGAACTGGATTGCGCCATTGGTGAACATCTCGGCGTCAAAGGTCACGAATTTGGTGCGACCACAGGCCGTAAGCGCCGTTGTGGCTGGTTTGATGCTGTAGCGGTCAAACGTGCAGTGCAGCTGAACAGCATCTCTGGTTTCTGTTTAACCAAACTGGACGTGCTGGACGGCCTGGACACAGTGAAAATCTGTACTGGCTACCAGCTGGCGGATGGTACTGTGACGGACGTACCACCAATGGCGGCAGAAGGCTACGAAGCTGTGACGCCCATTTATGAAGAAATGCCAGGCTGGAGCGACACCACTTTTGGTGTGCAGAAACTGGAAGACCTGCCTCAGGCCGCCCGCGATTACATTCAGAGGCTGGAACAGGTGACAGGCGTACCTATCGACATCGTCTCAACAGGGCCTGACCGGGTGGAAACCATCACCCTGCGTCATCCGTACGACGTCTGATAAAAAACGCTGCTCCGGCAGCGTTTTTGCTTTTTATGGTCTGCCAGTTTGTTGACGTCCAGATTGGCGTAAATTTTGTATAAAAACTGCCAGATACTGGATGCCCTTGCAGGACCCACAACACAGATGAAGAACCTGGTACTGATCGCAGCGTTGCTGTTAGCTTTTCATCAGACTCAAGCTCAGGAGCTTGAAGTGGTGCAGCTTTACACTCAGGACGAATTACTTGACCTGATTAAACAAAACATTCATCTGCAGCGGGTACAGGCTGATGATTGCCAGCTGGTGAACGACATTCAGGCCCGGGCTGATGTGATGAAAGTGCCGGCTTATCAATTTCTGTATGGCGATATGCTGGCCTATGGGGTCTGTGTGCGCAAAGACGTGGAACGGGGCTGGGACCTGATGCAGCAGGCGGCAGCCCAAGGGTTGCCGGAAGCGCTGGAGCAGGTGGGCCGTTATTACCATACCGGCAAATTTGTGCAGCAGGACAGAGATAAAGCCATCCTCTATCTGCGGGAAGCGGCAGGTCTGGGTAATTTAAATGCCCAGCTGCGCTTTGGCCAGATGCTGGTGGATGGAGACGCCAGTCCGGTGGATATGGAACAAGCCTATCGCTGGTTGCACCACACTGTGATTGCTGATGAGAAAAAACATGCGCAGGTGACTCAGCTGCTGGCTCAGTTAGCCAACAAAATGCCTGGGGCTGTATTGGAGAGGGCAAAAAAACCACTGTAGTGAAAAATTCACCTGCCCCTGCTACACTGCGCTCAGATTTAAACAAAAAGAGATACCATGACGGTTAATGATCCGCATCTTGCGCGTGAGCAGGAAAAATACGAAAACCCTATCCCAAGCCGGGAATTTATTCTCGAGCATTTAAAACAACGCCAGCAACCGGCCTACTTTGAAGAACTGGCCTCTGAGCTGAAATTATCCGACGAAGACCAGCTGTTTGCGCTGAAAAAGCGTCTGCGCGCTATGGAGCGCGACGGTCAGTTGCTGTTTAACAAAAGCAAACGCTATGGTCTGGTCGATGACCTGGATTTACACAAAGGCACTGTGATAGGCCACCGTGAAGGCTACGGCTTTCTGAAAATGGAAAAAGGCGGGTCAGACTGGTTTATTCCGCAGTTTGAAATGAAGCGGCTGTTGCATGGCGACGTGGTGCTGGCGTCTGTGTCCGAGTTCTCCGGCAAAGAAAAAATTGAAGCCCGTGTAGTGCGGGTGCTGGAACCCCGCACTGAACCCATAGTCGGCCGTTATTTTAAAGATTTCGCTTTAGGGGTGGTGGTGCCTGACGATCCGCGCATCAGCCAGGACATTGTGATTCCTCCCGGCGACGAAAATGGTGCCCGCCATGGCCAGGTGGTGCTGGTTGAAGTGGTGCAGCGCCCGAGCAAACGCATTAATGCAGTGGGAAAAATTATTGAGGTACTGGGTGAACATATGGCACCTGGTATGGAAATCGAAATCGCTATTCGCAATCACCAGATCCCCCATGTGTTCTCGCCAGAAGTTGAGCAGCAGGTCAGTGCCTATGGCCCTGAAGTACCAGCTGAAGCCAAAGCGGGCCGGGTTGATCTGACCGAGTTGGGTCTGATCACTATTGACGGGGAAGACGCCCGGGATTTTGACGATGCGGTTTACTGCGAGCGCAAAGAAGACGGCGGCTGGCATTTATGGGTGGCTATTGCTGATGTCAGTGCTTATGTGCAGCCGAATACGCCGCTGGATAAAGAAGCGCTGGACCGCGGTAACTCGGTGTATTTCCCGGATCATGTGGTACCTATGTTGCCCGAGCAGCTGTCCAATGGCCTCTGCTCATTAAACCCGCACGTCGACCGCCTTTGTTTTGTCGCCGATATGCATATCAGCGCCAAAGGGAAACTTGAAGGTTATCGCTTTTATGAAGCGGTGATGCATTCCAAAGCGCGTCTGACTTACAACAAAGTGCACGCCATTTTGCAGGGCGACCCGAAACTGCGTCAGCAGTACGAAGCCAATCTGACCAATATTGAGACCCTGAATTCGCTATACAAACAAATGGCGAAGTCGCGGGCAGAGCGTGGCGCCATTGAATTTGAGACGGTCGAAACCCGTTTTATCTTTAACAGCCACCGCAAGATTGAGCAGATTGTGCCTGTGCACCGCAACGAAGCACACAAGCTGATTGAAGAATGTATGATTCTGGCCAACGTGGCCGCAGCGCAGCTGATTGAAAAACATGAGGCTCATGCCTTGTTCCGGGTGCATGAACGGCCGGATGGCGACCGCTTTGCGAACTTCAAACGCTTCCTGGCTGAGTTGGGGGTCAATGCTGATATTTCCAATGAGCCGACGCCGCTGGAGTTGATGCTGGTATTGCAGAAACTGCAGGACAGACCGGATAAAGAACTGATTGAAACCACCATGCTGCGTTCGATGAAGCAGGCGGTGTATCAGGGCGACAATCTCGGCCACTTTGGCCTGGCGCTGGAAGCTTACGCGCATTTTACCTCGCCCATCCGTCGTTACCCGGATTTGGTGCTGCACCGGGCCATCAAAGCCATTCTGGCAGGGCAAGGGCAGCAGGTGACCGGCGCCCGTGGTTACAGTGCGGAGCAAATTGCGCCTTTGGGCGAGCAGTGCTCCATGACGGAGCGTCGCGCCGATGATGCCACCCGCGAAGTGTCAGACTGGCTTAAATGTGAATACATGCAGGATCATGTCGGTGACAGCTTCAAAGGCGTGGTGTCCACTGTCACCAATTTTGGCCTCTTTGTGCGCTTGGTTGACCTGTATATTGAAGGTCTGGTGCATGTCACTTCCTTGCCGAATGACTATTACCACTTTGATACCGAACGGCAGCAGCTGATTGGTGAGCATAGCGGTGCCGGTTACCGGATGGGCGATCTGCTGGAAGTCAAAGTGCTGGCCGTCAATCTGGAAGCACGCAAAATTGATTTGGGTGTGGTTGGCGCGCCAGCCAAAGTGTCGGGCCGTAAAATCAATGCCAGCAAAAAAGCAGCGCAAAGCCCACAGGAAGAAAAAGCTCAAATGCGTAAAAAAGGTGCCCGTAAAGCGGACAAATCCGGCGGCGCCCCAGCATCTGCCTTGAAAAGGCCAGGTAAAAAGCCTGCCGCTAAGCCAGCCCGTAAACGCAAGTAACAGCATTCACGACAGAAATTTGCTAAACTTGCCGACATTTCAGGCCCGGAGCTCCGGGCCTTGTTGTTTCTGAGGCGCCGTCGCGCCCAAAGCTGAGGACATCATGAGCGCAGATTTTGTGTTTGGTATTCACGCCGTCAAGGCCTTGTTTGAGCGCAGTCCGGAAGATGTGCTGGAATTGTTTGTGCTCAAGGATCGCGACGACCAGCGGCTGCAGCCTATCCTGCAGCAGGCCCGCCAGTTTGGTGTGTCGGTGCAGTTCTGCCAGCGCAGGGTGCTGGATGACAAAGTCGACGGTGCTCAGCATCAGGGCGTGGTCGCCAAAGCCCGGATGCAACAAAGCGGTGATGAAAAAGATCTGGCACTGATTATTGAGCAGCAGACCAATCCGTTATTGCTGATTCTTGATGGTGTGACAGACCCGCATAACCTGGGGGCCATTTTACGAAGTGCCGATGCGGCCGGAGTACATGCAGTGGTCGCAGCGAAAGACCGTTCCGTCAAGCTGACGCCAGTGGTGCGTAAAGTGGCCTGTGGGGCTGCTGAAGTGGTGCCTTTTATTACGGTGACCAACCTGGCGCGTACCATTCGTGAACTGAAAGACGCTGGTGTCTGGGTGGTGGGCGCGGCCGGTGAAACCGACAGCAGTATTTACCAGACCCGCCTGACCGGGCCTTTGGCCATTGCCATGGGGGCTGAAGGCGACGGCTTGCGTCGTCTGACCAAAGAGCTCTGTGATTCCTTGATGAAAATCCCTATGGCCGGTTCAGTGTCCAGCCTGAACGTGTCGGTTGCCACTGGTATTTGCCTGTTTGAAGCGGTGCGCCAGCGCAGTAACGCCAGCTAAGTCAGTTTTTTCTCTCATTGGGTATTGCTGCAGTGTATTTTTGCAGCAATGCCTTGTGCTGCTTGCACAAAGTCCCTAGAATATGCCCCCTTCGACCACCCAAGAATGTTCCTTGCCTCTATGCGAGTCTGGTCGAGCTCAGCCGGGGCTAATTAACCGTAAGGAGCTACCATGCGTCATTACGAAATCGTTTTTATGGTTCACCCTGATCAGAGTGAACAAGTTCCAGGCATGATCGAGCGTTACACTGGCGCGATCAAAGAAGCTGGTGGTTCAATTCACCGCTTGGAAGACTGGGGCCGTCGCCAACTGGCTTACCCAATCGAGAAGCTGCACAAAGCTCACTATGTTCTGCTGAACGTAGAAGCACCACAAGCAGTGATCGATGAGCTGGAAACTAACTTCCGCTATAACGACGCGGTATTACGTAACCTGATCATGCGCACTAACGGTGCTGTGACTGAGCCATCACCAATGGCTAAAGTACGTGAAGAACGTCGTGAACGTGCTCCTCGTGATTCTGAAGAGCAGGTAGCAAACGACGAGTAATTGAATGGACAACAGCTTCGTCTTCACGGGCACTCTGTGCCGCCAGGTGGAGCACAGCGAAAGTCCGGCCGGTATCCCGCACAGTTATCTGGTATTGGAGCACCGCTCCATACAGCAGGAAGCCGGCATGAATCGCCAAACCTATGTCCGGCTTCAGGTCGTGTGCGCAGGACAGGCATTCAGTTCAGTCACTCACAATTTGACAGTGGGGAATACAGTTCGGGTGTCAGGCTTTTTAAACCGGCATCAGAACCGCAGCGGTCAGTCAAAACTGGTGCTGCATGCCCAACAGATTGAAATTTTAAGTTAGGAGAAAGTTCATGGCCCGTTATTTCCGTCGCCGTAAATTCTGCCGTTTCTCTGCCGAAGGCGTGCAAGAGATCGACTACAAAGATACAGCTACTTTAAAAAATTATGTCACTGAAAGTGGCAAAATTGTTCCTAGCCGTATCACTGGTACCAGCGCTAAGTATCAGCGTCAGTTAGCCCGCGCGATCAAACGTGCCCGCTACCTGGCTCTGCTGCCATACAGCGATTCACACGCATAAGCCTGGTTCAACGATACAGAGAGGATTAAACAATGGATATTATTCTGTTGGATAAAGTTGCTAACCTGGGTGGTTTAGGCGACAAAGTGGTTGTTAAATCTGGTTATGCCCGTAACTTCTTATTCCCACAAGGAAAAGCAGTTCCAGCAACCAAAGCTAACATCGAAAAATTCGAACAGCGTCGCGCTGAGTTAGAAGCCAAACTGGCTGCTAACCTGACTGCTGCTCAGGCTCGCGCTGAGAAGCTGGCGGCTCTGGCTGAAGTGACCATCGCTTCTAAAGCGGGTGACGAAGGCAAACTGTTCGGTTCAGTCGGTACTCGTGACATCGCTGACGCTGTGACTGCAGCTGGCGTTGAAGTGAGCAAAGCTGAAGTGAAACTGCCACACGGCGCTCTGCGCGAAGTGGGCGAGTTTGACATCGATCTGCAATTACACGCAGAAGTGACAGTGACCATCAAACTGGTTGTTGTTGCTGAGGCGTAATTGCCAGGACAGGCCGGGGAAACCCGGCCTGTTTTTTTGTATTTCGAAACATCCGCTAGAAAATCTCTCTGCTGCTGCCTTCTGCCTATGGTAGGCTAAGCACCTTTACTGACTCTTCGTTATCGGGCGTTTCGCCTGAACTTCAGGTCTATGGACAAACAAAAAGACAAACAAGTCGCTGCGGTGAAGATGCCGCCTCATTCTATTGAAGCCGAACAGTCCGTACTGGGCGGTTTGATGCTGGACAATGACGCCTGGGACAAAGTGGCGGAAAAAGTGGTGGAGCAGGATTTTTACCTGCGCTCGCACCGCTTTATTTTCTCGGCTATGGCGCGTGTCGCGGAAGCCAATCAGCCCATTGACTTAATTACAGTCTCTGAAGATTTAGAACGCAATCAGCAGTTGAGTGACGTCGGCGGTTTTGCCTATTTAGGTGAAATTGCCAAAAATACCCCAAGCGCTGCCAATATTCTGGCCTATGCCGATATAGTCCGTGAACGTGCAGTGGTACGCGATATGATTGCGGTTGCGCACGATATTGCCGATGCCGGTTATGACCCGCAAGGCCGTAACAGCGCTGAGCTGTTGGACTTTGCAGAAACCAAAGTATTCAAAATTGCCGAGCAGCGCGCCAATGCCAATGAAGGGCCAGAACCTATTCATGACATTCTGGCGAAAACCATCGACAAAATTGACGAGCTGTTCCGTAACCCCAGCAATGGCGGTATAACCGGTGTCTCCACCGGTTATATGGACCTGGATAAAATGACCAATGGTCTGCAGCCGTCTGACTTGATTATCGTCGCCGCCCGTCCGTCCATGGGTAAAACCACCTTTGCGATGAACCTCTGTGAACATGCTGCTATTACCAGCGACAAGCCAGTGCTGATCTTCAGTTTAGAGATGCCGTCCGAACAAATCATGATGCGTATGCTGGCGTCCCTCGGCCGTATCGACCAGACCAAAGTGCGGACAGGTCAACTGGATGATGAAGACTGGGCGCGTTTATCTTCGGCCATTGAGCTGCTCAATGCCAAAGGCAAAATGTATATTGATGATGGCTCTGGTCTGACACCGACCGAAGTGCGCTCCAGGGCCCGCCGGGTGGCGCGTGAGCATGGTGGCCTCAGTATGATTATGGTGGACTACCTGCAGCTGATGACGGTGCCGGGTTTATCAGAAAACCGCACCTTGGAAATAGCAGAGATTTCGCGTTCATTAAAAGCCTTGGCAAAAGAGCTCAAGGTGCCAGTGGTTGCGCTGTCGCAGCTGAACCGTTCTTTGGAGCAGCGGGCCGATAAAAGGCCGGTGAACTCTGACTTGCGTGAGTCCGGTTCTATAGAGCAGGACGCCGATTTAATTATGTTTATTTACCGGGACGAAGTATATAACGACGACAGCCCGGACAAAGGCACCGCAGAAGTCATTATCGGTAAACAGCGTAACGGCCCTATAGGCCGTATTCGCCTGACTTTCCATGGCCGTTTCTCCCGCTTTGACAACTATGCCGGTACCGCCCGTTTTGAGGATGAGTATTAATGAGCCGTCGTCCTCAGGCCCGTATTGACACAATGGCCTTGCTGCATAACTTACAGCGGGTACGTGACACTGCACCAGACAGCAAAGTTCTGGCAGTCCTTAAAGCCAATGCTTATGGCCATGGTTTGCTGAAGGTGGCTGAAACCCTCAAAGATGCCAATGCTTTTGGTGTGGCCCGTATTGATGAAGCGCTGATGTTACGTGCTGGTGGCGTGGTCAAACCCATAGTGCTGCTGGAAGGTTTTTTTCATGCAGACGAATTACCTCAGGTGGTCGCCAGCAATCTGCAGATAGTGGTTCATCATCCTTCACAGGTTGAAGCCCTGGTTCAGGCGCGGCTGGATGCAGCTGTGCAGGTCTGGTTAAAGCTGGATTCTGGCATGCACCGCTTAGGCTTATTACCGGATGAGTTTTTACAGGCTTACCAACAGTTGAGTCAAAGCCCGAATGTGATCAAACCCATGCGGTTGATGACCCATTTCGCCTGTGCAGATGAGCTGAAGAGCCCTGCGACGACGCAGCAAATGCAGCAGTTTTTTTCTGTTGTTGAGGGTTGTCAGGGCGAGCTTTGCCTGGCCAATTCGGCGGGTGTCTTTGCCTGGCCACAAAGCCATGGCGACTGGGTGCGGCCTGGCCTTGCACTCTATGGTGTCTCTCCGCTGGAAGACGGGGATGCGTCAGCCCTCCATTTGCAGCCTGTTATGACGTTTTGCAGCAGTGTGATTGCCGTGCGCACTGTGCAGGCCGGAGATAAGGTGGGTTATGGCGGCAGCTGGACTGCAACTCAGCCGACCCGTCTTGCGGTGGTGGCTATAGGCTATGGTGACGGTTATCCACGTAATGCCGGTAATCACTGTGAAATGCTGATTAAAGGCAAGCGCTACCCTATAGTAGGCCGGGTATCAATGGACATGACCACTGTGGATATTGGGAATGACCCAATAGAACAGGGTGACGAAGTGGTGTTATGGGGGCAAGGTTTGCCAGTGGAAGAAATTGCCGCCAAAGTGCAGACCATTCCTTATGAACTGCTGTGCAATATCACCAGCCGGGTCGAAATGCACTACCTATAGAAACAAACGCGGTCTTTCGCATGAAGCACCGGACCGCAGAAATAAAAAAAACCGGCATCAGCCGGTTTTGTTGCAGAAGAACGCTTTATTCATCGAAACTGACTTCAATAAAAACTTTGCCGTGATCAGAATCAAAAGGCATTAAGATTTTGGCCCCTGTGGTTTTATGGGTAATGGTGTGCCCTTTTCCAGACACTACGACTGGAGTGGCCATATTAAATTCGTAGCCTTTTTCACCTAAAATACGTTTGGCACCACCAGTGACCATATTGGTGATTTCCCCGACCATATCTGTGACTTCTTCGTTGATTGCCGCCGGGCGCTCACCCAACATACGCGCCATAATTTCCAGCGCCAGAGATTCTTCAAAAGTAACAGAAAAGGAGCCTTTGGTGGTAGGGCCAATCATACCTATTAAACCAGACACTTCACCCCGGGCCACTTCGTCTTTTTTCAGTCGGGGCTGACCTGGAACTATCTTGGTGCTGGCCATAGTCGCCAGCACATTGACCAGCGAAGAAAGAAATGGGTTTACATACTCAACATTCATGTAATTTGCCTGTTCAGAACCGGACTTGTCTCTGGCTTCTCAGAAAGGTTAGGTCTGTTGCTATCAGAACTCAAGTCTAGCTTATTGTTTTGGTATGAAGTTTTCCGCGTCAGTTTACAAAAAAATACGATACTGTTCACTAAAATAACGACTGACGCCAAGCAGCGTCAAGCAGATTCAGCTGTTTGCCTCTTTTTTAAGACAAGATTGGCAAATCCCATGGGCTTCTATAGTTTGCCGTTGAATTAAAAAGCCTTTTTCTGATGCCAACCGTTGGAACTCTTGTTGCAGCGGTGTGGAGTGTAATTCTTCAACATGATTGCAGCGATCACAGATCAACAGTTGTGCCGGGTGATGCTCTTCAAAGTGGTGACACAGCAAAAAAGCATTGCTGGATTCAATTTTATGAATAAACCCCTGCTCGGTCAGAAAATCCAAAGCCCGGTAAATGGTGGCTGGTTTGGCGGCAGGCTCTGTTTGTTTGAGTTGGTCTAATAATTCATAGGCACCTATACCACCATGGGTATCAGCCAGCAGGCGAAATACTTTTTCGCGAATACTGGTAAAACGGGCACCATTGACTTCGCAAATATGGCGGGCCCGGCTGACGAGCGACTCAATCGACATAACAGACTCCATTAAAATCTGACGCAGTTTAACACAGATGCCGATGGACACCAGAACTCCGCCGTGCCCAGTACGGGCAGAAGCTATTCAGTAACAATTCATCACATCAAATAAACAATGTTCACTTCTTGCCTGACGGCAGTTTTATACCATAGCCACAGCGTAAAGGAGCAAACTATGGCTATTCCAAAGATTATTCATTATGTCTGGGTCGGTCCCAACAAAAAGACTGAATTGGTGGAGCGCTGTATCGAAAGTTGGCGACGGTATGCGCCGGACTACCAGCTGGTGGAGTGGAATAATGAAAAATTTATGGCGACCGACAATGCGTATGCCAGGCAGGCCTTTGCGGCAGGTAAGTGGGCTTTTGTTTCGGATTACCTGCGCCTCTATGCGTTAGCCAGCCAGGGCGGGTTTTACCTGGATACGGATCTGGAACTGACAGGAAGCTTAGAACTATTCCGCCAGCACCGCTTTGTCACAGGGTTTGAACGCTTTAAAAACCGTTATGCACCCGTCACTGCATTAATGGGCGCAGAAGCTGCTAACCCCATTATCACTGAATTGTTGCATATGTATCAGCACCGCTCGTTTACCCGCAATGATGGTTCTCTGGATTTGACGCCCAATACGGGATTGATTGCAGAGTACTTTGCGCAGCGCTTTGGTTTGCAGGCTCCGTATCAGGGGGCTGGCCAGGTGCAGTTGGAACCAGGAGCTGTAATTTACCCGAGTCATTACTTCTGTACACCGGAAGCCGGGTTGCCTAACTACAGTATTCACCACTTTAACGGTTCATGGTTTCCTGAGTATGAACGCCGGCCACTGCTGCGTATGACGGGTTACCAATTGGCTTTGCTGAAGAGGAACAAGGTACGTTCAGGTCAGTTGCCTTTGTTGCAAGGTGAGCATTTGATTGGCTGCCTGCGCCTGTTTAAACGTTACAGTCTGATGCTGGCCAGCTATCAAAGCTGAAATTTCATGGAAAATCGGCTAGAATCGCTGCCTTGCCCGGGCCAGCCTGTCCAGGCAGCGAAACCTGATAACTGAGCCGATTGCCACATGCCACACAGCCAACTCTCCCACCGTTTCTCCGTTGCGCCCATGCTCGATTGGACAGACAAACATTGTCGTTATTTTCATCGTCTGTTGTCACAACATGCAGTGCTGTATACCGAGATGGTGACGACAGGAGCCATTATTTATGGCCAGGGTGATTATCTGGGCTTTAACGAGGAAGAACATCCTTTAGTGGTGCAGCTGGGCGGTTCTGATCCGAAAGATATGGCGCGTTGCGCCAAACTTTGTGAAGAACGGGGCTATGACGCTATTAATATCAACGTAGGCTGTCCGTCGGACAGAGTGCAAAACGGTATGTTTGGCGCCTGCCTGATGGCACAACCACAACGGGTGGCTGATTGCGTGAAAGCCATGGCAGATGCAGTGGACATACCGGTGACAGTAAAAAGCCGCATTGGCATTGATGAGCTCGACAGTTACCAGTTTCTGGTTGATTTTATTGGCACCATCAGCGACGCAGGTTGCCAGCAGTTTATTGTGCATGCCCGTAAAGCCTGGCTCAGTGGTTTAAGTCCTAAAGAGAACCGCGAAATTCCGCCGTTGGATTACCCGCGTGTGTACCAGTTGAAACAGGATTTTCCGCAGCTTGATATCAGTATTAACGGCGGTGTCAAAACGGTGGATGACTGCCTGAGCCATTTGCAGCATGTGGATGGCGTGATGGTAGGGCGCGAGGTGTATACCAACCCCTTATTGCTGGCTGAAATTGACCAGGCCATTTATCAGGACAACAGGGCTGTTCCAACACCGCATCAGGTGGTGGAACTGATGATCCCTTATATAGAACGGCAGATGGCCACTGGCAGCCGATTTTGGCATATAGCCCGTCATATGCTTGGTTTGTTTCAGGGAGTGCCCGGAGCCCGCTTGTGGCGACGTCATTTAAGTGAGGTTGGGCATTTGCCTGACAGCGGTCCACAGGTGTTATTGGATGCCTTGGCCAAGGTGCCAAACAGATAGCTAAAAAGTGGTGAATTTCACCACTTTTTTTATTCCTACGGTTTTCGCTGAAATGGATGAGTAAAGCTAATACTCCAAGTTGTTGTTTATTAAAATATTATTTTTTTATTCAGTTTGGCACAGCAATTGAACTATCTGATTGTCCTTAACCCAATGGAGAATCACGATGAAAACTTTAATTGCTGCCGCTGTACTGTCTGTATCCGCTATCTCTGTGCCTGCTCAGGCAACGCAGGTTGATTTAGCAACCCTGACTGATTTCAGTGTAAAAGCCCTGACGGCTGATTTTATTGCCAAACAGATCAGTGACATTAAATACTCTGTATTGATGCAGGCAGAGCAAAGCATGGCTCAGTTAACTGCTGCAGCCGCACCACAACAAACTGAGCAGGCAGTGACTGACAAAGCCCCGGTGGTGAAAATTATCGATCAGACCGGAGAGTAACGGATGCTGATGTTAACTGTCTGGCTGTTAGGGTTGTTTTTATTACCTGTCGCCAGTGTCGGAGTGATCTCCCTGTTGTGGCACTGGCTGAGTCAGCCGCTAAAAATCCCTACGATAACCCGGTCTTAGCAGTACCGGGTTTTTTACATCTGCTCTGGGCTTCTCGTTTGCATTGGCTGATTCGCCATTCTGTTACAAAGCCTGTTTTCATTTCTTTGCCCATTGGTCCACCTTTACCTGCAACATAATCATTTTGACTAAAAAGTGGTCAAAAATTTATTTGTGCGATATTTAATCGTCACGCCGGGTTAATTAGCTTGCATTTAATGCAGTTAACTTATTGATATTTATAGTGAAAAAATAATTTCAAAATTTGGCATCAAAGTTGAATTAGATAGATATCAGTAAATCGCTGATCACTAAATTGACTAACTTGAGGAGAGATAAAATGGAAATGGTAGCTTTCGCTGTCGTAATGGCTTGGTTAAGTGTTGTGGCTGTTTGGGCTTACGACGAGTGTTAATAAATTCACCACTGCAGGCAAATAACATGACGCTGGTAATGCTTAACATTGCAGTCGTCTGGGCTCTGGCAGCAATGATGTGGTTTCTGGATCAGAAGGTCAGACAACAGACGGGGGAGTATGACAAATGAGAACAATCAATGATGGTTCGTGGTTTATCAACAAAGCGCGACGGAAAATTGCAGGGGTCTGCGCTGGCTTTGCCAGTTATTATGACCAACCCGTCTGGCTGGTCAGAGCCTTGGTGATCCTGCTGGCTTTGTGTTTTCCAGTTGCGGTCCTGGTGGCTTACGTGGCGGCTGCGGTATTTTTACCGGCGCGTTGGGTGATTTAGTATGAAGTGCTGTACCGCAGGTGGCTGTGGCCACCTGCCGAATTGATTAACGCTTACGGGCCGTCAGACGAACCCATTCTTCTTTGACCGCCACAGGGTCAAATTCGAATTCAGTCTGATAGGCAGCAATCACGGAATCGGCCTGGCTTTCCAGAATGCCAGACAATGCAAGTAAACCTCCGCTGCGAACATAAGCACTGATCACGCTGCTGAGTTCCGCCAAAGGCCCCGCCAGAATATTGGCCACCACCACATCAGCCTGCAGACTTGGCTGGTCTTTTGGTAAGTACAGCTCAATTTGTCCTGCAACACCGTTGCGCTCTGCATTTGCTTTGCTGGCTTCAATGGCCTGAGGGTCGATATCAATGCCAATCACCCGGGCAGCACCCAATTTCAATGCGGCTATGCCTAAAATGCCGGAGCCACAACCAAAATCAACCACTGTACTTTGGCTTAAATCCTGCGCATCCAGCCATTCCATACATAAGGAGGTTGTCGGGTGGGTACCAGTACCAAAGGCCAGGCCTGGGTCCAGCATCACATTGACTGCTGACGGGTCCGGAATATCACGCCAGCTGGGACAGACCCACAGCCGTTTGCCAAACTGAATAGGGTGGAAGTTATCCATCCATTCGCGTTCCCAGTCTTTATCTTCCAGCTGTTCCAGCTTGTACTGCACACCTTGTTTAAAGATGGCGGCTTGTTCCAGCTGGCGGATCACTTTGGGCATCGGGTGTTCAGCATCAAACAGACCCACTACGACCGTATTGGTCCAATACAGCACTTCCCCAGGCATGGGTTCATAAATAGGGGTGTCGGCGGCGTCGACAAAACTGACGGCCTGGGCTCCCCAGCTCATCAGCATGTCACTGACCTGTTCAGCTTGTTTTTCTGTGCTGTGCACACGAAGTTGGATCCAAGGCATACAAAAACTCGTTCAGCGGTAAAAGCAGGGGGCGAATTGTAGCAATAAAAAACAAAAAGGGTCAGAGCTTTGGCTCTGACCCTTCAGGTTATTTTCAGCACTCTTACTTCAGACCGAGTTTATGCTCTAAATAGTGGATATTGGTGCCACCTTTATTAAAGTTTTCGTCGTTCATAATCAGCTTATGCAGTTCGATATTGGTTTTAATGCCACCGACCACCAGCTCGCTCAGTGCGTTGCGCATCCGCGCTAAGGCGATATCACGGTTTTCACCGTAAGTGATCAGCTTGCCGACCATGGAGTCGTAGTTTGGCGGCACTGTGTAATCTGCATAGATGTGTGAATCCCAACGCACACCGTTACCACCCGGTGGGTGGAAGCGGGTGATGGTGCCAGGCGACGGGATAAAGGTCTTGGCATCTTCAGCGTTGATCCGGCACTCCACTGCGGCGCCGCGGATCACTACATCACTTTGTTTCAGACGCAGCTTTTCGCCGGCGGCAACACGCAGCTGCTCTTTGATCAGATCCACACCTGTGATCATTTCTGTCACAGGGTGTTCAACCTGAATACGGGTGTTCATTTCAATAAAGTAGAACTCGCCGTTTTCGTACAGGAACTCGAAAGTACCGGCACCACGGTAATTCAGGTCAATACAGGCCTGCACACAACGGCCGCCGATAAAGTCACGTTGCTGCTGGGTAATGCCCGGCGCCGGTGCTTCTTCCACTACCTTCTGGTGACGGCGCTGCATGGAACAGTCACGTTCGCCCAAATGGATGGCATTACCCTGACCGTCCGCCAGCACCTGAATTTCGATGTGGCGTGGGTTTTCCAGGAATTTCTCCATGTACACCATGTCGTTACCAAAGGCAGCTTTGGCTTCTGCTTTGGTCATCTCGATGGACGATACCAGCTCTTCTTCAGCACGAACCACCCGCATACCACGGCCACCACCGCCGCCAGCGGCTTTGACAATGATCGGGTAGCCAATACGTTTGGCAATAGCTTTGTTCGTCTCAGCGTCGTCACCGACGGCACCATCGGAGCCCGGTACACAAGGTACACCAGCTTTTTTCATCGCTTCAATGGCAGAAACCTTGTCACCCATCAGACTGATGGATTCGGGGCGCGGGCCGATAAAAATCAGGCCACTTTCTTCCACTTGCTGCGCAAAGTCGGCCCGTTCAGCCAAAAAACCATATCCAGGGTGAATAGCCTGGGCATTGGTCACTTCCGCGGCCGCAATCAAAGCCGGAATGTTCAGATAACTTTGTGGTGATGGGGCCGGGCCGATGCAAATGGTTTCGTCGGCCAGCAACACATGTTTCAGGTTGCGATCGACAGTCGAATGCACCGCCACTGTTTTAATACCGAGTTCTTTACAGGCGCGTAAAATACGCAGCGCTATTTCCCCCCGGTTGGCGATCAGGACTTTTTCTAGCATGGGACTGCCTTCTGTTATTCGATCACAAACAAGGGCTGGTCAAACTCTACCGGCTCGCCGTTTTCCACCAGAATTTGCGTCACAGTACCGGCTTTATCGGCCTGGATCTGGTTCATCATTTTCATCGCTTCCACGATGCACAGGGTATCACCGACTTTGACGCTCTGACCTACCTCAACGAAGGATTTGGCGGTTGGCGACGCGGCACGGTAGAAAGTACCGACCATAGGAGAACGCATCTGGTGACCCGAGATGGCTGGTTTGGCCGCCTCAGTCGGGGCTGCTGCGGCAGCTGCTACAGGGGCTGCGACCGGAGCCGGAGCTGCGGCGTATTGAACCGGTGCATACTGCTGAACAGGGCCGTTGCGGCTGATTCGAACCGATTCTTCACCTTCGGTGATTTCCAGTTCGTTAATACCTGATTCTTCCAGCAGTTCGATCAATTTTTTAATTTTTCTGATATCCATGACATAAGTGCCTGTGTTGTAGTGGATAGTTAATTGGTTGATTTTGTTGATAACTGCGATACAGCTGCTTGCAATGCAAACTGGTAACCCATGGCGCCAAAACCACAGATCACCCCTTTGGCTATATCGGACAAATACGAGTGCGCCCGGAAGGGTTCGCGGGCATGTACATTGGACAAATGCACTTCAATAAAAGGAATGGCGACGCTGAGCAGCGCATCACGAAGTGCAATACTGGTATGAGTAAAAGCGCCCGGGTTAATCAGAATGTAATCCTGTTCGCCCATCGCCTGATGAATGGCATCAATCAGCTCATGCTCGGCATTGGATTGCAGATGGCTGAGCTCGACCTGCATTGCTGCGGCTTGTTCGGTCAGTTGGCTGACAATCTGGGCCAGAGTCTGGGAACCATAGATCTGAGGCTCACGTTTTCCGAGCATGTTCAGATTTGGGCCATTGAGCAGCAAAATCTTTAATTTTGACGCCATAATACGCGAAGTTCCCCAAAAATTCTTATTGTGCAGTTTATCCTGCCAGAGCAGCTGTACAATTGCATCTTTTTTAAGCAGAGGCCAGGTGGTCCTGCAGTTTTGCGCCTTATTATAGTGAAATCGTTGCAAATGGCAGCAAAATACTGGTCTTATCAGCAGAGCGGAACTTTTTTGGCTGGTGGTGGACGATGGCAGCTAAAAGAGCGCAAAGCCAGTACAGAACTGACTTTGCTTGTGACCAATGCCAAGATTATTGGTTCAGTATTGCGGTTAAATGACGCTGAAAATCAGCAGGTCCCATAAAGCCGGTGACGCGGGATTGCGTCAGTTCCTGGCCGTTTTTGCCAAAAAGCAGCAAGGTTGGCAGGCCAATCACCTGAAAATGATCCAGCACTTGCTGATCAATCTCGTTGGCTTCTGTCACGTCGATTTTAATCAACACAAACTGGTTCATCAGGGTTTTGACGTCGGCGTCAGCAAAGGTGATGTGTTCAAACTCTTTACAGGCCACACACCACTCAGCAAACAAATCAACCAGCACAGGTTTGCCTTCTGCCGAGGCTTGCTGCACCGCTTGTTGCAATTCTTCCAGTGTATCCAGAGTCCGGAAGCCGGCTTGTGCCACAGGCTGAGCGGTCGTCACAGCAGGTGCTGGCAGCCAGTACCATAAGTTTGCGCCGACGGTACCGAGCACCAGGCTAAGGGCCAGCACCCAGCTGCTGCTTTGAGCCAGAGGCTGCTGTAACTGACGGGATAACGCATGCAGATACACCGCCAGCATCAACAGCAGCAGGCTCGACGCAACCACCACGGCGGAAAACGGCACAAAACGGGATAACAGCCAGACCGGCACTGCCAGCAGCAAAAACGCAAAAATGGTTTTGACCGCATTCATCCAGGCGCCAGCTTTGGGTAAGAATTTCCCGCCTGTGCTGCCCAGCACTAATAAAGGTAAGCCCATGCCCATACTCAGGATGTACAGCGTCAGCGCACCAAGTGCCAGATTGCCGGATTGCGCCACATACAAAAGCGCTGCTGTCAGCGGTGCTGTGGTGCAAGGGGAGGCCACCAGACCGGACAACACGCCCATCACAACGGCGCCTTTGACACTGCCACCTTGCTGTTGGTTGGACAGCTGGTTCACTTTACTGAGCCAACGTTCTGGCAGGCTCAGGTTAAACACACCAAACATCGACAGCGCCAGCAGCACAAATAAGACACTGATGGCCACTAACACCGCCGGGTGCTGAAAGTAAGTCTGGAATTGCAAGCCCAGGCTGGCCACCAATAAACCTAACAGAGAATAACTGATGGCCATGCCCTGCACATAAGCCATCGACAGGCTGAATGCGCGTTTACCACTGAGCTGCTGGCCCTGTCCGACAATAATGCTGGTCAGAATAGGGTACATAGGAAAAACACAGGGCGTGAAGGCCAGGCCCAGTCCCAACAGGAAAAACAGCGCCAGCGTGGTGACCAGGTTATCGCCCTGCAATTGCCCCAGCAGCTGCAGTTGTTCAGATACCGGGGCCTCTGTTGTCGTTGTGGCTGATGCCTGCACCAGAGCTGTTGCCGCCGCCGTGGTGGCGGTAAGCGGAATTTCGAGGGTCTGTACCGGGTAGCAGAGCCCGGCTTCAGCACAGCCTTGATAACGCACTTTAAGCAAGCCATCAGGCCCAACCTGGCTCAGCGGAATTTCCAGGATCACCTGGTGAAAGTAGACCTCAGACTCGCCAAAATATTCGTCGGTGATCAGGCGGCCTGGTGGAAACTGCGGGTGGGAAAAACTCAAATCCACGCCGGCAAATTTAAATTTATCTTTATAAAGGTAATACCCGTCTGCAATGGTAAAGCTGAGTTTCAGTGCGTTACTGTCCTGACGAAAATCGGCCACAAAGGCCTGTTCAACAGGTAAAAATTGCGGTTGTTGAGTCAGCTGAGCCAGTACGCCGCCAGGTTGCACCTGAGCCAGGCTGAGATGGGAAAAAAGTAAACACACAAAGAGCAGTAAGGATCTAATCACGTTCAGTTACCTCATACAGCCAAGTCTGATACGACGCCAATGCAGATTCTACAGGCAAAGCGATAATTTCCGGAACCTGATAAGGATGCAACGCCAGAATGGCCTGCTCTATCTGGACATAATCCTGCTTACGGGCTTTCAGCAGCAGAGGGATCTCTTGTGTCTGCTCTATTTTTTCTTGCCAGTTGTAAACAGAACGCACTGGGGGCAACAGATTCGCACAGGCAATTAAACGCCGTTGCAGCAAGTCATGGCTGATTTGCTCAGCGACGGCTGTAGTGGGGCAGTTGCAGAGAATAAGCAACATCATGGTCTCCTGATTTGGACATACCTTCACTGACCTGAGCGGCACAGTTTTTATTGCATGGTTTGGGTCTGTTTGCTGGAAAAATGTGCAATCAGTCTGGCTCAGGCATTTTTTTCGGCAGCAGCCCTTGGGATTGTAAGGGCTTTGCCCCATATAGCCAGTACTCAATTTTTAGCGTCAGCTAATTTATAAACAAACTCGCTTTTAGGAGATAAAAAAGCATGAACATTCGTCCATTACACGATCGCGTGATCATCAAGCGTCTGGAAGCTGAAAGCAAATCCGCTGGTGGCATTGTGCTGACTGGCGCTTCTGCTGAAAAGTCTACCCGTGGCGAAGTGGTGGCAGTAGGTAACGGCCGTATTCTGGAAAACGGTTCAGTGAAGCCATTAGACGTCAAAGTAGGCGACAAAGTGATTTTCGGCGCTTATGTAGAACGCACAGAAAAAATCGACGGTCAGGAATATGTCATCACCAAAGAAGACAACATCCTGGGCATTATCACTGAATAACTGAATTTTCCGTCTGAAAACCAAATTTGAGGATTAGTAAACATGGCAGCAAAAGACGTACGTTTTGGCGATGACGCCCGCAATAAAATGTTAAAAGGCGTAAACATTCTGGCGAATGCTGTTCGCGTTACTTTAGGCCCGAAAGGCCGTAACGTGATTCTGGATAAATCATTCGGCGCTCCGCTGATCACCAAAGACGGTGTGTCAGTGGCCAAAGAAATCGAGCTGGAAGACAAGTTCGAAAACATGGGCGCTCAGATGGTGAAAGAAGTGGCGTCTAAAGCCAATGATGAAGCCGGTGACGGTACTACTACTGCTACTGTACTGGCGCAAAGCATCATCAACGAAGGTGTCAAAGCTGTTGCCGCTGGGATGAACCCAATGGACCTGAAACGTGGTATCGACAAAGCTGTTGCTGCCGCGGTGGAAGAGTTAAAGAAACTGTCTCAGCCATGTGCCGATAGCAAATCAGTGGCTCAGGTAGGTACTATTTCTGCCAACTCAGACACTGAAATTGGTGAAATCATTGCCAGCGCCATGGACAAAGTGGGCAAAGAAGGCGTGATCACCGTCGAAGAAGGCCAGGGTCTGGCGAATGAGCTGGCTGTGGTGGAAGGGATGCAGTTTGACCGCGGTTACCTGTCTCCGTACTTCATCAACAACCAGGAAGCGGGTCAGGTGGAACTGGACAACCCATTCATCCTGACAGTGGACAAAAAAGTCAGCAACATTCGCGAGCTGTTGCCAGTGCTGGAAGGTGTGGCGAAATCTGGCAAGCCACTGCTGATCATTGCTGAAGACATCGAAAGCGAAGCCTTAGCAACCTTAGTTGTAAACAACATGCGCGGTATCGTGAAAGTGACTGGTGTGAAAGCGCCTGGTTTCGGTGACCGCCGTAAAGCCATGCTGCAGGACATTGCCGTACTGACAGGTGGTGTGGTGATTTCTGAAGAAATCGGTCTGGAACTGGAAAAAGCCACGCTGGAAGATTTAGGTACTGCTAAACGTGTGGTGGTCACTAAAGACAACACCACCATTATCGACGGTGCCGGTGAGCAGGACGCCATTGATGGTCGTATCAAACAAATCCGTCAGCAAGTGGAAGAAGCCACTTCTGATTACGACAAAGAAAAACTGCAAGAGCGTCTGGCCAAACTGGCTGGCGGTGTGGCTGTAATCAAAGTCGGTGCTGCTACTGAAATTGAAATGAAAGAGAAAAAACACCGCGTTGAAGACGCGCTGCACGCAACCCGTGCTGCCGTTGAAGAAGGTGTGGTGCCTGGCGGTGGCGTGGCTCTGGTGCGTGTTGCAGCGAAAATTGCTGGCCTGACCGGTGCCAACGAAGATCAGACGCACGGTATCAAAATTGCGCTGCGCGCTATGGAAGCGCCACTGCGTCAGATCGTCGACAACGCAGGTGACGAACCTTCCGTAGTCGTCAATGCAGTGAAAGGCGGTGAAGGCAACTACGGTTACAACGCGGCCAACGGCACTTACGGTGATATGGTCGAAATGGGTATTCTGGACCCAACCAAAGTGACCCGTTCTGCACTGCAGTTCGCTGCTTCTGTCGGTTCACTGATGATCACCACCGAAGCTATGGTGACTGAACTGCCGAAGAAAGATGCACCAGCTGCACCAGATATGGGTGGCATGGGCGGCATGGGCATGATGTAAGCCTGGCTGTTTAAGCACTGCACAAAACCCGGCCTGGTGCCGGGTTTTGTTTTTTTCGCTTTGCTTCAGCCAGGGTACAGCCTGGTTGCCTTAGCGTTAGGCCAAGCGCTGTGTTTTTGCTACACTGCCGCTCCTCTGACGATGTCTGGACTGACGGCACCTTTTGGCTGACCCTTGGTCTAACCCCGACCCTAAACAAAGGCTGGATACTAATTGATGCGAATTTTTTTGCTCCCTCTGCTGGTGTGCAGTGCAGTGCTGATGGCAGAAGAAACCGGTCAGGCCAATGCAGAAGGCAATGCGTTGTCTTATGCACTGAAGGTGGCGAAACCATTGAAAGCCAGTGTGCAGAGCCGTTGTCCGGATGACACGGCGTTGTCAGTCGTGCTGGATGCGGAAAAACAACAACTCTGGCAGGATTACTGGCTGGATCAGGCCAAAGCGGCAAAAGGTTCAGCACTTTATGCCTGGGTGTATGGCCCGGACTGGCTAACCCGCTTCAGGCACCAGTTGTTTCCTTTAACTGGCGAACTGCAGAGGCCAGCCCGCCTGGGTGACAGCTACCGTTATGAATACAGCTTTGAGCAGTCTGAGCAGGCAAATGTAGCCTTCCCGGATATGCTGGTGTTTGATATCCGCTTCAACGGTTTTCTGAACGCGCAGACGCCGGATTTACAAATCCAACTGAATAAAGACTTGAGCCGGGTGGCTGGAGTGGCGGATCTGGATTTGGCACTGAATCAGCGTATGGTGCACAACCCTTGCCTGGTGGCGACACTGAACAGTGCCGTGGAAGCAGAACAGGTGGAACTGAAAGTTGCAGGGAAATCAGTGAAACAGCTGCGCTTGAGTGATGAGTTATTACCCAGCCGGCTCTGTGTGGTGGAAATCCACCAGCAACAGCAGGTCGTCGGCTCATTTATGATGCCAGCCACACAATGCTGACCCTTGATGACAGGGGCCAGAGCGGGACTCTGACCCCAAGGCCTGTTTAGGGCTGGGTTCGGTATTTGGCAAACCAGGCCAGGCTGTATTCCACTTTACCAATCATTCGGCTGGGTTTGTTTGAAATTCCGTGTGGCGAGCCAGGGATACGTACCATCACAGTGTCGACCTTGCGCAGCTTCAGCGCCTGATAAAACTGTTCTGATTCGCTGATCGGCGTGCGTCTGTCTTCTTCGCCTGTCATTAGCATCACAGGGGTTTTGACATTGCCCACCAGCGATAAGGGCGAACGTTGCCAGTAGTGCTCCACATTTTCCCAAGGCGTGCCCGGAAACTGATGGTAAGTCTGGTACAGGTACGAATCCCCAGTCAGTACTTTACTCAACCAGTTAATAATAGGTTTAGCGACCACAGCCGCTTTGTAGCGGTCAGTCAGGCCAACGGCATAAGCTGAGGCGATACCCCCGGCTGACCCCCCGGCAATAAACAGGTTATCCGGGTCAACAAAACCCAGTTCAATCATCGCGTTGACCCCTGAATCGTGGTCGGCGTAATCCTCTTTCGAACTGTATTTACCATGCAACAACATGGCGAAACGCTCGCCATAGGAGGTGCTGCCTCTGTGATTGTCGTAAAACACTACATAGCCTTCTTTAGCAAACCGCTGCATTTCGGCGCTGAAATGCGGGCCATAGGCCAAATGCGGGCCCCCATGGATCTCCAGCAGCAGAGGGTACTTTTTGTTAGGGTCGAAATCGGGCGGGGTGATATACCAGCCCTGAATGGCTTCGCCATCAAAGGACGATTTGTAGTGAATTTCATGCACCTGCCCAAGCTTTTTATGGCCCAACAGGTCTTCATTTAATTCGGTCAGTACCCGGGTTTTGCCATCCACCAGCAGCGCTACATCGGCAGGCCGCTGCGGGGTGCCACGGGTAAAAGCTATCACTTCATTATTCAGGCTGTATTCGCCGCTTAAATACGGCTGTGGTAAACCGGCACCGGACAATTCATTGGTCAGTGGCGTCAGTTTGCCGGATAAACTGACCCGGGCCAAAGTGCGTTTGCCCTGGTCGTCAAACTGCACCACCAGTTCGTCATTATCCAGCCACTGCGGATTCTCAATGTCTCTGTCCAGCCCGGCCTGAAGGTCGGTTACTTTGCCGCTTTTCAGATCCATCACCTTCAGTTTGCCATTGGTGTAAGGCACCTTGGCATTGTTGCCCCAGACAAAAGCCAGCTTTTTGCCGTCTGGTGAAAAAACCGCTGCGCTTTCCTGGCCAGGCATGGAGGTCAGCTGGGTCAGTGCGCCAGTCTGCAGGTTGATTTGATGCAAATCGCTGTCACGTGGCTGATACTCCCAGTCTCTATTCAGATTGGCAGAAAACACCAGCCCCTGACTGTCCGGCGTCCAGCTCAGGTCAGCGCCGTAGTTGAAGTCGCCATCGGTCAGTTGCCGCTCTTTGCCCCCTGTGGCGGGCACCACAAACAGATGACGGTATTCCGACTTCAGAATACCGGCACCATCGGCTTGGTAATTGGCGCGTTCAATCAGGGTAAAAGGCGCTGACCATTTGGCACCTTCAGGCTTTTTCGGCAGCTTGGTGCTTTTCATCAAGGCTGTCGGTGCGGCTGGCACACTCATGGTGAATGCCAGTTGTTTGCCATCCGGTGACCAGCTCAGGTTACCGGGACTTTTTTGCAACTGACTGACCAAAGCGGTTTTATTCTGATTCAGGTAATGCACATGAATTTGACGTGAGCCGCTGCGATCGGAAATAAAGGCAATGCGGGAGCTATCATCAGACCAGCGTGGTTGACTGTAATTAAACTGGTCCGCAAAAAGTGGTGTCTGGGCACCGGTTTTCACATCAATCAGCCACAAACTGCTGTGGGTGCCGTCGGTCATGATGTCATTACTGTTCCGCACATAGACCACAAAACGGCCGTCCGGCGATACCTGCGGATCGGCGGCGTACTCCAGTGCAAAAATATCTTCGGATTCAAAATAGGCGGAACTGGCAGCGAATGTGGCCTGGGGCAAGGCAGCCAGCAGGCTCAGCCCCAGCAGGGCATGACGGAATAAAACAGGGTGTTGCATAGGAAACCTCAGTATTTTTTCTTATCTCGCTTACCCTAACGCAGAGCAGCCTTTTTGCCCACCACTGCAGCGACCAGCTCCCGTATTCTGGCGTCTAATCTGGCGGCCAGGCGCGCTGCGGCTGGATTTTAGCAGGCTGATAAATTACACTGGCCGCATCTTTTCCCGCCAGTTTTATTGCTATGTTATTGAATCGTCTGTGTTGTTTTGTTGTGGTCAGCTTATCTGTGTTGGGCTGTTCTGACCCTGATCCCATTCAGCGGATCTCAGGCCCGGCTCAGGGCTCGACTTTTATGGTCAGCTATTGGTCAGAGCAGCAGGTCGATAAAGCTGCACTTGAGCAAAAACTGAAGCAAGAGCTGGATCGTATTGATCAGTTGATGTCGAACTACAGACCTGATTCGGTGATTGAAGGCTTTAATGCCCAGCAAAGTGCCGAACCTGTGGAAGTTGGCACTGAGCTGGTGCAACTGGTGCAAATTGCCCGTGAGGTATCGGCCCACAGCCAGGGCTGTTATGACCTGACGATTAAGCCATTTTTTGAGCTTTGGGGTTTTCGTGGTGACAAGCTGACCAAACCCTCGGATGAGCAAATTGCAGAAACCAAAGCCTTGATTGGTCTGGATAAAGTGAAAACCGTCAGCCACAGCCAGCTGGCAAAAACTCAAGCGTCACTGCGTATTGATGTGTCGTCCATTGCTCAGGGCTACACAGTGGCGCAACTGGCCAAACTGATGGACCAGGCCGGTATTGAGAACTATCTGGTGGAAGTGGGGGGGGAACTGATAAGCCGGGGCCGCAAACCTGAACAAAAGCAATGGCGCATTGCGATAGAAAAGCCACTGCCAGATTCGCAGACCTTACAGAAAATTATTGCTGTTGAGCAAACACAACCGCTGGCCATTATGACGTCTGGTACTTACCGGCATTTTTATGATGAGGCCGGTGTCCGTTACAGCCATGTTCTGGACGGTCGCACCGGCGCGCCTGTCACGCACCATACAGTCTCAACAACTATTCTGATCCCGGATGCCACCTGGGCCGACGCCTGGTCCACGGCTTTTTTGTGTCTGGGCAGCGAGCAGGGCCTGCCGCTGGCGGACAAGCTGAAATTACCAGTGCTCTTTATTGACCAGCAAGGCAGCAGCTTTGTTGAGAAGCCCAGCCAGGCGTTGACCGAGGCTCTGGCGTCCAAACAAGCCTTCAGTTTTGTGGAGTAACCCATGATGCCTGCAGGACGGCCCTGGCAGCAGTATCTGCATCAGACATATAGGGTGCTGGCATTGTATGTTCAGCGTTGTCTGCAGGATCAGATTAATGTGGTGGCCGGCTATCTGGCCTATATTTCCTTGTTGTCCCTGGTGCCGCTGATTGCGGTGATGTTTTCGGTGATGGGGGCTTTTCCGATGTTCGCCGAATGGCGTACTCAGCTGGAGGCCTTTATTTATGCTAATGTCGTCCCTTCACGGGGGGATGAACTGCGGCTCTATATTGCTGGTTTTGTCGAAAATATTGGCCGGATGACGGCGGTAGGTGTGGGCGCTCTGGTCCTGGTGGCGCTGATGCTGATTCATAATATCGACAAAAGCATCAATAAAATCTGGCGGATAGAAAAACGACCGCGACTGATTATTTCGTTTTCAATTTATTGGATGCTGCTGACTTTTGGTCCTATTTTGCTCGGGGCCTCAATTGCTGTGTCGTCTTACCTGCTGACTTTGTCAGGTTATGCCGAAGATTACACGCCGGGTCTGAGTAATCTGTTGCTGACGCTGACGCCATTTTTCTTTTCCGTTGCCGCCTTTTATCTGCTGTATTTATTGGTGCCCAATACCAAAGTGAAGTATCGCCATGCGCTGGCTGGTGCTGTGCTGGCCAGCCTGTTGTTTGAACTGTTGAAAAAAGGCTTTGCGCTGTACATCACTTATTTTCCGTCCTACCAGACCATTTATGGGGCTCTGGCCTTGGTGCCTATTTTGTTTTTGTGGGTCTATCTGGTGTGGTGGCTGGTGTTGGCGGGGGTGGAATTCACCGCATTGTTGCAGCAGCTCTACCCCTTAAATCAAGCCGAGCAACAGCAACAGCGCGAAGGAGAGGTTAATGAGTCCGAAAATACCTGAGCCTTATGCAATACAGTGGTTACCGACTGCAGACGGCCATCAGCTGTACCTGGAACAAAGTGGCGCACCTGACGGAATTCCTGTGCTGTATTGCCATGGAGGCCCTGGTGGTGCCAGTTCACCTTTTCATCGCAGCCTGTTTGACCCCCGCCGCTACCGCATCATTTTGTTCGATCAGCGTGGTTGTGGTCAGTCCAAACCTCTGTACAGCCTGACCAACAATGATACGCAACACCTGGTGGCGGATATGGAACTGATCCGCGAGGCTTTGGGGATAGAGCGCTGGCTGGTGTGTGGCGGTTCCTGGGGCAGTACACTGGCGCTGGCGTATGGGCAGGCGCACGCATCACGTTGTCTTGGCTTTATTTTGCGCGGTATTTTCCTGGCCAGGGATGAAGATATTCAGTGGTTGTATGGCCAGGAAGGTGGGGCAGCCCAGGTGTTTCCTGATTTTTACCGTGATTTTTTCGAACCCATAGCTGGCTCGGAGCTGGATGACCCGATCAGGGCTTATCATCAGTTGTTGCACTCTGATCAGCACAGAACCCGATTGGATGCAGCCTTAGCCTGGAGTTTATGGGAATCGCGTATTGCCAGCCTGCGCACGCACCCTGCTGCTTTTGCCGGAGAGCAGGAAGAAGATGCTGCGCTGGCGTTGGCGCTGATTGAAAATCACTATTTTATGCATCAGAGCTTTTTGCAGCCGAACCAACTGTTGAATGGTGTTGCCGCGATACGGCATTTGCCCTGCATTCTGGTGCATGGGCGTTATGACATGGTGTGCAAAGCAGAAAACGCCTGGCAGCTGGCGCAGCACTGGCCGCAGGCCGAACTGGTCTGGGTGGAAGACGCCGGGCATTCTGCGTCTGAACCGGGTATTACAGCGGCTTTGTATCAGGCGTCGGTGCGGATGGCGCTGAAATTGGGAGCGTAAATGAAGGCGTTGTTACAACGGGTCCGACAGGCGAAAGTTGAAGTGGCGGAGCAGATTGTTGGGCAGATAGGCTGTGGATTGTTGGTGTTGTTGGGAGTGGAGCAACAGGACACTGAACAGCAACTAAAAAAATTGGCAGATAAAGTACTGAAATACAGAATGTTTTCTGATGAAAACGGCAAAATGAATTTGAACGTGCAGCAGGCCGGTGGTGCTTTGCTGGTGGTGTCGCAGTTTACGCTGGCTGCGGATACCAACTCAGGTTTAAGACCCAGCTTTACCCCTGCAGCTTTACCCGATCATGCACAGCAGCTTTACCTGCAATTTGTCAGCTATTGCCGCAGTCAGGGGATAGAAGTGCAAACCGGCCAGTTTGCTGCTGATATGCAGGTCAGTCTGACCAACGATGGTCCCGTTACTTTTCTGCTGCAAAGCTGAGGTGAGTTGATGAAATGGCAACTGCGTTCCCCACAAACTCCCGCTGAATGGCAGGCTTATTACCTGTTGCGCTGGCAAGTGCTGAGGGCTCCCTGGCATCAGCCCCAAGGCTCTGAACAGGATGAGTTGGAACAGGAGGCTTTTCATGCTGCGGCCTGGACTGAACAAGGCGAGGTAGTGGCCGTCGGGCGGGTGCATAAAATTAACGCGCAACAAGCTCAGGTGCGTTATATGGCGGTGTCGCCAGATTGGCAGGGGCATGGTCTGGGTGCTTTGGTGTTACAACAATTGGAACAACAGGCACTGCAGTGGCACGCGCAACAGTTGGTACTGAACGCCCGGGAGAGCGCCGCAGGTTTTTACCGTAAGCTGGGTTATCAGTACCTGGAACCTGCCAAAGCTTTGTTTGGTATTGCCCATGACCGTTACGGCAAAGCTTTGGCATTTCAGGCGAATACCAGCACGCTGGCTGACTGGCGTGCCGAGTTGCAACAAACCTGGCATCAGACTATTCCACTGTCAGCCTATATGCAGCTTGGCATTGAGCAACTGAGTCCCTGGTGCCTGGAGACTCAGGTGCCGTTGCCGCCCAATATCAATCTGCATCAGACGATGTTTGCTGGCAGTATTTATACCACAGCGACACTGACCGGCTGGGGCATGGTCTGGTTGCTGTTACAAGAGCATCAGCAGCACGGTCATATAGTGCTGGCCGACGCACAAATTCGTTATCTGAAACCAGTACCAGGCGCAGCCACAGCACGTTGTTACCGCTATCTGCATCAGGTGGACTGGACCGCCTTGGCTCAGGGGCGGAAAGTCAGGGTGCCTGTGACAGTCGAGCTCTGGTCTGACTCGGTTCTGGCGGCTGAATTTCGTGGCCAGTTTGCGGTGTTGCCTAAGCATTAAACAGAAACCAACCCCTTATTATTCCTTTATCAACAGATGATCAGGTAATCAGCTGTTGCCAGAGCCACACTCACACCTCGTTTTCTGAGGAGAATTAGTGATGAACAACAAGTGGCTGATTTGCTCCTGTATTGCAACTGGTATCGGAATTCTTGCCGGTGCAGGTTACCTGATGTTTTCTGAGTATTCGGTGCTGTCTGGTTATCAGGACTGGGTGCTCAGCAGCTTTTGGTCGAACTCATTGCTCTGGACCTTTGTTGTGATGTTTTTAATGGCTTTGGTGTTTAATGTGCTGGCTTTTCTGGAGCTGGAGCGGCAGGAAGACCTGCTGAACCCGATGGCCTGGCTGAATGACGGCAAAGGAGAGCGGTCACAGCAGCAGTACAAATACAGCACTGATTTGCTGCTGGAACATTTACAGCGTGATATGGAGTCGCTGGAGCGGCATGACTCGCATTATCTGGTCCGTAACCGGCATCAGGCATTGCTGGTGTATATCCAGCAGGATGCCGAAGCTCCGCTGACCGTGTCTTTGGTGCGCTCTGTTTTCCAGCAAATGCTGATGCAGAATTGTCAGCGAGGCCTGATTGTCAGCTGTCAGCGTATCAATAGTCAGGTGCGGCTCTTCGCTAACGAAGCCGGGATAGAGTTGTTTGACCATCAGAAGCTGAAACGTTACCTGAGCAATGAACAAAGTGGTCAGTTAGTGCTGATATAACGGCTAAGTAAGGCTTTCGTCATGTTTTATCCGAAGATAAATACGATGATGTTCAGGTAGTTACCAATCTGATTAACGGAATACACAAAGATAAAGGATGACACACTTCCTGCCTGGCCAGAGATTCTCTGGCCATTTTTTTTGCTGTAATTTGGGTGGCAGCTGGTGATGAAAGAGCTGGGTTAATGCAATCTGAAGTGCTGAACTGATGCCTCCAGCCGGCCTGCTGCGGTGGCCACTTGCTGGCTTTGTTCCAATGTGCTGGTTGCCCGCTCTGTACTTTGTTCAGCCAGCTCGACCATGCTGTGCATCCGCTCTTCAATGGCGTGCCCGAGCTGACGTTGTTCTGCGCTGGTTGTCGCAATGTGGTCACTTACCTGATGCATACTGCTGATCGCTTGATTGATGTCCTGCAATGCTTGCATCAGTTGCTCGTTCTGGCTGACACAGAGGTTGGCGTCTTGCTGACCTTTCTCCACTGAACTGACCGCCTGCACACTTTGCTGTTGTAACTGACTGATCATATCCCGGATTTCATCTGTCGCCTGCTGGCTGCGTACGGCCAGAGAGCGGACCTCATCAGCCACTACCGCAAAACCCCGGCCTTGTTCGCCGGCACGTGCTGCCTCTATCGCTGCATTCAGTGCCAGCAAATTGGTTTGTTCGGCAATACCCCGGATGGTTTGCAGAATGCCGCCAATATTGTTGGACTGGCTGTTCACCTGCTGCATCAGCTGGCTGGTCTGGTCCAATTGACCTGCCAGTTGCACCACGGCCTGGTTATTCGCGGCAGAGATCCGGTCTATAGCCTGGCTTTGCTGCAGGGCTTGTTGCATTTGCAGCTGAGCCTCGTCGGCCTGCGCAGCTATTTGTTCAGTCTGACCCGCTAATTGCACGGTAATTTGATTCACTGTGGCCACTTGCTGGTTCTGGGTACTCAGTGCCTGGTGAATCGCAGTAATTTCTTCGCTGGATCGGTGTGCGCTGTGGTTCAACTCCAGCACCCCTTGCTGAATTTGTTCAATCAGCTGACGCAGCGCCCGGGTCAGGCGGTTGACGTTGGCCGACAGCTCGCCAAATTCATCCTGCGAACGAATATCCAGCTCGCGGCTTAAATTGCCGGAGGCGATATCCGCCAGTACTTTATTAATGCCGGACAATGGCTGAATCATCGCTTTAATGGTCAAATAGGCGGCGGTCAAAGCCAGCCCGACCAGAACCACCATCATCAGAATGGTCCGCACCGTGCCTGAGTTGACCGACGAGGAAAGGTCTTGCTGCAGGCTGTTAAACTGCTGCTCGGCGCCAAGAATTAACTGGTCAAGCGCAGCAATAGCTTCCCGAACCTGTTGCTCTGACTGCAGAAACTGTTCACGGGCGCGCTGCAGTTCGTCCGCCTGCTGCAGTTTGATGCTGACCAGGTTGGGGCTGGCCTCCAGCCGGGTTTTGGTGTCGTTCAGCTGACTGAGAAAGTCCTGCCATAAATCACCGGCCTGAACCTGTGGAATCAGGTTGGCAATATAGTCCAGATTGCCTTGCATATCGCTGAAGGTAAAACTCAGGTTTTCCTGGCTGCTGGCCAGTGGTTGCCTGCTGCTGTAAGCCGCAGTTTCCCGCACCGTTTGCAGCAATTGCAGCAACTGACCATCGACCCGGCTGGCGGCTCCGGCAATCAGTTCCACTTGGGCAGATTTGCCTGGCACCTCCAGAAAGGATAAATCCACCAAAGTGGCCCCGGCAGTATCAATGAGTTGCTCCAGTTGTTTCAATTCGGCTTGAGCCAACTCGCCGTGCTCTAAGGCTTTTAAACGTGCATCGAACAACGCACTGACCGCCTGCTGATAATTCTGGTAATGGCCTGAAGCTAATGCCAACTGGCTTTTTAAGCTGTCATCCTGTTGCACCAATTGTCCCAGCGTCTCTATCAGTTGCCGATAGCTGTCGGACGTGTTGCTGAAGTCGGTTTGAATGGCTTTAATTTCGTCTGCTTTTTCGACGGTAAAACCCATAGCGGACAACTTGGCTAACCGCAGTAGCTGAATCTGGGCTTTATTGCTATGTTGTTGAACAGGCACTGCGGTTTCATTGATTTGATTGCTGGAGCTGCTGACGACCGCAAAACTCCATAAAGACGACAAACTGGCAATCAGTAACAGCAAGGCAATAAAGCCAAAGCCCAGATAAATCTTGTGAGCCACCCTGAGTTTCATAAAATCATCCCAACTTCTGTTCTTGTTATTAGTTTTAGAGCATGTTGACGCTGATGCGCACAGCCGTCTGACACTAACAGAGTTTTCACAACTGGTCTAGCCAGACTGGTGCAGCGTTACTGGGCTTTCGCTGAGATAAAATGCAGCCCGGCTGCGGTTAGCGGCTTGATATGTTCAATGTGGGGCCTTTTGGAATAATTTGCACCAGATTGGGGCGCTCTGTTGGGTCAAGGGGCAGGTTTTTTCTGTGACACCGTCAGCTGACCACCCAGCCGGTAACGGCTGCCAGCTGAGGTCAGGTAAGCAAAACTGACGGCTCCGCCCCGGCTGAAGGTGCGCCGGGTCAGGCGTAAACAAGGTTCAGAGGGCGGGATCTTCAGGTATTTCTGGCACAGCTCGTCAGGCAACACGGCTTCAATTAAATGTTCGGCATCGGTCAGCGGTGCCACTGCACTCAAATACTCATGTGGAGTCTGGTAGTGGAAATCCTGAGCCAGATAGTCTGGAATCATCATCGGGTTGACATAACGGGCTTCCAGTTGCAAAGGGGTCTGGTTGTCATAATGCACAATGAGTGAAAAAAACACTGGCTGATGACGCACCATGCCGAGTGCTGAGGCCACCAGGGCCGGGCAAGGCAGGCTGGTCAGTTGCACCAGCTGAGCACTGTGAAAATGGCCGCGCCTGGTGATATCGTCGGCAATATTACGGATTTCCAGTAAAGAGGATTGTGACTTGGGTGAGGCCACAAAGCTGCCTACCCCCTGAGTGCGGTACAGTACTCCTTGTTCTGTCAGCTCTTGCAAGGCACGGCGTGCTGTCATCCGGCTGACACCAAACTGGCCAGCCAGCTCGTTTTCCGATGGGATCCGGCTGTGTTCAGGCCAGGCGGCGCTCTCCACCTGCGCCAGAATATGGTCTTTGATGGTGACAAATTTTTTGTTGGAGGCCGGGTGATCCATGGCAGTACCAGTGGCGGTCAGTTTTATGCTTACTCTAGAGTCTATCTCTTGTATAGACAAGTTGTTCGGTTAGAATTGCTGACATCAGACAGGTTTTTTTTGGGGTGTTTATGCAAGATTTCGACGCAGTCTGGGTGAATGTTCAACTGGCAACTATGACGGATGCAGCGGAGCCTTACGGGACTATTGCGGATGGCGCTTTGGCAGTCAAAGACGGTCGTATTGCCTGGTTGGGCCCCAAGGCCGCACTGCCAGCCACAGATTTGCTCCGCACCCCTTTGTATGATGGGCAAGGCCAGTGGTTGTTGCCTGGTTTTATTGACTGCCATACCCATCTGGTTTACGCCGGCAGCCGTGCCAATGAATTTGAAATGCGTCTGAATGGTGCCAGTTATCAGCAGATCGCCGAAGCGGGTGGCGGTATCAAATCCACAGTGGCGGCCACCAGAGCGGCCAGCCATGAAGAACTCTTTGTGCTGGCAAAAAACCGGCTCAATGCTCTGCTGAGTCAGGGAGTCACCACTGTAGAAATCAAGTCCGGTTATGGGCTGGATCTGGCCACAGAACAAAAGATCCTGGAAGTGGCGGCTGAGCTGGACAGAGTGCACCCGGTCGATATTCAGAAAACCTTTTTGGGTGCGCATGCGGTACCGGCTGAGTACCAGGGCAACGCAGAGGGCTATATGGCGCTGGTGGTGGAAAGCATGTTGCCACAACTGGCAGCTTTGGGTCTGGTGGATGCAGTGGACGTATTTTGTGAAGGCATTGGTTTTTCTGTTGAGCAAAGCCGCCGGCTCTTTGAAAAGGCCCAAAGTCTGGGGTTGCCGGTTAAGGCGCATGCCGAGCAGCTCTCCTGCCTGGGAGGCACCCGCCTGGTGGCCGAGTTCAGCGGTTTGTCGGCTGACCATATTGAGTACCTGAGCGAAGAAGATGTCAAAGCCATGGCGGCGGCAGGCACTGTGGCTGTATTGCTGCCGGGCGCGTATTATTTTCTGCGTGAAACCCAACAGCCTCCCGTGGCTTTGTTGCGTCAGCATGGTGTGCCCATGGCCATTTCCACCGATTTAAACCCTGGCACTTCACCTTTTTGTAATTTACCGCTGATGCTGAATATGGCCTGCACCCTGTTCCGTCTGACCCCGGAAGAAGCCTTGTTGGGTGTCACCCGTCATGCGGCTGCGGCTTTAGGTTTATCCGACCGTGGTCAGCTGGCCGTTGGGAAAAAGGCCGATTTTGCGCTCTATGCGATAAGCCAGCCAGCAGAGCTCTGTTATCAGTTTGGCGTCAATCCACTACGCCAACTGGTCAAAGATGGTCAGGTGCTGCGACTTCCTGTCTAGACAATCATAAAATCTGAAGTAGGATTAAGAAGTTAGCGTTTTATAAGGGGTAGGTGTGCGACGAATTCTGATAGCGGTCACAGTGGTATTGGTTTGGTCGGCCCCTGCTTTGGCGCAACAACAACAGGACCCGCTGGGCTGGCTGGTCAGTGCTGTGTTGGCCCTGCTGCTGCTCTGGACCTTGTGGCTGCTGCGTAAAGCCAAAACTCAGCTGCAAGTTTCTGTACCCATGCGCCCTGACAGCTCGGATGATTTGCATGATGAACTGAGTGGTTTGCCGAATAAAGCCAGGCTCAGTCAAATTGTTAAACGATGGGACAAACAGCAGCGAGGTAAAAAGGCCGCATTGCTGGTGTGCAAAGTGCAACACTTTGACCGGGTGAATCAGGCGATAGGGGCACAAAATGCTGATTTGTTATTGGTACAGATTGCTCAGCGCCTGCAGCAGCGGCTGCTCTCTGAAGCACAAGCCTGTCTGCTGGATAAAGAGAATAAGGTGGCCCACCTGGGGGGCATTTATTTTGCGCTCTGGCTGGATGCCTCTGAAAAACAGCATGGTGCGGAACAGCTGGCGCACAAACTGGAATACCAGCTGCCCCAGTCTTTATTGATCCATGGCTGTGCCATTGATTACCAGCTACTGAGCGGTATTGCCTGTTACCCCGAACATGGTGAACAGCTCAATGAATTGCTGGATAAAGCGCTGCTGGTGCTGCAACACCGTCAATTTGGTCACAGCCACCATCTGGTGTATCAGTCGGAGCTGACACAGTATGATCAGGATAAACTCAGCCTGATGGCTGAACTGCAACAGGCGATAGATTCCCAACAACTGAAACTGCATATCCAGCCACAGCTCAGCCTGACTGATCACAAGGTGCTGGCCGGTGAAGTGCTGATCCGCTGGCATCACCCACGCCGGGGATTGATGGGGCCGGATCAGTTTTTGCCGCTGGCCGAACAAATGGGGGTCATTTACCCGCTAACCCGCTGGGTGCTGGAGCGGGCCATTCAACTGCTGGCTCAGTTACAGCAACAGCAGCTGCATTGCCAGATAGCAGTCAATCTGTCCAGTAAAGATTTGCTGCAGGACGAGCTGGTGGACACTGTAGAGCTATTGCTGAATAAGTACCAGGTGCCTGCCAGTCTGTTGATTCTGGAGCTGAAAGAAAGTGCGTTGGTGGCCGAGCCTGATTTAGCGTTACGTACTTTACATCATCTGTCTCAACTGGGAGTGGAGCTGGCACTGGACGACTTTGGGACCGGGTTCTCGTCGTTGGCCTATCTGCGTGAACTGCCTATTCAGCAGGTCAAAGTGGATTGTTCTTTTGTGTTTGACCTGCACCGTTCCGATACCCACAGCGCCATCACAGGCGCCATTATCGATATTGCGAAAAACCTGCAGTTCACAGTGGTCGCCGAAGGTATTGAACAACAGGAAGTCGAGCAGAAACTGCTGGCAATGGGCTGCAGCAGGGGGCAGGGTTACCTCTATGCCAAACCTTTTGCTCTGGACGCTTTTGTACCCTGGATGCAGCAGTGGGGTTACAGCAAAGCCAGTTACTAAACTGGCCTGGCTTGTTTCGCCATCACAAAAGCGCACACCAGTGCGGTCAGGATCTGACCCGCGTCGTTCATTCCGGCCGCCAGGCCAGAAGGGTGACGTTCTGGTGCTGCTTCGGCCAGATGCAGATACTGGCTGTCCGCATAACTGCCCAGCAGATAGACAAAATGTTCAGCCTGTTGCACCGACACCCCACAACTGTTGTAAGCGCTGACCGGCATACCGGTAATCGCATCTGTGTCCAGCTCAATCCCAAAAGGCCCGGAATGCTTTGCCAGCCATTGTTGTAACAGCGCTGGCCAGTCGGCCTGCTGACGCACAAATAACTGTTGATAACTCAGTACATCGACTTTTTCCGCTTGCAAACCTGCCAGGGCTGCTGCTGAATTTTTTAGTTCATGCAGACCCATCACCAGATAATGCTGCAAGTACCCCTGAGCTTTGGCGTAACTAAAACCGTTGCCGCTGTGCCGGCCTTCCAGCAAACGAAAATCGGCATGAGGGTCCAGGTTAATCGCGTTCACCGGCTGGCCCCGACTGCGGCTTAAGCCCGCTAACAAAGGCAATGCATTGTTGTGGCCGCCACCTATCACTACGGGCAGCAGTCCGGCGTCGAAGATCGCCAGCAGCACAGGTTCCAGCCGCTGATCCAGTTCAGCACACAAGGCTCTTAACTGCTGCAGTTGCTCTGGCTGCGCCGGGTCGAGCTGCAGACTTTGTTGCTGTAAGTCGGCGCAGTCCAGTTCACCCAACAGCATTAACTGGCTGGCATCCAGAAATGCATTGGCCTGCAGGTTAATAAATTTGCGGATAAAAGCGTTCCAGCCCTGAGTGGCGCCGCCAAAACCCAGGTTGGCACGTGGGCCTATATCCTCAGGAACGCCCAGCAGCACAATACGTACACCGGCCAGTCTGGCCTGCTGCAGGCGTTGGGTCAGGCTGCCCTCTGTTGCGGGCCAAAACAGAGCTTCACCTAAACGCTGTTCGCCAGCGCGCAGTTGTTGAAAGGCCGCCAAGTCGGCGGCCTGATAAAAAATAAACGGAGACAAACTAACTATTCCAGATCCAGAGGTTCAGGGGACAGGATCACGCCTGTACCGTCAGCATACAGATGATCACCAGGCAAAAAGGTGACACCGGCAAAGTTAACCGGCACATCGGTTTCACCAAAGCCCTGATCGTCGGCGCCAACAGGAATGGCGTTTACTGCCTGAATACCAATATCAAAATCTTCCAGCGTATCGACATCGCGCACGCTGCCGTAACAGACAATACCTTCCCAGCCATTGCTGGCTGCCATTGAAGCCAGCTCGGCATCAATAAGCGCTCGACGGGCAGAGCCGCCGCCATCAATCAGCAGTACTTTGCCTACACCGGGTTCCGCCAGCATTTTGCGCACCAGGCCATTGTCTTCAAAACACTTCACGGTCAGGATCTGACCGCCAAAGGAACGACGTCCGCCATAGTTGGCAAAAATAGGTTCCACCACATCAATCATATCGGCGTACAAGTCGCATAACTCTGAGGTGTTGTATTCCATGACGGGCTCCGTTAGATAAGTCGTTGATCAAAAACAGAGTATAACTTTATCGCCGTTAAGCTCAAGCGGATTCTGGTTTTGCTCAGTATCTGTGCTTTCAGTCAGTCCTGCAGTTGTGATGCTGCGCAGGCGATGCTAAGGTGAAAATCCACATGCTGAATTTGTTGTGACAGGGCTGACTGGTTGAGCACTGAAATACTGGCGAGATTCCTGCTTTATTTAACCCAAATTGGCTTTGCCTGCGCTATGGCCGGTCTGCTCTGGCATTTCTATACCATCTATCAGCGGCATTACCTGAAATCCTGGGCCATTGCCTTTAGCTGTTTTGCTTTGTTTGTCAGCTCCATACTGAGTGGGGTTTACCTGGCTGCAGAGCAGGCTCCTGGCTGGCTGCGTGAACTGAACAGCTTTGTAAATCTGGGCTCTTGTTATGCCTTTGCCGTCTGGCTGCTGGTGGGAGTGCATGAAACGGTCACGGCGCAACGCATTTCCAGCCGCAGTGTCAATCAGCTGCTTGCCGGGCTGGCATTACTGGCCTTTATTTCGGTCTGGCCTGTGCAGTGGTGGGCTGTCACCCGTGAATGGTCGGCTTTTTTACAACTGAATCTGCGACTGCTGCTGATAGGGCTGGCGGTCACGGTGTCCGGCGCCTGGCTCTGGACTCTGAATAAACAGCAGTTGGCAGTACGTATTGTTGCCAGCGCCATGTTGCTCTGGGGCAGTCTGTTTTTACTGACCCCTCTGCTGCTGCAGCTGTTGCCTTCTGACAGCACCAATGTCAGTTTTGTCATTAAATACCTGGAGCTCTTTGTACAGATGGTGCTGAGCCTGGGGCTGGTGATTTGGTTGCAGCAGGACGAACGTCAGGCCAATCAACAACTGGCGGCGAAAACACAGTATCTGGACACCCATGATCCGCTGACCGGCGCATTAAACCGCGATGCACTGTTTCAACAACTCACCCCGTTACTGGCGGGGCAAAAGGCCTGCCTCTTGCTGATGATTGGGCTCGACAGTTTTAAAGTGGTGAATGAATCTGTCGGGTTAAAACAAGGGGACCGTATTCTGCGTGAAGTGACCAGGCGGCTGGAGTCGTCCGTGATTAAACCTGTGCTGGTGGCCCGCACCGGTGGCGATATTTTTGCTGTGGTGGTGCAGGATTGTGTGACAGACCGGCAAAAGCTGTTTGTGTTGCAACACCTGGAGCAGCTGATTGAAAAACCTTTTAGCTCTGAGCAGGGGTTAATCAAACTGACCGCCAGTGTCGGAGTGGCCGAAGCACCTCTTCACGGTGATGACGCTGAGCTATTGCTGCGTCGTGCCAATATTGCGTTTCACCACTGCAAACGCCTGCAGCAAAGTTGCAGTTTTTACCAGCCGGGGATGGAAGAAGAATCGGCCCGTTTGCTCAGCCTGGAAAAAGATCTGCTGCTTGCGCTGGAGCAGGACCAGTTTATCTTTTATTTCCAGCCGCAATGGGATTTGCGTGAAGGCCGTATCGAAGCCTTTGAAGCTCTGGTGCGCTGGAACCATCCGGAAAAAGGTCTGCTGATGCCGGGACAGTTTTTGCCTTTGGCAGAGCAGGTGGGGCTGGCACAGGCGCTGGATTTATTGTTGCTGGAAAAAGCGGTGGCCACACTGGCCGACTGGAAACGTCAGGGCATTGCAGTGCCATTGGCTGTGAATATGTCGCCAGTGCATTTTCAGCTGGAGGGTCTGAAAAAGCGGGTGCAGCAATTGCTACTGAGGTACCAGGTGTCACCGGCCATGCTGGAGCTGGAAATTACCGAAAATACCGCGATGAATGATATGGAAAAAGGCTCCAACTATGTGGCCGAATTGCAGCAGATGGGCATCCGGGTCTCAATTGACGATTTTGGCACCGGTTATTCCTCTTTGGGTTATTTGCGCAGGATGCCGATCGACAAAATTAAAATCGACCGCAGTTTTGTTATCGAAATGGCGACCAATGATTCCGATATGATGATTATCAAAACCATGGTGACGCTGGCCCATGGCCTGGGCAAACGCATTCTGGCTGAAGGAGTGGAACACCAGTCTCAGCTGGACGTACTGCGGGCTTTGTCTTGTGACGCCATGCAGGGTTATCTGCTGGCTAAACCTTTGCCTGAACAGGACGCATTGGATTTACTGAAGCGGGACAATTTGTTGTCATAGTATTGTCACTCAAGCGTCTTAAGCTGGCCACAGCTTCAGCAAAGTGGCGGGTGAGTTATGTGGCTTGAGCGTGTCCGTCTTTGGGATCAAAAATACTTTCATTGGGTGTTCAGCCGCAGCCAGCGCCAGTCGGTACACAAATTCAGCTTCTGGTGCTCGAAAACCGGCGATGGCCCATTTTATCTGCTGCTGTTATCCGGTTTCTGGCTGGCTGATGCCTTTCATGCTTCGGCTCTGACTGAGCTGCTATTGCTGAGTTTTGCTATTGAATTACCACTGTATTTTCTGCTGAAAAACTCCATTCGCCGTCAGCGGCCGTATCAACGGCTGGCGGAAGGTATTCAGGCGCATATTGAAGCCTCAGATAAATTCAGCCTGCCGTCCGGTCATACAGCGGCTGCCTTTGTGATGGCTTGTGCTATCAGTCTGTATTACCCCTTGTGGAGTGGCATGTTGTTTGGCTGGGCCTGCCTGATTGGCTTATCCCGTATTTTGTTGGGGGTGCATTTTCCGCTGGATATTCTGGCAGGTGCCTTGCTGGGCAGTGGCAGTTGCCTGATTGCAGTGCAGTTACTGCAGTAAAAGGCAAAAGCCTCGCAGGCTTGTGCCATTTTTTTCATTTCCTACCGGTTTGCTGTCTGCTTTACTGAAATTCCTCTCTATAATCAAAGTATTTGGCGCCGCGACTTAGCCGGAGTGAAGTACCATGTTTGCATTACGTCAATTGAGTATTCGTCAGCGTTTATTACTGAATGCATGGATTGTTGGCCTGGCCATGCTTGTGATGCTGGCGTTGCTGTTGTTCCAGGGGCAAAAACTGACTCAACTGGCGCAGCTGCGGCTGGAAGTGGAGCAGCTGCAGTTGTCGGTGTTACAGCTGCGGCGTTACGAAAAGGATTTTCTGCTGAGGTCTGAGCTGGAGTATCAACAAAAATTTAATCAGCAGGCAGATTCGCTGGCGAAAAGCGGGCAGCAGCTTGAGCTGGATATGCAGGATTTGGGGCTGGATACTGCGGCACTGCAACAGTTTTTACAACTAACAGGTAACTACCGTCAGTTGTTTAATCAACTGGTGACGGTGTCAGAGCAGGTGGGGCTGGACCCGCAGTCCGGTTTGTATGGCGCTTTGCGCAAAAATGCCCATGAACTGGAACAGGCGTTTGCCAGCACCCAGGACTTTGAACTCAGTACGCAGTTGCTGCAGCTGCGCCGTGCGGAAAAAGATTTTATGCTGCGGCTGGATCTCAAGTACCTGCAGACTTTTCAGCAGGGCCTGAACCAGTTTACCGGCTTGTTGCAGCAGAAAATCACTGATCCGGCTCAGGCTGGCAGTCTGATCACGAAAGCCCAATCCTATGGAGCGGCTTTTGAGCAACTGGTGCAAGGGGAGCAGCAGATTGGTCTGGCACATGATCAGGGCCTGATGGGGCAGATGCGTCAGGCGATTCATCAGACCGAACAAAGTCTGGAACAAATGTCTGTTCTGTCATCCGCCGCCGTGGATGGTGCCACCAAAGCCAGCAAAACGCTGGCCATCAGCCTGTTTGTTTTGGTACTGCTGGCGGTGATCAGTCTGGTGCTGCTAACCAGCCGCAGTATTCTGAAACCTATAGAAAAAGTCTGTGCCACTATAGGGCTGGTGCGCAAAGACAACGACTTCCGCCTGCGTATTGACGAAGAAGGTCAGGATGAAATGACCGGGCTGGCGCGGGATGTCAACCAGATGTTGTCCGATGTGCAGGATTTGGTCCGCAGTGTCAATCAGGCACTGAGCATGCTGGATCAGGCCACAGCTGAACTGGCGCAATCCACTGCAGACACCAGCAAAGGCATGTCGCAGCAGCAACTGGAAAGCGATATGGTGGCGACCGCTGTGACGGAAATGGGCGCCACAGTCAACGAAATTGCACAGAACACCGAACAGACGGCACAAAAAGCCCAGGACACCAACCAGAACGCACAGCAGGGCCTGAACGCCGTGGAACAGACGGTGAGCCGCATTCAGCAGCTGGCGCAGCAACTGCAGCAGGCATCGACTGTGTTGAATGAGCTGGAGCGTGACAGCGTGACCATTGGTCAGGTACTGGATGTGATCCGTGGTATTGCGGAGCAAACGAATTTGCTGGCGTTAAATGCAGCAATAGAAGCCGCCCGCGCTGGCGAACAAGGTCGGGGTTTTGCGGTGGTGGCCGACGAAGTACGCTCATTGGCGATGCGCACTCAGGAATCGACCGGCCAGATTGAACAGATTATTTCGGGCCTGCAGCAACGCACAGGGAACATAGTGCAAGTGATGCAACGTTGCCAGCAGCAGGGCAAAGAAAGCGCAGAACAGGCGGGTACCACTATCTCGTTACTGCGTCAGATCACCGGCGATGTAGGTCTGATTATGGATATGACCAGCCAGATAGCCACTGCAGTGGAGGAGCAAAGCCTGGTCGCCGCCGACGTCAATAAAAATGTGGTGCGCATTCGCGATATCTCCGAACATTCGCTGGTGCTGGCGCAACAAAATGCGCAAACCAGCGAAGAAGTGGCCAGCCAGGCCAGCATGTTGCATCACACAGTCGACCGCTTTAAAGCCTGACCATGAAACGGCGTGCTGCTTTGCTGCTGGGGGCATGTGGTCTGTGGGTGCAGGCCGCCGATTTTATTGCGGTCACCGAGTCCATGCAGGAGCAAGATGGTGTTCTGAGCGGCGAAAATGTTGACAGAGTGCGTGCTGTGCTGAAACAAGCCGGTTTATCAGCTGAGTTTCGTCTTTATCCCTGGGCCAGGGCCTACAACATGGCGCAGCGTCATTCCAAAGTGCTGATTTTTGCCCTGGCAAGAACGCCGGCCCGTGAAGCCAAATTCCATTGGATAGGCAAACTGGTTGAGTTCAGGTTGGGGTTGGTGCGGCTGAAACAACGGGGAAGCCCGTTGAATAGTCTGGCGCAGCTGAAACACAGAACCATTGCGGTACAACGGGATGATTCGGCCTATCAGTGGTTAGTCCAGGCAGGGTTTGCTGAAGGCAAGCAGCTGATGGTGGCGGCCAACTCCGAACAAAGCTGGTGGTTGCTGGCCAATGGCAAAGTAGATTACGTCTTGGAGAACCCGTTGTTTTTGCCGGAAATTGAACGGCGCAACCAACTGCCACCCGGCAGCCTGGTGTTTGACTGGGCTATTCCTGAGTTGTCAGCCAGCGCTTATCTGGCGGCCAGCCTGAGCACGCCACCCGACCTGGTGCAACGGCTGCAACAGGCTTACGGGCAACTTAAGGAATAAATCTCACTGCTATCTGGTCGTCTCTGCTGCCGTTGGCCTGTTTCACCTGTGCCAGGTACTGCTGCCACAATGGCTGTTGTTGTTCGGCCAGTTCACGCAAATACACCCAGCTGTACAAGCCGGTATAGTGGCCGTCATCAAACACCAGTTTCACCGCGTAATGCCCCACAGGCACAATCGACTGAATGCCCACCTGTTTTTTATGCAGCACCAGTGTGGCCTGACCATGGCCACGCACTTCTGCTGAAGGCGAAAACACCCGCAGCAATTCGGCCGGCAAGGAAAACTGCTGGCCGTCACTGAACTGCAGGTCCAGTGTTTTGCTTTGGCGGTGGTAATGCAGCCGGGTCACGACTGCATGCGCAGGTGCCTGGCTCATTACAGAATAAAGCGGCTTAAGTCTTCATCTTGCACCAGGCTGTCCAGGTGACTTTCGACATAAGCGGCATCTATAGTGATCTGCTGGCCCTGATGGTCGGCGGCGTCAAAGGAAATATCCTCCAGCAAACGTTCCATCACTGTGTAGAGGCGACGGGCACCAATGTTTTCCAGCCGCTCATTCACCTGCCAGGCGGCATTGGCAATACGGGAAATACCGTCTTTGGTGAACTGAATATTCACTCCTTCGGTGGCCAGCATCGCTATGCTCTGCTCGGTTAAGGACGCTTTGGGTTCAGTCAGAATACGCTCGAAATCGGCGGCGCTCAGCGCTTCCAGCTCGACCCGGATCGGCAAGCGGCCTTGCAGTTCAGGCACTAAATCCGATGGTTTCGCCAGTTGGAAAGCCCCAGAGGCAATAAACAGAATATGGTCGGTTTTGACCATGCCGTGTTTGGTGTTGACGGTGCAGCCCTCGATTAACGGCAGCAAATCGCGCTGCACCCCTTCACGGGACACGTCCGGACCACTGGTTTCGCCGCGTTTGCAGATCTTGTCAATTTCATCAATAAAGACGATGCCGTTTTGCTCCACCGCATCCAGAGCTTTCAGTTTCAGCTCTTCCGGGTTGACCAGGCGGGCGGCTTCTTCTTCCACCAGTTGTTTAAAGGCGTCTTTGATTTTTAGTTTGCGGCTTTTCTTTTTATCACTGCCCAGGTTCTGGAACATCGACTGCAGCTGAGCTGTCATTTCTTCCATGCCCGGCGGCGCCATAATTTCTACACCCATTTGTGGGGCGGCCAGGTCGATTTCAATTTCTTTGTCGTCCAGCTGGCCTTCGCGCAGCTTTTTACGGAATACCTGACGGGTGGAATTGTCGCTGTCAGACTGCTGCACCTGACCCCAGCTGTCGCGGGCTGGTGGCAGTAGTACATCCAGAATACGTTCTTCGGCCGCTTCTTCAGCGCGAAACTTGTTTTTTGCCACTTCCTGCTCACGGAACATTTTCACCGCGCTGTCGGTCAGGTCGCGGATAATACTTTCCACTTCTTTACCGACATACCCCACTTCGGTGAATTTGGTGGCTTCCACTTTAATAAAAGGTGCGTTGGCCAGTTTGGCCAGGCGGCGGGCAATTTCAGTTTTGCCCACCCCAGTCGGGCCAATCATCAGAATGTTTTTTGGGGTTACTTCCTGGCGCAAGGCCGGGTCCAGCTGCATCCGGCGCCAGCGGTTCCGCAGCGCAATGGCCACAGCGCGTTTGGCTTTGCTCTGACCAATAATATGGCGGTCCAGTTCGTGCACTATTTCACGGGGTGTCATATCAGACATAAGGCAGTCTCTTACAATTCTTCGATGGTCTGGTGATGGTTGGTGAACACACAAATATCACCGGCTATGGTCAGGCTCTTTTCGACAATGTCGCGTGCTGACAATTCAGTATTCTGCAGCAGCGCTGTGGCGCTGGCCTGGGCATAAGGGCCGCCGCTGCCAATGGCAATCAGGTCATGCTCGGGTTGGATCACATCGCCATTGCCGGTAATGATCAGCGAGCAATTGGCATCAGCCACTGCCAGCAAAGCTTCCAGCCGGCGCAGCGCCCGGTCCGTGCGCCAGTCTTTCGCCAGCTCGACGGCCGCACGCATCAGATGGCCCTGGTGCATCTCCAGTTTGGCTTCAAAACGTTCAAATAAGGTAAAAGCATCGGCGGTGCCGCCGGCAAAACCTGCCAGCACTTTGCCATGGTACAAACGGCGCACTTTACGGGCATTGCCTTTCATCACAGTGTTGCCCAGTGACACCTGGCCATCACCGCCCAAGGCCACGTGGCCGTTGCGACGTACAGAAACAATAGTGGTCATGATAAATCCGGTAAGGACAGAAACATGCTGATGAAGTGGGGCAGTGGCGGCCGCTTTTCAAGGTTGCGGCCGTTTTTATAACTGAGCTTGCCGCTTAAATGGCCGCTATCCGGCAATCTGCTACTTTTTGCCGGTTCAGCCGGCTTTTTTCGCTTTCGGCCTGCCTTTTACTGGCATAAGGCCCTAAAGTGACCCGAAAGAATACGCCGTTTTTGCCTTCAATACGCCGTACTGTTGAGGCATAACCGGCAAAGGCAATTTTGGCTTTGAGCTGCTCGGCAGTTTCTTCTACCCGGTACACCCCACAGTACATTTCAAAGGGGCCTTTGTTTTCCAGCTCTTCCACTTTCACCTGAATTTCTTTGTTTTCCAGCTCTTTAATGTACTGGTACGGCTCAGCTTTTGGCTTAGGTGGCAGCTCTTTTTGTGGCGTAATGGCCGCTCTTTTCGCCGGTTCAGAGATGGCGACAGGTTCGCGGGTACTTAAATGGTATAAAAACCAGGCGAACGCCAGCAGCAGCACGGCCGCCAGCACCATCAAAGGCCAGGGGTAGGTTTTTGGCGGTGGTGCAGTTTTCTTCGGGCGGGGCTTGGCCCGGCCAGCTTTGACATAATCGCGTTGAGGCATAACAACTACTAAAACAACCTAAAAAAGGCATTCTACTGAAGTTTTATGAAAAAGACAGGGTTGGGGTCAGAGTACTACTCTGACCCCAACTTGCAGGTTAGCTTAAATCCAGCGGGTCCACATCCAGCTGCCATTTCAGTTTGCGGCTTAGCGGCCAGTCTTTTACGGTTGCGACGGCCTGCGCTAAGGCCTGGTGCAGCACCTTGCGGTCTTTGCAAAACAGCTGCAGCTGCCAGCGGTATTTACCGGCTTTGCGCTCCATAGGGCAGGCCAGCGGGCCGAGCAGTTGCAGTGTTGGATAAGCGCCCAGCAATTGGGTCAGTTGCTGCAGCCATTGCTGGCACAGCTCCAGTTGCAGTGCTTCGGTGCGAAACAGCGCCAGGTGCATATAAGGCGGCAGCTGGGTGTACTGCCGCTCCAGCAAGGCACTGCGGGCAAAAGAGGCATAGCCGTTTTGAATCACGTCCTGCAGCAGCGCATGGCCTGGGTAATGGGTTTGCAGCAATACTGTGCCAGGCTCAGAGCCACGGCCAGAGCGGCCAGCCACCTGGGTCAGCAGCTGGGCCAGTTGCTCAGGGGCACGAAAATCACTGCTGTACAAGGCGCCATCGACATCGACAATGACTGCCAGTGCTACATTGGGGAAATGGTGGCCTTTGGCCAGCATCTGAGTGCCGACAATCAGCTGCGGCTCGCCCTGATGAATTTGCTGCAATGCCTGGTCCAGGCTGCCTTTACGTCGGGTCGAGTCGCGGTCCAGCCGGGTAATGGGTACCTTTGGGAACAACACTTGTAGCTGCTCTTCCAGTTGCTCTGTGCCCTGGCCGACTGTTGATAGCTGAGTGCTGCCACAGCCACCACACTGGCGTGGTACCGCTTTGATGCTGCCGCAGTGGTGACACACCAGCTGGCGGCTTTGTTTGTGGTAGGTCATAAAAGCACTGCAGCGCTGGCATTCGGTCAGCCAGCCACACTCATGGCAAATCAGCGCCGGGGCAAAACCACGGCGGTTTAAAAACAGCAGCACCTGACGGCCTTTGTCCAGGTTTTGCTGAATACGCTGACGGGTGAGGCCAGCCAGGCCTGCCTGCATCACCTGCTGTTTTAAGTCCACCAGTTCCACTTTGGGCACTGCATGGCCGGTCGCCCGTTCTGGCAATGGCAGCGGGAAAAACCGGCCGGCCTGCACATTGGCCAGGCTTTCCAGGCTGGGCGTGGCTGAGCCTAACAATACTGGCAGCTTGAGTAAGGCCGCACGTTTAATCGCCAGGTCGCGGGCGTGGTAACGAAAGCCGTCCTGCTGCTTAAAGGAGGCGTCATGTTCTTCGTCCAGAATCAGCAGCTGCAGCGTTAAAAAGGGCAAAAACAGCGCAGAGCGGGTGCCGATCAGAATGGCCAAATCGCCTGTCTGGCAACGTTGCCAGACGGTAAAACGCTCCAGGTCGGTCATATTGGAATGCCAGACCCCAACAGGCACGCCAAAGCGTTGTTCAAAACGTGCCAGTGTTTGTGGCGTCAGGCCAATTTCTGGCACCAACACCAGCACCTGACCGCCTGCGGCAACCACAGGGCTGATGCTTTGCAGGTAAACTTCGGTTTTGCCCGAGCCTGTGACACCATCGAGTAAAAAAGTGGCAAACTGGCCCAGGCTTTGGGTGACCCGGCTGACCGCCAGCGCCTGCGCCGGGTTCAGCGGCAGTGCTTTTTGTGTTTCAGGCTGGGGTGTATAAGGCCCATAAGGCACCTCAACCGCTTCGGCGTACTGCAGCTCTAAAAAGTAATTCAGCTCACTGCGGCTGAACTGGCCACTCAGGGCTTGCTGTTCTGGCGCCGTTTTCAGCAACTGCCACAAGGCCAGACGTTTGGGAGCGCGTTTAAATTGCTGTTCGTCCAGTGCCTGCCCGGCTTCGGTGAGCTGGTAACGCACAGTGCGGATGGGGTCGGCATTTTTGCCTTCACGCAGCAGAGCGGGCAAGGCGCTGGTCAGCACTTCGCCCAAGGGGTGGTGGTAATAATCGGCGGCAAAAGACAATAACTGGCGTAAATCGGCCGCCAGCACCGGGGCTTTGTCCAGTACCTTCAGCACGGTTTTTAATTGTTCGGCAGGGTAATGGTCGGCCGGCTGCAATTGCCAGACAATACCAATAAGTTCGCGGTTGCCAAAAGGCACCTGCACCCGACAGCCCGGACTGACAGATTCGGACTCTGGTAACAGATAATCAAAATGCTGACGCAGCGGCAGCGGTAAGGCCACCCTAAGCACAATCACAACAGTTTTCCCGCCTAAAAACAGGTGTTTAGTCTACTGAGGCCGCGTCCTGAACGCCATCGAAAATAAATGCCGGACGGCGTTGTTTTTTAGGTTGAAACTTCAGCAGCTATCCATTAAGCTACGCGCCCTAAATTCACTGTAATACGTATGGTGTCTGACACATGGGTGATCAGATAGCGATACGGCCTAACGAGGTAACGCCATGAAACCAGGTATCCACCCGGAATACAAAGAAATCACTGCAACCTGTACTTGCGGTAACAGCTTCAAAACGCACTCAGCACTGTGCAAAGACATCCACTTGGACGTTTGCTCAGCTTGCCACCCGTTCTACACTGGTAAGCAGAAAGTGGCTGACGTGGGTGGTCGTGTTGACCGCTTCAAAAAACGCTTCAGCGTTCTGGGTGCCCGTTAATACTGGCGACCGAAATAAAAAAAGCACCGCAAGGTGCTTTTTTTATGTCTGCCTTCCATGGCAGACACCCTACGGGCCAGCGCTTCGCACTGTTAAAAATCGTTCCTGACGATTTTTTATGTCTGCCGTCCATGTCTGACACCCTACGGGCCAACGCGTTGCGTTGTTAAAAATCGTTCCTGACGATTTTTTATGTCTGCCGTCCATGTCTGACACCCTACGGGCCAACGCGTTGCGTTGTTAAAAATCGTTCCTGACGATTTTTTATTTGTGCCATCCATGGCACCAACCCTGCGGGCGGGTCAAGACCCGCCCCTACAACCAGAATTTGAAATCTCAGCATCCAGAAACGTAGGGGCGTAGCTTGCTGCGCCCGTTTAAGATCATCCCCTACAACCGGCATTTGAAACCACCGCACCCAGAGACGTAGGGGCGTAGCTTGCTGCGCCCGTTCAAGACCATCCCCTACAACCGGCATTCGAAACCTCAGAACCCGGAGACGTAGGGGCGTAGCTTGCTGCGCCCGTTCAGGACCATCAGCAGCGCCGCCACTTTGCCTGCTGCTGTGAATCATCTGTTAAAAAACTGCTTGAAAATCAATAAGGCAACCAGTAGTTTGAGCCTTAATTAATTTAGGGACAAAACTGCGGCTGCATTGCCAGCCGGAACAAGGAGTTGTTATGAATGTGCTTTTGATTGTTCTGCTGATCAGCCTTAGCACCGCTCTGGTGGTTGCTGGTCTTGGTTATCTGGTGGGGGTGAAACGTCAGCATCAGTTGATCAACGGCGTTGATTTCTCCAGCCTGACTGACGTGAATGAATTTGGCCGCATTTTTGGGCACAGCATGATGCTCTCCGGCCTGTTGATGGCGCTTTCAGGCCTGTTGGCTTATTACCAGCTGATAAGTTTAATCGGCTACCTGCTGCTGTTTATGCCGGTGTCGTTGCTGCCAATTTGCGGTTTTATCTACGCCAAAAACAAATACACAGCCGCCTGAGCCGGGCAGCTGCCTCACCGCGGGCGGGTCAAGATCAGCCCCTACAACCTGCATTCGACACCTCAGCATTCAGAGACAAAGATGTTGCGGCGTAGTTTGCTGCGCCCGAACCGGGCGGACGCCCGCGGGCGGGTCAAGACCCGCCCCTACAACCCACATTCGAAATCTCAGCATTCAGAGACAAAGATGTTGCGGCGTAGTTTGCTGCGCTCGAACCGGACGCCCGCGGGCGGGTCAAGACCCGCCCCTACAACCCACATTCGACACCTCAGCACCCAGAAACGTAGGGGCGTAGCTTGCTGCGCCCGTGACGACGCGAATTTGTTCGCCAAAATGTTCATTTTTGCCGAATTTTTTGATCTAAATTGAAATATTCATGAAATCTTTACCATTTTAGCTACTGTGTTCTGCGGCCCAGTCCGATATAGTAAAAACAGAACAGCAATAATAATGACGGTATGGATACAACTTTTTTCTTTGGTGATTGGCAGGTAGACCCCAAAGCCAACACAATCCGCTTCGGTAAACAGCAAATCCCACTTGAGCCTAAGGCTATGGATGTGCTGGTTTTTTTGTGCCGTCATGCGGGCGAGGTGTTAAGCGCTGACCAAATTAGCCAAGAGTGCTGGCCTGAGGTTACAGGCGACAACCCGCTGCATAAAACCATTACCGCCTTGCGTAAAGCGCTGGGCGACAGCGCCACCAATTCTGTCTATATCGAAACCATCCGCAAACGGGGTTACCGCACCCTGGCACCGGTGCGTTTTCCTGTCGGCCAGTTGCAGTTGGTCGAATCGACCCCCTGGCAAAAAGGCTCGCCTTTCCCTGGCCTACAGGCCTTTGACGCCAGCCAGGCCCAGGTGTTTTTTGGCCGCGGCAAAGCCATAGACGCCCTGCTGCAGGCCATTGCCCGTCAGGTGAATTTAGGCCGGGCTTTTTGCCTGGTGCTTGGCCCCAGCGGCAGCGGGAAATCCTCCTTAGTGCAGGCCGGTGTTTTGCCCAATTTGCAGCAAGAAACTGGCTACAACGGCGTGCGGGTGCTGTCGGCCAGCGGCCTGGATTTAGCCGACGTGGCACCGGGCCTTTTATTTACCGAACTGGCCAGCGCCATGCTGGACTGGGAGCTGGACGACAAACCTGTGTTTGTCGGTGAAAGTGCCGACAGCCTGGCGGAAAAGCTGCAGTTTTCATCCGAGCAGCTGCTGTTTCGTTGTCGGGCAGCGCTGAAACCCTACCAGCAGCATAAATGCCGGCTGGCACTCTTTATTGATCGGCTGGAAGTGCTGTTGGCGTCGCCACAATTTAGCCCCGACGAGCGGCAGTTATTCGTCGAGCTGCTGGACCAGCTGGCCCAAAGCGGCGCCGTGCTGGTGCTAAGCGCCTGTCGCAACGAATTTTACCCCCAGCTGGCAACCTACCCGGCGCTGATGGCCGACAAACAGCGCGGCGCGCATTTTGACTTAGAGCCCCCCAGCAAGCTGGAACTGCAGCAAATGATCCGCCTGCCTGCGCTGGCGGCCGGGCTTAGCTGGCAAACCGACGCCATCAGCGGTATTGCGCTGGACGAACAGCTCTGTAACGAAGCCGCCGACAACCCGGACGGCCTGCCGATGCTGCAGTACCTGCTGCAGCAGCTGTATTTAAAACGCAGCGACAGCAACAGCCTGCTGTGGGACGTGTACGAGCAGCTGGGTGGTATTGAAGGGGCGATAGGCCAAACCGCCGAACAGGTGCTGTGCCAGCTAAGCGCTGAGCAGCAAGCGGCCTTACCCACTGTGTTATCGCTGCTGGTCACCTTACGTGACGACGAGCAGGTGGTGACCAGCCGCAGCGCGCCCTGGTCTGCACTGCAGCGCCCGGAACAACAACAACTGGTGCAGGCCTTGGTAGAACAGCGGCTGCTGGTGTCGCACCTGGACGAAACCAGCCCCAGCTTCAGCATTGCGCACGAAGCCTTGCTGCGGCGCTGGCCCCGCGCCAGCGACTGGATAGCTGCGCATTATCAGGCGTTGGCAATCAAAAGCCGGTTGCAGCAACAAAGCCGGCGCTGGCAACAAGAGCAGCAACAGAGCGCTTATTTGCTGAGTGAGGGCAAACCCCTGCAAGAAGCTCAGTGGGTGCAGGCACAAGGCACAGTGCTGCTGGAACCAGTGATCGATCGCTATATTCAGGCTTCTGTCCGCAAGGCCAGCACCAAACGTTGGGCCAAACGCGGCATTATGCTGGTGCTGACCTTATTGACCATGGTGGCACTGCTGATGAGTGTACGCAGTGTGCAGGCAGAAAAAGACGCCCAGCAAAAGCGGCTGGCTGCCGAAAACCTGGTGGGTTTTATGGTGGGCGGTTTTGCCGACAAACTGCGGCAAATAGGCCGCATGGATTTACTCGACGGCATTAGCAACAAAGCCCTGCAGTATTTTACCGACTTTACCAGCGCAGGCTCGGGCCAGTATTTAAGCCTGGAATCACGCCTGCTGCACGGCCAAACGCTGGAAGCCATGGGCGAAGTGGCCTATTCCCGCGGTAAAACTGACGAAGCCACAACCGCCTTATTGGCAGCGCGTGAGCAACTGACCGCTGTATTAAAAATGCAGCCGGATAACCTGCCGTTACTGAAAACCCTGGGGGCCAATGCCTTTTGGTTGGGCCAAATGCCTTATGACGACAAAGACTGGGCTGGAGCCGCTGCACACTGGCAGCAATACCAGGACTACAGTGAACGTATGTATCAACTGGCGCCTGACAATTTTGATGCGGTGATGGAGCTGTCTTACGCCACCAATTCATTAGGTTCAGTGGCGATGAAACAGCAGCAGTTTGATCTGGCTGTGGCTAATTTTCAGCAATCATTGGAGTTAAAACTAAAAGCGCAACAGTTATCGGCTGATGGCAACTCTTTACTAGGGGATATTGCAGATACTCGCTCTTGGTTGGCCAGCGCAGCGCTGGCCAAAGGAGACTTAAATGCAGCGGTTTCCGCACACTTGCAGGTACAGACAGAATTTGATAATCGTCCGCAGAATGCACCTTTAGATCTTTATTTGCTTGAGCGCGTGGCTAGCAGTCAAGAGCAGCTCGCGTTAATTGAAGAGTTAAGAGGGTTAAATAAGCAGGCTTATCAGCTGGTATTAAATGCTTATCAGCTGACAGAGAAAAACCTGCAGCAGGACCCCAGTAATAAAGTTTGGCAGCGGGACTTGTTCAGATTCAAATTGCAGTTGCTCAGACTGAGCACCAAATTGGGATTTACCCAGCAAGACTGGAGTTATGCAGATTTAAATTTATGGGTTGAAGCCAACTATAAAGATCTCACGGCTTCAGCTCCTCTACGTTGGTTAGCTAGATTGAAACTAGAAAAAAGCCGCAAGTTTATTAATGAAAAAAACTACATGCAGGCATTAAATGAAGCACAACAAGCCATTGATTTGTTTGGTTCACTTGTTAATGGCTCCGAATCTGGTGTGACATCAGTGCGGTATTTTGCTGATGCTCTTTTACAAAAAGCTTTAACTCAGCGAGCGCTACAGCAACCGACATTGACAGACACTTGCCGACAAGGGAAAGAGTTGCTGGCTCCCGTGGTTGTAGTAAATAAATCCCCCGAATATTTATACCCTTATGCCCGTTTTTTAAGTTGTCTTGGCGAGCTTAGTGCTAACTCTGCCGTGGTGCAGTTAGTGAATCAGCAAGGCTTGGCCGATGTGGAATTTTAACCCTGAGTTTTTTCATCAACCTAAGGAAACCAAACGATGACATCCTATGTAACAGGTGCGTTAATTGAAGTAACAGTACAACTAAATGCTGCCAATGAACCGGTATTTGGTTATACCCAAAATGGTGAGCCAACAGACGGCAATGTGGTGGTAGCTGTTGGCCAGAATATTGTGTATCAGCTGAAATCTGCCGGTTATAGCTTTGTCGGTGCTGGTTTTTTAACGCCAAACGACGGCATTATTGATGAGATGGAAGTGTCGGCTGACGGCAATCAGTTAACGCTGGTCGATACTGACGCAACCCCAGGCACTACCAAGTTCCAGTTGGTATTAAAAAATGCGCAAAATTCATTGTTTGTTATCAGCCCCGATCCGCAAGTAGTGAATAAAGGCGAAGAGTAGTCATCCTGCTAATTTTCGTAAAACCCGGCTTTATGCCGGGTTTTTTATTGCAAGAAAAAGCTATTTAAGGTACAAAGGTTTTGGGTTGTATCTCTCTAGTTTAAAAGGATATTTTATGAAGAAGTTCGTATTTTGTTCAGCCTTGGCGCTGCTGTCGGGGCTTAGCCAGGCAGAAAGCACATTGCCGTATTGCACGGCGGGGCAGGTTATTCAGTTAAGTGTAACTTTAGACAGCGCACGGCAGGCGCATTTTGCTTACCAGCAAAACGGGGTGTTGTGTGACGGTAATGTTGAACTTAGCCAAAATGGCTTAATTACTTACGACCTGCTGGCAACCAATCAATCGCCACAAGGTTTACGTTTTGTTGGCGCAGGTTTTACCAACCCCTTTGACGGCCATATCGACTTAGTTACGGTCAGCGGCGACGGCCAGCGCATTGAGCTGCAAAACAATATTAACCAGCTCGGTGTCAGTAAGTTTCAGTTTATTTTTGCCAGCGACGAAACTGATTTACTGCTGGTCAGCCCGGATCCGCAAATACTTAATAAAGGCGACGAGTAATAGGCCTAAAGAATTAGCCGTGATTGCGAGCACTGTGCCAGTCCTTTAACGGGCTGGCTTTTTTTCGGCTGCAGACTGGCAATCCCGATGGACACTGTGCACTGGCTTTACCCCTTGTTGTGCCGGGTAAAAGGGAATGTTTACAGGAATAGCGCCGTTAAAAACCAGGTGTTGGCACTGCCAGCTGGCCGGGCGAAGAGCTGGTTTGGGCGAAACCGCCGCAAAAAAGCGGCGGAAGCTTGGCAAAATTTTGTGTTTTACTTGATTAAAATCAGTAGCTTAAATTGGAAGGTAACCAGAAGGTTTAAAGGGGGGAGATTTTTTATAGTGTGCTTATCAACACATGGCCAACAGGGCCCAGGGAGTGCACATAATGAAAACATCCACAGACACTTTTCCACCATTTCCGGAAAAAACCACCGCCGATGCAGGCACCAATGTGCTGGCCTTTCACCCGCAGCAAGGCAGCCTGGCCGATTTACCGGCTGAACCCAAAGCCTCAGCCAAAGCTGCTGTCAGCCCGCCAGTCGCTGCATCGCAGCAAGCCCCTGCGCCGCAACCAAGCCCAGCACAACCTCAGCCAGCCAACCCGGCACAGCAGCAGCTGAATACTGCATTGCTGTGGGTGCATGCCATGGTGGATGCGGCGGTACTGGTGAATGCCAAAGGCAAAATTTTAGGCATTAACCGTTTTGCTGCCCGTTACTTGGGCACCACACCAGATGCCTTAATGGGCCACTGCTGGCCAGATTTTTTGTTAAAGCGCCATCAGCCACGTTATTTAAGCCTGGTCGATTCGGCGTTAAAAGAGCTGTCGTCGCCGCAACATGGCCTGGCCGAAGTCAGCCTGATTAAAGTCAATGGTGAGCTGAAGGACGTGGAGCTGACGGTGTCACGCCTGCCATTGGCCGAGCCAACCTGGCTGGTGCTGATGCGCGATTTAAGCTTTTACAAAGAAGAATGCCTGAAGCTGCACACCCTGGCGTCCACCGACGCCTTAACCGCGCTGCCAAACCGCCGTTTCTTTGATCAGCAACTGCAGCAACTGTGGCAAGAGTGCCAGAGCAAACAAAGCCCGCTCAGTGTGCTGGTGATTGACGTCGATTTCTTTAAACAATTTAACGACGAACACGGCCATGTGCAGGGCGACGAATGCCTGCGCCGGGTGGCGGCGGCCATTTCGCTGGCCTTGCCTGCGGGCGTGGGGCTGGTAGCCCGCTATGGTGGTGAGGAATTTGCCATGTTGTTGCCGCACCACAATGCCGAATTGGCGCAGCAGGTGGCGCTGAATGTGCAGCGCAAGGTGCAGCAACTGGATTTCAGTGAGCAAGGCCTGTCTGCTGAGGTGACTGTGTCGGTCAGCCAGGGGATTGCCACCGAAAGCCGCGGTTTGTACCCCAACGCCCAGGCCTTGCTGGCAGCGGCCGACACCGCGCTGTACCGCGCCAAAAGCGAAGGCCGCGACCGTATAGGCCAAAGCTGCTAAGGGGTTGGGCTTTTCAAAGGTAAACCGCGGCGGTTGCCAATTTGGGCATCGCCGTTACAATCGAAGGCTTTGGGGTAACACACAAGGCCTTCTGATGAGCAAACAACATTCTGCCGGGTTTCTGGCGCTGGTGCAGGACGCCAAAAACCGGGTGACTGAACTGAGCATTACGGAGCTGCAACAATTTAACCGGCCTTATGTGCTGGTGGATGTGCGTGAAGATCATGAATGGCAAGCCGGGCATTTACCCGGCGCTTTGCATTTAGGCAAAGGCATTCTTGAACGCGATATCGAAAAGGCGGTGCCAGATATGCAGCAAACCCTGGTGCTGTATTGCGGCGGTGGCTTCCGCTCGGCTTTAGCAGCCGATGTATTGCAAAAAATGGGTTACAAAGACGTACTCAGCCTGGCTGGTGGCTACAGCGCCTGGGTAGCCGCCGGTTTGCCATTGCATCAGCCTGGGGCTTAACGACTACAGAGCGGGCGTGTAGGGGAGGGTTTTAACCCTCCCGACCCAGAGCGGGCGCAGCAAGCTACGCCCCTACGCAATCAATCGATGTACGCAGGCCAGGGTTACAGAATTGAACGATGCGATACGTAGGGGAGGGTTTTAACCCTCCCGAACCAGAGCGGGCGCAGCAAGCTACGCCCCAACGCAATGAACGATGCGATACGTAGGGCAGGGTTACAGAATAAACCGATGCGTTACGCAGGGCAGGGTTACAGAATTAATCGATGCGATATGTAGGGGAGGGTTTTAACCCTCCCGGTCCAGAGCGGAATTACTTCAGCAGAGAATCGCTTAAATGCGGGCGCATGGTTTTCAGCATATTGCCCAGCAGTTTCGGGCTGGCTGCTACTGTGTTGCCGCTACGCAGGTAGTTGTTGCCACCGGCAAAGTCGCTCACCAGGCCACCGGCTTCACGCACCAGTAAATCACCTGCTGCAATGTCCCATGGCTTTAAACCAATTTCCCAGAAACCGTCCATACGGCCTGCAGCAACATAAGCTAAATCCAGCGCGGCAGAACCGGCGCGGCGCACGTCAGCGGCGTCTGTGATAAAGGCTTTAAAGGTGGCCAGATAGGCATCCATATGGTGCTTTTGTTTAAACGGGAAACCTGTGGCTAACAGGGCGCCGTTCAGATCTGGCAGGTTGGTGGTACGAATACGGCGGCCGTTTAACTGGGCACCGGCACCACGGCTGGCGGTAAATACTTCGCCGCGCAGTGGGTCAAATACCACAGCTTGCTCGGTGCGGCCATTGACACGCAGAGCAATAGAAACGGCAAAGTGAGGAATGCCTTTGATAAAGTTGGCGGTACCATCGAGCGGGTCGATGATCCATTGGTAATCGCTGTTGTTGTTGCTGTGTTCGCCAAACTCTTCGCCGATAATATCGTGGTCTGGGAAGGATTTACGCAAAACGGCCACAATGGCGTGCTCTGCTTCCTGGTCAACGTTGGTGACAAAATCGTTGGTGCCTTTTTGGCTGGTCTGAACCCGGTCCAATTCGCCATAAGCTTTGGCGATAATATTACCCGCGCTGCGCGCAGCACGAATGGCGATGTTTAACATCGGATGCATAAGCGATTACCTTATTGTATAAAGAACAGTCAAAAGAGCGGCGCGTATTGTAGCGGCTCAGCACAAAAAGTAAAGCAAATTCAGGGGCGGTGTTTTTGCAGTTTACGCTGCAGGGTGCGCCGGTGCATGTTGAGTAATTTCGCGGTTTGCGACACATTGCCCTGCTGCTGCTCCAGCACCCGCTGAATATGGCCCCACTCCAGTTGTTCGGGCGATAACAAGCCGCTTGATTGCTCTGGCAACGGCTCGCCTTCCAGCGCACTTTTCAGTAAGGCAAAATCCAGCGGTTTGGTCAGGTAATCGTCGGCACCGGCTTTAACCGCCTGTACCGCCGTGGCAATGCTGGCAAAGCCGGTCAGCAGCAAAATGCGGCAGTGCGGCAGGGCCTGGCGCAGCGGAGTGATAAAATCCAGCCCGGACTGTGGGCCAAAACGTAAGTCGAGCAGGTAGCAGTCGGCCTGGCAGTCCACCAGCGCTTGCGGGCTTTGTGGCTGGCTGAAGCTCTGCACCTGGTGGCCTTGCTGTTCCAGTCGCCGGCTTAAGGTGCGGATTAAGGTTTCGTCGTCGTCCACTAACACCAGTTTCATCGCGTTTTCGCCCCGGCAAAAAAAATTTCTGTGCAGCTGCCACCGTCCGGCAGGTTGTAGCGTTTTACCTGGGCGCCTAAACGTTGCAGCGAGACGGTAGCCAGAAACTGGCCCAGCCCCAGGCCCTGTTCACTGGGTTGTACGACCCGGCCCAGTTGCTGCAGTTGTTGTTCACTCAGGCCGGGGCCAAAGTCGCGGATGCGCAGCAGTACTGTGCCGCTCTGGCTGGTCAGGTCCAGCTCCAGCTGATTGCTGTCACACTGGGCGCTGGCGGTGGCCGCGTTGTCGAGCACATTAAACAAAGCAGCGGTAATGCTTAAGGCTTCGCTGACCGGCTGGGCTGAACCGTCGTGCTGGTGGCGCAAATTGGCGCTGATCTCAGGCCGGCTGACCAGCCACAGCTGCAGGCTTTGTGACAGCAGTTGGGTGAGATCCTGCGGCTCTTCATCCCGTAACTGCTGCGCACTGTGGCGCAGTTGCTGCACCAGCGCACTGCATTTATCCAGCTGTTGCAGTATGTCTTGTTTTAGCTCGCTGGGCAGTGGGTGCTCCTGCAGTTCGTCGGTCAGCAAGGTGAGGTTTTGCAGTGGGGTGGCCAGATCGTGGGCCGCATTGGCGGCATAAGTAGCCACCACCAGCAGCTGTTCGTGTTGCGCCTGCTGGTGGTGTAACTGCGCCAGTTGGTTATTCTGCCGGCGAATTTGTTGGGTCTGCGAGCTGATAAACCAGCTGACGATCAGCGCCGAAACGGTAAAACCCCACCACATTTGCTGTAAATGCTGGGCCATGGCTTCGCTTTGGTGGTGCATCGCATGCGGGTTGCTGCTGAGCTGCCATTGGGTCAGCAGGCTGTAACAGCAAATAGCCAGCGCGGCAAACAACTGGCTGGACAGCGGCGGCAATAACATAGCACTGACCGCCACCGGCAGCAGCAACACCGCTGTCAGGCCATTGCTGGCACCACCGCTTTGTGCCAGCTGCAAGGTCATCACGGCAATATCCAGCAGCAGCGCCAACGCCGCCAGCCGCAGTGGGTAGCTGGCGTGGCGACTCAGCCTGTCCAGCACAGGGTTGGAGAGCAGATGCAAGGCTGCCAGGCTCAGCAATAAGGGCCAGGACCAGACGGGCTGGTCAATCAGCCAGGCAAACAGCAAGGCCGCCGCTTCCAGTGCCAGCAGGCCCCAACGAAAACGGATGAGTTGCATCAGCGGATGATCAGGGGTTGGCATGCCAAAAGCCGGGCTCCGGGAAAGCAGGTCAGAACTGACAGCAGTCTAACGGATACGGCGCTGTTGGGGAATGCGACAAAAAGTCGCAGAGGCAATCAAAACCTTGCTGGTCATACGGCTGTCATTTAGCTTGGTTAGAGTGCCGCGCAGCAAAACTGGAGGCGAAAGCGCGATGAAATCTGTGTTGTATCTGATGCGGCATGCAACGGCCGATGTACGTTCGGGCCTGGTGGATGATATGGATAGGTGCCTGAATGAAAAAGGCCGGTTGCAGGCGCGGCGTGTGGCGGCCTTTATGCAAAAACACCAGTTGATCCCGGATAAAATTTTGTGCAGCCCTTATGCCAGGGCGGTGCAGACCGCGGCGCTGATGCGCAAAGATTTAGAGCTGACCGAAGCCGTGGCTGAACAGGACTGGCTGGCTCCGGGTGCCAGTGCCACGCACATGGCCGAACAGCTGAAAGCCCAACTGGCTGACGGCCAGGCGCTGCTGGTGGTTGGGCATGAGCCCGAACTTGCCATGCTGATCCAGCAGTTGCTGGGGTTGTCGGCGGCTTTTGTTGAACTGAAAAAGGCCTCGCTCAGCTGCCTGGAGTTTGACCACGACCCCGGCCTGCCGGTGCGTCTCGCCTGGAGCATTCCGGCGCGCTTAATGGGCTGATTGGCTGTTGCTGTGACCGAGTCGTGTGTTAAGTTACGCGCTGTTAACATTTTACCTCTGATAAGGATATCCAGATGCAAAAGTTGTATGCGTTTTGTCTTGTAGTGTTTCTGTTGGCGGGCTGTAGCAGTACGCCGCAATCCAACCCACACTTTAGTCAGTTACACAGGGCCCGCATGGGCCACGCCGCTGTGCCTATTGGCGACCAGATTTATGTGCTGGGGGGCAGCAACGACAGTGGTTTTCTTGGCGATGTGGAAGTAATAGACACCCAGAGCGGCCAGGTGCGCCAGCTCAGCAGCACATTGTTGCCTCGGCGCTATTTTTCTGCTGTTTGGGATGGCAAAGAATCCATTTATATTCTGGGCGGTGAGGTTGCGCTGGCGCAGGCGGTTCGGTTGGAGCGGCGGGTGGAAGTACTGAATATCCGCAGCGGTGACGTGAGCTTTGCACCGAATTTGCCGGAACCCACCCGGATGAATGCCGCAGTACGGCTGAACAACGAGATTTGGGTGTTGGGTGGTTCTGATGCACACAAAGGCACCCTGACAGCCCGTGATTTGGTGGCTGTTTACCATTTAGAGCGCGGCAGCTGGCGACGCGGCCCCGCCATGTCGGTTGGCAAGGATGTAGAACTGGCCGCACTCAATGGCCAGCTCTATCTGGTGGGTGGTTTTAATGGCAAGACGGGCTTAAAGACGGTGGAACGGCTGGATACATCCAGCCAAAGCTGGCATGCCGAGCCTGAATTGCCTCTGGTCACCAGTGCCAATGCGGTGGCCAGTTGTGACAATGCGCTGGTGAGTTTCGGCGATTACCAGCAAATGGACAGAGTGATGCTGTGGCAGCCGGGCAGTGCCAGCTGGCAGCAGCTGCAGGTCCCTATGTTGCCTGCCCGCCATGCGTCGGCGGTGCGGGTGAATACCAGCCTGTATCTGATTGGTGGCAATACAGGTAGCAGTGGGCCTTATGTGGGTGCAGTGCAGCGGTTTGACTGTGCTGAGTTACAGGCCGCCGCTGGGCTGTGATATCGGCCCTGAGGGCCAATAAAAAAGGGCAGAGTTTAACTCTGCCCCTGGTGTTTACGTCAGGATTAGTGACGGAAATGACGCACACCGGTAAATACCATCGCCATGCCGTGCTCGTCAGCCGCGGCAATAACTTCAGCGTCGCGCATGGAACCACCTGGCTGGATCACGGCGGTGATGCCAGCGGCAGCTGCGGCGTCTATACCGTCGCGGAACGGGAAGAAGGCGTCAGACGCCATCACTGAACCTTTCACTTCCAGGTTTTCATCCGCGGCTTTAATACCGGCAATTTTTGCACTGTACACACGGCTCATCTGGCCAGCGCCCACACCAATGGTCATGCTGTCTTTCACATAGACAATGGCGTTGGATTTAACGTACTTGGCCACTTTCCAGCAGAACATGAGATCACGCAGTTCATCTGCTGTTGGCTGGCGTTTGGTCACAACTTTTAAGTCGCTTTCGCTGACCATCTTCTGGTCACGGTCTTGCACCAGTACACCGCCGTTAACGCGTTTAATGTCAAAACCCGTGGTTTTGCTGTGCCACTGACCACAGACCAGCAGGCGCACGTTTGGCTTTTTCGCCACCACTGCAGCCGCTTCTGCCGTGGCTGTTGGCGCAATAATGACTTCCACAAACTGACGGCTGACAATGGCTTCGGCTGTGGTCGCGTCCAGCTCACGGTTAAAGGCAATAATGCCGCCAAAAGCAGAAGTCGGGTCGGTTTTGTAAGCGCGCTCATAGGCCGCCAGAATGTTGTCGCCAATAGCCACACCACAAGGGTTGGCGTGTTTGACGATGACACAGGCAGGTTCAGCGAATTCTTTTACGCATTCCAAAGCGGCGTCGGTGTCGGCAATATTGTTATACGACAGCTCTTTGCCTTGCAGCTGAGTGGCGCTGGCTACGGACGCTTCCTGAATTTGGCTTTCCACATAAAAGGCCGCGGCCTGGTGGCTGTTTTCGCCGTAACGCAGGTCTTGTTTCTTCACAAACTGGGCGTTAAAGGTACGTGGGAACTGGCTTGGCTGGGCGTCGGCCACATCATAGGCTGGCAGCATAGTGCCAAAGTAGTTGGCGATCATGCCGTCGTACTGGGCCGTGTGTTCAAAGGCGCTAATGGCCAGACTAAAGCGTAGGGCGTGCGTGGTGGTGCCATTGTTGGCTTCCAGCTCGGCCAGTACTTTGGCGTAGTCAGAGGCATTGACCACAATAGTCACGTCTTTGTGGTTTTTCGCCGCAGCGCGCACCATAGTCGGGCCGCCGATATCGATATTTTCCACCGCGTCTTCCAGGCTGCAGCCTGGTTTAGCCACGGTTTGAGCAAAGGGATACAGGTTTACTACCACTAAATCGATAGGCGCGATTTGGTGTTGCTCCATCACGGCTTCGTCGGTACCGCGACGGCCTAAAATGCCGCCGTGAACTTTCGGGTGCAGGGTTTTTACCCGGCCATCCATAATTTCCGGGTGGCCTGTGTAGTCAGATACTTCAATCACTGGAATGCCTTGTTCGGCCAGCAGTTTGGCGGTGCCGCCGGTGGACAGTAATTCCACGCCGCGCTGATGCAGCGCTTTGGCAAACTCAACAATACCGGTTTTGTCTGACACACTTAATAAAGCGCGACGGATTGGACGGGCTGCGTTCATTGGATCATTCTCCGCTGTAATGGTTAATTCGGACCAGCGCTACTGTGTTTCACAGCTTTGGGACAACAAAACAGCCTGGACATAAGCATAGAGAAAAAAGGCTTTGCTGTGTCGCTGGGATCGCCGGTGAAATCCCTTATTTATTCAACGTATTCTTTAAAGTGATTCCGCTAAGTAGTTGGCGTTGCAGCAAGGCGGCAAGGATTCGAGTCCCCAGGAGCATAGTCCACTATCTGACTGGGGCGAGAATCAGCAGCCAACGAAGCTGCAGCGTCAAAGAGGACGCGGAAAAACAAAAAAGCACCCGAAGGTGCTTTTTGGCGGGACTTCTCCCGCAGGGGCATTAACTCATGCCGTACTGTTTCAGCTTCTTACGCAGCGTACCGCGGTTGATGCCCATCAGGTTGGCGGCGCGGGTCTGGTTGCCGCGGGTGTACTTCATCACTTCTTCTAACAATGGCTTTTCTAATTCAGATAACACCAGCTCGTACAGGTCGTTGACGTCCTGACCATTTAATTGCTGTAAGTAGTTCGCCACTGCCTTCTGAACCGCGTTGCTCAGAGGCTGCGGTTTTTCCTGAGTCTGTACATGGGCATTGGTGATAAATGGCGAAGTCACGTTTTGATTAAACATTGCCTATTCTCTTTTACGTTAGGTTGCTGCTAGTTGTTCGAAATACACATTAAGTGCATCCAGCTGGACATTGCCCTGCTCGATGCCATTAAACTCACTGCGGAACACGCCTTCGCTGTCATGTTCTGCCAGGTACCAACCCACATGTTTGCGGGCTATACGCGGGCCTAACACCTCTCCATACAACTGGTGTAAACCGCGGACATGCTCCAGCATGATATCCCGCACCTCGCTGATGGCCGGAGCCGCCAGCGTCTGGCCTGTGGCCAGATAGTGCACCACTTCACGGAAAATCCAGGGACGCCCCTGAGCCGCACGACCAATCATGATGGCGTCGGCCCCAGTGTAATCCAGCACAAACCTGGCTTTTTCCGCTGTGGTGATGTCGCCATTGGCGATCACCGGAATGGACACATTTTGTTTGATAGTGCGGATCGTGTCGTACTCCGCCTCTCCTTTATACATACAGGCTTTGGTGCGACCATGCACAGCCAGTGCCTGTATGCCATTGTCTTGGGCTATCCGGGCTATGTGCACCCCGTTGCGGTGCTCCGGATCCCAGCCGGTACGGATCTTTAGGGTGACTGGTACTTTCACTGCATTGACCACAGCACGGACGATTTGCTCAACCAGCTCCGGGTATTGCAGCAGGGCAGAGCCCGCCAGTTTTTTATTCACCTTTTTTGCCGGACATCCCATATTGATGTCGATGATCTGGGCGCCGTGTTCCACATTAAACACCGCCGCTTCGGCCATCTGCTCCGGGTCCGCTCCTGCGATCTGAATCGAGCGAATGCCACTTTCATCCTGATGTGTCATCCGATTTAGTGATTTTTCGCTTTGCCAGACCAAAGGATTGCTCGACATCATTTCTGACACAGCTAAAGCTGCGCCAAAACGTCGGCAAAGCTCGCGAAAAGTGTAATCAGTCACTCCGGCCATCGGAGCACAAATCACATTGTTCTCAAGTTGGTATGGACCTATGCGCACCGCTAAAACCAAGGCTCGACCCTGAAGGGGCGCCAAGTTTACGGATTTTTGCCAACAATGCAAAGGTTATTATTTAAACAAAATTTCTGTTTTATAGTGGTTTGCTGGGTTGACAATCGCTAAAGGGCTGAAATTTCGACTTTCAAAAAGCGAAACCTCAGCAAAATCAGCCAATGCTTTGATAGATAATTGTGTTGCTGTTGTTTTTTGCAGCACTGACTTACTGGAAAAAGGCGTTGACGGCGCGGCGGCCGCTTCCGTTAGAATGTTCTGCATCCCCACTGATGGAGTCTGTGATGAATAAATTAAGCCTGGTGGCGCTGCTCTCGTTATTTTCTGCCGCTGCGTTCTCAGCCAGTGTTCAGTTGAGCGATGTCAAAGTGCGTGAGCTGTTGCCTGGCCGCAGTATGACGGCCGGTTATCTGACGCTGGAAAACACCGGCAAAGAAGCCGTTGTACTGACCGGCGTGACCAGCCCGGCTTTTGCAGAGATTGAGCTGCACGAGCATGTGCACCAGGACGGCATGATGAAAATGCAGCAACTGCAACAGGTGGATGTGCCAGCGGGCGGGACTGTAACCTTTCAACCTGGTGGCCTGCATTTAATGCTGTTTGACGCCAAAACTGCACTGAAGGCCGGGGACAAAGTGCCGCTGACGTTCAGCTTCAGTGACGGCAGCACGGCGCAGCAGCAAGCCGATGTGGTGGCGGTAGCCCAATAACTCCCTAACGAATTGAATAAAAGAACAAGGATCTCACAATGAAATTTTCGATGAAGGCATGGCTGTGCGGCGCGGCACTGATGTCGCCTCTGGTGTGGGCAGACACTGTGGCCGGGGTGTACCTGAACGCGGATCTGATGGATGCATCTGTGGACGGTGGCTTTGGCCAGCCAGGTCAGCAGCAGGATTTTAGTTTTGCCAACAAAACTCTGGGCAGCTTTGCGCTGAAAATAGAGCACCCGGTGCCACTGATGCCCAATATCCGTTTGCAATACAACAACCTGAAGTCGGGCGGCAGCACAGTGCTTAACCGCACTTTTGTGTTTGACGGCCAGCAGTTTGATGTGGCGAGCACTGTGATGCAGGACGCCGACCTGAGCAATCTGGACGCCACCTTTTATTACGAGTTGCTCGACAACGAGCTGTTTGCCTTTGATTTGGGTGTAACGGCCAAGTACATCGACGGCGAACTGAGTGTGGTCAGTCTGCAAAATGGTCAGAGTGCCCGTCAGGACATTTCGGCGATCGTACCCATGTTGTACGGCTACGGCAGCTTTGGTCTGCTCGGCACAGGAGTGACTTTGTTTGCCGAAGCCAATTACGCCAGCTATGACGGTAGCTCCTTGTCGGATATCAAATACGGTTTGTCCTATGAGCTGGTGGATGTGCCGGCGTTCGATCTGCAGTTTCAGGCAGGCTTTAAACGCAGCAAGTTGCAGTTGGATGATGTGGATGACCTGGATGCAGATCTGACGTTTGACGGGGCTTTTGCTGGCGTTCAGCTGCATTTTTAAGCCTGGCTCTGGCTGAATGCAGAATTCCTGTTGTTCTGCATTCAGGTCCGCCCTATAGTGGCTGCTGTATTTATCCGGGCAGAATTTATTGATGAAACTCCGTGCTTTACTGCTGACCACTTTGTTTGCTATCGCCTTAATTGGCCTGGCCGGGACTTTGAGCTGGCATAGCCAATGGCAGCAGCAGGAACGCAGCCGCAGTGAAGCCGAACAGCAACTATTGACCAGTCTGGCCCTGATGGTGGAGCCTTTGCTGGTCAAAGGGGCTGCGGAACAGATTAAAGCCAACCTGCTGGCGTCCAGCTTTGCCAGTACCTTACCACTGAAATCCATTCTGGTGTTTGATGCCTCCGGCCAGTTGTTTGCTGCCAGTCAGGGCTACAGTGCGACTGTAGACTGGGCGATTTCAAAGAATATGACAGGGCGCCAGGCGCTGCCGGATGGCTCTGATTTGTTGTGGTCTGCAGTGCTGGTCAGTCCGGCCAGCATGGTGTTTTTTGCGCCTGATACCGCCAAAGCCGAAGGGGACGTTTTAGGCTATGTAGCACTGCAGATTGCACCTTTGCAGCTGCATGCCAGTTGGTATCATCAAAGCGCCTACTGGCTGGTGGCATTATTGCTGACCGCTGCCGCACTGGCGTTATGGGTTCGCAAGTACCGCGTTGAACAGCACCGTATGATGATGGATCTGAACAGAGAACTGCACCTGTTGCTGCAGCGCCCTGCTCCGGCTGTGTCAGGGGACGCGCTGTGGACTGAACTGCAGAATGCGCTGACCGAACTGAACTGGACCCATCACAGTCTGAAAGGTCAGGTGGCAGAACGCCTGCAGCTGGCCGAACCGAGCAAAGAACAATTTGACCAACTGCAACAGCGTTGTGCCGCATTGTCGGCGCAGCTGACCCAATGTCAGCAGCAACAATTGCAGGCGCAGACAGTGCAGCAGCAATGGCAGCAGCAGCTGCGTCTGCTGTGGCCGCTGACGGAAGCGGAGTTAAAAAAACAACTGGAATTCTGGCAAATGCAGTGGCAGCTGCGTTGCACCGAAGCCGCGCCTGAACACTGGCAACCCGGGGTCTGGCTGCAGCAGGAAAACACTGAATGGCAGCAGTACCTTGGCCCGGCCGGTGTTGAACTGGTGCTGGTGGAAGACCCGGCTTTGCATCAGAACGGATTTGAACTGGACCTGCAGGCGCTGACCTGGACCTGCCGCGCCATTATTCAACTGATTTGCAGTGGTATGCGTGACCAACCCCTGACCTGGCACTGTTATCTGCAGAATTTCCAGGACAGCAGTCTGTTGTTGCAATGGGACTTTGCCGGACGCAGCACAGCGTTGCAGTTTTTGCTGACACCGGAAAGCGGGCAGGATTTATTGCCAGCGCAGTATCTGGTGCAACAGCTGATCCGACAGGCAGGCTATAAGGTACGTTTATCGTGCCTGGAGGAATTGGGCTGTTCGCTGGTGTTGGAGGTTCCGCTGCATAAAGTGTGGAGTCAGCCGTCCGCGGTGAAACAGGCGCTGGCTTATCTGGATGCACAACCTGCCCGCAGCGCTTTAATCAAACCCGCCCTGTCTGCGGTGGCTGAACAGGTGTTTCAGGTGCAGGGGCCAGCAGAATTGTTGCTGGAGCGCAAGCTGCGTTTGCTGGACCTGGTGGTGCTGCAATTGCCTGACCAGCTGCAGAGCAATGAGTATCAGCAACTGTTGCAACAGCTGGATTGCCCTGTCATTGCTTTTGCCTCACCAGCACAGCAAAGCTGGTGGCGCTCGCAATTAAGTTGCCCTGTGCTGAGCCGGCCTTTGCAGATCCTGCCAGTACTGCAGTTACCCAAACACACCCAGCAACAACCCCGTATTTTGCTGGTGGATGATAATGAGACCAATCTGGCTTTTGTGCAGGCTTTGCTGGCGCGCCAGGCGTTAAAACTGGACACTGCCGTAACTGGGCAACAAGCGGTGCAGCTGGCAAAAACCAATCATTATCAGATGATCCTGCTGGATATTCAGTTGCCGGATATGCAGGGCACTGAGGTCGCCCAGCAGATCCGGCAGCTTCCTCATCACCAGCACAGCCTGATCCTGGCGTTTACCGCCCATGCGCTGCCAGCGGAACGTGAAAGTTTTCTGGCCGCTGGCATGGACGATGTGGTGATTAAACCCCTGGACCTGCCTAAAATTGTCGACTTGCTGCAGCGTTGCAAAGCGGCGGCTCAGCTGGTCTGACTCAACCGTACTTTCATTCAATCAGCAGTACAGGGCTCAGCAGCTGTTTGAGTGTCTGCAGGTAAGCGCTGTTAGGCTGGCTGCTCAGCAAGGGCAGCAGTTCAGTCCCCATAGGCGTAAACTTGTAGTACTGCAGCACCAGACCCGGCACTTTGGCTTTGACCTGTAGCTGTTGCTGGTGATACCAGAGGTTCAGTGGGGTGGCCGGGTCCAGAGCGCCACTTTCAATTTCACTGGGGTGCAATAAATTCAGTTCGGTCAGGCTCAGAATTTGTGGGTAGGTCAGGCCAAACTGGCTCAGGTTCAGCACAGCTTTGCTACGCCCTGTTAAAAATTGCCAGACCGAAGGGCTGCGCAGATAACCAAAATAAATATGGCCGCTGTCTTGCTGCCGCACTCTGCAGGTCAGGCTGGCGGCTCTTTGTAATGCCAGCGCTTCTTTGTAACTCATCTGATGCAATAAAAATAAGGTACGCAGCGAAAAACTGCCGGGCTGAGCTATTTCACCGGCCAGGATTTTGGCCCACAGCTGCTGCATAGTGGGGTTCGAGATATTCAGTACCAGTTCGCAGTATTGCTGAAACCAGTCCGGGTCTACCTCTAAGCTGGCCACATGTTCAGGGCAATAATCCTGCGTCAGTCGCATCACCTGTTCCAGATTGGCCTGTTGCCGCTCCTTGTGCATACGTTCCCGCCGCTGTGCCCGTTGCAGCAGACTCAACTGCTGGTACCCGGTCTGGATGTCCAGTTCAGCGCCGGAGCGGCTGGCCAGCTGCTGGTGGCGTTGACTGAATTCTACAGGAGCGTTGGCGGCTGTTGCCTGGCTCTGAGGTTTGCTCTGATCGGTCGCCAGCTCATGCCCCAGTTGCTGGCGGACCAGCCGTTGCAAACGCTCAAAACCCCGACCTGACTGAATGCGCTGCATCCGGTTTGACTCCACTGCGTTGCCGCTTGTTAGGGACCTTATCCGCGTTACCATAACACGCTCTTTTTGTCGTCATGATATTGAAATGTTAACTGCATGATTTAAGTGAACTTTAACAAAATGAATTGCTTTTTTTGCCTGAGGGTATAGTGTAAGCTGATTGGGTAAAAAAACTGCAAAGGATGCTGGGCGGGGCGGAATAAGCTAAGGTTGATCAGAGAAACCAACGCGTTTTCATAGCAGACCGGATTTCCCCCTGGACAGAGTAGTAAAAGGTCGGAACATGGTGTCAAAAGCGTCAGAGGAAGAGTTCCTGTTTCTGGCAGAAGAAGAGCAGGAAGCAGCGCCAGAGTCATTGCACAGCGGAGAGTGGCACCTGCTGATTGTCGATGATGATGAAGAAATTCATACCGTTACCAAACTGGCTTTATCTGATTTGCTGGTTTTGGACCGCAAGCTGGTTTTTCATCACGTGTATTCCGGCAAAGAAGCGCTGTCCTTTCTTAAAACCAATCCCAATATTGCTGTGATTCTGCTGGACGTGGTGATGGAGTCCGACAACGCCGGCCTGCAGGTGGTCCAGCAAATCCGTGAACAGTTGAAGCTGGATGAAGTGCGTATTGTACTGCGCACCGGGCAGCCTGGGTATGCACCTGAAGAAAGTGTGATCAAAGAATACGATATCAATGATTACAAAACCAAAACTGAGCTGACCCGCAACAAGCTGGTGACCACCATCATCGCTTCTATCCGTTCTTACCAGCAAATCCGCACCATCAACCAAAACCGGCTTGGGTTGCAGAAAATTATCAATGCCGGCGCCAACCTGTTGGAGCAACATTCGCTGCACGAGTTTTCCGAAGGGGTGGTCACACAGATTTCATCACTGATTGGCCTGCATGCGGAAGGTGTACTTTGCGCGCAGATTGAAGACGACGGCAGCGCCAGCGACACTATTTATGTGCTGGGTGCAGCAGGCAACTACGCACCTTTTATTAAATGTCGGCTGGAGCGGCTGAATAACGAACGTATTATTCAGCAAATCACCCAGTGTCTGGAGCAACGCCGGCATATTTTTACCGACAGAGACACAGTGCTGTACCTGGGAAATTCTGAACATGCGGCTGCTGTATATCTGGAAACCAACAGACCGGTTGAGGATTTTGACCGTCAGCTGATTGAAGTGTTTTTAAGTAATATTTCCATTGGCTATGAAAATGTCACCTTGTTTCAACAGCTCAAGCATGCGGCTTATATAGACCCGCTGACGAAAACACCGAACCGTAATGAGTTTACTGTGTTGTTGCAGGACACCCGGCGGCTGGATCCTGAGCAGACAGTGGCGGTGCTGGTGGATATTGATCACTTCTCCGACGTCAACGATGGGCTGGGCCAGGAAATTGGCAATGAGCTGCTGGTGGCTGTGACGCACCGTCTGGTGGCGCAATTTGGCGAAATCGCCCAGATAGGCCGCATTGGTGCGGATGTGTTTGGGTTAATTGGTCCGCAGTCGGCACTGAATCCGGAAAGCCTGAACGGTATTTTTGAAATGCCGTTTCAGTGCTCAGAACATGCGTTGCAGGTCAATGCGACTTTTGGTTTTTGCCGTCTGAAAGACAGTGCCAAACAAGGCATCAGCATTCTGAAGCAGGTGTATATAGCGCTGAACAGAGCGAAGAAACATCTGGCGCAGAATTTCGAGTATTACGACGCGCAGATGGAAACCATGATGATGGAGCGGCTGGTAATGCTGCGCAGCCTGCGTTCTGATTTTCAGCGCAACAAACTGCAGCTGTGGTATCAGCCGCAGGTCTGTCTGAAAAGCAATGAAGTGATAGGCCTGGAAGCCCTGCTGCGCTGGCCTCAGGCTGAAGGTGGTTTTGTTTCTCCGGCCACTTTTATTCCATTGGCTGAGTACTCGGGCCTGATTATCGAAATAGGCGACTGGGTGTTGCAGCAAGCCTGTCAGATGTTGCAGCAGCTGACCCATGCCGGTCATACCGGGGTCCGTATTGCGGTCAATGTGTCGATGCCACAGTTCCGCCATCACCGTTTTGTTCAGTCGGTGATTGACTGCATTGAGCACTATCAGGTGGACCCGGCCCGGCTGGAACTGGAAATTACGGAGTCTGTGGTGATGGACGATCCGAAAGCTGTGATAGCGGCGCTGGAGCAGTTGAAAGCCTTTGGCGTGAAGGTCGCGATTGATGATTTTGGTATCGGCTTTTCGTCACTGAGTTACCTGCAGCAACTGCCGCTGGATAGGATCAAAATTGACCGGGCTTTTATTAAAGACTTTAAAGGCACCAATGGGTCTCTGATTGCCGAAACCATAGTGCATCTGGGGCAAAAGCTGGGGCTGGCCACTATTGCTGAAGGCATTGAAACGGCAGAGCAACAGCAACTGATGGCTGCTATGGGTTGTGAAGAAGGGCAGGGCTTTTTGTATGCCCAGGCCATGCCTGCGACAGAATTGTTTCAATACCTGAAAACCACCCGCCACTAACGCATTGCCGCAGACAGTCGGTTTCATCGGCTATCTGCGGCAGATCGTGGAACTCTGCTGTGCTTTTGCTCTCTTATCCGGCATGGTGCCCTATCAGAACGAACCTGTTTCTGCCCTTGCGGTTCGACGCAGTGAAGAGGATTCTCTATGACAACATCAAGTGCCGTCAGTCTGCTGCGCAGTCTGGCCGGGCAAAGGGACGGCCAGTTGGTGGCAGGCCAGCTGGTGCATTGGCTGAGCGCACAGCATTTTGGTTTTGAACAGAAAAGCCGGGCCCACAAGTTCGCTGAGGCGATGACCGCTAACCCCAAACATGCGGCTTCCCTGGCTGCATTATTGTTTCAATGGATAGGCCAGATGCACCTGTACCCGGCGCTGGTCAGTCTGGGGATCTTTTCCCGTCGGGGGTTTTTCCGCGAAATGGCGGCGCGTTTCTATGAAAAAATCAACCCGGCACCGAAAGATTACGCCGACTTGAAAGATGTGCTGGTGCAGCTGTTTAAGTCGAGTGACCACGAAGACTGGCTGGAGCGGGGGGGAGCCGACGAGCTGGTGCAGGTTCTGCTGGATCTCGCCTCCTATTGTCCGCCTGAGGTGATGCGCTCTCTGGAACTGCATTGCCGCGAAGAAACGCTGTACGCTCTGGAAATGCTGGGGATTTGGGTGGCGGCTGAAGAAATTGAACCGGATCTGATGCGGATGGACAAACGTCTGATCAGTATCGATTCCCCTTTTATTGCTTTACACCGTGAAATGACACTCTTTGTCGAACAAGGCAAACGTCAGCTGGAAAACCCGGAGCAGCCTTGCTACGACCTGGCGCATTTTGATGTGATGTTGCGCCAATGCCGCGATCAGGTAGAGCGGTTGCGCCGACGGGGCGCTGGTGTCGGCAGTTCAGTGTCTGTGGCACATTTGCTGGAACGGCTGGAACAGACCTTAGACCGGATTGAACTGCTGGTGGCGGTCTGGCGGGAGCCCGAGCCTGAACTCTGGCAGCAAAAGTTGTTTCTGGTCCTGCGAACCCTGGTCACCGCTGGCATTGAAAAAAACTCGGTGTCCGCCTTGTGGCGCAGTAGCAGTCAGATGTTATCCAAAAGCATCACGGTCAATAAAAGTAGCCATGGCGAACATTACATTGCCCGTAGCAAGGCGCAGTTTTTTCATCTGGTCCGGTCGGCAGCCGGAGCTGGTGTCATTATTGCGTTGATGGCGCTGCATAAGATCTTTATCGAAAGCCAGGGGCTGGCTCCTTTTGCCAATGCGTTGCTGGTCAGCCTGAATTACGCTTTGGGGTTTGTGCTTATTCATATGCTGGGTTTTACCGTGGCCACCAAACAACCGGCCATGACGGCGGCCAGTTTTGCCTCGGAGGTGGAGCGTGGCGAAAACGGCCGGGCTGTGCATAAAAAACTGGCGGCTTTGCTGATTGATGTGAACCGGTCGCAGTGGGCGGCGGTCTGGGGCAATGTCACTGTTGCTGTGCTGACGGCCAGCAGCATAGCGGCACTGGTCTGGTGGTGGCAGGATGCTCCGTTACTGAGCGCCGAACAGGTCGCTTATCAGCTCAGGGCGGTATCGCCTCTGGCGGGGTCGTTGTTTTTTGCGGCCATTGCCGGGGTCTGGTTATTTTGCTCCGGTCTGATTGCCGGCTTTTTTGAAAACAGGGCCAATTACCTGGATTTACGGGTTCGTCTGTACCAGCATCCGGGCCTGAAACAAATTTTGCCTGAGCGCTCACGCAAACGATTTGCTGCTTATATGCACCAGCATTATGGTGCTTTGGCGGGTAATTTCTTTTTCGGTATTTTGTTGGGTATGACAGGGTACCTGGGGTATCTGACCGGTTTGCCGCTGGATATCCGCCATGTGGCTTTTGCGTCGGCGAATCTGGGATACAGTGCCGTCAGTGGCGATTTATCGGTTCTGAGTTTTGTATTTCATCTGTTGCTGGTGTTGTTGATTGGTTTTGTCAATTTATGGGTCAGCTTTACGCTGGCGCTGGCGGTGGCGCTGCGGGCACGCGGCAGCCGTCTGAGCCGCATTCCCGCCTTGCTGAAGTCCGTGCTGGAACAGGCCAGGCAAAACCCACTGCAGCTGTTTTTCCCTGTGGTGCTGGCACAAAAAGCTGCGCAGGACGCGGTGAAACCCCCTGCGGCAAACGCAGTGCAGCCGACAGCCGGCAGCACAGAAAATACCACAGAGTCAGGTCAGGTTCAGTAACTGGGGCTTATGCTCTCCTCTGAATCTGCACAGAGGAGAAACTGCATGAATCACAGAATCAAACTCTGGACTCTGCTGATAGTCCCGATGCTGGGCGGTACTGCCGTCGCGGATCCGGCGTTGCCCGCTGGTCAGAGTAAAACCAAGGGACCAGCAGGTTCGCCGCATCAGGGGTACAGCCCGACTCTGGTTGGGGCAGGAATATCCGTCAATGAAGCCCGCCAGCTGGCGCTTGAATACCAGTTAACAGGGGAAAAACCTTTAGCTCCGGGCAGCCGCAACAAACTGCGTAAAGGCAAACCCTTACCGCCTGGCCTGCAACAGCGGGCGGCCCCTGTGGGGTTTCTGGACCGGTTGCCTGTCCATCCCGGCTATGAGTGGCAATTGCTGGGCACGGATCTGGTGTTGGTTTCGGTGGCAACCCTGATTGTCGCTGACGTGCTGACGGATGTATTCCGTTAGCTCAGACTGCCGATGCAGAGGTGTTTGAGTTCGCAATAATCGTCAAGCCCATAGACGGAACCCTCCCGGCCCAGGCCTGATTCTTTGACACCGCCAAAAGGAGCGGCGGCGTTGGAGATCAGGCCTTCATTCACGCCTACCATACCCAGCTGCAAGGCTTTGGCTACCCGAAACACCCGTGCAACGGACTGGCTGTAAAAATAACCGGCTAATCCGGTTGGGCTGGCATTGGCCAGTTCTATCGCTTCCTCTTCCTGATCAAACATCGTCAGTGCCAGCACAGGGCCAAAAATTTCGCTGTGGCTGATCGCCATTTCTGGCGTGACATCCGTCAGGATAGTCGGCTGAAAAAACAAAGGCCCTAAATCGGCGTCTATGGTACCGCCCAATAACAGCTCGGCACCATGCTCCAGCGCATCGTCCAGCAGGCGGTGAATTTTATCGACAGCGGCCTGGTTGATCAGCGGGCCCAGCTGGCAGTTGGGGTCCAGCCCTGGCGCCAGCACCAGAGCTGCTGTGGCTTTGACCAGTTTAGCCAGAAAGTTTTCGTAGACAGCGCTGTGCACCAACACCCGGTTGACACAAACACAGGTCTGGCCGGCGTTGCGGAATTTAGCCGCCATCAGGCCTGTTACTGCTGCATCCAGATCGGCATCGTCAAACACGATAAAAGGGGCATTGCCACCCAGTTCCATCGAGACTTTTTTGACAGTGCCGGCGCATTGCGCCAGCAGCAATTTGCCCACTGCAGTGGAACCGGTAAAGCTGAATTTGGCAATACGGTGATCCTCTGTCAGGTGCTGTCCTATCATGGCGGCTTCTGTGCCAGTCAGCACCTGAAACACCCCCGGCGGCAACCCTGCACGTTGTGCCAGTTCGGCCAGTGCCAATGCAGACAAAGGGGTCAGCTCTGAAGGTTTGACGATAAAACTGCAGCCCGCAGCTAAGGCCGCTGCTGCTTTGCGCAAAATCATCGCATTCGGGAAGTTCCAGGGGGTGATGGCGCCGACGACGCCAACAGGTTCTTTTAAGACCAGAATTTGTTGGCCTGGCTGCAGGGCAGGCAAGACAGCACCATTCATCCGCAGGGCCTCGTCGGCAAACCAGCTGACATAGGAAGCCCCATAAGCAATTTCCGCTTTGGCTTCGGCCAGAGCCTTGCCTTGTTCCAACGTCAGCAGCAGAGCCAGGTCCTGTTGATGTTGCAGCATCAGTGCCTGCCAGCGGCGAAGTACAGTCGCACGCTGAATGGCCGGGCTCTGGCTCCAGAGCGCAAAGGCCTGGGTTGCTGCACCAATGGCCTGCTGCACCTGAATGCTGCTGACCTGGGCCACCAAAGCCACCAGGCTGCCGTCGGCCGGGTTATGCACGGCAAAGTGGCCTGAGCTGGCCGGGGCAAACTGGCCTTGAATAAAGCTACTGTGTTTCAGCAGTGTCGGATCCTGCAGTTCGTGGGTCATCAGTGTCTGCCTGTGTTCTCTCTGTATGCAGAGTGTACTGTGCCGCGATTGCTTTGTCAGTGCTGTGACATCTGCTGCAACTGGCGTTGCAACAGACGGCGCTCCGGTTCCAGCTGACAAAGTTGCAGCGCCTGCTGCAATGCGTCAGCCGCCAAAGACCACTGCTGCTGCTTTTTGTAGCAGTCTGCCAATGCCACATAATACAAATGGTACGCCGCCAGTTCCTGCTGCAGAGGGAGCAACAGCGTCAGTGCTGCGGCAGCACCATGCAGTTGGCCGAATGCCACAGCCCGGTTTAACGCTACGACGGCGCTGGGTTGCAAACGCAACAGCAGATCATAGAGACCAATGATCTGAGCCCAGTCGGTGTCTGCCGCTGTCGGGCTTTCGGCATGCACAGCGGCGATGGCTGCCTGCAGTGCATAAGGACCAACCCGGCCGGACTGCAATGCCTGTTCGGTCAACCGGATGCCTTGGGTGATCAGCCGTTGGTCCCACAGGGCCCGGTTTTGTTCAGCCAGCAGCACCACCTCCCCCTGTGGGTCCAGCCTGGCCTGACTGCGGCTTTGCTGCAGCCACATCAGCGCCAGCAAACCTTTGACTTCCGCATCAGGAAACAGCGGCAGCAGTTGCTCCGCCAGCCGGATCGCCTGCACTGTCAGCTCGCACGACAACAGCTGTTCACCGCTGCTCTGGTGATAACCTTCGTTAAACAGCAGGTAGATCACTTTGAGCACTGCATCCAGCCGTTCCGGCAGTTGCTGATCCGATGGCACCTGATAAGGAATAGCGGCATTTCGGATCTTTTGTTTGGCGCGCACTATGCGCTGGGCAATGGTAACCGGGCTTTGCAAAAAAGCCCGTGCCACCTGCTCTGTGGTTAAACCACAAATCTCCCGCAGTGTCAGTGCCAGCCTGGCTTCAATGGCCAGCGCCGGGTGGCAGCAGGTAAACACCAGCCGAAGCTCGTCATCGGTCAGCAACGAACTGTCCTTGTCCTGGCACTCACTGGCCAGCTCTGGTAATTCGGCCATGCTCTGTTCATGCTGCTGGCGCCGCCATTTGTCGATGGCTTTAAAACGTCCGGCACTGACCAGCCAGGCGCGTGGATTGGCTGGCAGGCCTTGTTCCGGCCATTGAGCCAGTGCGGCGATAAAGGCTTCGTGGCAGGCGTCTTCAGCCTGATCAAAATCACCCAACAGACGGATCAGCGTGGCCAGCACGGCCCGCTGATGCTGTTGATACAGTCGGGCTATTTCAGCGTGGGCTGGGGTCATTGTGCCTGCAGATCCGGGAAGTCGGCGGCAATTTGCTGAATCTCAGGCGGAAAATCTTCCAGTTCCTGCACCTGACGGATCTCAATGATCTCATTGGCTGACGCCGGGCAGCGGCAGGCCCAGTCAATGGCTTCCTGCCGGCTCCTGACGTTCAGCATCCAGTAACCGCCCAGCACTTCTTTGGTTTCGGTAAATGGGCCGTCTGTCACCACAGGGGTGCCGCTGGCAAAGCTGACGCGGGCGCCAACAGCGGGCGGATGCAGGCCGTTTAAATCCAGCAGTACGCCGGCTTCAGACAGCTGGCGGTTAAAGGCCATCATGGCGTCCACCTGCGCTGCGGTGGGCATGGCACCGGCTTCGGCGCTTTCATACCCTTTGGGGATCATCAGTAACATAAAACGCATGTTAAACCTCCAGTTGCCGGACAGGCCGGACTTCGACTGACCCCACCCGGGCGGCCGGAATACCGGCAGCCAGTTGAATGGCTTCATTCAGATCACGGGCTTCGACCAGATAAAAACCGGCCAGCTGCTCTTTGGTTTCGGCAAAAGGACCGTCGGTCAGCAGCAGCTGGCCTTGCCGTACCCGCACAGTGGTGGCTGTGGTCACGCTTTGCAGTGCTTCGGCTGCCAGCATACGGCCACTGTGCTGTACCGACTGGGCATAAGCCATGCATTCACTGTCCTTCGGGCTGTCCGGCAGGCTGTGCAGCAACTCTTCATTGCTGTAGACCAGGCAGAGGTATTTCATACAGGCTCTCCTTGTTCGGGGCTCAGTTGGAACAGCACCTGAGTGGTTACCATATCAAATGGCACTGAAAAATGGTCGTGAATAATACGCCAGTTGTTCTGCTGCAGTTGCCAGCCCTGGCTCAGCCGCATCCAGCAGCCCTGGCTGTTGCCCTGCTCGTCGCTGCCGGCGCAATACACCAGTGCTGTCACCAGAGCCAGTTCGCCGCTGCTGTGCAGTTGTACCTGATGCAGGTCAAAGTGGCTATGGCCGGGGCAAAATTCCATGCATTGCTGCCAGTGCACAAAGTAGTCGCCTGCGTTAAATTGCAGCTGCTTTACCGCGTCAAACGCACGGAACTCTGCGGGGTAAAAACTCTGTATTTGTGACAAGTCCTGGCGTTTGACCGCTAAAGCCCAGGCTTGTTGTAACGCATAAACCGGATGGGTGGCTGACATCTTGGTGCTCCTGTTTCAGTGATGATTCAGAGCTTAGTCGGTTGGGGCTGATGAAAATCGACAGCAGAACGAAAAATTTTTTACAGGAAAAACAGCCAGCCACTGAAAGCTGGCTCAGGGATCCGTGCTTAGGACTGAGGTAACGAAAAATCCCAGCTCGCAATATGCTGCTGGCCTTGCCAGTCTTCTATCAGCAACCACAGCTTTTGATTGCTGGCGGTGGGGGACTGCACTAAAGCATGCACATGCTGCATATGGTTATCGCCATGCAAAATGCCAAGGTGCGCGTCGGCAAACTGGTCCAGGCTTGGCTGCTCTGTGGCAATGGTCATATAGGCCTGACGGATCTTCGGCACACAACCGTCACAAAACTGCAGCATAAAATCTTTCACCCAGTCGCCGTCGTGCTGATACGGCGCGTCATTGGTCAGTGGTGACGGGGTGACGGTAAAAGGGCCCACCTGCTGCTGAGGCAAAGCCTCCGGAAAGGTCATGTTCATGGATTCATACAAAAACCAGAATGGCAGAATAAGCACCAGACCATTGAGTTTAAACTTATGGCGTTGCCACCAGCTGTTGTCACGTTGAGCCATCAGGACAATACCTCTTCAGTTGTGGCTGGTGCTTCGTTGCTACGGCGGGCGGCCCGCACTGTACGGCTGCCCCAAATCATAAAACCTGTGATCGACATGCCGGATAAAATCAGCCCAAACAGAAACCAGATGGCTTTGGTCCAGATGCCGCCCAGGGTGCCATAGTGCAGCGGGTCGGCGATATGCATCACTGTCTGCAAGCCGGTCATCTGCTCAGGACTGTATTTGTCCAGCACTTCACCTGTCCAGGGGCTGATATACACAGACCAGGAATACTGATCAAAAAACACAGAATCACCGGAGCCGGAAATTTTATAGACGTCCCGATGATGTTCCGGCATGCCAATATAAGCCGGTTTCAGTTGCGGAAATTCTTTCTGCGCGCTTTGCAAGGCGTCTTCCAGGCTGATGCGTGACTCTTGTTGTCCGGAAGCAGGCAGCTGCTGCTGTGTCAGCATGGGAGCTTCTTTGTAAAAGGCGACGCCGTTGTGCCACAAAATGGCCTGCACCAGATACCACAAACCGGTCAGGCTCATCAGCAGTAAAAACCAGACAGACCAGACACCGGCCAGCCGGTGCAAATCAGTCAGCAGAGTTTTGCGGCCCTGATCAAGGCGGATTTTCGGTGCAGTAAAAGCGCGCCAGAAATTTTTATAAATCACCAGACCTGTGATTAAAGCACCCAACATCACCACGGCCATAGCACAGACCAGGTAATAACCCACACTGTAACTGGCCTGCCAGGGAAATAATAACCAGCCGTGCAGAGCGCGCATAAAGCTGATGAAGTTCAGACCATAGTTCAGCTCCTGCACTACACCGCTGTATTGGTTCACATAAGCCACTCCAGGCGGCATGCCTTTGCTGGAAAACAGCACGGCGTTGACCAGGTAAGGCTCCATCACCATCACGGTGCTGACTTCGGCGTCCGGCACTTTCTGTTGGACGGCGAGGATCAGTTCAGGCGCCGCTTTGGCTGGCAAGTGCTGCGGGTTTTCCGCTCTGGCGTTTGGGTTGGTCAGCCAGGTCAGTTCATGGCTGAACACAGCAATGGTTCCGGTCAGACACACAGCACAGAAGATCAGCCAGACAGGCAATGACAACCAGCCATGTAATAAAAACCAGAAACGTTGCTTCAGCTTGAACATCACCACAGACCCTATGCAGAAAAAGGCGATAGATAGTAGTGCGGATACGAATAGTTATCAATGGTTTCTCTGGGTTTTTGCGACCAGAGACCTACGGTTGCTGACAGTTTTTTTGTTGCTACAGTTAAGTCTGGGATCAAGTGGTTACCTGAGAGTGGTGAACTGGAGGGAGTTTTGAGTCGTCAGGTTCATGGGTTTAGTTTGCTTGAACTGATGGTGGCAGTGACAGTGGCGTTGGTGTTGCTGGCTCTGGTGGTGCCGGCTTTTAATGATTTGCTGGCGCGTAATCGTGTCAGCAGTGATACCAATTTGTTGCTTTCTGCGGTGCAGCTTGGACGCTCAGAAGCCATTAAACAGAATCAGACACTGGTGTTGTGCAATGCCAACGCCGAGCTGACCGCCTGCTCAGGCCAGGCCGGACAATGGCAAGGCTTTGTGGTGGTTGATTTGGCTGACCCGCCTGCTGTGCTGAGGGCCGGACACTTCAGTGACAACGCAACCGTTTCTTTTGCCCAGCCGCAGTTGAGGTTTAATCCGCAGGGGTTTTTTCGCACTTCGGCCAATCAGCCATTAAATGACCAGTTTGAATTGTGTCCTGAGCAGGACGGCCCGGGCCGTTTGTTACGTCTGTGGTCGGCTGGCCGGACCGAAATCAGCCTGACCCAGTGCGGAGGCTCCTGATGCAGAACCGGAGCTGTGCAGGGGTGGCCCTGGTGGAGGTGTTGGTGGCGATGCTGGTGCTGGCGGCTGGAGTACTTGGGGTGGTGGCGCTGCAAAGCAGCTCAGTGCGACTGAACCAGAGTGCGCAGCAGAAAACCCATGTGCTGCTTGCGGTCAATTCGTTGGCTGAACTGCTCCGGGCTGACGCAACACGGGCCAGAACCGGCGCTTATGCCGGTGATTGCGAGCAGGACTTGTTGGCGGATTGGACAGCGCAGCTGCAACAGGCGTCGGCTTCTGCCTTATGCCCTGAGTTGAGTTGGGATGCGGCAACGGGCTTTTATACCATTGCGTTGGCCTGGTCCGACGAACGGCTGACTGCGGAGCAGGCTGTCGTTGTGCAGGTGCGGCCATGAACAGAAAAGCTTCAGGTTTTACCCTGACTGAACTGATGGTCGCCCTGGTGCTGGGGCTGTTTGTCACGGGAGTCACCCTCAATGTCTATTTGTCAGCCGATAAAACCGCCAGCTTGAATCAGCAGCTGACAGTGCTGAATGAAGCGACCCGTTCCGGCTATAGCCTGCTGGCACAGGACATCCGGCGTGCGGGGTATTCGGGCTGCGGCAATTCAGTCAGGTTATTGAATGTGGCACAGGACGCTGTTGCCGGGCAGAACTGGGCCGTCTGGAATGACGGTATTGAAGGCTTTGAACAGCCGGCTCCGGTTTTTAACGGTGTAACGCCAAACGAAGCCATGGATGCCATCCGGCTGATGTTTGCAGCGGGCCGCAGTTATGCCGTGTTAAACCACGACACTGCGGCAACTTCGGTGCAGCTCAATACCAGCGTTGGTTTTGCAGCGGGCGATTTGCTGCTGCTCTGTGACGAGACCCTGAGCAGTATTTTTGTCGCCAGCGCTGTGGCCGACGACACAGTACTGCATCAGCTGGGCGCGGCCAATTGCACCTCGGGTTTGGGGTTTCCCCTGCTTTGTGACGGAGCAACCGGCACTGTGCGGCAGTTCTCCACCAATGCAGTGCTGATGCGGCTGGATTCGGTCAGCTGGTATGTCGCCGACAGCGCCGACGGTCAGGCCTTGTCTTTGTACCGGGTGCTGAACAACGCAGAGGCAGAAGAGGTGGTGTATGGCGTTGAGGATTTTCAACTGGCGTTTATCAGCGGGCCGAATCAGGCCTGGCAGGATGCCGATTCGGTAGCAGACTGGGCCGACGTGCTGGCGGTGCGGGTCAGTCTGGTGTTGCAGTCTCCGCCGGGCATGGAGAGCGAGCTGGCAGCGGCCAGCCGGACCTTGTCTTACAGCGTTCATTTGCGCAACAGAGGCTAAACCGATGAACAGGAGCATTCAGCAGCGGGGAGTGGCATTGGTGGTGGTGTTGTTACTGCTGCTGGCGATCACGCTGGTGGCAACCTCCAGTATGCAAAGTGGCATCATTCAGGAAAAAATTACGGCCAATCTGTACGACCAGATCAGTACCAGCCAGCAGGTGGAAGCGGCTTTGCTGGAAGCTGAACAACGTCTGACAGTGGCTGACCCTGTGGCCTTGATTGATAACGCCGGTATTTATGATTTGGCGGTACCAGGGGCCACAGAGCGCTGGCTGGATGCGGAATCTGTGTGGATAGATGCCACGCTGCCAACTGCCGGGGTTGGTGAGCCGGCACAGTACCTGATTGAGTATCTGGGCGACTGGCCGCATCCTCCGGACTGCGCCAATGTGGCCAGCAAAGACCGGATTTCGGTTGGCTGTCTGTCGCCAACCTTTCGCATTACGGCGCGTTCTGTCAGCAGTGCAGGGCGTTCGGCCGTCATCTTACAAAGTCTGTTCAGGCGCTAAGAGGGGGAACCATGTCTGCAGGCTCAAACCGGGGTTCAAAGCTAAAGATGGCTCTGCTGAGCCTGTGTGCTCAGGTGTTGCCGGTCTGGGCGGCGCTGGATTTAACCTCGCCACCCTTGCAGACCGGCAGTTCAGTGGAACCCAATATTCTGTTTCTGATCGATGATTCGGGTTCGATGCACTGGGAAATCACACCAGATTTGTATACAGATAACCCTTATTACCTGTATCCCAGAGCGGACGGTATTTATGGGGCGGACGACACCAGCAATGTGGTGGTGTCGTTCCGGGATGAAAGTGACAGTGGGACTTACAATGCCGCTAACAATAACGAAGCCTTATACGCGCGGGCGATGCGCTCGTTCAGCCTGAACAAGTCCTACTACAATCCGGCCATCACCTACAGACCATGGATTAAAGCCGATGGCAGCTCCTACCCCCAGTCCAGCCCGACCGCGGCTTATCATCACCCGGTGCGCACCTCGTTGGGCAGCCGCAATTTAACGGCAACCCAAAGTCAGAATGTGACCTGGCGTTACTGCACTATCAGCGCAACCAGTAAAACCAATTGCCAGAATAGCAGTGGCAGCCGCAGCTTTTATCCTGCGGTTTACTACCGCCATACCGGAGGCAGTTTATTCACTTACACCAACTATACGCGGGTGGATATCACAGCTGGCACCGCCAGTTATTCCGGCGAAGGGCGGGAAAACCGCACGGATTGCAGTGCAGGTGTGTGCTCTTATGCGGAAGAAATTCAGAATTTTGCCAACTGGTACACCTACTACCGCTCCCGTTTGCTGGCGGCTCAGGCTGGCATAGGCCGGGCTTTTTCGACCCAGACTGCTGCCTTACGGGTAGGCTTTGGTGCCATTAATAAAGGCAGTTCCACTGTGGATGGGGTCAGTATGGGCACCCTGGTCTCCGGGGTACGTAACTTTACCGGTGCCGATCGCACTGCCTTTTATCAGCAATTGTACGAGCGGGTTTATGATTATCAGGGCACGCCGCTGCGTAAAGCGCTGAACAATGCCGGTCAGTATTTTTCCCGCACTGACAATGCCGGGCCCTGGGGCAAAACGCCGGGCAGCAATGACAGCGCCGACCATATTATGTGCCGGCAAAGCTACAGCATTCTGATGACGGATGGTTATTGGAGTGAAGACTCGGCCTCACAGGCGGAGACCTCGGCGGCGCGTAGCAACAATGACGGCAGTACCAGCAATAACCAGACCATCACCAAGCCAGGAGGTCAGTCTTATACCTACAGCGTGGCCGGGCCTTTTTCTGACAGTTACAGCAATACGCTGGCGGATGTGGCCATGTATTACTGGAAGCGCGACCTGCGCACCGACCTGGATAACCTGGTGCCGACCAGCCCGGTCAATCCGGCCTTTTGGCAGCATATGGTGACATTCGGCGTTGGGTTGGGGGTCGAAGGCACCATCAGCAGTGCCACTGCCTTTAATGCAATAGGGGCTGCCAGCAGCATTGCCTGGCCGAATCCGCTGAATTCACAGCCAGCCAAAATTGATGATTTACTGCATGCAGCAGTGAACAGCAGGGGCGGTTTTTTCAGTGCGGCCGACCCGGACACTTTTGCCGCCGGTTTGTCCAACACCCTGTCAGCCATTATCGCCAGGGTGGCGTCCGGCTCCAACCTGGCGGGCACCACCACCTCGTTGCAGGCCGAGCAACATGTCTATCAGGGCCGTTTTAACAGCGGTGACTGGAGTGGTGATTTAGTCAACTTTAATATCGACGACACCACCTCTTATGTCTGGAGTGCCGCTGAACAACTGCCGGACTGGACAGAACGGCAAATTTATTTCGGGCAGACCGAAACCACAGCAGCTGAATTGCTCTGGGGCAATCTGAGCTCAGGTGCCGGCAGTCAGCAAGCAGCGCTTGGCAGCAGTCTGGTGCTGGATTATCTGAAAGGTGACCGCAGCAATGAGCAACAAAATGGCGGTAACTTCCGTAACCGCAGTACGCCCCTGGGTGACATCGCCAACTCGTCCCCTGTCTATGTCGGGGCAGCCGTCAACTACAACTACCACCAGTACAGCTGGCCCGAAGCCAGCAGTTACCGGGCTTTTGTTGCGGCACAACGCAACCGCAGCCCGGTGATTTATGTGGGTGCCAATGATGGTATGTTGCATGCCTTTTCGGCCGACAGCGGCACTGAACTTTTTGCCTATGTACCACGTGCAATGCTGACAGCCGAGGCCGACCTGAAGCAGCTGAGTGAACCCAATGTCAGTGGGGTGGTGCGCAAAGATTATTATGTCGATGGCACATCGGTCACCGCGGATGTCTATATGGATGGCCAGTGGCGCACTGTACTGATTGGTTCCACAGGCCGTGGTGGGGCCCATTTGTTTGCTCTGGATGTGACAGACCCGAACGATTTTGACGGTTCTAAATTGCTTTGGGATAAGAGCTTTCCCCAGTTGGGCATCAGTACCAGCAAAGCCGTGATCACCCGGTTAAACAACGGCAGCTGGGCTTTGGTAGCAGGGTATGGCTACAACAGCAGCAGCGGCAAAGTTGGCCTGCTGGTGCTGGATCTGGCCACAGGCGAGCCCATAGTGAATGCGCTGGAAGCCAGCACCACGGGTGATAACGGTTTAGGGGCAGTGGAAGGCTGGGACTATGATCGCAATGGCAATACCGACTGGTTTTTTGCCGGTGATTTGCAGGGGAATCTGTGGAAATTTGATTTGTCAGCCCTGAACCCGGCGCAGTGGTCAGTGGCCTACAGTGGCCAGCCGCTGTTCAGAGCACGCGACAGTCAGAACAATGCCCAGCCGATCACTGGTGGGGTGGTGCTGGCGACAGAACCTGAAACCGGTCAGCTGTGGGCTTTTTTTGGCACTGGACGTTATCTGGAAGAACAGGACCCGCAACTGGACAGCGAACAAAGCTGGTACGGCATTATGGACGCTGTGGTCGTGTCGGGCCGCAATCAGCTGAAAGAGCGCAGCCTGACCAATGTGATGCATTCGTCCGGCGCTGCGGCCCGGCTGGTGTCCCCTGCCAGCGCCAATGATATGGCCGGTTTGCGTGGCTGGTATATGGATTTACCTGAGGACAGGGAACGTATTGTGGCGTCGCCCAGGCTGATTGGGGATGCGTTGGTGGTGACCAGCATTATTCCGGACAACAATTTGTGCAATCCACAAGGTGATGGGTATGTGATGACAGTCGACCCCTTCAGCGGCAGCCGGCTGAAGATTCATTTTTTTGATTTTACCGATGACGCTGAATTTACCGATGAGGACGGCGTGGAGCAGGGGGACGAGGTCTGGGTACTGTCCGGTTTACGTTTTGACAGCATGCCCACCGAGCCGTTATTTTTTGAAAACCAGATGGCAGTTGGGCTGGCCGACACCAATGTGGTGAATCTGGACGTCAATACACAACTGCGAAGGGGCCGCATGTCATGGCGCGAAGTAGAACAATAACGGGGTTTTCCCTGATCGAACTGCTGGTGGCTATCACTATAGTGGGCATGCTGGCAGCCATTGCTTACCCCAGCTACACCGACTATGTGCTGCGCGGCGGCCGGGCGGCGGTAACGGCCTGCTTACTGGAGCAGGCGCAGTTTATGGAGCAGGTGTACAGCGTCAACCTGACTTATGCCAGCAATAATGGCGAAGACACCGCCTTGCCCGACTTGCAGTGCAGCCGCGACCTGGCAGGCAAATTCAGCTTTGAACTCACGGATCTGGATACCCGCACCTTTACCCTCACCGCCTCTGCCCAGGGCCAGCAGGCCAATGACAGCTGCGCCTCCTTCAGCTACAACCAGGCCGGCGTAAAAACCGCCAATGGATCTGGCAGTGCCGATGCCGTGAATGCCTGCTGGTAAGATCCGAGGTGTGACCATCGGATCCGGCATTGATCTTTAGCTGTCCCGAATTAGGCTTAACTGAGTGGATCTTGAACAGGGGCAAAGGATATGCCGTACAGTTCTGGTTTTACTCTGATTGAACTTCTGATCAGCCTGACGCTGGCTGCCGTGCTGGCGTTGGGCTCCTTACTCGCCTTGTTATCTGCCCGCCAGCAGGTGTTGCTGGCGGCACAATACACTCAGGCCAGCGCCGCTCTGGCCGATTTCGCCACTCTGTATGCAGACAGCGTCGGGCCCAGCCGTGACTGGTTGCCGCTGTCTGCCGGGCCAGCCAGCTGCGCCGACGCGGATTGCAACACGCCTGTTCCGGTGCAACAGGCGGTGCAACAACGTTTTAACCGCACTGCTTTGCCTTTGTTACCAGATCCACAGCTCTGTATCCGCAGTGGGGGACTGCAACTCAGCTGGCGCAGCCGCCTGCAACTGCAGCAGCAAAGCCGCCTGTGTCCGTTGGCTCCTATGCGGCTCAGCACCAGCCTGCACAGCGCGTTATGAACGGCCGACAACGGGGGTATAGCCTGGTGGAGCTGTGCATCAGCATGGGGTTGGCGCTGGTGCTGCTGAGTTTTTTAATTGGAGCCGTGGTGACGGGGCGTAAATCAGCCTTGCAGACAGAGCAACTGGTGCAGTTACAACATCAGGCTCAGCTGGCCCATCGTCTGCTGCAGACTGAGCTGCAAAATCTCTGGTTTGTGGCAGGAAAAAGCTGGGCTGAATTGCAGGGAGCCCAGTCTCCGCCTGAACAACCGGCCGCTGATTGTGCTTTTGCCGGACAAGCGGGCAGTTTTCCGCAGGCCACACTGGGGTTTTCACCTTTGTATACGGCCTTGATTGGTCAGGTCGCACCTGCCTGTTTATCCGGGGCCAGTGCAGGCTCAGAGCTGCTGCAAATCCGCCGTTTGTTGGGTGTACCTCAAGGGCCTGCTGAATTGCTGGCAAATAAAGTGTATTTCGATCCGGCTGGCGTGGGGCGTTTTGTGGCGGGCACTGGCGGCGGTAGTGCCCTGCAGCTGTGGCCTTACCATCATGTGGTGTATTACATCCAGCAACAAAGTTGGGATGGCGGCAAGATCCCAGTGCTGATGCGCAAGCGCCTGCTGCGCAGCAGCTCTGGTCAGTTGGTGATGTCTGCCGAATCTGTGCTGGACGGGGTTGAACGGTTGCATCTGGAGATGGGGCTGGATTTGAACGCGGATGGCCAGGCCGACCAATGGTTCAGTACTTCTCAAATGACAACAGAGCTGTGGCAGCAGCCAGTCATTAGTGTGCGCTATTACCTGTTGCTGCGAAGCCTGCAAGCCGACCCGGGTTATCGCAACACAGTGTCGTACCAGTTAGGGGCGGTGCGTTTTCAGGCACCGGGCGATCCGTACCGACGGCTGCAGCTGAGCAGCGCGGTATTGATTCATAACAGCAGGTTATGACAGGACTAGTGTGATGAAACAACAGGGTTTTGTATTGATTTGTACTTTGATATTGGGTGCAGTGCTGATCATGATGGCTGGGGCCGTGTTGTATCAGTCAAGGTTAAGTCTGGCAATGGCCAGCGCAGGCATCAGTGCTCAGCAGCAGCTATTCCGTCTGCATCAGCAACGTGGGGACATGGCAGCAGCGCCACAGGCGCTGGTGTTTGGCGATTGTCCGGCCGATTATGCAGCCTGGTCGGAACCGCTGTTTCGTTGTGCCACCACCAGTCTGGTGCAACAACAACAGCAGTTTGCTGTGGTCAGTCTGGTTCAGGTGCAGCAACTGGCGGAGGCTGGTGATGAACGCCTTTAGTTTGGCACTGTTGCTGCTGAGCTGGCCGCTGTGGAGTCTGTCGCTCTATACCCACTGGCCGGATACTGGCTGGCAGGATCTGTTTCTGCTGTCTGAACCCCAGCATCAGCAACTGGCTGAGAAGTTACAGCTGACTTCGGGTGAAACACAACTGTGGCTGCAGGAATTGCAGCAGGCATTGGCCTCCGAGCCTTGTGAGCACAAAGTGGAAGCTATTGAGGTGACGTTCAATGCCGAATCTGTTCTGGTCAGCAACCGACAAGGTTTGTTGCATTTTGCCCCCGCTTCGGGACCTGGCTGGTGGTATCTGCCCTGGCATTTGTTTGACCGGTTGCCCAACCCGCATCAGGCAACAGCTTCGGCCTTGATGCATACAGGTCAGACGCTGTTTGCTGAGCATGCTGCCGGGCTTTATGTGGTGAACCTCAGTCAGCCACAGCTGGGGCCGGGTTGGCACTATGATCTGACTGAGCTGCGGTTGCTGATGGTGTCGCCTGCGGCCGTGCTGGTGGCGCGGCAGCAGCAATTGCAGTGGCTGGACCCAATGACTGGGGGGCTGATGGCTCAGTGGCAGTTTCAGCAGCAGGTAGAATGGGCAGGTATGGCCGGGCCATCGGTGCTGTTGTCCACGGCCGACCAGCAAATCTGGCGGTTGAATGCGTTGACGGAAAAGGCTACCCCGGCTGAGCTGGTTGTTAACCTGAGTCAACTGGGATCTTTTGTGGTGCGGCAGCTGCAGCTGATTGACGCCATGGTGCCACTGCAACCTGCTGCAGGCATGCATTGGCGACGACCGTCACAAGTATTATTGCTTAGTGCGGAGAAAGAAGGTGGGGCTATGTTGCTGATGTTGCGGTTAAATCATGGCAGCAGACACCAGCCCAAACTGATTGGACAGCAGCAGGACCGCCTGATGACTGAGGCTGAATTTCAGCAATTGTTGGATGCCGATGGCTGGTACAGCGAATTTGCCGCGCCACTGTACGCAGATTTTACACTGGCGGCCGGGGTCTGGTATCAACAGCTGGCGCTGCAGCACTCCGGGCCCTGTGCCACACAACCTGCAGCCGTGTCCCTGCTGGCATTGCATCTGCATTATGGCACTGCCGTCTACAGCAGCAGGCAATTGAGCAGCGACCAGGTCGCCCGACAGCTGAAGGCCAGTGTGTCGGGTCGTGGTTTTGCGCTGCAGGACGCCGGAACAGGGGAGGTTGTACTGCCTGAATTGCTGGAAATCAAGGCGCATTGTGCACAATGCAGCAGCCCTTTATTGGTTGAACATTTTCCAAGACAGAAGTTACTGGCGGTGTACCAGACTGAACATGGAGGTCAGGAATGAAAACTCAGGGTGCAGGTTTGATTGAATTACTGGTGGCTTTGGCTGTGCTGGGCATTCTTGCCTCTGTGTTGCTGCCTTCTTACCAGCAGGATGTACTGCGTAGTTACCGGCTGGAAGCGCAGCAGGAGTTATTAAAAGTGGCGGGTTTGCAGGAAGTACTGCAAGCAGACCAGCAGCGTTATACCCGCGATCTGACCGAGCTCGGGTTAGCTGGCAAGGTCATTACTACCCCATCTGGCCGGTATCGCATCAGTGCTGAGCTGACGGAGCAGGGATACCGGCTGGATGCGCAGGCTGTCGCGATGCAGCAGAAAGATGCGGACTGTCTGAGTTTTTCCCTGACCAGCCTGGGACAAAAACTGAGCGCGCCTAAAACCAATTGCTGGATGCATTAAAAGGGGAACCCGATGAACTACAAAGGGCACAGGCCTGGCACCAGGCTGGAACGGTAACGTCCGGCCTGCGATAAACTCAGACGAAAATGCCAGGGCATCACCTGACGACTGCATAAAATAAAACTACCTGAGCCCAATAAATCCAGGCTGCCATCGGGGCGAAAAATAAGCTGCTCTCTGCTGTAACTGAAACGGAACTGCGTTGGATCCGGTTCCAGCTGCTGCAGGGCAAACTCCGCCATGCCGGGCATGGCCAGCACTGTGCTGGTTAAAGGTGCGGAATCCCAGTTATTCAGACAGAGGGTTCCGAGTTGTGGACAAACCCGTACCAAGCGTTGCTGGCTGATCGCATAGACTCTGCTGTAGCGAAGTTGTTGCTCCAGCTGATGCATAAAGTGTCCGGCTTTGTACCTCAACCAGACCTCGCGCAGATTGGGGCCGGCTGACAGCGCCAGCACCATCAGCAGCACCATCACAATTAAGAGCTCCATCAGGGTAAAGCCGTCATGGTTGTGCTGGTCACTTTGCATGGCTTCACATTCCTTGTGAATCAGTTGGGATTTAAGTCTAGCTGTCTTCATTGAGCCAGCTTGCAAAACTCGTTACCATAAGCGCAATTTTAGCCATCCAGGCAGGTCCAGATGTCCTCCGCTGTTACAGTCACGCTGGTGCAGCAACCCTTTACTGTGGGTGCTGTGTCCCAAAACACCGAAAAAGTACTGAGTATTGCCAAAACCAGCACTGCCGATGTGCTGCTGTTTCCTGAATTAACCCTCACCGGTTACCCGCCGGAAGATTTGCTGTTACGTGATGAATTTCAGCAGTTGGTTGAACAGGGGCTGCAACAGCTGCTGGATGCCCGGCTGGCGGTCACTTTGGTGGTGGGCCACCCCTGGCGCGACGGTGACGCATTGTATAATGCCGCGTCGGTAATTCAGAATGGTCAGTTGCTGGCGCGCTACTACAAGCAGGAATTGCCAAACCATGGTGTGTTTGACGAGCTGCGGTATTTCACGCCCGGTGACAAGGCCTGTACTTTTCAGCTGAAAGGCCAGACCTTTGCAGTGCTGATTTGTGAAGATATCTGGCACGGTGGCCCGGCTGCACTGGCAAAAAGCGAAGGGGCAGAATGGGCGCTGGTGCTGAATGCATCCCCTTATTGTGTCGGCAAACCGGCGCAGCGTGAGCAAATACTGACCACTTTGGCCAGACGGTTAAAACTGGGTTTTGTCTATGTAAACCATGTGATCGGCCAGGATGAACTGGTGTTTGACGGCCAGTCGCTGGTGGTCAGCCCAGACGCCGAAGTGCTGTTCCGTGGCGCCAATGCCACTGCAGAGTTGCATACGCAGGAACTGTTGCCGCGTGACACCCCGTACTCGCAGCCACAGCCTCGTTCTGCCCTGAGTCTGGAAGCCGAAGTGTACCAGTTGCTGGTCATGGCCACCCGCGACTATGTGCAGCAAAACGGTTTCCCCGGTGCTGTGCTCGGTTTGTCCGGCGGTATCGATTCCGCCTTAACCCTGGCCATTGCAGTGGATGCTTTGGGTGCAGACAAAGTGCAGGCGCTGATGTTGCCTTTTACCTACACCTCGGGCATGAGTGTGGAAGATGCCGAAGCTCAGGCTCAAGCCATGGGCATTGAGTTTGGTTCTGTGTCCATTGAGCCTATGTACAACAGCTTTATGCAGCAGCTGTCGCCACTTTTTGCAGGCCGTGGTAAAGACACCACCGAAGAAAACCTGCAGGCACGTTTACGTGGGGTGCTGTTGATGGCGTTGTCGAATAAAACCGGCCGCATTTTGCTGACCACAGGCAATAAAAGCGAAAATGCCGTGGGTTACTGCACCTTGTATGGCGATATGTGTGGTGGTTTTGCCGTGATTAAAGACGTGCCGAAAACCCTGGTGTACCGGCTGGCGGCCTACCGCAACAGCCTGTCGCCGGTGATCCCGCAGCGGGTGATAGACCGGCCGCCATCGGCAGAGCTGGCGCCGGACCAGACCGACCAGGACAACCTGCCGCCTTATGACGATCTGGATGCGATGATTGAAGCTTATGTGGAGCAGGACAAATCGCTGCCGGAGATTGTCGCTTTGGGTTATGATGAAGCAACGGTGCGGCGTGTGCTGCATCTGATTGATATTAATGAATATAAAAGACGCCAGTCGGCGGTTGGCCCCAAAGTGACCCGTCGTAATTTTGGCAAGGACAGACGATATCCCATCACATCCTGGATGCGGAAACAGCGGTGAGGACCCTATGAAAAAAGTGGAAGCCATTATCAAACCCTTTAAGCTGGACGATGTACGCGAAGCCTTGGCGGAAATTAATATCACCGGCATGACAGTGACCGAAGTGAAAGGCTTTGGCCGTCAGAAAGGCCACACTGAGCTGTACCGCGGCGCCGAATACATGGTGGATTTCCTGCCAAAGGTGAAACTGGAGCTGGTGCTGTCAGACGATCAGGTTGAACGCTGCATTGACGTCATTATGAAGACTGCTCAGACCGGCCGCATTGGCGACGGCAAAATCTTTGTATTCGACGTAGAGCGGGTGATTCGTATCCGTACCGGCGAAGAAGACGAAGAAGCGGTGTAACTAACCCCCATCCAGATAAAAAACCAGTCAGCAGGGCTGACTGGTGGTACAACATCAAGGCTTAATGGCCTGAAGTTAATCTTTCACCATCGCTACTTGCTGGCCGTCGGCCAAAGGCAAAGCACCGGCAAAGGCCTGGTACAGGCCAACCAGTTGCTGGTAGTGGGTCAGCGCTTGCTGGGCCTGCGCATCCCGGCTTTGCAGCCAGTCACGTTCCGCATCCAGTAACTGCAGAAATTCCACAGTACCGGCGTCGTATTGCGCCCGGATCAGCTCGACCGCCTGCTTTGTTGCCGCCACTTGCTGGCTGAGCCAAAGCTCTCGTTCGCGGCTGCTCTTGTAGCCATGAACCGCCGTTTGCATTTGTGCCAGCGCATCAAACACCGCCTTCTGGAAGTTGGCGACTGCCAGTTGCTGTGAGGCTTCTGCACCGCGGATGCGGGCTTGAATGGAGCTGAGCTCAGTGGCTTGCCAGCGTAAGGTTGGAGCAATGCTCCAGCTTTCGTTGGCGCTGCCCAGGCTCAGGCCTGGTGAGGCTAAAAAGCCCAAAAAGCCGGTCAATGACAACTGAGGGTAAAGCTCAGCGGTCGCCACACCTATGTCGGCATGGCTGGCCGCCAGCTCACGTTCGGCTTGCGCCACTTCAGGCCGGAATTGCAAGTAGTTCAGCTGGCTGTCCAGCTGCACCGGGTTATCAAAGGCTGGTAAGGCCGGAGTGGCCTGGCTGGCCACCACCAACTGCTGCGGGCTTTGCGCCAGCAAGGCGGCCAGCGTGGCGTGCGCAGCTGTTTTCAGCTGGCGCAGCGCCGGTAAAAAGGCCTGTTGCTGGTAAATCTGCGCATCAATACGGCTCAGCTCCAAATCCGAAGCCACACCCGCGTCGCGACGGGCCTGAATAATCTGCTTGGTGCGTTTTAAGTTCTGCAGGTCCTGCTCGGCAACTGACAGGCGCAGTTCAGCGCCGCGGTAATCACCGTAGCTGCTGGCCACCTGAGACAGCAGCGCGATACGCGCCTGCTGCCAGGCTAAGCCTGCGGCTTCGGCCCGGGCATTGGCCGCCACCGCGGCCTGCTCCAGTTTACCGAATAAGTCCAGATCCCAGCTTAACTGGCCACCTAAGCTGGCCTGACGCTGGATTTGTCCGGCGTTTTGCGCGGCACTGTCCGGGATTTGCTGGTTCTGCTGGCTGGCCGCGAGATCCATCCGGGCCCAGTCGTCATTGTCGGCATCCTGAAACACGGCATAAGCGCGGTCAGCATTGGCTTTGGCGGCGGCCAGCGTCGGGCTGGCCAGCAGTGCCTGTTCAATCAGACGGTTCAGTTCAGCGTCACCCAGTTGAGCAAACCAGTCGCTGGCCTGTTCAGCCACCTGATACTGCTGTGGCAGGTTTTGCCCGGCAAAGGTGGTTGGTGCCTGATAAGGCTGGCCCACTGAGGCGCAGCCAAACAGGGTTGCGGCCAGAGCCAGGCTCAGGCTGGTCAGTCGAATGTGGTTACGCATGAGCAGACTCCTCGGAAGTTTCAGCCTGAGCCAGTTGACGGTCACGACGACGGGCTAAGGCGTAATAAAACAGCGGGGTTAAAATCAGACCAAAGACGGTGACCCCAATCATGCCGGCAAAGACTGCCACCCCCATGGCCTGACGCATTTCTGCACCAGCGCCAGTAGAGAACACCATAGGCACCACACCCATAATAAAGGCGATAGACGTCATCAGAATGGGGCGTAACCGCAGCCGCGCCGCTTCCAGAATGGCCTCCATGGTTTTCATGCCGTGGTCTTGCAGTTCTTTGGCAAACTCAACAATCAGGATGGCGTTTTTGGTCGCCAGGCCCACCAGTACAATCAAGCCAATCTGGGTGAAGATGTTGTTATCACCACCATAGATCCAGACACCTGTCATCGCCGACAGCAGGGTCATAGGCACAATCAGAATGATCGCCAGAGGTAAAGTCAGGCTCTCGTATTGCGCAGCCAGCACCATAAACACCAGCAGGATCACCAGAGGGAAAATCAGCAGCTCGGTATGGCCAGCCAGAATTTGCTGGTAGCTCAGCTCAGTCCACTCATAGGTCATGCCTGGTGGCAGGGTTTCTGTCAGAATTTTCTCAATAGCAGCCTGGGCTTCACCTGTACTGAAACCTGGGGCCGGGCCACCGTTAATTTCAGCTGTGGTATAGCCGTTGTAATGCATCACCCGGTCCGGGCCTGCCACATGCTTCACGCTGACAAAAGAACCCAGTGGGATCATCTCGCCTTTGTTGTTGCGCACTTTCAGCTGACGGATTTGCTCAGGGTTCTGCCGGAACTGCTCGTCGGCCTGAATATTGACCTGATAGGTACGGCCAAACTGGTTAAAGTCGTTCACATAAGTCGAGCCCAGGTACACCTGCAACGTCTGGAACACTTCATCCAGATCCACACCTTGTTGTTTGGCTTTGGTGCGGTCCACGTCCAGGTCCAGTTGCGGCACATTCACCTGATAGCTGGAGAACACACCTGCCAGTTCCGGGGTGGCCCAGGCTTTTTGCATCACTTGCATGGTCACACCAAACAGGGCTTCGTACCCCAGGTTGGCTCTGTCCTGAATTTGCAGACGGAAGCCGCCAATGGTGCCTAAACCCTGTACAGGTGGTGGTGGGAATATGGCAATAAAGGCGTCCTGAATACCGGCAAACTTCTGGTTCAGTTGCATCGCAATGGCGTTACCAGACAGCTCTGGGCTGTTACGGCTTTCAAAACTGTCGAGGCCAACAAACACAATGCCTGCGCTTGGGCTGTTGGTAAAACCGTTAATGGACAGACCTGGGAACGCAATGGAGTTGGCCACACCAGGGTGATCCAAAGCAATTTGCGACATTTCTTTGATCACTGCTTCGGTGCGCTCTAACGAGGACGCATCCGGCAACTGGGCAAAAGCCACCAGGTACTGTTTGTCCTGCCCAGGCACATAACCTGTTGGGGTTTGCTGGAACTGCACCGCAGTTAAGCCAACCAGACCGACATAGAGCACCGCAATCAGTGCACCCATGCGGATCACTTTACGCACCATCCACTGGTAACCATTGGACGCTTTGGCAAAGAGGCGGTTAAAGGGACCGAATAACCAGCCACCGAAAGCTTTGTTCAATACACGGGTCAGGGCATCCGGTTTGGCACCATGGGGTTTGAGCAGCAGGGCAGACAAGGCCGGGCTCAGGGTCAGTGAGTTCAGTGCCGAGATAAAGGTAGAGATGGTAATGGTCAGCGCAAACTGCATATAAAACTGACCGGTCAGGCCCGACATAAAGGCCGTAGGCACAAACACCGCAGCCAGTACCAGGGTGGTGGCGACTATAGGGCCTGTGACTTCTTTCATCGCTTTTTGCGTGGCCGCCATGGGCGACAGACCATCGGCAATATTTCGCTCGACGTTTTCAACCACCACTATCGCATCGTCGACCACAATACCTATGGCCAGTACCAGGCCAAAGAGCGACAGCGCGTTCAGTGAGAAGCCAAACAGATGCATCATGGCAAAGGTACCGACCAGGGAGACTGGTACTGCCACCAACGGAATGATCGAGGCGCGCCAGGTTTGCAGGAACAGCACCACCACCAACACCACCAGTAACACGGCTTCCAGCAGGGTTTTCACCACAGCTTTAATTGAGCCACGTACAAACACTGTTGGGTCGTAAACGATGTCGTAACTCAAGCCTTCAGGGAAACCTTTGGCCAGTTCAGCCATAGTGGCACGCACATCTTCAGAAATCTGAATGGCGTTCGAACCCGAGGCCTGGAAAATAGGAATGGCCACGGCGTCTTTGTTGTTTAGCAAGGAACGCAGGGCATAGGTTTGCGCACCCAGCTCAACCCGGCCAATATCGCGCAGGCGGCTGACTTCGCCGTTGTCACCGACTTTCACAATAATGTCGGCAAATTCCTGCTCTGTGGTCAGACGGCCTTTGACGTTAATCAGCAACTGGAATTCGCTGTCGCCACTGGGTTGTGCTCCCAGGCTACCGGCAGCAGCCTGCTGGTTTTGCTCACGAATGGCGGCAACCACCTGAGCAGGTGATAAGCCCAAAGCGGCCACTTTATCCGGATCCAGCCAGACCCGCAGGCTGTATTCGCCGGCACCAAATAAACGGACAGCACCCACCCCTTCAATACGGGCCAGTTCGTCTTTGATATTCAGTGCGGCATAGTTCGACAGATACAGCATGTCGTACCGCTCATCCGGCGAGGTTAAGTGCACCACCATGGTCAGATCCGGTGAGGACTTTTCGGTGACCACACCTAAACGCTGCACTTCCTGCGGCAAACGGGGTTTGGCGCGGTCAACCCGGCTTTGCACCTGGGTTTGGGCGCGGTCCACGTCAGTGCCAATGGCAAAGGTGATGGTCAGCGTCATACGGCCGTCTGAAGTGGCCTGGGAGGACATATACAGCATGTTTTCCACGCCGTTAATTTCCTGCTCCAGAGGGGAGGCAACTGTATCGGCGATCACTTTCGGGTTGGCCCCTGGGTAGTTGGCGGTGACCACCACAGTAGGTGGCACCACTTCAGGGTACTCGGTGATTGGCAATTGCCAGACGCTGATGGCGCCGCTGATAAAAATCAGCAGCGACAGCACGGCGGCAAAAATCGGTCTTTTGATAAAAAATTGCGAAAACATGCTGGTGCTTACCCGTGTTCAGGTTGATTGGCGGCGGCAGCAGTCAGTTGTTTCTGATGCTGTTCCAGTTGTTGCTGCTCGGTACGCAATTGGCCTATCTGTTCATCGCTGGCCATAGGCACAGTCTCCGGGCTGATGGTCATGCTGGGGCGTACCCGTTGCAGCCCGTTCACCACAATGCGGTCTTTGGCATTCAGGCCGTCTTTGATCAGACGCAGGCCATTGATCTTTTCACCCAGGGTGACAGCGCGGTACTGCAGCTGATTGTTTGCATCCACCACCAGCACAAATTTGTTCGACAGGTCGGTGCCAATGGCTTTGTCGTCAATCAGTACGCCCTGACTGCTGGCCTGACCGGCCAGTTTGATGCGGGCAAACAAACCTGGGATCAGCTGTTGATCTTTGTTATCGAAGCTGGCGCGGGCACGGATAGTGCCGGTTTGTGGGTTCACCGCATTGTCGATAAAGTCGATACGGCCCACATGGCTGAAATTGCTGTCACCGGCTAAGGCCATATAGACAGTGCCGGATCCGGCGGCGTTTTTACCTTGTTGCGCCTGACGCTGATAACTTAAGAAGGTTTGTTCGTCGGCATCAAAATAGGCATACATAGTGCTGGTGCTGACTAAGCGGGTCAGCTCGCTGCTGCCTGCGGTGACAAAGTTACCGGCGGTGATCTGGGCATAAGACACTTTGCCGCTGATGGGCGCTTTCACTGCAGTGAAGGATAAATCCAGTTCCGCTTTATCCAGTGCGGCTTTGACCGAAGCCACAGTGGCAATGGCTTGTTGTTTACGGGCCAGACGGGTGTCCAGTACCTCTTCAGAGACGGCACTTTTACGCTCCAGTTTAGCGGCACGCTGGTAATCATTGCTGGCTAAGCGCTCTGCGGTTTGCGCACTTTGCAGTTCGGCTTTTAAGCGGCTGACTTCGGCCTGGAAGGGGCGAGGGTCTATCTGGAACAGCAGGTCACCCTGTTGCACCAGAGCGCCTTCTTCGAAATAGACTTTTTCGATATAACCGGACACGCGTGGCATCAGGGTGACAGTCTGTGGTGCCTGCAGGCGGCCGGTAAATTCATCCCAGTGGGTGATGGTTTCATACACCACTTCAGCCACCTGCACTGCAGGGGCCTGCATGGCGCCTGGGTTTTGCTCAGATGGTTGACCACAGGCGCTTAACACGGCAGCGGCAAGGGCTCCTAATAACAAGGGTCGAATGCGGTGTTTCTGGCTCATGGCCTGCTCCTTAAACTATTTACCTAGAGGTGATGTGGCACAATACAACTTAATTTTGTACTGGTCGGTAAATATATAGGAGTCGAAAAGGAAGTCAATTAATTTTTGTACTGATTGGTAAAAAATAATAGACCATTTTTTTAACTGAGCGCGGCTTTTGGTTATATCTCAGGACTGTGACAGCCTGCAGTGGTTGTTATTCTATACAATAATGTACCGTGTAGTAAATATCCCTTGCTGGACAAGTGCTGTAAAGCTGTTTATCCTGTAGCCACTTTAATAGTCCGGAGTATGAGATGTCAGCTACTGCCTCTACTGCAGCGCCATCTGTAGGACGCCCGCGCGCTTTTGATATGGACACCGCCTTGCAAAAGGCCCTGGAAGTTTTTTGGCTGAAAGGCTATGAAGGGGCTTCTTTACCTGATTTATGTGAAGCCATGGGCATCAATAAGCCCAGCCTGTATGCCGCTTTTGGTAATAAAGAGCAGCTGTTTTTAAAAGCCATTGAGCTGTATGAAAACCGGCCTTGTGCCTTTTACTACCCTGCACTGGAGCAGCCGACCTCCTACCAGGTGGTGCAGCATATGCTTTGTGGCGCGGCGAAGGCCAATGCGGATCCGGCCAACCCGCCGGGTTGTGTGATAGTGCAGGGGGCTTTGGCCTGCAGCGAGTCTGGTGCTTCGGTGAAACAAGCCTTGATTGAAAAACGCCAGAAAGGCGAAGTGGCGTTGCGGGAGCGGTTGGAACGGGCCCAGGCCGAAGGGGATTTACCTGAGGATGCTGACCCGGCGGCGCTCGCCCGTTACATAGGTGCTGTGCTGCAAGGCATGGCTATTCAGGCCACCAGTGGTGCCAGTTGTGATGATCTTCGTAGGGTGGCCGAAACCGTGCTGCAGGCCTGGCCAGGGAAAAAGTAAGCTGCTGTTCTGGCAGCTGTAACGGCATTTATACCTGCAGCTGCCAGCCTGTGCCGACAAAGTTCTGCCTGACGGCTGGCAGTGCTTTAAGTCTCTGCTAGTGTTAACAAAACGTCTGCTTTGAGCCTGTTGTTCATGACTTTTGTTGACCAGAAATTCCAACTGAAACTGATCGAATTTATTCAAGTCTGCAAAGACGGTTACGCCATTCTGGATGCGGATGATCGGCTGATGGGCTGTAATCAGGCCTTTTGTGACATCTTTTATCTGGATATGGGGGCCATGCAGGGCATTCGTTTTGATGATCTGATGCGATTATCTTACGGCGCGCGCAAAGGCATCCGTTTTGACACCGATAATATTGAACAATGGTTACAGGAAGCGCACCAGAAACGTCGGCAAAATCCATTTCGTTTATTTGAGGTGGATTTACTGGATGGCCGCTGGTTTTTGTTTTCCGAGCAGGTGCTGGAATCCGGTGAAATGCTGATCCAGGCCAAAGAAATCACCAAGCAGAAGGTACTTGAGCATCAGCTCAATTCCAAAGTGGCCAGTTTAAGCGAGCTGGCACTGACCGATGAGCTGACTAAAGTGGCGAACAGGCGCAGCTTTGTGGAGTCGGTCGACACCGAACTGGCGCGTTGTCAGCGGCAGATGAAACCCTCCGCATTGTTATTGCTGGATCTGGATTTTTTTAAATCCGTCAACGACACCTATGGCCATCAGGCCGGTGATGAAATTCTCAAAGCCACCGCATTACGTTTTAAAAAAGCCTTACGGGAGTACGATATTGTCGGCCGGATTGGCGGTGAAGAATTTGCAGTGTTTTTGTCCGAAACCACACCCAAAACCGCCTTGCAGGTGGCCGAACGTATGCGATCCTTGCTGGCCGATTACCCGCTGAAAGCCGGCAGCGTTGAGCTCTGTATGACCACTTCTATTGGGGTGGCCTTCTGTCAGGGGCAAAGCAGTTTTGAAGCGCTGTATATCGAAGCCGATTCGGCCTTGTACCAGGCCAAACGCAATGGCCGTAACAGGGTAGAACTGTACAAAATGCCTGAATACCAGTCTGGCAATTGAGTGGAGAAATCTTCAGAATACGCGCCTTTAACCCCAGGTTGTTGACGGGAACATGAAATGAATCACCCGCTGTTTTTAGTCTGTTGCCGTGCTCTGGCTGCTTTGCTGTTGTTACTGGTGCTGATGTCACCGGTGCTGGTGCAGTGGCCTGCGAGCTGGCATTGGGACTATCTGAACTGGAAGCTGTTGCCCGCCGCAGGCTTTTATTTGTTGTTATTCAGTCTGTTCAGCAAAATCCGCTGGGGTTTGATGTTGCTGCTGCCCTTTGTGTTGTTGGTACCGCAAGAAGTCTTTTATCTGCACACCTATCAAAAATCAACCGACGCCCATGCGCTGGCTATCGTGGCAGAGACGGATCTGGCGGAAGCTGCAGGTTATCTGACGGGGATAGGTGTAGTGCTGGCGCTGGCTGTGCTGGTGCTGGGACTGCTGTGGTTTTATGCAGTACGCACGGCCTGGCTGTTGAAGTGGCAGTGGGGTCAGGGCTGGCGACCTTTTTTGTGGTTGGTGTTTATAGGGCTGGGAGCCTCACTGGCCTGGCACGAATGGCAGTACCAGCAATTGAATAAAGCGGCTGAGCGCAAAAATCCGCAGGAAACCGTATTTGCCAGCAGGCCTTTGCCTTACAGCCACGAAAAGTTTCACGCCACCTACCCGCTGAATTTACTCTTGGCGCTGAATGAGTTCAGAGTGCAACGGGAAGCAACGGCACAAGTGGCATCGCAGGTGGAGCAATTTCGTTTTGGTGTCAGGCAGGAACCTGAAATCAGCGGGCGCCAGATCTACCTGCTGGTGATAGGTGAAACCTTAAGGCCCGATAGGTTGCAGCTGAATGGGTATCCGCGTTCCACCACGCCGCGGCTGGCAGGTACAGCCAATTTGGTCAGCTACCCGGATATGATCAGTCCCTGGGCCTGGACCCGCATGTCGGTACCCGTGATGTTATCGCGTAAGGCTGGTACGGATCAGCGGTATTTCCCCACTGAAGCCTCGCTGGTTTCGGCGTTTAAGGAAGCTGGTTTCAGCACCTACTGGCTGTCCACTCAAAGCCCCTTAGGTGTGCATGACTCTTCGATCGCCTTACATGCCAGCGAAGCTGATCAGGTGCAGTACCTGAACCCTGTAGGTTACCGACAGGAAGGGTTTTACGATGAAATTCTGCTGCCTGCGGTGGAGCGGGTGCTGGCACAGGATGAATCTAAACAGTTGATTGTGCTGCATACCCTCGGCAGTCATTTCAGCTATGCCGACCGCTACCCGAAACACTTTGACCTCTTTACGCCTTCCGGCAAAGGGGAACGCATCAGCATGCATGACCGATCTGCCCGGCAGAAGCTGAATAATGCCTATGACAACAGCGTGGCCTACACCGACTTTGTGCTGTTTAACCTGATCAACCAGCTGAAACAGACCAACGCCAGTGCAGCGCTGTTGTATGCCTCGGATCACGGTGAAAATATTTTTGACGGTCAGTGTGGCAAAAGTGGCCACGGCCACAATACAGAGTTTGATTACAGAGTGGCCGCCCTGCTGTGGTTTTCGGATGCACTGAAAATGCAACAGCCACAAAAAACGCAATTGGCGCAAAGCCGGCGCGAGCAGCCCCTAAGTACCACCCAGCTGTTTGACACCTTGCTGGACTTAGCCAACCTGAGCTACCCGGAGCAGCAATTGCAGCAGAGCTGGGTCAGTGCGCAGTGGCAGCCAGCTCCACGTATTCTCCAGCACGGGCTGGATTTTGACAAAGCCAACAGGGACCCTGTTTGCAAAGAGCTGTCTGCACCAAAGTAGATTGTCATATTATTGAAATATTTCAGTCATAAAATAGCCTTCAAATGGTCACCTGAATGACATGAAACTGTCATTCTGTCACGCGCTTAGCGCCTGCCATTGAACGACGCCAAAGCCGGGTTGGGCCCGCTTTGGTGTTATCCAGTACAACATTCAAGTCATTCTGTTGGCTTTGGCCCGGATCAGGAAATTAACTATGTTTGCAAAAACTCTCGTTGCTATGGCGTTGACTGCGGCTGCCGTGTCGGTTGCCGAAGCAAAGGACTGGGAAATTTACGGCAAAATTAATGTGTCGGCTCAGCAGTCTGATGAGGGGGAAGGATCCTTTGGTGAATTAAAAAGCAATGCGTCACGCTTCGGTATCAAAGGGGATTATGCACTGGAACATAACCTGACGCTGATTTATCAGCTGGAATGGGAAGTGGATCCATCTGACGAAGCCAACGAAAAAAATATCAAATCACGGAACCAGTTTATTGGTCTGCAGGGTGAGTTTGGTACTGTGCTGGCAGGCCGTCATGATACGGCGCTGAAATTAGCTCAGGGCAAAATTGACCAGTTCAATGACTATGAAGCCGACATCAAAACGCTGTGGAAAGGCGAAAACCGGGTCAGCGATACGGTGATGTACCAAAGCCCCTCTGTACTGGGGTTTAAATTCACGGCGCAACAAATTATGGCCGATGAGCCAGAGGCAGACAGTGCGCAGTCCTATGCCATTGGCTATGGTGACGAAGAATTAAAAGAATCCGCCTGGTATGCAGCCGTGGCGCTGGATAATGGCGTCAATGGTTACGATGCGACCCGTCTGGCGCTGCACACCAAGCTGGCAGGTTTTAAGCTGGGCGCCATGCTGCAGCAGCAGGAAAATGTGGAAACCGGTGATGAAAAAGACGGTTATCTGGCCAGCCTGGCCTACCCGCTGGGCAAATTCGAACTGAAAACCCAGTACCAGGTGCAGGAAGACGACAACGGAGTCTCTGTGGGGGCCGATTACAAGCTGGGTAAAAATACCAAGCTGTATGGCTGGTACAGCAGCTTCGACTTCGATTCAGCCAACGACAGTGACTATCTGGCTATTGGGTTGGAACATAAGTTCTGATCCACAGTGAACAGGCCGCGTCAGCGGCCTGTTTGCTTTTGAATGCCTGAATTAAAGACTGTTACATCCGACAATACGGGCATGCTCTTGGTGCAGACGTACCACGAATAAAGGACAGCTGCTGACCCCTTCAGGTTGTTTCCGCTCTGCTCCGAGCCATAACTGCTGCACATTGAGCAAATACAACACCGGACTCAGAGGTTGGCTCGACAGCAGGCGGTAGTGCACCTGACGCTGTGGGTAGAATTCCGCCAGGCCTTGTTGATACTGCACTATGGCTCTGTCTCCGGCCACCCGTTGTCCAAGCAAATTAACCAACAACGCATCAGGCTCAAATAAGCCGGCCAGGCTCAGCCAGTGTTGCTGGTTAATGGCGTCAGCCAGTTGGTTCAGCAGTTGATGAATAGCGTCTGGAACCGGGTTCTGTGCGAGGGGGGCTGCGACAGCCTGTACAAGTGCGGACATATTTTGATTGCTCCCTGTGTTGGACTGCCGTTATGCTAAAACCTCAGGTTAACTTGAGGTCAAGTGATGAATTCATCTGGTGCAGAAAAAATCTGGCTTTCGGTGGGTGAAGTCGCGTCGCGATCCGGCGTGACTGTGTCTGCATTACATTTCTACGAGCAAAAAGGTTTAATCCAGAGCGTGCGTAATCATGGGAATCAGCGGCGTTATGCGCGCGATGTGTTACGCCGTGTTGCCATTATTAAAGTGGCGCAGCGCACTGGCATCAGTCTGGAGCAGATCAAACAGGCTTTTGATGTGTTGCCTAAGGGGGAACCCCCGTTGCAGCGGCACTGGCAACAAATGTCGGAAGTGTGGCATCAGGACCTGACAACCCGGATTGAGCAATTAACACAAATGCGCGACCAACTCAGTTTATGTATTGGCTGTGGTTGTTTGTCGTTGGCGCATTGCCCATTACGTAACCCCGCTGATCAGTTAGCGACCCAAGGGCCTGGTGCCCATTTTGTTCCGGCTGACGACAAGGTTTGAGCGACCAGGGCCGGAAATAACAAAGGGGCCTGGCAGCCCCTTTGGTTTTTAGTCAGCAGTTTAGTACTTGTAGTTGAAACTCAGGCCAAAGCTCTGGCCTTCGACGCGGCGTTGCAGCAATTCGCCTTGTTGCGTAATTTCCACGTCTTCATCCAGCAGGTTTTTCACACTGAACTTAACGGACGTCGCTTCCCATGGGGTGTAGGAATAGACGAAGTCCAGTGAGTTAAACGGCTGCTCGTAAGCGTCATCTTTGGAGTTGACGCCAGCAAACGCAATACGCTTACCAAAGACGTTGTAGGTCAGTGTTGCGTTATGTTTGTCGTCGTCTGAGTCAAAGCCTAACTGGAAGTTCACCACATGCTTGGAGTGACCATTCAGCGGACGTACCAGGTTGGTCAGGTCGGCACCCGTGATTGGCTGAATGTTAATTTCCGATTCTGACCAGGTGAAGTTACCGGCCACAAAGAAATTGCTCAGCCAGCTTGCTGTGTCACCGTCAAAGATGTTCAGCTGTTGCAGAAACTCGGTTTCCACACCATAGACTTCACCGCTTTGGGCGTTACGGAAGGACATCAGCAGGTTACCGTCTGAACCGCTCAATTCGATCGATTCAATCGGGTTTTCCAGATCTTTGTAGAACACACCGATGCTGTAGTTGCTGTCGTCGTAGTACCATTCCAGACGGGCGTCATAGGCGGTCACGTCTGTGCTTTTTAAGCCAGAGAAACCTGTCACTTTAAAGTCGGTCAGCGGGTCGACGAACAACACAGGTGTCACTTCACGTAAGTCCGGGCGCACCACGGTCTGGCTGTAACCAAAACGGGCTTGCAGATCTTCGGTGACAAAATAAGTGAAGGACAGCGACGGGTAATAACCATCTTCCAGCAACATGGAATCTTGCGGATCACCACTGATATCACCGTCGGCATTCAGCGGCAATGACACCTGGCGGAAATCTTCGTAACGTACACCCAGGTTCAGACGGAACAGGTAGTCGTAGTTCATTTCCATGCCCACATAAGCGGCATCGATCATCTGAGCAGCGACGTAATCATCCGCCTGAGTGGTGACGTTTGATACCTGGAAGCCTTTGCTGGCATCCAGAATATTGGCGTCTGAGAAAATTTCTGAGAAGCTGCCACCCAGTTCGGCCAGGCTGTAACCCACTGTGCTGAAGTTAAAGAAGTCCGTACTGGAGTTACGTTCACGTTCGAAGTACGAATAACCACCGTTCAGTACCACTTCGGCTTTACCGAAGGTCAAGGGTAGTTTGGCATTCCAGCTGCCGTTTTCAGTTTCGTCATCCATACGGGCGAAGCTGTAGTTCACGGCATTTTGGTTGCGGCGCATAAAGCGGGTGACAGAACCATCTTCACCAATTTCGTTCAGGTAACGGTATTCCACTTCACCTGGTGCGTAACGCTCTGCTTTAGCGTCTGTGAATTGCCAGTCGACACTGATGTCGTACAACCAAGGCAGGTCATGACGGCCACGGATTTGGTTCGACAGCATCGAACGTTCTTCGTAGCGGATAGAGGTGTCTGTATTGAAACGGTTTTCTTCGTTGACTGTTTCGATACTTTCACCGTTTTTGACCTTGATTTCGTCTTTGGTATCGCGCAGGTAAATGGTCGAGGTTTCAAAGCGGTGGTCTTCGTTCAGCTCCAGACCAAAGTTCAGCATACCGGACAGTTTCACCTGGTGTTCCGTGCCTTTGATATCGTCCCAGATATTCAGTGGCACCAGGCTGTCACCTGACACAGAGAAATAACGTTCCTGTTCCTCAATGTTCTGGGTAGAGCGGTCATAACTGACACCGGCCATCACCCCAAACACTGAGCTGCCGATATCGAACTTATTGCCATAAGACAGGCTGCCGTCGAAATCCGGTTTGATGCTTTCGCGTTTCACATCAATATCGCGGTTAAAAGCCAGACCCAGCTCACGCACTATGGTGCTGGCCTGGGCCAGGTTGCCGGCATTGATACCACCTAAAGCCTCGGCGATATTGATTTGGCTGATGGTGCCGTACTGGTCCAAAGCGGCGCGCAATTCGGGTGACATGCCGCGGGTACCATCGTCGCTGCCACGCCAGTCATCACCGCCGCCATTGTAGCTGTAGGCATCGTCGCTGTTCAGACTGTTGTAGCCCGTACCCAGACTCAGATTGAAACTTTCCTGCAACGGAATAGAGGCGGTGCGGATATTGACGCTACCACCACCAAAGGCGGCTGGCAGTTCAGGTGAATAAGCTTTTTGCACCACTAAGCTTTCAATAATACCGGCCGGAAACATATCCAGCGGAATGACGTTACGGGTTGGATCCGGGCTTGGCACCAGAGCGCCGTTCAGCAGGGTGCTGGAGTAACGTTCCCCCAGACCACGCACATAAATAAACTTGTCTTTCACCAGCGTCAGACCAGTGACACGGCGCAGCGCCGAGGCTGCATTGCTGTCACCGGCGCGGGAAATCTGTTCCATCCCTAATAATTCTGCCACATAAGGCTGTTCACGGCGTTCGGCCGCGGCAGATGCCGCCGAGCTCATCAGACGACCTGAGACGGAAATACGTTCAACGTCCTGTTCTTTGGTCTGTGCCGTTTCCGGGGTGGTTTCCTGGGCGGTCGCCAGCAATGGCACTGAAGCGCAGGTCAACGCCAGCATCACCTGGAGACCTAACTGACTGATACGAAATTTTTGTTTAGTGTTCATCTGAACTGGGTCCTATCAGCGGAATCTTTTTGCTACATCAAAGGCCGGTCAATTCCGGCCCATAAAAAAAGCTGCCGGACTGGTGTCCGACAGCTTCAGGCTGATTAATCGTCTAAACCTACAGCCCAGCCAGCTGTCCAGTTATTGCTTTGTGATACCGCACCAACAAAGTTCACAGTGTCAAAGAATGAATCCACAGTTTTCATATCTTTGGCTGCTGTGGTGTCTGTGGTGAAGATGCCGTTCAGCACTGCAGTACCGTCTTTCAGCACTTTGTTACCTGTTTGACCCAGGAACCAGGCTTCAGTGGTGACACCAGTCGCCACTGTGCCTTTCACGGCTTCGGTCTGGCAGGAAATCACAGAGTTGGTCATGGTCAGTTGACCCGCTGCAGCAAAGGCGCGTGATTCGTTGGATTCAATTTCCAGGCACTCACCCATACCGGCAGGACCAGTGATAACAAAGTTAGCCAGTTGCGCATTGGTACCGGCACGCAGTAACACGCCTTCTGAATCGTCATCACCGTCGAAGCTGTTACCGATAATGGTCATGTTGGCCACTGTCGGGTTCGACACCGGAGCTGCGGTCAGGTTACCTGCCTGGTTGTCTGCTTCAATACCGCGGTTGGCCTTGGCATTGTTTGGATCCATTTTTACCAGCACGAATTGCAGTTTACCGTTGTAACCGTCCGCCCAGTCGACGTTGTCGTCGCCGTTTGAGGTCAGCACCACGTTTTTACAGTTCACGCTGCCACCGAAGAACTCCACACCATCATCCACGTTCTGGTGAACCTGAATGTTAGAACATTGAGTGCCTGAACCGACGCCAGCGAAAGTGATACCGTTTAATTCGTTATCCGGAATTACTTCGTAACCTGCGTGTTTCACTACCACATAGTTCAGGGTGCCGCTGCTGTCTGCTGCGTTAGCGCCACCATATGGACCGGCTTCGCCTTCGGCCTGAACAGAACAGTTATTGATATCAGGGCACTTGTTGGTGATGGCGTTACCCAGTAATACCAGACCGCCCCATTGACCGGCCGCAGTCGGTGAACCAATCACGTCCTGTACAGAGGTCATGGTAATTGGGTTGGCTGCAGTACCGCTGGCATTGATTTTTGAACCACGGCTGATGACCAGGAAATCAGCACCTGATTTACCGTAAATAGTTACACCAGGTTGAATGGTCAGAGTGGCGCTGTTGGTATTGTCACCACCGATACGGACACGGCCGTTTAATACATAGTCAGCACCGGTCTGTAAGGTGACGTTGCTGGTGATATCGCCAGTCAGTTGACAGTTCAGACGGCCAGTTAAGCTGGAGGTTTCTGTGGTACCAGCAGGGCACTGCGTCAGACCTGAACCGCCTGTGGCATGCAGACCATGGGTCCAGCCTTTGGTCCAGTCGGTGGTGCCATCAAAAGCACCGATATAAGTGACGTCGTCAAACCAGCCGTTGACGTTGTTAGCCACGTTGTAGCCGTTGTTCAGGGCAACAGAGTTAGGTGCCGGGATATAACCACCCAATAAGGCATCACCAACGATATTGCCTGGCTGAGCACGGAACCAGTCACCAGCATTGAAGGTCACGTTACCGGCAGCATCTTTGATATTGGCAAAAGGCTCAGCACAATCAATGATGGAGTTACGGAAAATCAGCTGACCACTGTTGGCAAAAGCCGCAGTTTCTGAGGTGTTGATCTCAAAACACTCACCCATTTTTTCCGGGCCAGTGACAATGACGTTATACAATTCGGCATTGGTACCGGCACGCAGCAGGATACCTTCTGAATCTTCGTCACCGTCAAAGTTATTACCAATGATGGTCAGGTTAGAGATTTGTGGTTTAGACACCGGAGTGGCCGTGAAGTTACTGGACTGGTTGTCCGCTTCGATACCACGGTTGGCTTTGGTGTCATTCGGGTTGTGGCGGATCAGCACGTGTTGCATACGGCCTGTCCAACCATCCGCCCAGTCCAGCGAGTCGTCGCGGTTGCCCGTCAGCACCACGTGTTTCAGATCCACTGTACCACCGAAAAACTCAACGCCGTCGTCGACGTTGTTGTGCACCTGGATGTATTCCACTGTGGTGCCACGGCCTACACCGGCAAAGGTGATACCGTTTAATTCGTTGTCAGGAATGACTTCATAACCGGCGTATTTCACCTGCACATACTTCAGGGCGCCGCTGTTGTCTTCCGGATTGTTACCACCGTATTTACCGGCTTCACCTTCTGCTTCCACTGCACAGTTGGTTAAATCAGGGCACTTGTTGGTGGGTGCATTACCCAGCAATACCAGACCGCCCCACTGACCTGCTGATTCTTCATCAGACAGGCCCAGCATATCGTTGACTGATGTCATCACTATGGGGTTGCTGGCTGTACCTACCGCCTGAATTTTTGAACCGCGGGAAATAACCAGGTAGTCCGCACCGCTCTTACCGAATACTTTCACGCCAGGTTGAATGGTCAGGGTCGCGCTGTTGGCATTATCACCACCGACGACCACTTTGCCAGACAGTGCCCATACGGCATCTGTGGTCAGCGTGATGTTTGACGTAATGGTGCCGGTGATTTCGCATACAGGCAAAGTAATACCGGCCAGGCTGCTGCCCTGAGTTGCAAAGCTTGGACAAGCACTGGTTGGTGGAGGGGTCGTGCCGCCGCCATCGTCGTCGCCACTGCCTGCATTAATATTAATATCACCACCACCGCAGCCAGCCAGTATCAGGGCTGTTGCTACTGCACTCAGTTGTAAAAACTTGCGTAAAGCCATCACTCAGTCTCCGTAAGCAGAAAAAAGCTGTTGTTATAAGAAGCTGGGCGGATACCTTAAGTGGGGATAATGACTGTTTTATTACAGTGAGCATGCTGTTGTGGGAACTTATTGGATGGGGGCAGCACTGGCGCGGCCTGTAGCCGCTGTTGTCAATAAAGATTCATTAAACTGTCATGTAATTGCCTTTTTTGAAGTTGCTAAATTGTTACCGTGGTGCGGCAAAGCTGAATAAAGACTGGTCTGTTCATCGTTTTTTACACGGTTTATTTCATAAAACTGTCATAAACTTCACTGATACTGGTTTGCATAGAAAAAACACTAATTTTGGGTAGAAGGTATGTCTAGAAAGATTCTGGTGGTGGAGGACGAAGCTCCTATCCGCGACATGTTGTGTTTTGTGCTGGAGCAGAATGGTTATCAGGCCAGCACAGCGGAAGATTTTGATTCTGCAGTGAATATGCTGGTCGAGCCTTACCCTGATTTGGTCTTATTGGACTGGATGTTGCCCGGTGGCAGTGGTATTCAGTTTGCAAAGAAAATGAAAAGCCATGATCTGACCAAAACCATTCCGATCATTATGATTACCGCCCGCGGTGAAGAAGAAGACAAGGTGCGCGGCCTGGAAGTGGGCGCGGACGACTATGTGACCAAGCCTTTTTCGCCAAAGGAGCTGATGGCCCGTATTAAGGCGGTGATCCGCCGGGTTGCCCCCACCTCATTGGATGAAGTGATAGAAGTACAAGGCTTAAAGCTGGACCCGGTGTCGCACCGGGTGACTGCGGCTGAGCAGCCTGTGGATATGGGGCCAACTGAATTTCGCTTATTGCATTTTTTTATGACACACCCGGAGCGGGTTTACAGCCGTGAGCAACTGCTGGATCATGTCTGGGGCACCAATGTTTATGTCGAAGACCGTACTGTGGACGTGCATATCCGCCGTTTGCGCAAAGCCATTTCGGTAGAAGGCCATGATCGTCTGGTGCAGACTGTCCGGGGTTCAGGTTATCGCTTCTCAGCCAAGTAGGTGCTATGCGACTGTTATTATCCAAAAGGAAGATCTTCAGCAAAATCTTCCTTTTGTTTTTTTTGGTCACCTTGCTGGGCTGGTTGACTGACCTGCTGTTTCCGCTGTTATTTGTCACCAGTCTGATCCTGCTGATATGGCACTACAAACATCTGCTGATGCTGGATAAATGGCTGTGGCGTGATAAAAAACTGTCTCCTCCGACTGGCGATGGCAGCTGGCGGCAGATTTACGATGGAATCTATTACCGCCAGCGCAAAGCCCGTAAAAAGAATAAAGAATTGCGCGCGCTGATCCGCCGTTTTCGCGATGGGGCAGAAGCCTTACCTGATGCCATTGTGGTACTGAATGATGACTGGACCATTGTCTGGTGTAATAAACTGGCGCAGCAACTGGTGGGGTTGCGCTGGCCACTGGATGAACATCAACGTATTGATAACCTGATCCGAAACCCTGAATTTCAGGCATATGTGCAACAAAAGCAGTTCAGCCAGGCGCTGGAGCTGATGTCTCCGGTCAATGATGAACTGACGCTGGAATACCGGGTGCTGGCGTATGGCCATAACCAGTTTTTGATGATAGTGCGCGATATTACCCAACTGAAACAGCTGGAACAAATCCGTAAGGATTTTGTCGCCAATGTGTCGCATGAACTGCGTACGCCGCTGACGGTGCTGCAGGGCTACCTGGAAGTGATGGAACCCCAGCAGTTGCCACAGGCCGCTATCTGGCAAAAAGCCCATACCGTGATGCTGGAACAGACCAAACGTATGGATGCGCTGGTGCAACAGCTGTTGACCCTGTCGCGCATTGAAGCAGCCACCAAAGTTCAGTTTGATGAACAGGTGGATGTGCCAGCTATGCTGGCGATGCTGGAACAGGAGGCGCAAAGCCTGAACCGGGACAAGCAGCATCAGATTGAGTTTTTGATCGACACCGGGCTTTGTGTGAACGGTATTACCGAAGAGCTGCGCAGCGCCTTTTCCAACCTGATCACCAACGCCATCAAGTACACGCCGCCAGGAGGGCAAATTAAAGTCAGTTGGCAGCGTCAGCATCAGAAAGCAGTGTTTTCAGTGCAGGACAATGGGGATGGAATAGCTCCACAACATGTGAAACGACTGACGGAACGTTTTTACCGGGTCGATCAGGCCCGCACCCGGGCCACGGGCGGCACAGGTCTGGGGCTGGCCATCGTCAAACATGTATTGCAGCGCCATAACAGCAAGCTGATGATTTTCAGTGAACCCAAACACGGCAGCACTTTTTCGTTCAGTCTGCCGCTGGAACCGGTGCGTGCTACCAAGGCGACTAAGCTGAAAATAAAAACTCAATAAAGGCCGTCAGCACGGGGCTCTGATAGCCCTTGTGCTGCACCATCCGAAAATGCCGCTGCAGCCGCAGCGGGCTGTCCAGCCGGATCAACTGGCCGGAGCGCAGTTCCTCTTCAATCGCCAGCAGTGGCAGGCACCCAATGCCCAGGCCATGCCGCACCGCCTGTTTTATCGCCTCAGGGCGCTGCAGTTCCAGTACTTTGGCAGGAGACCAGCCTAAACGTGCCAGTTCGTGCTCCAGCACGGCTCTGGTGCCTGAGCCGCGTTCCCGGACTATCCAGCGTTGTTGCTGCAGTTGGTTGGCATTGAGCTGATGGTGTAAATCCGGCTGACCAAACAACACAGTCAGGTCGTCACGCCATAAGCGGATATCAAATGCATCGGTCAGTACAGGCCCTTCAATAAAACCCAGCTGTGCCTGTTGCTCAGACATGTACTGCAGTACTTCAGCGCTGTTGCACAGCTGCAGCTGAAACTCAAAGTCCGGCCGCAACCGACTGAAACGGGCCAGCAGCTCTGGCAACAAATAACAACCTGTGGTTTCGCTGGCCACCAGCCGCAATGGATTGCTGGAATGGCTGTTGTGAACCAGTTCAGACTGCAGGTCGAGAAGTTGTTGTAGCTTTGGCCGTAAATCCAGCGTGTGTTGAGTGGGGACTAACTGACGGCCCTGGCGCAAAAACAATGGGGTGCCAAGCCGTTGCTCCAGCTCTTTTAATGCCTGACTGGCCGCTGGCTGGCTCAGGTTCTGCTCGTCGGCAGCTTTCGTCAGGCTGCGCAACCGGCAAATGGCATCCAACAGCAGCCAGTGGCGTGGGCTCGGGTAGTTCATAATTTATTTGGATTTTAAGTATTTAATAAATCCATTATTCTTATATTTTAATGGCAGTACAATCACCTTGTTGAATTGACGGAGTCACAACAATGCGTTTTGTGCTGGGTACTGTGCTTTGGCTTGGCTGGCTTGCCTTCTGGCTCGCACCAACACTAGGGCTCAGTCCTGTGTTACTGGCTTTGGTCAGTGGTATGGTCTGGAGTTTGTGGCAACAGAGGCAGGCGCCGGGCAACAGCTGTCCTGGCTGGCTGAGCCGTTATCAGCCCTGGGCGCTGCGGGCCGGGCTGGTGCTGTTTGGCCTGCAGCTGCCCACTGGAGTGCTGGATTTATCACTGCTGCAGCGCTTGTGGCCTTTAGTCTTTGGTGTGCCGCTGGTGCTGGTGACAGGGCTGTGGCTGGGACGAAAGCTGGGGCTCAGTGCCAATACCAGCTGGCTGGTCAGCGCCGGTTTGGCTTTTTGTGGTACTTCGGCGCTTTTTGCGACCCAGACGGTTCGCAAAGCATCGCCCGCTGAGCTGAGCCAGAGTCTGGCCGCAGTGCTGTTGATGGGATTAGTGTCCTTGCTGTGCTATGGCCTGCTGCCGCTGACGTCCGAAGCAACGGCTTTGCTGATCGGGGCTACGGCGCCAGAAGTTTCGCAAGTGGTGGCAGCCAGTAGTCTGTTACCTGCCAGTGTTGCGGTGCTTGCGATACTGCTTAAACTCAGCCGGGTGTTGTTATTGGTGCCTTTCCTATTGTGGTTGCCTCTGTTACAGGCCAAAGGGCAAGGCAGAGCCTCAGGACCCTGGTTTGTGCTTGCAGTGCTGCTGGCTGCCTGGGCGTCTCAGGCCGGTTGGGTGCCTGCGACTATGGTGCCACTGAGCAGGGGGGCTGCGGAATTTCTGTTGGTTTCGGCAATCTGGCTGGCTGGTGTGCACACCGACTGGCGGGCCATGCGCCAGGGCAGTGGCAAGGTACTGCTGCTGGCGCTGCTGTTACTGCTATTGCTGTTCAGTTGGTTCTTTCTCTGGCTGGCTGTTGCAGGTAGTCCAGCGCCAGCGCCGTCAGGGCTCTGACACCGTTTTGCAAGGCGGCTTCATTCACCGCGAAATAAGGGGAGTGATTGGGCGCCACCTGATCGAGAGCTGTATGTTCCGGCGCTATACCTAAAAAGAAGTAGACCCCGGGCACCTGCTGCTGAAAAAACGAAAAATCTTCCGAAGCCGTAATGGGTTTGGTGGTGGTGACACCGGCATCCCGTGCCGCCCAGCGCAGGCTCGGCATGGCCCATTCCGTCAGCGCCGGGTCATTCCAGGTGACGGCGGCAAACCCATGCTGATGAAACTCGGCGCTGGCGCCGCTGGCCGCTGCAATATGCTGCGCTGTATGCTGCATTTTTTGCAGCAGCTGCTCGCGCATTTGTGGGTCAAAGGTACGCACTGTGCCTTCCAGTTTGACTTCATCCGGAATAATGTTCCAGCGCACTCCGCCATGCACCTGACCCACAGACAACACGGCCGGTGCCTGGGTCACATCCAGCTGACGGGCCGGGATCTGGTGCAGCGCCGTAATCAGCTGGCCTGTAACGGCGACAGGGTCTATGCCACGCCAGGGGCTGGAGCCATGCACCTGTTTGCCTTTGACTGTGATACTGAAGCTGTCGGCGGCCGCCATAATGCCTTCGCTTTTCACCTGCAGCTGACCTGCAGGGCCTGGCCAGACATGCAAACCAAAAATGGCGTCTGGTTGATGCTCAGCAAAGACCCCTTCTTTGAGCATCAGTTTGGCTCCCCCTTCTTCGCCGGCGGGCGGGCCTTCTTCGGCGGGCTGAAACACAAATAAAATGGTGCCCGAGAGTTCATCCTGCAGTGGTGCCAGCACGGATGCGACTGCCATCAGGATGGCGGTGTGGGCATCGTGACCGCAGGCGTGCATCACACCAACCTCCTGACCATTAAACTGACTGCGCACTTTGGAGGCAAAAGGCAGGTTGACCATTTCGGTGACGGGCAAGGCGTCCATATCAGCACGCAGAGCCACCACAGGGCCCGGCTTTTTACCCTTCAAAACGCCCAGTACACCGTGATGGGCGATGCCAGTGCGCACTTCCAGCCCCAGAGATTTCAAATGAGTGGCCACGGTTTTCGCGGTATTGACTTCCCGGTTGGACAGTTCGGGGTATTGATGAAAATGCCGCCGCCATTCAATCAGCTGTGGCTGAATGGCGGCTATCGCGGTTTCAGTTTGAGGTTTTAAATCAGCCGCCACAGCGGGCAGGGCCAGCATAGTCAAAGCGAAAACAGCACAACGCATCACAGACTCCTTGGGATCTTTTTCTTTACCTTAGAGTCTGTCCTTTGAAATGCAAAGCTTTTTCTGGCTCAGCCAAGGGGCGTGTCAGTCATCCAGATCGGTCAGATCAAAAGCGCCGGCCAAGGCAGCGCATTCAGTCAGCACTGGGCAATCCAGATGAAAAGTGATTTTTTTCAGCAATTGCTGTTCCTGTTGTAAATCTGCCAGCAGTAAAGGTTGTTGCAATAACCAGTCTTTTGGCAGCTCCAGCGTGAGCTGATGAGAGCGGGCACTGACCTGTAAAGGCGGTAGGAAGTCGTCCTGACGTTTTTGGTTTAACAGCACGGCCAGGCGCAATAACACCAGCAGGTTTAACACGGCTGGCATCTGGTACAAGTGAAAAGCCGGCAGTTCATCGGCTTTAATTTTGCGGCGGTGAAAACGTACCAGGGCGGACAACAACAACTGTTGCTCCTGATTAAAACCCGGCAGGTTGGCGTGGCGCAAAATATAAGCACTGTGGCGCTGCACACTGGACGAATTGATATGTAAACCAATTTCATAGACTGTGGCAGCCCAGCCCAGCAAGTCGGCATGATCATCGTCCAGTTGCCAGCCGAGCCGGACCTGGGAGAATAACTCCATCGCGGTTTGCCGTACCCGGCCGGCCTGCGCAATATCAATGCTGTAGCGCTTAATCAAGCTGTGAATGGTGTGCTCACGGATATCATGGTGATGCAGCCGGTCGCTCATTTCATAGAGCACACCTTCACGCAAGGCGGCGTCGACGTAATACATCTGCTCTATGCCCAGTAACTGGAAAGCGGCGATCAGTATCGCGAGGCCCGAGCAAATCAGCGGTTTACGATCATCTGCCAGACCGGGCAAGTCCAGCTGGTAACTGTTTTGCTGGGTGATCAGCAATTCCTGCAGCCGCAGCAAATCTGGCAAGGTAATGCAGACCGGGTGCCAGCCAAGGCCAACAATCATATCCCGGATGGTTTTGATGGTGCCTGAAGTGCCGACAGCCTGCTGCCAGCCTGTCTCTTTGTATGCCGAAACCACAGGTTCCAGTTCCTGTTCGGCCTGGATAATGGCGCGTTCAAAGCGTTTGCCGCTGATTTTGCCATTGGCAAAAAACTGGTTGGCGTAACTGACGCAGCCCATATTGCGGCTGGCAAGGCGCAGCGGGTGAAAGCCTTCACCTATGGCAAATTCGGTGGAACCGCCGCCAATGTCCATGACCAGACGGCGGCCATCATAGTGTTCAAAGTGAGCCACCCCCTGATAGATAAAGCGGGCCTCTTCCTGACCGGAAATCACTTCAATAGGGTAAGGGAAAACCGCCTGAGCCCGGTGCAAAAACATAGCGCTGTTTTTGGCGCGGCGCAGGGTGTAAGTGGCAATCACCCGCACCGACTGGGCCGGTACGGGCTTTAAGGTGTCCGCAAACTGAGCCAGAACGGTCAGGCCCCTGTTGATGGCGTCTTCCGATAAAATCAGCTCCTCATTCAGGCCTTCGGCCAGCTGCACTTTTTGTTTTTCCCGGTGCAGCAGCTGCAAAGCCCCATCGACCACCCGGGCTATCACCATATGAAAGCTGTTGGAGCCGAGATCCACGGCCGCCATGTAGCCTGAATCCTGCGGGTTTGCAGTCCAACGTTCAGTCATTGGTGCAGGTCCTGATGCAGGCTGGCAAAGTAGTCATAAATCTCCTGTTGGCTGCGGATCGAACGTTTATTACCACGTTTGACATAATGATTGCTTTGATCGCGGTCTATCATCCGTGCTTTTACATTGTCGTGCCACTGAATGTCCAGCGTGGTCAGGATCTGTTGTTTAATAGTGGCATCATAAATAGGCACGCCCACTTCGACCCGCTGGTCCAGATTACGGGTCATCCAGTCGGCGGAAGACAGATACAAATCGGTTTCACCGCCGTTATGGAACACATAAACCCGGGCATGCTCCAGATACCTGTCCAGAATACTGATCACCTGAATATGCTCACTGCGGCCTTTAACACCCGGGATCAGTGAACACATGCCACGGACAATAATGCGGATCTTCACCCCGGCCATACTGGCTTTATACAGCAAGTCCACAATCTGGTAGTCGACCAGATTGTTCACCTTTAACAGAATTTCAGCTTTTCGGCCAGAGGTGGCATAGCGGATTTCCCGTTCAATCAACTCGACCAGTTTGGGGCGACTCCAGGTCGGCGATACAATCAGGTGATTGAATTGATAAGGCTTGTAGCTGTACTGAATAAATTCAAACACTTGGTCCACTTCATCACAAATGTCGCTGTGGCAGGTGAACAGGCTCATGTCTGTGTAGATCCGGGCGGTTTTTTCGTTAAAGTTCCCTGTGCCTATATGGGCATACTTCACCAGTTTGCCTTTTTCCTGCCGGCTCACCAGGCAAAGCTTGGAGTGGGTTTTTAAGGTCTGTAAGCCAAAAACAACCTGAATGCCGGCCTCGGTCATGCGGCGCGACCAGTGAATATTGTTTTCTTCATCAAAGCGGGCTTTCAGCTCAACCACCACTGTCACTTGTTTACCGTTGCGCACCGCATCAATCAGCGAATGGATCACGCGGGAATGCTTGGCTACCCTGTACATGGTCATTTTGATACTGCTGACTTTGGGGTCAAAAGACGCCTGCCGGATCCATTCGGTAAAGTAGCTGAAGTTGTGGTAAGGGTAATGCAGCAGAATATCGCCAGAGCGAATGGCATCAAAACTGGTGGTGTGCGCTTCAAACTGTGGGCTTTTCAGCGCCGGCATCGGCGGAAATTCCAGCGAGGCATGGCCTATATTGGGAAAACCAATAAAGTCTTTAAAATTTCGGTATTTACCGCCAGGGATTAATGCATCGTTCGAGCTGTAGCCCAGCAGTTTTTTCAGCATTTTCAGCATATGGTCCGGCATATGAGCGTCATACACCAGCCGCACCGGTTCCGACTTTAAGCGTTGTTTAATGCCTTTGGACATTTTGTCTATTAAGGATTGGTCCAGTGTGTCACTGATGTTGTATTCGGCGTCACGGGTCAGCTTCAGCGAAAAAGCCTGCACTTCACAAAACTCAAAAAAGCCGGCAAACAGGTCGGTCAGGCAGTGCACTATGATGTCGTCCAGCAAAATGATCTGACGGCGAAAACGGCCACGTTTTTTGCTTTTATTCAAATGCACCGGCAATTCAATAAAACGGGACAAGGCGTCAGTGGGTACCTGCACTATGGCGTATTCAGGTTTGCCAGCGCCTGTCATTTCCACCATCAGGTACGTCGCGTTATCTTCCAGCTGTTTGCCAAGATCCACCTCGTCGGACGACAGAATAATAGGTGAGATATGGCGTTGCACTTCCTGCCGGTAAAAGGTGCGGACCCAGCTGGCCTGGCTTTCGGTCAGCTTGTAGTTATCAATCAGTTCGATATTGTGTTTTTTCAGTTCCTGCTGCAAATCGTCATAAATTTTATTAAAACGTTCGCCCAGCTTCAGCACAATTTTCTGAATGTCGTGTAATAACTGTTCGGCATCTTCCTGTTCATCCGACTGGTATTTTTTCAGCAAAATGCGGCGTTTGACGTCGGCCACCCGTACCCGGAAGAATTCATCCATATTGTTGGAATAAATACCAAGGAAACGTAAACGTTCAATCAGCGGGTTACGTTCATCTTCGGCTTCCTGTAACACCCGGCCATTAAAAGACAACCAACTGAGTTCGCGGGGAAAATGCATGACATGACTCATATTTGTTTTAAGCTCTGACACAACCATAGGGCACTCCGGATCCTGGGAATGCCGTTACTCTATGGCAGATTTATGACAGTCGGATGAAGCTGTACAACTTCTTCTGGATCAGGCTTCTATATCCACCATCACATCAGAAGCAATAGATTCCAGGGCGGTCACTACATCGTCTTTATTTAACCCCGGTGGCAGTTCCACAGTGGCGATGGCGTGAAACAGCGGCACCCCCCAGTTGGGTGCACTTTGTTTATTGCTTTCAAAGTGCACTATATTGGCGCCTTTGTGTTTAATCACCGCAGAGAGTTCCTTGACGATGCCGGGCCTGTCATTGCCGGTGATGACAAACTGCAGTTGCTGTTCAGAGCGCAGAGCAGAATCCAGTCCCTGCTGGATACGGATATCCAAATCCGTCATCCGCTCCAGCTCAGTGGTCAATGCGCCCAAATGGGCTTCGGCCACTTCGACTTGCAGAATACCGGCGAAATACCCGCCTAAATGACTCAGGTTGCTGGCCATCCAGTTGCCATGATGACTGGCAATCACTGTCGCCAGTTGTTCGACCAGTCCGGCTTTATCCCGGCCAATTAAGGTTAAGATTAACTGCTTCATAGAGAACCCTTCATCAAAAAATTAAAAAAATGCAACGAAAACAACAACAACCCCATTGTAGACTCAGCTATTGTTTTTAACAGCCGACTTGTCGCATTTTTGTACCTTTCGGTTAAAAATTGGACAAAACTCTTAGGCTAAACTTTATTTCGTCATATTAGTGTCATATTTCTTACTTACCATGCTTGCAACAACAACCCGAACCACAGACAGCCTTGGCTGTTGTGAGGAGAGCAACGTGAAAGTCGCAAAATTATTAACTACTGTCAGCCTGATCGCTGCCGCTTTTGGCCTGACCGCTCAGGCTTCTATTATCGAAGCTGATCCTAAATTGCCTGCGTATGTCAAAGCGACTGGTGTGTCCGGCAATATTTCCAGTATCGGCTCAGATACGCTGAACAATCTGATGACCAAATGGGCAGAAGAGTTCCGCAAGCAATATCCAAACGTCAATATTCAAATTCAGGGCGCAGGTTCGTCTACAGCCCCAACAGCCCTGACGGAAGGCACCTCAAACTTCGGCCCGATGAGCCGTCCGATGAAACCTTCTGAAGTTCAGGAATTTGAAGCCAAGTATGGTTATAAGCCAGCTGCGATTCCTGTCGCTATTGACCTGTTGGCTGTTTATGTCAATAAAGACAACCCAATCAAAGGCTTAAGCCTGCAGCAGGTGGACGCGATTTTCTCTGCAACCCGTAAATGTGGTTACAAGGAAGATGTGACCCGTTGGGGGCAGCTGGGCCTGGAAGGTGCCTGGGCCAACCGTGACTTTACCGTCTACAGCCGTAACGCCGTATCCGGCACTTATGGTTACTTCAAAGACGTTGCGCTGTGTGGCGGCGACTTTAAATCGACCATCAATGAACAGCCAGGTTCTGCTTCTGTGGTACAGGGCATCAGCGAGTCGATCAACGGTATCGGTTACTCAGGCATAGGTTATGTGACGTCCAGCGTGCGCGCTCTGCCGCTGTCGAAAAAAGACGGTGAGCCCTTTGTTGCGCCTAATGCAGAACATGCACTGGATGGCAAATACCCCTTGTCACGTTTCCTTTATGTGTACGTGAACAAACACCCGAACAAAGAAATGCAGCCATTAGAACGTGAATTCGTCCGTTTTATCCTGTCTAAAAATGGCCAGGACGTAGTTGCTCACGACGGTTATGTACCAGTGCCAAACTCAGTGGCTGCCAAAGCCCTGGCTGACCTCGGTATCAAATAAACTGCAGTATTGCTGAAACAAGGGCGCCATAGGGCGCCTTTTGTTATTGGGATCATGGGCTTAGCCTGAAGCTTCAGTCAAATATTTCAATTAGATTTCAGTTGTGTGACAAAAATTGCCCGATGTAATATTTCTGACACAAAACTGAACTATAGTTGCGACCATTAAACTAGTCACTGGTGGTATCGCAACTATGCATTCAACCCAAGCTAACCAGGAGCAAGCAGAAGTGACTTCTGTGCAGTCCCTGTTACCGACCGGGGAGAGCCGGGCCCGTTTACGGCGCTGGCGCTCTGCCAAAGATAAAATTTCCAAATACGGCATCAGTTTTGCCGGCATCAGTGTGGTGCTGGCTTTTGCCACTATTTTTGTGTATCTGTTTTCTGAAGTGGGCCCTATGTTTTCTTCGGCCTCTGTGGAACAGAACAAAACTTACCAAAGCCCGGTGCAAAAGCCGTTGTTCAGTAGCCTTGAACGCTATGGCGAAATCGGTCTCTCTGTGACTGACCAGGCTGAACTGGTGTTTTACAGTGCGCAAACCGGTGAAGTGAAACAAAAAGTTCAATTGCCATTGCCTGTGGGGGTGACAGTGACCTCTTTTGCTAAGGCCGACCCAAGAACAGGGACCTTGGTATTGGGGTTGTCTGACGGTAAAGCTTTTGTCGTCAAACATGAATACCTGTTGAGTTATCCCAAGGATCAGCGCCAGATCAACCCGAAAGTCAGTTACCCGCTGGGACTGGAGCCGGTGCAGCTGGACGCGATGGGTCAGGCATTAACTGCGGTGGCCATTCAGGAAAAAGACGAGAACAGGGTACTCGCTGCTTTTACTGCAGATGGCCGTTTACTGCTGACCACGCTGGTGGCGGAAACTGCTTTTCTGACGGGCGAAACCACAGTGGTCAGCACCGACTATCAATTACCTGATGCTCCGGCGTCTGCCAGCAGGCTGCTGATTGACAGCACTTTCCAGAGTCTGTTTGTGGCCGATGATCAGGGCCAGATCCACTACTACAGCATTCAGGACCCAAGCCATGCCCGTTTGGTGCAGAAGGTGGCCGCTGTGGCTTCGGGCCAGCAAATTACCGCACTGGAGTTTCTGGTCGGTACTGTCTCCCTGATTGTCGGCTCGTCCGATGGCCAATTGAGTCAGTGGTTCCTGGTGCGGGATGAGCACAATAACTTTGATTTAAAGCACATTCGCAGTTTTGAACAGCACCCGGCTGCTATTAGCCAGATAGAACCTGAATATTCCCGCAAAGGCTTTTTGGCCATAGACGCCAAAGGCACTTTGGGGATCCACTACGGCACCTCAGCCCGCACCTTATTTTTAGAGGCGCTGGACGATGGCATTGAGGCAAGCCAGATTGCCGTATCCCCTATCAACACCAGTCTGCTGGTGCTGACGCCACAAGGCCAGACCCTGAACTATGAACTGGACAATGCTCACCCGGACGTGTCCTACAAAGCGCTGTGGAATGAAGTCTGGTACGAAGGCCGTGCTCAGGGCGAATACATCTGGCAGGCTTCGGCAGGGTCAGATGAATTTGAAGCCAAAATGAGCATGGTGCCACTGGCACTGGGTACTTTAAAAGCGGCCTTTTTTGCCATGTTGTTTGCCACCCCGCTGGCCATTATGAGTGCCATTTATGTGGCGTACTTTATGACGCCGGCACTGCGCGGTAAGGTCAAGCCCACCATCGAAATTATGGCCGCACTGCCAACGGTCATTCTGGGCTTTCTGGCCGGTTTATGGCTGGCGCCTTTTGTTGAAGAGTATTTAAGTGCAGTCTTCGCCATTTTATTGCTGATGCCTTTTGTGATGCTGCTGGTGGCGTACCTGTGGCGTTATATGCCGGAGTCCGTGCGCAATAAACTGGGGCTGGGCTGGGAAGCGGCTATTCTGGTGCCGGTGATTATGTTGTTTGGTTACCTGGCGGTCAGTTTAAGCCCGGTGATTGACCATAGCTTCTTTGGTGGCAGCCTGCGTCAGTGGTTTACCGACAACGGCATGAATTATGACCAGCGTAACGCCCTGATTGTGGGGATAGCCATGGGGTTTGCGGTGATCCCGAATATCTTCTCTATTGCGGAAGATGCCATTTTCAACGTGCCGCGGCATTTAACCCAAGGCTCGCTGGCGCTGGGAGCCACGCCGTGGCAAACCATGGTGGGTGTGGTGTTGCCAACGGCCAGCCCAGGTGTGTTTGCTGCTGTGATGGTGGGATTTGGCCGCGCTGTCGGTGAAACCATGATAGTGCTGATGGCAACAGGCAACAGCCCTGTGGTGAATTTCAACATCTTCGAAGGCATGCGTACCTTGTCGGCCAATATTGCGGTGGAGCTGCCGGAAACTGCAGTGGGCAGTACCCACTTCCGCGTGTTGTTCCTGGCTGCGCTGGTGCTGTTTGTGTTTACCTTTGTATTTAATACGCTGGCGGAAGTGATACGCCAACGTTTACGCCAACGTTTTAGCAATCTGTAAGGGGCTGTAGTCATGAGAGCTTGGTTTAGATCAGGAACCCCCTGGATCTGGTTAAATGGCGGCGCTATTGCGCTTTGTCTGGTGATGGTTATTGGTATTCTGGGCCTGATAGCCGTGCGCGGTGGCAGCCACTTCTGGCCTGCGGATTTGCAGCAAACCCAATGGACGCCAGAGCAGGGTGAACCTAAAACCATTCTGGGTGAAATGGTGCGCTCTGAGCTGGTGTCGGCCACTATGGTGCGTGAAGCGGGCGCTACAGTGCCGGAAGGTCGTGACAGCGTAACCCGTTACTTAGTGAAAGTAGGCAACCGGGACCTCTATGGCCGTGATTTCGCCTGGTATATGGATTACGAAATCAGCGGCTGGACCACTCCGCTGGGAGCCATTGCACTGGAGCGGCGTGAACGCGGTAACTTTTATGGCTTCCCGCTGCGACTGACCGAAAATGGCCAGCTGATTGCCGAAGGTGCCGCTTTATGGCCTGAACTGCAACAACGCATTGAACGGGCCAATCAGATTTTTGCTGAAATGAAGTCGATTGAGAAAAATGAGATTTCTCAAATCAACAATGGGATTGAAAAACTGCGTCTGAACGAGCGCAAGCTGGTGCTGAATAAAGCCAGCGACACTGAGCTGGCGGCCTTTCGCGCCGAAGCGGATGCAGAGCGTCAGGCCTTAAATGCCGACTATGAGGTGATCCAGAAACGCCTGGACGAGCTGCGAGCGCAGTCGAACCGCGATCAGCTGATTGCCCGCACCGGTGATGGCCGGGAAGTCACTATTTCACTGGCCAATATTGTGCGTGCCCATTTGCCGAACGATATGACGGTGATGGAAAAGCTGGGTCAGTATTTTGTGTCTGTCGGCAACTTCCTGTGGGATGAACCACGCGAAGCCAATACCGAAGGCGGTATTTTCCCGGCTATTTTCGGCACCGTCACTATGGTGATCCTGATGTCCATTATCGTGACCCCTTTTGGCGTACTGGCGGCCATTTACCTGCGTGAATACGCCAAACAGGGCCCGCTGCTGAAGATTATCCGTATTTCGGTGTACAACCTGGCCGGTGTACCTTCTATTGTGTACGGCGTCTTTGGTCTGGGTTTCTTTGTCTACATTATGGGCGGCAGCATTGACCAGCTGTTTTACCCGGAAGCCCTGCCAGCCCCGACTTTTGGTACGCCGGGTTTGTTCTGGGCTTCATTAACCCTGGCGCTGTTAACCTTGCCAGTGGTGATTGTGTCCACCGAAGAAGGGTTGTCGCGTATTCCAAGTACGATTCGTATGGGCAGCCTGGCATTGGGAGCCACTAAATCAGAGACTTTGTGGAAGGTGGTGGTGCCGCTGGCGACACCGGCCATGATGACAGGTCTGATCCTGGCGGTCGCCCGTGCTGCAGGCGAAGTGGCACCGCTGATGCTGGTGGGGGTGGTGAAACTGGCGCCGACCTTACCTATTGACGGTAACTTCCCCTTTATCCATTTGGAACAGAAAATTATGCATCTGGGCTTCCATGTTTTTGATGTGGGATTCCAGAGCCCCAACGTGGAAGCATCCCGGCCGCTGCTGTATGCCACAGCGCTGGTACTGGTGGTCCTGATTGTGATCCTGAATATGTCGGCGATTTATCTGCGTAACCGCCTGCGTGAGAAATACCGCAGTGATTCGGACTAACCGCCACTGATACGCCAAACACGAGCTGAATTAACGAATTATTAGATGGTAACCAACATGACTCAAGACAATCTGACTGTCCCTGTAGAAAAAGAAATCAGTCTGACCGACGAAAAAATCAAGCTGCAGGTCAATGACCTGAAACTGTATTATGGGGATTCGCTGGCGCTGAAAAGCATCAATATGCAAATCCCGGAGAAGCGTGTGACAGCCTTTATCGGCCCTTCAGGCTGCGGTAAGTCGACCTTGCTGCGTTGCTTTAACCGGATGAACGATTTAGTCGATATCTGCCGTATTGAAGGTCAGATCCTGATGGATTCGCAAAATATTTACGATCCGAAAGTGGATGTAGCCGAGCTGCGTCGTCAGGTGGGTATGGTGTTTCAGAAGCCAAACCCCTTTCCGAAAAGTATCTATGAAAACGTGGCGTACGGCCTGCGCCTGCAAGGCGTGAAGGACAAACGTATTCTGGATGAAGTGGTGGAGAATTCACTGAAAGGTGCGGCATTGTGGAATGAAGTGAAAGACCGTCTGCACGACAACGCTTTTGGTCTGTCCGGTGGTCAGCAACAACGTCTGGTGATTGCGCGCGCCATTGCGATAGAACCTGAGGTTCTGCTGCTGGATGAACCGGCCTCGGCGCTCGACCCAATCTCCACGCTGAAAATTGAAGAGCTGATTTATGAACTGAAAGACAAGTACACCATTGTAATTGTCACGCACAATATGCAGCAGGCGGCGCGGGTATCGGACTATACTGCCTTTATGTATATGGGTGATTTAATTGAATTTGATGCGACCAACCGGATGTTTACCAACCCGTCGCAGCAACAGACCGAAGACTATATCACCGGCCGTTTCGGTTAATCAGGGCCTGACATCCAGGAGTAGCATATGGATAAAATGAATCTGACTAAACACATCTCCAGTCAGTTTAATGAGGAGATAGAGCAGGTCCGCAATCACGTAATGGCGATGGGCGGTTTAATCGAACAGCAACTGGCTGATGCGCTGAATGCGATAGCAGGTGGCGATGCTGATTTAGCCCGTCAGGTGATTACCAATGATCTGAAGGTGAATGACTGGGAACTGAAGATTGATCACGAATGCACCCGTATTATCGCCAAACGTCAGCCGGCCGCCAGCGACTTGCGGCTGATTATGGCCATCATCAAAACCATTTCCGACCTGGAACGTATTGGTGATGAAGCCGAGCGTATTGCCAAAGTGGCGCTGGAATCCTTTAACAGTGCTCAACAGGATTTACTGGTGAATCTGGACAATATGGGCCGTCATGTTGCGCAAATGCTGCACGACGTATTAGATGCCTTTGCCCGGATGGACGTGGAAGCCGCTTTAGCCGTGCACCGTGAAGACAAAAAAGTCGACCGTGAGTACGAAGCCATCACCCGTCAGTTGATGACGTACATGATGGAAGACCCACGTTCTATTCCTAAAATTATGAATGTATTGTGGTCCGCCCGTTCGATGGAACGTATAGGTGATCGCTGCAAAAACATTGCCGAGTACATAGTGTTTCTGGTCAAAGGCAAAGATGTCCGGCATGCCGATGACGAAAAACTGGAACAGGATGCCCGCAGCTAACATTTTTCCGTTAAAAAAGCGCCTTGATTTCAAGGCGTTTTTTTTTGGTTTCACGTTAATTTGTCACATAGAACCATTATAAAAGACGCAAAAGCATTGACTTAGGCTAAATTGATCCGGGCATGCTTTTTGGCGTTTTTATTGCGGTTTGATTGCAGTACAATGCGCGCCGACATAAGTCCACCTAACAACATGAGGCACTTTTTTATGCCAAATCATTTTTTGGCGGTTTTTGCGAAGTCTCCGATTAAACCTATTGAAGAGCACATTCGTAAAGTCCACGACGCCAGCAAATTATTGGTTCCGTTTTTTGATGCAGCTTTTGCCAAAGACTGGGACCAAGCGGCTGAAGTTCGTAAATCTATTGTTGCTATGGAAAAAGACGCCGACAAATTAAAACGGGATATCCGCGTTCACTTGCCACGCGGCCTGTTTTTACCTGTCGACAGAACGGATATTCTGGAACTGGTGTCCCAGCAGGACAAAATTGCCAACAAAGCCAAAGATATCACCGGCCGGGTGCTGGGTCGCGAGCTGGAAATTCCAGCCCCTATTCAAACCGAATTTAAGACCTACCTGGAGCGCTGCCTGGATGCAGTGGCGCTGGCCAGCGAAGCCATTAACGAGCTGGATGAACTGTTGGAAACCGGTTTCCGTGGCCGTGAAGTGGATTTAGTGATCAAAATGGTCGAACGCATCGACGAAATTGAACACGACACGGACCAGATGCAAATCAGTCTGCGCAAATTTGTGCGCAAAGCCGAAGCTCAACTGAACCCTATTGACGTGATGTTCCTGTACCGAACCCTGGAATGGGTGGGGGATCTGGCAGATACGGCTCTGAAAGTAGGGTCGCGCCTTGAAATCATGTTAGCGCGTTAACTCCGGGGACTTTTTAGCGATGGAAATTTTATCTCAGTACGGTTTTATCCTGATCCTGGTGGCCGCCCTTTTTGGTTTTATTATGGCTTACGGGGTAGGCGCCAACGATGTGGCTAACGCCATGGGCACCTCTGTGGGTTCGAAAGCCCTGACACTGAAGCAGGCGCTGGTGATTGCCGCCATCTTTGAAGCCTCTGGTGCCTGGTTAGCTGGCGGTGAAGTCACCTCCACCATCCGCAGTGGTATCGTCGATGCCGAAGCCTTTAAAGCGGTGCCGGAATTGTTGGTGTACGGCATGATAGGTTCTTTGCTGGCGGCCGGTACCTGGTTGCTGGTGGCGACCCATTTTGGCTGGCCTGTGTCGACGACGCACTCTATTGTCGGTGCCATTATTGGTTTCGCTTCTGTGGGTGTAGGCACTGAGTACGTGCATTGGGAAGAAGTCAGCAGCATAGTGGGCAGTTGGGTGGTGACCCCTGTGTTGTCCGGTATTCTGGCCTACCTGATTTTTATGAGCGCACAGCGGCTGATTTTTGACACCGACCATCCACTGGAAGCGGCGAAAAAATACGTGCCGTTTTATATGGTGTTTGCGGCCTTTATTATGGCGTTTGTCACAGTCAGTAAAGGCCTGAAACATGTCGGTCTGAAGCTGAGTACTGGCGAAGGTCTGGTTCTTTGTGTCGCCATTGCGCTGGTCATTGGTCTGATTGGTAAAATTGCCATCAGCCGGGTAAAAATTGACCCGGAAGCCGATAAAGAAATGCACTTCACCAATGTGGAGCGGATCTTCGGTATTCTGATGATTTTCACCGCCTGCTGTATGGCGTTTGCTCACGGTTCAAACGATGTGGCCAATGCCATTGGTCCTTTGGCGGCTGTGGTCGGTATTATTCAGTCTGGTGGACAAATTCTGGATAAAGTGGCACTGGACTGGTGGATTTTACCTTTAGGTGCAGTAGGTATTGTGATTGGTCTGGCGACTTTAGGGGCCAGAGTGATCCGCACCATAGGTGAGAACATTACACACCTGACGCCAAGCCGTGGTTTTGCTGCGGAAATTGCCGCTGCCAGTACAGTGGTGATTGCCTCTGGTTTAGGTTTGCCAATTTCAACCACTCAGACGCTGGTCGGGGCTGTGTTGGGCGTCGGCCTGGCCCGTGGTATTGCCGCGCTGAACCTGAGTGTGATCCGTAACATCTTTGTGTCCTGGGTAGTGACGCTGCCTGTGGGCGCAGGTCTGGCGATTCTGTTCTTCTACCTGATCCAGGCCATTGTGGGCGCTTAACCGCTACCGCAATTAAAAGCCCGGTTTCGACCGGGTTTTTTATTGGTCGCGCTATGTTATCCCCCGCTTCAGCGACGAAAGACAGAGGGCTGGCTATTTGGTTTGTATTCGATTAAATTGGAGAAAAGCCAGTTTCTGATTGGAATTAAAGATGAAACGAGTTCCCAGTATCAAGCAGCTGCAATACCTGTTGGCGCTGCACGAACATCAACACTTTGGCAAAGCTGCAGAAGCCTGTTACATAGGTCAGTCGACTTTAAGTGCCGCTATTGCCAATCTGGAAGAGACTCTGGATGCGCAGTTGCTGGAGCGGGATCACAAAACCTTTATCTTTACCCCTTTAGGGGAAGATGTGGTGCGTCAGGCACGTTACATCGTTGAACAATGCGAAGAACTGGCCGAGTTCGCCAAATGTCAGGGCAAGCCAATGGCCGGGCCACTCCGTCTGGGCTGTATTCCGACCATCGCACCTTTTGTATTGAGTGAAGTGATGGCCTTGGCCAAGGAACGTTTTCCTGAATTGCAATTGCTGCTGCGGGAAGACACTACGGAAAACTCCTTACGTTCCCTGATTGAAGGCCGGCTGGATTTGGTGTTGCTGGCGTTGCCTTATGACACCGGTACTTTACATACCCAGGTGCTGGCGCAGGACCCTTTTAAGCTGGTGTTGCATCAGGACTGGCTGGACCGTGGTTTTGAGCAGGATATCAGCCAGTGGCCGGATGAAAGCATCTTTTTGCTGGAGCGCGAGCACTGCATGACAGGCCATGCGGTCAAAGCCTGTGAGCTGGAAGACAACCGTAAAGTGAACCCCTTTTTCGCCACCAGTCTGCACACCTTAACCCAAATGGTGAATAACAAACTGGGGGTGACTTTTATGCCGCAGATGGCGATTAACAGTGGCTTGCTGGCTGGCACTGAGCTGGTGGCACAAAACCCTGGGGCCAGCCAGGCGCATCGTGAGATAGGTATTGCCTGGCGTCCTACTTCAAGCAAACTGCGCAGCTACCGGCAAATGGCCCAATTGATTGCCGAAGTACTGCAGCATAAATGCACGGGTTAACCACCAAAAGCCTTGTTGTTCCAGTCTGAGCTTTGTACACTGCGCCGGCCTGTGCATCCGGTGCAGGCCTTAGTTTGTCGGTAAAGCGGACTGAACCTTATGCATATCAAAGAATTCTCTTTTGAGCTGCCCGAGCAGCTGATTGCCCGTTTCCCCAAACCAGAACGTTCCAGCAGTCGTTTGCTGAAAATGGACCGCCATAGCGGTGAATTGCAGCATCTGGTGTTTACCCAACTGCTTGAAGAGGTCCGGCCCGGGGATTTGCTGGTGTTTAATAACACCCGCGTGATCCCGGCCCGTTTATTTGGCCAAAAAGCTTCAGGCGGAAAAGTCGAGATTTTGCTGGAACGCATGCTGGATGAGCGGCGTTTTCTGGCACATTGCCGCGCCAGTAAAGCGCCCAAACCCGGCACTGACATTCTGCTGGATGAACACACCCGACTGACCATGCGTGAGCGGCATGACACCTTGTTTGAGCTGGAGCTGCAGGGGGACGAGCCGTTGCTCAGTATGCTGGAACGCATTGGCCATATGCCGTTACCTCCTTACATCGACAGGCCGGACAGCGAAGAAGACAAAGAGCGTTACCAGACTGTCTATAACGAAAAGCCCGGAGCCGTGGCGGCACCAACCGCTGGTTTGCACTTCGATGAAGCCTTGCTGGCGGCGCTGAAAGCTAAAGGCGTGGAAACGGCCTTTGTTACTTTGCATGTCGGGGCAGGCACTTTCCAGCCAGTACGGGTCGACAATGTGCTTGAGCATAAAATGCATGCTGAATACATTGAGGTGGGGCAACAGGTGGTCGATGCCATTGCCGCCTGCAAAGCACGTGGCAATAAGGTGATTGCTGTGGGGACCACCTCTGTGCGTTCGCTGGAATCGGCGGCGCAAATCGCCAAAGCGCAGGGGGTGCCACTGCAGCCTTACAGTGGCGACACCCAGATCTTTATTTACCCTGGGTACGAGTTTCAGCTGATTGATGGCCTGGTGACCAATTTCCATTTACCGGAGTCCACCCTGATTATGCTGGTCAGCGCTTTCAGTCAGAAAGACTACGTGATGCAGGCCTATCAGGTGGCGATTGAACAGCAGTACCGCTTTTATTCCTATGGCGATGCCATGCTGATTATTTAGCCCTTTGCAAGCAGGGTAGGGATCCGTCCTGCCTTCTGCTACAATCGGGCGCGACGAGCCGGACTGTCTTTCTGGCCTTATGAGGTAACAACGTGAAATTTGAATTATTGACCACAGACGGCAAAGCCCGTCGTGGCCGTCTGAGCTTTGACCGCGGTGTGGTCGAAACCCCGGCTTTTATGCCTGTAGGCACTTACGGCACAGTGAAAGGCATGACTCCCGAAGAGCTGGACGCCACAGGCGCTCAGATTTGCCTGGGCAACACCTTCCATCTGATGCTGCGTCCTGGCACTGAGATCATTAAAAAACACGGCGACCTGCACGACTTTATGAACTGGCATAAGCCAATTCTGACGGACTCAGGTGGCTTTCAGGTGTTCAGTCTGGGGGAACTGCGCAAGATCAAAGAAGAAGGGGTGCATTTCCGCTCGCCGCTGAACGGCGAAAAAATTCTGCTGACGCCGGAAAAGTCCATTCAGGTGCAACGTGACCTGGGCTCTGACATTGTGATGATTTTTGACGAATGCACGCCCTACCCGGCGACCGAAGTGCAGGCGAAAAAGTCGATGGAGTTGTCATTGCGCTGGGCCAAACGCAGCAAAGATGAACATGGTGACAGCAAATCTGCGTTATTTGGCATTATTCAGGGCGGTATGTACCCGCACCTGCGTGACATTTCGTTAGAAGGCCTCGAGCAGATTGGCTTTGACGGCTACGCCATTGGCGGCCTGTCGGTGGGAGAACCGAAAGAGGAGATGATTAAAATCCTCGACCATACCACAGACAAAATGCCAGCCAATAAACCCCGTTACCTGATGGGGGTTGGCAAGCCGGAGGACATTGTGGAAGCAGTGCGCCGTGGTGTGGATATGTTTGACTGTGTGATGCCAACCCGTAATGCCCGCAATGGCCATCTGTTTGTCAGTACGGGGGTGATTAAGATCCGCAATGCCAAACACAAAGACGATACCTCGCCTTTGGATAAAGAATGTGATTGCTACACTTGTAAAAATTATTCCCGTGCATATTTACATCATTTAGACAGATGCAATGAGATACAGGGCGCCAGGCTGAACACCATTCATAACCTGCACCATTATCAAAAACTGATGCAGGGCTTACGTGCGGCCATTGCTGATGGCAAACTTGAGGCTTTCGTTGAAGAGTTTTATCAGAAACGCGGTATGCAGGTTCCTGCGCTGAACACTGCAGTCACAGAATAAATTTTTAAATTTAACTTTAGGGGACATGTAATGAGTTTGTTTATTTCCAATGCCTATGCCAATACACCAGCCACAGCACCACAAGGTGGCGGCTGGGACCTGCTGATTATGCTGGTGGCTTTTGGTCTGATTTTTTATTTCCTGATCTACCGTCCACAAGCCAAACGGGTGAAAGACCACAAAAACCTGATGTCTGCTTTGGGTAAAGGGGATGAAGTGCTGACCCAGGGGGGGTTGGTGGGCCGTATCGCCAAGATTGCTGACGACAAAGACTTTGTGGTGGTGGCGCTGAATGACACCACTGAAGTGACAGTACAAAAAGCCTCTATTGCCGCCGTGTTGCCGAAAGGCACCATGAAGTCACTGTAATAAGGACCAACCCGTGTTAAACCAGAATTCAATCTGGCGGTATCTGCTGGTGATAGGTGTGTTGGTGGTGAGTCTGTTGTACGCACTGCCAAACATCTACCCTAATGATCCGTCCTTACAAATTAACGCGACCCGGGGCGGCGAAGTCAGCCAGGAAAATGTAGAGCAGTTGACCAAAGCCTTGGCCGAACATGGCCTGACGGCCAAGTCGGCACAGCTGGAGAAAGGTCAGTTACTGGTGCGTTTCCTCAGCACAGAAGACCAGTTAAAGGCCCGTGAAGTAGCGACCGCTGCGTTGGGGGATAACTTCGTGACCGCGCTGAACCTGGCGCCGGCTACACCAGCCTGGTTGGATGCTATTGGTGCCCAGCCAATGAAACTGGGCCTGGACTTACGGGGTGGTGTGCACTTCCTGATGGAAGTGGATATGAAAACCGCGATGGAAAAAAACGTCAACGATCTGGTGGCCGTATACCGCACTGATCTGCGTGAAGCCAAAGTGCGTTACCGCGCTATTACCGCCGACCTGGCCAACCAACGGGTGCTGCTGAGTTTCCGCAATGCAGAGGATTTAGCTGCAGCCGAAAAAACCTTATCCGCCAAAGACCGCGATATGCTGTTTACTGCAGCGGACGAACTGACCCTGGTTGCGGCCTTCAGTGAATTGAAACTGAAAGCCCTGCGTGAAGATGCGGTCGCACAAAACATCACTATTATCCGTAACAGGGTCAATGCGATTGGCGTGGCTGAACCACTGGTGCAGCGTCAGGGGGCAGAACGTATTGTGGTGCAGTTGCCTGGTATTCAGGATACAGCCCGAGCCAAAGAAATTCTGGGGGCAACAGCCACGCTGGAATTCCGGATGGTCGATGAAAACGCTGATCTGGCCAGTGCGCTGGAAGGCCGTATTCCGCCCAATGCGGAACTCTACCATGATCGTCAGGGCCGCCCTGTACTGCTGCAAAAACGCGTGATGCTGACAGGGAACCATATTATTGGTGCCAACAGCAGCTACGACGAATACAGCCGTCCGCAGGTGAATATCGACCTGGATGCCAAAGGCGGCAATACCTTTTCTCAGGCCACCAAAGAAGCCATTGGTAAGTCGATGGCGACCGTCTTTATTGAGTACAAACCGACCGATAAAAAAGACGAAAACGGCCGCACCATTCTTGAGAAAAAAGAAGAAGTCATTAACGTGGCCACTATTCAGGCCCGTTTAGGCCGCTCGTTCCGCATTACAGGGGTGGACAGCCCGGCAGAAGCGCAGAACCTGGCATTGCTGTTGCGCGCCGGTGCCCTGATTGCGCCTATTCAGATTGTGGAAGAGCGCACTGTAGGCCCGAGCCTGGGTCAGGAAAATATTGAACTGGGTACCAATGCCATCATGTGGGGCATGATTGTCACCGTGATCTTTATGGGGATTTACTACAAAGCTGTGGGTCTGGTCGCAAACCTGGCACTGGCCTGTAACGTGGTGGTGCTGATTGGGGTGCTGTCGATGGTGCCAGGGGCGACCCTGACCTTGCCTGGCATGGCTGGTATTCTGCTGACCATAGGTATGGCGATTGACGCCAACGTACTGATTAACGAGCGGATCCGCGAAGAACTGGCCTCAGGCCGTTCGGTGCAGCAGGCCATTCATGAAGGTTACAACAGAGCTTTTGCCACTATTACTGACTCCAACCTGACCACCTTCCTGGTGGCGCTGATCCTGTTTGGTCTGGGTTCAGGTCCGGTCAAAGGCTTTGCGGTGACTCTGGCTCTGGGGATTGTCACCTCTATTTTCACCGCTGTGACTGTATCGCGGTTGTTTGTGAATCTGATTTGGGGTGGTCGCAAGGTTGACCGCTTACCTATTTAAGGACTGCTCATGCAAATTCTAAATTTTAAAGAGCCGTTAAATTTCATGAAGCTGAAATGGCCAGCCATGACGCTGTCTGTTCTGCTGATCCTGGGCTCGTTGTTCAGTGTGTTCACCAAAGGCATTAACTTCGGCCTGGATTTTACCGGCGGTATTGTCGTAGAGCTGGGGTTTGAGCAGCAGGCGGATTTGAATAAAATCCGCAGCGCTTTAGCTCAGAATGGCTTCCCTGATGCGGTGGTGCAGTACTTCGGCACCAGTACGGATGTGATGATCCGTATTACGCCTCGCGAGGATCAGGCTCAGGTTGGCGCGCAAATTCTGCAGGCGGTGCAAACCGTCGAGCAGGGGACTGTCACTCAACGCCGGGTGGATGTGGTGGGGTCTGCGGTCGGTGACGAGCTGAAAGAAGACGGTATGCTGGCGCTGCTGGCTGCTTTTATCGGCATTATGATGTATGTGGCTTTTCGTTTTGAATGGCGCTATTCGGTCGGTGCTGTACTGGCCTTAGTGCATGATGTGATCATCACTTTGGGGATGTTCTCCATCACAGGTATGGAATTCGACCTGACGGTACTGGCTGCTTTGTTGGCGTTGGTGGGTTACTCCATTAACGACACCATAGTGGTATTTGACCGCATTCGCGAAATGTTTCGTAAGTTACGGGACTCCACAGTGGAAGAAACAGTGAATGAAGCTGTCACTTCCACCTTAGGCCGCACCGTCATTACCTCAGGTACCACAGCGCTGTCACTGGTCGCGCTGTTTTTCCTCGGCGGTCCGCTGTTGACCGGTTTCTCTGCCGCCTTGCTGTTTGGTATTGCCATTGGTACTTACTCGTCAATCTTTGTGGCGAGCTCTATTGCGGTGATACTGGGAGCCAGCCGTGAAGACTTGCTGCCGGAAGTGATTGAGAAAGAGGGTGAAAATACACCGTCTCTGTAAATTTATCTGAGAAGAAACCGGGCCTATGCCCGGTTTCTTTTTTTTGGGGCCCCGCTGGCTTTCGGAATTTCCGTTATTTTGTGGCTGAGCAGTTCGACTTCTTTCTGACTGCTCCGACCTGCTGCTTGGCGTTAGTTTAAAAACTTGTTATAACCAATAGTGGCTCTGTGATCTTTCTGTTTTGTCCGCGTCGGGTGGATCACTGGTACGATCTGAAAATTTCCGATACTAAAGTTGCATGGCGCTCTTTAGAATGAGGCACCTTTTCGGCCGGCACCACAAGCCGTAACTACCAATAAAAAAATCTATAGCCCACAGGGCAACCCTATAAAAAAGCAGGAACCTCTTACCATGTCAGACCTACGCGAACAGGCGCTGAAGTATCACGCCGAGCCCAGACCGGGCAAAATATCTATTGAAATCAGCAAACCCGCTGAAACAGTGAAAGACCTGGCGCTGGCGTACAGCCCTGGTGTGGCTGAACCGGTGCGGGAAATTGCCGACAACATCGACAATGTGTACAAGTACACGGCCAAAGGCAATCTGGTGGCGGTTATTTCCAACGGTACCGCCATTCTGGGGCTGGGCAATCTGGGGCCTATGGCGTCCAAACCGGTGATGGAAGGCAAAGCCTTGTTGTTTAAGCGTTTTGCCGGGTTGGACTCCATCGACATTGAAGTCAGCCATAAAACCACAGAAGACTTTATCAACACAGTGGCCAATATTGCCGACACCTTTGGTGGCATTAATCTGGAAGATATTAAGTCACCAGAATGCTTTGAAATTGAAAAAGAGCTGATTAAACGCTGCAACATTCCGGTGTTTCATGATGACCAGCACGGCACCGCTATTGTGACTGCCGCAGGTTTACTCAATGCACTGGAAATTCAGGGCAAAGACATCAGCAAAGTGGTGATTGTCTGTATGGGGGCTGGTGCTGCGGCTATTGCCTGCATGGAGCTGTTGGTTAAATGTGGGGCACGGCGTGAGCATATTTACATGCTCGACACCAAAGGGGTGATCCACAGCCGCCGCGATGATCTGAATCAGTACAAAAAGTTGTTTGCCAACAACACCGACAAACGCACGCTGGAAGAGGCGATGGAGGGGGCTGATGTCTTTGTTGGGGTGTCTGGACCAGACGCTTTACCGCCTGAAGCGGTGAAGCTGATGGCGGATAAGCCGGTGATTTTTGCCTGTTCCAACCCGGATCCGGAAATTAAACCTGAACTGGCCCAGGCCCAGCGCTCCGATTTGATTATGGCAACAGGCCGCTCGGACTACCCGAATCAGGTGAATAACGTCTTGTGTTTCCCCTTTATTTTCCGCGGGGCTTTGGATGTGCGGGCCAGGGTGATTAACGATGAAATGAAAATAGCTGCTGTGCATGCCATCCGTGCTATTGCCAAAGAGCCAGTGCCTCAGGCGGTGCTGGATGCGGCGCAGGTCAGTCATCTGGAATTTGGCCCCGGTTATATTATTCCGAAGCCAATGGACCCGCGTTTATTGCAGCGGGTGGCCAGAGCGGTGGCCGAAGCTGCAGTCGCTTCTGGAGTGGCGCGTTTGCCATTACCGGAGAACTATCTGCAGCTTTAAACCTCTGTCAGAAACCAAAAACCCGCTGTTAGGCGGGTTTTTGCTGTGTAATCTGTAGTACGTGGTTCAGACTGAATCTTGTTGGATTATTCTTCGTCTGTTTCGGCTTCCTGAATTTCAGGAATAGGTTTGCCCATACTGACCAGGATATCACGGACTTCCTGTGGGATCTGATGGGGGTTGTCTTTGCGTAAATCTTCATCTGCCGGCAGTGGCTGTCCGGTAAAGGCGTGTAAAAACGCTTCACAGAGCAATTCACTGTTGGTGGCATGCCGCAGGTTATTCACCTGACGACGGGTACGCTCGTCAGTGAGCACCTTCAGTACATTCAGCGGTATTGATACGGTAATCTTTTTAACCTGTTCAGATTTTTTACCGTGCTCCGCATAAGGGTGAATGTATTCACCGTTCCACTTTGCCATAGGGTTACCTTGAAATTATCAATTGAGGAGTCGCCGGGCTGTTGCCTGGCGCAAGGCCGCAAATTTTACTTCTTATTGCTGCACACTACAAACCTTGTACAGTAATTCATCATACAGACGTCTAAATGTTTTGACATCTTATTTTTGGGATGTATACTTTTAGACGTCTAAACATCTAAAGGTCTTGTTATGAGCCAGCGTCATTCAGCCACTATTGCAGCACGAGCCGGTATAGCGCAGGACCCGGCTTTTGGCGCTGTGACCCCACCTTTGTACCTGACTTCCACTTATGAGTTAAAGGCCTTTAAGCAGCCTGGTCAGTACGACTATTCCCGCTCCAACAACCCAACCCGGGATTTATTGGGGGAAACCCTGGCAGAGCTGGAAGGCGGTGCTAAAGGCCTGATCACCAATACAGGCATGTCGGCCTGTTTACTGGCGCTGCAGCTGATAGGCCCGGACGATACGCTGGTGATCCCCCACGATTGTTACGGTGGCAGTTACCGTTTATTTTTTAATCTGGCCAGCCGCAAGCGCGCGTTCAAGCTGAAAGTGGTGAACTTTCAGCTCGACAGCTGGCAGCAGGAGATCCGCGCTGTGAGGCCAGCCATGATTTGGCTGGAAACGCCAAGCAATCCGTTACTGCAAATCACGGATATTAAAGCTGTAGTAGCGCTCGCCAACGAATTCAAAGCCAAAGTGGTGGTAGACAACACCTTTTTGTCGCCTGTATTGCAAAAGCCGCTGGATTTGGGCGCCGATATTGTGGTGCACAGCACCACCAAATTTATCAATGGCCACAGTGACATAGTGGGCGGCGCACTGATTGCTAAAGAGCAAAGCATCGGCGATGAGTTGAAATGGTGGGCCAATTGCCTGGGCGTGACCGCAGGTGCATTTGATTCTTACCAAACCTTACGTGGCCTGCGTACTCTATTACCGCGCATTAAACAGCATCAGCACAACGCAGCCTTAGTTGCAGAGTTTCTGCAGCAGCAGCCGCTGGTCAGTAAAGTGTATTACCCAGGTTTGCCAGAGCACCCGGGCCATGCCATTGCCAAAGCCCAGCAATTTGGTTTTGGCTCCATGCTGAGTTTTGACTTGGCGGCAGACGAGGCCTTATTGCCAGTATTTTTCAGTGCGCTGAAGTACTTCACGCTGGCTCAGTCACTGGGAGGAATTGAGAGCCTGATTTGCCATCCGGGCAGCATGACCCATGCGTCTTTGGATGCGGCCACCCAAAAAGCGGCGGGTATAGGGCCGACCTTAATCCGCTTGTCGGTCGGCATTGAAGATGCAGCAGAGCTGATTGCTGATCTGGCGCAAGGTTTTGCCGCAGTGCAGCAGCAGTTAACTGCGCAGACGCCCTTGAATGCAGGTCGGCAGTCTGTGCAGGCGCAGGGCCCTGACGCCCAGTTTCGATTAAACCCGGCCTTAACGGCATTATGGTGAGTTTATGAGTTTGGTAGTCCATAAATTTGGTGGCAGCAGTCTGGCAAGCGCAGAACGTTTTGCTGCTGTGGCCGATATTTTACAGAAGGAACCTGAGGCCTGGGTCGTGGTGTCGGCCCCCGGTGATACCACAGACGAATTGCTGGCGCTGATTGACAGCCGCGAGCAGCCGGATGTGTTTTTGCAGTTACAAACCGGGTTGCAGCACAAACTGCAGTTGCTGGCTCGCCGTACTCTGGCTGAACCTGAAGAGATAATGGCCCAGGTGAGCCGCTGGGTTGCTGAAATCCCCGGTTTTCTGGCGGCGCAGCAACTGAATGATGTGCTTGCCATTGGTGAGCGCTTTTCCAGCCAGCTGTTGGCTGCATTACTGAACGAACGTGGGCTTCGCAGTCAGGCGCTGGATGCCCGTGATTTTCTGCGGCTGGATGGTTCGGCAGTGGACTGGCATTTGTCTGCGCAGTTGCTGGAACCCTTGAAGCAAAGCGGCCTGAATGTGGTGACGGGCTATATTGCCCGCACTATTCATGGGCAGAGCATTACGCTGGGTCGCAATGGCAGCGACTATTCAGCCACTATTCTGGGGCGTCTGCTGCACGCCAGTGCTATCCATATCTGGACAGATGTTGATGCGATTTACAGCGCAGACCCACGTAAAGTGCCGTCAGCCCGCGCCTATAAACAAGTGCCCTGGCAGCAGGCGTTAACGCTGGCGGCTTTAGGCAACCCTGTGTTGCATGCGAAAACCCTAAGCCCGCTGCTGGATGCGCCAGCAGATTTAGTGGTGCGCAGCAGTTTTAACCCGGAGCATCCGGGTTGTAAGGTCAGTCAGCAAAGCGCCATCGAAGTGCAGTTTTTAACCGACATTCAGCAGGCAGCTTTGGTCAGCTTGCCCGCCCATTGTGCACTGAATGCCGCAGATTTAGCCGCACAATTGCAACAACCTGTGATTGCCGCACCAGGCAAGGCTCAGCAATGGCTGGTGCCTGCAGCTGTGGTCGACCCCTTGTTAAGCATTCTGGCCAGTCAAAATGTATTCGCCCGGGTCAGTCCACAGCTGTATCACCTGGTGGCCTGGGTAAAACCGGCCGCCCGCCGGCAAAAGCAGGTCAGTACCCAGGCGCAGCAGTGGCTGCAACGTCAGGCGCCTGCGGCAGTATTTAATGATGAACAACTGGCGGTCTGGTTATTTGCGCAACCGCTGACGTCGCTGGAGCTGACCGAGCTGCATCAGGCTTTATTGCCTTCAGTGGTGCGGCTGAACCTGGTGGTGGCCGGTACCGGCAATGTAGGCTCCGAGTTTTTGCAGCTGCTTGAGCGGCAGCAGCAGGCGCTGGCCGGTCAGATTGAACTGAATCTGGCGGGTTTACTGAACTCCCGTCAGGCCTTATTTGCCGAGAGCCTGAGTCTGTCGGATTGGGCCGCACAGCTGCAGCAGGCTCCGCTTTATACGGAGCACAGCCTGCAGCTGGCCCTGCAGGAACTGGCCGAGCCAAAAGTGTTAATTGATCTGACGCCGAGCCAAGCTTTTGCCGAGCGTTATCCGCAATTTATTCAGACGGGTTTTGACCTGATCAGTGCCAACAAACAAGGTGTGACCTTGCCGCTTGCGCAGTTCCAGCACATTAAGCAACTGGCGGCGCAGCAGCAGGTGCAGTGGCTGAGTAACACCACTGTGGGAGCTGGTTTGCCGGTGCAGCGTTTGTTGCAGGAACTGCGCAGCAGTGGGGACACAGTGCATGCCGTCAGTGGTATTTTTTCCGGCACTTTGTCCTGGTTGCTGGCCAAATTTGATGGTTCAGTGCCGTTCTCAGCCTTGCTGAAACAAGCACAGCAACTGGGGTTTACCGAGCCGGACCCGCGGGACGATTTGTCCGGCAAAGACGTCCAGCGTAAATTACTGGTACTGGCACGGGAGCTGGATTTACCGCTGGAGCTGGAACAGATTGCATTGGAACCTTTATTACCTGCTGTGCTGGCTGACGGTTCTGTGGAACAGTTCTGGCAGCAGGCTGAAGTGCTGGACCATGCCTTTGCGCCTGTACTGGCCGAAGCACAACAACAAGGCAAAGTGCTGCGTTATATCGCGGAGCTGAAAATAGAGCAGGGCAAGGCAAAGGCGCAGGTACGGCTGGTGTCTGTGGCGCCTGACCATCCACTGGCCGCTATTATTCCTTGTGATAATGTGTTTGTGATTGAAAGCGACTGGTACCAGCAGAATCCCTTGGTGCTCAAAGGCCCGGGCGCGGGGCGTCAGGTGACGGCCGGCGGTGTGCATGCCGATTTAGCCTTGTTGGCCAAACAAAAAATAGCCGCGGCCAAAGCCGCTCAACACAGTCAGGCGCAGGCCGCAGCCTGGGTAAAGTGAGAATTTTATGTCTTTTGTCAGCGCACAGTATTTAGAGTCCATCAACCGTAACCTGCAGGATGTGCAGGGTAAGGTGAATGTCAGTTTTGAGTTTTTTCCGCCGAAGACCGAACAGCTGGAACAAACGCTGTGGAAGTCGATTGAGCGGCTGGCGCCATTGGCACCTTCTTTTGTCTCTGTGACCTATGGCGCGAACTCAGGCGAACGTGACCGCACCCATGAAATTATTAAGTCCATTAAACAGCGTACCGGGCTGATTGCGGCACCACACTTAACCTGTGTCGACGCCAGCCGCGCTGAGCTTGAAGCCATTGCCCGTGATTACTGGAACAATGGCATTCGCCACATTGTGGCACTGCGGGGGGATCTGCCACCTGGCACCACGGAAAAGCCAGCCTTGTACGCGGCGGATCTGGTGGAAATTCTGCGTTCAGTGGCGGACTTTGACATCTCGGTTGCGGCTTATCCGGAAGTGCATCCGGAATCACCTAACGCCCAGTTTGATCTGCTGAACTTAAAACGCAAAGTGGATGCTGGCGCCTCGCGCGCTATTACCCAGTTTTTCTTTGAACCGGAAAAATACCTGCGTTACCGTGACCGCTGTGCCGCTGTTGGTATTGATGTGGACATTGTGCCGGGTATTCTGCCTGTTACCAACTTCAAGCAATTGCAGAAGTTTGCCGCCATGACCAATGTGGCTATCCCAGCCTGGATGCATAAAGCTTATGAGGGGCTGGACAAAGACGAAACCACCCGCAATCTGGTGGCTGCCAATATTGCGATGGACATGGTGAAGGTATTAAGCCGTGAAGGTGTGAACTGCTTCCATTTTTACACCTTAAACCGCAGCGAACTGACCTACGCCATTTGCCATTTGCTGGGGGTGCGGCCTGAGGTTGCTGTAGAGTAAACTGCGCTCTGCGTGCATACTAAGCCCACTGAACAGGAGCAAAATCCGAATCTTGGTGTTTTGGTATGCAGCGTTGTTTTTTCAGTCTAAGTTTTAGTCCGTCCCAGCAACAGCAACTGGCGGCCTGCCAGCCGGTGGCACAATACCCGGATGCCTTGTGGCACCCGCCTGCCAATTTGCACCTGACTCTGGTGTTTCTGGGCCAACAGAGTGAAGAAACCCAACAGCAGCTATGGCAGGACGCCTTGCCGCTGCTTCAGCGCACACCGGCTTTTGAGCTCTGCTTTGATCATCTGGCGCAATTTCATCAGGCCAGAGTGTTGTTTTTAGGAGTGCAGTCCGGGGTTCCTGCCTTAATGGACCTGCAGGCGGAGCTGTCTGCGCTTTGCCAGCCGGTGCTGACCGGTCCTCAACCGGAACAGTTTTTGCCTCACGTCACCCTGGCACGCAAAATCCGGCCAGAATTCAGTTATCGCCAGAGCGCCGGCCCTGTAACAGTGCAGTGCACTGACGTGGGCTTTTACCATTCGGTCAGCACTTTGTCTGGGGTGCGTTACCTGTGTAAACAACGTCAGACTTTGGTCTAACACCTTGCTCTGAAACAAAAAATTTATTGGCCCACTCTGTTACACTCAAGCTATTGATTCAGGGAGGGGACATGTCACATCGTTCTTATCTGTTTTCGCTGCGTATAGGGCATGCTTTAAGAGAAAGCCTGTCCGATGGCTATCGGCTCTGGCACCTGAAGCAAGACCTGCTGGCAGGGGTAACTGTAGGTATTATTGCGATCCCTCTGGCGATGGCTTTGGCCATCGCATCCGGTGTTCCCCCTCAATACGGCCTCTACACTGCGGTCGTGGCAGGCTTTTTCATTGCCCTCTGTGGCGGTTCACGTTACAGCATCAGCGGCCCAACAGCGGCTTTTGTGGTGGTGCTGTACCCTGTGGCCCAACACTATGGGCTGGCAGGGTTATTGCTGGCCACTCTATTGTCCGGGTTTATTCTGATCTTGATGGCTGTGGTGCGTTTGGGCCGTTTTATCGAATACATTCCGGAGGCGGTGACGCTGGGTTTTACCTGCGGCATTGCGATTGTGATTGCCACTTTGCAGCTCAATGATGTGTTGGGCCTGGGGCTGGCGTCGATGCCAGAACATTACCTGGAAAAACTCCAGGTGCTGTTCACGGCTTTACCTGAATTGCACTGGCCATCTTTGTTGGTCGCGCTGACCACTCTGGCGGTGATGCTGTGCTGGCCAAAACTGGGCTGGCCTGTTCCGCCGCATTTGCCCGCATTGGCGCTGGCGACTTTTCTCGGCATTGCCTTGCAGCAGTTTGGTTTGAGTCTGGACAGTATTGGCTCACGCTTCAGCTACCTGTTGCCCGATGGCTCGACAGGCTTTGGCATACCGTCTGAGCTGCCTGCCTTGCAATGGCCCTGGCTGCAATCGGGGCCGGACGGTCAGCCACTGCAGTGGAGCACGCAAATGGTCAAAGATCTGTTAGCGGCTGCTTTTGCCATGGCAATGCTCGGCGCTATTGAGTCGTTGCTTTGCGCTGTGGTATTGGATGGCATGACGGGCAAACGCCACAGTGCCAACAGCGAATTGTTAGGGCAGGGCATTGGCAATCTGGTCACGCCTTTTTTTGGTGGTTTTACGGCCACTGCGGCCATTGCCCGCTCGGCTGCCAATGTGCGCTCTGGTGCTCAGTCGCCGGTCGCTGCCATGGTGCATGCCGGGACTGTGCTGTTGGCCTTGGTGCTGCTGGCCCCTGTACTGGCTTATTTGCCGATGGCCGCCATGGCGGCCTTGTTACTGGTGGTGGCCTGGAATATGAGCGAAGCACCTAAAGCCATGCGTCTGTTAAAAACAGCGCCAACAGAGGACATTTGGATCTTCAGCATCTGCTGTGGCTGCACAGTGCTCTTTGATATGGTGGTGGCCATTAGTCTGGGCATGGTGATTGCCGCATTTTTATTCGTCAAACAAGTGGCCGATATGACCCGCGCTGTCGATATCAGCCATAACCGCAAATTACTCAGCCACACCGTGCCTGCAGGCTGGAAAGTGTTCCGCATTAGTGGCCCGTTGTTTTTTGCTGCCGCCGACCGGGTTTTTGGGGAATTGTCACAAAAACTGAAAGGTCAGCAGGGCGCCATTCTGATGATGGATGCAGTCACTCTGATGGATGCAGGTGGCTTGTCTGCCTTTGAAAAATTAATCAGTCTGGCGGAAAAACAAAAAGTGCATTTGCTGGTGACGGACTTGCAGTTTCAGCCGCTCAAAACGCTGGCAAAAGCAGGCATTCAGCCGGTACCTGGCATTTTGAGTTTTTATTCAGCACTTGCAGACGCGTTACTGCAATTGCCTGGGACTATGCCGCTGGCAGACCAACAAAACGAGGGACAGTAAAACAGGGCTTTTTACTTTAGTCTGCCACGGATCTGGTCTAAGCTGTGCCCAACCTTGGGTTGTAGCGGGCAAGAAGGCGAAAATGAATTTTTTAAATATAAAAATTCATAAATTCAGAATAAAAATTCTTGAATCTGCATGTCGAACCCTCTACACTGGCCTCACTTTTTCGGGCGTGGCCTTATTTTTTGTTTTAAGTCGCGGAGATTTCGCTGTTTATGACGACTTTATCTGTTTCAGGCAAACTCAAAGCTGCAGTACTGGGTGCGGCAGGTTACAGTGGTGCAGAGCTGGCTGTGATGCTGTCACGCCACCCACATTTTGAACTGAGTTATGCCTTTGCATCCGCAGGCCGCGCGGCAGAACCTTTTTCTAAACTCTACCCACGCCATCAGGCCGTGGTGGATATTCAGGTAGAACCCTGGACAGATGACAGGGCCGAAACCTTGGATGCAGACGTTGCTTTCCTGGCGTTACCCCATGAAGTCAGTGAGGCGGTGACGCCCTTACTGCTGGCCAAAGGCATTGCCGTATTTGATTTATCCGGCGCCTTCCGTCTGAAAGACCCGGCCTTGTATCCGAAGTATTACGGCTACGAGCACCTGCATACTGATTTGCTGGAACAAGCTGTTTATTCACTGGTCGAGTGGCTGGATAAACCGCTGCCACAGCTGGTGTCCGTGCCTGGCTGTTACCCAACCGCCTGTTCGCTGGCGTTGCTGCCAGTGTTAAAGGCCGGTTTGGTGGCTGATGGCTGCATTCCTGTGATTAATGCCACCAGTGGTGTGTCCGGTGCTGGCCGTAAAGCGGCGCTGAGTACCTCCTTTTGTGAAGTGGGTCTGAATGCCTATGGTTTCTTTAAACACCGCCACCGTCCTGAGATTGAGCAGAACCTGGGCCGCAAAGTGGTGTTTACCCCGCATCTGGGTAACTTCAAACGCGGCATTCTGGCGACCTCAGTCGTGACACTAAAAGCCGGTGTCAGCGCTGAACAGGTGAAAGCTGCTTTTGAGCAAGCCTATGCCGGTAAACCGCTGGTGCGTCTGGTCAGTCATTCTCCCAATGTGGCCGATGTGGCCGGTACCCCGTTTTGCGATATCCACTGGCAGCAGGATGCTGAGCAGTTGGTGATTGTGTCGGCTATTGATAACCTGCTTAAAGGGGCGGCCGCTCAGGCATTGCAAGCCGCTAACCTGAAGTTCGGTTTTGCAGAAACCGCAGGTTTATTCGCCGGGGTGCCTCATGAGTAAGGTTTATGTCTTAAAAATGGGTGGCCGCTTATTGCAAGACCAGGCCGCTCTGGATGCCCTGTTAGCAGTTTGTGCTGAACTCAAGCACCAACACCCGTTGGTGTTGGTGCATGGTGGTGGCGATCAGGTCGACCAATGGCTGGCGAAATTTGGGTTTACCACCGAAAAAATTGATGGTCAGCGCGTGTCTCCGGCCGAACAAATGCCGGTGATTACCGGAGCTCTGGACGGCGCCGTCAATGCGGAAATGGTCAGTCGTGCCACAGTGGCGGGTCTAAAGCCAGTCGGTTTAAATCTGGCTGCCGGTGGCAGCTTAAGCTTTGACGTGAATACCAAACTGGGGGCCGTAGGCATTGCAAAGCCCAATGATGGCAGCTTGGTGAACAGCCTGTTGGCCCAGGGCTTTACGCCTGTGTTCAGTTCCATTGGGATTGGCCAGCAAGGCCAGTTGCTGAATGTGAACGCCGATATTGCGGCTGCGGCTATTTGCCAGCTGGTGCAGGGGCAGCTCATTTTGCTGACGGACGTCCCAGGTATTCTGGATGCGGATATGCAGTTGATCCCAACCTTAACCGCAGAGGCGGCAGAAGCGCTGGTGCAAAGCGGTGTGATTAAAGGTGGTATGAAAGTCAAGCTGGATGCGGCTCTGGAAACTGCGGCAGCACTGAAAAGCACCATTATTGTGGCAGGCTGGCAGGACCCGGATAATTTATTAAAACTGATGCGTAACGAGCCGGTCGGCACCTGCATTCAGTATTAATGGTTGTATAAACAGACGTCGGAGCATTGGGCTCTGGCCTTTAAAAAGGAAAGCGCCTAGCGCATAAAGTGTGATTTATGAGTAAATTAACCCAGCTGCTGTGTATAGCTGATTTAAGTCAGAACCAGGTGGCCCACCTGCTGGATTTAGCCCTCGAAATTAAACGTGACCCAGACCGATTCTCTAGCGCCTTAAAAGGCCGCAGTATTGCACTGTTGTTTGAGAAACCTTCACTGCGTACCCGTGTCAGCTTCGACGTCGGCATCCACAAACTGGGTGGCCATTCGGTCTATCTGGATCAGCAAAATGGCGCTTTGGGTGTACGGGAGTCGGTGGAAGATTTTGGCAGCAACCTGGCTTGCTGGACTGACGCCATAGTGGCCCGGGTTTATTCACAAAAAACATTAGTGCAACTGGCGCAAAGCAGTAAAAAACCGGTGATTAATGCGCTCAGCGATTTGTATCACCCCTGCCAGGCTTTGGCCGATTTATTGACCTTAAAAGAGCATTATGGCGACTTGTCCAAAGTGCATCTGGCGTTCGTTGGCGATGGCAATAATGTCTGCCACTCGCTGATGCTGGGGGCGGCCATTTTAGGCATGACACTGACGGTGGTGACGCCGCAGGGCTTTGGTCCGGATGCCCATGTGCTGCTCAAAGCCCAGGCGCTGGCGGAACAAAGTGGCGCTAAACTGACGCTGAGTCAGCATGTGTCGGCCGCCGCAGGGGCCGATGCCATCTACACGGACACCTGGTTGTCGATGGGGGGCCGGGCGGACCCGGCGCTGATTGAACAACTGTTTGCGCCTTATCAGATTAATACGGCCGTGATGCAGCGCCTGGCCGTGAAACATTTTATGCACTGCCTGCCAGCTCACCGCGGCCAGGAAGTGACCAGCGAAGTGCTGGACAGCGACTGTTCGCTGGTACTGCAGCAGGCGGAAAACCGTATGCATGCACAAAACGCGGTGTTAGTCAGTTTATTCAGTTGAGGTTGAAGATGAGTATCAAAAAAGTTGTGCTGGCCTATTCAGGTGGTTTGGATACCTCGGCCATTGTGCCTTGGTTAAAAGAAAACTATGACTGTGAGGTCATTGCTTTTGTGGCCAACGTGGGTCAGGGCGATGATGAGCTCGCTGGTGTGGAAGAAAAAGCCATTAAATCCGGTGCCAGCAGCTGCTACGTGGTGGATTTACGCGAAGAGCTGATCAAAGAAGTGATTTACCCGACGCTGAAAACCGGCGCTGTGTATGAAGGTCAGTACCTGTTAGGTACCTCAATGGCCCGCCCTGTGATTGCCCGTGCCCAGGTCAAACTGGCGCTGGAGCTGGGCGCGGACGCGCTCTGTCACGGCTGTACTGGTAAAGGCAATGACCAGGTTCGTTTTGAGGGCGCCTTTGCTGCTTTGGCTCCGCACTTAAAAGTGATTGCGCCTTGGCGTGAATGGAGCTTCAACTCCCGTCAGTCGTTGCTGAACTACCTGGCAGAGAAAAACATTCCTACCACAGCGTCAGCCACCAAAATTTACAGCCGTGATGCCAACTTATGGCATATCTCGCACGAAGGTGGCGAGATTGAAAACCCGTGGAATGAACCGTCTGATCAGATCTGGATGTGGACCAAATCACCAGAGCAGGCACCGGACAAAGCTGAATACATTCAGCTGAGTTTTGAAAAGGGCGAGCTGACCAAGCTCAACGGCGACGTGGTGGACCCGGTAAAAGCCATTGAATTGCTGAACGCCATTGGGTCAGAGCACGGTGTTGGCCGTATCGACATCGTCGAAAACCGTTTAGTGGGCATGAAGTCCCGCGGTTGTTACGAAACCCCGGGTGGTACTATTTTAGTGGCGGCACTGCGTGCGCTGGAATCCCTGGTGTATGACCGCACCTCACTGAAATACCGTGAAGAAGTCGGCCTGGAGTTCGCCCAGCTGGTGTATGACGGCCGCTGGTTCACCCCACTGAAAGATGCCCTGCTCGCGGCAGCGACCTCGCTGGCCGATCAACTGACAGGTGACATCATGGTGAAACTGTACAAGGGCAATGTGACTGTGACACAGCGCCGTTCCAGCAACAGCCTGTACTCTGAAGCTTTTGCTACCTTCGAAGGGGACGAAGTGTACAACCAGAAAGATGCAGCCGGTTTTATCCGCCTGTACAGCCTGGCCAGCCGCATTCGTGCCTTAAAAGGCAGTATCGACTAACCAACGCTTTATTGTAGTCTGACTGCGGGGCCGGTTTTAGTCCGGCCCTTTTTTATGAATTCTCAGAGGGTAACAACCATGGCAATGTGGGGTGGACGTTTTACCGAAGCCAGTCTGGCTGAGTTCCGTGATTTTAACGACTCCTTAAGTTTCGATTATCAGCTAGCGCAGCAGGATATTGCTGCCTCGCGGGCCTGGACTGCCGGCCTGCTGGAAGCCGGCATTATCACGGCCGATGAAGCCGACCAACTGGATCATGCGTTGGCCGATTTAACGCTGGCGTTGGAGTCGAATCCTAAGTTGCCACTGGAAACTCAGGAAGAAGATATTCACAGCTGGGTGGAAAGCCAACTGCAGGCAAAAATTGGTGTGATAGCGAAAAAGCTGCACACAGGCCGCAGCCGCAATGATTTGGTCGCCACGGATTTACGGCTCTGGACCAAACTGAACAGTCAACAGGTTCGTCGCTTGCTGGTAGGTGCTATTGGGTCCCTGATCCAGTTTGCCGACCGTTTCCATGGTGCTGTGATGCCGGGCTTTACCCACCTGCAGCGCGCGCAACCTGTGCTGGTCAGCCACTGGGCTTTGGCCTATGTCGAAATGTTTAAACGGGATTTAAGCCGTCTGGATGATGCATTAGCACGGCTGGATGTGTGTCCATTGGGCTGTGGCGCCCTGGCAGGAACCGGCATTGCAATTGACCGTCATGCGCTTGCGCAGCGTCTTGGCTTTCAAAGCGCAGCACTGAACAGCCTGGACGCTGTGTCCGACCGGGATTATGTGGTGGAGGTTTCGGCCGCCGCATCGATTTGCATGACCCATTTATCCCGGTTATCAGAAGATGTGATTTTCTTCTGCTCCGGCGAAGCGGGCTTCTTTAAACTGGGCGACGCTATCAGCTCTGGCTCGTCCTTGATGCCGCAGAAGAAAAACCCGGATGTATTCGAGTTACTGCGGGGTAAAACCGGCCGGGTGCTGGGCCACCTGGTTGCTATTCTGCATACCTTAAAAGGCTTACCTTTGGCCTATAACAAAGATATGCAGGAAGACAAGCAAGGTTTCTTTGACCTGGTGGCGACCTGGCAGCAATGTTTGCTGGTGCTCTCTACCGTGCTGCCGCATTTGTCGGTGAATATCGAACGTTGCCGTGAAGCCGCTGAACTGGGCTACAGCAACGCCACCGATCTGGCAGACTATCTGGTGGGTAAAGGCATTGCGTTCCGCGATGCGCATGAAATCTCTGGTGAGTTGGTCTTGCTGGCTTCACGTGAGAAAAAGCCGCTGGAAGCGCTGAGCCTGTCGCAAATGCAGCAAGTCTGCCCGCTCATTAGCGACGATGTGTATCCGGCGCTGACCATTGAAGCGGGCCTGGCGAAACGTGGTGCTTTAGGCGGAACCTGCCCTAAACGGGTCGCCGAGGCGTTGGCGGCTGCCAAAGTCTGGTTTGAAAAGTTGTCAGCTTAAGCTTTTACCAGTAGACGAAAGCCGCCGTACGCCATACGGCGGCAATCAAATACCGGATCGTCCTGATCCATCATCTGGTGCACTCTGGGATCGGCCATCACCTTTTCGTTGACCGCATCCCGGTGGTCCTTGTCGTGGTAACTGATCCAGCTGAACACCACTGTTTCTTCTGTGCTGCAGCCCGCTTTATTCAGGAAACTGTCCACCCCGTCAATAGTCATGTCGTCCCCGACCGTTTCGACATACTCCACAGCACCGTATTCTTTCCAGATCAAAGCCGCTGCTGCCGCCATAGTTTTGTATTCATCCAGCCTGTGGCTGGCAATTGGAATTAAAAAGCCGTCGACGTACATTAGTTTTCTCCTGGAGTAAACTGAGGTAAACAACCTTGGATCGCCTGATTCAGCGCAGGCAAAAAAGCCTTGTTGGCTCTTTTGCTGAGGTAAAAGCCCCCTGCGACTTTATTGAACTCAAGGCGGGAGTAACGCTGCTTGCGCTGAGCCTGCAGACTGAGAAAGGTTTCTTCCGGAATTAACGCCAGATCAGCCCGTCCGGCGTCCAGCATATCCAGCTGAGTGCGAAAGTCCTCCACCAGCACGAGCTTCACGAAGCCACGCTCTTTGAGCTGCTCGACCTGCAACGACCCCCGTTTGACGACTATGCTCTTTTCTTTGGTCGGTATAGGGCGGGATGCCGTGCTCAGCCACAGATTGCGCACGTAAAACAGCTTTTCACTGGCAATAGCGTAGGTTTCCCGTTCTGCTGAAAAAATAGCCGGGTAGACCAGATCCAAATCGCCGGACGCAAGGGAATGAAAGAGCCGGGTTGTTGGGTAAGATTGCCAGGACCAGTGCAGATTGGAGCGCTGTTCAATGCAATAAAGTAATTGAGAGCGAAGGCTGTTGCCTGCTTTGCCTGGCAGCTCGTCACTAAAGCCGGTTGGGTAGCCTGCTTTGAGGGTGGGGTGAGCGACCAGGTTGAAACTGAAACAGGCAAGAATAATCAGACGCATAACACCTCCGGTTTTGCTGAATTATAGCCAGCAAAACCGGAGCTTATGCGCCATCTGTTAAAACAACTCGATTTCTTCCTGCGATTCTTTTGTTTCTGTCGGAACTGGAGACAGGGCCGAGTTGGCGTAAGTTTTGGGTTCAGTACCCTGAATAAAATACTCGAAGGTGCTGCTGTTGTCGGTCGCCTGGGTGAGCAGGCCGGTGCTCAGGTCAATCCGCACCGAGCTGATCCCGACAGGTGGCGGGGTAATAACTTGTGGTTTGCCGTCCAGGGCAAAACCAACAAACTCCTGCCAGGCAGGCAAGGCTGTTTTGGCACCAGATTCGCTGCCCGCTGTCTGGTCTTTGCCCAGATTGCTGTTCCAGACGGTTTTGCCCAGCCGGCTCTCAGCATCGTCAAAACCTACCCAGGTGGTGACTACCAGCTCAGGTGAGAACCCGGAGAACCAGGCGTCTTTGACGTCATTGGTGGTCCCGGTTTTTCCCGATAAATCCTGACGTTTCAGCTCACGCAACCTGTGTGCAGTCCCGACCCAGCCGCGGCCACCCCAAATGGAGCTTTTCAGCGCGTCGGCCACCAGAAAGGCATTTTGCGCTGAGATCACCCTTGGTGCATAAGGGGCTTCCTGAGAGACGAAGTCAGGGATCTCGGTTGGACTTTGTGGTGCAGGGGCCGCAAACTGAGCTTCCAGCTGCGCTTCCGGATCGGCCGCAAGAGCGTCGGCCGCGGCCTGCTGCTGTGCTTCAGCTTGTTGCCGGGCCTGGAGCACCGCCAGCTGGCCTGCTTTATCACGGGCTTCACACTCAGCACAGACAGCGACCGGCTGATGCTGATAAATCAGGTTGTTTTCATCATCCAGAATTTTGGTGATGAAATAAGGTTTCACCAGAAAGCCGCCGTTGGCAAAAGTGGCGTAACCAGTGGCAAGTTCCAACGGTGTCAGAGAGGCTGAACCTAAGGCCAGGGTTTCACTGTGTGGCAGGTCTTTTTCCCTGAAGCCAAATTTGGTCAGATGCTGGCGGGTTTTTTCTATACCCACAGTACGTAATAAGCGGATCGCGACCACGTTTTTCGATTTGGCCAGGGCTTCACGAATGCGGATAGGACCATCGTACACTTCCGGCGAGTTTTTGGGTCGCCAGGCCTGATTGGCGCCTTCATCCCACTCGTGGATAGGGGCATCATTCATCACTGTGGCCAGAGTCAGTTTATTGTCCAGCGCGGCAGAATAAATAAAAGGTTTAATATTGGAACCGACCTGACGGTTGGCCTGAGTCGCGCGGTTAAACTGGGTCATCGCAAAGCTGTAACCACCGACCAAGGCCTGCAGCGCACCATCTTTCGGACTGATAGCGACCAGAGCGCTGCTGACATTGGGGATTTGGCCCAGCCGCCAGCCAGACCCTGCGGGCCTCACCAGCACGTGCATCCCTGGCGCCAGCACTTCAGCCGCCGTTTTCGGCGCGTGGCTCTGACGGTCATGGCTGATAAACTTGCGTGCCCAGCTTAAACCATCCCAGTCAATCTGAATGGCGCGGCCGCCGGACAAAATAGCGCTGGCTTCACGGCCTGATACGGCGGTAATCACTGCTGGTGTCAAATCTTCCAGACCATCCTGTTCATCCAGATAAGCCAGGATTTCGGCGTCAGATAAACGCTCTTGCTCTGCAAACTGCACTGAGCCATCGGCCTGAGGCTGAGCAGTGGCTTGCCACAGGGTGGCAACGGGGCCGCGGTAACCATGACGCTCATCGTAACCAATAACGTTCTTTTGCACGGCTTCAACGGCTTTCGCCTGCAGTCGGGTGTCGACGGTTGTAAACACCTGAAAGCCTTTGGAATAGGCTTCGTCTTCCCCGTATTTAGCGACCACTTCCTGACGCACCATTTCGGCGACATAAGGGGCGGATGCAGTGATTTGTGCGCCATGCAGCTTGGACACTATAGGTTCCGCAATGGCGGCTTCGTATTGTTCCTTGGTGATGTATTTTTCTGCCAGCATGCGGCCAAGCACTATATTACGGCGAGTGCGGGCCCGGCTGGGTGAGCGCACCGGGTTCAACACGGACGGAGCCTGGGGCAAACCAGCGATAATGGCCATTTCGGACAAGGTCAAATCCTGAATGTTTTTGCCAAAATACACCTGGGCGGCGGCACCCACACCAAAAGAGCGTTGACCCAATTCAATTTTATTCAGGTACAGTTCCAGAATTTCATCTTTGCTCAGTTGCTGTTCAATCCGGATTGCGAGGAAAATCTCTTTGATTTTACGCAGGATCTTTTTTTCCCTGCTAAGGAAAAACTCGCGGGCTACCTGTTGGGTAATGGTGCTGGCGCCCTGGCGGGCTTCCCCGCTTAATGCTACGACAGTGGCGGCGCGTAACATGCCTATCACATCAATGCCTGGGTGTTCATAAAAGCGGTTGTCTTCAGTGGCCAAAACGGCTTTGAGCAGCAAGTCCGGCATTTCTTCCAGTTTTAGCGGAATACGGCGTTTTTCACCGAACTGTGAAATCAGTTGCCCGTCCTGACTGAATACCCGCATCGGGGTCTGCAGCTTGACTTCTTTTAGCGTGGCAACACTGGGCAAATCGTCTTTGACATAAAGATAAGCGCCGGCGATCGTCAGAACGCCACACATCAGACCCGCCAGAATCAGCAGTGTTATTTTTTTAAACCAGGACATCAGAACCCTCTGTCAGGCCACTTCAGGGCACAACACTGAAACGGAATGTTTTTCAGCCAACTTGGCCGCTACTTTGGCAGAAACCTACTAAGCTCAGTTCACAAGTCCAGTTAAATCATTCACCTGTATCACCTGAACTTATGCTGAACCGGCTCTTTCCACCTAAAAAAAACCTGATGCTGGGCGTCGATATCGGTTCCCACAGCATCAAAGCCGTGCTGCTTAGTCAGCAAGCCGGGCATTATAAAGTAGAAGCCATTGCAATTGAACCTATGCCTGCAGATGTGATGATGGACAGGGATATCCGTGATATTGAAGCCGTCAGTCAGGTGCTCAGCCGGGTCCGGCGGCAGATTGAGAAAACAGTGCGTTTTGTGGCGACAGCTGTATCCGGGGCTCAGGTGATCAGCAAAGTGATTTTGCTGAATGCGCAGCTGGATGATGCAGCCCTGGCGCGCCAGATTGAGCTGGATGCTGAAAGCCTGATCCCTTACCCCTTACATGAAGTCAGCCTGGATTTTGAAGTGCTGGGGCAGGACAGCAGAACAGGGCAAGCTCAGGTGCTGCTGACGGCAGCCCGCACTGTCACTGTGCAAAGCCGGGTCAGCGCTTTGGAGCAGGCCGGGTTTCTGACCAAAGTGGTGGATGTGGAAAGTGCCGCCTTAAGCAGGGCTGTTCCGCTTTGTTATGCCCAGTTGCCTGCCGACGCTATGGGGAAAAGGGTCGCGGTACTGGATATAGGGGCCAGCCTGACGCTGCTGTGCATAGTGCAGGGGGAACAGCTGCTGTACAGCCGGGATCTGGCCTTCGGCGGCCAGCACTACACCAATGCGATCGCCAGCTTTTATGGCAAAACATCCGCTGAGGCCGAGCGGGCCAAACAGCTGGGGGATTTACCTCCCAGCGCCAGCTTTGAAGTCACAGCCCCTTTTCAAACCCAGTTGTTGCAACAGCTGCGCCGCGCTTTGCAAATGTACCTGACTACCAGCGGCAACGAACAGGTGGATTATATTTTGCTGTCCGGTGGTTCAGCCTGCTTGCCCGGACTGGCGCAATTGCTGGCGGATGAACTGGCCATTCATACGGTGCTGGCGGATCCTCTGGGTCAGATGCACTGGGGGCCTGCTGCAGACAAAGGGCGTTATGCCCAGCACAGCTGTGCGTTGTTAATCGCCTGTGGCCTGGCTTTACGGGGGTTCTCATCATGTCATTTGTAAACCTGCTGCCCTGGCGGGAAGCGGCCCGTAAACAGCGTCAACTGAAGTATTTGCAGCAACTGGGCCAGGTGGCGTTGCTGACCTTTGGTGTGATGTTTCTGCTGATGTGGCTGGTACAGGCGATGACAGCAGGTCAGCAGGTCAGAAACGGCCTGCTGGAGGCCGAAATTCAGCAGTTGGATAAAAAACTGTATGAAATCCGCTTACTGAACCAGAAGAAAAAAGATTTGGAACAGCGACTGGCACTGATTGAACAACTGCAGCAAAGACGCAACCTGGGGACCCAGATCTTTGATCAGATTGCTCAAACTGTGCCTGATGGGGTCTTTCTGACCGGCATGGACAAAAAAGCCAATCAGCTGTTACTGACCGGCCGCAGTGAATCCAATAACAGGCTGTCCACTTTACTGCGGCAGGTGGAGCAGTCCAGTTTATTTCGCCAGCCACTGCTGGAGTTTATTCAGGCCGATGTGGAAGACCAACGTGGTTTGAGCGATTTTAAAATGCATATGCTGATCCTGGGAGCCGAACCAGTGGCCCCACCGCCTGAAACGCAGGGTAAGGGAAAAAAGGCGAAAAAAGCCGGGGCTAAATCATGAATCTGAACCTGAATTTATCGGAACTGGATTTATCGGAGCTGGATTTCAGCAATATGGGTTCGTGGCCGAAAGCCGGTCGTATGGCGCTGGCGGCACTGTTGGCTCTGTTGGTGGTGATTGGCAGTTATTTGTTTCTGGTTGACCCGGCGCTGAGCCTGTTACAGGCAGAACAACAAAAAGAGCAGGAGCTCAGGCAAAGTTACCGCAGTAAATACAATCTGGCGGTGAATCTGCCTTTGTATCAGCAGCAGATGGAGCAGATGGAACAGATGCTGGCGGGGTTGCTGCAGCAGTTACCTGGCAGCCGGGAGACCCCAGGTATGTTAGATGACATTACGTTTGCCGGTACTTCGGTGGGGTTAAGTTTTGTCCGTATTCACTGGATGCCGGAAATCGAAAAAGAATTTTACACCGAACTGCCGATCCAGATAGAGGTGCAGGGTGACTATCATCAGGTCGGGCGTTTTGTCAGTGCAGTGGCGGCTTTGCCCCGTATTGTCACTTTGCATGATTTTCAGTTGAAAACCACAGAAACTGCCGGGCTGAATTTTGCTGTGGTGGCCAGGACATACCGGTACAAAGAGCCTCAGGCGGCGCCTGCAACACCTGCTAAAAGCGGGGCAACCTTATGAAACCTCATATTTTGTTGCTGGGGTCTGTGCTGCTTGGCGGCTGTTTTGATAACAGCGACGATATCCGGCTTTTTATGCAGGAAGTGCAACAAAATGCAGTGGCCACAGTGCCTGCGCTGAAACCTGTAAATGCGTTTGAACACCAGCCTTATCAAAGTTATCTGGGTCGCAGCCCTTTTGTGATGCCTGAGCCTGCGCAGGGAGCTGTTGCGGCTACTGGCAGAGCGGGTTGTTTGCAGCCCGAGGCCGGACAGTCAAAGCAGCCGTTGGAGCTGGTAGCGCTGGATACCCTTTCCATGAAAGGTACCTTAGGTGCCAATGGTCTGCTGTGGGCCTTATTGCAGGATGCTGAGCAGAAATTGCACCGGGTGACAGTGGGGGATCGGCTGGGGCTGTTTTACGGCGAAATCCGTCAGGTGCGCCCGGATAAAGTGTTGATCGATGAGTTGGTGCCTGATGGCTCCGGCTGCTTTATCCGGCGGAAAACAGAATTACAACTGGAGTTGCCGGCCACACCAACTGGCCAGCTGCAGGGGGGGAGGGGAGCATGAACAGATGGATGGCCGCTATTGGGGTGTGCTGGACTATGGCCGCCGCCGCCCAGCCACAGAATCAGATCGACGCCATAGATTTCCGCCGCACGGCTGAAGGGGAAGGCAAAGTGCTGGTTTCTCTGTCCAGTCCGGCTATTGCTGTTGATGTCAGTTCAGATGGTCAGCGGATCCAACTGGATTTTCTGCAGACCCGGCTGCCGGATGAATTATTGTATCAACTGGATGTGCTGGATTTTGCCACTGTGGTGCAGGGCATCGAAACCTTCAGGCAAGACCAGAATGCCCGGCTGGTGATCAGCAATTTGTCGGAGGTGGACTACAGATACTATCAGCTGGACAGTAGCTTTGAGCTGATTGTGCAGAAAAAAGCAGAGCAGCAGGCTGTCGCTCCGGGCCCTTATGTTGGCAAGCCCATTTCGCTGAATTTTCAGGATGTGCCCGTGCGCACGGTGCTGCAGATCATTGCAGATTATACAGGCTTTAACCTGGTGACCAGTGACTCAGTGAGTGGCAATATTACGTTGCGACTCGATGGTACGCCCTGGGATCAGGCGCTGGATATGGTGCTCAAGGTGCGCGGGCTGGATAAACGTCTGGAAGGCAATATTCTGCTGATAGCCCCTTCGGAAGAGCTGGCAGCCAGGGAGGCCCGTGAGTTGCAGGCACAGCAACAGGTTGAACAGCTCGAACCTCTGACGTCAGAATTTCTGACTGTCAATTATGCCAAAGCGGCCGATTTGGCCGCATTGCTGAACAACAAAGAGGCCACCTTGTTGTCGGAGCGGGGCAATGTCTCTGTGGACGAGCGTACCAACACCTTGTTGGTCAAAGACAACAGGCGCAGCATCGACAATATCCGGCGTCTGTTGCGCCGCCTCGACGTGCCGGTGAAACAGGTACTGATCGAATCCCGGATGGTGACTGTACGCGACAATGTGCGGGACGAAATTGGTATTCGCTGGGGCTTCAGTGATCAGCAAAACAATAATGCCTGGTCCGGCAATGCCAGCGGCGCCAATGATTTAGCCGGAGGCACTGTGCCCTCATTGGGAGACAGATGGAATGTGAATTTACCTGTGGCCAATCCGGCGGGCAGCCTGGCCTTTCATGTCACCAAGTTTGCCGACGGCACTTTACTTGATCTGGAGTTATCTGCACTCGAGCAGGAAAACAAAGGCGAAATTATTGCCAGCCCCCGTATTACCACCGCCAATCAGAAAAAAGCCAGGATAGAGCAGGGTACTGAAATCCCTTACCTGGAAGCTTCCAGCAGTGGCGCCACTACTGTGACCTTTAAAAAAGCGGTGTTAAGTCTGGAAGTGACACCACAAGTGACACCGGACAACAAAATTATCCTGGATCTGGAGATCACCCAGGACACCAGGGGCGAGACGGTGTCTACCGGAAATGGACCGGCCCAGGCTATTGATACTCAACGTATTCAAACCCAGGTGCTGGTCGATAATGGCGCCACTGTGGTGCTGGGGGGGATCTATCAGCAGCAGTACACCAACACGACCTCCAAGGTACCTGTGCTTGGTGATATTCCTGTGATGGGGCGTTTATTCCGGCGCAACAACGACTTTAATGAAAAAACCGAACTGTTGATTTTTGTCACCCCCAGAATACTGACAGAGCAACGCTGAGCTGGCCCCCATCACAGCAGGGGGCCAGCCAAAATTCGCTTGCCAAGCCAAAGCCATTGCTGACATAATTCACCGCTTCAAATTTTCGTGGGAGCTTTCGCGTCCTGATAATTAACCTTCAAAGTTAGCGCAGCAGCATTACGTATGGCAGAAAAACGCAATATCTTCCTTGTAGGCCCAATGGGTGCAGGTAAAAGTACAATTGGCCGTCATTTAGCAGAAATGCTTCATTTAGAATTCTACGACTCTGATCAGGAAATAGAACGCCGCACAGGTGCAGACATTGCCTGGGTATTCGATCTGGAAGGTGAAGAAGGATTCCGTGTCCGCGAAGAGAACGTGATTTCGGATCTGACCGAATTACAAGGCATTGTGCTGGCCACTGGTGGTGGTTCAGTGTTAAGCAAAGAAACACGTAACCGTTTGTCGGCACGTGGCATAGTGGTGTATCTGGAAACCCCGATCGAAAAACAAGTGGCCCGTACCCAAAGGGATAAACGCCGTCCATTATTGCAGACCAAAGAAGAACCACGCGAAGTGCTGGTGCGTCTGGCCGATGAACGTAATCCGCTGTACGAAGAAATCGCCGATTTCACGATCCGGACCGACGAGCAGAGTGCCCGTGCCGTGGCCAACCAGATTGTTGAACAACTGGGTTTTTAACGACGACTACTGACAGGAAAGGAGAGCTGTGAATGCAAAAAGTTGAAGTCCAACTTGGAGAGCGCAGCTACCCTATCCTGATCCAATCCGGGTTATTTCAGCAAGACCTGCAGCCGATGCTGCCAGCAGCCCGGCAGGTGGTGATTATCTCCAATCCGCTGGTGGCTGATTTATACCTTGAGCCTGTGCAGGCGCTGTTCAGCCAGGCTGAAGTACGCCATTTTCTTATTCCCGATGGTGAAGCCTACAAAACCCTGAGCTCTTTTGAGCAGGCGCTCTGCTTTTTGCTGGAGCATAAAATCAACCGTGACGTTCTGCTTGTAGCATTGGGCGGCGGTGTCATTGGTGATTTAACGGGTTTTGTCGCAGCCTGCTACCAGCGTGGTGTGCGTTTTGTGCAAGTTCCCACCACTTTATTGTCTCAGGTGGATTCCTCTGTCGGCGGAAAAACTGCGGTGAACCACCCACTGGGCAAAAATATGATCGGCGCTTTTAAGCAACCAGAGCTGGTGCTGATCAATACCTCAGTGCTGGATACCCTACCCAAACCTGAGTTTGCGGCCGGTATGGCAGAAGTGGTGAAGTATGCCTTAATTGCCGACCTGGCGTTTTTCAACTGGCTGGAACAGCAGCAGCAGGCCATCCAGGCCAGAGATAAAGCAGTACTGGCAGAGATGATCCGGCATTGCTGCCAGATGAAAGCCGATATTGTCAGCCGGGATGAAACAGAGCAGGGCGAACGGGCGCTGCTGAATTTAGGTCACACCTTTGGTCATGCCATTGAAGCGCACCTGGGGTATGGCGACTGGTTGCACGGTGAAGCTGTGGCAGCTGGAATGGTGATGGCTGCCAGGGTTGCACACAGCCGCGGTGGTTTAAGCTCAGATGAGCTGGAGCGGATCATTTTATTGTTGCAGGCCTTTGATTTGCCTGTGGTACCACCTGAAGGCATGCGCATTCAGGACTTTATGCCTTATATGAAAACCGACAAAAAAGTACAGGCAGGTAAAATGCGCTTTATTTTACCTGTGGCTTTAGGGCAAAGTGCTATTGTCGACAATGTCACTGAATCTGAACTACTGACTATCTTCAGTTTATGAACAAACCTGCACTTCAACAGCGTCTGACTCAGCACTCCGGTTTGCTGGACTCTCAGCGTCAGTTACTGCAACGCTTATTGCTGCAACTGGAATTTAACCGGCCGGAACGGTTGCAACTGATCGGTAGCAGCGGCAGTGGCAAAAGCACCCTGATGCTGGCGCTGGCCGAAATTTGCTCTGAACATTTTAATCTGGCACTGCTGCAGGCCGAACCGGGCCTGAAACCGGTGGATATGCTCAAAGTGATGCAGCAGCACTGGTTTGGTGTGCAGCCTTTGCCACGGGCTTTACCGGAATTTTTTGCCCAGCTGCAGCCGAAAGAGCCATTTTTACTGCTGATTGACGATGCAGACCAACTGTCTGATGAATGCTGGCAATTGGTGCAGCAATTACCGGTCAGTGTGTTTATTTCGGTGTTGCAGCCGAAAACTGAAATCCGTCTGGCGATGCATCTGTTGCCTGTCACGGAGCAGGAGCTGCGCGATCTCTTGTTGCCTTATGGGTTGCCTGAGCGTGAAGTGCTGGAGCGAATCGATGATTGTGCCGGCGACTTGCATCTGTTGTTTGTTGGGCTTTCCCGTAACCCGGTCCAGCGCCAGTTTAAAGCCGAACACAAAGTCAAAGCACCACAACAGGCTGTCCAAACGGGCTTTAGCTCAGTGGATGACGACGAGGAAGTCCCGGTCTTTATCAGCACTCAGGACAACTCTGATCCTGTAGGTTTAAGGGCGATTCGGACCGAGCAGGAACAGAATCTGTCGTTTGAAACTGAAGTCCGGCCGCCAAGAACAGCTCATGCGCCTGTGAAAGCCTCCACCGCTTCCGGTCAGTTTTTTTCACCTTTTCTGGTGATGAGCATAGGTTTCAGTCTTATTGCGGCTGTGGTGATGTTCTGGCTTTGGTCGGAACAGCAATTCCGCCAGCCGGTCGCCCCAGACCTGGTCCCACATTACCCGAATGCCAGTGCCAGCGCGACTTCTGAGCAGCGTTTGGCTGTGTCCGTACCTGTGGTAAAAGGCCCGGATGTGCAGGACCAGCTGGAGCAGGCAAAAACAGCCAAAGGCACCGAAGTGGGGACCATCAGCAGGCCAGCCTTCAGTGATAACGCAATGCCGCAGATGGCGCTGCCGAAAACGGCAGCCCCTGCAACCCAAGTGGCTGAGCCTGAACAGGCCGTCACTGAACAGGCAGAGGTTGAACAGCAGCCGCAGCAAGTGGTCAGCAGCGTGGCAACCGACACGGCCGCGACAGAACCTCAGGCAGACAGCCCGGCTGCTGCTCAGGATGAAACCGCGATCCCGGAGCCTGTTGCGTCGGAGCCGGAACCACAACCTGTACCTGAGCAGGTTCAGCAAGCACCAGTCCAAGCGGCAGAAGTGCAACAAGCTGCGGTGTCTCAGAATGATGAACTTCTGGCTGAAATGGCCGAAGAAAATGCAGCCAAACCCGCGACCAGCGACAAGGCATCAGGTCTGGATGAACAGGTATTGCTGGCGATGTTGCCAGACACTGTGGCCATTCAGCTTGGCGTCTATTCACAATTGAGTGCCGCACGAGGCTTTATCAACAAATATAAAAACCTGAATCTGCAACTGTACCAGCGTCAGCAGCAGGGCAAAAACCAGTTTGTGGTGGTGTCCGCGTCCTATGTCAATGGCACTGCGGCCCGGCAGCAGGTGAAGACCCTGCCGGAAGAGTTACGACAGCAAACCCCTTTTGTGAAGAGCCTGACCGACATCCAGCGGGAGATCCGAAATTTTGCCGGCCAATAAAAATGCTTCTGACAAAGCAGGCAAAAGCCGGGCTTTTCTGAAATGGGCAGGTGGCAAATTTAATCTGGTGGATGCCATCCGTCAGCAACTGCCGGCTGGCCCATTGTTAGTCGAACCTTTTGTTGGCGCAGGTTCGGTGTTTCTGAACACTGATTATCCGGCTTATCTGCTCAATGATATCAATGCTGATCTGATCCATTTGTACCAGCTGTTGCAGCAACGGCCACAGGCTTATATTCAGGATGCTGCGGGGCTGTTTAATGACAGCGCCAATCAGAAGAGCAGTTATCTGGCGTTTCGGGAGCAGTTTAATCAGAGCCAGGACAGCTACGAGCGATCCTTATTATTTTTGTACCTGAACCGGCATGGTTATAACGGTTTATGCCGTTACAACAGCAGCGGTAAATTTAATGTGCCTTTTGGCAGCTACAAAAAACCCTACTTTCCGGAGCAAGAATTGTGGTTTTTTGCAGAAAAAGCGCAACGGGCCCGTTTTGTCTGTATGTCCTATGAGCAGCTGTTTGCCAGCCTGAAAGCACCGGCCGTGGTTTATTGCGACCCGCCTTACGTACCACTGAGCCGCACTGCCAGTTTTACGTCTTATGCCAAAAACAGTTTTAATCTGGATGATCAGGCGCAGTTGGCTAATCTGGCCGAACAGGCACAGCGGGATGGCATGACAGTCTTGATCAGCAACCATGACACCACGCTGACTCGCAAGTTGTATGAAAACTCCGGCTTAAGTTCATTGCAGGTGGGGCGTTCCATTAGCCAGAAAGGCAGCAGCAGGGGCAAGGTTGCCGAATTATTTGCCTTGTACCAGGCCCGTCAGGACAGCACAGTGGTGACAATCAACAGTAACACTGTGACAAACAGAGCTGTGACTAAAATACCGGCGATCAAATAAGGCCAGATGGATTTTTGTTCGAAATCGGCCTGACGCTGTTGTTCAGACTGCACACCAATCAGAGCACCTAAAACGGCTTTACCCAGCTGCTTCAGCGAAGGGCCAGCCACTTCAGTTCCTGCTGTGACTGAATCTGTTTAACAACTCCAACAGGTCGACAAAGTGAAACTGAGTGGAGCGGCTGTTGCCCTGTAACCAGTTGAACCAGCTTTGCTGTGGCTGGCATTCGGTGTTCAGGCTGCTGTCGGCGGAAAACTGTGCAACACAAGGCGCCAAAAGAGGATTTTTAATCTGGACAACCAGCAGAGCAGCTGCAGCGATGGCTACCAAGGCACCGAAACGGAGCTTTGAACGGGTTTTCATCTGCGATCCTCGCTGGTCAATAAGTGTGCCGAATCATACTCAACTTTAGCGATGTATACAACTGGTTAACTTATGTTCAGCGCAGAAAGACCTGAGGGTGGCACTGGTCCGCCAGGCGGACCAGCCCAGGATGCCGGATCAGAAGCTTTTGCTGACCGTCAGTACAATACGGCTGTCACATAAATAACATTCGGCTGAATCGTCAACGCTGGTATCGGCGTACTTGACTGCAACGCCGGCACCGAGGATTTCGCCACTTAAGCCAACACTCCAGTCAATGTACGAATCATCAGTGGTTGGGCCGGCCGCCAGAAAGGTTTCAAACTCTGCGGCGTCTTCAAAGGCGTTGTAGCCGAAGTGCAGATCCAGCGCCATGCTTTCTACCAACGGGTATTTGTAGTCGGCCGACAGATAATAGTAGTCATCCACACCGGCACCAAAATAATCCGGCGAGTAAGCCAGGCCCAGGGTCCATTTGTCATAAAAGAACTTGGCGTAACCTTCATAGAAGTTAAACTCAGTCTCGCCATTGTCTCCTTCCGGGTACATGTATTCCATGGCGCCAACATCAATGCTCCATTCTTCATTCAGCGCACCAGTCCAGCCAACCAGCACATCCAGTTCCATGCTGCCTTCACCAAACTTAATGTTGGAACCCCAGGTGGACAGGTAGAAACCGGATTCGCCAGCTAAAGTAAAACCACCCTGAATAGCCGGGCCTTCGTCGGTTTGTGAAATACCACGGAATAAATAATCGGATGTCAAAGCCACATTACCGCTCAGCGTGGCTGCATTGGCAGACAGGCTGGCGGTCAATGCAGTAGCCAGCAAACTCAGCTTTAACCAACGACTTGTTGCGTGTTTTCCCATACTGGATGTTTTTGTCATGTTATATGCCCTTATCTGATAGTTCCCGTTCAGGTTATTCCATTTCTGTGCCATAGCTAAAAATCTTTATAAATCATCTAGATGACATATATGCTTTAGTTGCATGCAGAATTAATGTCCAGTTTTGGTGCGTTGTCGCCTGCTTTTTGTGCAGAAATGGGGCCGACCTGACAGGTGATTTTTTCCAGTAAATTCAGTAAAGTCTGGACCTCTGTAGTCTTTGCTCATGGAAATCAGATGCGTCAGCCTTTCTGGATAGCTCCTTCAATTTTATCCGCCGATTTTGCCCGTTTGGGCCAGGATGTGTCTGCTGTACTGGCAGCAGGAGCGGATCTGGTGCATTTTGATGTGATGGACAACCACTATGTGCCGAATCTGACCTTTGGCCCAATGCTGTGTCAGGCTTTGCGCAATTACGGTATCAAGGCACCTATAGATGTGCATTTGATGGTTGAAAATGTCGACAGTCTGGTACCGGCATTTGCCCAGGCCGGTGCGTCCATCATCAGTTTTCATCCTGAAGCTTCACGTCATATCGACCGGACTTTACAGCTGATCCGTCAGCAGGGCTGTCAGGCCGGTCTGGTGTTTAACCCGGCCACTCCCTTGAGTTATCTGGACTATGTACTGGATAAGGTGGACCTGGTGCTGCTGATGTCGGTGAATCCGGGTTTTGGGGGGCAGTCTTTCATTCCGTCCACCTTAAAAAAGCTGGAACAGGCCCGCGCCTTAATTGATCAATCGGGTCTGTCGATCCGGCTGGAGGTGGATGGCGGGGTCAAACAGGACAATATTGCAGACATTGCTGCGGCAGGCGCAGATACCTTTGTGGCGGGCTCAGCCATATTTGCCCAGCCGGACTATCAGGCAGTGATTGCGCAGATGCGCTCGGAGTTGGCCAAGGTGCAGGCAAAGTGACGTCCCTTCGCTGTATTGCTTTTGATTTGGACGGCACTCTGGTTGACAGTGCACCTGATATTCTGCCTGCGTTAAATCAGACTTTGTCTGAACTCGGCTTGCCTCAGGTGGTTCTGGAACAGGTGCAGCACTGGCTGGGAAATGGGATGCAGATGCTGCTTAAACGTGCTCTGACCGGGGCCATGCAGCCATCCTGGGTGGCTCCCGAGCTGCTGGAGCGAGCGAAAGCACTTTTTATTGAGTCCTACCATCAGACCAATGGTCAATACACTGTGTTGTTTCCAGGGGTAAAAGAGGTGCTGTCAGAGTTGAGTCAAAGTTACCGTTTGGCGGTCACGACAAACAAACCCCGTCAGTTCAGCCAGCCTTTATTACACAGCCTTGGCATAGCCCCTTACTTTTCTCAGCTGGTCTGTGCCGATGATGTGCCACACGCCAAACCTGCGCCAGATATGCTGTACAAGTTGGCGGAACTGGAACAGCTGTTGCCTGCCCAGCTGTTGCTGGTGGGGGATTCTGAAAACGATATATTTGCCGCCAGAGCGGCCGCTTTGCCTGTATTTGCCCTGAGCTACGGGTATAATCACGGCCAATCCATCGAACTTAGTCAGCCGGACCTGGTACTGCACGATTTTCGTCAGTTGCCGCAGGCGATCCGGCAATACGTACAGGAAAGTTAAATGTCTGCAGTTTCTTCAGCCTCGAAACCTACAGTATTGAGTGGCGCTCAGCCCTCTGGTCAGCTCACTATTGGCAATTATCTGGGCGCGTTGCGGCAGTGGGACAAGATGCAGGATGACTATGATTGCCTGTACTGCATTGTGGACCTGCATGCTATTACGGTTCGTCAAGAGCCACAGGCGCTGCGGAATGCCTCGTTAGACAGTCTGGCGCTGTATTTGGCTTGTGGTATTGATCCAAAACGTTCAACTGTTTTTATGCAAAGCCATGTGCCAGAGCACAGCCAGCTGAATTGGGTGCTGAACTGTTACACCCAGTTTGGTGAACTGAGTCGGATGACCCAGTTTAAGGATAAGTCAGAGCGCCACAGCAATAACGTCAATGCCGGTTTGTTTACTTACCCTGTGTTAATGGCCGCTGACATTCTGGTGTACAACGCCCATCAGGTACCGGTAGGTCATGATCAGAAACAGCATCTGGAACTGGCCCGTGATGTGGCAATGCGGTTTAATGCCTTGCACGGTGATACCTTTGTGGTGCCAGAACCTTATATCCCGCCTGTGGCGGCCCGGGTGATGAGCCTGCAGGACCCAACGAAAAAAATGTCCAAGTCGGATGAGAACCCCTGGAACTTCGTAGGGCTGTTGGAAGATCCGAAAATGATCAGCAAAAAATTCAAAAAGGCGATGACTGATTCTGACGACCCGCCACGGGTGTATTTTGATCTGGAAAACAAAGCCGGTGTGGCCAACCTGCTGAGTATTTTAAGTGGGGTGACCGGCAAATCCATTGAGGTCCTGGTGTCAGAGTACGAAGGCAAAATGTACGGTCACCTGAAAACGGATGTGGCGGATGCGGTGATTGCACTGCTGGAACCTGTGCAGCAGAAATTCAAAGAAATACGTGCGGACCAAAACCTGATGAACCAGGTGCTGCGCCAGGGCGCCGAACAGGCCAGAGCCCGTGCTGCCACTACGCTGAAACAGGTGTATGACGCCGTAGGTTTTGTGTTACCTGCCTGATGTTACTGCTGCTGGATAACTACGATTCTTTTACCTATAACCTGGTTCAGTACTTTGCTGAACTGGGGCAGCAGGTGTTGGTTCGCCGCAATGATGAAGTCAGCCTGACCCAGATTGCCGCGATGAAACCTGATTATCTGGTGATTTCGCCGGGCCCCTGTAGCCCGGATCAGGCTGGTATTTCGCTGGATGCGATCCGGCATTTCGCCGGTCAGTTGCCTATTTTAGGGGTCTGTCTGGGTCATCAGGCGATAGCTCAGGTGTTTGGTGCCACAGTGGTGCGAGCGCCACAGGTGATGCATGGTAAAAACAGCCCGATAGGCCATCTTGGGACCGGGCTTTTTACGGGCCTGAATAGCCCCTTGAGCGTCACCCGCTACCATTCTTTACTGGTGGAGCGGGAAAGCCTGCCTGACTGTTTCGAGATCACGGCCTGGACAGAGTCCGGTGAGATTATGGGCTTACAACACAAGCATCTGCCGCTGGCGGGGGTGCAATTTCATCCCGAAGCCATATTAACGGAACAAGGGCATCAGTTATTGCAGAATTTTCTGACACAAGCAGATAGACTGAAGCATAATGATAAAAACTGCAGTCACAGTCCCGAAAATTTCTGAGGCCTCATGTCGTTTAGTCCGTTAGAACAATTGTTTGTCGATAATTTGATTGGTGTGGATCCAAATCAGAAAAGGCTGCGTTACAGCAAAAAGCTGGCGGCGCAGCAAAACCACAGGCCCATGCTGGATATTGAACGCAAAGCCATGGAAGCCCGTCAGTCCGACGCCAATGCCAAAAGCATGTTTCTGGATTTCACCCAGGCGCACCTGCATGACGAGGTGGCGCAGGAAATGTTGCAGCGTTTAAGCAGCATTGAAGTGATCAGCAGTTCATTGTTTGATCTGGGACCAGGATTTGCGCCTTTGCTGGACGCGCTGAGTGCCAAAGCGGTCACGTTAAACCAGCTGGATCCACTTATTTCTGCCATCGACTGGCTGACGGAAGATATTCTGCGTCTGATCAATTCGCCGCGATACCGTAGCAAAATTGGCAGTGCCAATCTGGTGAAAGATGTGAAGACGGCCTTGCGTTTTTTAGGCATTGAAGCCTTGCAGTCGCTGGTCCCCGTTTATGCATTTCGGCGTTGTATTCCGCATTCCACTGAACCTTTTGTCCAGTTTAAAACCAAGATATGGGATTATTCGCTGGCCACAGCTATAGCGGCCAGAAAGATTGCCGAGGAACAGGGGCAGAATGCCTTCGTCGCGTTTTGTGCGGCATTATTCCAGACCTTGGGCCATATGGTGGTGATCCGCAATTACCTGCGCAGTTACAAGCAGGTGAAGCTGAACGAACAGAAGCGGGCGCAGGATGCCCGGGATGTTGAATTAATTGACGCTCTGGAAATTCTGGATGCTGACGCCGGTTTCCTGTCCAGTGGAATTGAAGAGTTTGCCGCCATTATCAGTGCGGACCTGGTGTCCCGCTGGCAATTAAAGCGTCTGCCGCTGGCGGCATTGTTGGATCAACTGGCTGACAATACGCCTTATCAGAGCTGCATGGATTTAACCCGGGTACTGCTGCAGGCCAATTGTTTTGTGCAGGTAAAGTTTTTACTGAATGATCACAAGCTGGTGATGGACGAGGCGGTTCGCTATCTGGACCAGTATGAGATTCATACGGCGCTGCGCAAAGCGCTGGCACAAACGGATTTACGAAAATTACAGTTTGAATAAAAATTCAGCTTGGTGCGGTCAGCACTGTTTCAGCTACCGGCTGAATGGCCTTGCCTGTGCTGATGTTCTGAGCAGAAGCAAACAGAAAACCCATTGTTTCCCTAAATTGCCTAGTTATTCAAAAGCCCTGCAAATCTAGCGCTAAGCCTTAATTTTCAAGGCTTAGCGTCAATTTCCGCTGCAAGACTTTTCATTTTTTATCTGCAATAATGCCAACAACAGCATCCATGCGGACGCAAGGAGTTGCGCCTGAGACGTCCGCCAAAAAAACCAGAGGAATATGAATATGGCTGAATATATGCAGGTCGGGCGGTCACTGTTTGACGAGGTGATGGTTCCCAATTATGCGCCCGCACCTATGATCCCGGTGCGTGGTCTGGGTTCCAGAGTCTGGGACCAGCAAGGCCGTGAGTATGTCGATTTTGCCGGGGGTATAGCGGTAAACGCTTTGGGGCACTGCCATCCTGCTCTGGTGTCAGCACTGAAACATCAGGCCGATCAGCTGTGGCATCTGTCGAATGTGATGACCAACGAACCGGCCTTGCGGCTGGCGAAAAAGCTGGTGGATGCCACTTTTGCGGAAAAGGTCTATTTTGCCAATTCCGGTGCTGAAGCAAATGAAGCGGCGCTGAAACTGGCGCGGCGCTGGGCTTTGGAAAACTTTGGTGAGCAAAAACAACAGATTATCTCTTTTGGCAAAAGCTTTCACGGCCGCACTTTTTTTACGGTGACGGTCGGTGGTCAGGCTTCTTATTCCGACGGTTTTGGCCCTAAGCCTGCCGCCATTGATCACGCTCAATACAATGATCTGGACAGCTTAAAAGCGCTGATGTCAGACAATACCTGCGCCGTGATCCTCGAGCCTGTGCAAGGGGAAGGCGGCATTATTCCCGCCGATGCTGCCTTTTTGCGTGGGGTACGTCAGTTGTGCGATCAGCACAAAGCCTTGCTGATTTATGACGAAGTGCAGACTGGCGTGGGCCGGACCGGCAAGCTGTATGCCTATATGCACAGCGATGTGACTCCCGATATTCTGACCACGGCCAAGTCGTTAGGCGGCGGTTTCCCTGTGGGCGCCATGCTGACCACGACGGCTATTGCCAGCCATTTAAAAGTAGGTACGCATGGCAGTACTTATGGCGGGAACCCGCTGGCTTGTGCGGTGGCTGAAGCAGCCTTGGATACCATCAATACGCCGGAGGTGCTGCAAGGCGTGCTTCAACGCGAGCAGTGGTTCCGTCGTGAACTGGCTGCCATTAACGAAAAGTACCAGCTGTTCAGTGAAATACGGGGTCAGGGCATGTTGCTGGGTGCTGTTCTCTCTGAACAGTATAAAGGCCGGTCTCGCGAGTTTTTCCTGGCGGCGGCTGATCAGGGCTTATTGGCTTTGGTCGCAGGGCCGGATGTGATCCGTTTTGCTCCTTCATTGGTGATCCCAGAGCAGGACATCATCGAGGGGATGCAACGTTTTGCCAAAGCTGTGGCACAGGTACTGAACCAGCAGTAAGACTGGGCTGTCCAAGCTTTTGCCCGTTGTCGATGAAGCGTTCGCTTTCTTGGCGCGGGTATAAAAAATTTAAAGCAAAAATAACGGCGTCACAGAACGCCACTGAAGCAAAAAAACTGGAGCAAGCGACCATGTTGCTGATTCGCCCAATCCGAGCCGAAGATTACCCTGAACTCTACGAAATAGCCGTGGAGTCAGGGCATGGTTTTACCTCCTTGCCAGTCAATGAAGAATTGCTGCAACGGAAGATCAACCGTTCTGAGGCTTCGTTCGCCAAAACTATTCAATGCCCCGGTGACGAGGGGTATCTGTTTGTGCTGCAGGATTCCGACACTGGCCGGGTGCTGGGGACCAGTGCCATTGAAGCCGCAGTTGGCCTGGAGGATGCTTTTTACCATTATCATCTTGGTAAAGTGGTGCACAGCTCACGGGCTTTAGGGGTATACAAAGCGGTCGATATTCTGACACTTTGTAATGATTACACCGGAGTTTCTGAGCTTTGTACTTTGTTTGTCCGCGAAGACAGCCGCAAAAACAATGCCGGTAAGCTGTTGTCCAAAATCCGCTTTTTATTTATGGCCGAATTCCGTCAGCGTTTTGCAGAACGGGTCATTGCTGAAATGCGTGGTGTATCGGATGAAGCCGGTAACTCACCATTCTGGCAGTGGCTGCAGGACAGCTTTTTTTCGGTCGACTTCCCGACCGCCGATTACCTGACGGGTATAGGTCAGAAGGTGTTTATTGCAGAGCTGATGCCGAAGTACCCGATTTACGTCAGCCTGCTCAGCAAAGAAGCGCAGGCGGTGATTGGCAAAGTGCATGACAAAACCCGGCCCGCGCTGGCCATGCTGCAATCGGAAGGCTTCTCCAACACAGGTTATGTCGACATTTTTGACGCAGGTCCGACGGTGGAAGCCAAAGTGGAGCATATCCGCAGTGTGCGGAACAGCCGTCGTCTGCAAGTACGTATTGGCGAGGTGCAGGGCGGGCAACCCTGGATGATCTGCAATACCAGCTTGCAGAACTTCCGGGCCAGCTGGCTTTATCTGCCACTGCGGGAAGATGACACTGTGGTCACGGTGCCGGCTGCAACAGCTCAGCTGCTGCAGGTTCAAAACGGAGATTGGGTGCGGGTCGCCCGGATTTAAGCAGGATTCAAAGATGCAACAGGTACAGTTTATTGAGGGGCAGTGGCAAGCCGGCACTGGTCAGGTATTTTCGTCGTTCGACCCGGCTAAACAACAGCAAATCTGGCAAGGGCACAGTGCTGGGCCAGAGCAGGTGGCTTTGGCCGTGCATGCCGCGCGGGCAGCCTTTGAAGTGTGGGCAGACTGGAGTTTTGAGCAGCGGCTGGAGCTGGTGCGCCAGTACGGCCGTCAGTTGGAAGCACACAAAGATCAGCTGGCATTCTGTATTGCCAGTGAAACCGGCAAACCTTTATGGGAAAGCCGCACTGAAGTAGCCGCCATGATCGGCAAAATTGAAATTTCCGCCAAAGCTTATCTCGAGCGTACCGGCGTCCGGGAAAACCCAATGCCACAAGGCAAAGCATGGGTTCGGCATAAACCTCATGGGGTGGTGGCGGTGTTTGGCCCTTACAATTTCCCGGGCCACTTACCAAACGGCCATATAGTCCCTGCCTTGCTGGCGGGCAATACAGTGGTGTTTAAGCCCAGTGAGCTGACCCCCAAAGTGGCGGAGCTGACCGTGCAGTTGTGGCAACAGGCTGGCTTACCTGCCGGTGTGCTGAACTTGCTGCAAGGGGAAATCGATACCGGCAAAGCGCTGGCCAGTCATCCCGATATTGACGGTTTGTTTTTCACCGGCAGTTCTGGCACAGGCCATTACCTGCATCAGCAGTTTGCCAGCCAGCCACATAAAATTCTGGCGCTGGAAATGGGCGGCAACAACCCATTGATTGTCGAGCAGGTCAACAACATCGATGCAGCCGTGCATGACATTATTCTGTCTGCGTTTTTGTCTGCCGGCCAGCGCTGTACCTGTGCCCGTCGCCTGTATTTACCACAATCAGCCGAAGGCGACGCAATTTTGGCCCGTTTACTTGACGTCACAGCCAGGTTAAAGGTTGGGTTCTATGATGACGACCATCAGCCTTTTATGGGGACCCTGATCTCGGTGAAAGCGGCTGGGCAGTTGCTGCAGGCTCAGCAGCAGTTAGTGGCGCTGGGGGCTGAAGTGCTGCTGGAAATGCAGCCACTGCCTGCGAGTCCGGCCATGTTAAGCCCTGGTATTCTGGAGTGCACCAGCATCAGCACTATGCCGGATCAGGAGCATTTTGGTCCTTTACTGAAAGTGTTCCGTTATGCTGATTTTGACCAGGCGTTGCACCTGGCCAATCAAACCAGTTATGGGCTTTCAGCTGGTTTGCTGTCGGACAACGCAGAGCTGTATCAGCAGTTTTTCCGCAAAATCCGCGCTGGTATTGTCAACTGGAACCGGCCCATCACCGGTGCCAGTTCAGCAGCCCCCTTTGGGGGGATAGGCGGCAGCGGCAATCACAGAGCCAGTGCTTATTATGCGGCAGATTATTGTGCTTACCCTGTGGCTTCAGTGGAACTTGATTCGGTACAGCTTCCGGCAACCTTGTCGCCAGGTTTGGAATTCTGAGGCAAACTTAAAATTTAAGTGTCGGGGCCTGTGGCCCCGATTTGTTTTCTGAAAAAAAATTTGCTTAAATGACACTCACTTATCCGTGTTTTCAGCCTATTGTCTGCACGACAAACCGGATTTGCTCAGACAAATCAGCTCAGGGGTAGCAGCGTTTTATGGTGACTGATAAGCCAGGGTACGAACATCTGATCCAGTTTTTGACGGAAAATTTGGCTTTATTCGAGCGTGGAGACAACAGCGCTTCTGGTAAAACCTTGGGCGAAGTACTGGAAGAAGCCATTGCAGAGCAGATTATCCAGCTCTGTACCCAACACACTGAACTTGAAATGAACCACCGCAGCCTGATTGTGCGTGAGGTGGACGGTATTATGTATGATTTTCAGGAAGTGTTAGCTTCGGTACTGAGTCGTCCGGCCACAGCCCAGCAGACTGAGTTGATCCAGGAAGTTGCATTGCTGATTAAGAACCTGTTTGACAACGCCATTGCCGACTTGATGGATTAACCCTCTGTTTCCTTCGCTGTCAGGCGGAGATTTTTCTTTTCCACCCCCCTTGTTTTCCGTAGAATACGGCCCTCTTTCTGCAGCAGATAGCGGGATTTTTATGCAAGCCAAAGTGAAATGGGTCGGTGACGAAACTTTCGTGGGTCGTTCCGCCAGTGGCCATAATGTGGTGTTTGATGCCAATAAAGACGACAGCGCCGCACCAAGCCCGATGGAAATGGTGCTGATGGCTGCGGGGACCTGTTCCTCAGTGGACGTGGTCAGTATTCTGAAAAAGGCCCGCCAGCAGGTGACCGGCTGCGAAGTGATTCTGACCGGTGAGCGGGTGGACACTGTGCCACGTGTGTTCAGCAAAATTCACCTGCATTTTGAAGTCACGGGCTTTGACGTCAGTGAAAAACACGTGGAACGTGCGGTGAACCTGTCGGCGGAAAAATACTGTTCAGTGTCTATTATGTTATCCAAAGCAGTGGAAGTGACACATTCGTTCAGCGTGAAGCAGGCCAGTTTCCAGCCTGACGCTGATTAACACAGGCCAGCCGCGGCTGGTTTGATTTGCAATGTACCGGAGCCTTACCGGCCAACTTAGGGTAAAGAATAAGTGGTTAAACCTTTTGAAAAATTAAAACTGCATGGCTTTAACAATCTGACTAAAAGCCTGAGTTTTAGCATTTACGATATTTGTTATGCCAAAACCGAGCAGCATCGCCAGGAATATATTTCCTATATTGATGAGCAATACAACGCGGATCGGCTGACTGATATTTTAAGTGAAGTGGTCGATATTATCGGCGCCAACATTCTGAATGTGGCACGTCAGGATTACGACCCACAAGGCGCCAGTGTCACCATTCTGGTCTGTGAAGAACCTATTGAAGGTTCTCCGGACAACTCAGAAAATCCGGGTCCATTGCCGGATTCTGTGGTGGCGCATCTGGATAAAAGCCATATCTGTGTGCACACCTATCCGGAGGTGCATCCACATGATGGCATTTGCACCTTCCGCGCCGATATTGAAGTGTCCACCTGTGGTTTGATTTCACCACTCAAAGCATTGAACTTCCTGATCCACAGCTTTGAATCTGACATTGTCACCATTGACTACCGGGTGCGTGGTTTTACCCGCGATGTCAAAGGTGTGAAGCATTACATTGACCACCCTATTCACTCCATTCAGAACTTTATGGATGAGCAGACCAAACAGGCATTTCAGATGGTGGACGTCAACGTCTACCAGGAAAACCTGTTCCACACCAAGATGATGCTTAAAGAGTACGATCTGAACAACTACCTGTTTGGCACGGGTGTTGAGTCATTAAACGAAGATGAGCGTCGGGTAATTAATAAAAAAGTGAAACGCGAAATGCGTGAAATTTTTTATGGCCGTAATTTGCCGGAAATGAATTAAGGCGTTTTCTTCTGTGGACAAAAAAGCCAGGCGATTGCCTGGCTTTTGCGTTTTTCCGCACAACGACAACACTATTCCAGCCAGTTGATTTGACCGCGTGCCTGCCGTCTTTTGGTCAGCAGCTGCTCAATCAGCGGTGTTAAAATCAGCTCCATCGCCAGCCCCATTTTGCCACCCGGCACCACCAACGTATTGACCCGCGACATAAAAGCGCCGTTGATCATCTGCAGGTAATAGGGAAAATCGACATGCTTGATGCCACGAAAACGGATCACCACAAAACTTTCATCCAAAGACGGAATGTCTTTGGCGCTGAACGGGTTGGAGGTGTCGACAGTAGGTACCCGCTGAAAGTTAATGTGAGTGCGGGAAAACTGTGGCGTAATGTGGGTGACGTAATCATCCATACTGCGCACTATGCTGGCCATCACGGCTTCACGGCTGTGACCCCGTTCGCTGGTGTCACGGATAATTTTCTGGATCCACTCCAGGTTAACAATAGGCACCATGCCTATCAGTAAATCCACATGCTGCGCCACATTGTGTTGTTCAGTCACCACACCGCCATGCAGGCCTTCATAAAACAATAAGTCGGTATTGGGGCGCAAATCCTGCCAGGGCGTAAAAGTGCCGGGAAGTTGGTTGTAGGGCACAGCTTCGTCAAAGGTATGCAGGTATTGCCGTACTTTGCCGGTGCCGGTTTCGCCATAACTGGCAAATAGCTGTTCCAAAGCGCCGAAATCATTGGCCTCCACACCAAAATAACTAATGTGTTTGCCTTGCTCTTTGGCTTTACGCACCGCCAGGTCCATTTCAGGCCGGCTGTAACGGTGGAAACAGTCACCTGAGACAAAAGCGGCGTCCATCCCCAAGGAGCGGAAGATATGGGAAAAGGCGCCTGTAGTAGTGGTGGTGCCTGCGCCGGACGAACCTGTCACGGCAATAATGGGATTCTTATGGGACATAGCCGTCACTTTCTATCGTTGTCAGGGCTTTACCTTAAAGGATAAAGTGGACTGAACACAAGAAAGGAAACAGGGAACCTTATGCGCTTATCATTACTTTGGGTTGGGCTGCTGGCAACAACTGCGCAGGCCGCGATGCCTCAATTTGATCTCTACCTGGCCGACATCCAGCAGGGGAAAATCGCCTCTGCACAGCTGATCAGCCCTAAAGTGGGGTATATCAACCAGCCGGCCTTCAGCAAAGATGGCGGCACGCTGTATTACACGCTGGAACAACCGCAAGATAAAACCGATATTGGTTTTTATCAGCTGCGCGAAAAGCAGCATGGCGTGTTGGCCGAAACCAGTTTAAGTGAGTATTCACCAACCCTGCTGCAGGATGGCTCGGGGTTGTCCACTGTAGTGGTCGAAGCCGACGGTACCCAGCGCTTATGGAAAATTGACTGGCAAGGCAAAGCGTCGGTGCTGAACGCCGAAGTCAAAGGTGTGGGCTACCATGCCTGGGGGGCACAGAACAGCGCCTTGTTGTTTATCCTCGGTGACAAAGAAGACAACCATACCATGCGCTATCTGGCTCCAAACGGCAGCCTGACTGTGCTGGCGACCAATGTCGGCCGTGGTATCAGCTGGACAGACGCTGGCAGGGTTGCGGCTTTTGTGACTCAGCAGCAGGGGGAAAGCCGGCTGACGTTTTTTGCTTCAGACGCGAATAAGCTTTACCCGACGCAGTTGGCTTTGCCAAAGGGCGGCCAGGATTTGCTCTGGTTAACAGCGGATCAACTGCTGGTCTCAGCTGGGCAGCGTATCTACCGCCTGCAAAGCTCAGGCGAATCGTTATCTCAATGGGCAGAGAACGCCAAAGGCTGGCAGCCGTACCTGGATTTATCCGCCTGGTGTAAAACCGAAGTCAGCCGTTTTGCCTTTAATAGCACCGCCACACAATTGGCCTTTGTCTGTAAAAAATAAATAAAAAAGGCGGGTTTGAACACCCGCCTTTAGCTCTATCCAACCTTAGAGGCCGTTAGATTTTCTTGTATTTAATACGGTGCGGCTGCATCGCGTCCGCGCCATATGTGGCTTTCATCCAGGTCTCGTAGTCCGAGTAGTTGCCTTCGAAGAAATTCACTTTGCCTTCATCCCGGTAGTCCAGAATATGGGTGGCGATCCGGTCGAGGAACCAGCGGTCGTGCGAGATCACCATGGCGCAGCCGGGGAAATCCAGCAGTGCGTTTTCCAGTGCCCGCAGGGTTTCAACGTCCAAATCGTTGGTTGGTTCGTCAAGCAGCAGCATGTTGCCACCGGCTTTGAGCAGCGCGGCCAAATGCACCCGGTTACGCTCACCACCAGAGAGCTCGCCGATAAACTTCTGCTGGTCGTTGCCTTTGAAGTTAAAGCGGCCAACATAAGCCCGGCTTGGAATGGTAAAGGTGCCGATTTGCAGCATGTCCTGACCGTTGGAGATTTCCTGCCAGACGGTATTTTTCGGGTTCATTTTGTCGCGGAACTGATCCACGCTGGCCAGTTGCACTGTGTCACCGACAGAAATACTGCCGCTATCGGCTTGTTCGGTGCCGCTGATCATCTTAAACAAGGTCGATTTACCGGCACCGTTCGGGCCGATAATACCAACAATAGCGCCTTTGGGAATGCTGAAACTTAAGTCATCAATCAGCACGCGGTCGCCAAAGGACTTACGCAGGTTGCTGACTTCCAGCACTTTGTCACCCAAGCGAGGCCCTGGTGGAATAAACAGCTCGTTGGTTTCGTTGCGTTTCTGGAATTCCTGGCTTTGCAGTTCCTCGAAACGGGCCATCCGGGCTTTGGATTTGGCATGGCGGCCTTTCGGGTTGGTGCGAACCCATTCCAATTCTTGCTTAATGGAACGTTGGCGGGCGTTTTCAGCCCGTTCTTCCTGCTCCAGACGGGCGTCTTTTTGCTCCAGCCAGCTGGAGTAGTTGCCTTGCCATGGAATCCCTTCACCGCGGTCCAGTTCTAAAATCCAGCCCGCCACGTTGTCGAGGAAATAACGGTCGTGGGTAATGGCCACCACTGTGCCCGGGTAGTCGTGCAGGAAGCGCTCCAGCCAGGCCACAGACTCCGCATCCAGGTGGTTGGTTGGTTCGTCCAGCAGCAGCATGTCTGGTTTTTCCAGCAGCAGGCGGCAGATGGCGACACGGCGGCGCTCGCCACCGGATAAATGTTTGATCACCGCATCCCAGGGCGGCAGACGCAACGCATCGGCCGCGCGGTCCAGGATGTTGTCCAGGTTGTGGCCATCTTTGGCCTGAATAATGGCTTCCAGTTCGCCCTGCTCACGGGCCAAAGCGTCGAAGTCTGCGTTTTCTTCGGCATAAGCGGCATACACCTGGTCCAGACGGGTCAGGGCGTTTTTCACATCGGCCACGGCTTCTTCCACCACTTCACGCACAGTTTTTTGTTCGTCCAGTTGTGGTTCCTGCGGCAGGTAACCAATTTTGGTGCCAGCCAGCGGTTTGGCTTCGCCTTCAAACTCGGTGTCGACACCGGCCATAATACGCAATAAGGTCGACTTACCGGCGCCGTTTAAACCCAAGACGCCGATTTTCGCGCCAGGGAAAAAAGATAAAGAGATGTCTTTTAAAATGGTGCGCTTGGGCGGCACCACTTTGGACACCCGATACATACTGTAAATGTACTGAGCCATATCAGTTCCTGCTGTGTGCAAGTGGATGAGAATGCAGGGATTGTACGTGATTTTCTCGGATGCGGCAGCCTGCGCCAGATTAAATTCGTGTTTGCCAGGCAAATCTGCTGTAATAGCGCGCAGGCATCAACAGCTTTTTGAGGGAGTCAGTTATGGGTGAATTCAGTCACGATCCGGTATTTCAGGGCTTTATTGCCGATGCAAAAACTCACGCGGTGGTTTATGTGCTGGCCAACGGGGAAGATTTACTGGTGGTGGAATCGGTCGATTTTGAAGACACCGACGTGATGCCGGTCTGGTCGACCAAAGAAGCCGCACAGGCCCATTGCAGCGAAGAATGGTCCGAATACCATCCGGAAGCGGTGCCGTTGGATGTGTTTGTGGAAGGCTGGTTGCAGGAAATGTATGACGATGGCGTGCTGATTGGCACTAACTGGGACGAACAGTTAAACGGCCCGGAAGTGGAACCACGTGAAATTCTGGAAGCACTGGCGCTGGTGCAATAAGTGCTGGCACAGATCCAATTCAGTCTGAGCTGCGTATGCAGATAGAAGACGAACCAAGGAGAATGCATCATGAAACTGATTCTATTGATAGCCGGCCTGAGTGTCAGCGGTATGGCGCTGGCCAACAGCTGCGGTGAAATCCTCAGCCATTCCATGCCACAGCTGCGCAGCAAAGAAACCGTTGATTTATGTGAGGCGTATCAGGGCAAAACCCTGCTCATCGTCAACACCGCCAGCAAGTGTGGTTTTACCCCTCAGTTTAAAGCCTTACAGGCGTTGCAGGAGAAATATCAGGACAAAGGGCTGGTTGTGTTAGGTTTTCCGTCCGATGACTTTATGCAGGAGCATGACGATGCAGAAAAGACTGCCGAAGTCTGTTACATCAATTACGGTGTGAAGTTTCCGATGTTCTCCACCAGCGCCGTGCGTGGTGATGACGCCAACCCGGTCTTTAAGGCGCTGATTGCCAAAACCGGCGAAAAGCCGTCCTGGAACTTTAACAAGTATCTGGTCAGTGCTGACGAAAAAACCGTGAAGCATTTTGGTAGCCGCACCGCGCCGGACGATACGGCCTTTATCAAAGAAGTGGAAGCGATGCTTCAGCCTTAATCCGGTTCTGCTGAGACCAAGCCGGCTGATGCCGGCTTTTTTCTACCCGCCATTCCAGGGATGATTGCTTATTCCTATATTGAAGCATATTATTTCTTTTGGTTATTAAGAGCGGCAGGAGCTTTATGACGGTCTGGGTCTTATTGGCAGCGTTAATTATTGGCGCCGCTGTTGGTTTACTGGGTTCCGGTGGCTCTATTCTGACAGTGCCCGTGCTGCTTCATCTGCTGAACTTGCCTGAAAAAGTGGCGATAGCCGCCTCTCTCGGAGTGGTTGCACAAATTAGTCTGATCGCCTTGTTGCCTTATTTGTGGCGCAAACGAGTGCCACTCAAGCTGCTGAAACGTTTTGTGGCGCCAGCGTTGGCTGGCACGGCCTGCGGCACCTGGTTGTCCGTTTATCTGGCGGCTGACTGGCAGTTATTCATTCTGGCTGCTTTGATGCTGTTGAGCGCGCTGAATATGTGGCGGCAGAAGTTATGGCAGTGGCCTCTTCATTCCGGCTGGGCTTTGGCGGTTGTGGCTTTTATGCTCGGAGGCTTAACAGGTTTGGTAGGGGTTGGCGGCGGCTTTCTGATAGTGCCTTTATTGCTGACCGTCACCAGTTTGCCATTGGTCTCGGCGGTCGCCTGCAGTTTGGCGCTGATCTGCCTGCAGAGCTGGCTGGCCTTTGCCGGTCACAGCTACTGGATGCTGCAGCAGGGCATCAATCTGCCCTGGAGCAGTATTTTCTGGTTGGGGGCGCTGGGGGCCTTGGGAAGTCTGGCCGGTGTGTTGCTGTCTGAATACTTGCCACAGCAACTGCTAAAACGGGCTTTTGCGCTGGTGCTGGTGTTGCTTGCCGCGTCCTTATTCTTTGTCTGAACGCGGTTAAGCTGGTTGGTTGACAAAGCCTTCATCCGGTAGGGTAGCCTGTTCTGTTGCAGCCAGTCGGGCCAGCTCATCACAACGTTCGTTCTCCGGATGGCCGGCATGGCCTTTCACCCAGTGCCAGCTCACCTGATGACGCTGGCAAGCCGCATCAAGCCGTTGCCATAAGTCTTTGTTTTTCACCGGTTCTTTCTGGCTGGTTTTCCAGTTATTGCGTTTCCAGTTTTGCAGCCATTGAGTAATACCGAGCCGCACATACTGACTGTCGGTCGTTAAGTCGATGGTGCAGGGTCTGGTCAGGCATTCCAGTCCGGCAATGGCGGCCATCAGTTCCATCCTGTTGTTGGTGGTTTGCTGATAACCGGCCGATAATTCTTTACGATGTTGCTGATAAATAAGGACTACACCATAACCCCCAGGCCCAGGGTTACCAAGACAAGAGCCATCGGTATAGATAGCTACAGTTTTCTGCATCATCGCTTCCCACAAACTAAAACGGCGTATAATCTAACGTAAAACAGCCGTTGATACGAAGAAGAATGTTAAAACGCCAAATTGTTCTGGATACAGAAACCACAGGTTTAAGCCCGCAGGAAGGCCACCGTATTATCGAAATTGGTTGTGTTGAGCTCATTAACCGACGGCTGACCGGCAATAACTTTCATGTTTACCTGCAACCGGATCGGTTGATTGATGCCGAAGCCATAGCAGTGCATGGTATTACCAATGAATACCTGCTGGATAAACCCAGGTTTCGTGATATCGCCCAGCAGTTCTATCAGTACATTGAAGGGGCTGAACTGGTGATCCATAACGCTGCGTTCGACGTGGGGTTTATCAACCATGAATTTAACCTGCTGACACCGTCGCTTGGCAAAGTCGAAAGCATTTGTGGGGTGTTGGATACCCTGATGCTGGCGCGGCAGCGGCATCCGGGCCAAAAAAATAATCTGGACGCTTTGTGTCGTCGCTACGACATTAATAACAGTCACCGGACGCTGCACGGCGCTTTGCTTGACGCCGAAATTCTGGCTGATGTCTATCTGGCGATGACAGGTGGTCAGGTCAGCCTGAACCTGGCTACAGAAGAGCGCAGTACAGGTCAGCAGAGCAGCAACAGTGGCCAGTTAAAACGAACCAAGGCCTTGCCTGTGATTTTTGCTGCCGATGACGAGCTGACAGCTCATGAAAAACGGCTGGATCTGGTGCAAAAAAAAGGAGGAGCCTGCCTGTGGCGAAGCTGATCCTGCTGATGTTGCTGATTTTTTTTCCGGCGTTGGCACAACAGACCGAACAGCAGCCAGACCCGACAGGTCTGAGTTTGTTGCCGCCGTTGAATGACAAGAACCAAATTCCTTTATTGGATAACCGCTTTCGGATTGATTACGAAGTGGCAGAAATCACCCTGGTATTTTTCCGCAAACGCGGTTCAGCTTCGGTGATCCTGGTGAAACCGGACGGCAGCAAAATTAATGTAATCAATGCGTCCCGGCAAGGGGTGGATTGGTACGATGATCAGAGTTATGACCTGATCAAAATTAAAAATCCGACGCCGGGCCCCTGGCAGGCGCTGGGGCAGATCCTGCCGGAAAGCCGCATTATGGTGCTGACCGATATCGAGCTGCAGGTCGACCCTTTGCCAGCCCATCTGATGGTGGGAGAGACGATCAAAGTTACAGCACGACTGACCAATGGCGGTGAGCCGATAGCGGCCAAGGATTTTCGTGATTTACTGAGGCTGGATGTGCTCTTTATCAGCAGTAACAATGCCGATTTTGAAAACTTCGGTGCGGGTGTGGTTGAAGTCACCAGTTTTGCCGACGATGGCCGTAATTTTGACGAGCGCCCCAGAGACGGCATTTTTACCGGTGAGTTCCGCTTGCAGATGGTGCCAGGTCAGTGGCAGCCCAAGTACATTGTGAAAACGCCGCTTTATACCAGAGAGCTGGTGCAGGAGCCGGTGATTCTGCATAAATCACCGATAGAATTTATCGCAAAACCAGCCACAGCAGAAGGGGGGATGCATCTACTGACGTTTAAGCTGGCAGATCCGGAGATTAACCCTAAATCCCTGGCATTCCAGGGGAAAATTCGTTTTCCCAATAATGAGATCCAGAGCTTTACCTTAGGTGAAGCCGCAGGGGACGAGCGGGTGCTAAAAATTGTGAACTTCGCGCCAGGCTATTACAAAGTGGAAAGTACCTTATTTGCCCAGACCAATGCAGGCCGGGATTTAGTCATCAATTTGCCCGAGGCTACTTTTTTTGCTGAAGCTATTGCCAAAGAGCCTGAACCTGCTTCCGCAGAGGCTTCAGGCCAACAAGCAACCCCGACAGCTGCAGCAGAAACAACGCCAGAGGTCAGCCAGGGGGAGGGAGCGGTAGAGCCGAAAGAAGGCAGCGGACCGCCATGGACTCTGATTATTGTGCTGAATCTTCTGTTGCTTGGCGGTGGGGGCTTGGCGGTCTGGATGGTGATGACCGACCGGACATTGAAGGATTTATGGCCCGGGAAAAAAGACCAGATGGATCTGTCGGCGCTGCAACAAAGCGAAATGCCTGCGGCGAAAACCAGCAAACCGGCGCAAAAAAACAGCAAGTCGGATGACATTCTGGAACTTTCATTACCGGATGATTAAGGAATAAACAAAAGCGGCAAAAAAAGATTTGACGCACTTAGACCTTATCCGTATCATTCCCGCCGCACTACAGCATACCCTTCTGAAATCTGTAGTGTATTGGCGCGGAGCGGTAGTTCAGTCGGTTAGAATACCGGCCTGTCACGCCGGGGGTCGCGG
>NZ_JBBIQD010000005.1:175153-235588 GCF_037442525.1 Rheinheimera sp. | reverse complement strand
TAGTCAATCGATGTGACTGGGGCGAAATGGCGCAGTCAACAAAGCCGCAGCTTCAAGTACGACGGGTATAAACCAAGCGGCGCCAAGACGCCGCCTTTAAATCAACAGGTGCTGTGATGGATTTTTCTCTGAACGACGATCAAAAAGCTTTTATCGAAACCGCAAAACAATTTGCGGAGCAGGAACTGGCGCCTTTTGCCGCCCAGTGGGACCGTGAACATCATTTTCCAAAAGAGGTGATCCAACGAGCCGGTGAGCTGGGTTTCTGTTCGCTCTATACACCGGAAGAGGCCGGTGGTCTTGGCTTATCCCGGCTGGATTCGAGCCTGATATTTGAACAGCTGTCGATGGGCTGTACCGCCACCACCGCCATGCTGACCATCCACAATATGGCCACCTGGATGATTGCCCGCTGGGCCACGGAGCAGGCAAAAGCCGAGTGGTGTGAGGTGTTAACCACAGGCCAGAAGCTGGCGTCTTACTGTTTAACTGAGCCGGGTTCAGGCTCAGATGCGGCGTCCTTGCGCACCAGCGCCAAAAAAGACGGCGACAGTTATCTGCTGAATGGCTCGAAAATGTTTATCTCAGGCGCTGGCTCCACCGAAGTACTGGTGGTGATGGCGCGCACCGGTGATGCTGGCCCCAAAGGCATTTCGGCCTTTATTGTACCGGCCGATGCTGAAGGGGTGATTTACGGCAAAGCCGAAGAGAAAATGGGTTGGAATGCGCAGCCCACCCGCCTGGTGACTTTTGACAATGTGCGGATACCGGCGCATTACCTGCTGGGGCAGGAAGGCGAAGGTTTTGCCTTTGCAATGAAAGGCCTGGACGGCGGCCGCATTAATATTGCCACTTGTTCAGTAGGCACAGCGCAGCAGGCGCTGAATACAGCGCGCAATTACATGCTGGAACGTCAGCAATTTGGCAAGCCACTGGCGGCCTTTCAGGCGCTGCAGTTTAAACTGGCGGATATGGCCACCGAACTGGTAGCGGCCCGTCAAATGGTTCGTTTGGCTGCTTTTAAACTGGATCAGCACGACCCGGAAGCCACGGCGTACTGCGCTATGGCGAAACGTTTTGCCACTGACGTTGGTTTTGCCGTCTGCGATCAGGCGCTGCAGTTGCATGGCGGTTATGGCTATATCAAAGAATACCCGCTGGAGCGGCACTTCCGTGACGTACGGGTGCACCAGATTTTGGAAGGCACCAACGAAATTATGCGGCTGATCATTGGCCGTCGTCTGCTGGATGAAGCCGCTGGCGAGATCCTGTAAGGAGGCAACTATGGCTGAACTGAAGCTGGAAAAACGTGGGCATACCGCGCTTATTACCATCAGCAATCCACCGGCGAACACCTGGACAGCACAAACGCTGATAGCGCTGCGCGATCTGGTACTGCAGCTGAATTCTGACAAAGATGTGTATGCGCTGGTGCTGACTGGCGAAGGCGAAAAGTTTTTCTCTGCCGGTGCCGATTTAAACCTGTTTGCCAGTGGTGATAAAACCATCGCGTCCGATATGGCACGGGTCTTTGGCCAGGCCTTTGAAACCCTGAGCAACTTTCGTGGCGTGTCTATTGCAGCCATGAATGGCTATGCGATGGGCGGCGGTCTGGAAGTAGCGCTGGCCTGTGATATCCGCATTGCGGAATCTCAGGCCGTGCTGGCATTACCCGAAGCCAAAGTGGGCTTATTACCCTGTGCAGGTGGCACCCAGAATCTGGCCTGGCTGGTCGGTGAGGGCTGGGCCAAACGCATGATCCTCTGTGGCGAACGGGTGGATGCACAAAAAGCGCATCAGATTGGTCTGGTGGAAGAAGTGGTTGGCAAAGGCGAAGCATTAAGCAAAGCGTTGGCGCTCGCTGACAAAGTAGCGGAGCAAAGCCCTTCGGCGGTCACGGCCTGCAAACATCTGATCCAGCAAGGCCGTTACGGCAGTATGGCCAAAGCCTTGCCGCTGGAGCGGGAGCTGTTTGTCGCCTTATTTGACACTTTGGACCAGAAAGAGGGCGTCAACGCCTTTCTAGAAAAACGCCACGCCCAGTGGGTCAATGGCTAAGGAGTAAGGATGTCTGAACAGGACGTGGTGCTGTTTCAGGAGCTGGACACCGCCAGCGGTAAAAAAATAGCAGTCGCAACGTTGAACTCAGAGAAGTCGCTTAATGCACTGAGTTTGCCCATGGTTGAGTTATTGCTGCCCAAAATGCAGCAATGGAAAGCGGACCCGGCTATTGCGCTGGTCTGGCTTCAGGGGGCGGGCGACAAAGCCTTTTGCGCCGGCGGTGATATCCGCGAGTTGTACCAGGCAATGCAAGCTGAACCTGGTTGTTTCCAGCCCTACGTCAACGAGTTTTTTACCAAAGAATACAGCCTGGATTACCTGATCCACACCTTTGACAAACCTGTGCTGGTCTGGGGCAATGGCATTGTAATGGGCGGCGGCCTGGGGTTAATGGCTGGTGCTTCCCACCGTATTGTCACTGTGAGCAGCCGCATTGCGATGCCGGAAATGGCGATAGGGTTGTACCCCGACGTTGGCGGCAGCTGGTTTTTAAACCGGATGCCTGCAGGCTGCGGTTTGTTTTTGGGGCTGACCGGGGCGTCGATCAACTCCGCCGATGCCAAATTTATTGACCTGGCTGACCACTTTCTGCCGCATGAGAAAAAAGCGGAATTGCTGGATAAATTGCTGACGGTGAAATGGGGCAATACGGTGGCACTGAATCACCAGAAGCTGAGCGATATTCTGCTGGATTTGGAAGAACGCAACCGTCATTTGATGCCGGCTAGCCTGATCCGACAGCATCAGGACGAGATAGCGGCGCTGGGTCGGGTGAGCTCTCTGCAGCAAGCCGTCGAGCAAATTCAGGCGATGCCCGGGGATGACAGCTGGCTGACAAAAGCCAAAGCCTCCTTGCAGTACGGTAGTCCTATTACTGCGCACATTGTGTTTCGTTTATTACAGCTGGGGCAAAGCAAAATTCTGGCCGACAGTTTCCGGCTGGAACTGGGGTTAAGTGTGCAATGCGGCAAGCTGGGTGAATTTACCGAAGGGGTGCGGGCGCTGTTGATTGACAAAGATCAAAAGCCAGATTGGAAATACAAAAACGTTTCTGAAGTACCCGCAGATTTAATCAACGAATTATTCAGCTCGCCCTGGAGTGCCGATACACACCCGCTGCGAGAGCTTGGCAATCTGGAGAACTAAAATGACCACTGTCGCTTTTATTGGTTTGGGTAATATGGGCGGCCCTATGGCGGCCAACCTGGTCAAAGCAGGATTTAAGGTGCAGGCCTTTGATTTATCACCTGCAGCTCTGTCGCAGTTGGCAGAGGCAGGTGGCACTGTGATGGCCTCGGCAGCGGAAGCGGTCACTGGCGCCGCTTATGTGATTTCTATGTTGCCAGCTGGCAAGCATGTGGCGGCCACTTACCTGGGAGAGCAGGGCATCGCCAGTCATGTCAGCAAAGAAGCACTGGTGATTGACTGCTCGACTATTGATGCCGCTACAGCCCGCAAAGTGGGGGCTGAACTGGCCACCCAGGGTATCGCCTTTATTGATGCGCCCGTATCGGGCGGTGTGGGTGGCGCCAAAGCGGGCACCCTGACCTTTATCGTTGGTGGTAAAGCCGAACATTTTGAACGTGCCAGAGCGGTGTTGTCGGCGATGGGCAAAAACCTGTTCCATGCGGGAGACATTGGCGCTGGCCAGGTGGCAAAGATTTGCAACAATATGCTGTTGTCTGTTTTGATGGCGGGCACCAGCGAAGCGCTGCAACTGGGCATCGACAATGGTCTGGACCCCAAAGTATTGTCCGACATTATGCTGAAAAGCTCTGGCCGCAACTGGACGCTGGAGCTGTATAATCCCTGCCCGGGCGTGATGGACAATGTGCCCTCCAGCAATGGCTATCAGGGCGGTTTTATGGTGGATTTAATGGCCAAAGATCTGAGCCTGGCCACCGAAACTGCGCTTGGCAGTGGCTCTGCCACACCCATGGGCACTTTGGCGCGTAGTCTCTATGTGCAGCATCAGCGTCAGGGCCATGGTAAAGAAGATTTTTCCAGTATTTTTCAGGCCTTTGCCAAAAAGAATTAACGAGCAACAGCGGTAAATGGCTAACAAGAGAAGAGAGCGTTATGCAATTAAAAGATAAAGTCATAGTGGTCACTGGTGGTGCTCAGGGCCTGGGGCTGGAAATGGCCCGCATGCTGGCTGCCGAAGGCGCACAACTGGCGCTGCTGGATATGAATGCCGGGCAATTGGCTGCGGCAAAAGACGAATTGTCGGGCCAGACCAGTGTGCGTACTTATGTCACCAATGTCGCCGATGAACAAAGTGTCGAAAGCAGCTTTGCGGCGATAGCCGAAGATTTTGGTGGCATTGATGGTCTGATCAATAACGCCGGCATTTTGCGTGATGGTCTGTTGCTGAAATTTAAAGACGGTGAAATTACTGCCAAAATGTCACTACAGCAATTCCAGTCGGTGATCGACGTCAACCTGACAGGTGTGTTCCTCTGTGGCCGCGAAGCGGCAGCCCTGATGGTCAAAACCGGCCGTAAAGGCGTGATTATCAATATGTCCAGTGTGGCCCGAGCCGGCAATATGGGACAAACCAACTATGCAGCTTCTAAAGCCGGTGTGGTGGCGATGACAGTCACCTGGGCCCGTGAACTGGGCCGTTACGGTATCCGGGTCGGCGCCATAGCACCAGGGGTGATCCGCACCGCGATGACAGATGCGATGAAGCCGGAAGCCCGTGATCGTTTAGTGGCAATGAAACCTGTGGGGCGTTTAGGGGAAGCTGCGGAAATAGCCCATACAGCCCGTTACATTTTTGAGAACGACTTTTTTACCGGTCGGGTGGTGGAAGTGGATGGCGGCATCAGTATGTAAGCTGCTGATAAATCACCACTGCGGTTGTAAATAAACTGTGATAAGGTTGGCGAATGCCAACCTTATCTTTTGGTGTCATGCGTTTAGTGTTACTGGTCTTGGTATTCAGTACAGCAGTTTCAGCTCAGCAATGGCTGGAAACCCAGTCCTACTGGATCCGGCTGGATTCGGATTGCCCTGTGCTGCAGGATTGCGCCAGTATCCGGTATCAGGGGCACTCCAAAATCACAGGGGCAACCATCTCCCTTGAAGGCCGCCCCTGGTGGGTAGGCAATAAACAAAGGCCGTTATTTTGGGGCTACAGGTTTTACAGCGGCCGTTTGCACTATGTTTTACACAGACAGGGCCTGTTGCAGGTGACCAATCGCAAAGGCCATGTATTGGTGGAGGAGCAGGGATTGTGGTTGCAACAGGCACCCGATCCATCCGTGCTGCCACTGCAGCAATAAAAAGCGAATTTGTAATGAAGATTGGTTCAATTAAATTACTGCAACGTCAGGGCTTTGGACGGACAGAAAGGCGCCGCGGCGCATTGTCAGCGCAAGGGCAGTGACTTGACGATTGATGGTTCAGACTGAAGTGTTGACTGACAAACAAAAACAGGAGACTAAGCATGCAATATCATGGCAGTTGTCATTGTGGTGCTGTGGAGTATCAGGTGGAAGGGCAATTGGACTCAGTGCTGAGCTGCAATTGTTCAATTTGCAGCCGTCGCGGTTATTTACTCTGGTTTGTGCCAGCCAGTGCACTGAGGTTCAGCAAAACGGGTGCGTTGACCAGCTACACCTTTAACAGTCATAAAATCAAACATCAGTTTTGCCCTGTCTGTGGCTGCGCACCTTTTGGTTTGGGGGTGGACCCACAAGGCAACCAAACCGCTGCTGTGAATGTGCGTTGTCTGACCGATGTCGATGTCACGGCGCTGCAGGTGCATCATTACAATGGCAAAGACGCCTGAAGCAGTGCTTCAGGCCGGTGGCTGCTCTGGTCAGACTTTACGGACAAATTCTGATTTGAGCTTCATGGCACCAAAGCCATCAATTTTGCAGTCGATATCATGATCGCCATCGACTAAACGGATATTTTTCACTTTGGTACCAATTTTTACCACCAATGACGAGCCTTTCACTTTTAAGTCCTTGATCACAGTGACAGTATCGCCGTCCTGTAACAGTGTTCCTGCACTGTCTCTGATGTCGCGGCTGTCGTCTGTGGCTGGCGAAGGATCGGCACGCCACTCATGACCGCAGGCTGGGCAAATAAGTAAATCCTGGTCGGCATAGGTGTAGTCAGACTGGCAGCTGGGGCAGGCGGGGAAGGATGTCATTATGGGCTCCGTCACTAAAAAGTGGTAAGTGTACCACTTGCCAGACGCGACGGAAAACAGCATTCAGCCGACAGTTCGATGGAGTCTGACCGACTGTGGAACAATGGAGTTATGGATGAAAAGAATCACTCTGGGGATGATGGCTGTTTGTTATGCAGCGACAGCGCAGGCACAGGAGGTTGCCGTCTGCCGGACTACAGCGGACAACACGCAGCGTTTAGCCTGCTATGACCGTATTTTTGGCGTCACGAGTCCGGTATCTGACGGGACCGCTTTGCCGGATGAGGTGGCAGCGACACCAGCTAAATCAGTGAAATTGGCAACTATTATGGAAAAATACTGGGAGCTGACGCCGAAAGAAAAGCGTGATCGTTTTGTATTCCGGACTTATTTGCCGAACTTCTTTTTGCCGCTGCACTATAGCTCCAGCATCAATCGTGAGCCGCGCAGTCCGTCCAGAGGGGGAGCTCCGCGCAATGACAATTACAAGCCGGTGGAGAGCAAACTGCAGTTGTCGCTGCGGGCTAAACTGATGAGTAACCTGTTGTTTGACAATGCGGATCTTTGGTTTGCTTACACCCAGGTGTCGATGTGGCAGCTGTGGAATCAACAGGATTCAGCACCTTTTCGCAACACTGATTATCAACCGGAGCTGCTCTACGTGGTGCCGGTGAAAGATGAATGGGGCGACTTGCCCGGTGATTGGGAACTACAAATGCTGCAGTTTGGCATAGCCCACCAGTCTAACGGCCAGAGTGATCCCTTGTCACGCAGCTGGAACCGGCTTTATGCCGCAGTGGCTATGGATCATGGAGACTTTGGTTTGCGTTGGCGCTATCACCAGCGCTTGTCTGAAAACGTCAAAGACGACGACAATCCGGATCTGATTGACTACACAGGCAGTCATGAAATCAGCGCCACCTGGCTGCCTGGTCTTGCCACAGCCCAACTGACCTGGCGCAATGATTTGGGGTATCTGAGCCGGGGCTCCTGGATGCTGGATTTGACCTATCCGGTGGATAAAACCAAGCTGGATGGGTTGCGCTGGCATTTGCAGCTGTTTTCCGGTTATGGCGAAACCCTGCTTGATTATAACCACAGACAAAACAGCTTAGGTCTGGGGGTCATGCTGTTTAATTTCTAGAAGGCAAGGCGGAGCAGGCCCGGCTCCGCCTTTTTTGGAATTAACCCCGAGGTGTTGCTATTGGCTGCAATTGGTAAATGCCAGTCAGGTCTGCCGCCACTTTGCTGTACCAGAGTCCATCGGGTCCGACAGACCATGACAGATCAAAGCCTGCTGGTAATGGCCGCTTGCTCTGTATGGTACCGTCCGTCAGCGATTGCTGATACATGTGCCCGTTATGCACAAACCACAGCTGAGCGTCGGCCAGTTGCCAGTCTTTGGCATCCGCGGGCAGTGTAAGCTGCGGCATGGGCTCTAAGCCATGTTCAGACCATTGCCATAAACCTTCCTTTGTAGCCAGCTGCAGATAGATGTGCTGCTGGTAAGACTGCATCCTCACTGTGGCAGGTGCGCTCACAGGCGTCAGGGTCCCCTCTGTTAAATTGAGCCGCAGCAGCTGCTGCCCTGACAGCAGTAATGCCGTTTGTCCGGTCAACAGTTCAAACTGTTGTACAGCTATCCTTGCTGGCCACACCAGCTGCAGTTGCCGGGTCTGGGGTGACAAGCGAAATAGCCCCTGCTGGTCGAGCAGCCAAATCCACTGATGATCGTCCGACCAGGCTAACTGCACTGGTGTGATTGCTCCAGGCAGAGACAACAGACGGTAGGGGTTTTGCCCTGCTGGTTGCAGCCAGATTTCATCTTCAGCGGCGCCACGACTGACATAAGCCAAGGTTCCTGGCTTGTTTTGGACAGGCAGCAGCTCTGCGCGGCCACTGCCTGATTTTAACTGGGGTTGGTTTGCTGTTGCTGGCCAAAGCCAGATATCGGCCTGCGGCAGTTTGTCCTGGTACATCAATGAAGAGCCGATGGCTTGCAGACGGTCAATACGGCCCTGACTTTGCCAGATAGGCTGCCATTGTTGCTGTTCGTCTTGTTGGTATAGCTGGTTGGCGCGGGCAAGCACAGGTTTTTGTTGCCACAGGGTCAACAGGCTGGCTCCGGCAGGCACTGGCCAGCTTTGCGACAACCTGAGCTCAGGCCATTGATAACGTTGTAATTGCTCTGTGGTCAGCACCCAGAGTTGCTCAGCTTCCAGCTGAACATCCAGCGCCTTGGCATCATGCAACAGCTGTTTCAGGGGCTCATTCTGACCGGTCAACAGCGTCATGTGATTGCTGACATTATCCAGAGGCATGCTGCTGAGTTTCACCGCGTTAAATGCTGGTGCATCCATTGTTTGTTCAGCCGGACTGGTGATATAAAACCACCAGAGAAAAAACAGCAGTGGGCTGGTCCATACCAGGGCCAGGATCCAGGGAAAGTGGCGCTGAGCTGGTGTTTCAGACATAAGCAGAACCTTGGTCAGTTAAACTGCAGCGCTATTTACCATACTTTGACGATGACAGCGACAGAAGGACCAGAGACTTTGCAAAAAAAAACACGGAAACTGACACTGGCCAGCCAGCTGCTATGCCTCTGTCTGGGAACTTTACTGCTGGGGGGACCCCTTGGCGCCGCTGAACTGGAGTCTGCGGCCGTCAAACCGCTGGAGTTGCCCTGGCCAGCACAAAGCACCCAATACCTGCCACTGACCGACGGCCATCAAATACCCTATTTGTGGCTGGAGCAGACCAATGCCCAGGCGACCCTGGTGATAGTCAATGGCCGTACTGAGACGTTGCTGAAGTATCAGGAGCTCGCGCAGCATTTTCTGGCACAAGGCTACAACGTGCTGCTGTTTGATCACCGTGGGCAAGGCTTGAGTGCCCGCTATACAGAGGACCCCTTCAAAGGCCATATTGATGAGTTTCAGACCTATGTGGATGATATGCATCAGTTGTTGCAAAGGGTATTGCCAGAACCCCGACAACATAAATTAGTGCTGCTGGCCCATTCCATGGGAGGCGCTGTGTCCAGCCTGTATTTAGAGCAGCACCCGCAGGTCTTTGCTGCAGCGGCTCTGTCCGCCCCTATGCACGGGATCCAGGGAAAGCTGCTGTTCAGTGAAAACGATGCCTGTGCCTTGGGGAGCCTGATGTCTGTGTTTTCCAGTGAAGGTTATGCCGGCTTTGCCGCCGCACCTTTTAAAGTGCGGGAGTTTGCTGGTAATGATTTAACCGGCTCCAGGTCACGATTTGACTGGTTTAATGAACTGAACCTGCAGTATCCGCAAATTCAGCTGGGTGGGCCCACCTGGGGCTGGTTAGCCCAAAGTTGTGCAGTCTTTGAGCCGATGCGGGCAAACAGCAGTTCCTTGCAAATTCCGTTGTTGGTATTGCAGGCCGAATTGGATACCGTGGTGTCGAACCGGGCGCAAAATGAATTTTGTCAGGCGCTGCAGCAAAATCCCAAATCCGGTTGTGTCACAGGCGGACCTGTGGTGATTCAGGGCGCTTTGCATGAAGTGCTGTTTGAACAGGATAAGCAGCGTCAGCAAAGCCTGACCTATATTGACCAGCATTTTGCCAAAGCCCTGGCGCAATAAAGCAAATCTCAGCCATAAAAAAACCACCGCAACTGCGGTGGTTTTTTTTGCACTGAACTTATTCAGCTGAGCCAGGTTTGGTCATAGGCGCAACACTGATTTGACGTGCTGAGGCAGACCCACCCGGACGCTCAGAGCTAACCACCACGGGGCGGTCATTCAGGTCCATTGCTGTAGGTGCATCCTGTTGTGCGGCTTCAGACAGCTGTTCAGGTTTTTTCATATCTGCGACCACCATTGACGCATAACGGTTCGCACGTGGCGCCCTGGCTGGGGCCGATTTCGCTGGTGCCTTAGCCTGTTCCGCTTCTGCAGCAGCTGCCGGTTCCTCTGCGCGGACAACAGTTTCTGGCTGTGCGGCAGCCGGAGCTTCAGTGACTGCAGTGTCAACCCCTGTGGTTGCTGCCGCAGTCACTTCTGCAGGCGCTGCAACTTCAACAACTGCGGCTTCAGCCTGAACTGGTGCTGCTTCGACGGCTTCAGCAATAACTGCAGTGTCGTTCTGAGTGACCACATCCTCGGCCGGAGCCTCTGCAACAACTGCAGCTTCAGCGTCTGCGACAGGCGCTGCCACTTCGGCCACCGGAGTGACAGTGTCAGCGTCAACCTGCGCCACAAGCGCCGTAGTTTCTTCAGCAATAGGCAAATCCAGTTGCTGTTCTGTCACTGCAGTGCTTTCATCTTCCGGATAACGGGCCGCAGTGGCTTCGTCGGAGGCTTCGCCTTGTTGCTCTTTTTTCCGTTTCTGACCGGCAGCACGCAAATGCCGTGGTGAACGACGGCTGCGGCTGCGGCTTTCTGAGGCGTCTTTGTCCTCGTCACCGCCATCCGCAGTTTCCACTGCATTTACATCCACAGATCCAGCCTGAGCTTCTGTGGTGTCAGTCACCACAACAACAGCTTCCTGCGCAGGTGCAGCTTCGGCGGCCACTGTGATCACGGCGTCGCTGACCGCAACAGAGGCTTCGGCAACCAATGCCTGGCTGGAAACTTCAGCCAATTCTGGCTGTGCAACCTGGCCTTCTTTTTCGACCCGCACCGATTTGCGCTGCGAACGACGCTGACGACGTTCTGCCACTTTAGTGGGGGCATCATCATCCTGCTCATGAGCTTTAGGCGCTGCTACTTTTTCGGTTGGCTTTTTGTCCTGGCGCTCGGTACGATCCTGACGCTCAGCACGGTCCTGACGGTCACCACGCTCCTGGCGGTCAGCTTTGTCCTGACGTGGTCGCTCCTGGCGCTCAGTGCGATCCTGGCGCTCGCCACGCTCAGCACGGTTGCCTTTTGGCTCTGTGCGTTCAGCTTTCGCCGGAGCGTTTTCGTCCTTGCCAGAACGTTCATCATCACGACGACGGTTTTTGTTGCCCCGACGTCTGTTGTCGCGGCGTTCGCGGCGCACAGGTTTATCGTCTTTTTTCTCAGGTTCAGCGGTTTTACCGGCGAACAGCGCTTTGAACCAGCCGATCAGACCATCCAATAATCCCGGTTCTTGTGCAGCAGGTTCAGCCACCACTGGTTTCGCTAACGGCGCTGGCGCATCGGCCATGCTGATCGCAGATACGGCTGGCTTTTCCCGAGCTGCGGTCTCAGCCACAGGATGGTACAGGTTACTGGTCACGGCCGGGGCTTTGACCATGTTGTAGCTGGCGTCTTCAATTTCTTCGTCAATACGGATACGGGTCACTTCGTAATGTGGCGTTTCCATATGTTCGTTCGGGATCACGAAAATCTGAATACCATGACGACTTTCAATACGACGCACAGAATCACGTTTTTCGTTCATCAGGTAGGTCGCAACAGAAATAGGCACCTGGGCATGAATTTGGCTGGTGTTGTCCTTGATTGCTTCTTCTTCGATCAGACGCAAAATAGACAAAGCTGAGGATTCAGTGCTGCGGATAGTGCCGCGGCCATGGCAACGAGGGCAAACGTGAGTTGCTGATTCGCCTAAAGACGGACGCAGACGCTGACGTGACATTTCCAGCAAACCAAAACGGGAAATACGGCCAATCTGAACCCGGGCACGGTCTTGTTTTACAGCGTCCTTTAAGCGGTTTTCCACTTCACGCTGGTGGCGCACCGGCGTCATGTCGATAAAATCGATGACAATCAGCCCCCCCAAGTCACGCAGGCGTAACTGACGGGCAATTTCGTCGGCCGCTTCCAGATTGGTGTTAAAGGCTGTCTCTTCGATGTCACCGCCTTTGGTTGCTTTGGACGAGTTGATATCAATAGCCGTCAAAGCTTCGGTGCTGTCGATCACAATAGAGCCGCCAGAGGGCAGGCGAACTTCGCGGCGGAACGCCGATTCGATCTGGCTTTCAATCTGGAAGTGCATAAAGAGCGGCACGTCACCCTGGTACATTTTGACTCGGTGGGCAAAATCCGGTCGGAATTGCTGAATATAAACTTTGGCTTCTTCGAAAATACGTGCGTTATCGATCAGAATTTCACCCACGTCACGACGCAGGTAATCACGGATAGCGCGAAATACGACATTACTTTCCTGGTGGATCAGGAATGGAGCCGGGCGGTTTTCGGCTTCATGCGTAATGGCAGCCCAGTGTTTCAGCAAGGCTTTTAAATCGTACTCCAGCTCTTCGTGTGATTTGCCCACACCAGCGGTACGCACAATCAGACCCATGCCGTCCGGCAGTTGCAGCTGGTCCAAGGAGTCTTTCAGCTCCTGACGCTCGTCGCCTTCGATACGGCGGGAAATACCACCGGCACGAGGGTTATTTGGCATCAGCACCAGGTAAGAACCGGCCAGTGAGATAAAGGTGGTCAGAGCCGCGCCTTTTTGGCCTCGTTCTTCTTTATCAATCTGGATAATGACTTCCTGGCCTTCTTTGACCACTTCTTTGATATTCGGACGACCGTCGAAGGTGTAACCGGCAGGGAAGTATTCGCGGGAAATTTCTTTTAAAGGTAAAAAGCCGTGACGTTCAGCACCGTAGTCTACGAACGCAGCTTCTAAGCTGGGTTCAACCCGGGTGATTTTGCCTTTGTAAATATTGGCTTTTTTCTGTTCGTGACCTGGGCTTTCAATATCCAGGTCGTATAGTTTTTGTCCATCCACAAGCGCTACGCGGATTTCTTCTTCCTGCGTAGCATTGATCAACATTCTTTTCATTGTTTGTGACTCAGTAAAGGCCACAACGCAACGACATCCTGCGTCCGCGTTTCAGATGTCAAACATAACTCAAACTGAACTGTGGCGCAGTCTCCCGACTGGGCGGATTGAGCTAACTCATTTTAAGTCGTGCCGCCTGATGGGTCGCACTGAAATGTATTTGGCTGTGATCTGACACAGATCGCGCTAACGTGTTGCGTTGTCGCAATTGTTTTTTGCTCCACTAACCGGACTTTGTGTTTTGTCTCTGTTGGTAACAAATTACGCAGCATTACCTCAGACAAACAGCATTCATCGCATTCGGGGCTTAGGAAATCCTTGGTTTTCACAAGGAATCCGGTATGATCTGCCATCCCGAATGGTGCCTCACAATATCTCTTACGTCACATGGAGCGCCCTAATCGCCAAAACAGGCAAAATTAGCGGGCCGATTATCCCACTGAATAAGTGTAAATAGCAACAGAATTTAAGCCTGAACAGAGTAAACAAAGCGCATGACAGAAGAAATCAAAACTCCAGTCCAATTTATTGATGTAGAAGAAGATTTTTCAGGTCAACGCATTGATAACTTTCTTCTGGCCCGGCTGAAAGGCATTCCAAAAAGTGTGATTTACCGGGTTTTGCGTAAAGGCGAGGTACGGGTTAATAAAAAACGAATTAAACCGGAATACAAACTGCAACCTGGTGATCAGGTGCGGGTGCCACCTTTTACCCTGAGTCCGGAGCCGGAAAAAGAACCGGTCTCGACTTCACTGTCGATTGTGAAAAACCTCGAACAGCATATTTTGTACGAAGACAATGAATTGATTGTATTAAATAAGCCAAGCGGTATGGCGGTGCATGGCGGCAGTGGTTTGTCTTTTGGGGTGATTGAAGCCTTGCGGGCCTTGCGTCCGACAGCCCGTCATCTGGAACTGGTGCATCGACTGGACCGTGATACCTCAGGTTGTCTGCTGATTGCGAAAAAACGTTCGGTGCTGACCCATCTGCATGAACAGCTGCGCAATAAAACGGTGGAGAAAAAATACTGGGCTTTGGTGGCCGGCCAGTGGGATAGCAAAATCAAAAAGGTGACAGAGCCACTGCGTAAAAACACGCTGCAAAGCGGCGAGCGGGTGGTGAGGGTGGATGAAGTGCAGGGCAAACCCAGTGAAACCCGGTTTAAAATTTTGCAGCGTTACGCCGAAGGCACCTTAGTCGAAGCCTTTCCGGTCACAGGCCGTACTCACCAGATTCGGGTGCATACGGCCTGTAAAGGTCATGCTATTGCCTGTGACGATAAATACGGTGACAACGAATTTACCAGCCAGATGCAGGCACTTGGTTTAAACCGGTTGTACCTGCATGCCAAAACCTTAAGTTTTACCCATCCGGGTACCGGCAAAGTGATCAGCTGTGATGCTCCTTTGGATCAGCCACTCAGTGCGGTACTGGAAAAACTGACGAGAAAATAACATGAGTCAAGCTGTAGATCTGGTGATCTTTGACTGGGACGGCACCCTGATGGATTCAGTGGGTCGTATTGTGTCAGCAATGCGCAGCGCAGCGCAATTGTCTGGACTGACGGTGCCGAGTGAACATCAGGTGAAACAAATCATAGGGCTGAGCCTGGATCCGGTGTTTGATATTTTATTCCCTGGCATCAGCGCATCACAGCGTCAGACGGTGTTTGAACATTACCGCGATCAGTATGTATTGCATGACCATACGCCGACACCCTTATTTGCTGGCGCAGAGCAGGTGATTCAGCAACTGCACCGTGATGGGGTGTTACTGGCGGTGGCCACCGGAAAAGCCCGTAAAGGGCTGGAGCGGATGTTTGATGAAACCGGCTTAAGGCCCTATTTTCATACCAGTCGCTGCGCCGATGAAGCGGAATCGAAACCCAGCCCCGATATGCTGAAGCAAATTATCGCTGAACTCGGTATCAAGGTTGAACGCGCCCTGATGGTGGGCGATACCATTCATGATATGAAAATGGCGCAGACCATGGCGATGCCGCGAGTGGGGGTGACTCATGGGGTCCATGGTGTGGCTGAGTTATCTGACTACCAGCCCAGGGCCATTATTGATTCCCTGCCAGAACTTTTACCTCTGCTGGGCCGTTAAGGCGCCAGCAGCAAATCAAGGCCTGTGTTTTTCAACAGCTGATGCAGTTTAATCAGGGGTAAACCAATCAGGCTGTTTGGGTCATCTCCTTCTAATTTGCTGAATAAGGTGATACCCAGGCCTTCACTTTTAAAACTGCCAGCACAGTTCAGCGGCATTTCACGCTCAACATAACAGCGGATTTCATCCGGAGTCAGCGGACGAAAGCTGACCTTAAATGCATCGGTCAACACCTGTACCTGACCTGTTGCACTGGTGACCACTGCCAAACCTGTCAGAAAGGTGACCGTTTTGCCACTGAAACGGCTGAGTTGTGCAATTGCCTTGTCCACAGTATGGGGTTTACCCAGAATATCGTTTTCAAACACAGCCACCTGGTCTGAACCAATCACTATGGCCTCGTTGTGCTTTGAGGCAATCGCCTGTGCTTTTAGTACAGCCAGGCGCTCCACCAGTTGCTGTGGTGTTTCACCTGCTAAAGGGCTTTCATCGACGTCGGGTTTGGCGGTACTGAAGTTAGGGGTTAATTTTTCCAGCAGGGCCTGACGGTAGACGGAGGTTGAGGCCAGAATCAGGGCAGGTTTTGACATAAAGCGGCTCCTTTTAGCATAATGCGCCGCACTATAGCGCCAGCCACTGGTTTGACGCGAGAAAAATTAACAAAAACAGCGTAGAACCCTTTGACAGTGCCAGACCTGATCTATATGATGCGCGCCTTATGCAAAAGGTAAAAATTCCCATTGTTATAGATCCGGTGCGGGCCGCGCAGAAACGTTCGAGTTTCGACGGCATAGTTCCACTGGCTAACCTTGACCGGTTATCCGAATCGCTGCTGGATCCGAATGGTGATGTTGAAGTAACAGTTCATTGCGGAACTGATGAACAGGGTCTGACCTATATTCAGGGTGAAGCCCGTTGCCAGATCCAGGTGCGTTGCGAACGCTGTGGCGATGCGATGCCGATGGAACTGGACGCCAGTTTTGCATACACTCCGGTTCGGAGTGATATTGATTCGGCTCACGATGACATTCCTGAGCGCTACGACGTGGTTGAGAAAAACGAACACGGCGAGGTGAACTTAAGGCAATTGGTTGAGGACGAATTAATTCTGGCTTTACCTTTGTTCCCAACGCACGAGGAAGGGCAATGCGACCCGGCTAAAGTGCAAATGAGTTGGGGCGAGATAGAACCGGAACCAGAAAAACCGAATCCATTTGCAATATTGCAAGAATTGAAGAAGAAATAGTTTTAGGAGAAAGGCAATGGCTGTACAGCAAAACAAAAAATCTCGTGCAAGACGTGACATGCGTCGTTCTCACGATGCTCTGACTGGGCCTACCCTGTCTGTAGACGCGACTTCAGGTGAAACTCACCGCCGTCACCACATCACTGAAGACGGTTACTACAAAGGTCGTAAAGTAAAATAAGCCCCGGTGCACTCAGTGCAACCAACAAGGCTTAAAATTGCTTTAGATATGATGGGGGGCGATCATGGCCCCCTTTCAACTATTCCTGCAGCGCTCGCTGCAATCTCAGAATTTCCTCATCTTGATTTAACTCTGGTCGGCGACGCTGATGTTTTACAGCAGCAACTGGCTGAACATGGTATTTCTGAACACCCGCAGCTCTGCATTCAGCATGCGTCTCAGCAAGTCTTAATGACGGACAAACCTTCGGTTGCACTTCGCAGCAAACGCCAGTCGTCCATGCGTATGGCGCTGGATTTGGTTGAGCAGGGCAAAGTAGGTGCTTGTGTCAGTGCAGGCAATACCGGCGCTCTGATGGCGATGGCGCATTTTGTGCTGAAAATGCTGAACGGCGTCGAACGTCCAGCCTTGATTGGCTCATTACCGTCCACCACCGATAAACCTGTTTATATGCTGGACTTGGGCGCCACGGTGAATTGCGACTCCGATACCTTATTTCAGTTTGCGGTGATGGGGGCGGTGATGGTGGAAGAGGTCGAAGGAATTCACCGGCCTAAGGTGGCTTTGCTCAATATGGGTGAAGAAGAAATCAAAGGCTCGGACCAGATTAAACGCACCTCGTTGCTGCTGTCTGAATGCAGTGACATCAATTACATTGGTTACATCGAAGGCAACGATATTTTTTCAGGCAAGGCGGACGTGATTGTTTGTGACGGTTTTGTCGGCAATGTGGCACTGAAAACCTGCGAAGGTGTAGCGAAACTTATCTTAAGACGACTGGAAACTGCGCTGAAAAACTCCATGTCTGCGCAACTTTTCGGCTGGCTGATTAAACCTTTTCTAAAAAGTATGGCCTTAGGCGTGAACCCCGACCAGTATAACGGGGCAAGTCTGATAGGATTGCGCGGAATTGTTGTGAAAAGTCATGGAAATGCAACGAAAGAAGCATTTCTGAGCGCCATCCGACAAGCCGTGCGCGAGGTTGAACGCCAGGTGCCGGTAAAAATAAAGGACAGGCTGGAACACGTACTCATAGACAAAGCGTAGGACCCAATGTATTCACGCATTATTGGCACGGGCAGTTACTTCCCGTCACAGATCAGAACCAATGCTGATCTTGAAAGCATGGTAGAAACCACAGACGAATGGATTATTGAACGGACAGGCATCAAAGAACGTCGCATTATTGGCGATGATGAAACCGTCTCTACAATGGGCACTCAGGCGGCTTTACAAGCCATTGCAGCGGCCGGCATTGATAAAAACTCTATTGATATGATTGTACTGGCGACGACCAGTGCATCCCGCGCTTTACCCAGTGCCGCCTGCGAAGTGCAGCGCGAGCTGGATATTCCTGGTATTCCGGCTTTTGACATTGCGGCGGCCTGTGCCGGCTTTTGTTACGCGCTGAGCATTGCCGACCAGTATATAAAAGGTGGCCTGGCCAAACGGGTATTGGTGATAGGTTCGGACTGTCTGTCACGGCTGGTCAGCCCTGAGGATCGCAGCATGGTGATCCTGTTCGGCGATGCAGCTGGTGCCGTTATTCTGGAAGCGTCTGAGCAACCAGGTATTTTGTCTACCCATATTCATGCCGATGGCAAATACTCCGAGTTGTTGTATGTCGACAACCCGATGCGCGGTGACGAGTCGTCTGTGCATACCAGTTGGGGTGTAATGAAAGGCAATGAAGTCTTTAAAGTGGCCGTGACCCGTTTGTCGGAAGTGGTGGAGCAAACACTGGCCGCCAACAATCTCGACAAATCACAGATTGACTGGCTGGTGCCACATCAGGCCAACTTACGTATTATTTCCGCTGTGGCCCGCAAACTGGAGATGTCGATGGACCAGGTGGTAATTAACCTGGACAAATACGGCAATACTTCGGCTGCTACTGTGCCTACGGCGCTGGATGAAGCCATACGTGATGGCCGCATTCAACGGGGGCAAACCTTATTATTGGAAGCTTTTGGTGGTGGTTTCGCCTGGGCATCCGCATTAGTCCGTTACTGACAGGCAGACTTTCTTATGACAACTAAACTTGCACTTGTTTTTCCCGGGCAGGGATCGCAAAGCGTCGGCATGCTGAGCGATTTATACGCTGAATTTGCCACAGTGCGTCAGACCTTTGCTGAAGCAAGCGACGCCTTGGGTTATGACCTGTGGCAACTGGTCTCCTCTGGGCCAGAGACAGATTTGAATGAAACACACCGCACTCAACCGGCATTATTAACAGCCTCTGTGGCTGTGTACCGGGTGTGGCTGGAGCAGGGCGGTGCCAAACCGGATTATCTGGCGGGCCACTCCTTGGGTGAATATTCGGCTCTGGTTTGTGCTGGTGTCCTGAACCTGGCTGATGCAGTCAGGCTGGTGGAAAAACGTGGCCAGTATATGCAACAGGCGGTTCCTGCCGGTACTGGTGCCATGTCAGCCATTATTGGTCTGGATGATGCCGCTATTGCCAAAGCTTGCGAAGAAGCGGCACAAGGCGAAGTGGTATCGCCGGTCAATTTCAATAGTCCGGGTCAGGTGGTAATCGCAGGCAACAAAGCTGCGGTTGAGCGGGCCAATGAACTCTGTAAAGCCGCTGGCGCCAAACGTGCTTTACCTCTGCCTGTTTCCGTGCCTTCGCATTGCGCCTTGATGTTACCAGCCGCAGAAAAACTGGCGGCCGATTTAGCCGCACTCGAATTTCATACAGCTGTCATACCTGTACTGAATAATGTCGATGTTTCGGTAGCGTCAGATCCAGTCGCGATGAAAGACGCCTTAGTGCGTCAGTTGCATAGCCCGGTGCGCTGGACGGAAAGCATTGAGTGGCTGGCCGCGCAGGGCGTGGACACCGTGATTGAGCTGGGCGCTGGCAAAGTGCTGAGTGGCCTGATTAAACGTATTAATAAAGATCTGAAGACAGCCTCTGTGCCAGATTTGGATGCACTAAAAGCAGCGCTGGCTGCAGAATAAGGATAAGCATGAAGCCATTTATTTCGTTAGAAGGTCAGGTTGCACTGGTCACTGGGGCCAGCCGGGGTATTGGCCGGGCTATTGCTGAACAGCTGGCCGATTTAGGCGCCAAAGTCATTGGTACCGCGACCTCTGAATCCGGCGCTGCCGCTATTTCTGCGTATTTAGGGGCGCGTGGTCAGGGCCTGGTGCTGAACGTGGCTGACACGGATTCCATTGAGCAGTGTCTTGAACAGATTAAAACTCAGTTTGGTGAAATTGATATTCTGGTCAATAATGCCGGCATTACCCGCGACAATTTGCTGATGCGGATGAAAGATGATGAATGGTTTGACATCATGCAAACCAATTTGACATCGGTGTACCGTTTAAGTAAAGCTGTGCTGCGCAGTATGATGAAGAAGCGTTTCGGCCGTATCATCAGCATTGGATCCGTGGTGGGTTCTATGGGCAACGCCGGTCAGACCAACTATGCGGCGGCTAAAGCCGGTGTGTTGGGCTTTACCAAATCGCTGGCTCGCGAAGTGGCGTCCCGTGGTATTACGGTGAACGCAATTGCCCCAGGTTTTATCGACACCGATATGACCAAAGAGCTGAACGACGAGCAAAAAGAAGCTATTTTCGGTCAGGTTCCAGCGAATCGTCTGGGCCAGCCAGAAGAAATTGCAGCCACTGTGGCGTTTTTAGCGTCCAGCCAGGCGGCTTATATTACCGGTGAAACTATTCACGTTAACGGTGGTATGTATATGGTGTAAGGCATCAGGTTTGACCAGCAGTAAAAGCATTGGCCTTTACTTGCATCAGACCGGCCTTACGCATACACTAGCCGCCACACAAAATTGCACTATTTGTTGCGATTTATATGAGAAAAAGGAAGAAAAGATGAGCAACATCGAAGAACGCGTTAAAAAAATCATCATTGAACAATTAGGCGTTAAAGAAGAAGAAGTGAAAAACGAATCTTCTTTCGTTGACGACCTGGGTGCAGATTCTCTGGATACAGTAGAACTGGTGATGGCTCTGGAAGAAGAATTCGACACTGAAATTCCAGACGAAGAAGCTGAAAAAATCACCACAGTGCAGTCAGCTATCGACTACATCAAAGCTCACGCTGAGTAAGATTTTTGATATAGAAACGGGTAGCTATGCTACCCGTTTTTATTTGTGCGCCAAGAGGGTAAATTCCGCTGATTGCACTGGTGATCAGAAGCTGCCACAGGTTCGTATAGCGATCTGCGGCTACTATGCTCGATAGAGCAGTAGGGTGAACCCCAAAACATTCTTTACCGACTACGGAGGATTCTGTGGCAAAACGTCGTGTAGTAGTGACAGGCATGGGCATGTTGACCCCAATGGGCAATGATGTTCAATCCAGCTGGCAACAGTTGTTGTCAGGACAAAGTGGTATCAGTCTGATTGATCATTTTGATACTGAAGCCTACAGCACTAAATTCGCTGGCCTGGTGCGGAACTTTGATGTGGAACAGTTCTTCCCGGCCAAAGAAGCAAAGAAGATGGACTTGTTTATTCAGTACGGTGTGGCTGCAGGTTTACAGGCAGTCAAAGACGCCGGGCTGGAAATTAACGAACAGAACGCCGAACGCATAGGGGTCGCTGTTGGTTCAGGTATTGGTGGGTTGGGCCTGATTGAAGAGAACCACAGCAAGCTGATCGGTTCAGGCCCACGCCGTTTGTCACCTTTCTTCGTGCCTTCGACCATTATCAATATGATTTCCGGTCATTTATCCATCATGCTTGGTCTGCAAGGCCCGAATATCAGTATTGTCACTGCCTGTACTACCGGAGTGCATAACATTGGCCAGGCGGCGCGTATGATCGCTTATGGCGATGCCGATGCGATGATTGCCGGTGGTGCTGAAAAAGCCTCCACTTGCCTGGGCATGGGGGGCTTTGGTGCTGCCCGCGCCTTGTCGACCCGCAATGAGGCGCCACAACAGGCGAGCCGTCCTTGGGACAAAGACCGCGACGGCTTTGTGTTAGGCGATGGGGCCGGTGTCGTTGTGCTGGAAGAGTACGAACATGCGAAAGCCCGTGGGGCCAAAATTTATGCCGAATTGGTTGGTTTTGGTATGAGTGGCGATGCTTACCATATGACCTCCCCGCCTGAAAACGGCCGTGGTGCCGCACTGGCGATGAAAAATGCCTTGAAAGACGCAGGTGTCAACGCGGAGCAGGTTCAGTATATCAACGCGCACGGCACCTCAACCCCGGCCGGTGATATTGCAGAGACTATGGCGATTAAGTCTGTTTTTGGGGACAACACCAAAGTGATGGTCAGCTCCAGTAAGTCGATGATGGGTCACCTGTTAGGCGCAGCCGGTGCAGTCGAGTCCATTATCACTGTACTGTCATTGCAACAGCAGCAAGTGACACCAACCATCAACCTGGATAATCCGGATGAAGGTTGTGATCTGGACTATGTGCCGCACACAGCCCGTGATGCCAAAATGGAGTACGCACTCTGTAACTCCTTTGGTTTTGGTGGCACCAACGGGTCCATTCTGTTTAAAAAGATCTGAGACAGACCTGTGCATCCTTAAGGCAGCTTCGGCTGCCTTTGTTTTTTTGTGCGCCAAAGCCACAAAAGTTTTAGGCCAGTGCCGATTGAGTCTCAGGCCAAAGCACCTTAATCTGTTGGTTTTGCCAGAGCGGATGCAGTGATGAATAACTATAAAAAAACAATTTTACTCAGCGCCTTGCTGAGTTGTGGTTTGGCCGTACAGGCCGACACAGTGCAGCAAACCAAAGGCCATTTTGTTGATAAATTCCGTCAGTTGGATGAGGCGCTGCCAACGCCAAACTTTTACCGCAATGCAGCGGGTGAACCAGCCACGGGTTACTGGCAGCAACAGGTGGACTACAAAATTAAAGCCAGGCTGGACGAAACCAAGCGTCGTTTAACCGCCAGCCAGCACATCCGTTACCAGAATAACTCACCGGACAGCCTGAAATACCTCTGGTTTCAACTGGACCAGAATATCTTCAAGTCAGATTCCATGGCGGAGCTGAGCCGCACTTTTGATGGCGTGAACCCAAACCCGGACGAAGCCGGTAAGCTGAGCCTGAGTGAGCTGCGTCGCCAGCAGTTTATGGCCGACCATGAATTGGGTTATCAGCTGGGCGACATTAAAACCCCGGATGGTCAGGTACTGAAAGCCACCATAGTCGGCACCAATATGCGGGTGGATTTAGCCAAAACGCTGAAACCAGGAGAGCAGGTTGAGCTCGTGATGGATTTTGCGTTTAACATAGTGGAAGAAGATGCGGTCAATGCCCGTTCCGGTTATGAGCATTTCCCAAAAGACGCCCGTAAAGGCGGCAATGATATTTTCTTATTGGCCCAGTGGTTCCCGCGTCTGCATGCCTACACAGATTACGAAGCCTGGACCAATAAAGAGTTTTTAGGCCAGGGTGAATTCACGCTGGAGTTTGGTGACTATCAGGTGGAACTGACGGTACCTGCCGACCACATCGTATCCGCTACAGGGTCTCTGGAAAACCCGGCTGAAGTTCTGACCAAGGCTCAGCAACAACGGCTGGAACAAGCCCGTACCGCAAAAAGACCCGTGTTTGTAGTGACCGAAGCAGAAGCACTGGACAATGAAAAAGCGGCAACTGACGAGCTGAAAACCTGGCGTTTCAGCGCGAAAAATGTGCGTGATTTTGCCTGGGGCTCTTCGCGTAAATTTATTTGGGACGCCAAGGGGTATGCGCAAGGCGGCGATGACCAGCCCTTTGTGATGGCGATGTCGTTTTATCCAAAAGAAGGGGGCGAGCTGTGGAAGAAATATTCCACTGAGTCTGTGGTGCACACGCTCGAAGTTTATTCGCGGTTTTCCTTTGATTATCCTTACCCTACAGCTCAGTCGGTCAATGGCCCGGTTGGCGGTATGGAGTATCCGATGATCACCTTTAACGGCCCCCGCACCGAACTGCAAAAAGATGGCAGCCGCACCTATTCGTTGGCGGAAAAACGCTTTCTGATTGGGGTGGTGATCCACGAAATTGGTCACAACTATTTTCCGATGATTGTTAATTCCGACGAGCGGCAATGGACCTGGATGGATGAAGGCTTAAACAGTTTTCTGGACGGTATTGCCGGCCGTGAGTGGGACCCACAAATTCCCTGGGGAGTGGAAGCCCGTGACATCGTCGATTTTATGAAATCTGAGCTGCAGGAACCTGTGATGACACAGTCCGACAGTGTCAGCCGTTTAGGGCCGAACGCCTACACCAAACCGGCTGTGGCACTGAATATACTGCGGGACGTCATTTTAGGCCGCGAACTCTTTGATTTCGCCTTTAAAGAGTACGCCAACCGCTGGAAGTTTAAACGCCCAACGCCAGCGGACTTTTTCCGTACTATGGAAGAAGCCAGTGGCGTGGATTTGGACTGGTTCTGGCGAGGCTGGTTCTACACTACTGACCATGTGGATATCTCCCTGGATCAGATTTACCAGCTGAATTTAGACAGCAAAAACCCGGACATTGACCTGAAGAAACGCCGGCAGGAAGAACAGAATAAACCCGCATCGCGTTTTGTGGAGCTGAACAAAGTTGAGGGGCGTGAAACCTGGGTGGAACGTAACCCAGATATCACTGATTTTTACGACAAAAATGATCAGTTCACCGTCACCAATAAAGACCGGAATAACTACCAGCAATGGTACAAAGAGCTGGATGATTGGGAGCGCACCGCGCTGGACAGGGCTCTGGACGAAAGCAAAAACTACTATGTGCTGAACTTCAGTAATCAGGGCGGTTTAGTGATGCCTGTTCTGCTGCAGCTGAAATTTGCTGACGATTCAGTGCAAGAGCTGCAGATCCCGGCTGAAATTTGGCGCAAATCAGCCCAGCAGGTCAGCAAGCTGATAGTGACAGACAAAGAGCTGGTCGAGGCTGTGGTGGATCCGAAGTGGCTGACTGCCGATGTGAATGTCGAAAACAATCACTACCCACGCCGCATTATCCCATCACGGGTGGAAGCCTTTAAACGAGAGAAAAGCAAAGACCGGGTAGAGATGGACCTGATGCAGGACAGTAAAACCAAGCTGAAAGGGAAACAAGACTAATGCGTTGGATCTTTGCTTTTGTGTTCAGCCTGCTGCCGTTGGCAAGCCAGGCCCATCAGTTAAATGCTGCGGTGACGACTGTGTTGTTTAACCCGCGCTCTGGCCAGCTTGAAATCATGCACAAGTTTTTTGTGCATGATGCTGAGCATGCGCTGCGCCATCTTCGGAAGGAAGCGGGAGCGGCTCATCAGCATGGCGCTGTGGACCTGTTGCAGAATGAGCATAACCGCATGCAGTTTGCTGACTACGTGACGACAGAGTTTGAACTGCAATGGTTGTTTGCTGAGGGCACCAAACCGGTCAGCCTGACATTGCTGGGGGCTGAGGTAGACGGCAATAACTTGTGGGTGTATCAGGAGGCCAGCCCTGACACCAGCGCCATCGGCTTAAAAATCAGGCAAAACAGCCTGCACCAGTTCTGGGCTAAGCAGGTGAATCTGGTGAATGTTGAAAAGGACGGTAAGGTGCGCAGCCTCGAATTCCGTAAAGGCCAAAGCTGGCAACAGCTGTTGTTTTGAAGGGGGCTGACGGATACCAGCAAAAGGGGGCTTAGCCCCCTTTGATATTCAAAAGGGCCAAATTCAGGCATACTTGCCGCATTTCAATAAGTTCTTCATTGCGTTATGCAAATCAACCCAGAATTAACCACGTCAGATCGCAGCTTTAACTACGGCGATGGACTGTTTAGTACAGTGCGTGTCAGCCGTGGTCAGTTGCAACTCTGGCCCTTGCATTTAAACCGGTTGCAGCAGGGCGTTGAGCGACTGAATATGCCTGCAATTGATGAACAGCAATTGACCGCCGCAGCAAAGCAGGCCATTACGGCGCCGGAACAGGTACTGAAATTGCTGCTGAGCCGTGGCGCCGGTGGCCGTGGATATGGTGCCGGCGGTATAGTCGAAAGCCATTTGCATCTGTCTGTCGCTGCCATGCCCGACTATCAGCCCTGGCAACAGCAGGGGATCCGGGTTGGCATCGCCCAACTGAAATTAGGCTGTCAGCCGCGGTTGGCAGGGCTTAAGCACAACAACCGTCTGGAACAGGTGTTGCTCAAAGCTGAACTGGCTGCGACAGACTGGGATGATCTGCTGGTGCTTGATACCATGGACAGAGTGACAGAAGCCACCGCAGCGAACCTGTTTTTTTATACCGGTGGTGTCTGGCACACACCTCAATTGGACCAGGCTGGTGTGGCCGGGGTGATGCGTGAGCTGCTGTTGTCACAACTACAGCCGCAACAAGGCTATTATTCGTTGTCGCACCTGGTCCAGGCCGACGCCATCTTTCTTTGCAATGCGCTGATGCAGGTGGTACCGGTGCGGCAACTGGCCGACAAAGTTTATGATCTAGAGCCCGTGCGGGCGGTGCAGAACGGAGTGTTGGATTGATTCGTGCAGTCATGGTGGCCCTGTTAGTGGGTCTGGTCAGTGCTTTTGGCCTGTGGAACAGCTGGCAGGCTGCGTTAAAAACTCAGGTACAGTTCAGTGAGGCCTATGCGGAAGTCAAAGCAGGGGATACGGCACTAAAGCTGTGCCGCAACTGGCTGAACACCCGGCAGTTATCGGGCAGCAGTTGCCGTTGGCTCAGCCTGTATCTGAAGTTTCACCCTGAACTGAGCAAATTGCATCAGGGTGTGTACAAGGTGCAGCCGCGTCAGTCGGTGCTCTCTGTACTGCAGCTGTTTGCCAGTGGCAAGGTGGCCCAATTCAGCGTGGTGCTGAAGGAAGGGGAAACGCTGAAGCAAAGCCTGCAACGGCTGGCGCAAAGCCCTTATCTGCAGTATGACCTGGCGGACGAAGCCGAGTTAACGGCATTGTTAAGCTGGCCAGAACAGTGGGGCACTGCACCGACCTTACCTGAGGCCATGGTGTTTGCTGAGACTTACCACTACACGGCTCAGAGTAAGGCCAGTGATTTACTCAAAAGGGCCCACCAGTTATTACTGCAAAAACTTGAGCAGGCCTGGCAGCAACGGGCTGCCGATGTGCCGTACCAGAATCCTTACCAACTGCTGATCATGGCCTCCATCGTGGAAAAAGAAAGTGGCCATGAACCTGAAAAACCGCTGGTCAGTTCGGTATTCGTCAACCGGCTGAAATTAAAAATGAAACTGCAGACCGATCCGACGGTGATCTATGGTTTGGGGGACAGCTTTAATGGCGATATTACCCGGGCTGATTTAAAGAACCCGCATCCTTACAATACTTACCAGCACTTTGGTTTGCCACCCGGCCCCATAGCGCTGCCAAGTTACAGCTCCATGCTGGCCGCGGCTAAACCTGAGGCTTCCGACTGGCTGTATTTTGTCGCCAAAGGCGACGGTACACACCAGTTCTCGCGTACGCTGGCCGAACATAATGCCGCAGTGCAGAAATATATTTTTGGGAAAAACTAATGCAAAAGGGCCGTTTTATTGTGGTGGAAGGTCTGGAAGGCGCCGGAAAAACCAGCGCCATTCAGACAGTGCAGCGTTGGCTGAACCAACACAAGATTGACTTTATCAGCACCCGTGAACCGGGTGGGACGCCATTGGCAGAACAAATCCGCACCTTGGTCAAACAGGTGCAGGATGAGCAGGTGGCGCCAGAAACTGAATTGTTGCTGATGTACGCCGCCCGGATGCAACTGGTCAAAAGCCGGATTGAACCCGCTCTGGCACAAGGGCAATGGGTGCTGGGAGACCGCCATGATCTGTCGTCCCGTGCTTACCAGGGCGGAGGCCGGCAACTGTCTGAATCATTGATTGATCAGATCCGCACTGCGGTATTGGGCTCGTTGCGCCCGGATCTGACTTTGTATCTGGATATAGACCCTGCTATAGGTCTGGCCCGCGCCAAAGCCCGTGGCGAGCTGGACAGAATAGAGCAGGAGCAACTGGCGTTTTTTCAGCGCACCCGCGCCAGGTACCAGCAAATTGCCAGGGAAGAAGCCGGTATTGTCCAGATTGACGCCAGCCTGCCGATGGCAGAGGTGCAGCTCTGTATTTTGCAGGCATTGGATGGCTGGTATGACGCCCTGCAGGAGTAACAGGTGAAAGACTTCCCCTGGCTGATCCCCCTGTGTTCGCAGCTGATACAACTGGCTGCCCGTCAGCAGTTGCCACATGCGTTGCTGCTGAGCGGCGCCAAAGGCACAGGCAAACAGGTTTTGGCCAGACAACTGGCCCGCTATTTACTTTGCCGGCAGCCGGCGGCTGAGCAGGCCTGTGGCCAGTGCAAAAGCTGTTTGTTGTTTAAAGCAGGACATCATCCTGATTTATGGACTCCGGCTGCAGACCAGCACACTGGGGTGGACGCCATACGGCAACTGACCGTCTTTATGCAGGGCGCCGCTCAGCAAGGCGGGAAAAAGGTGGTCATTCTGCCCGATGTGGAACAGATGTCAGAGGCCGCTGCCAACGCCTTATTAAAAACGCTGGAAGAGCCGCCAAAGGACAGTTTTCTGTTGCTGCTTTGTGCGCATCCGGCGCAGTTGCTGCCCACCATTCGCAGCCGCTGTCAGCACTGGTCATTGGCCCCGGTGTTTGGTGCAGAGATTCAGCAGTGGCTGGAACAACACAGCAGCCGGCCTGTGCCTGACTTTCTGCTGGACTACACTGGAGGTGCGCCCTTATTGGCTCTGGAATTACTGGAGTCTGACAAGGCGGCGGCTATTTCGGCCCAGTTGGTGCTGCTTGAGCAGTATGTTGCGCAAAAGCTGGATTTATACCATGTGTTGCAATCCTTGCCGGACGACGAACAGTTGCCGATGACGCTGAACTGGTTTCTCAAACAGCAGCTCTGGACTAAAGCGGGAGGGGTGCAGAGCAAACAGTTACAGCTGGTGGCCAAATTGCAGCAATGGCAGAAAGACAGAGCTTTGGTGTCGGGTCAGAACAGTCAGCTGAATCTGGCGGCGTTATTGCTTTTTATCCGGACTGCTTTGGTGTAGTGGAGGGGATGTGGAAGAACTGCAGCTTGATTTTGCCGATTTAAAAGAACTGTATCGCAGTTATATGCCTGCAATGAAGAATGGCGCTTTGTTTGTCCGCACAGCCAGGCCCTATAAAATGGGGCATTCGTTAGCATTAAGGGTCACCTTGCCGGATGCGCTGGAAGCCTTGCCTGTCAGCGGCAAAGTGGTCTGGATCACGCCACAAAATGCGCACAGCGCCCAGCCTGCAGGTATAGGGATAGTTTTTATTGATGATAAGTACCAGCTGCAGGATAAAATTGAAAAGTTGTTAAGCGGTATGCTGGATTCACATGAATCCACCTACAGCCTTTAGGAGAAGTTGTTTGTTTGTCGATTCACATTGCCATTTAGACCGTCTGGAATGGGATAAACTGGCGCTTAATTTAGATCAAGTGGTGGCACAGGCTGCTGCGGCTCAGGTCGAGCATATGCTGTGCGTGTCGGTGTCTCTGGCTGAGTTTCCGGCCATGAAGCAGCTGGTGGAAAAATACCCCCATGTTTCTGTGTCCTGTGGCGAGCACCCACTGCATCAGACGGACTGTGTAGACCCGGCGTTATTACTCAGGTTATGTCAGGATCCGGCAGTGGTGGCAGTGGGAGAAACTGGACTGGATTATTTCTACAGTCCGGATGCCAAACAGACCCAGCAGCAGGCTTTTGTCAGTCATATCGACGTGGCGCGACAAGTCGCCAAGCCGCTGATTGTGCATACCCGCGATGCCAGAGCCGATACCCTGAACCTGCTGCGTGATCATCATGCTGAGCAATGCGGTGGGGTGCTGCATTGTTTCACCGAAGACTGGGAGACTGCCAAAGCGGCTTTGGATTTAGGCTTTTATATCTCGTTATCTGGCATTGTCACCTTCCGCAATGCGGATTCATTGCGAGATGTCGCTAAAAAAGTACCGGCCGATCGGCTGCTGATCGAAACCGACTCGCCGTACTTAGCCCCAGTGCCGTACCGGGGTAAAACCAACCAGCCTGCTTATGTCAGCGCCGTGGCAGCCTGCATTGCAGAGCAACGGGCCGTCAGTGTGGAGACCCTGGCCGCACAAACCACTGAGAACTTCTACCGGCTTTTTGCTCAGGTGAATGCTAAAAAGTAACTCGCTGAAATTTAAGGAAAAGGAGCCCAGAATCAAGGGATTCATTCTGGGCTTAGGGGAATGGCTCATCTCAATGAGCCGTGCGCTATAGGGGACAACGATGAGGTGTCACTTCGAACCACTCACTTGATTTTCAGTGTAGCCAACGAATATTAAATTTTCCTGTCAGTGCTGCGGCAGACATTTATTTGTTTTTATTGCAATAGCCATGCTTATACAGGTTTTATCCCGCCTTTACCCCCAGCTTATCCACATCTGAGCTCAGAGCCTGCCTGAGTTTCGCCTGGTTTTTCGGGATCAGTGACAGCTGTTTGATAGATGTCTCTGTTTTAAAAGTTTTATTAATTTAGATAAAAATAATCTAATAAAAACTGTAAAACCTGGTCTGGCAATGACTGTTTTTAGCAAATCACTGTGAAGGCCTATGACACCCTGTTTTTTTAATACGGGTTTATGTCGACATAATATTTGACTTTACGCTTGACTGAGCAGTTTTTTTGCCGAAAAATGCTGTTCATTGATTTTTATGTCGACAATCTGATGCTGAACCCTTATCTGAAAGATGCAGTCACTGCTGCCGACCGGGTGCTGCTGGAGATCCAACGTGCCATAGTCGAAGGCGAAATCCCGGCAGGCTCAAAGATCAGCGAACCCGAACTGGCCAAACGCTTTGACTTAAGCCGTGCTCCACTGCGCGAAGCCTTAGCCCGGCTGGAACGCTGCCATTTAATTGAACGTACACCCAACGCCGGTGCCAGGGTGGTGAAGTTGTCGGTCGAGGGCTTGAGGTCTCTGTATCAGCTGCGGGAAGAGCTGGAAGGCCTGGCCTGCCGTCTGGCCGCGGAACATATGACAGAGGCTGAAATTCAGCAGGTGCGTGAGCTGCTGGATCAGCATTTGTCGACACAACGGGTGCGTGAGGGCGAAAGTTATTATCAGGAAGCCGGAGATGTCGACTTTCATTACCGTGTCATTCTCGGCAGTAAAAATCCGTATCTGATCAATATTCTGTGTGACGAGCTCTATTATCTGGTACGGATGTACAGAGTGCAGATGGGCATGAATGGGCCTCGGGTGTCACGGGCTTTTGACGAACATAAAGCTATTCTCAATGCCATTGCCTGCCGTGACGGCGAGCTGGCCGATTTACTGATGCGCCGCCATATAGCCGCATCCAGACGCAATATAGAACAACACTTAACTGAACGGGGAACCACAGATGGCTAATTTAACGAGTCCTGGCGCCAAGCTGCGTCGCGCCATTGCTGAACAGGCACCACTGCAACTGGTGGGCACTATCAACGCCTACACGGCGATGATGGCGGAGCGGGTAGGGCACAAGGCCCTGTACCTGTCTGGCGCCGGTGTCGCCAATGCGTCTTTTGGGTTGCCGGATCTGGGGATGACCTCGTTAAACGACGTCTGTGAAGATATCCGCCGTATTACAGGTGCGACTGAATTGCCTTTATTGGTGGATGCCGACACCGGCTGGGGGGGCGCTTTTAATATTGCCCGCACGGTCAAAGAGATGACCCGGGCCGGTGCTGCTGGTTTTCATATTGAAGATCAGGTGATGCAAAAACGTTGTGGTCACAGACCGAACAAAGAAATTGTGTCGCAGGATGAAATGGTGGACCGGGTCAAAGCTGCGGTTGACGCCCGCACCGACGAGCAGTTTTTTGTGATGGCGCGCACCGATGCGTTGCAGCAGCAGGGGCTGGAAGCCGCCATTGAGCGGGCTTTGGCCTGTGTTGAAGCCGGTGCCGATGCCATTTTTGCTGAAGCCGTGCATACGCTGGAGCAATATCAGGCCTTTACCAAGGCGCTGTCGGTGCCTGTGCTGGCCAATATCACCGAGTTTGGTCAGACGCCTTTGTACAACAAAGATGAACTGGCCGCTGTGGGTGTGAAAATGGTGTTGTACCCGCTGTCGGCCTTTCGCGCCATGAATAAAGCCGCCCTGAATGTGTATGAATCCATTCTGGCGAACGGGGATCAAAAAGCTGTGGTCGACAGCATGCAAACCCGCGTCGAACTGTACGACTTCCTGAATTATCACAGCTATGAGCAGAAACTGGATTCACTCTTTGCTCAGGGCAAAAACAAATAATAAAACCAATTTCAAATCAACTGGATGGAGAAAACCGATGGCAGCAGCAAAAGAATTGACGGGCGCAGGCCTGCGAGGCCAGATCGCCGGGAAAACCGCGTTATCCACAGTAGGCAAAACCGGCTCAGGCCTGACGTATCGCGGTTATGACGTAAAAGATTTAGCGGCCCACTGCAGTTTTGAAGAAGTAGCGCACCTGATTTTAAAAGGCGAATTACCAACTCAGGCTGAATTAACGGCCTATAAAGCGCGGTTAAAAGCGATGCGCAGCTTGCCCGTTGCACTGAAAGAAGTGCTGGAACGTATTCCGGCCAGCGCTCACCCTATGGATGTGATGCGCACCGGCTGTTCTATGCTGGGTAACCTGGAGACTGAGCACAGTTTTGCAGAGCAACAGGACGCCGCAGACCGCTTACTGGCGATTTTCCCTGGCCTGATCAACTACTGGTACAACTACAGTCACCATGGCAAACGCATCAACGTGGAGACTGAGGCCGATTCTGTGGCTGAGCAGTTCCTCTGGACTTTGCATGACAAAAAACCTGAAGCGCTGCATGTCGAAGTGATGCAGGCGTCGTTAATACTGTATGCAGAGCACGAATTTAATGCGTCAACTTTTACGGCGCGGGTCTGTGCGTCCACGCTGTCGGATATGCATTCCTGCATTACAGGGGCCATTGGTTCCTTGCGTGGCCCACTGCACGGTGGTGCCAACGAAGCGGCGATGGAGCTGATTGAAAAGATGGATAACCCGGATCATGCCGAAGCCACTTTATTAGGCATGTTGGAGCGTAAAGAAAAAATTATGGGGTTTGGCCATGCCATATACTCCGAGTCGGACCCACGTAACGCGGTGATCAAAGCCTGGTCAGAAAAGCTGGCACAGGCCAATGGCGACAGCATGCTGTATGACATTTCAGTGCGTTGTGAAGCTGTGATGTGGCGTGAGAAAAAACTGTTCTGTAACGCCGATTTCTTCCACGCCTCGGCTTACAACTACATGGGCATTCCTACCAAGCTGTTCACACCAATTTTCGTTTGCTCACGCTTAACCGGCTGGGCAGCTCATGTGATGGAACAGCGTGCGGACAACCGTATTATTCGCCCAAGTGCAGACTATGTGGGCGTAGAACCACGCGTTGTGACTCCACTGGCAGCACGTGGCTAAGCAGGTAACAGAACTAAAACAGCAGCGGCCCCGGCCGCTGTTTTTGGATGGACAAGATGAATAGCAATTTTCGTAAAAGCCTGGCCGATACCGGCCTGGACTATTTTGATGCCGCCCAGGCGGTCAACCAGTTAAAACCAGGTGCCTGGGCCACTTTGCCTTACACCTCGCGCGTCCATGCGGAAAACCTGGTACGCCGCGCCGACCCGGCACAACTCAATGACTATTTATGGCAGCTGATAAACCGCAAACAAGAGCTGGATTTTCCCTGGTTTCCGGCCCGGGTGGTCTGTCACGATATTCTGGGCCAGACCGCGCTGGTGGATTTAGCCGGTTTACGTGACGCCATTGCCAGCAAAGGCGGCGATCCGGCGCTGGTCAACCCTGTGGTGCCGACCCAGCTGATCGTGGACCACTCGCTGGCCGTCGAGCATGCAGGTTTTGAAAAAGACGCTTTTGAGAAAAACCGAGCCATTGAAGACAGACGCAACGATGACCGCTTCCATTTTATTAACTGGACCAAAACTGCCTTTAAAAATGTGGATGTGATCCCACCGGGCAATGGCATCATGCACCAAATTAACCTGGAGCGGATGTCGCCTGTCATCCATGCCATAGATGGTGTGGCGTACCCGGACACCTTAGTGGGCACAGACAGCCATACCCCTCATGTGGATGCGCTGGGCGTCATTGCCATTGGGGTAGGAGGGCTGGAAGCGGAAAACGTCATGCTGGGCCGCGCCAGCTGGATGCGGCTGCCGGATATTATTGGCGTCGAGCTGACCGGCAAGTTACAACCCGGCATTATGGCAACCGACTTAGTGCTGGCGCTGACTGAGTTTTTACGTAAAGAAAAAGTGGTGTCGGCTTATCTGGAGTTTTATGGGGAAGGGGTGGCGCATTTGTCCCTGGGCGACCGGGCTACCATTTCCAATATGACCCCTGAATACGGCGCCACCGCTGCCATGTTCTCTATAGATCAGCAAACCCTGGATTACCTGACGCTGACCGGCCGCGATGCCAAACAGGTCAGGCTGGTGGAAACCTATGCCAAGACCCTGGGCTTATGGGCCGACGATTTAGCCACAGCTCAGTACGAGCGGGTGCTGACCTTTGATCTGTCGACTGTGGTCCGAAATATGGCAGGCCCGTCCAACCCCCATAAACGCGTGGCGACAGCGGATTTAACCAAAGCCGGTATTGCCACAGGTTTTACCGCACCGGCTGATGGCCAGATGCCGGATGGCGCTGTGATTATCGCCGCCATTACCAGCTGCACCAACACCAGTAACCCACGCAATGTGATCGCCGCCGGTTTGTTGGCACGTAATGCCAATAAGCTGGGCTTAAGCCGCAAACCCTGGGTGAAAACCTCACTGGCACCGGGCTCCAAAGCGGTGCAGCTGTATCTGGAAGAGGCGGCTCTGTTGCCGGAACTGGAGCAGTTGGGTTTTGGCATTGTGGCTTTTGCCTGCACCACCTGTAACGGCATGAGCGGTGCGCTCGACCCTGCCATCCAACAGGAAATTATCGACAGGGACTTGTATGCGACCGCGGTGCTTTCCGGTAACCGCAACTTTGATGGCCGTATTCACCCTTATGCCAAACAGGCGTTTTTAGCCTCTCCGGCTTTAGTGGTGGCTTATGCCATCGCCGGTACTGTGCGTTTTGATATCGAAAAAGACATATTGGGCTATAACGACGGTAAGCCTGTGACCTTAAAAGATATCTGGCCTAGTGATGCTGAGATTGATGCTGTGGTGGCGCAAAGCGTCAAACCTGAGCAGTTTCGCAAAGTGTACGAGCCGATGTTCAGCCTGAACGTCGATTACGGCACTAAAGTGGACCCTTTGTACAACTGGCGGCCACAGAGCACTTACATTCGCCGTCCACCTTATTGGGAAGGGGCCTTAGCGGGTGAGCGCAGCTTAAGCGGTTTGAGGCCATTGGCTGTTCTTGGCGATAACATCACCACCGACCACTTATCGCCATCCAACGCCATTTTGCCCGACAGCGCGGCTGGCGAATACCTGGCGAAAATGGGCTTACCTGAAGAAGACTTTAACTCCTACGCCACCCACAGGGGCGACCATTTAACGGCGCAGCGAGCTACGTTTGCCAACCCCAAACTGCTGAACGAAATGGTGGTGGTGGATGGCAAAGTGATGCAGGGATCGCTGGCACGCCTTGAGCCAGAAGGCAGAGTGACACGGATGTGGGAAGCCATAGAAACCTATATGGAACGCAAACAGCCACTGATCATTATTGCCGGTGCCGATTATGGCCAGGGCTCCAGCCGCGACTGGGCCGCCAAAGGTGTGCGTCTGGCTGGCGTGGAAGTCATTGTCGCTGAAGGTTTCGAACGTATTCACCGCACGAACCTGATTGGTATGGGGGTATTGCCGCTGGAGTTTAAGCCTGGCGTGAACCGTCTGACTTTAGGCATTGACGGCACTGAAACCTATGACGTGATTGGCGAACGACTGCCACGTTGCACGCTGACGCTGGTGATCCATCGCGCTACTGGTGAGCGGCTGGAGGTGCCGGTCACCTGCCGTTTAGACACAGCTGAAGAAGTGTCGATTTACGAAGCCGGTGGGGTGCTGCAGCGTTTTGCCAAAGACTTCCTTGGCGAAGCCTGATGGTCATGGAACTGTGGAACACCACTGTTATTCATTGTTGATTGTAGGGGCGTAGCTTGCTGCGCCCATGTTTTTAGCCGCAGGAGGCTAAATGTTTAAACCACAACTTAAAATCCCTGCCACTTATATGCGTGGCGGAACCTCAAAGGGCGTGTTTTTCCGGTTGCAGGATTTACCTGAAGCGGCGCAGCAGCCGGGGCCTGCGCGCGACCAACTGTTGCTGCGGGTGATTGGCAGTCCGGACCCGTACGGCAAACAAATTGACGGCATGGGCGGCGCCACGTCCAGCACCAGTAAAACCGTGATTGTCAGCAAAAGCAGCCAGGCAGGCCATCAGGTCGATTATTTGTTTGGTCAGGTGTCTATTGATAAAGCCTTTGTTGACTGGTCTGGCAATTGTGGCAATTTGTCGGCGGCGGTCGGCTCTTTTGCCATTCAGTCAGGCCTGATTGATGCCGCCGCTTTACCCGCCAATGGCCTGGCCACAGTGCATATCTGGCAGGTCAATATTCAGAAAACCATTGTGGCCCATATTCCGATGCAGGATGGCCAGGTGCAGGAAATGGGCGATTTTGAGCTGGACGGCGTGACCTTCCCGGCGGCTGAAGTGCAGCTGGAGTTTGTTGACCCGGCGGAGGATGACAACGAAGGTGGCGGTTCTCTATTTCCAACTGGAAACTTAGTTGACACTTTAACTGTACCCGATGTTGGCAGCTTTCCTGCAACCTTTATCAATGCGGGCATTCCAACCATTTTCGTCAATGCGGCTGATATTGGCTACACAGGTGCTGAGCTGCAGGATGACATAAATAACGATGCTGCGGCTTTAGCGCGTTTTGAACAAATCCGGGCTTATGGTGCCTTGCAGATGGGGCTGATTAAGGAGTTGAGCGAAGCACAAAGCCGTCAGCATACGCCAAAAATAGCTTTTGTCGCGCGGCCAACAAGCTATACCGCATCCAGCGGGAAAGCGGTTGATGCGGCAGAGGTGGATTTGCTGGTGCGGGCGCTGTCGATGGGCAAGTTACATCACGCCATGATGGGCACCTGTGCGGTGGCCATAGGCACGGCGGCGGCCATTCCCGGTACTCTGGTGAATCTGGCGGCTGGCGGTGGCGAGCGCAGCGCCGTGCGTTTTGGTCATCCGTCCGGCACCTTAAGGGTGGGCGCTGAGGCCCGCTTACAGGACGGCAGCTGGACTGTGACCAAAGCCATTATGAGCCGCAGTGCCCGCGTATTAATGGAAGGATGGGTGCGGGTTCCTGCAGAACCTGGTGCAAACCAGGGGCAGTGAGGGGGGGGCAGCGCAGCTGATTGAAAAAAACGGCAGATTGCAAATCAGCTGCAGTGCTTGTAGATTAGGGTGCGTATCGGATTTATCAGTTGGAGTGGAATGTGAAAAAGTTGCTTGCTGTGCTGTTTGCTTCAGTGGTGGTTGCGGCCCCGGTCAGTGCCGAAACCAAAAATTATCAATTACTGACAGTGGCCGGTTACCTGAATTTCTATTTGCTGAATGTGAATGCCTGCCAGGATTATCACCCAGAAGTCCGGCAGGAAGCCTATCTGACCGAAGCTCAGCTCTACCCCTGGCTGGATAAGCTGCAAAAAAAGCTGGGAGACGACAAAGCAACAGTGGCTGCAGTGGTGCAAAGCCGGCGTGAAGCGTTAAACCAGCAAATTGCTGAAGGTGAATTTACCATTGATCACTGTCAAGCCGTGGTGAAATTATTGTCCGGCGACGGTCTGGATAAAACCCTGCTGCAAAGCCTGAACTAAGTTGCACTGCTGGCAGCATTGACACACAATGCTGCTTTGTTTTTCGACTGGTGCCCCTGATGGAACTGCGCGTTTTATGTCCTGCCGATTTACCTGCCCTATTAACCTTACAAGCTGAATGTTATCCACTGGCACTGAATGAAAGTGCAGCCGTGATGCAAGGGCGTCTCGAAGGATTTTCTGCTTCCTGCTGGGGGTTATTCAAAGACAGGCAGCTGCATGCTTATTTACTGAGCTACCCATCAACCTATGGGAACATCAGTGCTTTGGGGGCTGATTTCAGTCTGTGTGCCAAGCCAGATACCCTGTACCTGCATGATATGGCGGTGTCGTCGGCCAGCCGGGGGGCAGGTCTGGCGAACCTGCTACTCCATCATGCGGAACACTATGCCAGGCAACAGCAATTTGGTTCATTGACGCTGGTGGCGGTGCAGGGCGCAGAAAGATACTGGCATAAACTGGGTTTTTCCATCCTTGAGACGTTGTCTTTGCAGCAGCAGGCCATGCTGCACAGCTACCAGCCGGAACAGGCCCTTTATATGCACAAACAGCTCTTTTAGTTCCTGCTGTCCATCGTAAAATTCCGGCTGTTAACCGCCTCGCCCTGCCTGCCCGGTTTGGCAGAGCCAGGTGCGTGGTGCAGAAAACTTCGGCGCAGTTCTGCTGAAAGTGCTTTCATTAAGCGTTTGAAAGTATTTGCTTTAATTTACTTTCGTTCAGAAAAGCTAAGCGGCAAATACCTCAGAATTTTGGCGAAAGCATTGCTGCTGACGATCCTTACACTGTGAATAACTCATTGATTCAAAAAAAGTATGCAATAAAACCATCACAATGACGCTGTAATCTCGCCCCCCATCAAACGCAAGGCCGAAAGCGGTGTTGCGACGAAAACCAACAAAAACTGATGTGAAGGGAACCCTGATGAAAGCGCATTTACACCATACAAGCTGTGCATTACCCAAGCGGACGCTGATCAGTCTGGCGGTAGGGCATGTGCTGATCGGCTTAATAAGCAGCCCTGTGCTGGCACAAACCGCACAGAGCGGTGAGCAAAAGGTCGAAGTCATTGCCGTCAAAGGCAGTTACAGCAAAAGCCTGGAACGTGCTGTGGACATGAAACAGCAAAACATTGGCTTCTCAGATTCTATTGTGGCCACCGACATTGCCGATTTCCCGGAGCAAAACCTGGCCGAAGCGCTGCAGCGTATGCCTGGTGTGACCATTGAACGCAGCAAGGGCCTGGGCAGCAAGGTGAATGTGCGCTCTTTACCGTCTGAGTTTACCCATGTGTCCATCAACAACCTGGCGACAGCCTCTGGCAGCGGTGGCCGCGACGTGGAGTTTGATATTTTCGCCTCTGAAATTATTCAAAGCGTGACAGTGCAAAAGTCGCCCACTGCAGCGGATGAGGAGGGCGGCATTGCCGGTTCAGTGCTGATTGGTACCGCCAAACCTTTTGACTTCAGCGAAGGCCAACTGGTGCTGTCGGCAGAAGGGGCTCATAACTCCATTTCAGAAGAAGTCGATCCGAAATTCTCATTGATGGCCAGTGACACTTTTGGTGACTGGGGTGCGTTAGTGTCTTTTTCCAAAGCCGAGCGGACCAACAGAACCGACTCCAACTCAGGTATTAATTTCCGTCCTATGGGCCGTTTTCTGGAAGCCTCTGGCACCCGTTCCACTCAGGCCGCTGCTGTGCTGGCCCGTGACGCCGGTATTGTGGTGCAGGACAGAATGAATAAAGACGAAACCAGCCGCATTATTTTCCAGGACAAAGTAGGCGACCGTGCTTATCTGAACGAGCAGGATAAATGGGGCGCCACAGCCTCTGTGCAGTACAAACCAAGTTCTGCATTCAGCCTGACGCTGGATGCGATGCTGGGCCGTTACGACAGCACGGAAGATGAATACGATGCAGCGGCTTATTCCGCTTCCAGCCGCAGCACCCTGGAAACCATTCATTCTTATGACGACACTACATTGGCTGAGTACGGCATGGTGGTGTTGACTGACGTGTCTTACACCGCTACCCAGCATGAGTTTCTGAGCAAAGAGCGGATTAACGAAACCGAATACAACCAATACAGCGCCACCCTGGACTGGCAGCTGAATGACTGGGATGTCAAAGCGCTGCTGGGCTATTCAGGAGCCGATAAAACGGCCGACTACGCCAACCTGAAGCATGTGGCTTATGCACCTTCCCGCACCCGCTGGACAACGACAGGCGGTGAGACCATTCCCAGCGCCAACCCGGCCACCATTGATATGTACAATGCGGCCAGCAAATATCTGTTTGAGGCCTATGAAACTGAGCTGGAGCAGGTGTCCGACGATAAATATGCGGCCCAGCTGGATTTTAAACGCGATATCGACTGGTCCGCAGTGGCTGCATTAAGTTCAGTGGAGTTTGGTGCCCGTTACACCGACAAGTCAAAAGAACGTCAGTTTGGCGCCATTAAAATTCAGGGCCCGGCCGCCGGTGACAGCTCCTGGGTCAACAAGCGTACCTTGCAGGACAGTGAATTGGGCTACATCTCAGACATAGTGCCTGGTGGTGCTTACCGGCCAAAAGATCTGAACTGGATGCAGGTGTCGAATGATTATGCCCGCCGTACATTCCGTTACGCCGGTTTCTACACACCATTCCAGGTCGATCAGTTCTACCGTGTGGATGAGTCAGTGACTGCACTGTATGCCATGGCGAATTTCGATTTTGAACTGGCCTCGTTGCCAGCCAAACTGAATGCCGGTGTGCGCGCCGTGGATACCGATGTCACCTCTTTTGGTTACCACCCCATCCAGAATGCTGATGGCAGCACGGGTTACACCAAAGATCCGGTGTCAAAAGACGGTAACTACAAGGATGTACTGCCAAGTTTCAACCTGACGGTTGAGCTTACCGATGGCGTGATCTGGCGTACTGCCGCCTCAGAAACCCTGATGCGTCCGGCCTTAACCGACATCGCGTACAAACGCAGTGTCAGCTGGAACGAGTTCCGCTTTAAAGACGGTAACCCGGATTTACAGCCAACCCAGGCCAAACAGTGGGAAACTGGCGTGGAATGGTATATGGAAAACGGCGGTATTCTGGCTGCGTCTTACTTCTGGAAAAACATTGAAGGGGTGGTGCGCGAAGCCCTGACCGGTGTGGTGGAAAATGTCGAAAAGCGCAATGCCGACGGCTCGCTGGATGGATACTACGACTTCGATGTCTATCAGCCGGTCAATGCCGAGGGCTCTTACAAAGTGACAGGTCTGGAGCTGATTGCTCAGTTGCCACTGGACGCACTGAGCCCGGCACTGGAAGGTTTTGGTATTAACAGCAACTACACCATGCTGGACAATACGCTGACCGGTTCGTCCACCCTGGGTATTCCAACACCGCCGGAAGGCCTGGCGGATAAGACCTATAACTTCACCTTGTATTATGAAAACGACAGCTTTGACGCGCGTTTGTCCTACAACTACAAGGATAAATACGTGGAATACATTCACCTGAATATGTATCCGGTGTACCGCGATGCCTATGGCCAGACCGATTTATCTGTCAGTTACCAGTTGACGGACAATGTCCGTGTCAGTCTGAAGGGCATTAATATCACCGATGAAGAGACCTCAGGTTACACCCTGACACCGGCCTTCCCGGTGATGTATGAGTTCTCGGGCCGTCGTTACAGCCTGGGTTTAAGAGCCGATTTCTAAGCTATTCGGCGCTCCAGGCCACAGCACTGCTGTGGCCTTTTTCTTTAAGGGACAGGACCCAATGACGTTCTCTGGTTCTCTTCGTTTTAGCGCTCTGCTGTTGACCGCCAGCCTGACCAGCTTCAGCAGTGCAGCCTTTGCCGTATCGACGCAGCAGCCACTTCAGGTTGCCTTTATGCCGGACGCACATTTTCATGATGTGTACGCCAAATTCGCCGACCACAGCTTTCGTGGCATCCAGGACGAGCAGAGCGGCCAGTTCGCGACTATCCGCACTATGGCTGCGCAGCTGCATTCCACCCGGTTATTTAACGAAAACTACTTTGCGCTGAAAGCGGCACTTGATGATGCCGCCCGGCGTCAGGTCAAGCTGGTGGTGTTGCCGGGAGACTTTAGTGACGACGGTCAGCCGGTGCATTTACGCGGCCTGAAGCAGCTGTTGCAGCAGTACCAACAGCAGCATGGCATGCGCTTTTTCCTGACGCTGGGCAATCATGATCCGGTGCGGCCTTTTGCCAGTGCCGGTGGTAAAGATGATTTTTTGGGCAGCGACGCCCGGCCTCAGCCGATTTACAGCCCGGATTCCGCAGAGTGTCAGTCTGCCAGCAAAGCCGCACGGCTGATTTGCTCGGCTGAGCTGGGCCATCTGGGCTACAGCGGTGTGCTGGAGCTGCTGGGCGATTATGGCTTTTATCCGAGCGAATCGGATCTGTATTGGGAGAGTCCGTATAGCCAGCTTGACCAGCCTTATCAGTACAGCAGCGCCAAAGCACAAAGTGGGTTACAGCAGCGTCAGTACCAGGTCTGTGCCAACCAAGGTAGTGCCAATCAAAGTAGCGCTAACCAACGCAGTGCGGCACCCGTCTGTGAGCTTGTGCCGGATGCCAGCTACCTGGTGGAGCCTGTGCCTGGGCTTTGGTTACTGGCGATTGACGCCAATGTCTACAAGCCCAAACTGGAGAATGGCCAGCTGGAGTATGCGGGCTCCGGCAATGCGGGCTACAACGAATTGTTGACCTACAAGCCGCAGCTACTGCCCTGGATCCGTTCTGTGGTCAGTCGCGCCAAAGCGCAGGGGAAAACGCTGTTGAGCTTCAGCCATTTCCCGATGGCCGAGTTTTATCAGGGCCAAAGTGCTGCTATCGAACAGTTGTTTGGTGAGGACCAAGGCCAGTTAAGCCGGGTGCCGCTGGCGCCAACCAGTGCTCTGTTAGCAGACACCGGGTTACGACTGCATGTGGCTGGCCATATGCATTTAAATAATACCGCCGCTGTGCCCGCCAAAGATGGTGGCCAGCTGGTGAATATTCAGGCGCCGTCATTAGCGGCTTATGTGCCGGCTTATAAGCTGCTGACGCTGCAAAACACTCAAAAAGTAAAAGTCGACACCATCCTGCTGCAGCAGGTACCCGGCTTTTCCGCCTTGTTTGGCTTGTATCAGCGCGAATGGCAGCAACTGAAGCAGCATGGCGAACCGCTGTGGGATCTCGGACTGTTGCAGGCAAAAAACTACCGTGACTTTACCAAAGGCCATTTGCAGGAGTTAACCCGGTTACGCTTTTTGCCACAGGACTGGCCGGAACAACTCAGAAGCTTGTTGTTGCAACTGAATGCCGGCCACATGCTGCTGTTGGCGTCAGAACCTGGTGAGCTGAGTCTGGCGAGCTACCTGAAAGCACCGGCGCAGTTAGCTGCCTTATTGCAACAACCGGCTTATCAGGCTCGGGCCAGGCAGTTGCAGCAACAGGCCAGTGCAGCAGGGCAAGACTGGGCTGACCTCAGCCAGATCTCCGGTTTTGAGGTGGCGGTGGATTTTTACCGGCTGCAAAATGCAGGCGAGTTGGCGATAACAGATATTGGTGAGCGTCGTCTGGCCCAGTACCGCTGGTTGGGTGAACAATTGGGGGCCGCCCCTGCTGTGGTGAGCCGGGACTGGCAGCAGCTCAGCCTGCAGCACTACAGTCAGCAGCATTTTGCTTTGTTGTTTGCCATTTTAAATGGCTTTCAGCAGGGGCTGCCCAATCGCCGCTTTAGCGTAGATTTGCAAAGCGGCGCCTTGCTGAAGGACTAGACTGCAAGGGCAGGGGGTGTTCCCTGCCCACAACAACTGACCAAAGGAGGCCACCGTGAGCCAAAACATCAACCCAGCTATGCTTGCCTGCGATCTGCACGACCATATCGAAATTATCTGTATGCGGCGTTACCAGGTAGAGCTGCATCTGCTGGATGGCACTGTGGTCACAGGTGTGGCCGCTGACACCCGCAGCAGCGGCGGGCAAGAGTTTCTTCAGCTGGAACTGCAGGGGCTGCCGCAGGACGTTGCGCTGCTGCGAATTGAACGCATCCATGTGCTTGACCCGCAGGCCCCGCTGCAGGATATCTGGTTGCAGCAGGGCGGCAGCTGCGCCTTGTAGCCTCAGGCCGACCCGCCTACCAAGGCGGCTACCAGACAGCGCAATCCTACCGCTATTGGGGGCCAGCTCGATCTTATACCGCAAGACACAACTTCGTTCACACGGAAATTTGTCATTTTTAGTTGCAGCTGGTTTTGCTGTCCCGTCGCCCCTGAAGCTTAATGTTTTTTAATTAACCTCGTGTTTTTATTCTAATTTCTTGGCAGAATGAGTTTTGTTAGGGATTTTCCCATTTCGATACGACAAAAGGGGTTGCAGACAGTGACGTTGGTAAATCACAGCACAAATTTTGACTTTCTGAGCGAACACGACTCGCTGTTTACCGAACTTGCAGCTGCTGCTGAGCGTGCCTTTCCCAGCGACCCCAATACCACTTTGATGAAACTGCGCCAGTTGGGTGAAGCCTTGGCCCAGCATATTGCTGTTTTGGCGGGCGTTGATTTTGACCAGCACACCACGCAGGCTGATCTGCTTTACAAACTCAACCGTGAATTAAAGCTGGAGCCTGTGGTGCGTGAGCTTTTTCATACGCTACGCATAGAGGGAAATAAGGCAACCCACCAGTTCAAAACACCGCATAAAGAAGCCATCAACGGCTTAATGGTTGCCCGCAAACTGGCGATTTGGTTTCATCAGTCCTTTGGTAAAGCCGGAATTGCTTTTAAACCGAGCCCTTTTGTAGCGCCTGTCGACCCGAGCCAACAGCTGCGTGACCTGCAAGCTGAAATTGCCAAAGTCAAAGCGGAGTTACAGCAAGCCAGTATCGATTTAAGTTCCAGCAAGCAGCTAAACGAGCTCATCGCCAAAGAAAAGACTGAATATGAAACGCTGTCATTTGCGATGGATGCAGAGGCAAGGGCGTTAGCAGCGCAATCGGCGCAGCACGAGCAGGCATTGGCGCAGCAGCAGCTTGAGTACGAAACCAAAATCAAAGCGCTGCAATCTCAGCTTTCACAGAAAGATGAGCAAACGCAGGCGCAACAACGGCAGACTCTGAACAAAAACACTCAGGCAGCAACCCAGCATATTGTGCTGGATGAAGCGCTTACCCGTATTTTGATTGACCAGCAACTGAAAGAAGCTGGCTGGGTAGCGGACAGCGAAGCACTGACTTTTAAAAACGGCGACCGACCGGAAAAAGGCAAAAATAAAGCCATTGCAGAATGGCCAACTTCACTTAACGGCGAAAAAGGTCGGGCTGATTACGTGCTCTTTGCTGGCCTTACGCCAATTGCCGTGGTTGAAGCGAAAAAAGAGAACGTCAACGTCGCCGGTAAAATCGATCAGGCTGAACGTTACAGCCGCGGTTACCAACTGGCTTCAGCGCAAACCGGCGCCTGGCAATTGGCAGGCCTAGCTTCTGCCTGGTCAGATGGGCAGAGTGGCCATTATCAAGTGCCGTTTGTCTATTCCTGTAACGGCCGGCCTTATGTGCCGCAATTAGCCGAGCAATCCGGCACCTGGTTTCGTGATATCCGCTCGCCAAGTAACCTCAAACGGGCCTTACAAGGCTTTCATACCCCAGAGGGTTTAACCGACTTGCTGAAACGCAGCAAGGAAGAGGCAGAGAAACAACTGCAGCAGGAACCTTTTGGCTACCTGAAGGTTCGTGAATACCAGAAAAAAGCCATTGAAGCGGTAGAGAAAGTGCTTGCCCAAAACCGGCCGACTGCCTTGCTGGCCATGGCGACCGGCACCGGCAAAACCCGCACCATTATTGGTTTGATGTACAGGTTTTTAAAAACTGAGCGCTTTAAACGAATTTTGTTTTTGGTCGACCGAACAGCGCTCGGCCAACAAGCGTTAGACAGCTTCCATGAGGCACCGCTGGAGCAAAACCACACGCTGTCAAAGATTTACAATATCGCTGAACTGGGCGATATGGCCGCCGAAGCTGAAACCCGCGTGCAGGTGGCCACAGTGCAAGCTATGGTCAAACGCATCTTTATCAGCGATAACCCGCCGGCGCTTGACCAATTCGACTGCATCATCATCGACGAAGCGCACCGTGGTTACACGCTGGATCAGGAAATGACAGACGGTGAACTGGCAACCCGGGATGCGGCGCAATACCTATCCAGCTACCGGCGCGTGCTCGATTATTTTGATGCCTTCAAAGTAGCGCTCACCGCCACGCCAGCCAAGCATACCAGCGAGATTTTTGGTAAACCGGTGTACACCTATTCGTATCGCGAAGCTGTGGCCGATGACTGGCTGATTGATCACGAGCCGCCGATCCGCTTTGAAACTTTGCTCACTCAGAACGGCATCAAATTTGAAAAAGGTGCAAAGGTACAGGCCATCAACACCCAAACCGGCGAAATTGAAGTAGCCGATCTTGAGGACGAACTTAATTTTGAGGTGGATGCTTTTAACCGTCGGGTGATCAACGAAAACTTTAACCGGGTGATTTGTAACCAACTGGCCAAAGAGCTCGACCCCTTTGGCGATGAAAAAACCATGATTTTTTGCGCCACCGACTTGCATGCCGATATGGTCAAACGCCTGTTAGACGAGGCGTTTAAAGAGCTCTACAACGGTGATTACAACCAAGCAGCAGTGGCCAAAATCACCGGTCAAAGCGATAAAGTGGAACAGTTAATCCGTCAGTACAAAAACGAGCGTTACCCCAATATCGCCATCACTGTTGATTTACTGACCACAGGCATCGACGTGCCGAAAATCTGTAATCTGGTATTTATGCGCCGGGTTAAATCGCGCATTTTGTACGAGCAGATGATTGGCCGTGCGACACGACGCTGTGATGAAATCGGCAAAACCGTGTTTCGTATTTACGACCCGGTGGATATTTACGCCACGCTGCAAGACGTCAATACCATGAAACCGCTGGTCAAAGACCCCAATATCACCATAGAGCAATTAGTCGACGAATTGGTGAGCCCTGAAAAATTACAGCAAGCGCTGGCAACCCCAGGTGAACAACAGGGCCAAACACATGCCGACGTTGTGTTAAGTCAGCTCAGTCAAAAACTAATGCGTGTACTACGTAAAGCCGAAAACAAAGCCGACAAAAAGCCAGCGCTGAAAGAAAAACTCAGTGAGCTACAAAACCTGTGGGGCGTTGAACCGAAAAACCTGCACACCCATTTAAAACAAATGGGCCCGACCCAAGCTGCCAAATTTATTCAGCAACATAGCGGGTTGTTAAACCAGCTGAACGCCGTCAACCAATTGATTGGCTCGCTGTATCAGCCGGTATTGTCTGATCACTATGACGAACTGGTGGTGCATGAACAAAACTATGGCAAATATCAAAAGCCGGAGGATTACTTAGAAAGCTTTGAGCAGTTTATCAAAGCACAACTCAATCAATCCGTGGCACTTGCGGTGGTGGTAAACAAACCACGGGATTTAACCCGCGAGCAGCTCAAAGAAGTAAAGTTGATGCTCGATAGTGCCGGGTTTTCTGAGGCAACCTTGCGATCTGCCGTGCGTGGTCAAACCAAAGAAGACATTGCAGCCAGTATTGTTGGCCATATTCGACGGGCGGCGCTCGGTGAGCCGTTGCTACCTTTTGAACAGCGGGTGGCCAATGCCATGCAGCGGCTGTACAAACAACACAACTTCAATTCGAACCAACGCAAATGGTTAGAACGGCTCGCTAAACAGTTAGTGCATGAAGTGGTGGTTGACCGCGAGTTCGTCAACAACTGTTTTGCCAACGACGGTGGTGCGAAGCGGCTCAATGTGGTGTTGGATAACCAGCTTGACCAGGTGCTGGCTGAGTTATCTGAAGCGATGTGGCTTAATCAAAGTGCTTAAAGCGTTTTTATCTCCCGCTGAATTTTGCATCTTGAAGTTGCGGGCGAAATGGCGTAGCCAACAAAGCCACAGTTTCAAGAACGACGGGTATATGTATAGTTTTTCTACTTTTGTATGCAAATAGAGTTCGTAATATATATATTACTCAGTTTTTTATATATATTGCCTGCGACATAGATAAAAAAGGCCACTTTGTATGCATAACAGCTTACCCATGCTGCCGCTGGCTGACATTGCCCGCTGGGAAACCCGCGCTGTGTTAAAAAAAACAGCGGAAGCCCATCGGTATCTGGCCGAATTAAAAGGTGTTGCCGCCAGTATTCCCAATGAAGCCATTCTGATTAACACCTTGGCACTGCAAGAAGCCAAAGACAGCTCGGAAGTAGAAAATATTGTCACCACGCATGACGAGTTGTACAAAGCCAACCTGTTTGCCGAAGCACTGACCAACCCGGCCGCCAAAGAAGTACAAGACTATGTGTTTGCGCTCAAACAAGCTTTTGCTACGGTCCGGCGCACGAGCCTGATCCGGCTTGAAGACATTTTAGCGGTGCAGCAACAACTTGAGCATAACCAAGCAGGGGTACGCCGCTTGCCTGGCACTGCGCTGAAAAACGCCCGCACCGGTGAAGTGGTGTATACGCCACCGCAGCATGGCGCTGAAATTAGCCAATTGATGGCCAATCTAGTGCAATACATCAATGACGACAGCCTGTGTGACGCCGATCCGCTGGTGAAAATGGCGATCATTCACCACCAGTTTGAAAGTATCCATCCCTTTTACGATGGCAACGGCCGTACAGGCCGAATTATCAATATGTTGTATTTAGTAGCCAAGGGCTTACTGAATTTGCCGGTGTTGTATTTAAGCCGCTTTATTATTCTGCATAAAGCCGATTACTACACGCAGTTGCAGCAGGTACGCGAAACTGGCAATTGGGAACCCTGGCTGCTGTACATGTTGGACGGCATTATTGTGACGGCACAGGACACCATTACGCTTATCACCCAGATGAAAGCCTTGATGCAAAGCGTAAAACACCGCTTGCGCGAGCAGTTGCCGAAAATTTACCGCCAGGAATTGCTAAATAATCTGTTTTACCACCCTTATACCAAAATTGAATTTCTGGTCGAGGATTTAGGCGTTAGCCGCATTACTGCCACCAAATACCTGGAATTGCTGGTTGAACATGGCTTTTTGCAGAAGCAGAAAATTGGCCGCGGCAATTACTACATTAACCAACCACTGTGCGATTTGTTAAAAGCACATGGCTAACCTTGATTGTTACCAATAGAGTCCCCTATGACCAACAACGACATCGTGCAAAAACTCTGGAACCTCTGTGACGTGCTGCGTGACGACGGCATTAACTACAGCGATTACGTCACTGAACTCGTCCTGTTGCTGTTTATCAAAATGGTGCATGAAAACACCGAAGCCGGCACCTTAAAAAAACACCCATTACCTGAAGGCTGCCGCTGGAGCGATTTAAACAGCAAATCCGGTATTAACCTTCTAAATAACTACAAATCTATCTTGCTGGCTTTGTCGACTGGCAAGCGGCTTGAAGCAGATCCAAAAGAGCCTGGTAAAACTATTGAAGTCCAGGTGCATGAAGATCAGCTGATTAGTGCCATCTACGCCGACGCCCAAACCCGCCTGCGCGAGCCACGCCATTTAGAGCAGATGATAAAAAACCTCGATCAAATCGACTGGTTTAGTGCGCAAAAAGACGGCCTTGGCGATTTATACGAAGGTTTATTGGAGAAAAACGCTGGCGAAACTAAATCCGGCGCTGGCCAATACTTCACGCCGCGAGCATTGATCAACAGCATGGTGCGCTGTTTAAAACCGCAAGCCGGTGAAGTAGTGCAAGACCCGGCCGCTGGCACCGCGGGTTTTTTAATTGCCGCCGATAGCTATGTGAAACAGCACACCGACGATTTATACGATTTAACGGCCACTCAGCAGGCCTTTCAGAAAAACCAGGCCTTTGTTGGTGTTGAACTTGTCCCCGGCACCCGCCGCTTAGCCTTAATGAACTGCCTGCTGCATGGCATGGAGGGCGACGATGACGGCGTGGTGCATTTAGGTAACGCCTTGGGTGATGCCGGTAAAAACCTCAAAGCTGCCGATATTATTCTGGCCAACCCGCCATTTGGCACCAGCAAAGGCGGTGAAGCCAGCAACACCCGCGACGACTTAACCTTCAAGACCAGCAACAAACAGCTGGCATTTTTGCAGCACATCTACCGCAACTTAAAGCCGGGTGGCCGCGCTGCTGTGGTGCTGCCCGACAACGTGTTATTTGAAGCCGGTGTTGGCACCGACGTGCGCCGCGATTTAATGCACAAGTGCAACCTGCACACCATTTTGCGCCTGCCAACCGGTATTTTTTACGCCCAAGGCGTCAAAACTAATGTGCTGTTTTTCACCAAAGGCAGCGTCAAAGACAAATTCCAAAGCGAAAACTGCACCGAACACGTCTGGGTGTACGACCTTCGCACCAATATGCCAAGTTTTGGTAAACGCACACCCTTTGGTAATGCCTCGTTAGGCTTTACGGCTGACTGCTTTGGGCAAGACCCCCATTTAGGCGCTTTTGAAAAAGTTTACGGCGATGACCCGCACGGCCAAAGCCCGCGCATTGAGGGCGAATACAGCTTTGACGCCGAGCGGGTAGACGTAGCTGCCACCGACGAAAACCTAGGCGTCGACGAGCAGTTAGCCCATAGCCGCTGGCGTAAATTCAGCCGCGAGTGGATCCGCGAGCATAAAGGCGATTCACTGGATATCAGCTGGCTAAAAGATAAAGACAGCGTCGACGCGGCGAATTTGCCAGAGCCAGATGTTTTGGCGCGCGAGGCGAAAGAAGAGTTGGAAGCGGCGCTGAGTGAGTTGGATGCGTTGTTAAAGGCTTTGGAAGGGGCGGTGTGATGGAGAAGTCAGAATTACCGGCTGGCTGGTCACACGCAGTTGTTGGCGATTATATCTATTTGAAAAATGGGTATGCCTTTAAAAGCAGCGATTACATACCTGCAAGCGAAGGTTCTTTTCCTGTAATACGAATCTCAGATTTGGATGGAAAGATTGCTAACGATCAGAGTGCAGTGCATGTTGCTAAGGGAGCTCCAGGATTTGAAGTTAAAAAAGGCGATTTGTTAATAGCAATGTCCGGAGCTACAACCGGCAAAGTCGGTATTTACCATGGACGTGAACCAGCTTATCAAAATCAACGTGTTGGGAACCTAAAACTTAATTTTGAGATCCTTGGCTGCAATGAATACAAGAACTATCTCGTTCAATTTTTAAGCGCTGATATTCTCAAAATTGCGTATGGAGGGGCACAACCAAATATCTCAGGAAAAGCTATTGAGGAAATGGAGATTCTGCTCCCCCCACTAGCCGAACAAAAAGTAATCGCCGATAAACTCGACACCCTGCTGGCACAGGTTGACAACACCAAAGCCCGCCTCGAGCGCATCCCCGAAATCCTAAAAAGCTTCCGCCAATCCGTCCTCGCCGCCGCCGTCACCGGCAAATTAACCGAGGAGTGGATTGGAAATGAAACTACTTTGGATAACGTTGCTGATTTTCAGAACGGCTTTGCTTTCAAAAGTGAATGGTTTCAACAGGTTGGAAATTACCAAGTTATCAAGCTGGGCAACATTAGAGATGGTTATTTGGCTCTCGAAAATTCACCTGCATATGTGTCGGATTCAGTTGCTAATGAGTTTTCAAAGTTTACGCCAAACAAAGGCGACACCTTATTAAGCATGACCGGCACACGATTTAAAAAGGATTATGGTTTTGGCTGTCTAGTCGATAACGAATGCAATCTTTTGATAAATCAACGTGTTGGTAGATTGATGCCGAAACAAACATGTGTATTACCGACATACTTAAATTTGTTTGTACGTTCAGAGTTGTTTCGAACCCAATTTTTTGAGGGTGAGACTGGCGGGGTAAATCAAGGGAATGTTGGTTCAAAACATATCATGTCAATTAAAGTCTCTATACCCTCAATTGATATACAAACCGAAATCGTCCGCCGGGTAGAAGAACTTTTCGCCTTTGCCGACCGCATTGAACAAGCCGCGCAGGCCGCACTAAGCAGAGTCAATAACCTGACCCAATCGATCCTCGCCAAAGCCTTCCGCGGTGAGCTGACGGCGGATTGGCGCAATACCAACCCCGACCTGATTAGCGGCGACAGCAGCGCCGAGGCGTTGCTAGCAAAAATCAAAGCTGAGCGGGCCAAGTTATCGAAGAAAACCAAGGCAAAAGCATGAGCGCAACCAAAGCCTTTGCCAACAACATCCTTGACGTTGGCCCTTCGGGCCAGCCTACGGCTGTCCAAAATCGTTTCAAACGATTTTGTCGCGGTGAACTTACGGCTGATTGGCGCAATACCAACCCTGACCTTATCAGCGGCGACAACAGCGCCAAGGCGTTACTGGCCAAAATCAAAGCCGAGCGGGGCAGTTTATCGAAAAAAGCCAAGGCAAAAGCATAACAACGATCATATGCAGTAGCAGCGCTGCACTCGTTAAACAGAAGTAACGTGCTTGGTGACAAGCGGAATGGTTATATAGTGGTACTGTGTTCAATGCCTTTTCAGGGATCTACGGATGAAATTTAGCTTTCTTTCAACATTAAACCTATGGGCGTTACTGCTTGCGGTGGCACTGCTGCAAGGCTGTGGCAAAACGCCGGATGATCAGCAGATGCATCAGCTGCTTGAGCAGCGTTTTTTTGGGCCCGTGCCCAAAGAGTGGATTGCGGTTAGCCAGGTGCAGGTGCTGAAGGTAACGGACCTGGATGAACAAACCAAAGAAGTGGAAGTCAGTTATCTGGTCGAGCAGTTGCTGGACCAGCAGGGGCTGGAGCAGGATTTAACAACCCGGTTCAAACTGGATGAATCGCTGAAAAATGCCGCGCAAGGCCAGCAGCAGCTGGCAGAGATGCATAAGTTCAGCACGGAAATTGGTGAAACCCGTTATGGCGAAAAGCTGAAAAAGCTGGCCCGATACCAGTTACGACTGGACCCGGCCAGCAAGCAGTGGCAGATTAGTCAGTACCTGCCGTAGAGCAGTCTGCCATCACTTCATATCGACAAGGGGATCCAATGCAGCATTTATTTCAGAAAAACCAGGCGACTGCCGGTCAGTTTTTACGCTACTTCATGGTGCTGCCCGTCGCACTGACACTGCTGAGCCTGAGCAGCACCGCGCTGGCGCAAGAGGTTGTCACCCTGGCTAAAGACAAAGTCTGGACCAAGGCCGGCCAAACCGAACTGAAACTGGATATTTATAAAGCCGCCAGCACTCAAAACAAAGCACCAGTGCTGATTATTTACCATGGTGGCGGCTGGCTGGTGAACACTAAAAGTATTATGGATTCGACTGCCCAGTACCTGGCTGGTCACAGCAGATTACTGGTGGTGAACGCCGATTACCGTTTGCTAAGCGCCGATGGCAACAGCACCACCATGAATCAAATTGTGGAAGATGCCTTAGGCACGGTCGCCTGGGTGAAGCAACATATTGCTGAGTACGGTGGCGACCCGTCCCGTATTGCAGTCACCGGCGACAGTGCAGGCGGTCATTTAGCCGCTATGGTAGTGCTTTCTTCCGACAAGTTATCGCAGCAAGGCTTTAGCAAAGGCCCCAAGGGTTATAAACCCAGCTTTATTCCTGCAGGCAAAACAGCCGAACAGCTGGATTTAACTGTACAGGCCGCGGTGATTAGCTACGGAGCGCTGGATTTAAGCTCGCCAGGTTTTGCCAACTTTGAAACCGCTGAGAATGGCTTTTGGAAATGGGGCAATGCAGAGCCACGTGGCATTTTTGGCCCTGGTATCAGCAGGGCGAACAACCCGGAGTACTACGCGGCTTTGTCACCGGTCAGCCTGATCCCAGATGTGAAGGTCCGCAAACTCCCTGCTCAGTTTGTCCATGTGGGCAGCAAAGACCAGCTGACCACGCCTGAGCTTGCCAGCAGTTATGTCGGTAAACTGCGCGCTGCCGGTCAGCAGGCTGAGCTGAAGATTTACCCGGGTTACAACCATGCGTACCTCGACAATGGCTGTAATGAATTCCTCGGCCACTGTTTTGACCGGGATGCGCCTGTGGTATTGAACGACATGATTGCCTTTTTGCAACGTGAATTAGCCGTCAAACCTCACTAACGCGACGGCGGTGGTGCGGGTCGGTCAGACCCGCACTTTGGTTGACAATAGCGTCGCCAGTGCTATCAAGGCTGCAATGCAGTATAAAGCAAATGGCAGGCTAAAGTACTGAGCAAGCGCGCCCACACTGGCAGGCCCGGCCAGCACACCGATATAACCCAGAGTGGTGACTGCAGGTACAGCAATGGCTTGCGGCATCACGGTTTGTTTACCCGTCGCAGAGAACATCACCGGCACTATATTGGCGCAGCCAAGCCCAACCAGGGCATAACCCAGCAGCGCTAGTGGAACTGAGCTGGTGCTGATCGCAAGCACCAAGCCTGCACTGGCCACCAACCCGCCAACCGTCATCACCAGCCGGGCGCCTAACTGGTTTATCAGCCAGTCACCTGTTAAACGGCCAAAGGTCATAGTAATAGAGAAGCAGAACAGGCCAAGAGCGGCGCTGCTTGGCGCCAGGCCACGGTACTCGGTCAGATACACGCCACTCCAGTCCAGCACAGTGCCTTCAGCCAGAAACAGCGAAAAACAAATCAGACCAATCAGCAACACTGTGCCTTTGGGCCAGGCATAAGAGCGGCCTTCTTTTGGGTTGGCATAAGGCAACAGGCCCTGATGGTTGGCCGCCAGTAACAGCAGGATCAGCGCAGTGAAATTGACGCAGGCGATAAAAGCGTTCAGCCCCAGCGACAATTGCAGTGCCATTAAGCCAGCGCCTGCAATACCGCCCAGGCTGTAAAAACCATGAAAGCCCGACATCAGCGCTTTGCCCGCTTGTTTCTCCACCAGAATGGCCTGCACATTCATCACGCAGTCGGTCGCACCTATGCCGATGCCAAAACAAATCAGCAGCGCTGCCAGCAGCCAGACCGAGCTGACTAAAGGGATCAGTGGCAGCAGCAGCGCAAACAGGGCTGTGCTGGCTAACAGCAGGGTTTTACAGCCATAACGGCTGCTCAGCGCTCCGGCCGCTGGCATGGACGCCAGCGCGCCGACGCCCAGACACAACAGCAACAGGCCCAGCGTGCCGTCGCTGACTGCTGTGTTGGCTTTTACTAAGGGGATAATGGCGGCCCAGGCTGCGGTTGCAAAGCCTGAGCAAAAGAACAGCACCCGGGTGGCCAGAATGTCTTTTTGTGCAGACAAGGTGGCGGTAACGGCTTCTGAGGACATAAAACTTCCTGTGAGTGGGGCAAAGCAGCGAAAGGCCTGGCGTATGCGACTTGCTGCATCCGGCAGGCACTGTTATGCTCTTTGCGTGTTTGTGATGTATTGGGCTCGATTGTGATAGATTATGCTTCATTTCCTGACCAGCGGCAAGCGCTGATCCAACAACGGATCCAGCAGCAGGGCCGGGTGGTCTGTGTTCAGCTGGCGCAGGAATTACAGGTGTCCGAACATACCATTCGCCGCGACCTGCAAGAGCTGGCCAATCGCGGCGTCTGTAAAAAGGTGTATGGCGGCGCTGTGAGTCTGGCGCTGGCGACAGGTCATTTTGCTGAGCGGGTGGAGCAGCAAAAAGAGCAGAAACAAAAGCTGGGTCTGGCCTGTGCCGCTTTGCTGCGCGACAACGCCTGTGTCTTTATTGACGTGGGCAGCACCAATCTGGCGGTGGCCAAAGCCATCAGTAAAGATAAACCCCTGACTCTGGTGACGCATGCGCCTGCTATTGCGCTGGAGCTGATGAAGTTGCCGCTGGCCAAAGTGGTACTGCTGGGTGGCAGCTTAAATACGTCAATAGGGGCGGCCTTTGGTATTGGCACCTTGCGTCAGTTGCAGAGCATGTACTTTGACCAGTGCTTGCTGGGTGCCTGTTCATTGGATGTGCAGGCAGGATTGTGCACCAATACGCTCGATGATGCTGAATTTAAGCAGGCCATAGTGCAGCAAAGCAGCGAAGTGCTGGTGGCGCTGACCAGTGACAAAGTGGGCACTGTGGCGCGCCATCAGGTGATCCCGGCTGATGCCATTCACCAGTTGGTGCTGGAGGGCGAGGTGCCTGACAGCAAACTGCAGGCGCTGCTGGATAAAACCATCCAGATAAGCCGGGTTTAGCGGGTTTTTAGACTAATCAGCGCAGCAGTTCCAGCTGGTAATGGCCCTGTTTTAAATCCTCCGCCAGTTGCTGCGATTTCTCCAGCACTTCGGCCCAATAACTTAACCGTTTGGCATCCGTGAGCTGGCTGAAGTCTTTGCGGTCTGGAATTTTCTGCAGTGACAAGGACTTCACCCAAGCGTCACTTGGGCTTACCAGCACTGTTTTGCGCAGCAGCTGGCCGCGGCTGCGGCGCCATTTCAGGTTTTTATCAAACCAGCCGGGCACCAGATAAGGGTAAAAATGCGGGTAGAGAATAAGGCCATCGGTGTCGAGCGGCAGGCTGATATGGTAATCCAGAATACCGCCATCCAGATAAGCGCCTTGCGGTAACCCGGCCGGGTTCAGCACAGGGTGCATCACCAGCGGAATAGAGCCGGACGCCATTAGCGCCGGGCGTAGGGTTTCTCGGGTCAGGGTTTGCCGTTCATGCGGCACCTGACTGAATAAGGACGGCTGCCCGGGCGCGCTGAACAGCACGCGTTGGTAAAATTTATGCAGCAGTTTGGGGCTGAGCAGATTAGCGCCTGCAGCCAGCAGCAGCTGTTTCAGTTGCTGGCTGGGCTTTGGCTGGTGCGGCTGATGCTGACGGGCCACAAGCAGGTTCAGTTTCACTACCGGGTTGTGCAGGACCTGATCCAGCTCAGCATCTGTCGGGTAAATAGCGTCCATCACTGTGGCGGATATGGACGTGATGAGGTCAATGCCAGCGTCTTTGGGGTAACACAAAGTGCTGTAAGCTTTGGCAAAGCGGTCAATGGCCTCCACCGGGTTCTGCTGGCTTAAGCAACCAAAACGCCAGGCGCCGGCCGAACTGCCGAGCAGCTGCAATGGCTGCGTGCGGCCCTGAAAAAACTCACCGGCCAGATAACGATCCAGCCCATACAACACAAACCATTTGGGGCCACCACTGGCGCCGAGCATCAAAGAAATATCGTCGGGGCGCAGGCCATGTTGGCTCAGGCGGGCAAAAGCGTCTGGCCCGGCCTGCACCCGCAAAGAAGAAGGTCGCACTTATTTATCCTTTACTGTTTAACTGTGGCATCTGGCCTTAACTGCTAAATAACTGTTGATGCATACGCAGCGCATACTCGTCTGTCATGCCGGACACATAATCACAAATAACCCTGGCTTTGGCCTGCTCATCCTGGGCCTGTTGCCAGCGGTGTTTGGTATTGGCTGGCAGCAACCGTTCAGCTTCGGCAGTGAAGGCCTCAAACAGATCCCTGACGATACGCTGGCCTTTAAATTCAGCGCGCTGCACATCCGGAGCACAGATCACCGCCTCATAAACAAAACTCTTCAGCAGGTTCAATAGTTGCTGCTGCGCCTGTGGCAGGCGGGCATTGTAACGGATCAAGGGGTCTGTGGCTTCCGGCAGGCTGATACAGAGCTCAACACTGGTGATCAGCTGATTCACCAAAGCGCCAATCGCGTCCTTGCGGATATGATGCTCGTTCATAAATAATTTATCGGCGATCAGGCCAAGCTCTGCGGCCATCTTGCCACCCAGCTGATCGGACTGCGGCTCCACTAAGTGCTGCCAGTGCTGACGGGTGACTGTGCCTGTCACGACCGCATCTTCCAGATCGTGGACACCATAGGCGATATCATCCGCCAGTTCCATCACCGAGGCATCCAGCGATTTATGCAATGACTTGAGATAAGGTGCTTTGGTCAGAGATTCTGTTTGCTGAAACAGGGCTTTATCGGCGGCCGATAAAGGGGCAAGTATCCAATCCAGTAAATCGGCGTCGGCCTGATAAATGGCTTTGACTGGTTTAACCGCGAGTGCCCTGTCGTGTTGCAGCGACGGCTGCACTATAGGGTATTTCAGCAAGCCCAATAAAGTGCGTCGGCTTAAATTCATGCCTCCGCTGGCTGTGTAGGGTTCCAGCTTGCCGACAATACGTAAAGTCTGGCCATTGCCTTCAAAACCACCATAGTGCAGCATGCAGGCATTTAACGCTTTTTCGCCGCCATGGCCGTAGGGCGGGTGGCCTAAATCGTGGGCCAGGCACAGGGCCTCCATCAGGCTGTCGTCGCTGATAAGCCTGCTGAGCTGCTCATCTGTTTGTTGTACTCTGAGCTGAGCCACCAGGGCCGTGCCTATTTGCGCCGCTTCCAGGCTGTGGGTGAGCCGGGTGCGATAAAAGTCATTCTGGCCGACACTCATAATTTGGGTTTTGGCCTGCAGGCGGCGAAAGGCGGCCGAATGCAGAATTCTGGCTCTGTCCCGTTGCCATGGGGTGCGGTGATCGTTCGGTCGCTGGCTGTTTTCTGCCAATCTGCGTTCTGCCCACTGCTCTGATAGCCACACTGCCATACCCAACTCCCTAAGCTTTTTTCTTATGCTAAGGCAAAAGTGCTGTGGCAGGAATGAAATATTTGCATAGAAACACTGGACAAATAAACAGTATTAACTGTATAAAATAACAGTTAATCAATCAGGGGGTGTGTGATGGCTGTTATTACAAAGTACATTGTTGAACGAAACGGAGTGGAGAAAATGACCTTTAGCAGCAAGACAGAGGCTGATGCGTATGACCGTATGCTGGACCTGGCTGATGAGCTGTTTGGGCTGTTGGGGCAAAGCCAGCTGCTAAGCGACGAACGTCTGCAAGACGACTTAGCGCTCTATCTGGCAAAAAATAAAGACAGTCTGCTGGCGTGCCTGAACCAGAAAACCAAAACAACCAAAGACAAAACTGCAGGTAAAGAGACTCAGGCCGAAAAAACCAAAGAGAAGCTGGCTGTTGTCGGCACTGACGAGAGTGACGCTCAGGCCGCTTAAGCTTAGGCCGCGGCGCATGGGGCTTCCATGTCTGCTCAGGGGTTTGAGTTATCTGAACTAATTAAAGCGGTTATATAATAACCTGCATAAAAATAGGCTAAACAGCAGTGTAAATTCATTTTTATGCAGGGTTGCCGCATAAGTTGTTCATTATAGTTGTATTAGTTGAGTGGCTTTTTGTATGAGATATAAAAATATGCTTCTTGAAACTGAACGGTAGCTGATTAATGTTGAAATTTAACCATTAAATAAACTAATGCGAAGTTGCAATTTAATTCGTTAGTCAGCTGACTGAAATTTCAGCACAATAACCATGTTTCCGGATGAAACAACTTACTCAGACTAAACGAGGTTGGCTATGAACACTTTGAACACCACAGTTGAAACAAGCAATGCTACTCACGCTTCAGAGCGTCGCGTTACTGCTCTGCTGCTGGTTCGTCGTCTCAATGCTTTTCTGGCTAAAATGGGCCGGGCTCTGAACCTGAGTAGCGCTGTTTATCTGAAATAATCCCCTTTGGCGCGCAAGCGCAACTTGTTGCTGAAAACCTGTTTTTTGCCGGGCTCAAATGCCCGGCTTTTTTTTTACTCAAAGGCTCAGGGCTGGTTACCCAGTTGCTGCCGGAAATACTCAACAAAAAGCCGTACTTTGGCTGGCCTGTGGTCGCCTGGCGGATACACCAGATAGATACCACCATCCTGTAATTGCCAGTCGGGTAACAATCTGACGAGCTTGCCTTGCGCCAGCAAAGGCCCGGCGCTGTAATGCGTCAACACAGCCACGCCAACCCCTTGCAATACCAAGGCACTGACAGCGGCGGAACTACTGACACTAAAACGTGATTTCATTAGTTGTTGCTGATGATCTGCACCTTTTTGAAAGCTCCAGAGCAGAGGGGATGGCAGCAGGCTAAAACTGATAAAAGCATGTTCGGCCAAATCAGCAGGCTGCTTGGGTTCGCCTTGGCGCTGCAAATAGGCCGGGCTTGCCACCAGCCATTGTTCAAAATGGCCGATACGCTGGGCTTTTTGGCTGGAGTCTTTTAACCAGCCAACCCGGACCGTCAGATCGATGCCTTCTTTGATTAAGTCTTTCACCTGGTCGCTGCTTTTCAGCTCTATATGCAGCGCCGGATGCAAAGCAGCAAATTCAGCCAGTAATGGGATCAGCACTTCGCGGCAATAATCCTCTGGCGCACTGATACAGAGGTTGCCGGCTAGTTGTTGTTCGCCTTGCTGCACAGACCACAGCTGTTGCTGCAGGTTACTCATCAGAGGCGCCGTTTGCTGATACAACTGTGCTCCGGCGGCGGTCAGGCTGACTTGCCGGGTGGTGCGACGAAATAACTGCACACCTAATTGCTGTTCCAGCGCTTTAATTTTCAGGCTGACTTTGGTTTTGGTCAGCCCCAGCTGCTCTGCAGTCGCCGTAAAGCTGCGGTTGCTGACAAGCGCAAAAAATACCGGTAGGGCGTTGAGATCCAGCGATTCCATTGATGTAATTGTTTTAAAATTGATAACAGTGAATTATGTATTTGGCTGTTTTTTAAATCAATAAAAATCCGGACAATGACTGCAATTCAACCATCAGTGGAGAGTAACGATGAAAATTGCATTAATTGGCGCCTCAGGTTTTATCGGTTCAGCTATTCGTACAGAAGCACTGGCCCGTGGTCATCAGGTGCTGGCGTTGGTCAGTAACCCGGCCAGACTGGCGGCCGAGCCAGGTCTGAGGGTGCAGGCAGTGGACGTGTTTGACACCCAGGTGCTGACGGCGGCGCTGGCTGATGCTGATTTGGTGATCAGTGCCTTTAGCGGTCACAAAGACACCGATGTGGCTGGCTACTACCGCCGTGGTTTTGACAGCATTCTGGCCGCAGCAAAAGCTGCAGATGTGCCACGTTTGCTGGTGGTCGGTGGGGCCGCATCACTGCAGTTACCGGATGGCAGCCGGCTTATCGACAGCCCGAATTTCCCGGCGCAGTACCGCGGCAGTGCTGAAGGCGCCTATTATGCGCTGCAGCAATTGCAAGGCGAGACCGCACTGAACTGGAGCTACCTGTCACCGGCGGCAGAAATTTTCCCTGGCGAAAAAACCGGCCAGTTCCGGTTAGGTAAGGATCAGTTAGTGATGGAC
>NZ_JBBIQD010000005.1:0-175053 GCF_037442525.1 Rheinheimera sp. | reverse complement strand
CCCTGGCGAAAAAACCGGCCAGTTCCGGTTAGGTAAGGATCAGTTAGTGATGGACAGTGCAGGCAATAGCCGTATTTCCAACGGTGATTACGCGGTGGCAATGCTGAATGAAGCCGAGCAGCCCGCTCACCAAAACCAGCGTTTTACCCTGGCATATTAAGGGAGCGCCCGCGGAGGAGAAACTGCTGATAAGTTTAGGCTCAGCCGGCGCCCGCTGAATTGCGGTGCCGGCTTTGGCTTACGGCCATATCAACCACCTGTTTTTTTCTTTTCTGTGCTGGTTTTGTTGCCCGTTTCTTCTTTCAGCTCTTCCAGTAAATCATCGACCGGCTGGGTAATGGGTTTGACTTGCTGCCTGGCTTTTTCTGCGGCTTGTTTTTTTGCCCATTCCTGTGCTTCTTTTTGCACTGTGGCTTTGTCTTTCACCGGCTGTTGTTGTGCGGCTTTGACATTGGCAGCGGCGCGGGCTTTAGCCTCATCCAGTTGCTTTTTCAGCGCTTTGGCCTGCTCCAATTCCGCAGAGGTTTTGCCGGTAAACTGTTTAATTACATCTTCATCTGTCGGCACTGCTTCCTGCACCATCTGGTTAAAACGTTGTTTGGGGGCGGCTAACAATTCTTCCTGGCCGGCTTCGACTTTTTGTTTAATCTCTTCAATCGGGTCCGGCACCTGATCTTTCAGTTGCTGCTCCAGCACATTTTCCACTGAGCCTCCGGACAAGGCGGCTTCGGCCAAGGCGGCCTGGTCGCCTTCCAGGCCCAAATGGCTGATGGCACCACCTATGGCTTTTTGTTTCAGCTTGTCCGGACTGGTGTAGTCGATCAGTTCCTTAGGCCAACTGGGCACCACAGTCCCGGCTGCACTGTTCACCGCTTCGGCAAAAATCTCCGTTTTTCCGCCAGACACCAGCAACACCGCCATTTGGTTATGCTCGGAATTCCAGACAAAACCGGCTTTTTCGGCCAGATGTGGCAGGGGGGAATGTTCGGAGGTGACAAAAAACAAAGGCCCTTGCACCTGCAGTGCTGTGGCTGTGTACAACAAGGTGGTTGCAGTACGGTAATTGTCTTCGCCCATCAAAGCCACCATACGGTCTTTAATGATGGGGTTTTCGAACAGTTTGACATCCAGCGGGTTAAACCCCACCAAAGGCCGCAGCAATTCACCCATCAGCTGGGCCTGACTGCTGACCAATAAAGCCGGTGCAAAACAGCCGGTTAACAGTAACGCAGCACAAAATACTTTCAGTTGTCGCAGCCATTTCATAAAGCAGTGACCTCAGCGTTGGAATTGCTGCGCAGGCTATCAGATGTGTCTGATACTGGGTAGTGGGGCAGCCCAGAATTTGTTTACTCTTTGACCGGGCTCAACACTGAGCCCCTTGTGTGATTACAGGCTTTGCGCGTATTGGTACAGTGCCTTCAGAATGCCCATTTTTTTCTGGTCGTCGCCCACTTCATGCGCCAGGTTTTCCAGCTGCAGGCCAAATTCTTCAAAGGTCAGGTTGGGTTTATCCAGACCCTGTTGCAATTTATCGGCACGGTAACGTTGCCAGCGCTGTTGTTCCTGATAGGTCAGGGTGCTTGGGTAGTTGCGGGCACGGAACAAAAACAGCAGCTGGTTTAAACGGTCTTCGCTAAACAGCACCGGCGTCGCGGCTAACTGCTCGGCACTCATCTGGTGCAGTTGCAGCATTAACTTGCGGTCGCTGTCGCTGACAAAACCATTGTACAGCTGATAGTCCGGGTTGGTGTCTTCTTTGTAGTCATTGGGCAGTTGGTACAGCTCAACCACCTTATTTTGTATAACGCTTTGGTGCTGACGTAAAAAATCCAAATGGCGGCGACAGGCAGCGCGGTCAATGCCTAATTCATCGGCCCGTTGTTCGGACAGCGTTTTGGCCGGAGCCAGTACAGGGCATTTATTCAGATGGATCAGCTTCAAGCCAAGCCGCTGCTGATCCGGTGCCAAATCTTCAGTTTTGGTAAAGAGCAGCTGCTGCACTGAGGCCAGGTCCAGTTCCAGCAGCGGGCTTGGGTTGGCCTGCAGGTTCCAGGCAATCACGGCGTTTTTATTGGTCGGGTGCCAGGCGAGCGGCACTATCCAGGTGGCGCAGCCTTGCAGTGCAGGCAGGCGTCCTGAGACATGGACCAGTGGCATCAGGTTCACAGTGTCCAGCAGGGCCGCCAGCTCTGCTTTTTTACGCAGTGAAAACAAATAGGCAAACAGCCTGGGTTGATGTTGTTGAATCAGCCTGGCTATTTCAATGGTGGCATACACGTCAGAGAGCGCATCGTGCGCCCGCTGATGGCCAAGGCCATTGGCTTGGGTCAGCGCTTCCAGCTTGAAACTCGGGCTGCCGTCTTCACGCTCCGGCCAGACAATACCGTCCGGGCGCAGTGCATAACAGGCCCTTACGATGTCAATGAGGTCCCAGCGGCTGTTGCCGTTTTGCCATTCGCGGGCGTAAGGGTCGATAAAGTTGCGGTAAAAACTGTAGCGGGTGACTTCATCATCAAAGCGCAGGCTGTTGTAGCCCAGCACGCAGCTGCCAGCCTCGCTGAACCGCGCGGCAATGCGGCGGCAAAATTCCAGCTCAGTCAGCCCGCGCTGATTACAGAGTTGTGGCGTCAGGCCAGTGATCAATGCCGCCTGCGGGTGGGGCAGGTAATCCGGTGCCAGCTGGCAATACCACATATCCGGTTCGCCAATAGGGTTCAGCTCCAGATCGGTACGAATGCCGCCAAACTGAGCCGGGCGGTCTTTTTTCGGGTCTGCACCCCAGGTTTCATAGTCGTAAAAATAAAGGGAAGCGGGCTGGTTCACTCTGCGTAGCTTATGGTTATCGGCCTCTGTAGTGCTGCTCAGTCTAACAGTATCGGCTTTAAGCGTCATTCGCGCTTTCACTGGTACAGGAAGAAAATTCACTTGTACCAGCCTGCGCCTTGCGGTACAAGGTGCGCCTGAATGGAGACACACACAATGAATAAAATTCCCTTTGTTGCAAAGCCGGGCAGCGCAGTGACTGTCGAGTTGCCTGATTGGGTGACTGAATTGGTTGACTGGGATCAACAGTACAGCACAGACGATGAAAAGATGGCGCTGGCCATTGAGCTGTCCAGACAAAACGTGTTGCGTGGCACAGGTGGGCCCTTTGGTACCGCTATTTTTGACCGAGCGTCAGGCCGGTTGCTCGGTGTGGGCGTAAACCGGGTGGTGCCCCTGACCAACAGCACCCTGCATGGCGAAACCGTTGCTATTATGCTGGCCGAAAAAGCGCTGGGCACCTTTAGCCTGGCGCTGGATACAGGGCGCGAGCTGTTTACCTCCTGTGAGCCGTGCGCCATGTGCATGGGGGCCGTGCTGTGGAGTGGAGTGAACAGGCTGGTCTGTGCCGGGGCTGCTGAAGACGCGCGCGCCATTGGTTTTGATGAAGGTCCGGTGTTCGAGCAGTCGTATGATTACCTGCGAAATGCCGGTATTGAGGTGGTACGTCAGTTCAAACGCGCCGATGCCAAAGCCGTACTGGACCATTACAAAAGCTCTGGCGGGCGTATATACAACGGAAAGGAGGCTTGATGCTCTATGTGGTGATGCTTGGAGGTAAACACCCCAAGGCCAATATTGAAGTGCATGATGTGGTCTTTGTCGAAGGCGACAGTCTTGAAAGCTGTTACCCCCAATTGCGGGAGCTCTGGTTTGGCAGCCTGCCTGGTATGCATATCGACAGCTGGCTGCAAGTGGACGGGGTTGAGGGTTACCAGGTGCGTTTTAGTGACACGCCACCAGAGGACGGTGCATTGAAGCTGTTTTTACTCAATTTTGGCGGTTATCTGCCGGGTAATTTCGGCGAAGAACATCAGTTTGTGTTGCAGCTGGCGCATGACAAAGCAGAGGCCAAAGCGCTGGGTAAACAGCGTTATCCGCAGCTGTGGGATAAACCCCACACCGACGCTGTGATTGATATTGACGATTGTCTGGCCATTGAACAGGTGGGTGCTAAGTACCTGCATCTGGTGCCTGGCGCCCACGCCGAGCTGGTGCAACAGTCGGATTACCTGGTGCTGGGTTAGCCTGACGTTCCGCTGATTAAAGCTGTACTTGTGCCAACGCAGGTTGTTGCGATTTCAGCACACTGACATAACGTTCGAAGCGGGCCTGGTCCTTAGAAGGCAATTCCTGTTGTCGCAGCACTTTGGCGGCCTGTTTGGCATAAGGCAGGGTTTCACTGGTTAAACCTGCCGCTTTACTCATCGACTGCAGCACATTCAACGCCACCATAGGATTGGTGGGCATAAAATCCAGGGTTTCACAAAACAGCATTACGGCACGACCATACAACCCCTGCTGATAAGCGTCGGTGGCTTCGCTGTTGATTTGTTTCAGTTGCTGCTTCAGCTGGTCGTGTTTTTGTTGCTCAAAAGTGAGCAGAATACGTTGGGTTTCTGTCAGATAATCCTGACCTTGCAGCAGGGCATCCAGGCGGGCGATACAAAGTTCGCAGGCATAAAGATCGCCAAGCTGGTAATAGGCTTTGAGCGCATCCAGGCAGGTGTCCACCGACAACTGCTGAATATCAGCCATGCTGATGTGTTGCAGTTGCTGGCGGGCATCTTTCAGCTGTGCTTTGGCGCTGAGCATCCGGCTGCGCAAAATCCCTATTGCCTGTTGCAACTGTTCAGGGTTGAAGCGTTTATGCAGCTCATCCAGTGATTTACTGGCGTTTTGCAGCTGAACTGTTTTTTCCAGCAGGTTTAAATCCTGTGCCTGATCCACCAAAGCCCGAGCGTAGTTCAGATAGTTGTCTGGGGTATCGTCTTTCGAATAGCGGGCAAACTGCACTATTTTGCCGCGAATGCGGGCTGCTGCCGGGAAATCCTGCAATAACGCACTGATCAGGCTCAGGTTCTGCTGCCGGCTAATGTTTTTTGGCGATAACAGCGAGGCCTGCAGCAGGCTGTCATAAGCCAGCTGATAGCGGCCATGACGCAGATACAGGCGGGATAACCAGTCCAGTGCTTCAACTTTGGTGTCGCTGAACTGAGTCAGATCGGCCAGCTCCAGCTCTGTATCTTCCCAGCGCTGCAAATAAAAACAACAGAGGGCATACCCCAGCCGGGCCCAGTTGTAGTTTTTTTGTTTTTGAACGGCCTGGTAAAAGCGTTCGGCGTCACTGTAGCGTTTTTGTTTCAGCAGTAATTCGCCTTTTAGCCGCAGCAGCATTAGGCTGTGTTCGGTTTTTTGTCTCAGCAACAGGTCACATTCATCGATCGCCGCCTGGTAATCCTGTTCAAACAAGGCAAAAAACACTTTGCGCAACGCCCTTTTTTGCAGCATGGCGCGGCTGATACGCTCGATTAAGGCCGGTTGGCTAAAAGGTTTCAGCAGGTAATCGTCGGGCTGCAGCTCAATCAGGCCGTGCACAATCTGGCGCTGGTTTTCTGCGCTGATCACAATAAAGCAGCACAGCGGCGCTAACAGCTGGCTGTCTTTGAGGTATTCGAACAGCTGATAGCCGTCTTTACATGGACCCAGGTTAAAGTCGCACAAAATCAGGTCGAACGGCAGCTCATGACAGGCCGTAATGGCCTCGTCCGCGTCTTTCGCCATAAAAATGGCGTCAAAACCCATCAGTTGTAACATTCCTTTGACGGTTGCCCGCACAGGGGCGCAGTCATCAATGACCAACACTTTTTTACTACGGAAAAATGCCTGGTCCATGGGGGTAACCCGAATCGTTGCGATAAATAAACAAAAATAAGCGACAGAACCACATCCTACAAAGCAAGCTGCCTTGTGTAAAGTCTGTTTATTCTGTGTTAAATAAATTTAACCAGAAGATTTTATCTATTGTGTTTAAAACCAGTCATTTAGTTCGCCAACGCCGCGCTTTCAAAGCCAGAACATTTTTCACATTTTTCTGTTTTCAGGCCAGTTATCAGCTGGATCAAGGTAGTTATTTGTGTAAAGTAACAGACGAAAGCTGCTTTTGTGGTGAAGCGGTTGAAATAGCTAGTCAAGGGTTGTGTTGTGCATTTTTGGATTTGTGTAGTTCTGGGGTTGAGTTCCTTGGGACTGGTTGCTGCGCCAGCCAGTTTTGAAAGCGCAAAAAAAGTCGCTGGCCGGATGTATTCGTCAGAAAAGCAAGAGTTTTATTGTGGTTGTACTATCCGCTGGCAAGGTGGGAAGGGCATTCCTGATCTGAACAGCTGTGGTTACAAAGTGCGGAAAAACGGCCCACGCGCCAGCCGTATTGAGTGGGAGCATGTGATGCCCGCTCAGCAGTTTGGCTCACCATTGCCGTGCTGGCAACAGGGCGGGCGCAAAGCCTGTGCGGCCAACGACGAATTGTTTCAGCGGATGGAAGCGGATTTATTTAACCTCAAACCGGCCATTGGGGAAGTGAATGGTGACAGGGCGCACTACAGGTTTGGTTTGTTGCCATCATCACTCTCAGCGTACGGCCAGTGTCCGGTAAAAATTGATTTTCAGGCCAGACTCGTAGAGCCCAGGCCGGAAATTCGCGGCGACATTGCCCGTATTTATTTTTATATGGCCGATAAATACGGCATCAGGCTGGCCAGGGCGCAGCAGCAGCTGTTTATGGCCTGGCACCAGCAAGACCCGGTGGATAGTGCTGAGCAGCAGATGCAGCAGCGGCTGGCCCAGCACATGGGGCATGCCAATGAATTTGTCACCGGCAAAAAACACTGGAATCTGAACTATCAGCCCAGCCGTTTTGGCCTGACAGCTGCGGTTCAGTCTGACAGCGCCGCCAAGCCCGCGCAGCTCAGTGCTTCTGCGGTGAAAGGAAATAAAAACAGTAAGTTATACCACTTCAGCCATTGCAGTGGTTTTCGTCAGATTGCAGAGCGCAACCAGGTGCTGTTTGATTCCGAGCAGCAGGCTCAGCAGGCCGGTTTTAGCCTGGCCGGCAACTGCAAAGCCGCTGACCCTCATCTGGCGGATGACTGAAAGCTGGCAGCCAGCTTCGGCGACGCTTGCAGTGAATTTGCCGTGACAGCCTTGTTGTTGACTCCGCTCTGAGGTACAACAAGGGTATGTCTGAATTAAATCAACGAGATAACCTATGAAACGCCTGCTGATTGCCTCTGCTTTGTTCCCTGTGGCCGCTTTGGCTGCACAGCCCCCCATTGCCATTGTGATCCATGGCGGTGCCGGTACCATCGAAAAAGCACAGATGTCTGCCGCCCAGGAGCAAGCCTACCATGCCACCTTAAAACATGCGGTAGAACAAGGTTATGCCGTGCTGGAAAAAGGCGGCAACAGCCTGGATGCGGTCACTCAGGCGGTGCTGGTGCTGGAAGACTCACCGCTGTTTAATGCTGGCAAAGGCGCTGTGTACACTTTTGATGAAAGCCACGAATTGGATGCATCCATTATGCGCGGCGACACCCTGGAAGCCGGGGCTATTGCTGGTGTCACCACAGTGAAAAACCCGGTGCTGCTGGCGCGTGCTGTGATGGAAAAATCCGATCATGTGATGCTGTCAGGCAAAGGTGCAGAGCAATTTGCCGCCGAGCAGAAACTGGAACTGGTCCCCAACAGTTATTTTGACACCGAGTTTCGTCTGGAAGCGCTGAAAAAAGCCAAAGCCAGTATGCAGAAACTGCCTCAACAGGCGCTGAATTTCCGTTTACAGGCGCCCTGGAAGCCGGAGTGGAATATGGGCACTGTGGGCGCCGTGGCGATCGACAAAAACGGCAACCTGGCGGCCGCTACCTCCACAGGCGGCATGACGGCCAAACGCTATGGCCGTATTGGTGATGCCCCTGTGATTGGTGCTGGTAATTATGCTGACAACCAAAGCTGTGCTGTGTCAGCAACTGGTCATGGCGAGTTTTTTATTCGTTACCGTGTGGCCTCAGATATTTGTGCCCGGGTGAAATATCAGGGCATCAGTGCGCAAAAAGCCGCCGATCAGGTGATCCAGCAGGAGCTGGCCAAAGTCGGAGGGACAGGCGGCGTGATCCTGATCGACCGCAAAGGCAATGTCAGCTGGAGTTTTAATACTGAAGGGATGTACAGGGCCCGCAAAGTGCAGGGCTTTGACGCTGTTACCGAAATTTTTAAGGAGAGTTCATTTTAACCGGCTACGCTTAAGATGTTGCCAGTCAACATCTTGAGGGAATTATGGACTTACTGAAAGTAGCTGATCATATGAACCGCCATCCTGTGACTTTTAGCCGGGAAATGTCGGTCGAAGAAGCGGTCAATAAACTGATTATTGCCGAACAACTGGGCGGCCCCGTGGTGGATGCTCAGAAAAAAGTCATAGGTTTTGTCTCAGAGCAGGATTGTCTGGCCCGTATGTTGTCAGACACCTACCACCTGGCCCAAAGCGCCACTGTCGGGGATGTGATGCGTCAGCAGGTGCTGACCGTGAAGTCGTATGACGGTATAGTGGATCTGGCGCAAACCATGTTATTGGCCAAACCAAAAATTTACCCTGTGGTGGATGATAACGGTGTGTTATTGGGGGTGATCAGTCGCTCCGACGTGCTACGCGCCATCGATCTGGAACTGCATGCCCATTACAAAGCGGTCAGTTAAGCGTAAAGGGCGATAAAACTGGCGCAGTCTGCCGACGCTGCGCCTTGTTCTGACTGGATTTTCCCCCTGTGAACTTGATAGCATGGCGGCCTATTTAAAGAGGACCATGCTGTTGACTGTTTCTATCTCCGCTCTGACTCAGACCCTTGCCAATTGTTTGCTGAAAGATCAGTTTAAATTCCGTCAGGCGCTGAAGCGCATCAGTTCTGACCAGACCCCGGAACAACAGCAAAAACAGTTGAGCCAACTGGCAGAGCGCATGGAAAAATCGGTGCAAAGCCGGGCCAGCCGTCAGGCCGCGATGCCGCGTATTCAGTACCCGGCCGAACTGCCTGTGGTGGGCAAAAAAGACGAGATCAAAGCCGCCATTGCCAAACACCAGGTGGTCATTATTGCCGGTGAAACAGGCTCAGGCAAAACCACCCAAATTCCTAAAATTTGCCTTGAGCTTGGCCGGGGTGTCGCGGGCTTGATTGGCCATACCCAGCCGCGCAGGCTGGCGGCCCGTTCAGTGTCAGCCCGTCTGGCCGAAGAGTTGTCGGTAGAGCTGGGCCAGCAGGTGGGCTTTAAAATCCGTTTTGGTGACCATACTGCGGCCACTACGCTGGTCAAACTGATGACAGACGGTGTGTTGCTGGCGGAAATTCAGCAAGACCGTTTTTTAAACCAATACGACACGCTGATTATTGACGAAGCGCACGAGCGCAGTCTGAATATTGACTTCCTGTTGGGGTATTTGCGGCAGTTACTGCCAAAACGGCCGGATCTGAAAGTCATTATTACCTCGGCCACCATAGATCCGCAGCGTTTTTCCAGACATTTTTATGATGCGCCCATTATTGAGGTGTCGGGGCGGACTTACCCGGTTGAAGTGCGGTACAGGCCTGTCGCTGAAAATGACGACAAAGACGCCGATCAGCTGCAGTCGATTTTTGATGCGGTGCAGGAGCTGTATCAGGAGCCACCGGGCGACATTCTGATTTTCTTAAACGGCGAACGGGAGATCCGCGACACGGCCGATGCGCTGGAAAAACTCAAACTGCCACACACTGAAGTCTTGCCTTTGTATGCGCGGCTCAGTGCGGCCGAACAGAACCGTATTTTTCAAAGTCACGCCGGGCGGCGTATTGTGCTGTCTACCAACGTGGCCGAAACCTCGTTGACCGTGCCGGGCATTCGGTATGTGATTGACCCGGGCACAGCCCGCCTGTCGCGCTACAGTTACCGCTCCAAAGTGCAACAGCTGCCAATTGAAGCCATCAGTCAGGCCAGTGCCAATCAGCGTAAGGGCCGCTGTGGCCGGGTGGCAGCCGGTATCTGTATTCGTTTGTACAGCGAAGAGGATTTTATCAGCCGGCCTGAATTTACCGATCCGGAAATTCTGCGCACCAACCTGGCCTCGGTTATTCTGCAAATGCTGGCTTTGGGTCTGGGAGATATTCAGGCCTTTCCTTTTATCGAAAAACCCGACAGCCGTTTTATCAACGACGGTGTGAAGCTGCTGGAAGAACTGGGCGCGCTGAAAACCGGCGCAGGCGTGAAAACGCTGCAGCTGACCGAACTGGGTAAACAGCTGTCAAGGCTGCCAGTGGACCCCCGTCTGGCGCGGATGGTGCTGACGGCAGCAAAAACCGGCTGTTTGCAGGAAGTTCTGGTGATAGTGTCGGCACTGTCTATTCAGGACCCACGCGAGCGGCCTTTGGATAAACAACAAAAAGCCGATGAACTTCATGGCCGGTTCAGCGACAACGATTCGGATTTTAACGCCTGGCTGAACCTCTGGGCCTATTTGCAGGCGCAGCAGGAACAGCTGTCGAACAACCAGTTCCGCCGTCTGTGCAAACAAGAGCTGCTGAACTACCTGCGGGTGCGGGAATGGCAGGATCTGTATGGCCAGTTGAGCCAAATCTGCACCGAACAGCAATGGACCTTTAACCAGGAGCCAGCCAGTTACCAACAAACCCACAGTGCACTGTTAAGTGGTTTATTGGGCCAGGTGGGCAGCCGGGACAGTGAAGCCGATTATCTGGGCCCACGCCAAAGCCGGTTTTATGTGTTTCCAGGCTCAGGGTTATTTAAACGCAAACCCAAATGGGTGATGGCGGCTGAACTGGTGGAAACCTCCAGGCTGTACGCCCGCTCTGTCGCCAAAATTGAGCCTGAGTGGATAGAACCACTGGCGTTGCACCTGGTCAACCGCAATTACAGCGAACCGCATTGGGAGAAGAAAAAAGGCGCTGTGGTGGCTTTTGAACAGGTGTCTTTGTATGGCCTGATTATTGTTGGCCGCCGTCCTGTGCTGTACAGCAAAATTGATCCGGTGGTCTGCCATCAGATTTTTGTGCGTGAGGCGCTGGTCAATCAGGAGCTGGGCCTGAATGAAGGTTTTTTACAGCACAATCAGCGGCTGATTGATGAAGTAACCGAACTGGAAGAGAAATCACGCCGCCGCGACATTCTGGTGGATGAAGACAGCCTGGCGGCCTTTTATGCCGAAAAGGTGCCAGTCTGGGCCAATAACCGCATCGACTTCGCTAAATGGTGGAAAGAGGCCAAAGCCAAAACCCCGAAACTGCTGCATTTTGACCCGGAGCAGTTGCGCCGCCATGCTGCCGCCGATGTCACCGCAGACAAGTTTCCGGAGTTCTGGCGTCAGGGCAATCTGACCTTGCCACTGGATTATCACTTTTCACCCGGGGCACCGGACGATGGTGTCAGTGTGCTGGTGCCGCTTTCATTGTTAAATCAGTTGGAGGACCAGGGCTTTGACTGGCTGATCCCCGGGCTTCGGCATGACTTGCTGGTCGCATTGATTAAATGTTTGCCCAAGCAGTACAGGCGCAACTTTGTGCCAGCGCCCAATTACGCCGACGCTCTGCTGCAAAGTATTCAGCCCGATGATGGAAGGCTGCTTGAGGTGATCACGCAGCGCTTAAAACGGATGTCCGGTGTGACTATACCAGAGGACGCCTGGCAACTGAGCGAACTGGACACGCACCTGAAAATGAACTTTAAGGTGGTGGACGACAAAGGGCAGACCATTAAGCAAAGCCGGTCCCTGTTGCTGCTCAAACAGGAGTTGCAGGGCAAGGTGCAGCAGAACCTGAGTCAGGTGGCGGAGCAGGGCATAGAACAACAGGAGCTCACGCAGTGGAGCTTTGGCCAGCTGCCCAGAGAATATGTGAAACTGCAGGCGGGTTACGAAATTAAGGCCTATCCGGCGCTGGTGGACGATAAAACCTCAGTGTCGATCAAACTGCTGGATAACCCGGAGCAGGCCAGGCATCAATCCCGCTTCGGTCTGCGTCGCTTGTTGTTGCTTAATGTGCCGTCACCAATCAAATACCTGCAGGAATCCTTACCAAACAAGGCCAAACTTGGTCTTTACTTCAACCCCTTTGGCAAAGTGCTGGAGCTGATTGATGACTGTATTGCGGCTGCTGTTGATCAGTTGGTGAACGAACACCCATGGCCGGAGGATGAAGCACAGTTTCTGTCATTAAAAGAAAAAGTGCGGGCTGAATTGGGAGACGCTGTCGTTAAAATTGCGCTGAAAGTGGAACAGATCCTGACGCTGTCGCACGATATTCAGAAAAAACTTAAAGGCAAAGTCGAATTAAAGCATGTGCAGGGGCAGGGCGAAATTAAGCAGCAACTGGATGCCTTGGTATTTAAGGGCTTTGTCAGCCAGCATGGCGCAGCGCGGCTGGACAGCGTGCTGCGTTATTTGCAGGCACTGCAAAAACGCCAGGAAAAACTGCCGATAGACCCGCACAGAGACCGGCTGATGGCGCAGGAATACGCCAAAGCTGAAGATGCCTACCTGAACCTGTTGGGCAAATACGCCGGACGGCTGGTGCCGGAACCCGTGTTGGAGTTGCGATGGATGCTGGAGGAACTAAAAGTATCTTTGTTTGCTCAAACTCTGGGTACGCCTTATCCGGTTTCGGTAAAACGTATTCTGTTGGCCGTCAATGAACTGAAGTAACGGCTTGGCAAAAACGGAAACAGCTTTTACACTGGGATCTCAGGGACTTGGCGTGGCGGGGAAGGCTATGAATGAAATCAGACGTAAACAAGTGATGGTGGTGGATGACGAAGACTTTATGCTGCGTTATCTGGACAGTAACTTGTCACCTTATTACCAGCTGTATTACGCCAAAAGTGGCACTGAGGCCCTGCAACTGGTGCTGGAGACCAAACCTGATTTAGTGCTGATGGACATTTGTATGCCTGGCCTGGATGGCCTGGATACCTGCCGCTTACTAAAAAACGCCCCTGAAACCTGCCATATCCCAGTGCTGATGATGTCCGGTATGGACAGAATGCAGGACGAAGTGCACGCGCTGGATGCAGGTGCCGATGCGTTTGTCAGTAAACCGCTGCATGTACAGCAGGTTCATTCCCTGATTGATGATTTATTGTGCAGTTACGTGCATAAATAAGGCTTTACAGTCATCCGACACTTGTCTATAACAGGGCAGGTTGGCAGAGCGAACCTTTGTAAATCTCCTCAAACCCAACTCGCTCTCAGGTGGAGTTTATGCTCGGACAAAATGATAAGCGCAATTACTTCCGAATGATGGTGAATTCCCAGGTGCAAATCATGATCACCGATCCGGAGACGGGCCGGGTGATTGATGGGATTTGCCGCGATTTAAGTTCAACCGGGATGTCGCTGGAAGTCGACGAGCCGTTGGAAATGGGCATTTTATTGTTTATTAAAATGGAAACCCACAATCCCAGTATTCCGCCTTTGTCGGCACATGCCAAAGTGGTGCGTTGTGCTCAGGAGCATGAAGACTGTTATCAGCTCGGTGTGCAAATTGTCGAGATGAATTAATCCGATAAAAAAGGCGCAGCTAGCTGCGCCCTTAGGCCACTGTTTCATATCACTGAGTGAACGTCACGCTAAAGCTGACGGGGACCAGCGGGCTGATTGTTTTCAGACCGGCCAGTTCACGCAGTTTTTCAATGCCCGCTTCGAGTTTAAATTTGGTCAAATCCAACACTACTGGTGCTGTGGTGTAGACCAGCAATTGTTTGTCAGACAATTTCACGACCTGCAAGGGCGCCGTGATGGTCTGGCTCTGAGCCAGCAGGGTCAGGTCGAGTGGCTGTTGTACAGCCAGGGTCTGACCCGCTTTCAGCCCAGCCACTTTGCTCATATCTACTTTGGCCGTGGCGTTGATGGCGGCAAAGTCTTTACTCAGCAGGGTGTATTGCAAAATACGTTCGTTACGCAGCGGGATATGGGTTTCAATGCCACTGACAGGAATGGACAGATCCAGCACACCGGCGTCTGACAATGTGCCTTGCAGTTGTTTAAACTGATGCGTTTCAGAGATAAGTTCATTTTTGACAGAAACAAAAGACAGGCTGGACTGCTGGCTGTCCACCGACCAGTCCGCCAGTGCAGAACAACTTAAAACCGACGCCAGCACTACGACAATCTTCTTCATACAAATCTCCTTATGGGTCAGCAACAGGCTGACAACATTAATAAATTTTACAAACCAGACCTTTCAGATAATGGCCTTCAGGGTAGAAACTGGCAATAGGGTGATCGCTGGCCTGACTGAGCTTCTCGATAAACAGACAGTCGCGTTGTGCATCCAGCGCCGCGTCGGCGACAATTTTCTGGAACAGCATTTCGTCCATCAGACCTGAACAGCTGAACGTCAGCAACAAGCCACCGGGTTTAACAATTTGCATCGCCACCCGGTTAATGTCTTTATAACCGCGGGCGGCACTCATCAGCTGGGCTTTGCTGTCGGCAAACTTGGGCGGGTCCAGGATCACCATATCAAACTGCTTGCCTTGCTCTTTGTACTGACGCAACAGTTTGAATACGTCCTGTCGGACATTGGTCAGCTGGTTCAGGTTCAGTGTATTGAGTTCAATATTTCGTTCTGCGGTTTTCAGGGCCAGCTCAGACATATCGACATTGGTGACATGGCTGGCTCCGGCTTTCAGACAAGCTGAGGCAAAAGTCCCGGTGTAACTGAAGCAGTTCAGTACGTCTTTGCCTTTGGCGTAACGGGCAGCGGCGGCACGCGAATCCCGTTGGTCCAGATAAAAACCGGTTTTATGACCATTAACCACATCAACAATAATCTGCTGACCATGTTCCAGCATCACCACTTCACCGCTGTCACGCGGCAAATGCAACCAGCCGGTGACCGGCTCCAGGCCTTCTTTTTTACGGACATCCACATCGGAACGCTCATAAATGCTGTAGCCAGGGAAGAGCTCTGTCAGCGCGGCAACCAGCTCGGTGCGGAATTTCTCGGCACCGGCCGACAGCAACTGACAGACCAGAACAGTGTGGTATAAATCAATGGTGACACCCGGCAGACCGTCGGATTCGGCAGCGACTACCCGGACACCATTGGTCTGGTTTACATCGAATAAATCGGTGCGCACAGCCCAGGCACGCGCCAGACGGCGCTTGAAAAAATCTGCGTTTATCTGTTCCTGCTGGTCGAAGGTCCAGATGCGCACCCGGATTTGTGAATCCGGTGAATAGGCGCCACGGCCCAGCCACTGGCCGTCGGCCGACAGCACATCCACTGTATCACCGGTTTTGGGGTTACCCTGAACCGCTTTTACCGCTTTGGAAAACACCCAGGGGTGGCGACGTTTCAGCGATTTTTCGCGGTCAGCTTGTAAAATGATGCTGTGGCTCATAAGTCAGGTCCGGTAAAGTAAAGCTCTATCAAAAGGCGGCCATTTTAGTGAAGCATTGGGCAAAGCTAAAGTAAAACCATAAAAAACGGCAGATAAATACAAGGACATAGCCATGGAAAACCTGAGCATCCCGGCGCAGATGCGTTGCATCGAAGTGAAAAATGCAGGGCCGGCCAGCACATTGCAAGTGAACTCAAGGGCGGTTCCGCAACTGCAGGCAAGTCAGGTCCTGGTGAAAGTTGCGGCAGCTGGCGTAAACAGGGCTGATCTATTGCAGCGCCAGGGGCTCTATCCAGCACCGCCAGGCGAGTCCGACATTTTAGGCCTGGAAGTGGCCGGTACTGTTGTCGCCGCCGCAGACACAGAGCATCAACCCTGGCTGGGGCAACAGGTGTTTGGCCTGGTGCCGGGGGGCGGTTATGCCGAGTATGTGGCATTGCCTGCCGCGCATCTGATGAAAAAACCACCTGAGTGGAGTTTTAGCCAGGCGGCGGCCTGCGCCGAGGTGTTTTTGACTGCCTATCAGGCGATGGCCGAAGTGGCGCATTTGCCTGCACAAGGACGCTTATTGGTGCATGCCGGAGCCAGTGGTGTTGGTACTGCTGCAATACAGCTGGGAAAATTGTTCGGGGCTACAGTTGCAGTGACAGTGGGGAGCGACGAGAAAGCTCAGGCTTGCCTGGCGCTTGGTGCTGATTATGCGGTTAATTACCGGGCGCAGGACTTTGTTACTGCATTCAAACAATTGAGCCCCGCCGGATTTGATCTGGTGATTGACCCGGTTGCCGGCGACTATCTGAACAAAGACCTGCAACTGTTGGCCATGGACGGACAAATCCTGGTTCTGTCGATGCTGGGCGGTCGGTATGCCAGAGAGCTGGATATGGCGCTGATGCTGAAAAAACGTGGCCAGTTGCTGTGTTCGACTTTACGTAACAGAACAGATGAGTACAAAGCAAAGCTTATTCAGAGCTTTGTGCAGCGCTGTGGTATGGCATTGGGGTCGCAACTTCAGCCCGTGCTGGCGCAGAGCTTTTGTTTTAACGATGCTGAGCAGGCGCATGCGCTGCTGCAAAGCAACAGTGTGGTGGGCAAATTAGTGCTCTGTTGGTAGCTAGGACGGGTTCACGCCAGCCTGAACTTTAATTTTTTCCAGCACTGCATACAGGCCATTGTTGCGCGACGGGCTTAAGTTTTGGGCCAATTGCAGTGTAGCCAGCAACTGCTCAGCTTGTGCCAACTGTAACTGGCTGGACGGCAAGCCATTCAACTGGCAAATCAGAATGCAGGCCAGGCCTTTTATAATGCGGGCGTCGCTGTCGAAAGCCCAATAATGCCGCTGTGTGGCTGTATCTTTGTAATGGACCAGCCAAAACTGACTTTCGCAGCCCCGAACTTTCAGTTCATCCCGTTTCAGCTCGTCCGGCAGGGTGGGCAGTAGTTTGCCCAACTGCATTAAAGACCGGTATTTGCTTTGCCAGTCGTTGGTTTGCAGCAAAAGCGGCAGCTGTTCCTGCAAAATGGTATCCAGCGCCACCGCTGTATTTGTAAAGATATCTTGTCGGACCACTTAAAAGAACTCCGGTAATTTCGTCAGTATGTCGATACTTTGCGCAATTTCAGTGACAGTTGTGTAACCAGCCAGCGATAAACGTACCGCCCCTTTGACATTGAGCTGCTGAAAAAGCGGCATGGCGCAATGCGTACCAGCCCGGGCGGCCAGTTTAAACTGGTTCAGCACTTCAGCCACGTCCGCAGGATGCTCATTTTTCAGGTTAAACAGCAGGATCCCTGCGTTGAGATCGGGCTGTGATAACAGCTCCAGTCCGGGGATCTGCATACAGGCTGCATAAAGTTGCTGCAACAGCTGGGTTTTATGCAGTTTTAAGCCTTGTTGGTCCTGTTTCTGCAACCAGGCAATAGCAGCAGCCAGGCCAACAGCACCGGCCATATTGGGCGTGCCGGCTTCCAGCCGGTAAGGCAGGGCAGCAAAACTGACCGCATCCAGGCTGACATGCTGGATCATCTCACCACCGCCAAACAGCGGCCTTAACTTCTCAAGCAGCTCAGTTTTGGCACAAAGCACACCAATACCTGTGGGTCCATAGAGTTTATGGCCGGAGAAAATATAGGCGTCTATATCCAATTGCTGCAGATCGGGTTGTTGCCAGACCACGCCCTGGGCACCGTCCACCACCACCAGAGCTCCAGCCGCTTTGGCCATCGTCACCATCTGCTCCATCGGTTGGATATGACCCAACGCATTGGACACCTGAGCAAAACTGACGACTTTCGGCTGGCGTTGTAACAATTGCTGATAGGCGGTCAAATCCACCCTGTTGTGCTGGTCTAATGGGACAAAATCAAGCTCAATACCGGCAGATTTGGCATGCAGCTGCCAGGGGACCAGGTTGGCATGATGTTCCAGTACCGTCAGCAGCACCCGATCGCCCGGCTTAAGTACAGTGCCTGTCAGGCCAAACACCAATTGGTTAAATGCGGCGGTGGCACCACTCTGGAAAATCACCTGATGGCTCGAACCTGCATTCAGAAACTGTGCAACTGTCTGGCGAGACTGTTCAAAAGCGGCGGTGGCCAGCTGGCTTAAGCCATGGGCTGAACGGTGCACGTTGCTGTTCTGGGTCAGATAAAACTGCTGTTCTGCCGCAAGGACTGCTGCAGGCTTGTGCATAGTGGCGGCGTTATCCAGGTAGATCCACTCCGGATGCTGCTGAAAAAAGCCAAACTCGGCGCGAAAAAGCTCTGCTGAAAAAGTCACATGTCAGGCCTCTGAAAACACAAAGGCCGGATTTTAACATCCGGCCTTTGTTATGCTAAGTGCTTTCTGACTTAGTCTTTTTTCACGAAATCGCGCTGAGTGTAACCTGTGTACAGCTGACGAGGGCGGCCAATTTTGTGGCCTTTGTCAGACAGCATCTCATCCCAGTGAGAAATCCAGCCAACAGTGCGGGACATCGCAAAAATTACGGTGAACATGCTGGTTGGAATGCCGATGGCTTTCAGGATGATACCTGAGTAGAAATCCACGTTCGGGTACAGTTTCTTCTCAATGAAGTAGGGGTCTGACAGTGCAATACGCTCCAGCTCCATGGCTACATCCAGCAGCGGGTCTTTGATATTCAGTTCTTTGAGCACGTCGTGGCAGGTTTCACGCATCACTTTGGCGCGAGGGTCAAAGTTTTTGTACACGCGGTGACCGAAGCCCATCAGACGGAAGCTGTCGTTTTTGTCTTTGGCGCGGGCGACGAACTCAGGAATACGGTCCACAGAACCGATTTCCTGCAACATCTTCAGGCAGGCTTCATTGGCACCGCCGTGTGCAGGACCCCATAACGATGCGACACCGGCAGCGATACAGGCATAAGGATTCGCGCCTGAAGAACCGGCTAAACGCACTGTCGAGGTGGACGCGTTCTGTTCGTGGTCCGCATGCAGCATGAAAATGCGGTCCATGGCTTTGGCCAGCGTTGGGCTGACTTTGTAATCTTCTGCCGGCACAGAGAACATCATGTGCAGGAAGTTTTCGGCGTAGCTCAGGTCGTTCCGTGGATACACGAATGGCTGACCGACAGTGTATTTGTAGGCCATAGCCGCAATGGTTGGCAGTTTGGCAATTAAACGGTGGGCAGAGCGCTTGCGCTGTGCCGGGTCGTTGATGTCCAGGTCAGAGTGGTAGAAAGAAGACATAGCACCCACGACACCACAGAGCATGGCCATAGGGTGTGCGTCGACACGGAAACCCTGGAAGAAGGACGCCAGCTTTTCGTGCACCATGGTATGGCGGGTAATGGTATGAACAAAGTGTTCGTATTCAGCTTTGCCCGGCAATTCGCCTTCCAACAACAGGTAGCACAGCTCTAAATAGTCTGACTTTTCAGCCAGTTGTTCAATTGGGTAACCACGGTGTAATAACACGCCGTTGTCGCCATCAATGTAGGTGATTTTTGATTCACAGGAGCCGGTGGCCATAAAGCCTGGATCGAAGGTGAAGTAACCGTGTTGACCTAAAGTACGGATGTCAATTACGTCGGTGCCAGCTGAGCCAGAGTAAATGGGGAGCTCGATAGGGGCCTGGCCTTCGATCTGCAAGACAGCTTTTTTGCCTGTCATTGGATTTCTCCTGTTTTTAATTGGGTTGAACCTTTATCGCGGCTATTCTAACGTCAACCGCAGAGTAAAAGTCAATTTTAATGCGCGAATGCATAATAAGTATTCGACTCTGGTCGTATTGCCTGATTTTGCACATTCGTTAGGCTAAACAGATTGATCTTTTCTATAACTTGATGCAGCAGGTTTTAGGAATAAACCACTTGGGTCGCTTTTGTAGGAAGAATTTAAGATTTGGATTCAAATGTAAATTGTAATCCGAATTAGCGAAATATATACTGTCGCGGGTTTTTAAACCTGTTCAGTGCTTGATAGATAAGACCCTGGCTGAACCTCTCAAAGCGAAAGCCTGTATATCCATTGGGCGTTGACTGAGTAATCAGCAACAAATAATGACAACAAAGCTCGTAAAAGGGCGTCGATGGGCAAGAAACTGTGAAAAAGCAAAGACCTGTAAATCTCGACCTTACAACTATCTCTTTTCCTGCGTCTGCCAGAGCCTCCATTCTTCACCGTGTAACGGGCGTTGCCATGTTCTTTGCACTGGTGTTCGTAATTTGGGCCTGGGCAGTGTCTCTGTCTTCTCCGGAAGGCTTCGAGACCGTCAAATCTGTAATGCAATCCTTTATTGCCAAGTTTATTGCTTGGGGCACTATCACAGTGCTGACCTATCACATTCTGGGTGGTTTGCGTCACCTGGTGATGGATATGGGTCACTGGGAAGAGCTGGAGTCTGGTAACACCAGCGCCAAAGTAACGATCGCATTGTGGATTGTGTTAGCAGTAGTAGCAGGAGTGTGGTTATGGTTCTGAATCAAGCCAGTTTAAAGCGTGACGGTGTTCAGGACTATGTCTCGCTGCGTGCAACAGCCATCATTCTGACGTTGTACACCTTGTTTATTCTGGGTTATTTCCTCTGTACACCAGAGGTGACCTACGACAGCTGGAAAGGGCTGTTTTCCAACGTATTAGTGAAAGCCTTTACTTTATTAGCCTTAGTTTGTATCGCGGTTCATACCAAAATCGGCTTATGGCAGGTGTTGACTGACTATGTCAAAAACGCCCGTCTGCGCGCTGTGCTGCAGTTTTTGCTGTACACGCTGGCTTTCGGTTATGTAGCTGTCGGTCTCTTTGTTTTGTGGGGTGTTTAAGTGGCTATTCCAGTACGCGAATTTGATGCCGTGGTGATCGGCGCAGGTGGCGCAGGTATGCGCGCCGCACTGCAAATCACTCAATCAGGCCTGACCTGTGCCTTATTATCTAAGGTCTTCCCAACCCGTTCTCACACTGTGTCTGCCCAGGGTGGTATCACAGTTGCGTTAGGCAACTCGCACCCTGATAACTGGGAATGGCATATGTTCGATACCGTTAAAGGCTCCGACTACATCGGTGACCAGGACGCGATCGAATACATGTGTAAAACCGGTCCTGAAGCCATTACTGAACTGGAAAACATGGGTTTACCTTTCTCCCGTTTCGAGAACGGCCGTGTCTATCAGCGTCCCTTTGGTGGTCAGTCGAAGAATTTCGGTGGCGAACAAGCCGCCCGTACCGCAGCAGCAGCGGACCGTACAGGTCATGCCTTATTGCACCTGCTGTACCAACAAAACGTAAAAAACAAAACTCAGGTGTTTTCTGAGTGGTATGCCCTGGATCTGGTGAAAAACCAGGACGGCGCTGTGGTCGGTTGTACCGCTATCGACATCGAATCCGGTGAAATCGTTTACTTCAAATCCCGTGCAGTGGTGCTGGCCACTGGTGGTGCGGGCCGTATCTTCGCTTCTACCACTAACGCGCACATCAACACTGGTGACGGCGTGGGTATGGCACTGCGTGCAGGCGTGCCAATGCAGGATATGGAAATGTGGCAGTTCCACCCGACAGGTATTGCCGGTGCCGGCGTCCTGGTGACCGAAGGCTGTCGCGGTGAAGGTGGTTACCTGTTGAACAAAGACGGTGAACGTTTTATGGAACGTTATGCGCCAAACGCCAAAGACCTGGCCGGTCGTGACGTGGTTGCCCGTTCTATGATGACAGAAATCCGTGAAGGCCGCGGCTGTGATGGTCCTTGGGGTCCACACATCAAGCTGAAGCTGGATCACCTGGGTGAAGAAGTTTTAGAAAGCCGTCTGCCAGGTATCTGTGAACTGTCTCGTACCTTCGCGCACGTGGACCCGGTAAAAGAACCTATTCCTGTGATCCCAACCTGTCACTATATGATGGGTGGTGTACCGACCAACGTTCATGGTCAGGCACTGCGTCCAACAGCTGATGGCCGTGAAGAAGTGATCCCAGGCTTATTCGCCTGTGGTGAAATCGCTTGTGTGTCTGTCCATGGTGCAAACCGTCTGGGTGGTAACTCGTTACTGGACCTGGTGGTGTTTGGCCGTGCAACTGGCTTGCACCTGGGCGAAGCCTTGGCGGCAAGCTCCGAATACCGTGCAGCCTCTGACTCTGATCTGCAAGCCTCGCTGGCCCGTACTCAACGTTGGGAAGACAGCAAACCAGGTCAGGGTGAAGATCCGGCGCAAATCAAAAAAGACTTGCAGCAATGTATGCAACTGAACTTCTCGGTATTCCGTGAAGGTGCGGCTATGGCTGAAGGCTTAGAGCAGTTAAAAGTGATCCGTGAACGTCTGAAGTATGCCCGTCTGGACGACAAGAGCAAAGAGTTCAACACTCAGCGCATTGAATGTCTGGAACTGGACAACCTGATGGAAACCGCGTTCTCTACTGCAGTTGCTGCCAACTACAGAACCGAGAGCCGTGGCGCCCATGCCCGTTTTGACTTCCCGGAGCGTGATGACGAGAACTGGTTGTGCCACAGCGTTTATTCGCCTGAGACTGAATCTATGTTCAAACGCAAAGTGAATATGGAAACCAAGTTCCGTCCGGCTTTCCCACCTAAAGCCCGTACTTATTAAGAGGGATACAGAATGAATAAGTTAGTATTCTCTATCTATCGCTACAACCCAGATGTGGATACGGCGCCACGGATGCAGGACTATGTGCTGGACAATCCGGAAGGCCGCGACATGATGGTGTTGGATGCCCTGTTGAAATTAAAAGAACAGGACCCAACCTTAAGCTTCCGTCGCAGCTGCCGTGAAGGTGTCTGTGGTTCAGACGGTCTGAATATGAACGGCAAAAACGGTCTGGCCTGTATCACTCCATTGTCTGCATTAGGCAAAGGCAAAGGTGGCAAGCTGGTGATCCGTCCGCTGCCTGGTTTACCTGTGGTACGTGACTTAGTGGTTGATATGACTCAGTTTTACACTCAGTACGAGAAAGTAAAACCTTATCTGATCAACGACGGTTTACCACCAGCAGGTGAATACCTGCAGTCCCCGGAAGAGCGTGAGAAGTTAGACGGCCTGTACGAGTGTATTCTGTGTGCCTGCTGTTCAACCTCTTGTCCTTCATTCTGGTGGAACCCGGACAAGTTTATCGGCCCAGCGGGTCTGTTACACGCGTACCGCTTCCTGGCGGACAGCCGTGACACGGCCACTGAGCAACGTTTAAACGATTTGGATGACGCGTTCAGCGTGTTCCGCTGCCATGGCATTATGAACTGTGTCAACGTATGTCCAAAAGGATTGAACCCGACCAAGGCCATTGGTCAAATCAAATCCATGTTATTAAACCGGGCGCTGTAAAGCGCCCTTCGTTAGTTCAAAGTCGAAAAATAAGCCTTGGTGAAAATCATCAAGCAATAGCATTGCTAGTTTTTCCAGGTGCTTCGAATAAAGGGAAACCAAATGCACGAAGGTGTAATGAAGGCGTGGTTGGAGTCTTCGCACTTAGGCGGTGGCAACATGGCCTATGTGGACGAACTCTATGAATCCTACTTAGCCGACCCGGCTAGTGTTGACGAAGAATGGCGTCAGTTTTTTGCCAGCCTTCCGAAGATTGACGGTGTTGATCTTGAAACCCGCCACAGCGATGTCCGCGCTCAGTTCTTAGACTTGGCGAAAAACAAACACCGTGAAGTCATTACGGTGGCAGGCGGTGGTACTGATCAGCGTCAGGTCAAAGTACTGCAACTGATTAACGCCTTCCGTTTCCGTGGCCATCAACACGCCAATCTCGACCCTTTAAACCTGTGGAAACAACCACGGGTGCGTGATCTGGAATTATCTCACCACGATCTGACCGAAGCCGACTTTGACAGTGAATTTAACGTAGGCTCCTTCGCCGGCGGTGAAACCAGCATGAAGCTGGGCGATCTGTACAAAGCCCTGGAGCGTACCTACTGCGGCACCATTGGTGCTGAGTATATGCACATTGTATCCACTGACGAAAAGCGCTGGATCCAGCAACGCCTGGAGTCTGTGCAGTCGCAGGCCAATTACAGCAAAGAACAGAAGCTGCAGATCCTGAAAAACCTGGTGGCGGCTGACGGCCTGGAAAAATACCTGGCCTCAAAATTCCCAGGGGCCAAGCGCTTTGGTCTGGAAGGTGGTGACGCCTTAGTGCCCATGCTGAAAGCGATGATCCACCGTGCCGGTGAGCAGGGCGCCAAAGATTGTGTCATTGGTATGGCTCACCGTGGTCGTCTGAACACCCTGATCAACGTGCTGGGTAAAAACCCAAGCAAGCTGTTCGACGAATTTGCCGGTAAATACGAAGTGGTCGGTGCCGGTGACGTGAAATACCATATGGGTTTCTCGTCAGATTTCGAAACCAAAGGCGGCAACGTGCATTTGGCACTGGCCTTTAACCCGTCGCATCTGGAAATCGTCAACCCTGTGGTGATGGGTTCTGTGCGGGCCCGTTTGGACCGTCGTGGTTGTGTCGACGGCTCTATGGCACTGCCCATCACCATCCACGGTGACTCTGCTTTTGCAGGCCAGGGGGTGGTCGCTGAGACCTTCAACATTTCTCAGACCCGTGCCTTCAAAGTGGGTGGTTCTATCCGTATCGTGGTGAACAACCAGGTTGGTTTCACTACGTCGAACCCGGAAGATACCCGTTCTACGCCGTACTGCACTGACATCGCCAAAATGGTTCAGGCGCCAATTTTCCACGTGAATGGCGATGACCCTGAAGCTGTGGTTTTTGTGGCTCAGTTAGCTGTGGATTACCGCAACACCTTTAAACGTGACGTGGTGATTGACCTGGTGTGTTACCGTCGTAACGGTCACAACGAAGCGGACGAGCCGAATGCAACCCAGCCGCTGATGTACCAAAAAATCAAAAAGCACCCGACGCCACGCGAACTGTACGCTCAGAAACTGGCACTGGAAGGTGTGATTGCAGCAGACGACGTGCAGAAGCTGATCGACGGCTACCGTGACGCGCTGGATAAAGGCGACTGTGTGGTGGAAGAGTGGCGTCCCATGACGGAAAGCATGGCCGACTGGACTCCCTACATTGGTAAAGACTGGGATGTGCCTTACGACGCTGCACTGCCAGTCGAAAAACTGGTGGATTTAGGTAACAAAGCCATTCAGTTCCCGGAATCTCACACACTGCAACGTCAGGTTGGCAAAGTGTACGAAGACCGTGCGCTGATGCTCAAAGGCGAGAAGAAAATCGACTGGGGCTTCGCTGAAATTCTGGCGTATGCCTCTATCGTCGGTGCGGGTAACCGCATCCGTATCGTCGGTCAGGATTCTGGCCGTGGTACCTTCTTCCACCGTCATGCCGTACTGCACAGCCAGGCTGATGCATCCACCTATACGCCACTGGAGCACATCAGTGCTGACCAGGGCCCGTTCCAGGTGTATGACTCCGCGCTGTCTGAAGAGGCCGTGCTGGCATTCGAATACGGTTATGCCACAGCTGAACCGACTGCACTGGTCATTTGGGAAGGCCAGTTTGGTGACTTCGCCAACGGCGCTCAGGTGGTGATCGACCAGTTTTTAAGCTCAGGCGAGCAGAAGTGGGGCCGGTTGTGTGGTTTAACCCTGTTACTGCCTCATGGTTATGAAGGCCAGGGCCCGGAACACTCCTCAGCCCGTCTGGAGCGTTTCCTGCAATTATGCGCTGACCACAATATGCAAGTGGTGGTGCCGTCCACACCTGCGCAGGTGTTTGCGATGATCCGCCGTCAGATGGTGCGCCCACTGCGTCGTCCGCTGATTGTGATGTCGCCAAAGTCGCTGCTGCGCCACCCATTAGCCACCTCTTCACTGGAAGAGCTGGCCAGCGGTGTGTTCCACAACGTGATTGGTGAAATCGACACCCTGAAGCCAAGCGACGTCAAACGCGTGGTGATGTGTAGCGGTAAAGTCTATTACGACCTGCTGGACGAGCGCCGTAAACGCAATATCACCGATATTGCCATTGTGCGGATTGAACAGCTGTATCCGTTCCCGGCGGCAGAAATGGCCGAAGCGCTGAAAGATTACCAGCACGTGAAAGATTTTGTCTGGTGTCAGGAAGAACCGCAGAACCAGGGCGCCTGGTACTGCAGTCAGCACCACTTCTGGGCGTCAGTCCCGGCCGGTGCCAAGCTGACTTATGCTGGCCGCGAGGCATCGTCCTCTCCGGCGGTTGGTTACCTGTCCGTTCACAACAAGCAACAACAGGCTTTAGTGAACGCAGCCCTGACTCTTGTGTAATTAAAAGCGCGGTCTGGAACCGCGCTTTGCTGTATCCCAGTCAGGGGCCGGTTTGCGGACCTCTGACTTTGGCTTTTAGCTGCCAGCAGAAAGCTGGCAGATGAAACTGAACTCTGACCAATAGAATAGGTGACAAAGTGGAAATTAAAGTCCCGGTACTTCCAGAATCAGTTGCTGATGCAACAATCGCCACCTGGCATGTAAAAACAGGTGAAGCCGTAAGCCGTGACCAGGTACTGGTCGATATCGAAACAGACAAAGTGGTGTTAGAAGTGGTTGCTCAGGCCGATGGCGTGATGGGCGACATTTTGCACGACGAAGGCGCTACCGTTCTGGCTGAACAAGTCATTGGCCACCTGAACGCCGGTGCAGCCGCTGCTGCACCAGCCGCCGCTGCCCCTGCAGCAGCTCCGGCTGCTGAAGCGGCAGACAGCGACGATGTATTAACACCGTCAGTACGCCGCCTCATTGCAGAAAAAGGCTTAGACGCCAGCAAAATCAAAGGCTCAGGTAAAAACGGCCGTGTGACCAAAGAAGACGTAGAGAAATTCCTGGCTGGCGCGCCAGCTGCCGCTGCTCCGGCCAAAGCGGCTCCTGCTGCTGCCGCAGTCGTAGCACCAGTCACTGGTGACCGTTCACAGAAACGTGTGCCTATGACACGTCTGCGTAAGACCATTGCCAACCGTCTGCTGGAAGCAAAAAACAGCACGGCCATGCTGACCACCTTCAACGAAGTGAACATGAAGCCCATCATGGACCTGCGTAAGCAGTACCAGGACGTGTTCGAGAAGAAACACGGCATCCGTTTAGGTTTTATGTCGTTCTATGTGAAAGCGGTCACTGAAGCGCTGAAACGCTTCCCGGAAGTGAACGCCGCTATTGATGGCGACGACATTGTGTACCACAACTTCTTCGACGTCAGCATTGCGGTGTCTACACCCCGTGGCCTGGTCACGCCAGTACTGCGTGACTGTGACAAGCTGAACCTGGCTGAAATTGAAAAAGGTATCAAAGACTTAGCCATTAAAGGCCGTGACGGCAAACTGGCCATGGACGACCTGACTGGCGGTAACTTCACTATCACCAACGGTGGTGTGTTTGGTTCTCTGATGTCTACGCCCATCATCAACCCACCACAATCCGCTATTCTGGGTATGCACAAGATCCAGGACCGCGTGATGGTCGTGGATGGCAAAATGGAAATTCTGCCAATGATGTACCTGGCTCTGTCATACGACCACCGTATCATCGATGGGAAAGAGTCAGTCGGCTTCCTGGTGACTGTAAAAGAGTTGCTGGAAGACCCAACCCGTATTCTGCTGGATATCTAATTTCAGCGAACAGGTAAAAAAATGCCGGTTTATTTGTACCCCCGGCATTTTTTATCGAACCGATCGGCACTATAATCCGTGCCGGTTTAAAGTCTGGCTGCATCCCCCGGTGCAGCCTTAATGTCAAAATGAACGGAAAATAGCCATGAATTTGCACGAGTATCAGGGGAAGCAACTGTTTGCCCAATATGGTTTGCCTGTATCGAAAGGCATCGCCGCTGCCACTGTGGAAGAAGCAGTTGCAGCAGCTGATCAGATCGGCGGCGACATGTTTGTTGTTAAAGCTCAGGTTCACGCTGGTGGTCGCGGTAAAGCGGGCGGTGTGAAACTGGTTAAGAGCAAAGACGAAATCCGCGCTTTCGCAGAAAAATGGCTGGGCCAAAACCTGGTAACTTACCAGACAGACGAAAAAGGTCAGCCGGTTAGCCGCATTCTGGTGGAAACCTGTACTGATATCGCCAAAGAATTGTACCTGGGTGCAGTAGTAGACCGCTCTTCACGTCGCATCGTGTTTATGGCCTCTACTGAAGGTGGCGTGGAAATTGAAAAAGTTGCCCACGAAACTCCAGAGAAAATTTTAAAAGCCACTGTTGACCCACTGGTAGGCGCACAGCCATTCCAGGGCCGTGAACTGGCGTTCAAACTGGGCCTGGAAGGCAAGCAAGTTAACCAATTCGTTAACATCTTCTTAGGCTTAGCCAAACTGTTCCAGGAAAAAGACCTGGCGCTGTTAGAAGTCAACCCACTGGTGATCACGCCAGAAGGCAATCTGCACTGTCTGGATGCCAAACTGGTGATTGACGGCAACGCTCTGTACCGTCACCCAGAACTGAAAGCCATGCAAGACCCTTCACAGGAAGATCCACGTGAAGCACACGCTGCTTCGTGGGAGCTGAACTATGTCGCTTTAGGTGGCGACATCGGCTGTATGGTAAACGGTGCCGGCTTAGCTATGGGTACTATGGACATCGTGAAATTACACGGTGGCCAACCAGCTAACTTCCTGGACGTTGGCGGCGGCGCGACCAAAGAGCGCGTGGTTGAAGCATTCAAAATTATCCTGTCTGATGACGCTGTGAAAGCCGTATTCATCAACATCTTCGGTGGTATCGTGCGTTGTGACATGATCGCTGAAGGTGTAATAGGTGCAGTGAAAGAAGTTGGCGTAAAAGTTCCTGTTGTGGTTCGTCTGCAAGGTAACAACGCTGAACTGGGTGCTAAAGTGCTGTCTGAAAGCGGCCTGAACATCATCGCTGATACAGACCTGACTGGCGCTGCCAAGAAAGTCGTCGCTGCAGCTGCTGGCGTATAAGGGGTAAAGAATGAGCGTTTTAATTAACAAAGACACCAAAGTAATTTGCCAGGGTTTCACTGGTGCTCAGGGTACTTTCCACTCTGAACAAGCCATTGCTTACGGCACCAAAATGGTTGGTGGTGTAACTCCGGGCAAAGGCGGCCAGACTCACCTGGGCCTGCCAGTGTTCAACACAGTCAAAGAAGCGGTAGAAGCCACTGGCGCTGAAGCTTCTGTGATCTACGTTCCAGCTGCTTTCTGTAAGGATTCAATCCTGGAAGCGGCCAACGGCGGTATCAAACTGATCGTTTGTATCACTGAAGGTATCCCTACGCTGGACATGCTGGATGCCAAAGTAAAATGTGACGAGTTAGGCGTACGTTTAATCGGCCCTAACTGCCCAGGCGTCATCACTCCGGGCGAATGTAAAATCGGTATCATGCCAGGCCACATCCACAAGCCAGGTAAAGTTGGTATAGTTTCACGTTCTGGTACTCTGACTTATGAAGCTGTGAAACAAACCACAGATTTCGGTTTCGGTCAGTCTACTTGCGTTGGTATCGGTGGTGACCCAATCCCAGGTTCTAACTTCATCGACATCCTGAAATTATTCCAGGACGATCCACAGACTGAAGCCATCGTCATGATTGGTGAAATTGGTGGTTCTGCTGAAGAAGAAGCTGCTGCTTACATCAAAGCAAACGTAACCAAGCCTGTTGTGTCTTACATTGCCGGTGTCACTGCACCAGCTGGTAAGCGTATGGGCCACGCTGGCGCCATCATCTCTGGTGGTAAAGGTACTGCAGACGAGAAGTTCGCAGCCCTGGAAGACGCAGGCGTGAAAACAGTGAAGAGCCTGGCCGATATCGGTAAAGCTCTGAAAGAAATTACTGGCTGGTAAGTTGCCATTGGGCTAAAGCCCATTCGGTAAATTGCCATAAGGGCGGGGTTTAACCCGCCCTTATTTTTTGGATTTCAGGTGTCGTGCTTTATTGATTCAAAAGTAACGACAACGGGCTCTTCACCGCATTTCCGCCACGATTTAAGACATGGGTGTAAATTTGCGTGGTTTTTACGTCGCTGTGGCCCAATTGCTCCTGCACGGTACGGATATCGGCGCCAGATTCTAACAAGTGTGTAGTGACAAATTCATCGGGAATGAATTTGAACAGCCGAAGGCTGGCCCGCAGGGGAAACTACAGGGAGGTAGTTTCTAAAAAGTGACGTAACGTATGGCAGGTGACATTTTTCTCAATTCCTGCCTGATAGGCTGCGGCTTTAATAGCTCTACGAACGCTGGTTTCATCCATATGATGTCGACGGATTTGTTTGGATTCAGGGTCCTGACTCAGTAACGCGGAAGGAAACATATAGTGCCAGCCCATTTCTTTGGGGGCAGCAGGGTACTTTCTGGCAAGGGCGTTGGGCAACCAGACTCCTGCATAGGCAGGGTTATGTAAATCGGTGTTCAGGTACTGCTTTACATGTTCAATTTGCACTTTGAGGCTGGGCACAAGCTCAGGGGCCAAGGTAACCCTGCGGTTTTTATTGCCTTTTCCTTGCCAGACCAATACCGACAAATAATCAAAATCCAGGTCTTTAACCCGTAACCTTACCGCCTCCATCAGCCTTAGACCGCTGCCATATATCAACTGCGCCAGCAATTTGTATTTAGGATCGATGAAGGCAAGTAACTGCTGTACTTCAATGCGGGTAAGCACCACAGGCAATTTTTGGCAGATTGTTGATTTGTTAAAATTCAACTCCAATGATAGCGGCCGGAGAATGATATGCCGATACAAGAAACTTAGAGCATTTAAAGCCGTGGCCTGAGTTTTCACAGCGACAGAGCGTTGATTGGACAGATAAGACAAAAAACGTTCAACATCTGTATCAGACAACTGATTTGGATGGCATTTATGGTTGAAGAGAATGTAAAACTTAATCCAGTACAGGTAAGTGTCCACAGTACGCTTTGCGTATCGTCTTGACACCATAAACTCCCGCACGTAGTCCAAAAAAGGTGAAGCCATTTTTTGCCTCCAACTACTGTTTAAATAAACAGTGATTCACCCTGAGTAAAAAATCCACCAACTAGCGTACTTCAAGTACGTATTTTTTCGGGCTAGTGAATTTTCTGTTTTGGAAAAAGTTGTTGATTTATAGGAACTTCGGCGTTAATTTGGCATGAGTAAAAATCAGGAAAGAAGGCAAAAAAATTTCCGACTTGCGGGCGTTTTGCCTTCTATTAAATTGTTATGTAACTATGGATAGATAATGAAGTGCCCTCATTGCAAAGGTAATATTGGTTTTTTCTCTAAAGCACTAAACGGTTTCGGAAAAGAGAGGAAATGCCCTCATTGCAGCAAAAAAGTAAAAATGAAGATAAATTGGAAGATACTTGCAATACTGCTCCCCTTAGCATTTCTCTTTCATTTTTTTATATTAAAACCTGCTGTAATTATCGCTGGGTTCAGTGGTTCTGGGGTAGCGGGGATCTCGGGGGCATTAGCAGCAATACTTTCATTCAGGCTGTACAGCGATGAACCGGAGTAAACGTTACATAACAATCAAATATTATCGCCAGCAAAAAGCGCTGGCTGCGACGTCAACCCGCTGCGCGGTTTTCCGCGCTAAATTTGGGCGTTAGGGAGTATCCAATTGAAGCTTAGCGATAGGTCACCCAAATCGAAAGAAAAGTTTGCCGACAGCTTGATGGCGGTTGCGAACACGCTTCATGGCGCAGTCCTTGTCAGCATCTTCGTCTTTCCGCTTACAGCGTTTCTAGCGGCAATCTTCGGAAACCAGGAGCCTTTTTCTTTTGTCGCAATAATTCAGAGAATGACTTGGGCGAATGTCGGGTTATTTGCGCTTGTCTATCTTGTGCCCATCGTGGCCGGAGTAAAGGCTAAAGAGAAAGCAATGGACTTGTACGATGAAGTGGCTAAATCAAGTCCCTAACAAGCACAATCACGTTCGCACCACTGCGTGGCGCTGGACCTCCGCACGCTAAGCGTTTCCGGCCCGTGTTGTGTGCGTTATATTTTTAAGGAGCTTTCATGCTAAATGGGATTAGAGTTTTTGATACTGTTCTAGATGGTCTACACATTAAAGATACCGTATCAAGAAACTCAGCTGATTTTTGGAAACCTTTTTGTAAGTCTGCAGGCTGGAAATTCAGTCATGAAAGAGTTCATTCGCTAAATGATTTAGAGTATTTTTTTTCTAAAAAAATAAAAGAAGACATTGTCATCTTTTCTGGTCACGGTAATGAAGATGGCTTTTACTTATCTAACGGTGAATGTTTTACTGGAAATGAGTTGAAAGATTTTCCGCAGAAAAATCATGATAAAGTAATTATATTCTCATCCTGCCTTATTGGTAAAAATGAAGAGTTAACTCGAGGCTTTAAATCATATTTTAAATCACAAGTTATATTTTCTTATCGCCACTTAATGTCAGACCGTTTTTGCTTCTTGAATGAATCAATATTGCTAACCACAATAGAGCACCTTTTTAATAAGGGCAAACTCAGTTTTACGCAAAATGATTTCATAAACTTTCAAGTAAAAACTGAGTTTATGAAAAACATGAATGAAAAGCACGTGAAGCTTCACCCAATGGTAATGACATAAAAATATAACAAGCCAGTCAAGAACGGACGCAAAACAGTTGGCTTGCGTTCATTCTTCGCTAATTTCAGCCAACTATTTTGCGCCGCTTACTGGGGCGTTGGTATGACTCCCCACGTCAAGCAGGTTGAGTAAATTCCTACTCATTTAAGAGCCCTTATTTTGCTGTTAAAGCGAGTTAATGCATCAGATGAAGCAGGTAATGTTCGTCGGTTGTCATGCTGGTATACGTGGATTATCAGCTTGCGCTAACAGAGCCTACCTTACTTATTCCGCCGTGGCACCTGTCTTCAGTCTAGGTTCGAGGTTCAGCAACTGTAAGGCTGCTGCCATCCTAACGCCGTCGGTGGTTGTGCCACACTCGATGCTTGATCCAATGCATTAACTCTAACCTGTCACTCATGCGGGCACCCTGGATAACCGTTTGGCTGGGTTCACTGGTGTCAGCACAACTTCCCGGGAGATAGCCCATATATAGGCAATCATCTCTCTGGCAATGGCGGTCACTACAAGGTTGTAATGTTTACCGCGCTTGATTAACCGCTGATACCGACGACAGAGGCGAAGCTGGGCTTGCCAGGCGATATCAGTGATTTCTTTAGGAAGGCTTTCTTGTCGTTTTTGCAATTCAGTGGAGATATTGGCCGCATAACGATAGGTGTGTGCGCCTTCAACCAACAGCCTCCTGGCTCTGGTATTCCCTGTTCTGGTAATGCAGCCTTGCCTGCGCTTGCTGCCACTCGTATGCTCGGATGGCACTAAGCCCAGATAGGCCATAAGCTTTCTGGGATGGTCGAAACGGGCTAAATCGCCAAGCTCAGCAATCACGCCAACAGCGACCAGCAGCCGGACTCCTCGCATAGCCTGTATAGCTTTAACAACAGGGTAGTAGCGCCAATTTTTGACGTGATAACTGAGTTCATTATCCAGTCGTTCTAAACGACGAATACGCTCACTAATAGTCTGTATAGCTTCCTGCAACACAATTTGTTGTGCGGGATGCGACAAGATGAGTTCAGTCAGCCAGCGCAGGTGTTTGGTCGACCAATTGTCTTGCACGTCACAGCGAATGTTATTACGCAGTAACATGGCTTTGAGCTGATATTTAGCGTCTTTTAAGTCTTTCATGGAGATTTCACGGGCACGGGATAAATCTCGCACCGCCTCATCTTCTGGTTCTGGTACATAAATAGGGTCAATATCACCAGAACGCAGCAGAACCGCGAGTTTAAGGGCATCACGTTTATCGGTTTTAATTCGTTCACCGGCTTTTTTAGGAATTAAAGATGGTGCCACAACATAGCAGCAATGACCAAGACTTGTGAGATAGCGATAAATCCAGTAACCACAAGGGCCGGCTTCATACACAAAGTGCAATGTAGACCCAGGGTGTTTGGATTCGAACTGGCGAACCAGTTTTTGCAACGCTGGTTTAGTGCCGCTAATACGTCCAAGACTGACAGGTTTGGAATCGCGGCTATCGTCGATATAAGCCACTTCAAAGAATTCTTTATGCGTGTCTAAACCTATGAAAGTGATGCTATTGTTATCCATGCTGACCTCCAGTAATGTATCGTAAACAAATACAGTATGGCTCTGGCTGCAAAGCTAACCCACGTCTTCGGAGGTCAGCACCTTGTGGAGTCATTATGTCTAGTTGCTGAAATCAATTAAGGAGAGATTATGGACTTTGGAAGCTTTTGGGCTGACATCATCGCAACCTTAGTTGGAGGTGTCGGCTTAACATTTCTATTCTTTTTCGCTAGAGAGAAGCTGTTTCCTATACCTGAAGTTACGGGAAGGTGGTACTTGGAAATGGTTACGGTAAATACAGCCTATAACCCTTACAAAGATATGATCCTCAGGTATGTGATTATTATCTGGAAAGAAGGAAATATCATAAAAGGTAGTGCTGAAAAAATATACGAGATTTCTTCTACTGGGGAGCGTGAGTACAATGGAAATGACAGAACTAGAGCTGAGATAGAAGGCTATATCCAGAAAAATTATCTAGGCAAAGATAGAGTCTACCTTCACTCAGTGGAAAATGGTCACGGGAGACAATCAACAAACTTCTATGACTTGTTGGTAAAGTCTGAGTCAGAAATGATAGGTGCTTTTAATTCCATGGTAGCTAACCAAGATGGCACCGTAAAATGCCAAAGAGAACCATTTTGAGATACATATACTATTTTCTTACTGTACCAGCCCACTTAATAGGTTGTTTTTTTCTTATTTTTAATGCTTTTAACTTTAAAGAGAAATTGCATAGGTGTATTCAGGTTATTGATGCTAGGAGCATGGAAATACCAGATTCATTCACGTCCTATTTAATTGCAGCAGAAGACCACCGATCCCCGTTTCATTATGGAGTTGATCATATTGGAATATTTCGGGCTTTGTTTTGTAGAATTTTAAACGGGGAAACTCAAGGTGCAAGCACCATTGAGCAACAGTTCGTCCGTGTTGTGACAGGTGATTACTCGCATTCAATTCTAAGAAAACTCAAAGAGCAGATGCTGGCAATACTACTCACAAAGAAAAGAAGTAAAGAGGACATTGCTAAGGCATATTTGGCAATTGCTTATTATGGTCATAATTGCGCTGGAACAAAGGGAGTTGAAAGTATATTGGGTAACAGTATTCAGCAAGCATCTGAAAAACAAATAATTTTAATTGTCGCCAGATTAAAGTATCCAAAACCTTCAACCAATGTCGTCAGATGGGAAGGTAAGATTCATCATAGGGCTCTCTATATTAAAGCTAGACATCAGCGTGCAACTAACAAGTCAAGGCATCGGATGCTTCGCACCACTGCTTAAAGCGTTAGCCTGAAATCCAAGCAGCAACATTAGTGGAGAATAAGGGGAAATAATGATAAGAATAACAATTATATTGTTCTCATTGACGTTGAGCAGTTTAAGCTTTTCAAGTAATTCATCATCTAATATTTTGAGTGCTGAAGATTCGGACCCGGTGAAAATGGATTGGATGGTTGGATTTCCACCATCCGCAGATAAACTTATTATGCAGCCGGAATCTGATTTTTTTAGTTTCCCAAAAATGAGGTGGACTGTTTGCCACATCCGAGAGTTGATGCCGACTAAACAAGTAAGCAGGGGAATCGGTGCGCCAACTTCTTTCGCTTACGCCAAAGATAAAAATATCGATTCAATAAAGTTCAAGCCGCTCAATAGTGAGCTTGAGATAACATGGGCCGCATCACTGTCAGAAAACTATACCGACGGTATTCTTATCCTGCACAAGGGGCAGATTGTTTATGAAAAATATTTGGGTTGTTTAAACGAGTTGGGGCAGCACGCTGCAATGTCGATGACTAAGTCTCTTACGGGGCTCTTGGCAGAAATGATGGTCGTTGAAGGCAGACTTGACGAGAACGCTAAAGTATCTTCAATAATTCCAGAACTCAAAGATAGTGCATTTGGCAGTGCGACAGTTCGGCAAGTAATGGATATGACAACTGCTCTGGAGTACAGCGAGGACTATTCTGATCCAAATGCCGATATCTGGCTTTACTCCAAGGCGGCAAGCCCTTTACCGAAGCCGAAAGATTACGAAGGCCCGAATGGCTATCTTGAGTATCTACAAACTGTTGGGAAAAGTGGTGCTCACGGAGAGGCCTTTGGGTACAAGACCATTAATACTGATGCACTAGGCTGGATCATTGCCAGAGTTACTGGTAAAGACGTTGCACATCTTTTGTCGGAGCGTATCTGGAGCAAAATAGGTGCGGAGCAGGATGGGTATATGACGGTTGACGCTAAAGGGATGCCTTTTGCTGGCGGCGGGCTTAGCGCTAGTCTGCGAGACCTTGGGCGTATTGGGGAGTTAATGCTTAATAGGGGGAAGATCAATGGACAACGAATTTTCCCTGAGAAGGTTGTTAAAAACATCTTAGCCGGTGGTGATAAAGCCGCTTTTGCCAAGGCAGGTTACAAAACTCTTCCCGGCGGTAGCTATAAAAGCATGTGGTGGGTTTTTCATAATGATCATGGTGCCATAGCGGCTCGCGGTGTCCATGGGCAGACGATTTACATAGATCCGACCGCTGAAATGGTTATTGTTCGGTACTCATCTTTCCCTACGGCCAAAAACGCAAAGATAGATCCAACGTCTCTGCCTGCTTACCAAGCTGTAGCGGAATACCTAAAAAACAAAAACTAAGGCTGACAAAACGCTGCACGCCGACACATACTGCTACGCTCGTTTTTGTGTGTCGCTTCGCGCCACTATACACAAAAACGCTTTCCGCAGTATGTGCGGGTAAACGGGGCGTTAGAAACACAAGGAGTAAGATGAACCAGCAAAATACAAATGCCATTGATATTCTATTGGATGAGAAGATCGGAGAATTTAAAGCATCATTTATTGATAGCTCACGATCTTTATTTGTAAATTCAGAAGGTAATTTGGTTCATCCTGGAGAATTTGGTGCTTATAGAGAAGGTGTTGTTAAAAAATATTTAACCAATATTCTCCCTGAAAGAATGGGAATGGAGTCAGGTTTCATTGTTACTTCAGGAGGAAAGATAAGCACTCAATGTGACATTATTATTTATGACAAATCAGTCACGCCTCTAATTCGAAATGAGAGCGGGCAGCGCTTCTTTCCTATTGAATCTGTCGTTTGTGTCGGGGAAATAAAATCTAAATTATCGCAATATGATCTTAAAAAATCGCTTAGAAAACTGGCAGACACTAAATCATTAAGAGATCATTTATACAATCCATGCTACATATACAGCAGGAAAGAAGAAGGCTTAAGTGGTCGTTATCAACCTGAAATAGATGAAAGAGATCAGATCATAACATTTATAATATGCGAAGAATTTTCATTCGACTCACATAACAATCTGTTTAATAGTTTTAGTTGTTATCGAGATGACCTTCCATATAGGCCATTTTGTCATCGGCATAACATGGTATTGAGCATAAACGATGGATTGTTGACTTACCTTCATCCTGATGGATTTTCGTACCCGTTTCCATCAAAAGCAACAATTAAATATGACTGCCATGGTACTGATCAAGTTAAAGAAGTTAGACTAACAGCTGAACTAATGAAGCATAGATTTATTGCTCCTAAAAAAGGTTCGTTCGAGCATGTACGCCATTTTACAAGTATGCTGTATACAGCATTATCTAGTGTGTCTGTTTTATTTCCTGAAATGGCAAATTATATTTCCGATAGAGAAGATGTTCTATTTATAGACTCAGAGCAAGATTTAAGGTGATTTCTAACAAATCAATCAACTGTGCGCTTTTGACGCCGGACGCGGCAAGCCGCGCCGGTTTTTGAAGCATTATGTGAAGGGTAATCAGTCAGCATATTCATCTGTATTGCCTTATTCCGGGTGGAACGCTAAGTACAACCGGTCGGAGGAGTATTTCTGACCTAATTCCGACCCTTTCCTGACTTCTCGTCGACGAGCTGCTGGTATTCTGCGTTTCAGCACTGGTTGGAAGAGCATGCACATTTTGCATATTGACGACCAGTACACCATTGTCCGGAGCGCTTAAGCGCAGATGCTGGGCTACAAATCACTCTGAACGAGAATACAATTATGAGAAAGTTCTATTTGTCGATGGGGTTGTGCACCGTTGTTGGTTTATCGGGGTGCACTAACAGTCTCATTTCCTCCTGGAAGGCTCCCGGTACGGCACCATTCAGATTGCATGGAGAGAAGGTGGCTGCCGTGGTTATAGCAAATGATCCGTCTATTCGTCTCGCTGGGGAGGAGGCGCTCGCGCGTGAGTTGTCCGCTCGTGGAGTCCAGGGTCTCCCTATGTATCAACTGCTTGAAGACTTAGATGTGGCTGAAGCACAGACCAAGGCAGATCCTCTCGCCGCATTCACACAGGCAATAGCTGAGGGAGGGCCTATGCCCAAGCCTTCCGCTAGTGACTTGAATGCGGTTGAAAAGCAGGCGAAGACAGATCCCCTTGCAGCACTCGCACAGGCGTTGCCAAGAGACGCTTCACCCGAATTACCACTGAACAAGCCGTCCAATGATAGTGTGGTGGACGAAGCCAGGGTTCGTGCCGCAGCAGAGAAGGCGGGAGTCACTGCGATAGTGGTTATGCGACCAGTGCACCTGGATAAGGAGATATCCTCCAGAGGTTACTCGGGGCCAACCTTTGGTGGATTCATTGGAGGAAATTTGGGGCCTGGATGGGGCTCTAACCTGGAGTCTGACACTGTACTTGTCATTGAGACACTTGTGTATGCGTTACCTCAAAACAAGCTGGTATGGGGTGGACAAAGCAAAAGCAAGAACCCTGGCAATGTGGACAGTCTGATCGAAAAAACGGCTGACCAGGTTGCCGATGAAATGGAACGCCAAGGGCTTATTTTAACTAAAAGTCGCTAAAATGTGATTTGACAAAAGTTAAAAGCAAAGACATCCAACCTTTAGGGTGTAGTAGTTAACCTCCGGCTATGTTTTGGTTAAGCATAGCCGGAGGTTTTTATCTGAGGTATCCCCATTTTTCCTTGGTGCGGCTATTTTTTAAAAAAATGAGCCCTGACTCTGGCTCAGGGCTCGTGTGGTTTGCTTGTACCGGCGGGGTTATTTCGCCGTTGCTTCTGCGGCTTCAACAATCAGCTGTGCCACTTGCTCTGGTTTAGAGGTCATCACCACATGAGAGGCATCTTCGATTTCAACAATCTTTTTAGCTCCGGCGCGCTCTGCCATAAATTTCATCGCTGCGGCAGGGATATTTTTATCGGCTGTGCCGTAAATGGCCCATGACGGAATTTTTTTCCAGGCGGGTGCCCCTGACGCTTCATGCAACGCGGCTTCTGTCACGGGGCGCTGCGTGGCGGCCATCAAGGCCGCTTCGGCAGCCGGTACGTCTGCTGCAAATTGGGTGTGGAATTTGTCCTGTTGAATATACAAATCTTTGTTGCCATCTTTTAACACCACAGGGGCAGCCAGGGTTGGGCCTAAGGTGCCGCCAGGGTAACGTCCTGATAATTCGGCAATATTTTCACCCTGTTCAGGAGCAAAAGCGGCAACATAAACCAAAGCTTTTACTTTATTTTGGTCTGGTGTGATCTGGCTAATCACTGAACCGCCATAGGAGTGGCCGACTAAAACCACCGGGCCTTTGGTGGTGGCTACTACATCTGACAGGTAAGCGGCATCACTTTTTACGCTGCGCAGCGGGTTTGCCAGCGCTATGACCGGGTAACCCTGTTCATGCAGTTCTGCCACCACACCGTTCCAGCTGGACGATTCAGCAAAAGCGCCGTGTACCAATACCACTGTGGGTTTGTCGGCAGCATATGCGGTGGCACCAAAGGCCAGGCCCAGTGTGGCGATGGCTGCGGTAAATAAAGGTGATTTAAAGTGAGTCATGTCAGTTTCCTTTTGGATTTGCAGGCTTAGTTCATTGGTCAGGCTCTTCTTGGTGCGCCGACCTCTGTAGTTTTTGCTCGCTTCGCACCGGGTCTGTTGTTTTCCCTTTGTGAACGGCTGTGGTTATAGTAAGGGGCTTGGCTTTCTTTTTGGCTTCAAATAGTCTAAGTTATGCAACAGATCGTCTAAATTGATTTGTTTTACAGTGTGAGGACTGGTGTGGACCGTTTATCGACCCTGCTCGCGCAATTTGGTATGCATGCCACCACCATCTTTGCTGGTGTGCTTGGCTCTGAACTTCGTTTTGATGCTGCAGACAGAACGGCCAAACTGCATTTGTTGCGTTCCGGTGAGTTGCTGTTTCAGCCGGACCCGCAAAAGCCGCTTTTGATCACTGAACCCAGTTTGTTATTTATCCCCCGGCCTTGTTGTCATCGCCTGGGCCCGGCAGTGGGGCTGCAGGGCGCTCAGCATCCACAATTAGTGTCAGCTGCGCTGAGTTTTGACGGCGGTTTAGATAATCCGTTAACCACAGCTTTACCTGCTTATGTGCTGATGCCTTTGGCTGACATTGCCATGCTCAGTGGCAATCTGGATTGGTTATTTGATGAAGCCTTTGCGCAGCATTGCGGCAAAAATGCGGTATTAAACCGCTTGTTTGAGCTGGTGGTGATCCAATTGCTGCGGTATATGATGGCTAATCGCAGTGTATCCACAGGCATGATGGCCGGGCTTGCCGATGTACGGTTGTCAAAAGCTGTGACGTTAATGCACGACCAGCCCGCCAGGGCCTGGTCTGTGGCTGAACTGGCCAGCGCCGCCAGTATGTCCAGAGCCAGTTTTGCCGCCAAGTTTCATAAAGTGGTGGGTATTACCCCGGCGGAATATCTCGTCAGCTGGCGGGTGAGCCTGACGCAAAAATTATTAAGGGAAGGCCGTCCTGTCGCTTTGATAGCTGATGAAGTGGGTTATGAAAGTCCTTCGGCTTTAGCCCGCACCTTCAGGCGAAAAACCGGCAGTAGCCCAAGAGAATGGCTGCAGTTGCAGCAGTGAATAAAAAAGACCTGAGCGGGCATTTTGTGCCGGACTATCAGACGGAGGCCTTGAAAGCATTGGAAAGTCAGTTAACCCTGTTGCCTGATCCACCAGGCCAGTGCCCGTTAACCCGGTTGAACACAAGGGAAGCACAATGAACCCAGACCTTCAGCACAGGCAAGCCAGCCTTGTCTATGCATTACCTCTGGTTGAGCAGATTTTGGCCAGTCACCAACACCGATTGGGCTCCGGTTATGCAGGCTACCGTAACCATGTGTACCGGGTGGTGCATTTGTGCCTGTCCTTTGCAGGAAACACAGCTGAGGACATCGAAAAAATTCAAATCGCCGGTGCCTTTCATGACATAGGGCTGTGGACAGCGCAAACGCTGGACTATTTGCCACCCTCGGCGCATGGTGCCGCTGATTATTTACGCCACATTGGCAAAGAGGGCTGGATTGACGAAATCAGTGCCATGATAGAAATGCACCATGCGGTGCGGTCCCGCGCGGCGGACCACAGCCGTCTGGTAGAGAATTTTCGCCGCGCCGACATTGCCGATTTTTCACTGGGGGTGTTTGCGATGGGGTTGCCACGCAGTACCATCTCAGCACTGAAACGTCAGTTTCCCAACCTGGGCTTTCATTGGTTTTTGTTCAAACGTGGTATGGCCTGGTTTTTCCGGCACCCGCTTAACCCATTGCCGATGTTTCGCTGGTAGGCGGCACTTGCCAACCCAAAAAATTCAAACAAAAGGAGATTGTGGATGAATATAAATGCGGCCTTGCTATTAAAACAACAACGCGCAAAAGCTGGCAAACAAGCGTAATATCCGCGCTTTATTTGCAAGTCCCAATAACACTGATGACAACAGACAGAAACCCGATGAAGTTATTAAGGCGGCTGGTACTGGCCAGCCTGGCCGTAGGTTTGGCTGCTTATGAGCTTCAGGCAGAAACAACAGAAGTTCAGATACTGCAGGACAACAGCCGCAACAGAGCTATTCCGGTGCTGTTGTACAGGCCAAATGAGGCGCAATGCACAGCAGAACAGCAGTGCCCTGTGGCGATGCTCAGCCCTGGGTATGGAGTGCCGCATACCGGCTATGCCTTTATTGCGGAGCAGCTGCGCTCTGAAGGTTATCTGGTGGTAGCGGTGCAGCATGATTTACCTACGGATCCGCCGCTGGCTAAAACCGGCGATTTGTTCCGTATTCGTCTGCCCATGTGGCAGCGGGGGGCGCAGAATCTGCGTTTTGTCCGGCAGCACCTTGCAACTCGTTACCCCGCCTTTGACTGGACAGCACTGACATTAATAGGTCATTCCAATGGCGGCGACATTTCTGCGTTGCTTCTGCGTGAATCGCCCGGTTTTGCCAGCAGGCTGATCACACTGGATAACAGGCGCTATCCCTTGCCACGCCACGACGCCGTGCAGGTGCTGTCTGTCCGCGGCAGCGATTTTCCTGCCGATGCAGGCGTATTACCCACGGCAGAGGAGCAGCGAAAGTCGGTCTGTGTCAGTACCATAGCGGGTTCCCGCCATAACGATTTAACCGATCAAGGCTCTGAGGCATTAAAAGCAACCATTAACCAGTTGATTGCACAGTTTGTCCGGCACGGGCGTTGTGGGCCTGATGTGGTGCAGCCCGGTGCACAGGCGCACCTTCTGCCCTAAACCAGCCCTGAAGGCAGCACAGCCTGTTGTTCGGTGTCCGGCCCTTTGCAGAACAAAGGGCGTGATGGCGGGGCTGCTTCGTCCTTTGCCTTACCTCGCTGTGACGCCTGGTTGGAGCCCTTTTAAGCCAGCTCTGCTGGCTATTTCTTCCACTCACCGCGGCTCCAGATGCCCAGCCTTGTCAAACGAAACTGCCAGCGGATGGAGCCGAACGTCCATTTTGTTGGAGAAATATAGCCACACCCGCAATGTCATTAGGTAAATTCATTAGAAATCAATTGGTTAGTGTTTCGTGAAAAACTTAATGGCAAGGTGCAGACAGGCCGATAGAGCTGCGAATTATTTCAGTGCGGGCGCTGGACAGGCAGGAGCGCATGGTTCTATTTTGGGTATTTACCTCACCACCAATCAAGGGGCTTAGCGATGAGAATTACCACATGGAATATGCAAGGCAGTACCAATCAATTGTACTTAGGGGCACTGATGGCACAAAACAACCCGGATGTTATTTGCCTGCAGGAAAGTGGCGATATGACCCATTTGTTGCAAAACCGCAATGCAATAGTTGGGTTTCCAAACTCAGTCACAGGTGTTTATGTCAATGGCAACCATATCTACGATGTGGTGTTCTGGTACAACACTGTAGACGACAACCCGCGCAACAGTCTGGCTATTATGAGCCGTTTGACCATTAGTGCCTGGGGTATTCATCAGCCTGTGGTGGTGGCGCCTCCGGGGTACCAGCCGGGCAACCCACGTAATCTGCCCTGGATGACAGTGAATGAGGGCGGCAACCTGCTGCGTATTTATTCGTACCACGCCCCCTCAGCCGGCACTGCCAATGCCTGCAGCTACACCAATCCACAAATTGCTGCCATTAATGGTGGTGGCTCCTGGGCTGTGGTGGGGGATTTTAATGCCGACCCAACCTCAGGCGCTTTTGTTGCACCACCAGCTGGTGCTGTGGTGCGCGGTAATCATGCCACTCAACAAGGCGGTGGCCTGCTGGATTACGCTATTACCAATGCCGGAGGTTTTGCTTTTGTCAGTTCAGGCCAGCTGCTGGCGGCTTCGGACCATTTTCCGCAAAATTTTACATGGTGATCGCCTTCTGAACTCGCTATTCTGGCCAGGCAGATGCAGTGCCGACACCTCTCGTTGGCTGGGTTGAGCTCACACAAAGGTGTCTGGGACATTAAATGATTGTTCAGACGCAAACATCAAGGAGGGAGTCATGATTAAAGGACATTGCCATTGTGGCGCTGTAACTATCCAGATCCCCTGCCTCCCACAAACACTGACGAGTTGCAATTGTTCGCTGTGCCGCAGAATAGCCGGGCTTTGGGGCTATTACGAATTTGGTACTGTGCGGGTGAAAGGTCACCCTGAGCATACGCAGCAGTACGTTCAAGGCGATAAAACCCTGGCGACGGTGCGCTGCGCTCATTGTGGATGTGTGACCCACTGGGTCCCCTTGCCTGAGGTTGCGGGGGCCCGCCATGGAGTGAACCTTCGTAATTTCGATCCAAAACTGCTGGACAAGATACCCGTACGGCAGTTTGATGGTGCAGATTCATGGCAGTTTCTTGACTGACCAAAGGCGAAAGCCGGGTTCGGTCATTCAAACACCCGTCACTTTTAAGCGCAAACAGGAGCAGCGTGATGTCTTTGCAGGCAATTCTTGAAGCAGTACAGCAACGTTTTGTGGCGCAGCCGGTGGCAGAGCTGACACCAGATTGGGCTGAATTTGGTGGCCGCTTGCAACAGGCACCGGAAAAACTACGGGCCTTGCAGTGGATGGAGGACAGTGGCGGTGAACCGGCGCTGATTGGGGTTGACGGACACAGCGGTGATTACCTGATTGCCGATGGCAGTGCCGAAACCCCCAAGGGCCGGCGCAGCCTCTGTTATGACGAGGCGGCCCTGGCGCAGCGCAAAGAACATAAACCGGCCGGGTCGGCGATGCAGCTGGCGGCTCAGTATGGTGTAACCCTGCTGACGGAGGAGGAATACAGGCGGTTGCAGCAACGTGGCCCTGTTGATCAGAAAACATCCAGCTGGTTGGCAACACCGCCAGAGGTGCGGGCCGAAGGTGGCGCCATTTTTGGTGACTACCGTTACGGCCGGGTCTTTATCTACCACAATGGGGCTCAGTCCTATTACGCCTCCAGAGGCTTTCGGGTGTTGTTGCGTCTGTGATAGCGGCATGAAACCCTGCATGCCGGTGTTGTCTGTTGATAAAGAGCTGGTGTCATACCGGCGACCTGCCTGGGAGCAGGATGACGCTGCTTTTTCCGTGATCTGGTCTTTAGACGCCTGTCGCTTTATCTGTCATTATTACTGCAACTGACAATGCACGGGGACAAAGTAATGGCAACTAACGATCGGTACTGGTTTTCTGCAACTCCTTTTGGTTTTGGCTGGTGGCGCCCCAGTCACTGGCTGGGCTGGTGCTCTTTATTCATTGCTATTGCGCTGGTTTTTCTTGCCGGTAACAGTTTTCCGCCAGATGAGGCTCCGCTTTATTTCTGGAGTTCAATAGTTGCCATTGCGGCTGGTTTTCTGCTGATTTGCAAAATCAAAGGCGAACCTCTTGGTCGGGGCCGGGCCTGACCATCAATCCAGACCGGCGCGCCTCAGAGCGCCGGTCGATTCTGCCGCCTGCGCATGACGGAGTCCTGGTTCAGACTGGCGAAATAGCGGCTGCTGACCGATCTGAACAGGAGATCCGGCAGAGGCTGTCCACCCCTGAGTTGTGAATCATGCCATGCGTTGGTTTTGACGACGTATTTACCATAAAGGCACAGAGCCCTATGATGCAGTGTTGGCGTTTTCGAATGGTGCCGTGTTGATCAGGGCGGGGTTGGAGGGATAAATGATTCAGGTACGGGTCGCTACGGAACATGATTTTGCCGCTTACGGCCAGCTGCTGGTTGAAAGTTATAGCCAGTTGCCCGGTTTTCCGGGGCCAGAGCAACAGCCCCAGTACTACCAGATGCTGAGTCAGGTGGGGCAGTTTACCCGACAACCCGGTGTGCAGATTTTTGTCGCTGAAACTGAGTCTGGCCAGGTGTGTGGTGGAGTGCTGTATTTTGCTGATATGGCGCATTATGGCTCCGGCGGTACGGCAGCCAGTTACCGGCGGGCCTCAGGGATCCGACTGCTGGCGGTTGATGCAGCCTGTCGGGGCCGGGGCATAGGCGAACAGTTAACCCGGCGCTGTATTGACGAAGCGAACTCCCGTGGGCATCAGGTGATGTTGCTGCATACCACGGCTGCGATGCAAAGTGCCTGGCGCCTGTATCAGCGTTTGGGCTTTGAACGCTTTAGTGATATTGATTTTACCCAGGTCAGCATGCCGGTATTTGGTTTTCGGCTGCACCTTGCTCAGGAGCAACAATGAACGTCAGTCCATATGCCATATTTGATGGCCAGTGCCTGCAAGCGCTGCAGTTTTATCAACAGCTGTTTGGTGGTGAGCTGCAGTACACTCTGGTGGGGCAGTCACCCATGGCGGCCATGTTTGGCGCTGAAGCACAGCAAAAGGTGCTTAATGGCCGCCTGACCTCAGAAGTGCTGGATATTTCAGCGTCTGACTGGCTGCACCCCACTGAGCGTCCGATACAGGGCAACACATTAAGCCTGTTTGTTTCTGAAGGCGATGCAGCGCAAAGCCGGGCCTTGTTTGCGCAGCTGTCGGCGCAAGGACAAGTGACTGAAGCGATGAGTGAACAGCCATTTGGCCTTTATGGGGCCTGTATTGACCGCTTTGGTGTACGCTGGATGGTGCATGCAGCGCCAGACGTTTAAACTACGGCATCTTTGTCATCACCAGGGTGAATTCCACATGAGCAGTACACAACCGAACAATCCTTTGCATGGCCTGACGCTGGAGGCCATTGTCACCCGGTTAGCCGGGCACTATGGCTGGGAGCAGCTTGGCGCTCTGGTGCAGATCAACTGCTTCCGGCAGGACCCGTCGATTAAATCCAGTCTGAAGTTTTTACGCAAAACCCAGTGGGCACGCACTGAGGTGGAAGCCTTGTATGTACGGACTTTCCATCAGGCAGCTGGCTCTCCCTGGGGCGCCTGACTTAAAAGCAGCTGCTGCAGCATGCTGTACCAGAGAAGCGGAATGGGTTAGGTCGATGGCGAGGATGTAATGGACGTTTTTGGGGTGTTGCAGTTCTGGACCTTTTTAGCCGGGCTGATCGTAATTATTTTAATGCCGGGGCCGAACAGTTTGTTTGTGCTGAAAACCAGCATCAGCCAGGGGCCAGCCAAAGCCTGGCAGGCACTGGCGGCGGTGCTGATCGGCGATGGGATCTTAATCTTTTTATCTTATCTCGGGGTGGCGTCACTGCTGGCTGCGTCGCCACAGGCCTTTACTGTACTGCGTTATCTGGGCGCTGCCTATTTGTTGTACCTGGGCGTGCAAATTCTGCTAAGCCTGCGCCTTGGTCAGTCTGAGCAGGCTGATACGCTGCCAAAAGCCGGTTCTGTGTTTCGCAAATCCCTGTTGCTGAGCCTGACTAACCCCAAAGCCATTTTGTTTTACCTGTCGTTTTTTATTCAGTTTATTGACGCCAGTTACAGCCCGGCCTGGGTGCCTTATCTGGCGCTGGCTGTGGTGCTGGAGCTGGTCAGTCTGGCCTATTTAACCCTGCTGATTTACGCCGGTGCCGCCATTGCCGGGTTTTTCCGCCATCAGCCCAAAGTAGGGCAGGTCGGTAACCTGGCACTGGGGTTGTTGTTTACCGGTTTTGCCGTGCGGCTGGTGATGGTGTAACCGCCTATGAGCCAACTATGGGCAGATTTACGCCGGTTAAACAGGGCTGAGCGGGCGTGGTTAGTGGGCTTTAGCCTGCTGGTATTGGCCGCAACTTGTTATTTCAGTGCGACTGGCACCGACTGGAATTCCGCTTACTCCATTGTGCTGAACTGGCTGGTCAGCCCAATCAGCGCTATCAGTGGCGTGTTTTGTGTGGTGCTGGTGGCCAAGGGGCTGATTTCCAACTGGGTATGGGGCCTGCTCAGCTGTGCCTGTTATGGCCTGGTGGCCTGGACTTCCGGCTATTACGGCGACTGGCTGCTGAACTGGTTTTATTTTGTGCCCTCGCAGTTTTTTGTCTGGTGGTGCTGGAAAAACCAGCTGCACAGTGAGACTCAGCTGGTGCGCATGCGTGAGTTGGGCACACACTGGTTGTGGCTGACACCGCTGGTGCTGCTGAGCATTGGCCTTACTGGCTGGTTTTTAACCCAGGTGGATGGTTTTGTAAGCAGTGCACTGGCGCGCAATTCAATGATTTACCAGCAGCTACAAAACTACAGCGGCTTTGCATTGGCCGGGCCCATGCTGGATGCCAGCACAGTGGTGTTCCAGATAGCGGCGCAGCTGTTGATGATCCGCTTTTTTGCCGCGCAGTGGACTTTTTGGTTGCTCACCAACTTATTGAATATTCTGGCCTGGTCTGTGGTGCTGCTGACCACGGCAGACAGTGCGCCTTATGCCGTGCCCACCTTGCTGATGTGGATCGCGTTTTTTATCAATTCAGTGTACGGTGCCATCAACTGGAGCAGAGGAGCTGCGCAGCACAAATGAAGATTGGGGTTTTTCCGGGTAAGTTTTTACCACCACATCGCGGCCATTTAACCGCCATCTTGCGCGCACATGCCATGTGCGACCGGCTTTATGTGGTGATCAGCGAACACCAGACCGAAGATAAGTTGCTGTGTGGGCAGGCCGGTTGCCCCTATATTCCGGGGGTATTACGTCAACGCTGGCTGGCCCAGGAACTGGTGGGGTTAGGTATTCAGATCGTCCTGCTGGACGAAAGTGCCATTCCGGCCTTTCCGCATGGCTGGGCTCAGTATGCCGCGCTGCTGACAGCGGCGGTGCCTGAGCCTGTTCACGTGATTTTCGGCGGCGAAGAAAGTTACCGTCAGGGCCACAGCCAGCATTTCCCGGGCATTGATTACCAGCTGATTGACCCGCAGCGCACCCAGTGGCCGATTAGCGGCACTGAAATACGTCAGCAGCCTTATTTGCACTGGGACTATATTGCCGGTGCGGCGCGGCCGTTTTTCGCCCGTAAAGTGCTGATCTCCGGCCCGGAAAGTTGTGGCAAAACCACCTTAACCCGTAAGCTGGCCAAAGTGTATTGCACTTCCTGGTCAGAAGAGCTGGGCCGGGATTATCAGGAGCAGGTGGTGGCAGGCAATGGGGAGTTATTCAACCTGGAAGACTTTAACCGTATTGCCCATTTGCAGTACGAGCAGGACCAAAAAGCGCTGCGCAGTGCCAATAAAGTGTGTTTTTTTGACACCGACGCTGTAGTCACTGCCTTTTTCAGCCAGCAAATGCTCGGCACGCTGGCCAGCCGTATTGAAAGCTTTATTGACCCGACTCAGTACGATTTAGTGATTTTGCTGAAACCCACAGTGCCCTGGGTGGCCGACGGCATGCGTGAGCTGGGCGATCCGGCCGTGCGTCAGCAGGCCTTTGAGCAGCTGCAGGCACTGTACCTGAAGTACGGCTTTCAACCTGAACAGCTGTTGGTGGTGGACTCGCCCGATTATCTGGAGCGGCTGGACGCCTGTATAGCCGCTGTTGAACAGTTGCTTTATGGAGAAAAAGGTAAGCTATGAGTCAAGCCATTAACGAACAGACTATTGCTGACACCACAGGACACAGTTGGGATCACTGGCTGCAGTTTTTGCACCAGCAACAAGCTGAGCAGCTCGACCACAAAGCCATCGCAAGCCTGTTGCGGGCGCAGCCTGGTGTTACAGATTGGTGGGCGCAAAGCCTGACTGTGCGTTTTGAACAGCATATTGGCCGCCGGGTGACAGGGCAGGATTGCACCGGCCAGTTTAAGTTGTCGGTCAATAAAACCCTGAGCGGCAGCATGGACCAGGTGCTGGAATTGTGGCTGCGCCATGTGCAAAGCCGCACTGAGTTTAATCAGGTGGCCATCAGCAAGCCGCCCGCGGTCAGCCAGAGTGCCAACTGGCGTTATTGGCGCTGCGCCCTGGCTGATGGCAGCCGACTGGTGGTGATGTTCAGCCAGAAAACGGCCGACAAAGCGCAGCTGTCGGTGCAGCACGAACAACTGAAAGCCGAAGCTGAATTGGAACCCTGGCGGCAGTATTGGAAAGCATTCATCAGCACTCTTTAACCGGCTAAAACGGGCGCAGCAAGCTACGCCCCTACGCTATCCAGTTGGACCGGAGTAGATACAAATCGTAGGGGTGGGGTTTACCCCGCCCGGGAATAATAACGGAGGCAAGGATGCTTCAACGTAAATCAGCAAGATTGGCAAATTACGACTATGCAACTCCAGGGTTTTATTTTGTGACGGTCTGTTGCCAACACCGGCAGCACCATTTGGGTTGGATTGACGATTCTGGCTGGCATCCGAAAGAGCATGCAGATGAAGTCTGCAGCCTTTGGCTGTCACTTCCGCAACGTTTCACTGGATTGTTGTTACATAGCTGGTGCATCATGCCAAACCACTTTCATGGCTTAGTGGAGTTGACCTGTCAGACACAAGCGCAGCAAGTGAAGTTGCATGACCCTATTCGTGTTTTTAAGTCGCTTAGCAGTAAGCTCTTTAGCCCCCAAAAGTTATGGCAACGTGGTTTTTATGACCATGTGATACGTTCAGAGTTGGATTTTCTGCGAATTTCGGAGTACATCAAAAATAACCACCTGCAATGGCAATTGGATTATTTCAACAATTTGGTGCAGGGGCGCGGGTTTACCCGCCCGGCATAAGGCGGTTGATGATGGGTTTTGGGGCGCAGCAAGCTAGGCCTCTACACCGTTGTGATGATAAAAATGTGTGGGTTACCACCAACCAACAATTTGGTGCAGGGGCGCGGGTTTACCCCGCGCGGCATAAGGCGGTTGATGGTGTTTTGGGGCGCAGCAAGCTACACCCCTACGATGATAAAAATGCGTGGGTTACCGCCAACCAACAATTTGGTGCAGGGGCGCGGGTTTACCCCGCCCGGATTACCAAATACTGAGATACCAAGCATGACAGATTTAACCCAAGGGCCTATTCATAAACACCTGGTCAGTATGGGCTTGCCGATGATGATCGGCATGGTCGTACATAGCCTGTATTTGTTTGTCGATTTGTATTTTGTGTCGGAGCTGGGGGCCAGCGCGGTGGCGGCTGTGGGGGCTGGGGCGGCGCTGATGTTTTTGGTGATGGCGTTCAGCCAGGTGCTGGGAGTCGGTACAGTCAGCCTGATGGCGGTGGCAATTGGCGCCAAACGGCGGCGTAAAGCCCGCCAGCTGTATCAGCAAGGCTTAACCCTGGCCTTAGGCATGACGGTGTTGACGGCGCTGCTGGGGTTTGTTGGCATTGGCCATTATATGCAGCTGCTGTCGGATGACCCGGAGGTGCAGCGCCAGGGCTACGCCTTTTTGCAAGCCTATCTGCCGGGACTATCTCTTGCCTATGTGTCGACTGTATTAGGCTCTGGCCTGCGCTCCTTAGGTATTGTGAAACCGGCGATGCTGGTGCAACTGGCATCGGTGGGCTGCAATATTGTGCTGGCACCGGTGCTGATTGCCGGTTGGGGCACAGGGCTGCCGCTGGGTGTGGCGGGTGCAGGCCTCGCCAGTACCTTGTCCGGTATGCTTGGGTTTTGGTTGCTGTACCGTTTTGTCCGGCGTGAACAAAGCCCTATTGTGCGTGGTGCCAAACCAACGCGTTTATCGGCGCGGTTAAGTCAGCCACTGCTGAAGGTGGGGTTTCCGGCCGGTGGTGAATACGGCATTATCTTTTTGTACAGCGCTTTTGTGTATTGGGTGATTGCCGATATGGGCACTGAAATACAGGCGGCTTTTGGCATAGGTTTGCGGGTAGTGCAGGCACTGTCGTTACCCGCTGTGGCGCTGTCCTTTGCGATACCTGCAGTGGCCGGGCAAAATTTTGGTGCCAAACGGCTCGACCGGGTTCGTCAGACCTTTGTCGCAGCGGCGCAAATCTCCTTTGGTCTGATGGGCTGCGCTTTGCTGCTGATGCAGTGGCAGGCTGAACATCTGGTGGCATTTTTCAGCTCAGACGTCGCAGTGATTGCAGCCGGGGCACTATTTATCAAAATCAGCTCCTGGAACTTCCTGACGTCCTCGTTAGTGCTGTGTTGCTCCGGCATGTTCCAGGCGCTCGGCAACACCTTACCTTCACTGCTGGCGTCGTTAAGCCGCTTGCTGCTGTTTATGGGGGCTGTGCTGTTATTGCAGCAACAAGCTGGATTTGATGCCGAACAAATCTGGTGGACCTCGGTGGTGACAGTGCTGCTGCAAGCTGTGCTGGCGCTCTATTGGTTGGACCGGCAAATGAAAAAACGTGGTGTCGGGTTGTTTGCCGCCCCGGTGCAGACATCGCCGCAGTTGTAGAGCGGCGCTTGCGGGCAAACTAGACCGTTTAAGCTTCAGTCAGCCCCGGCCAGCGCCTGTTGGATGGCGGATAAAACCAACTGCTGCATCAGTTGATAACCCGCTTTATTCGGGTGCACTAAGTCGTTGGCACTGGTGTAATCCGGCACTTTCAGGCCGCCGTCCTGGTCGGCCATCTGGCTGTAATAGTCCAGATAAATCAGCTGATGCTGGCTGGCATAGTGGCAAATCAGCTGGTTCAGCGCCTGAATAGACTCTGCAGGTTGTAAACCACGCCGCCAGGGGAAATCAATCGCAGGCAATACCGAACACAAAACAGGCTGAATACCATGGCTAAGCGCCAGCTCTGCCATTGAAAACAAGTTTCCGGCTGTCTGTTCCAGCGGCACAGGGCCGCTGTTTTGCGCAATATCATTTACGCCCGCCAAAATCACCACCACTTTGGGCTGCAGTGCCAGCACGTCCTGACGAAAGCGCAGCAGCAACTGATGGCTGACCTGGCTGCGAATGCCCCGGCCTATAAACCCATGTTGCGTAAAAAACTCCGGCTGCAGCAGCGGCCAAAACTCGGTAATGGAATCGCCAAAAAACACCACCCGCCGCTCATCCGGCTGCGGCGGCCCCAAGGCCATGTTGGCATTCTGGTAATGCGCCATACCGGCATATCGGGCGATGGCATAAGGGCTTGGCGTATCGGCTGTGTCAGTCAAGGCAGGCTCCGCTGGCGGCAGGGGCGTTAAGCTGGCCGCTAATTTTTCAGTTTTGTGGCGCTGGGTCAAGCGGTTTGACCTGGACAAATTGAAGTGGAAAGGCCCCTGGCATATGCGGCCTGGCCCAGGGCTTCAGTCAAACTCAACCTTGCTTTTGGCGGGCGGCTTTGCAGTGAGGCCAGAGGCAAAATAAGGTAAAGCTGTCCCCAGCTTTCGTAATGGGCTTATGGCGCGTTTTTCTTTAAAAACTATGGCCATGAGCAATGACTGACTTCTCAAGTCTCAGGACGAAACGCATGCGTGGCATGTCAGCTAACCACTTCAGGCCTCTGCTGCTGGCCGCAGTGCTGGGTGGGCTTTGGGCCTGCCCGGCGGAAAAAGCCCCACAGACGGACACACACAGGGCGGCCATGGCCGTGCCCGACAGCTTTGCCAACCCCATTATTAAATACGACACAGCTGACCCGACCCACCAGGTGGGGGAGCTTATTTACACTGCTGATCCGGCCGTGATGGTGCTGGACGATACCGTCTACCTGTACAGCACGCACGATGAGCAAAGTGCCGAAGGCCAGGATTATCGTATGTACGACTACCGGCTTTGGACCAGTAAAGATTTAGTCAGCTGGCAAAACAAAGGCGCTGTGTTTCGTTACTCCGACTTTGACTGGGCGCGCGGCGATGAAAAAACCGGCAATGCTTATGCCCATCATGTGATCCAGCGTAAAGACGCATCCGGCAAGGCTCGTTACTACTTTTATGCCGCGGTGGAAGGCGGCCAGACCGGCGGCCAGTTTGGTTTTGCTATTGGGGTGGCGGTGTCGGATAACCCGGCCGGGCCTTTTACCGACCCACGTGGCATGCCGATGATCCTGCTGGAAGACACCGCCGCTTACAAAGACCACAGCTGGCGCAATATAGACCCGGCCGTCTTTGTCGACGATGATGGCCGCGCTTACCTGTACTGGGGCAACAAACAGTTATGGTGGGTGGAGCTGGAAGACGATTTGGTTCACCTCAAAGGCGAGCAGTACAGTCTGGATGCAGAGGGCAAGATGCAAAACCGCGACGCCAGCCAGGTGCAAATTCATGCGGTGGAGACCTTACCTAATTTTGAAGAGGGGCCTTATGTGTCTAAGCATAACGGCCTGTATTACCTGGTGTATGCCGCCGGTTTTCCGGAAAGCCTGGCCTACGCCACCAGCAGCTCGGCCACAGGGCCCTGGCAGTACCGCGGTATTCTGATGGACCCCTTACCCAATACCACCACTATCCACCCGGCGCTGTTTGAGTTTAAAGGCCACACCTATCTGGCCTACCACAACGCCGACCTGCCGGGCGGTGGCAATTACCGCCGTTCTGTGGCGCTGGACCGGGTGGTGTTCAACGCGGACGGCAGTATCAAGCCCATTGTCCGCACCAGCAAATAACCCAGGCATGGCCGCCTGAAACGGCGGTCTTCTACGATGGACCAGAAGGAGAAAGATAGGATGACCCCACACAGCACTGGCCTGCAGGCCATCTGGCGGCAACCCCATGCAGCACTGCGGCAGCGCAAAGCGGTGTTGACGCGACTGGCCAGTATTGGCCTTACCTGTTGGGCTTTGTTGGCAAGTAGCCAGGCAGCTGCTCAGGCGAATGACGCCATGACGCCGATAGTCACACCGGCTCAGCCCACGGCCATTGAGCTTGACACAGGCCCGCTGCCCAATGCCAAAGCCGCAGAAGCCTGGCATTCGCAGTACGGCAGCCAGTTTACCCGTAATGTCACGCAAGCCACCTTAACGCCATTTTTTCCTGAACCCGGCAAAGCCAGTGGGGCGGCGGTGATAGTCGCACCAGGTGGTGGCTTTCGTACCCTGTCGATGGAAAATGAGGGCTGGCAAGTAGCACAAGCCCTGGCCGCCAAAGGGGTCACGGCTTTTGTGCTGAAATACCGGCTGAACCAGACACCAGCCGATATGGCCGCCTTTCAGCAAGAAATGGCGCAAATGTTTTCTGGCACCGCCCGCCGCCCACCTCGGCCTGATCCCTCCACCATGAAAGCACAGCTGGCGCCACAAATTGCCGATGCCCGCGCAGCTTTTGCCTTGGTGCGCGCCAGGGCTTCGGAGTGGAAACTCGACAAAGACCGCATTGGCATGCTGGGTTTTTCGGCCGGCGCTATGCTGACCATGGCGACGGCCTTGGTGGGGGAAGACGCCAGGCCGGCCTTTATCGGTAATATTTACGGCCCTTTGGACGCAGTGCCAGTGCCACAAGACGCGCCACCGCTTTTTGTGGCACTGGCGGCCGACGATCCGTTTTTTGCCCACAGCAAATTCGGCTTAATTGAAAGCTGGCAAGCTGCGAAAAAACCGGTGGAATTCCATTTCTACGAGCAGGGCGGCCACGGCTTTGGCATGTACCCCAAAGAAACCACCAGTACCGGCTGGTTTAATGCATTCGCCAGCTGGCTGCAAATGCACGGCATGATGCAACCTAAAGCCTAAAAGCCAGCTGGCGATGAGCGCCTCCTGCTGTGTTATTTATTAGGTTGTTACTGTAGCGGCGCCCCTTGTCGGCGCCGTTTTTCAGATGTTCTGCCGGGCTCCTCACTTTATCCAGGTCCTATGGGCCAGCTCTACATCAACCAAACAAGAGAGAAGCATAATGAAAACTATAAAAACCACTCTGTTAGGCGGGCTCTTTATCTTCACACCGCTTGCTTATGCCGACTTTGTCGACGACTTTAATCACTCAGTTGCAGGCTGGCAAAGCCTGACCGGAGACGGTGAGGCGCAGTTAACTTTTATCCCCATGGATGGCTTTGCCCGCATGCAGGTCGATGCCACTAAGGACCAGCACAATATCTATTGGACCATTATCAAACGAGATGTTGCACCCTCTTTGGATATGGAAAAACTCAAAAGCCCGGACTACGAACTGCGTGTGGAAGCGCGGGTGCGGGCCAGCCATGCGCCACGGCGGGTCAACTTTATGATCAACACCCAGCGCACCACGGATTATCACCAACATTTACGCGAATATGATCTGGACCAGACCACAGACTGGCAAGTGATCAGCATGACCACCCGCAATTTAGACGCTGTGCCGGGTGACCAGGTGAATGTGCAACTTGGCGTTACTGACTGGGGGCCAGGCCAATACCATCTCGATGTGGATTATTACCGCGCTGAAGTGGTGCCGGTGAAGAATGCCAAAGCCGATTTAGGCGAACCTCTGGTCTATCATCCGCCTATCCCTGCACTGGAAAACTTTAAACAGCATCTGAAGGTCAATCAGGATGCCAGCATTAATTCGGCTTTTCCTTTAGTGAACTTCAACAACTGGACTTCCGACAATGCCCGGGTTTTCACCGTCAGTGCCGGGCAATACCCCTTGCTGCGCTGGGACTTACAAAGTTTTCGCGGCCAAAAAGCTGATACAGCCGGCGTATTGGAGCTCACCACCCAGTCACTGCAAAAAGGCGGTAACTACGTTGCTGCTTTGGGTGAGGACTTTGGTATTGAATTCGATAAAGTGCGGGTGTTCGAGATTTTGGCGGGTGAAAAAAACTGGCAACAACATAACGTGACCTTCCAGAGTTTTACTCAAGGCAAAGCGCTGCAAGCTGCTATTAACGGCCAGATGATTTTTGATACCGAAGTGGCGCCCGCACAAGGCAAAACGCTAGTGACTATTCCGCGCCCAGTGCTGCAACGCTTGCTTGATGGCACCACGCGTGGCCTGTTACTACAGCCTTTAGGTGCGATTAAAGTGTCCTTTTATGACTCTGAGCATGGCGATGGCAGCCAGGCGCCTAAGTTGCATTTCAGTAGCAGCGTGCAATAACCAGCTGAGGCTCCCATGAATCGATTCCTTCAACTGCTCTCCAGATACAAAGTACTGACGCTCATTGCTGCACTGGCCCTTGCAGGCTGTTCAGCGCCATCAACAAACACAGCGGCATCCGAGCAAATCCATACCTGGCAGATGCAGGAAATTGTGCTGCTGGCAGCCAAACCTTACGCCAATTATTACACCGAGGTTGATCTCTGGGTGCAGCTAAAAGGGCCGGGGTTTGATAAACGCGTGTATGGCTTTTGGGATGGCGATAACAGGTTTGTGGTGCGTGTAGTGGCCACAGCGCCAGGCCAATGGACCTGGCAAAGTGCGTCTAACCAGCCGGATGATGCGGGTTTAAATGGCCACTCAGGCGCGTTTACTGCCGTGGCATGGACAGCGGCTGAAAAACAGCAGAACCCGAACCGGCAAGGTTTCGTGCGGGTAGCAAACAACGGCCACGCCCTTGAATATGCCGATGGCACCCCCTTTTTTATGGTCGGTGATACCTGGCTGGCGGGCAGCACCTGGCGCTTGCCGTTTCGTGGCGCCGCCACTTCAGCAGATTACCAACCAGGCCCAGGTATTGGTTTTGAGGATGCCGTGGCTTATCGCAAGCAACAGGGCTTTAACTCGGTCAGTATGATTGCCGCCTTTCCCAATTGGGATGCCGATCTAAACCCCAGCACCCATGCCGATCACAATGGCGTTTACCTGCGCAATGCCTGGGAAAAATTCGGTTACGACGTTGTAAGCGAACAAGGCACAGATGCCTCAGGTGGCGTTAGTTATTGGGGCTCTTTTACCGCCAAAAGTATGCGCGATGAATACGGCCATTTACCCTTTGCGATGTCGGCACAGCATAAAGGCGTGTCGGACTTTAACCGCATCAACCCGGCCTATTTCCAAAGCCTGGACCGGAAAATGCAGTATTTGTCGCAACAAGGTTTTGTGCCGCTGCTGGAAACTGTGCGTCGCGACGTAGGCCCCTCCTGGCATGCCTATTTTGATTTTAATGAAAGTTTCGCCCGTTACACTCAGTATTTAATTGCGCGTTATGGTGCCAACAACCTGGTGTTTAGCGGTATTCATTTGGATTGGATCCCCAAAGACTTCAGCCTGACAGCGGCCCAATTTAATGAAGCGCTGACGTATCACTTAAAAAAATACGGCCCACCACCTTTTAACCAGCCTGTGACAGTGCTGATTGACCGCTCTACCTATGACGCCTTTGGCCATGCCGGGCAAGTGCCCTGGCTGACCATGCACAGTGTGGGCAATAAACCAAGGGATCATAGAGTGGGGGCCGCGCTGGAAACCCAATTTAAGCTGACTCCGGCTTATCCCACTATTAACTTCGAACCTTATTACACCGGCTGGCTGCACGAAATAAACAAACCCGCAGGTGAAGAGCCGCCCGCCAATTCAGCACGGGATAATTATTTTGCCCGCGCCCAAATGTATGGCTCTGTGCTGTCGGGTGGCTTATCCGGCCATGTGCATGGCACAGCGGCTTATGATCTCACCTCAACCGGAGAACCGGCAGGTGCCAGGCCGCAGTTTTGGGATGCGTTAAAGTATGGATCCGCCAGCTATATGCAGCATCTGCAGGCTTTTATGTTGTCAGAAGGCCGCCGCTATCAGGATTTAGATTTAGCCTCAGAGGATCTTTCGGTGCGCAAAGCCCCGGGCAGCCCGGACGATGGGCTGGATGGTTGGTCGTATATGATGCGCACTGCAGAAAAAGACCTGGCGTTGCTGTATTTTGAAAACAAAGCTGTGTTGCCAAAGCTAAAAGGCTTCTTGCCAGGTAAAACTTATAGCTTGAAATGGTTCGATCCAATCAATGGTCAATGGCAAAAACCGCTTTCTATAACAGCGAATAATGAAGGTACTTTAGTGCTACCGGCTTTTCCGCAAGATAAACAAATCGCCAGCCGCGACTGGGCAGCAAAAATTTTGTTGGAGCAATAAGGGCTGTTTCGATTGATTTGATGTTCAGGCGATATTGAAAAATAAGCGAAGTATGTTTTTCCGAATCCAACGGAGCGGTCAACGGCAACGCAGTTACCCGTCCGTTTCCCAGACTCATCGGCATCGTCACTTTGTGCCAATACCTGACATTCGGCATTGTGGTAAATCCCTGCTCATCATTGCTTTTACTGGCACAAACCGCTGGATGAATTCCCAAGTGTATAGCTTGAGTAAATTCAAGAACAACTAGCGTACTGTCTGTATAGATTTTGTCGGGCATAAATTTATGGATTTTAGAAAAAGTTGTTGAAATAGAGGTACGTGAACGTTAGTTTGGTATGAGTAAAAATCATGAAAGAAGGCAGAAAAATGTTCGACTTGCGAGCTTTTTGCCTTCTATTAAATTGTTAGGTGAGAGGCACATCTTGAACTATTGGAGTGTATTTTGAGCGAAAAATTAGTCTGTTCACGTTGCGCTTCAATCTACTCACTTGAAAAGTATATTCGCGATAATGGTAAAAATTCTGTTTGTAGCTATTGTGGTGATAATGAAAATTTCACGCTACAACGAGATACCATTTTTGAATACATAAAGTCCAAGCTTGAAGAGTTGCTAACTCCTCTTTCCTACTATACCAAGCTGCAAGGACATTATTATCACGCTCACGAGGACATTACTGTTTATTCAGATGGTTACGAATTCTTTCAGTGGTATGAAGAGTTTTTCAACAGCATGTTTTTTGATGAATTACTCGATTATATAAATGATTTCTTCAGCAAAGAGCCTCTGATTTCCTTGGTTGATTCTTTCCGCTACCCTGAAGATACTTGCTCATCACACTCATTGAAATGGTCTATTTGTGTTAACAAGCTAAATCATGAATATAGATATTCAAATAGAGAAATTACATCCTTAATTGAGTTAATACTATCTCCTGCAGTTGAAAACGGTAAACTTGTAAATAAATACCTTAAAAGGATAAATAAAGGATCTATCCTGTACCGTGGTAGGATATTTAATAGCAATAAAGAAAAGGAAGATATTAAACTCGCTCCTTTTCGTCAGCTAGGACCACCACCAGTTGAGATAGCTTCTGAGCAGAGAATGACACCGAGCGGGGTTTCTGCATTCTATGGCGCACTGGACAGAGAGACATGTCAAGCAGAGTTGAGGCCAATAGCTGGAGTAAAAATCGCTACATGCGCTTTCAAAGCAATAAACGGTTTTAAGTTAATCGATTTAGACGTACTTCAAAAGATCAGGCCTTCCGATATTGGCTGGCACCAAGATCCTTTCCAAGAAGGTCTAGGCAATAAAATCGACTCCGTTTACTTTTTTAGTCAGCTATATTCGGAGCTGGTAAAACCTTCTACCGCAGGAGACGCCAAAACTTATAGATTAACTCAGTTATTTTTCGAGGTTTTAAGAGTTAACTTTCTGAATCAAGTACATGGCATCGCATTTTCTTCGGTTCAAAGGGGTGGTAGGGGGAAAAATGTAGTTTTGTTTCCTGAGTACTCGGTAACACAAAATGGCGAAGGGGAGATCTATTATCCTCACGGTTGCTCAGTGGAGCAGTTTTTTTCAGATGATAAGTATTTTTCTGATTTTAAATATAAAGGTTACTCAATCGAGCCAGTATTACTTTGTGAAAACGAATCTATTAACTTACATGCGGTAAAAGCGGTAAAAGTGTTGTCGGAGCTGATTGATAGTGATTGAGCTAGCACCTAACAATCGCAGGCACGGCGACATCTTTTCCGTTGCGGCTTCGCCTTCACTGCAAAGCTGCGCGTGCTGCGGGCGTTAGGCATACAAGGATGATCAAATGACAGATTTTGAAACCATGATTATAGCTTGGGCATTGAGTGGAGCTGCGATTGCTCAGGTTTTAGTTTTTTACTTCACAAGAAAGCACAATAGAAAGTTTAGTTTAGAGAAAAGCTTAATAATATCTATCGCATCAGCAGCCATATCTTATTTTTATTTTTATTTTGTTGATAGTTCATTGTCGAATATGTCGATAATGTTTCATTATAGTTTTTTTGTTTCCTTAACTATTGACGCAACATTGAATATAACAAGTCTCAAAGGACTTGAGTCTTTTCTTTACCCCAAAAAATCCAAGGCCAAATTTCACTCAAGTGTAGGTGCAACTGCTGGTGTTTTAATCGTAACCGGAGTGGGAAATGTCTATCTCTGGGGGTGTATAGGAGCTTTAATTACAGAGTCAGCTTTTATAGCTAGGGCGCATCGAGCTACCGCACAGAGTAAAAGAAAGCTACTAAATGAGCGTACAGGTAGTGATTGGGGCTTGTCCGTATTTATTGTATTAATTTCAGGACTTCCAGTAATTGCACATGGTATATATGACGTTAGCGCTCTAACAGCAATGCAGCTAGGTATATCTGGACCATTAGTAAAAAAAGCATGGACTAAATGAATACCTAACAAGCGCCATCAAAACGCCGCTCCGCGGCTCGACTCGCAACAAGTTGCTCGCGTTTGTGGCGGGCGTTAGTTGCTGAAATCAATTAAGGAGAGATTATGGACTTTGGAAGCTTTTGGGCTGACATCATCGCAACCTTAGTTGGAGGTGTCGGCTTAACATTTCTATTCTTTTTCGCTAGAGAGAAGCTGTTTCCTATACCTGAAGTTACGGGAAGGTGGTACTTGGAAATGGTTACGGTAAATACAGCCTATAACCCTTACAAAGATATGATCCTCAGGTATGTGATTATTATCTGGAAAGAAGGAAATATCATAAAAGGTAGTGCTGAAAAAATATACGAGATTTCTTCTACTGGGGAGCGTGAGTACAATGGAAATGACAGAACTAGAGCTGAGATAGAAGGCTATATCCAGAAAAATTATCTAGGCAAAGATAGAGTCTACCTTCACTCAGTGGAAAATGGTCACGGGAGACAATCAACAAACTTCTATGACTTGTTGGTAAAGTCTGAGTCAGAAATGATAGGTGCTTTTAATTCCATGGTAGCTAACCAAGATGGCACCGTAAAATGCCAAAGAGAACCATTTTGAGATACATATACTATTTTCTTACTGTACCAGCCCACTTAATAGGTTGTTTTTTTCTTATTTTTAATGCTTTTAACTTTAAAGAGAAATTGCATAGGTGTATTCAGGTTATTGATGCTAGGAGCATGGAAATACCAGATTCATTCACGTCCTATTTAATTGCAGCAGAAGACCACCGATCCCCGTTTCATTATGGAGTTGATCATATTGGAATATTTCGGGCTTTGTTTTGTAGAATTTTAAACGGGGAAACTCAAGGTGCAAGCACCATTGAGCAACAGTTCGTCCGTGTTGTGACAGGTGATTACTCGCATTCAATTCTAAGAAAACTCAAAGAGCAGATGCTGGCAATACTACTCACAAAGAAAAGAAGTAAAGAGGACATTGCTAAGGCATATTTGGCAATTGCTTATTATGGTCATAATTGCGCTGGAACAAAGGGAGTTGAAAGTATATTGGGTAACAGTATTCAGCAAGCATCTGAAAAACAAATAATTTTAATTGTCGCCAGATTAAAGTATCCAAAACCTTCAACCAATGTCGTCAGATGGGAAGGTAAGATTCATCATAGGGCTCTCTATATTAAAGCTAGACATCAGCGTGCAACTAACAAGTCAAGGCATCGGATGCTTCGCACCGTTGCTTGAAGCGTTAATGTCAGCTATTCGCTCAAAGCCGCCCTTAAAACCATTCAAAATATAAGTCGCAACGCCAGTCCAGACTCTATACGGATTGTCGCTGCAACAGAACAAAACCCCTTCAGCTACAAACTGTTTTTATCCAGCCGATGATGCTCAAAAATCTCTATAGCGGCTTATAGAAAACCGAACATACCAAGCACCAGTGCAATGGTGCCGACAGATACATCCTTTAGAATACCAGGGCCGCTGTAAGAGTAGCCGACCAAACCCAGCAGCAAAAACAGCAGGATTATCAGGCACTCGGTTTTCTGACAACAAACTGTTTTCAAAGCAAAATTTTGCTGATAGATTTGTTTTTGCTCTGTTGCAGAATATTTAACATCAGGTTTCACAAGCAAAGGGAATTGCATCGACCTGCGGACGCTGTGTTGTAAAGCCGCTACTCAAACTCCTTCATTGTTGTGCCAACCTTTATTGGAAACTAAGGCTGAACCGCTGCGTTGACTGCGGGGGGCCGGGTTTTTGCATCATTATTAAAAAAGACAAGGGGCGTTAATGAAAGCATATTTAGTGTGGTTGTCGGTTTTTATCTGGTCTTTACCTTTGTATGCCGGCAGTCAAGCTGAGCCTGCCTTTATCCAGATGTTTAACCAGGGCAAGCGGGCCCAGATTATTCAGTACCTTAGCGATAATATGGCGAAGAGCCAGCTCGACACTTATGGTCTTGATGCTCAGGTGGATATGTTTCTGGGCGACCAGGCCACCTATGGCAAACTGACCTTTGTCAAAACCCTACCAGACGCTGATGGCAATGATGTGTTTGAAGTGATTTCCGGGAACAATCAATTTACATACAACCTGACCATTAACAAAGAGCCGCAGGAACCGCACAAAATAAACTACTTTGAGTTCCTCTCTGCCGGGTCGGTTGACCAAGCCAAAACGCCGGTATCCGCCACAGAGTTTGCTCAGCAGCTTTCCGGTTTTATTAACAAGGTAGCCAGTCACGACGCATTTTCTGGTGCTGTATTGGTAGCCAAAGACAAAGAGGTGATCTTTAAAGGCGCAGTGGGTTTTGCTGACAGGCGCTGGAAAGTGAAAAACACTGTGGATACCCGATTTTCGTTAGCCTCGATGAACAAAATGTTTACCGCTATTGCCGCCTTGCAGCTGATTGAACAAGGCAAGCTGACGTTTGATGACAAACTGATCCAGTTTGTTGATAAAAGCTGGCTGCCGATGAAACATGCCGAGGCTATCACTATCCGGCATTTGCTGACGCATACCTCAGGCTTGGGCAATTTCTTTAATGATGCGTTTATTCAAAGCAATAAAGAGATCTACCGAGACTTAGCCGGCTACAAACCCTTGATTGCCAAATCGGAGCTGTTATTTACACCGGGCAGCCAAAACCGTTACAGCAATTCCGGCATGCTGATGCTGGGCTTAGTGATTGAAAAAGTAAGCGGTGAAAGCTATTACGACTATATCCAGAAGCACATCTACGACAAAGCCAAGATGCCTGGCTCAGGCAGTTTTGAATTGGATTCGACCACAGAAAACATCGCCTCTGGCTATTTAAAACGGATGCATAGCGACGACTGGGTCGACAGTGTGTACACCAGAGAAATTAAAGGCAGCCCGGCCGGCGGCGGCTTTTCCACCATTGACGATTTATACCAGTTCTCGTTGGCGCTGACCGAATTCAAACTGCTGGGCAAAGCACTGACGGAACAAGCCTATTCAGCCAAAACAGAGTTTAATTCTGCGCCCTGGTATGGCTATGGTTTTGCGGTGGGTGGCAAGCCGGACAATCGCATCGTGGGCCATAGCGGCGCTTATTTGGGTGTCGATAGCAGGTTGGATATTCATCTTGATAAAGGTTTTGTGGTGGTAATTCTGGCCAACCAATCCGGCGTTGTAGGCCCAATGCGCAGAAAAATTAACGAGCTTATTGCGCTTTACCAGTAATGACACCAGCACCAATGGTCCACGCCGGGCTATTGGTGCTGCGCTTTTTTCTTTTCAGACAAAAGCCCAATTCACAGGCTGTTTGTATCGGGCTTTTTATCTAGCCTGTGCTGTTCAAAAATCTCTAAGGCTGCTTTTAAAAAGCCAAACATGCCAAGCGCCAGCACTATGGTGCCGACGGATAAGTCTTTCAGAATGCCCTGACTGCTAAAGAAGTAGCCAGCTAAACCCATCAGTAAAAACAGCAGGATCATCCCACACATCAGGCCGATCGCCAGTTTGCCTTTGGCCGGGTTTTGCCAGATGTTCTGCGAAAATTTGTTCTGCATTTTGCTGGTGTCCTGCAAGGACGAAAAACTAAGGCCCAGGCCCATAAAAATTAGTGCGGTGTTGAGACTTTCAAAAATAAGGCTGGGGTTGGCTTTGAGGGTGGAAAAGCCTGCCAGGTAAGGGCTGAATGCGCAATAAAGCGCCGACAGCATCAGCGGGTATTGCAGGTAACTCAGGTAATGAAACGCCAATTTAAAGTTCATACAGTTGACCTTGTGAGCTCGGCAGCGCTGAGGGTGATCTGTTCCTTTGCTCATCATGCTCGCTGATTGTGCGATTTTTGTCAGCTGTAATTTTGTTGTAAATGGTTGATTAAATTTTGGCGCGGACTGAAGTAAAGCCGGGGAGAAAAAGGCGGGGTAAACCCCGCCTCTACGTGTAAACAGGTGGGGGCGGCCTAGGACGCAGGCTCGCTGATAAAGCCCAGTTTGAGCAAACCGGCTTGCTGCACTGCCGCCATTACGCTAAGCACCTGCTCATAAGGCGTGGCTTTGTCGCCGCGGATATGAATTTCCGGCTGCTGGGGCAGGGCTGCCTGTTCGGCCAGTTGCACCGGCAGGGCTTCCCGACTAATGGCGTTGTTATTCCAGAATACGCTGCCATCGGCTTTCACCGTTAAGGTGATGGTGCTGGGTTTGGTCTGGTTCTGTTCGTTGCTGACCCGTGGCAAATCCACCTTCACGCTATGGGTGATCACCGGCACTGTGATAATAAAGATGATCAGCAGCACCAACATCACGTCCACCAAAGGCGTCATATTGATTTCGCTCATCACCTCGTCGTCGTTGTCAAATCCGCCGCCAAAGGCCATTTATTTTGCCTCCTTTAATGGCACCACCAGGGCGCTTTTCGGCGCGGCACCTGTTAAAAAGTAGGCGTGCAACTGGTGAGCAAAACGGTTCAGTTTCGCCAGCACATCCTTGTTGCCGCGTTGCAGCGCGTTGTAACCCAACACGGCCGGAATAGCCACCGCCAGGCCAAAGGCCGTCATGATCAGTGCTTCACCGACCGGGCCTGCCACTTTATCAATGCTGGCCTGGCCTGAAGCACCAATGCCAACCAAAGCGTGGTAAATGCCCCAGACGGTGCCGAACAAGCCCAGAAAAGGGGAGGTGGAACCGACGGAGGCCAGAATGGCCAGGCCTTTTTGCATTTGCTGGGCGCTTTCGTCGATGGCGCCACGCATACAACTGCTTAGCCAGTCGGCCAAAGGCAAATGGCCGTGTAAATCCTGCTGGTGGCTATGGTGGTGATCCAGCGCGGCCTGACCTTCGTCGGCCACATAGCGGAATGGGTTGGCCGGGCCAGCTTGCTCAGAAGCCGAGCTTAAAATACGCAGGCCTTCGGTAAAGCTTTGGGCGTGCCAGAAATCGCGGCTGGCGGCCGCTACTTTTTTCAGCCGCCATAAATTCAGCGCCCGCAGCACTATCACTGTCCAGCTGGCGACCGACATCAACAGCAGCAACACTGCCACTGTTTTAATGACAAAATCGCCTTGGGCCCACAGGGCAGCGATGCCGTAGGGGTTTTCCTGCATCAGGGTGGTTCCTGTTAACACGTCATTCATAGGTACTATTCTCTGCATCCTTAAAAATTTTCTGACCGATCATCATTAACTTTTAGTCGCCGGATTGAGCTGAAACACCACAGGCTGGGCGAACCAGAAATCGACCGGCTGGCCCATCGCTTTGGCCGGGCTGTAAGTCCAGTGCCGCACTGCATTAACGGCCGCCTGGTCCAGTCGTGGGTAGCCGGAACTGGTTTTTACGTTCAACTGGCCCACTTTGCCGCTTTTCAGCACCAGCACGTCCAGCACCACTGTGCCTTGCTCTTTCAGCTGGCGGGACAGCTTGGGGTAGACCGGCGCTTTGTTCACCGCTTTATTGGCGGATGCCACGGGCGGTGTACTGCTGGGCTCTGGCGCGGCGGTTTTCACCGGCACAGCAGGCGTGGGCGCTGGATCGGTTTTTCTGGCGCTTGGCTCAGGCGCACTGACAGCCCGCTCTGAAGCTGCGGCCACTGGTACAGGTTTAGGTGCCGGTTTGGGCCTCGTTTTCGCTGCTTTGGGTTTGACCGGTGTTGGTTTCTTCGGTTTGGGTTTTTCCACTTCAACCGGCTTTGGTTTGGGTGGCTCAATAGCAGGTGGTGCCACAGGGATTGGCACTGGGATAATCACGCCTTCAATGGTTTTGGCCACAGGCGCCGGCAGCGGCGCTGAGCCCAGGCTGACGGCAGCGGTAATACCGGCCAGATGCAGGGCCAACACCAAAGTAAACAGCAGTGCAGGGCGTTTCACAGCTCGGCCCACATACGCACTAAATTGTGGTAGTGCGAGGTGAGGGCGACTGTCTGCGCACTTTCGCCATACTGCTGGCGCAACGCCTGAACGGCCTGGTCCAGTTCAAACAGCATTTGTCGTTGTTCGGCAGAACGCACCATGCTCTGAGTCCAGAAAAAACTGCAGACCCGTTCGCCTTGGGTCACTGGCACTACCTGATGCAGGCTGCTGGACGGGTACAAAATTAAATCGCCCGCTGGCAGTTTGACTTCATGCAAGCCAAAGGTGTCCTGAATTTGCAGCTCGCCGCCTTCGTACTCATCCGGCTCGGATAAAAACAGGGTGGACGATAAGTCAGTGCGCAGGCTAAGGCTGGAGCCCGGCACACTGCGAATAGCGCCGTCTACATGCAAACCATAATGTTCGCCCCCCTGGTAGCTGTTAAACAGCGGGGGAACAGAGCGCAGCGGAATGGCTGCCGCCATAAAGAGCGGGTGCTGGTACAGCGCCTGCAGAATAATGGCACCCAGCTCGCGGCCAAGCGGCGAGTCCACTGGCAGCTGTTTGTTGCGTTTCACCAAAGCGCCCTGTGGCCCCACAGTTTCGCGGCCGTCTGTCCAGTTCACTGCAGCCAGTTGCTGGCGAAACTGCGCCACCTGGGCCTTGCTTAATACTTCGGGTATATGCAATAACATAAAAAACCTGAGTCTGTTGTTGTGGCGTAAGAGGTGGGGTAAACCCCACCCCTACACAAAGGCAATGTTGACGGATCCATTTTCACTGTAGGGGCGCAGCTTGCCGCGCCCGTGACAGGTCCAACGCCTTTTCTGTTGTCGATCAGAACTTCACATTGACACCCAGACGGGCAGAGCGTGGAGTGCCCATAAAATAACGGGAGCCACCGTTGTTCAGCGACGACATATACTCTTCGTCCAACAGGTTGTACAGGTTCAGCTGCACATCCACAGTCGGGGTAATGGGGTATGACGCCATCGCATCCACCACCCAATAATCCGGCACTGCTGGCACCGAAGTTTTCGCCAGGTTCAGTGTGGTGCTGCTGGAACGGGACACCGTATCGACATACCGCAGGCCACCACCCAGCACCAGGCCATTGCCAAAGCTGTAGCTGTTCCACAGCGTCAGGGTCAGCTCAGGTGTCCACTGGATCACCCCACCATCTGTCGGGTTGGTACCGGACTGGTTACCGCGGGTAATTTCGCTATCCAGGTAGGCCGCACCGGCGCTGATTTGCCAGGCCGGGGTAATAGCACCCACTAAACCCAGTTCGACACCACGTACCTGACGTTCTCCCACCTGAGCAGCGACACCGGTCGGGTCTGTGGCAATTTCATTTTCATTGGTGCTTTCAAATACGGCTGCGGTGACGGCCAGTTTGTTGTCCAGTAAATCCCACTTGGTGCCCAGCTCCAGGTTGGTGCCTTTTTGTGGGTCCACATTGGCGTTGTTGATATTGTTGGCTGTGGCACTTAATGCAAAGTTAGCGCCGCCCGGTGGTAACTGGGTGGTGGCATACGACAGATACAGGCTGCCGTTGCTGGCTGGTTTGTACAAAGCACCCACTTTGTAGCTGGCCAGGTTGTCAGATGCTTTTAAAGTGCTACCCAATAAAGTACCAACAGGGATGGTCTGTGGCGTGTTGGTGCCCTGTACTGTGACCAGATCGGTCTCTGTGCTGTAGTGTTCAAAGCGGCCGCTCAGGTTCAGTTGCCACTGCTCGTTCAGATGCAGCGTGTCCAGCACATAAAGCGCCGATGTCATGGTACTGCCTTCGGTGCTGGCACCGGTGCGCACCGGGTCCACGAAGCTGTCACTGGTGCTTGGGTTGTACAGATTCGCTGCGCCCTGACTGGTGCCGGTTGGCAGAGCCATAGTGTAGTTGCGCTGGCTTTCATAAATAAATTCCAGGCCAGAGCTGATGTCATGGCGGATAGTGCCGGTCTGCACACTGGTGTTCAGCTGAGTCTGGTTGGTCAGAATGCGGTTACGCTGGTCTTTGCCCTGACGTGAACGGGAAATGGTCCAGTCATTCGGATCGTCAATGGCGACAGCGGCGGCGCCTGAACCCGTGGTGGTGGTAATGGCATTGACGCCGGTCAGCAGGTAATCCTGATCCGACTGACCAAAACGTGAGGTGTTACGCAGCACGGTGTGTTCGTTCAGGTCATGCTCAACCTTCACTGTGGCCATAGTGGCTTTGACATCATCTTTGTCGTTGGTCGAACCATAAAAATTGCTGGTGTCGACCGGTGCAATGGTTTTGCCTGCATTCGGGCCGCCGTTCGGGTAGTTGCTGCTTGGGTCGGCGTCAAAGGCGGCGTTGTAGTAGCCTTCCAGGCCCACGGTCGGAATACCACCGTCCGGGATATTGTTTTGTGAAAGATGGAACAGGTTCAGGTAAGTACGGGTCGAGGTGCCCAGGCCCAGTGCCAGTGAGCTGGCAAAACCGTATCTGTTGTCTTCCACCACGTCACGGCCTGCCACGCCTGAATCCTGCGCCAGCAGGTTCAGCCGCAGGGCACTGGTGTCGCCAATCTGGCGGTTCATATCCAAAGTACCGCGTTTGTACGAGCCAGAACCTGCGGTCAGGTTGGCGACAGAAGCGTCTTCCAGGGTCGCCATTTTGCTGGCCAGGTTGATATAACCAGAAGATGAACCACGGCCATTGTCGGCACCGGCCGGACCTTTGGCAATTTCCACCTGTTCGGTATTAAAGGTATCGCGGCTGATGGTGCCTAAGTCACGGATGCCGTCGACAAAGATGCTGCCCTGGGTATCAAAACCACGCATAAAAATAGAATCGCCTGTGGCGGTATTGCCGTTTTCACCCATCAGCATGGTAATACCCGGCGTATTACGTAAGGCGTCGGACAGGGTGGTCGCCGCCTGCTGCTGGATCAGTTCTTTTTTCACCACCACTATGGTTTGTGGCGTGTTGACCAGCGGCTGGGTTTGTTTGGTGGAGCTGACGTGGTCGGCTTTGTACTGCGCTTCGACTTCGTCTGCACTGACCACCACTGCATCCAGTTCGGTTTGCGTCTGTTGAGCCTGTGCCGCTGCAGGAAGAGCCAACGCCAGAGCCGAAGCCAGCAGGGTACTGTTGAACTGGGTCGCCTGCGAGTGTTTTTTTGCTTTGATAAAAGCCATCGGACAAAATCCTTGTGTGAATCTGTGTGAATGCAGATATGTTTTTTTATTTACAAATGTCGTTTACAAACCAGGGACTCCGGCGCCGGAGCGGCACGATTTTATCTGTAGCAAAATATAAATGCAAACAGTTTGCATTTGCATAATTGGGTTTTTACCGAAATCAGAGCAGGCATTGCGACAAAAAACAGTGGCATGCTAATGTTGAGCAGATGTTAAATTATGGAGAATAAAAGGAAAGGATCATTTATGTTACATATCGAAGCCAGGCAGATCAGTAAAAGCTATGGCGAGGTTGCCGCTGTGCAGGCCATCAGTTTTGCCATTGAGCCCGGGCAGATTTTTGCGTTGCTGGGGCCCAATGGGGCTGGCAAGTCCTCGTTGATCCGTATGCTGGTCGGGCTCACCAGGCCCGACAGCGGCGCTATTCTGATCCGTCAGCAGGAACAGGTGGTGCAGCAACTGCCGCAGCGCAGTTATGGTTACCTGCCGGAAGACAGGGGGCTGTACCAGGACCGAACTGTGCGGCAGAACCTGAGTTATATAGGTGCGCTGCGCGGTTTGGACAAAAGTCAGTTGGCCGCAGAAATAGACCGTTGGTGCACCCGACTGGATTTACTCGATAAGCTGGATGACAACCTGAGCAAGCTCTCCAAAGGCAATCAGCAAAAAGTGCAGCTGATTAGTTGCCTGCTGCACAAACCGGCCCTGCTGATCCTGGATGAACCTTTTTCCGGCCTGGACCCGGTGAATCAGGAAAACCTGCTGGTGATTCTGACCGAACTGCGTGACGCCGGTACCACAGTGCTGTTGAGCGCCCACCAGATGGCGCTGGTGGAACGGCTGGCCGACCAGATGTTATTGCTGAATAAAGGCCAGCAGCTGGCACAGGGCAGCCTGGCGGCTATCCGCCGGCAGTTATCGCCCGAGCAGTGGTTTGCAGTGAGTTTTGCCCAGCCCATCCGCGCCGACATGGTGCAGGCGCTGAGCACAGTGGCTGAATTTAAAGTGCTGTCCGACAGCGCCTTTCAGTTGCGTCTGGCTCAGGGGGCCAGTGTCAGCCAGTTGTTGCAGCAGCTTGGCAGCGCAGGCGAACTGAGCGATTTCAGCCGCATTGAACCCAGTTTGCATCAGCTGTACCTGACCGCTGTGGCACAGCACAATGCAGAAAACGCCCGTCAACCCCATACAAAAGGAGCAGCCGCATGACCCGATGGACAGTCGCCGTCTTTGAATTTCAGCGGTATTTTAAGTGGAAACAGGAGCTGGTCAGCCTGGGGCTGATGATATTGACTGTGGCCCTGATGTCGGCCTGGCCGCTGATCAAGGGCTGGGTGGATAAAGACTACAAAGTGGCGCTGGTGTCTGAGCTGGCTGCGCCTAAGGTGGACGGGTACAGCATCAGCCAGATCCGGCCAGAGGCGCTGGACAATGCCCGCGCCGGTCTTGGTGAGGTCTGGGATCTGCTGGTGCTGGTAGAAGGCGACCAGCTCAGGCTGGTGGCGCAAAATAGCGCCAGCTGGCAAGACAAGCTGGTGCCAGAGCTGCAGCGCTGGCTGCAGCAACAGCTTATTGCGGCCATGCCGCTGGAACCGGCACAAAAAGCCATGGTGCAGCAGTTACCCAAAGCGGAATTTGAGTTTCTGCACAAAGACAGCAGGGAACAAAACAAACAACAACAACTGATAGGCGGCGGCATTTTGATCCTGTTGTCGATTGGGGTCTTTTCCGGTTTTGGTTTTATGTTTACCGCCATTACCAGCGAAAAGCAGCAGCGGGTGACGGAGCAGTTACTGACGCTGATCACGCCGTCTCAGTGGATTGACGGCAAAATTCTGGGGATTTCGTTGTTTTGTCTGAAAACCATGTTGACCACTGGCTTGTTTATGCTGGTGGTTATTCAGGCGGTCCGTATGCTGTCGGATAAGGCTTTGTTTGCTCTGCCGCTGCAGCCGCTGCATATAGTGCTGACGCTGGTCTTTGTCATGCTGGGCCTGTTGCTGATCAACAGCTTTATGGCCGGTTTTGCTGCCACCATAGATGATCCGAACCACTCCAGCCGGTCTGTGGTGATGTTTCTGCCGGGCTTACCCTTGTTTCTGGTGTTCAGTGCGATGGACAATATTGAAGGGGGCATGATGCAGTTTTTAAGCTGGTTTCCCCTCACCAGTTATGCCGCCATGCCAATGCGAATGGCGTCCACCGACGTAGCCTGGTGGCAGTGGCTGGGCTCTTTGTTGGTGCTGGTCGCCTTTTTGTATTGGGCCCGGGCTGCCGCAGCCCGGATTTTCGAGCTCGGCATTCGCATGTATGGCAAAGAGCCAGACTGGTCTGTGTTGCTGAAAACCTTTTTAGTGTCATCGCGTTAAGGGGGCTGAGCAGCCAAGCGCCAGTAAGTCTGCCAGCTCGGCGGGCATGGCATCAAAGTGCCCGGCAGCAAAGGTTTCTATCTGCACCTGACGGGCATAGGCGCCGATAAAATTGTCGGCGACTGGCAGATAGGCCTGCTCCAGTGCGGCCAGTACCGGATTCGGGGGCTGCTTCGACAGCCTGGTTGCTTTGTACAGCCTGACCTGCTGTTGTAATGGACGGCTGGCCTGATGGCGACCATTGATGTCGGTTGTTGCATCAAAGCCCTGCAATGCCTGCTGCAATGCCGTGGAGCTGGCTCTGGCCTTCGGCAAGTCAAAATAGGCGTCAACCAGCTGCACAGACGCCAAAGGCAACTGCTGCTGTTCCAGCAGCGTGGCCAGCTCCAGCGCCAGGACGCCACCAAAACTCCAGCCCAGTAAATGGAAAGGCCCGGCGGGTTGCCAGTGCTGCAGTAACGGCAACAGCTGCAGCGCCAGGCTGCGGAAGCTGAGCTGTTGCGCTTGCTGTGGCGACTGTTCGGCCAGATAACGGTAGAAGTTTTGCACCAGCACTATGCGGGTCTGTGGCAGCCGCTGCAGCAGAGGCTGGTAAAAGGCTTCAGGGTCCCCCTCACCGGGCGGCAACACAAAGAGGCTGTGTTGCCCGGCCGGGTTCAGCACTGTGTAAGGACTGAATTCAGGGTACTGCCAATAACACAAAGGCAGTGCTGGCAAGCTGTACTGACACAGCTGCAGCAACTGCAGATTTAGCTGCTGCAGCAACTGGTCGGTAAACAGCTCGCCAAAGCGGCTGCTGACGGCCAGCTGCAACTGACCACTTTGTTGCAGTGCCAATACTGACACAGGCTCCAGCGCCTGCTGCGAGGCCGGATAGTTGGCGCCACTGCTTTGGGCAGCCAGTTGCCAGTCATCGTCACTTTGTCCCAGCTGGCCTAAATAATTCAGGTACACCACAGGGGCGGCGGCGTCCAACCCCAGACAGCTGGCCTGCAGATAGCTTTGACCATACTGCTGGGCCAGCCGGGCGCTGTGCTGGCATTGCATCAACAGTGCCGCTGGGTCTTGTGCCGCATCCAGCCGCAGCGGGAACAGGCTGGTGAACCAGCCCACAGTGCGGTGCAGATCCAACCTCTGATGCTGCTGTCGGCCATGGCCTTCCAGCCAGATTAACTGCTGGCTTTGGCCTGTCAGCTTCGCCAGGCTTTGGGCCAAGGCCATCAGCAATAAATCCTGCACTGAAGCCTTCAGACGCTCAGCCTGTTGTTGCAGCAGCCCGGTTTCCTGCACCGACCAACGGTGCTGACTGCGGGCCTGGGCTGTGGCAGCTGGCAGAGGCAGGGCCGGCACAGATTGCAGCAATTGTTGCCAATACCAAATCGGGTAGACTGGCAATAAATCGGCCTGAGCCAGCACCCATTGGCGGTAGCTGCTGGTTTTATCGGTGAGCGGCGTGCCATGGTACAGCTGTTTTAAATCGTCCAGCAGAATACGCCAGCTGACCGCATCCAGCAGTAAATGATGGGCGGCCAGGTAAATACGGGCGCTGCCGTCCGGGTAGTTGTACAGATAACCCAGCTGCAGCAGCGGGCCTTGCTCCAGGTCGAACCCGGCTTGCCACTGGCTTAACTGCTGTTCCAGTTCTTGCTCAGTGCAGTTGCTGCGGTCCAACAGCTTGATCTGTGCAGAAAGCACCGGGCCATAAGTCTGGCGCCAGCCTTCTGTGGTGCGGATAAAGCGGGCGCGCAGCATATCGTGCTGATACAGCAAGTGGTCACAGGCCAGCTGCAGTCGTTGCAGGTCCAGCGGCTGCACCCGGATCAAAAAGCTTTGGTTCCAGTAAGCTGGGGTATCGATGCGGCCTGAGGCTACCTGGCAGAAAAACCAACGCTGAATGGGCAAGAGGTCGAAGTCGCCGGACAGCACCCCCTGTTCGGCCACCCTCTGAGGTTGCTGTTGCGCTGGTTGCAAAGCACTGGCAATACGGGCCAGGCAACGCTGCTGCATCAGTTGCTTCAGCGAGAGGGTCGCACCAGCTTGTTTTAGCAACGTCAGCAGCTGCATCGCCAGAATGGAATCGCCGCCGCTCAGGAAAAAATCATCCATCCGGCCAGGGGTGCTGCCGGGCAACAGCTGCTGCCAGCACCGCGCCACCAGCAGCTCTGCTTCCCCTTCAGGCGGCTCGCAGCTGTCGCTGAGGCTTGGCCTTGGTAAGCGGGCCGGGTCCAGTTTGCCATTGCGGCTGAGCGGCAAGGCGGCTAACTGCATCAGATGGTCCGGCTGCATATAAAGCGGCAACTGGCAACGCAGCATTGCCTGTACTGCGGTCAGGTCCAGAGGTCCGGCGTCCGGTTTAGCTACCAGATAAGCCAGCAGTTGTGGCCGGCCGCTCTGATGGCATTGGATCACCGCCACCTGCTGCACTGCTGGGTAGTGCTGCAACTGCTGTTCAATATCAGCCAGTTCAATGCGGTAACCCCGGTGTTTGATCTGCTGATCGGCGCGGCCACACAATTGCAGGCTGCCATCGGCCCGCCAGCAGGCCAAATCGCCGCTGCGGTACAGCCGCTGGCCGGGCTCAAAGGGATGGGCGATAAATTTTTCTGCCGTCAGTTCCGGCTGGTTCAGATAACCACGCGCCAGACCGGGCCCGGCAATACAGAGCTCGCCGATGATGCCGGCAGGCACAGGCTGCAGTGCAGCATCCAGAATATAGAGGCTGGTTTCTGGTAACGCGAAACCAGCGTAACCTGCGACACCGGCGCTGACCCGGCCGTAGCTGGAGGTAATAGCGGCTTCGGTCACACCATATTCAACATAGATCTCAGATTCGGCAAAACGCTGTAAGGCCGCCGGGCTGGCCGCACTGCCGCCATAAATCAGGTAGTTCAGCGCAGGCAAAGCTTGTGGGGTGAGTGCATCCAGTACGGCGCCGGACAAAATTAAATGACTGACGCGCTGAAGGTCCGGGTGGTTGAAATCAATGTCCTGGGTCAGCAACAGCGTGCCACCGGCTAACCAGGCATTCCAGATCACCGCCAGCGACGCATCAAAGGCGTAGGACAGGCCAAGGTACAACACCGAATCCGGCCCAAAGCTGTACTGCTGTTGCTGTGCCAGCAAGGTGGACAGCAGCGCCTGATGCTCAACCATCACGCCTTTGGGTTGGCCTGTGGTGCCTGAGGTGTAAATCAGATAGGCCAGAGCGCCTGGGTCTTCCGCCAGTTCAGGCGCGCTGGTGGGGTAATGGCTGAAGTCCAGCTGATCAAGGCAAAGCACTGCTGTTGAGGTGGCAGGGGCACAGCTGCTCAGGCTGAGCAGCAAAGGTGCCTGGCAATCCTGCAGTATATGCTGCAGCCGCTCCGTCGGGGTATCGGGCTCCAGCGGCAGCCAGGCGGCACCCGCTTTTAATACCGCCAGCAGCGCCACCATCATCTGGGTGCTGCGTGGCAGCAGCAGCGGCACAAACTGGCCCGCTGTCACCCCCTGGCAGCGCAGCAGGTGCGCCAGTTGGCTGGACTCCTGGTCCAGCTGGCGGTAACTCAGGTGCTGTGCTCCCAGTATTACAGCCTGCTGCTGCGGGTAACGTTCAACAGTCCGACGGAAATGGCTGAGCAAATGCCGGGCAATGCCACTGTGCTGCGGCGCTTGTTGCGCCTGACCCATGGCCAGTGCCTTGCTTCGTTCTGCCGGACTGAGCAGTGACAGGTCCGCCACGGCCTGACTAGGGTTGACCACCAGTTGGTGCAGCAACTGCACAAAACAGCGCTGAAACAGCGCCGCCCGTTCGGCGCTGAATAAAGAGGTGGCGTAATTGAGTACAGCCGACAAGCCCTGTGGCCTGTGTTCCAGCAGCAAGGATAAATCGACCTTGGCGGACACTGCGGCCTCAGGTAGCTCTGCCGGGCTTAACCAGCCGAGCTGTTCACTTTTGGCGGCAAAGTTCTGTACTGAAAACATCACCTGAAACAGCGGGTGCCGGCTGGGGTCTGCAGGCAACTGCAGCTGTTCTACCAACTGCTCAAAGGCAAAGTCCTGATGCCGCTGTGCCAGCGTCAGCTGGGCCTGCGCCTGTTGCATCAGCTGATCTGCCGCCATCTGGGGCTCTATCTGCAGCTGCAGCACCAGGTTGTTAATAAAACAACCGATCAGCGCTTCAGTGCCAGTCAGCTGGCGGTTGGCGCTTGGGGTGCCGATGCGCAGCAGCTGTTGGCCGCAGAGCTTTTGCAACGTGATGGCCCAGGCGCTCAGCAGCAGGCTGTACAAAGTCAGTTGCTGCTGTTCTGCCAGCTGCTGCAATGCGGCCGTCAGTTCAGGGCTCAGGCTGAAGTGGATCTCAGCGCCTCTGTGGTCAAAAGCGGCAGGCCGGGCTTTATCGCAGGGCAGCGACAAGGCTGCCGGTTCGATAAATTGTTGCCAATAGGGCGCATGCTGCGCCAGCTGCTCAGCTTTGCATTGCTGCTGTTGCCAGCGGGCAAAATCGCGGTACTGGTAAGGCAGTGCCGGCAGAGGGTCGGGGTGTCCCTGGTAAAACGCATCCAGTTCAGCAAAAAACAGATCCATGCTCCAGCCATCAAAAGCAATGTGGTGCAGCACTAACAGCAGCCAGTGCTGACCGTCCGCCTGCTGCCAGAGTGCGGCGCGTAGCGGCAGTTGCTGCTCCAGCACAAAAGGCCGGGCGATAAAGGCCTGCCAGCTGGCCGCAAGCCCGGCAGGCTCGGCTCTGAAGCGCTGAAGTTCAAAAGCTGCTGGCCCCAGGTAACGCTGGCAGGTTCCCTGGCTGCTTGTCTGCAGCACCGACCCCAGCACCTGGTGGCGCTCAATCAGGCGGCGCAGTGCCTGCTCCAGCCGCTCTGGCTGACAGGGCCCCAGTTGCAGCAACATAGGGATATGGTAAACAGCGCTGTCCGGCTCCAGTTGCTGTAAAAACCAAAACCTTTGTTGTGCTGAAGATAAAGGCGCCAGGTACAGATCCGAAGCCGCGACAGGGCCACTGATCTGCCGGTCTGGCGCTGCACTGCTGTCCGTCTGCTGTTGGGCCAGCAGGGCCGCTATAGTGCGCTGTTCAAACAGATCCGCCACTGTGACCGTCAGGCCCGCCTGCGCTTTCATCTGATGCACCAGTAACAGCGCTTTTATTGAGTTGCCACCCAGGCGGAAAAAATCATCATCCAGCCCTGGTCTCTGGCCCAGCAGTTGTTGCCATAAAGCCACCAGCTGCAGCTCCAGTTCTGTGCTGGCTTCGCGGCGGCTGTGGCTTGAACGCTCAGGCAGCGGCAGCGCTTTACGGTCAATTTTGCCGTTGCTGTTCAGTGGAAAGCTGGCCAGTTGCAGGTAACAATCCGGCAGCATAAAGGCCGGTAACTGCTGGCTTAAAAAATGCTGCAGACTGTCGCTGTTAAGGCTGCGTTTCGCACGGAAATAGGCGATAAGCCGCGGTTCGGCTTCCGGACTTTGGCACACCAGCACCTGCTGCAGCTCAGGGTAACGCAGCAACTGCTGTTCAATTTCGGCCAGCTCAATGCGGTGGCCGCGGATCTTAACCTGAAAATCACGCCGGCCCAGATAGTCAAAACGGCCATCCAGCCGCTGCCGGGCTAAATCGCCGGTGCGGTACAGGCGCTGTTGCAGTTGTGCCTGGTAGACAAAACGCTCCAGATCCAGTTCGGGCCTGTTCAGATAACCCAGACTGACACCGGCCCCGCCAATACAGAGCTCACCAATGACACCAGGAGGCAGCAGCTCGCCTTGATCTGAGCACAGATACAGCCCTTCATGAGGCAAAGCACGGCCAATGCAGTGGGCTGGGGTGTCGGGGCTGCAGCGTTCAACGCTGCTCCAGATGGTGGTTTCGGTGGGGCCATACACATTCAGTACTGTGGCAAACCGCTGCAACAACTGCTGTTTTAAATCCTCGTCCAGCGCTTCTCCCCCGACCAGGCAACAGAGGCCGGACAGGTCCGGTGGGCCCAGCTCCAGCAGGGTGCGCAGCACAGAAGGCGTTTGTTGCAGCAGATTGATGGATTTGTGCTGCGCCAGGCAGGCACTGGCCTGCTCCAGGCAGGACAAATACAGGGTGCCGCCACGCACCAGCGGCAGGCCATATTCCAGACCAAAAATATCAAAGGTGGCGGCTGTCAGCGACAGGCAATGCACAGGCTGCTGTGCAGGCAAGGGCAGCGGAAAGTGCAGCAAAAAGTCACAGAAGCTGGCCTGACTGACCAATACCCCTTTGGGTTGGCCTGTGGAGCCCGACGTGTAGATCAGGTAAGCCGGTGCCTCGGCCCGGCAGTGCACCGGCAAGGCGGTTTTCGCTGCACTCTGGTGCAGCCGCTCTGTCGGGTTGTAGCTGTCAATGGACAGCTGTTGGGCCAGCTGTGGCTGGTCGGTCAGCAGCAGGCAGCTCTGGCTGTCGTCCAGCATAAACTGCAGCCGGGTGATGGGGCTGTCCAGACTGAGCGGCAAATAGGCGGCGCCGGCTTTTTGCACCGCCAGCAAGGCGAGAATTAAGTGTTCGGTGCGTGACAGTGCCAGCGCCACCGTATCGCCGGGTTGCAGCCCGGACTGCTGCAGATAATGCGCCAGCTGGTTGGACGCCTCGTCCAGCTGCAGATAGCTCCATTGCTGTTGCTCACAGACCAGGGCTATGGCGTCGGGTTGCCGGCGGACCTGGGCGCTGAACAGCTGTGGCAGGGTCCGGTAACTGGACGCTTTGTCCGGTGCTGTTGGTATGGGGTCGGCCGGGCTCCACCAGTTCAGCTCTGCCACAGCCGCATCCTGATGGTCCAGCGCCGACTGCAACAGCTGCAGATAACGTTCAGAAAAACGTTGCATAGTGGCGCGGTCAAATAACGCGGTGCTGAAATTCAGGGCTCCGGACAAAGTAGTGTCCTGATCGATCAGATAAAGCGACAGGTCGTATTTGGCCACCTGATAACTGCTGCCGAGGTCCATCGGCTGCAGGAAAGGCGCCAGCGCTGCGCTGCTGTCGCCGGTGTTTTGCTGGCTGAACTGATCCAGCGAAAACAGCAGCTGAAACAGCGGGTGGCGCGACGGGTCCTGTGGCAGGTTCAACTGTTCAATCAAATGCTCAAAAGGCAGGTCCTGATGCTGCTGCGCCTGCTGCACTGTGGCGTCCACCCTTGCGACCCAGTCAGACCAGCGCTGCTGTGGCTGGTAGTGCAGCCGCAGTGGCAGGGTATTGATAAAACAGCCAATCAAATGCTGGCTGTCGGCCAGTTGCCGGTTGGCAAAAGGGCTTCCGATCAGCAGATCCTGCTGGCCGCTGTAACGGCCGGCCAGCAGTGCAAAGGCCGACAACAACAGGCTGTATAAACTGACCTGCAGCCGGGCGGCCTGCTGTTTTAAGCCGGAAGCCAGCGGCTGGGGCAGGGCAAAGATCAGGTTATCCCCCTGATAGCAGAGCCGAGCTGGTCTTGCTCTGTCGGTTGGGAAAGACAGCGGCTCGGTTTGATCCAGTTGGTGCTGCCAGTACTGCAGCTGCGGTGCCAGTTTGCCCTGTGCAAAACTGTGGCGCTGCCAGCCGGCATAAGCGGCGTATTGCAGCGGCAGCGACGGCAACTGGGCCGGGCACTGCTGCAGCTGCTGGCGCAGTAACTGAGTCAGCTCCTGCTGCAGCACGGCCTGGCTCCAGCCATCAAAAGCTATATGGTGCAGCAGCAACAGCAGCACCGGGGCTTGTCCCGGGCTTTGCAGCCAGCGCACCCGCAGCGGCCATTCCTGCGACAGATCAAAAGGGGTGCTGCACAGCTGCTGCAAATAAGGCATCAGGCCTTGGGGCGGCAGCTGCACTTCTGGCAGCTGCAACTGGTCGCTTGCCTGTAGCGCCAGTCTGGCCTCGCCCTGATCCGCTATGATCAGGCAACGCAAAATCTGCTGGCGCTCCACCAATTGACGCAGCACCTGCTGATAGTCAGCGCGCTGGCCCTGCTGCACCTGAAACAACAGCGGCACATGGTAGGCGGTGTTCTGGGGGTCGTATTGCTGCAAAAACCATAAACGGCGCTGGGAAAAAGACAGCAGGCTGTTGGGGCTGTGCTGCCCGGGTTGTGGCGCCGGGATTTCGGCTGTCGCCTCTGTGCTGTCCCAGTGACTGGCGACCTGACGGATACTTTTATCGCGGAACAGCCGGGCCAGCGGGTAATGCCCACCCAAGACTTCCGACATCGCATGGCACAGCCGGATCGCCAGAATGGAATTGCCGCCGGAGCGGAAAAAATCATCGTCCACCCCCAACTGTTCAGTCCCAAGCAGCTGTTGCCACAGGCAAAGCAGCCGCTGCTCCGTGGCGTTGGCGGGAGCGCTGTGGCCGCGTTCCGGCACAGGCGGTGGAGGCAGGGCCTGGCGATCCAGTTTGCCGTTGACGCCAACCGGAAAACGCTCCAGCGTCACATAAATATCGGGCACCATATAATCGGGCAACTGCTGCAGCAGCGCCTGACGGGCGCTGTCCTTCTGCAGCGGTGCCGGGCTTTGGCAATACGCAATCAACAGCTGTTGTCCGGCTACAGGCTGCAGCTGCACCAGCGCCTGGCTGACGCCTGGCAACTGGCACAGCGCTGCTTCAATTTCAGCCAGCTCAATACGCATACCCCGTAATTTGATTTGGAAATCAAAACGGCCCAGGTATTCAATACAACCGTCCTGGCGCTGCCGCACCCGGTCGCCGGTTTTATAGAGCCGTGGCCCGGCGGCTTCAGGCTGCTCCGGGTTAAAAAACGGGTTGGAGATAAAACGCTCTGCGCTCAGCTCAGGCCGGTTTAAGTAGCCGCGCGCCACCCCGGCACCGGCAATACAGAGCTCACCGGCCACGCCTTTGGGCACCAGCGCGCCTTGCGGGTTCAGCACATAGAGCTGGGTGTTTTGCACCGGGTAGCCAATAGGCACCACGGCATCGCTAGGCTGGCAGTTGTAAAAGCTGGAGTCGATGGCGGTTTCGGTGGGGCCATACAGGTTATGCAAAGTCGCCTGGCTGTTCAGCCGGTAAAACAGCGCGGCAGTGGCCGGGGCCAGCGCTTCACCTGAACAAAACAGGTACTTCAGGCTGGCCGGCAGGCGCCGGCCACGAAACAGCAGGTCATCCAAAAAGGCCTGCAACATGGTCGGCACAAAATGCACCACAGTGATCTGCTGCTGTTCCATCAGCTGGTACAGATAATCCGGATCTTTATGGCCACCGGCCTGGGCCACCACTATTTCCGCACCCTGTGCCGTGGCCCACAGCAGCTCCCACACTGACACATCAAAGCTGTAAGGGGTTTTTTGCAACACTTTATCGCCCGGCCCTATAGGGTAAGCGCGTTGCATCCAGTCGAGCCGGTTCAGCAGCGCCTGATGCTCCAGCATCACCCCTTTGGGTTGACCTGTAGTGCCTGAGGTGTAAATCAGGTATGCCAGTTGATGGGCAGCCGGCGCTGGCCAGCTGGGGGGCTCAGCGGGAGCTGCGGCTGAAGGCTCAGCACGCCAGCTGTCGAGCGCCAGCACAGGACCGCTGTAGTTCAGTTGGGCCAGCCTGGGGAGCAACGAATTTTGGGTCAGCAGCACCGACGCGGCCGAATCCTGCAGCAAAAAGGCCTGACGCTGCTGTGGCAGTTCCAGTGCTATTGGCAGGTAAGCTGCACCGGCTTTGTAAATGGCCTGAATGGCGATAACAAGCTCAAGCGACCGCTCCAGCAGCAGCGCCACTATAGCCTCGGTCTGACCGGCAAGCTGTGGCTTCAGCTCCTGTGCCAGTGCGGAACTTTGTTGGTCCAGTTGCCGGTAACTCAGTGACTCCCCATTGAACCAGAGCGCCTGCTGCTCTGGCCGCAGCGCCGCCTGTTGCCAGAATAACAGGGGCATCGACGCGCCTTGGGGCAATGGCTGCTGGCTTTGGTTAAAGTCGAACAGCAACTGCTGAGTTTCTTCTGCCGATAACAACGACAGCTGGGCGAGCGGGGTATCTGGCTGCTCCCGGAACAGCTGTAGAATCCGCTGGTAGTGCTGCAGCATCTGGCGCACGCTCTGTGGCGCAAACAGCGCCGTGGCGTAATTCAGCTCCAGTGCCAGTCCTGCCGGGCTTTGGCTGATAAATAATGACAAATCGTATTTGGCGACCGGGTAAATCTGCTCTGGGGCTAACAGCTCCAGCTCAGACTGGGGATCGTCCTGCTGCAAGGACAGACTGAAAAACACCTGAAACAGCGGGTGACGGCTGGGGTCTCTTGGCAATTGCAGCTGGTCCACCATCCAGTCAAAGGGCAGATCCTGATGCTGCTGAAGCTGCAACAACTGCTGATGCAGCTGGGCCAGCAGCTGGCGCAGGCTTTGCTCTGGCTGCAGCTGGCAACGCACCGGCAGGCTGTTGACAAAAAAACCTATCAGCGATTCTGTGCCCTGGTAATGCCGGTTGGCAGCGGCTGTGCCTGTGACGACATCCCATTGCTGGCTGTATGTGGCAAGCAGCACCAGCCAGGCTGACAGGCCAACCGCATACAGACTGGTGTGTTCAGCGCGGGCCAGCTGCAGCAAGTCATGGTACTGCGCCGGGCTTAACAGCGCTGTTTCGCTGGCGCCACTGTAATCAATGCTGGCCGGGCGGGCATGATCCAGCGGTAATTCCAGCGTTTGCAGCCCATGCAGCTGTTGTTGCCAGAAGGCCCATTGCTGTTCAGCCAGCCCCCCCTGCAGCAGTTGGTGCTGAAAATAAGCAAAATCCTGGTACTGCAGCGCAAGGTCGGGCAGCGCAAGGGAGCGGCCAGTGCAGAAATGGTCAAACAGCTGGCTGAATTCCTGCAATAAACAGGACAGACTCCAGCCATCAAAAGCTATATGGTGCAGGCACAGCATCAAGAGTGCTTTGCCCTGATAGTCCGGCCAATAACAGGCGCGCAGCGGTAAGTCCTGCTCCAGGTCAAAAGACCGGGCTGTTTCGGCTTTCAATTCTGCGTGGATGGCACTCTCGTCTGTGGTGGTTTTTTCGGCAAACTCAAGCGCTGAGGCCTCCCTAAGTTCAAGCCGGGCCTGGCCCTGGCTTGTGCGGATGCTGCTGCGCAGCACCTGATGCCGCTGCACTATGGTGTTCAGCGCCTGGTATGCCTGCTGTGGTCTGGCTTCTGGCAGCCGGATCAGCAGCGGAATATGGTACGCCATGCTGTCCTGCTGGTACTGCTGCAAAAACCAGAGCCGCTGCTGGGCATAAGATAAGGGCCAGGGCCCGGCCAGGCCGGGGTAAATGGCCGGTAGCGTAAACTGCTCCGAATCCGCGCCAGCTGTACGCAGCAGCGCTATCAGCTCGGCTTTGTGCGCTTTGAGCAGCGCCAGCCACTGCTCTTTGTCGGCAAGCGGTTGGCGCAGGCTGAATTTCAATTTGTCTTCATCGCCCTGGCGTTCGGTCCACAGCAACATGCCAAGCGCATTGACCTGATACAACAATTGCAATGCCGTCATGTTAAATCTCCCCGCTGTCCATCGTCTCTGGTGGTGATTGCTGTTGCAGCGTCAGCGCCAGTGCCCTGATGGTTTTTTGCTGCAATACAGCGGCCACATTCAGCCTGGCCTGGCCTGTCAGGTGAAGTTGCTGATTGATCAGCTGAGTCAGCCGGATCGCCAGGATCGAATCGCCGCCCAACTGGTAGAAGTCGTCATCAATACCCAAGGCGGGCACATTCAACAACTGCTGCCAGCACTGGTGCAGCTGGCGCTGCAGTTCAGTTTCAGGCGCTGCGCTGCTGTGGTTAAATTCAGGCGCAGGCAAGGCTGCTTTATCTACTTTGCCGCTGGCAGTGAATGGCAATTGCGTCAGGGCCACCCAGGCGGCTGGGCGCATATAATCCGGCAAGAGGTTGCACAAGCCAGCCTGCAGCTCAGGCAAGTCCACTTCAGTACCGGCCAGGTAATAGGCGACCAGCAGTTGTTGTTGCCCCTGTTGCCAGGGGTGGATCCAGACATTGAGTTCAGGCGCCAGTGTGCGGATCTGCAGCTCAATTTCAGCCAGCTCAATACGGTAGCCCCGGATTTTCACCTGTTGATCGCGCCGGCCCAGGTAATGCAGCTGACCATCGGCGGCCTGACGCACCAAATCACCGGTTTTGTACAGACGCCTGTAGTCGCTGTCCTGGCTGAAGGGGTTGGCCAAAAACACCTGCTGTTCAAGCTCCGGTTGGTTCAGGTACCCCCGTGCCAGGCCAGGCCCACTTAAATACAACTCGGCGACAGCGCCCGGCAGCGCCGGTTGTTGCCAGGGGTCCAGCAGATAAGCGCGGCAGTTTTGCACAGGCCGGCCTATCGGAATATCGGTCAGAGACCCGACCTCGGCCTGCAGCGAACAGACGCTGACTTCGGTCGGGCCGTACTGATTCAGCAGGCGGCAATGCGGCAAACGGCGCAGCCCCTGCAACGCTTCGCCACCTGTGTACAACAGCTGCAACGCGCTGCAGGATAAGTCCGGCAACTGCTTCAGCACAGCGGTGCTGATAAAAGCATGGCTGATACTGTGCTGGCAGAGGTACTGCTCCAGCGCCGGCAGATCGGTTTGCAGCGCCGTGGGTAACAGATGCAGGCTGGCACCAGAACAGAGCGCCGGGAAAATTTCATAGACTGAGGCATCAAATACATAGTTGGAAAACTGCAGTATCCGGCTTTGTGGGCTCAGCCCCAGCGTCTGCTGCTGCGACGCACAGATATTCACCAGACCAGCCTGTTCAATCTGCACCCCTTTGGGTTGACCGCTGGTGCCCGAGGTGTAGATGAGGTAAGCCAAATCTGTGGCGCGCCGCTCCAGCGCCGGGTTGTGGTCCGGGCAGGACCCTAGATCCAGCTGATCCAGGCACCAGACTGCAGCTGAACTCAGCTTCTCCAGCCGTGCCGCTGCACCAGCGTCCGCCAGCACCACCAGAGCCTGACTGTCGGTCAGCATGTACTGCAGGCGTTGCGCCGGTGCATCCGGGGCCAGCGGCAGGTAAGCGGCGCCGGCTTTTTGAATGGCCAGTATGGCGATCACCATCTGCAGGGACTTGTCCATGCAGAGGGCGATCACTGCATCCTGTGCAGGTTGCAGTTCTGTCAGCAGGTAGTGCGCCAACCTGTTGGCTGCCTGGTTCAGCTGTGCATAGCTGAGCTGTTGCTGTCCGGACAACAGCGCCGGCTGGCTGGCATAAAGCCGGGCGCTCTGCTCAAACCATGGCAGCCAATGCAGGGTTGGCAATGCACGCTGCGGGCCCTGTAAACAGATGACGTCTGTCTGACCGCTGCGAAGCTGGGTCACCGGGCTCTGCAACTGGTCAGGCAAGGACAACAGCAGTTGCTGCAACTGACTTAACAGCAGCTCAGCGCGGCCAGCCGACAGATGGCTGCTGCTGTAATCCAGTTTCAGCTGCAGCTGACCCTGCTGTTGCCAGGCCACCAGCACCAGGGGGTAATTGACTTTTTCTATTGCAGCGCGGTAACTGAACGGCAGTGCCGCCGGGCTTTCCACATCGGGGTAGTTTTCAAAGACCACAATGGAGTCAAACAGGCGGCCACGGCCACGTTGCAGGCTGGCGAGGTTGACAAAAGAGCACTGGTTCATCTGCGCCACCTGCAGCCCTATCTGCTGCAGTTGTTGCAGCACGGTCAGGCCTTGATCCCAATGCAGTTGCAGCGGCAGGGTATTGATATAAAGGCCAACGCTGTGCTCTATGCCTGGCACAGGCAAAGCGCGGCCAGCCAGTGTGGTGCCCACCACAGTGCTGGGGCTGAAACAGTAACGGGCCAGCAGATGATGCCAGCCAAACTGCAGCAGGCTGTTCAGGGTGATGCCCTGTTCACGACAGCTGTGTTGCAGCGCCTCCAGATCCAGGCTGCGTTGCACAGACGCAACCTGAGTCACTGGCAGTGGCTCAGCGCTTTGGCCAGAGCACAGGTCAAACAGCGCTGACAGATCGGTGCGTTCATCCGGCAGCCAGTGTTGCCACTGTGCCAACGCCGCCTGTTGCTGGCGCTGCATATAACGCTGCGCCTGGTGCCAGCTGTGGTCCTGTTCATGGGATGGGGTTTGCCCCTGACACAACGCCAGGTAACACTGATGAACAAACTCCATCAGACGGCTGCCACTCCAGCCGTCGCTGATGCTGTGGTGTTCACTGCGCAGCAGCGCATAATGAGCCGGCGCCAGGCGCACCAGATACAGCCGCAGCGGGCAGGGCCGGCTTAAGTCAAAAGGCAACAGCCGGTCTTGTTGCTGCAGCAGCGTCAGTTGCCGTTCAGGCTGGGGCTGGTCGCTGAAATCCAGCAGTTCAAACTGCGCCTGAGCCTTGGGGTGCACCAGTTGCAACGGCTGTTCAGTCCAGTCAAAACTGGTTCTGAGAGCCGGGTAATGCTGCACCGCCAACTGCCAGGCTTGCTGGTAACAGCAGGTATTGAGTTCATTGGGATAGTCCAGCAGCAATTGCACGCGGTAGGCATCATCGTCCGGTTGGGCCAGCATATGGGCAATAAAACCCTGCTGCAACGAGCTGGCAGGCCAGATTGCTTCAAGCCTCTGACGGCGCAGCAGCTGGTCATAATGGGCCAGGGAACAGGGCAGACCAAAATCGGCCGGCACCTGCTGCGCCAGGCTGGCAACTGGCTGTGCCAGGCAATGGTCCACCAGCGCCTCCAGTGCCCGCTGAAATCCGGCGGCGAGTTGTTCGCTCTGGGGAGCCGGAAAACGGCTGCGCAGGCTGAAACTCAGGCAACCCTGTTCGACGGCGCCATTCAAAGACAACCAGAGCGGCGACTGATTCTGCGGCGACAGGCCTTCGGACAGCTGGTCCAGCTGCACTGTCCAGAGCTGGCCATCGTTCTGGTCCGCGTCCAGCACTCCAAGGTAGTTCAGCTGTACAGGCGGCAATTCCAGCTGCAGTGCGCTGGCAAAAGCGCCAAAACCCAGGCCCTGGTTCGGTACCTGACGCAGCTGTTGTTTCACACAACGCAGCAACTGCCCCCAATCCGGGTTCGCCTCTGGGGCCAGATCAGTCTTCAGACAGACAGGGTACAGGCTGGTGTACCAGCCCACCGTATGGCCACAATCTGGTGCGCCCGGCAGGGCATGGCGGCCGTGGCTTTCCATGGTCAGCGCCAGCGTCTGGTTACCAAAACACAAGCCCATGGCCTGATACAGGGCCGTCAGCAGCAGGTCGTTCACCTGGCTGTCGTACGCCTGATGGGCTGGCCCCAGCAGGGCCTGGGTCAAGGCCGGACTGAAATCGATCTGGTAGTCAAGCCAGGCTGTGCTGATGGCCGGCAACTGCTGCAATGCTTCCTGTAATGCACTTTGTTGTTGCTGCCAATACGCGGCTTCCTGTGGCTGCTGCGCCGGATAGGCGGCCAGATAAGCGACCCAGTCCGGGTACTGACTGCGAACTGGCGCCGGGCTCTGCTGCTGGTACAAAGCGGCCAGATCCGAAGCGATAATACGCCAGGACACTGCATCCAGCAGCAGGTGGTGGGCGCAGATAAACAGCAGGGGCTGTTCCGCCTGGTCCGCCAGTTCTATATAAGCAACGTGCAGCAGTGGCCCTTCGATAAAATTCAGGCGTTGTTGCAGCTGGTTCAGAGACTGTTGCAGCCCGGTCTGATTTTTGGCCTTGAGCAAGGTCAGTGTCAGCCCGCTGTCCGGCCTGAACTGGTGCTGCCACCGGCCCTGCGGATCCCGGGCAAAACGGGCACAGAGCTGAGGCTGGCGCTTCAGTAAGGCATTCAGTGCCTGTTGCAGACGGCTAGGGTCCAGCCTGGGCACCCGGATAAAAAAGCTCTGGTTCCAGTGCTGGGGTTCAGGCAGCAGCCCTTGTTCCAGCTGCTGGAAAAACCAGTGCTGAACCGGCAGCAGCCCATACTGAGCCGGCAGCTGGCTGCTGATCTGTGCTTGGGCTGAGTGCATGGGCTGCGCTGACAACTCGCGGGCCAAAGCCCGGACAGTGCGGCAGTCAAAAATCTGCCGCACTGTGACGGCAAAACCGGCCTGACGTAACCTGGATACCAGGCTGATGGATAAAATGGAATCGCCACCGGCGCGGAAAAAATCCTGCTCCACTCCAAGTTCCGGCGCCCCAAGGCACTGTTGCCAGATAGTCAACAGCTGCTGCTCCACAGGGGTGTCGGCCGCCGTTTGGCTTTGGGCCAGCAGGTCCGGTGCCGGTAACTGCCGTTCATCCAGTTTGCCGTTCAGGGTCAGTGGCAACGCGGGCAGTGCGACAAAAGCACCAGGCAACATATAGTGTGGCAACAGTTGAGCCAGCGCTCTGTGCAGCTGTTCGCTCTGTTGTGGCTGCTCAGCAACATAATAAGCGACCAGCAGCTGCCCGCTGCGCTGGTCTGACTCCGGCTGCAGTTGACGCAGCAGCACCAGGGCCTGGCGGATGCCGGGCTGTGCCAGCAGCGCCGCTTCAATTTCCGCCAGTTCAATGCGGTAACCCCGCAGTTTCACCTGGCTGTCGGTTCTGGCCTGATACTCCAGCTCACCAGACTCCAGATAACGCACCAGATCGCCGGTGCGGTACAGCCGGTCAAATCCGGGTTGCTGACAAAAGGGGTTCGGCAAAAAGCGCTGTGCTGTCAGTTCAGGTCGGTTCAGGTAACCCAAAGCCACACTCCAGCCGGCCAGATACAACTCACCCCAGACGCCAGGTGGCAATGGCTGCATCTGCGCATCCAGCACATAAGGCAGGATATTCTGATAAGGCCTGCCTATGCCCTGATCCCGGCTTAAATCGGCCAGACAGGCACCTACAGTGGTTTCGGTCGGGCCGTACTCATCAAGCAGCCGTTTGCAGTGACGCTGCAACAAGGCTTTGGTGCTGGCTTTGAGTTTCTCACCACCCAGCATCAGCACCTCCAGCTGCAGCTCCGGGTACTGCAAAAACAGCTGTTCAGCCAGACTGGGCACCAATTTGGCAAAACTGATCTGATGCTGACGCAAATGCTGGCTGTACTGATCGAGGTATTTTTGTTCCTCACGGAAGATCTGGATTGGGGCACCTAACAACAAGGCGGCCAGGCTGGTGGTAACACTCAGGTCAAAGGCCAGGCTGGAGGAAAAATCCACTTTCTGGCCGTCCAGCACCTGGTGCTGCCGCAGGTTGGCCAGATAATTGACCAGATTTTGCTGCGACACCAGCACCCCTTTGGGTTGGCCTGTGGTGCCAGAGGTGTACAGCATATACACCAGCTGATCGGCCGCCGCCCCGCTCAGCATGACCGGAGCCTGGCTTGCGGCTCCGTCGTCAGGCTGCTGTTCCAGAGTGTCCATACAGAGCACTGTGCAGGCCAGACTCTCAGGTGCTGGTAACAGGGCCAGCAATGAAGCCTGGGTCAGCAGCAACCGGGCGTGACTGTCCTGCAGCATAAAAGCGACCCGGCCTGCCGGTGTCTGAGGGTCCACCGGCAGGTAAGGCAGGCCCAGTTTCAGGCAGGCCAGCAGGGCCACCAGCATGTGCGGGCTGCGCGGCAGACAAATCGCCACAGGGTCAGGCCAAAGGGCGGTCGGGTTGCCTGCCAGAGCCTGTGTCGCTGTTTGACCCAGGCGGATATGGCGTATCAGCTGCTGCGCCAGCCGGTTGGCCTGCTGATCAAGTTCGGCCACGCTCAGGCTGGTTGTGCCTTCACAGAGGGCGAGCTGTGCTGGCTGTTGCGCCAGCCGCTGCTGCCAGAACTCAAGCAGATGCTGTTCTGGCCACTGCCTGGGGGTCAGTGCAGAAGGCAGCAGGGCCTGCTGCGCCAGGGAGAAGTGCCGCAGCGCCTGCTGTGGTGTGGTCACCAGCTGCTCCAGCAGCAACTGGTAACTGGCGGCCATTTGCCGGATAAAACCAGCGCTGAATAAAGAACTGGCGTAATTCAGCTCCAGCACCAGCTGGTCCTGCTGCTGGCGGATAAACCAGGTCAAATCATGTTTGGCTACAGGGTACAAGGCGCTGGTGTCCAGCCGCTCAAAGGGCTCATGCGGCGTCTGTCCAAAGTTTTGCAGCGCAAACATCAGTTGAAACACCGGATGGCGGCTGCTGTCACGCTCCAGCTGCAGGCTGTCAACAATGAGTTCAAAAGGCACATCCTGATGGCCTTGCGCCTGCACCAGTTGCTGGTGTACCAACTGGGCCCAGCTGGTAAAACTTTGTGCCGGGTCCAGCAGGCATCGCACCGGCAGTGCGTTGACAAAAAAGCCAATGATCGACTGAGTTCCGGCGTAATGCCGGTTGGCAACGGGCACGCCGAGCAGCAGATCCTGTTGCCCTGTGTATTTAAACAACAGCAGTTTGTAGGCCGCCAACAATAAACTGTTGGCGGTGATCTGCTGCTCTTTGGCCAGTTTCAGCAATTGCTGGCTGAGCCCGGCCGGTAAAGACCATTGCAGATCAGCGCCGCGGTAATCAAAGTTTTTCGGGCGTTGATGTTGCAACGGCAGTTGCAGCGGGCTGAACCCCTGCAGTTGCTGTTGCCAATATGCCAGCTGGCGTTTCAGCTCAGGGCCGGATAAAAACTGCTGTTGCCACAGCGCAAAGTCGCTGTATTGCAGTGGCAACTCGTCCGGCAGCAGCGGCTGGTGCTGCTGATACTGCTGGTAGCCCAGCGCCAGTTCATGCTGCAGCAGATCAACGCTCCAGCCATCAAAGGCAATATGGTGGATCACCAGCAGCAAATAACAGTCTGGCCCGGCCTGAAGCACAGTAGCCCGGATTGGCAACTGCTGCTGTAACGCAAAAGGTTGTCCGATGCAGGCCTGCACCCGGGCTTCCAGCTGATCCGGCTCCAGTTGCAACTGCTGCAGGCTAAACTGGCTGACCGGCTCCAGCTGCAGCACGGTGCTGTCACCCGCAGGGCGGTAGACAGAACGCAGCACCTGATGGCGCTCCACCAGGCGGTGCAGCACAGGTGGCAGCCAGCTTGTATCGGCGCTGTGCAGTTTTAACCACAGCGGAATATGGTAAGCGCCGTTGTCCGGGTCGTACTGCTCCAAAAACCAAAGCCGGTTTTGGGCAAAAGACAGGGGTTTTTCATCGGAAGCCGCTGGTTGGATCTGCAGCTGCTGGCGGTGCAACCCATGCTCAATTAAAGCCGCTATGGTGCGGTGTTCAAACAAAGCGGCCACTGTCAGCTCTCGCTGCACCTGCTCGGCAATACGTTGCACCAGCCGGATCGCCAGAATCGAATGACCACCCAGCTGGAAGAAGTCGTCCTGAGTTCCGACCCGTGCCACCCCCAGCACTTCCTGCCACAGCCGGCACAACTGCTGCTCCAACTCAGTCACAGGCGCCTGATAACCACAGTGCTGCAGGCCGGTATCAGGTTCAGGCAAGGCCTTGCGGTCCAGCTTGCCATTGGCGGTCAGGGGCAGCCGCTCCAGCTGCACCAGATGATTGGGCACCATATAAGCGGGCAGCCGCTGTTCAAGGAACTGGCGAATTGCCTGCAGATCCAGCGGGTAGTAAGGTTCACGCACCCAATGCGCCAGCGGCAGCTCTGGCGACTGAAACAGCGAGCGGCTGCAAAGCGCTGCCTGATTCCGGCTGAATACCAGCGTCATACAGGCGATATGGTCCGGCTCGGGCAGCGCATAAAAGTCAAGCTGGTGGTGTTGCGCCAGTTGTTGCAATTGATGGTAATTCAGCACCTGGGACAGTGCCTCATCGGCGGGCTGGTTGCTGTGCTGCAGGTAGCTGGGGTAGAGCCGCAGGTTTGGGTAATGATGCACGACAAAACCACTTTGGTGCTGCGGGCACAACTCTGCCAGCTGCAGGTTTTTTGAAAAATAGAACCGCGCTGGCAGCGCTGGAGCGGCCGGGCTTTGGCTGGTCTCACTGAAATCCAGCAGCACGTCGTAGCGGTAGTCCAGCATTTCGGACGACTGCTGACCGGCTTTTAACCGCAAATCCACCCGGCACTGTGGCCAAAGCTGGGGCTGCAGGAAAAACTGCGGTGCTATCAGCAGCTCTTTGTCTTTTAATTGCAGCTGTTGTGCCAGCTGGCGCAGTTGAGGTTCCGCTGCGTCAGGCAGGCGGTAGCGGGCAATGCTGTAGTGGAACTGCTCCAGCAGGCGCTGATCACGCAGATCGCCCAGAAAGACTTTGCCCCGGCCAGCCAGCAGGGTTTCGCAGTGGCGCAGCACCTGCAGCAGGTAGTCGCGGGACGGAAAGTACTGCACCACTGAGTTGATAATTATCAGGTCCGGCTGATAGTCCTCCAGCACCTGGATAAAGGATGCGGCATCACAGACGGCAAAAGCGGTTTTGTGCTCTGCCGCCAGTTCACGGGCACCAAAACGCAGCTTGGCAATGGCCTGCGCCGAGAAGTCAGTGGCAAAATAAAAGTCAACGGCGCTCAGCAGCGGATAAAACAACAAACCCGCGCCTGATCCCAATTCCAGAATACGGCGGGGCTGCTGGGCCAGAATGCGCGCTACTGTCGCATCGCGCCATTCGTGCATTGCTTTCAGCTCAACCGGCTGGCCTGTGTAGGAGCTGTTCCAGCCATCAAAATCGGCCTGGTTCAGGTCGGCCGCGGTTTTTTTACCGTATTCGGCTTCATACACCTGATTCCAGTTGGTCAGCAGCATATCTTCCTGTGCAGGGGCAATAGGTTCTGACGTCAGATAAGCCGCCAGTACCTGTTGGTCCTGCAGTTGGCGCACCACAGCCGCAGCCTGACCCACGCCGGGGTATTGCCTGACCACAGCTTCTATTTCCGTCAGCTCCACCCTGTGACCGCGGATTTTCACCTGATGATCGATACGACCCAGATAATCCAGGCTGCCGTCCAGCAAGAGCCGGACTTTATCGCCGGTGCGGTACAGCCGCTGGTGCTCGGGCCGCAGGTCAAAAGGGTTGGCAACAAAACGTTCTTCCGTCAGCTCTGGCCGGTGCAAATATCCTTTGGCAATACCAATGCCAGACACACAGAGCTCGCCGGGTACACCGTAAGGTGCAAGCCCGCCCTGGCTGGTCAGCACATAACAGTGCAACCCGGCCAAAGCCCGGCCAATACGGCTGGCACTGTCGCCGGCCTGATAAAAATGCACTGTGCTGCAGACAGTGGTTTCAGTCGGGCCATAGGCATTCACCAGTTGACGGCCCTGGCTCCAGCGACGCATCGTCTCCTCGGGCGTGGCTTCGCCGGCCACGATCAGCAGCCGCAGAGCCGGCAGCTCGTGCTCTGGCATCAGGTTCAGCAAAGCCGGTGGCAAGGTGGCGACGCTGATCTGCTGCTGCTCCAGCAGCTGCAGCAAAGCGGCGGGATTTTCTTTGCAGGAATCGGGGCAAATCACCAGCCGGGCCCCGCTGAGCAAAGTGGCAAAAATCTCCCAGCTGGCGGCGTCAAAGCTGAAGGACGCAAACTGCAGCACCCGATCGGACGGGTTTAGCTGAAACAGCTGCTGCTGATTTTGGATCAGATTGATCAGGCCTTGCTGCTGCACCATCACGCCTTTGGGCCGGCCTGTGGTGCCTGAGGTGTAAATCACATTCACCAGTGCTTCGGCAGGTACAGTGACTTGCCGGAAGCTGTCGCCGCCGGACTGTGGCAGCGGCGCATCCAGGGTCAGCCAGGGCAGTTCTGGAGCATGCTGGCGCAGCGAAAGCCAACGCGCTTCACCCAGCAGCAGACTGGCGCCACAATCCTGCAGCATAAATTGAATACGGTCGGCCGGGTAGGCCGGGTCAACAGGCACATAAGCAGCCCCGGTTTTCAGTACGGCCAGTATCGCCACCAGCATCTGGTTGTGGCGTCTGGTCAGCACGGCCACCAGGGGCTGGCTGCCGGCTTTCGTGGCTGGGCTCTGTTGCAACAGCGGCTGCAGCTGCGCGGCCAGCGCACAAGACTGACGGTCCAGCGCCTCGAAACTTAATGTGTCCTGTGCATCCTGCACGGCAACAGCGGTGCCGAAGCGGCGCACCGCATCCGACCAGCTGTGCAGCAGAGCCGGAGCCGGTGGTAAATCCGGCTGCTGGCTGGCCAGCAGTGCGCTGCGATGGGTGGGGGTCAGCAGCTCTGTCACCTGGCCCTGGTCCAGCAACTGCTGCAGCTGATGCAAATAATGCTGCAACATTAACTGCAGGTGGGGCTGGTCGACACAGTGGCTGTGGCCTTGCAAGCTCAGTTCAAACTGATCGCCGTCGCGGCTGACCACCAGCGCCAGCGGTATATTGGTAATGGCCTGCACATCCAGCAGCCTGGCGCCGGTGTTAGCCAAGGTTTGCTGCTTCTGATAAAAGTGAATGTAGTTAAAAGCCGCCTGGTATAAATCCTGTTCCTGCGCCAAATCAATTTTCACCTGGCTGTAAGGGTAGACTTTGTAGGGCATCAGCTGCAGCCGTTGCTGCTGAATGGCCGTTACTAAGGCATGGCTGCTGTTGGCTGTGGTTTGCGCCTGCTCAAGCTGAATACGCAGCGGCATGGTATTTAAATGCAGGCCGAACTGGCTGTCGCCTCCCAATTGCTCCAGTCTGTTATTGACCACCAAACCGACACAGAGATCGCTGCTGTCGGTAAAAAGCTGCAACAGCGTGAAATAAGGCGCCAGAAACAGGCTGTCCACCGGCACAGACTGGGCAAAGGCCAGCTGCAGTGCCTGCTGGCATTGGGCTGCGCTCAGCGGGTGGCTGACTTCCAGCAGCACAGGTTCAGCCGCTGCTGGTTTGCTGTCTCGCAGCTGCAGCTGGCCTGGCTCATAGCCCTTGAGGTAAGTAACCCAGAACTGGCGCTGTTGTGGGTCTGAAAGCGCCTGCAGCTCCTGCTGCACATAATGCGCAAAGCTCAGCGCATGGCCGCTCTGGGGGACCAGATCCTGGCTGTAGCAGTGGATAAATTCACTGAGCAGGGACGCCACACTCCAGCCATCTTCAATGGCATGGTGTGAGGTAAACAGCAGGCGGAACTGCTGGGGCTCTTTTACCAGCGCGAGGCGGAATAAACCGGCTTGGTCGGTCGGAATGGGGGTCTGCAGTTCCTGCTGATAAGCGCTGGAGTAGTCCTGGTACTGCGTTATTTTGTGCTGCACGGACAGGCTGCTGTGCACCAGCGTCAGGTAACCCAAAGCCGGGTCTTTGTGGTAACTGGCACGCAGCAACTGATGTTTGTCGACCAGTTGTTGCCAGACCCGGACAAAACGGGCTTCGTCAAAAGGCTGAGTCACCAGGTTCACTTCAATATTGTGGTACACGGCGGCATTTTTTTCGGTTTCAACAAACATGCCCTGTTGCAGCTGGGTGGCCGGGTACAGATCGTCCAAGGCCAAATGAAAAGGCTGGCGCACCTGTGGGCTGACCAAAGAGAACGGCTGGTAAGCTGGCGGCTGGTCCTGACTGAGCTGGCTGGCCTGAGCCAGTAAAGCGGCTATGGTGCGGTGCTGAAAAATATCCCGCACTGAAATGCCAAGCCCCAGCGCTTTGAGCCGTGCCACCACCCGGATGGCACTGATGGAATCACCACCACTGCGGAAAAAATCATCGGTCAGGCCAATCTGTGGTACCGCCAGTTCCTCCTGCCAGATGGCACAGGCCTGCTGCTCCTGTGGACTGACCGGGGCGACCCGTTTTGTGCTGTGGCTGACGACAGGGGCCGGCAAAGCGTTGCGGTCCAGTTTGCCGTTGACGGTGAGGCGGAATTCGTCCACCTGCAGGTAATGCACAGGCACCATATGAGGCGGCAGACTCTGGCTGAGCCGCCCGGCCAGCTGAGAGGGATCTAAAGTCTGATCAGCCCGGTAATAGGCCACCAGCACTTTGCCGGACGGGGTTTCTCTGGCCAGCACCAGGCACTGGCTGATGCCGCTGATGGCGGACAAGGCCGCTTCAATTTCACCCAGTTCAATACGGTAACCACGGATCTTCACCTGATTGTCGATCCGGCCGCTGTAATCCAGTTCGCCTTCGGCGTTGTAACGGGCCAAGTCGCCGGTTTTATACAGGCGTTCAAAACCTGGTGTCGGGTAGGGGTGACGGATAAAACGCTCGGCGGTCAGCTCGGGCCTGTTCAGGTAGCCGCGCGCCAGGCCAGCGCCGGAAATATACAGCTCCCCTGTGACACCGGCGGGCACCGGCTGCAGCTCTGCATCCAGCACCAGGGCCTGCAAATCGGCCAAAGGCCGGCCAATCAGCGACAATTCGCCTATATCCCCAAGGTGGATGGCTTTATAGGTCACATGCACTGTGGTTTCTGTGATGCCATACATATTGACCAGCAAGGGCTGCTGATCCCCGTAATGACTGAACCAGCCGGTCAGCTGCACCAGATTCAGCGCTTCACCGCCAAAAATGACATAACGCAAGGCCTTCAGCCGCTCATGACGGCAGGCCTCGGCGCTGAAGTTATAAAAAGCCGAAGGGGTCTGGTTCAGCACCGTCAGGCCATGTGTCGCACAAAACTGCACAAACTGCTCAGTGTCCTGCACCTGAGCCAGGCTTGGGATCAGCAGGGTGCCGCCGTAGGCCAAAGCGCCCCAAAGCTCCCAGACACTGAAGTCAAACACATAGGAATGAAACAGGCACCAGACGTCCTGGTTGTTAAAACCGTAATTTGCTTCGCTGGCCCGCAGCAACCGGGCTACCTGGCGATGCTCCAGCAACACCCCTTTGGGTTTGCCTGTGCTGCCTGAGGTGTAAATCACATAAGCCAGTTGCGCCGGTGTCACCGTCACCTGCAGTTGAGCCGGATCCAGCGTTGACCAGTCGGCCTGATCCAGCACCAGGCATTTGCCCTGGTACCCAGTGAGCTGCGCGGTAAAAGCGCTGCTGGTCAGCACTAAAGGCGCGGCGGTGTCCTGCAAAATAAACCCGATGCGTTCGGCCGGGTAACTGACATCCACAGGCACATAAGCGGCGCCGGCTTTTAACACCGCCAGAATGGCCAGTACTGTGTGCCAGCCCCGGGGCAACAACAAGGCGATCAGGTCATCGGGACTGACCTCGATCTGCTGGCGGATCAGCAGCGCCAGCTGGCTGGACTCGCGGTCCAGCTGCTGGTAAGTCCATTGGCCTTCGTTGCTGTGGATCGCCGTCTGAGTGCCAAAGCGGCTGACTGACTGCTGCCACAGCTGCAGCAGCTGTTCTTCTGGGATGGCGGGGGTTGCAGTTGGTGGTGCGAGCAAGGCCTGCCGCTGTGCTGCCGGCAGCACCTGCAAGGCGGCCAGGCTGCTGTGCGGCGCACTCAGGCACTGGTCGGTCAGCAGACAGAGGGCCTGCAGCAGCTGTTCGGCCTGCGCTGTGCTGTATACACAAGTGCGGTATTCCAGCCGTAACAATAACTGCTGCTGATGATCAAACTCAAAATACAGCGGGTATTTGACCTGCGCCGGTAACGCATCGTTCTGACTGATGCGCCAGGGCAGCTCAATGTTGCTTTTGGGTTCGAGCGTCAGATAAACCCCGGGCAGGCGGTCGTCCGGTTCACCGTCCTGGCGCAGCCTTTCCAGCAGCAACTGGTAACTGAAAAACTGATCGAGCCGCTGCTGAATGTCGGCGAAACGCTCTTTTGCCAGCTGAATAAAACTTTGTTGGGCATTCAGCTCGCAGTGGCTGATGTCATTACACAAAAAATTGCCATACAGACCGTCGGTGCCAAGGCCACGGGCCGATTTGACGCCCCCCAGGCTAAAGCGGCTCTGGCCGGAAAATTTACAGACCAGCACAGCCACCAGGCTTTGCAGCAGTGCATACAGGCTGATTTTATGGTGCCAGGCCAGCTGTTCCAGTTGGCGGGTCTGTTCGGTGCTGAAGGCATAACGCAAAAACAGGCCGTCGCTTTGGCTGCTGCGTTTGCCCTGGAACAGATCAACCCGCTGCAAGGCGGCCAGCCAGGCCGGGTCCGGCGCCAATGGTGCCGGTAACATCGGCTGCCCGGCCTGAGGCGGCAAGGTGGCCAAAGGGTCTTTGAGCAAGGCGTACAGCTGCGGCACAAAAAGGTTGTACATGGCTTCGCCATCGCCAATCAGATGGTGGTGGATAAACACCAGCTTGCACGGCAGTTGTTGCCGGCTGAACAGGACAAAACGGTACAAAGGCCCTTGTTGCAAATCAAAGGGCCGGTTCAGCCAGTGACTCAGGCGTTGTTGGTAATGCTGTTCCTGTTGTGCAGGCTCCAGTGCGTCGGGCAGCACTTCATGCAGCAGCACAGGGCCAAGTTCCAGCGGCGCGCTGGTGCTGTAATGGCGCAAATCGTCGTCAACACAAAGCCGCAGCGCCGGATGATGGTTGATAAAACGGCGCAGCGCCTGCTGCAGCGCCTGTTCGCACAGCGCCATACCGGCAAAATCAATGCTCAGGTTTTCGTTATACACCACAGGGCTGGTCAGCAACTGGTGGTTTAAAATCAACTGCTGCATTTCATTGAGCTGGTCCGGCACCAGCGCCTGATACCGTAGTGGCTGCTGCTCGGCCTGGTGCAGGTGCTGACACAAAGAACGCACTGTGTTGTGCTGATACAGCAGTGCCGTGCTGGCAGCAAATTGGTGTTGCCGCAATAACAGGGACAGCCGCATTGCTGCTAACGAATCGCCACCGGCCAAAAAGAAGTTATCGGTGACACCAAACTGATCGGACTGCAGCACCTGTTGCCACAATGCCAGCATTTGTTGCTCCTGCGCATTTTGTGGCACGGCACCGACATGGCGTGGCCAGTTGGGCTCCGGCAGCAACTGACGATCAATTTTGCCGTTGGTGTTCAGCGGAAACGCCTGCAGTGCAACAAAATAATGCGGCAACATATAACCGGGCAGCCGTTTGGCCAGTTGCCCGCGCAGCCATTGTTCGTCGACGGCCTGCAACGCCTGGTAATAAGCCACCAGCCGTTTCAGTCCGTTACGTTCTTTGACCAGCACCAGGCATTGGCCTGTGGGGTCCAGCGCTGATAAAGCCGCTTCAATTTCACCCAACTCAATACGGAAACCGTGAATTTTGACCTGGAAGTCATTGCGGCCCAGGTACTTCAGGTTGCCATCGGCGGCGGAGCGCACTAAATCACCGGTTTTGTAGAGCCTGCTGTGCTGGGCGGGGTCGGTATGTTGTGCTGCATAAGGATTGGCAATAAAACTCTGAGCTGTTTGTTGGGGTTTATTCAGATAGCCCCGGGCCAGGCCCGGACCCGACAGGTACAACTCACCAGTGGCACCAATGGCGACAGGGCGCAACTGCTCATCCAGCACATAAGCACAGATATTCGGCAGCGCATAACCTATTTCATTGACGTCAGCCGGATCCACCCTTTTGCCAGTGGCATAAATACTGGTTTCGGTGGGGCCATAGTAGTTGTACAAGGCATAACGCGCCGCAAAATAGGCACCGACTTTCTGATCGCAGGGTTCGCCGGCAAAAATAATCTGACACAAGGCCGGGTAAGGCACCCGGGGCAACACCGCAAGCATGGCCGGTGGCAAATACACCAGATGAATGTTGTGTTGCTTCAGGTACTGCGACAACAGATAAGCGTCCTGGCGCACCGGCTGGCTCAGCAGATGTAAGGTATTGCCCGCCAGCAAGGTGGCAAAAATTTCCGACACTGACACATCAAACACAAAACTGGTGAAGGCCGCCACCCGGGCCCCCGGCACCGCATACAGCGGGCGCAGTGCTTCCAGCGTATTGAGGATACTCCGGTGTTCCACCATCACCCCTTTGGGCTGGCCTGTGGTGCCGGAGGTGTAGAGGATATACGCCAGCTGGCCGGGACTGGCCACTGCCGGGATGGCGGGACTGTGGTCCGGCTGAATGCGGTCAGACTGGGCCAGTGCCGCATTCAGCCACTGATCAACAGATAACACTTCAGGCCCGGTCGGTGCCAGGTGTTGCAACGCGGTTTCAGTCAGCAACAAAGCGGCCTGGCAGTCCGACGCTATGTATTGCAGCCGTTCGGCCGGCACATCCGGGTCCAGCGGCACATAAGCCGCGCCTGCCTTGAGAACCGCCAACATGGCGACAATGGCATGCCAGCTGCGGCTGAGCATTAACAACACCGGCTGGTCGGTCACAGGTCCTGCAGAGGCAAGTTTGGTGTGCAGCAAGGCGGCCAGCTGGTCACTTAACTGATCTAACTGGCGGTAACTCAGCTTTGTATTGCCATCCACCAGCGCCAACTGATGAGGTTTTTGCTGTGCTCTCTGCTGAAAGCACTGATGCAGACAGAGTCCCCGGACCGACGACGCTTGGGAAAGCTGGGCGGCTAACTCCAGGCCAAAGTCCTGCATCTGTTGTTGTAAAGCTGATAAATCGTCCGCACAGAAGTGCGCTGCATTGGCCAGTAACTGAAAATGCCAGTGGTCAGCAGCCAGTTCAAACTGCAAGGACAGATCGTAATCTTCGGTGGTGGTCCAGGGCACAGGCACAGGGGCGACCGCCACGGGGTCAGCGCTCAATTCGAGCTCAGACAGCAGGGTTTGGGAAAAATCTATGTTCAGGCCAGCGCCGGACCCACAGTGTTGACGTTTTTCCAGCAGCACTGCAGTTAATGCAGACAAGCCCTGCTGTCTGGCCTGACGGAACTGCTCAATCAATGCCTGGCTCTGCGCTTGCACTGAACCGGCACGCAAATCACAGCGCAGTGGCAGGCTGCTCGCCAGCGGCTGCAGGCTTAACCGGCTCAGATCCCGTGCAGAGATCAGCAACTGTGACTGACCAATCAATAAACCCAGGCTGCAGCTGAACGCTGCGGCCAACAAAGGCATTACTTCTGTGTCCAGCTGCTCCGCCAGTTGTTGCCAGGTCTGAAGCTCAGCCAGGGGCCAGCCGAACTGCCTTGATACAAAACGACCAGACCGCTCCGGTTGCAATGGCAGCGGGGTAAAGAGCGGAATACCGTCCAACTGCTGACGCCAATAGTCCAGTTGTTGTGGCGATGGCGGCGGCTCCTGCTGCAGTTCCTGTTCGGGCCAGACCAGCGTCGGCTGTAACTCCTGGCCGGCGTCTGAACAATGTTGCCAGATTTGCTGCAGCAACCAACGTGACAAAGGTGCAGTCAGCTCAAACTCAAAGGTATTGACGACAAAATAGTGCAGGCTGGTATCCTGGCGCAGCAAAAAAAGGTGAGGCTGAATAGCGGAGGACAAGTCGTAGGGTTGACTGGTCAGCTGTTTGATGTACTCATAAATGCAACAATTCGGATCGATACTGTCCAGGTACTGAAGATAATCCGCAGCTGTGGTGTTTTGCTCCGAAGGACGGTAGGCAGTGTCCAGATCCCGTCTTTCTGCCAGAGTTAAATCCAGATAATGCAGGCATCCCTGTAAAAAATCCCCGACGTCCAGAGGACCGGACAACCGGTAGATCAGAATGGCATTATTATGAGGGCTGAGAGGACTGGCGAAACACTGGAAAACTAACTCTTCAGAACTGCTGCTCAGGGCCATATTAATTCTTCTCTCCTGTCTGATGGCTCAGAGACGCTTCACAACTGCATTATTTCTGATAAAAGCGAATCTTGTTATTTGTATTTGTTTTAACTACATTTGTTTCTTGTTGTATCCGCTATTTGTTTCAAATTAGTGAATATTTGTGCTGAAGGCAAATCTGTAAACGAAATTGTGGCAAATTTTCTGCTGACAACCTGATTCACCTCTGGCGCCCGTCAGCCGCAACATTGGTGCTTGTCGAAGCCATACCAGCTTAGTCGAGTAAAACCGAGGCTTGTCAAATTGAGGAAAAAAAAAACTACAAAATTCTGAACCCTGTGTATATTTACTGAGCAGTCGTTAGAACTCTTTGTTTAACATGAGGTTTTCAAACCCAATAACTTACGAGGGATATGAAGATGGCAACTACCAAAGCAGCCGCGTCAGCCAGGGACGCCAGTCAGGCCGGTACAGCAGAGCAGGCTGCTGCAACATCACAACCCGATCCGCAAAGCGCAAAGGCCGGTGATTCCGATGCAGAAAGCATAGTCCGTCATCATACTTATGCCGCCGCAGGGGTAGGGTTAATTCCAATTCCCTGGGTTGATTTTATTGGCTTGACGGCCATTCAGCTGAAGATGCTGAGTCAGTTAGCAGAAAAATACAAAATTGAATTTTCGGAAGCGAAAGGCAAAGCCATTATTGGCTCTCTGGTCAGCGGCTTTATTCCAGTGGCCATAGTGCAGCCGGTCGCCAGTCTGATAAAAGCCATTCCGCTGATCGGCCAGACTACCGGAGCCATCACTATGTCAATCCTCGGTGGAGCATCAACTTATGCCATAGGCCGGGTGTTTGACCGTCACTTCGCTTCAGGCGGGACTTTCCTTGATTTTGATGTCGCGGCAATGAAAGCCTTTTTTGTCAAAGAGTTTGAAATTGGCAAACAAGTGGCTGAAAGCGCCAAAAAAGCAGCCAAATAATCCGGCTTTACGGGCTGAACCTTCCTTTTGAAGGCAGGTTTCTGCCCAAGAAGGATTTTTAGTAAAACACTGAATTGCGGAGTGGTGATGAACAATGGCAAGGGGTTGAGCCTGGTGGCGCTGTGTTGCAGCGGGTTTTCTGTGTCAGCTGCAGCACAAAGTATTGATATAGGGTACCTGAAGCAACAAAATCCCAAGCTGTATCAGCAATTAATGCAGATTGAACGCTGTCGCACACAAGCCAAACTCCCTGAATGTCAGGCCGCCACTGCAACCAGCCACAGCACAGCAGCAGCGCCTGTGGCTGAAACTGCAGCGGCAGCAGAAACTGCGCCCCCTCCAGGGAAATGGTGGTTCGCCAGCTCTTACTACGGCGGCCAGCCGAAACAACAATGGTGGCATGTGGCTCAGCTAAGCGCCGATCTTGAACTGATGGACGGCAATGTTGAAGGTGAGCAATACGATCTCAGTGCCAACTATTTTTCCCGTTATGCCGCCTGGACCAATTTACTCAGCCTGATTTATCAGAAAGACGATGTGAAACAGTCCGGTATCGTTGCACTGGACACCAAAAAGTATGCGTTCAACTATGGCGGCCGTTACGATTTCAACCAGACCTGGTATGGCCAGCTGGGCTATATAGCACAGCAGGACACCAGCCAGTTGCTTGATTTGCAGCAGGTTCTCTATGCCGGCGCAGGCGCGCATCTGGTGAATAATCAGCATGTGACGTTAAGCACTATGCTGGCAGGGGGGTATCAGGACGACAAATTTGTGCGATCTCAAACCGTATTGACAGGTGTCAGCTCGTTGGATTACGCCGTGACTTATGCGGTGCAGGAACTGACCTGGAAACTGTCGGATCGGATCAACCTGAACCAAAGCCTGAGTTGGGTGTACAGTCTGGACGATATGCCTGAATTCGCGCCCAGTCTTGCAGGGGAAGCGGTCAATCCGGCTTGTCTGTACAGCTTTTCCGCGACAGCCAGTTACTGCGTGGTCAATGAAGAAAATAAATCGACTTTGCAATTGATGTTGGGTCTGGAATATCAGATCAGCGCGGCCATTTCATTGCTGTACAACTACAGCTACGAAAAAGACAGTTTGCCCTGGCTAAACGTAAAAGACTCGGACACCAGCAATAGCCTGAGCATCAGAGCCACATTTCAGTAACAGAACCTTGGAAAAAATCAGAACACAGGGGATGTATGAGATTTAACTTGATCAGCTTTATTTTGGGTCAGTTAGGGGAAAAACGTAACAAAATCATCAGCTCTATTGTATTCGCTGGCTTGGCGAATGGCATGGTGATGCTGGTGATTAACGATGCAGCCAAAGATTTTAATGAAATCAATTTCCGTAATCTTTGCCTGTTTGCGCTCTGTATTTCCGGTTTTATTTATGCCCGGCGTTTCTCCGAATACAACACTCAGGCCTGCATTCAGTCGGCGATAGCGCAGCGCCACCTGCAAATCATTGACAAGTTACGCAAAAGCTCACTCAGCCATTACGAAAAAATTGGCAAGATGAGTGTGATCACCAATTTGCTGGAAAATTCGCAAATCATCTATGAGTCGACGCGGATCCTGATCCACATAGCCACAGCGTCCGTGATGCTGGTGTTTTGTTTTTTCTATATCGCCTGGATGTCAACTATCGCCTTTTGGATTTGTGCTGTGATTCTGGCTGTCGGCATTTTCACCTACAAAACGGCGCAAAAGCAGGTGGTGGCGCTGTATCACCAGTTTCAGGCCAAAGACGCAGAGTTTTTCAACGCGCTGAATCATTTTCTGGATGGCTTTAAAGAGCTGAAAATTTCCCGGGAAAAAAGTGATGATATCTATCTGAATGAGTTCAGTCAGAACCTGCACCAGTCGGTGCGGCTTAAACTTTTGTCCGAGCAAAAGGTCGTGGCCAATACCACCTTTATCCAAAGCCTGTTTTATGTACTGATGGCCTGTATTGTGTTTTTGTTGCCGCAACTGGATGACGCCGAACCCAGTGTGCTGATGTCTATTACCGCTGTGGTGCTCTTTATGTCAGGTGCCATAGGTTTGCTGGTTGAAGCCATGCCGCTGATTATGAAAGCCGATATTGCCCTGGCCAATCTGGACAAAATGGAGCAAAAAATTGACCAGGCACTTGAATGCAAGCAACACAACAGGCCTGGGCATTTTAACCTGTTCAGCAGTCTGTCTCTGCGCGGTTTAACCTATGACTACCTGGATGAAAGCCGACAACGCATGTTCAGCATTGGCCCTGTTGACCTGAACTTTGCGCGCGGAGAAATTATTTTCCTGGTGGGTGGCAATGGCAGCGGCAAAACTACCTTACTGAAAAACCTGTGCGGCCTTTATACCCCTAGTGCCGGCGCTGTGCTGGTCGATCAGTATGTTATCAAAGCAGAAGATTATGACGATTACCGCAACCTGTTTTCGATGGTGTTGACCGACTTCCACCTGTTTGAAAAATTGTATGGCTTGCATAACTACAGTGACGAGCGGGTCAATGCGCTGCTTAAACGTATGCAGATTGAAAGCAAAACCCGGTTTGAGCATGGCCGTTTTACCAACCTGGATTTGTCCACCGGGCAGCGCAAAAGGATAGCCCTTATTGTCGCGCTGCTGGAAGACAAACCCATTATGGTGTTTGACGAAGTGGCAGCCGATCAGGACCCTGAATTCCGTGAGGAGTATTACAGGGTGATACTGCCTGAATTAAAACGCCAGAATAAAACCATCATTCTGGTCAGCCATGATGACCGCTACTTTGATGTCGCTGACACCTTAATCAAACTGGAATATGGCAAAGTAGCCACGGTGCAAAGGCAGGAACATCTATGATTGCCGCAATTCGAAAATGTTCAGACTGGGTGCATAAAAAGGTCGATGATAACTTGCCCAACATTATTATCATCGTCTTTGTGCTGCTGTTTCTGCTGATCCTGTTCTGGAACCGCATTTTTATTACAGTGCAGGCCGGTGAAGGCGGAGTGTTATACCGGCGTTTCGCCGGGGGAACTGTGGTGGATGAGCTCTATGGTGAAGGGCTGCATCTGATTTTTCCGTGGAACAAAATGGCGGTGTACAACCTTAGGGTGCAGACGGTGATGCACGAATTGAATGTGCTGACCAAAGAAGGTCTGAAGTTTAATGTGCGTATGGCAATTCGCTTTCACCCGGATCGCAATATGGTGGGGGTGCTGCATAAATTTGTCGGTGAAGACTACTTCAAGATTGTGGTCTTGCCGGAAATTGAAGCCACAGTCCGTTCTTATGTGGTGGATGATGATTTGACCAATATTTACGCGACGCTGGCGAACAAATCGACTTTTCAGGAAGCAGTGAATGAAGCCATAGGCCGGGTAGCCCGCAAATTTATTACTGTTGACGAGGTCATGATTACCGACATTTTATTACCGCCGCAAATTGATCAGGCCATTCAGGAAAAGCTGACGCAACAACAATTGGCACTGGCGTATGACTTCCGTATCGTGCGTGAAGAAAAAGAAGCCGAACGCAAACGAGTGGAGGCCGAAGGTCTTAACCGCTACAACAGCATTGTCAATGCCAGCCTGAATGCGGATATTCTGCTTTGGAAAGGCATTGAAGCAACTAAAGAAATAGCCAGCTCCAGCAATGCGAAAATCATTATGATCGGGCCCGATAAGAACTCCTTGCCGGTGATCCTGAATGCAGAAACTGGGGCAGAAAAAGTAAAACTACCGGAGCAACAACCCAGCAGGAGTCCGGCAGGGGCAGACCCAGTACAGGGACAGCCCTGATGGCAAGGCTTATTTTGTTTGGCCTGATTGGCTACCTGTGTTTTGTGGCCTGGCGCTTTTATATGCACTCGCAGCCCGTGACTGCACTTGAGCTGAGGCAACAGCATATTTCGGCCAGCCAGACGTTGGACCTGGCCGTGGTTTGGCCTGACAGCGCTGCCTTTCAGGGGTACACAGATGCCGCACGTTTGGTGGTGGATTTAGCCAATCAGGCAGGGGGGGTGGGTTGCCAGGGCGTGGCCGCTTTGGCCCAACACTGCACCAAAAGGCAGTTGCGGTTAAAAACTTACCCTGAAAGCACCCAGGACAGGGAGCATGCAGTCCAGCAGGCCAAGGCAATAGCGGATAACCTCAATACGCTGGCGGTGATTGGCTATCAGCGCTCTGACGCAGCTGTGCCAGCCGCTATAGTCTATGACCGCCAGGGTATTTTGATGCTGTCGTCCGGCGCTACCCATGTCAAATTTACCCACTATGATTTTCGCCGCGTGTTCCGCCATCTGGTGGCCGATGATGTGAATGCCGCCTTACTGGCAGATTACCTGTACAAAGAAGGTTTTATTAACCTGTATGTGGTGTACGAGCGCGATATGTACGGCTCAGATTTTTCTAACTTCCTGATGGAGTACGCCGTGCAACGTGGCTTGCAGGTGCCGACGTCGCATTTTTTTGAACCGGGGCAAATTGATTTTCTGCCTATTTTGTCGCCGCTGCGGACCCGGATTGGACCCATCAATCTGACGCAGGAGCTGGCGATGTTGCGGGCCAGGCTGGAGCAATTGCAGCGAATGAACCATATTCGGGTCTTAGCAGCGCAGGGCACACGGCAGGAGTTGATCCGGTTTTTGTCTGAACATGGCACGAATAAAAGCCAGAACGATCAGTTCTTTTCCGCTCTGTCCTATGAGAAATTGATTGAGTATTTAAATCAGGAGCTGACGCTCAGTAAAAAGCAGTCCTACCTCAATACTGTGTTTGAGCGGCATCTGGACACCCTGAGTTTAATGAACCGCGAGCAGCAATACGCGGAACTGGAGGCGTTCAGCCTGCTGGTTGAGCAATTAATAACTGAATTGGAGCAGCAGTTCAGTGAAAGCCTGACGCTGTCCGCCGACCTGAAGGCTGGTGTGCCGCCGCGCTTGCACACCTTACAGGCCGTAGATTTTGGTCAGGATCTGCGACTGGAAACTTTAAAGCAGATGCGTAAAAAAATAGTACGGATCCAGTCAGGCCAGGTGGACGCAATTTTTGTGGCCGGTTTTCTGCCAGAACTGGCGGATGTGATTCTGCAAATCCGTGAATTAAATATTAAAAGCCCCATATTTGGCGGCAACACATTAAATGATCTAAGTGCTCAATGCAGTCAGGATAAGAATTGCGAATTGTATGGAGATGTCTATGCTTTAGCCATGCATGATATCAGCGAATATACTCGGCGATATCAGCAGAAGCATAATAACGCTGACAGTTCAGAAGAGTGTACGGCTGACAACGACGGATGTATCAAAAAAAGGTATGAATGTTCCCGTTTTGATCTGTCTTATCAGCGCCTGCTTGAGTTCGACAGTCAGTATCAGCAACGGTATGGGAAACAAGCTGATCATTGGGCAGTACAGGGCTACCTGGCCGCCAATATTGTGATAGAAACCCTGAATGCCGCCAATACCTTTGAGCTGAATGTGATTGCCGATACGTTAACGTTACAAGGCAATAAGGAAATTGCAGATAAAGGTTTGATGTTTAGTTGTGCAGATGTAGGTGTAACAGAGGGGGATGTGATGGTCGACCCTATGTGGGTCCGGAAACTCATTCCACACTAACTAACTGGAAAAGGAGCATGGTATGTACGTATTGCTGTATTTAATTATTTGTTCAGTAGTCGCCTATTTTGGTAAAGAACGGAAGTTAGGGTTTTGGGGGTATTTGTTTGCCTCCATCCTGCTGACCCCTCTGGTAGGCGTTATTTTGTTATTGGCTTCAGACAAAAAAACGGTGGCGGCTGCGTCTTCTGACGCCAGCTAAAGCTGTCTCTGATCCTGATCGGTCTGTGTTTGACTGCAAAAATGTGTCAGTGACCGATCAGTCCTCTGGTTTTATTCCGAAGTTGTTCAATGCCATTATTGTCTTTTCATACAGCAGCGCTTCACAGTAATTCGTATCCGGACCAGTTTATTGACAGCCTGGAGTGCTGGCGGCATCCACAAGGTTGGGTGCTGGTGTGTTGCCACTTCCAACTGCAACACTACAGGCCGGATTTATACGCGTCGATGGCTATTGAGATGCCAGCCCCCCTTCAGGCATCGGTGATTAAGCGTCAGGCCGAGTTTCTGGCGGGCCGCTATGCAGCATTCAAGGCGATGCAACTGCTTTGGCCTTTACGGCCATTGCCACAAATTGGCATTGCAGCTCAGCGGCAGCCGCTCTGGCCTGCAGGCGCGTTGGGCTCTATCACTCATGCTGCACATTGGGCCTGTTGTCTGATCAGCAGAGCGGAGCAAACCGGCTATCTGGGAATTGATCTGGAGACGTGGCTGACGGTTGAGCAAGCTCGGCAGCTGTGTGGCGAAATACACAACAGAGAAGAACAGGAACTGCTCTGCAGTCTGGGGCTGACTGCGGCACAAGCGACCACATTAATCTTCTCAGCGAAAGAAAGTCTGTTTAAAGCAGTGCATCCTTATGCCCATCAGTTTTTTGGCTTTGATGCGGCCACAGTAAAAACCGCAGAGCCAGGTACCGTCTGGTTAGAGTTGAAACCCGAGCTGGCTAAAGCCTGGCAGGTTGCAGAGCGTTATTCTGTGAATTATCAGTTGCTGCCTGAACATGTTTTCACCATTTTGCACAGTGGTTCTTCAGCAGAGTTACGATAGGCTTCTGATTTCCCAGGCTGAAAAACTTGCCGGTTGGCCGATTTTTAATGATACCATACTAAATAAGAATAAATCGTATTTTCCCAGAGGTAGCTGATGCGAAGTGTGTGGGATATTCCCAAAGGACAGACGGCTGTGATTGCCGCTCTGGAGCCCAGCCTGAACAAAGAGGTGGTGCTGCGGCTGCATGATATGGGGTTCGCTCCGGCGCAGCAGGTGTTATGCCTGCAACGTGGATTTTTAGGTGGTCCTGTGGTGGTGTCCGTTGCCGATGCCGTCTTTACGCTGGAACGGCAAATTGCCAGCAGCATTCTTGTTGCTCCCGCCGCCTGAGTTCAATTTCCGATAAAGCAGTTAATCTATGAAACGAATTTTACTTGTGGGGAAACCCAATTCAGGCAAAAGCCTGTTGTTTAACCAGCTGACAGGTTTGCGCCAGAAAGTGGCGAATTTCCCCGGTGTGACAGTGGACATCAAAACCGGCAAGTTTGACGGGTTTGAGCTGGTGGACTTACCTGGCGCTTATTCAGTGCATACCTTGTCGAAAGACGAAGACATTGCGATTGCGCAAATCAATAAAGCCATGGCGGACGACAACACCGCATTGCTGGTGTGTAACCTGGATGCGACCCGGCTGCAAAGCAGCCTGGTGTTTGCGTTGCATATGCAGGCGCTGGCCCGTCAGCACAATAAAAACGTGGTGTTTGCGCTGAACCTCTATGACGAAATGCAGAAAATAGGCCATGCGATAGACACGGAAAAACTCAGTGCTGAACTGGGCAGTCCGGTCTTTGCGGTGTCTGCCCGTACCTTGTTTGGCATTGCCGAGTTTAAAGAGGCACTGAAAGCTATTGCCGGCGGCCACCAACCTGTGGCGCAACCAGAGCAGCTCAGTGCGGCTCCTGAACTCATTCAGCAAAAAGCCCGGCAGATGGCCGCAAGCTATGGGGCCAAAGCCGATATCCTGCTGAAAAACCAAAACCGGATCGACAGCTTTCTATTGCACCATGCCAGTGGCAGTCTGATGTTCCTGCTGGTGATGTTTTTCCTGTTCCAGAGTATTTTTACCTTTGCCACGCCCTTGATGGACGGGGTCGAAGCGGGTATAGCTGCGATTGCAGAATGGAGCCTGAGCCTGATGGGCGAGGGCATGGCCGCTGATTTTATTCGTGACGCGCTGTTTGGGGGTGTGGGCGCTTTTCTGGTGTTTGTGCCACAAATTATGGTGCTGACTCTGGTGATAGGCTTGCTGGAAGACAGCGGTTATCTGGCGCGTGCCGCGCTGATTTGTCACCGGCCTTTGAGTTTCTTTGGTATTTCCGGCCGCAGTTTCGTGCCTTATCTGTCAGCCCATGCCTGCGCTATACCGGCCATTATGGCGGCGCGAACCATTGAATCGCCACGCAAGCGTCTGATCACCATGTTGACCATTCCGCTGATGTCCTGTTCGGCCCGTTTGCCTGTGTATGCATTGCTGGTGGCGGTATTTGTTCCTTCGACTCAGTATCTGGGTGGATTGGTCAGTTTGCAGGGCGTGGTATTTTTTGGCTTGTACCTGTTTGGTATTGTCACGGCGCTGTGTATCAGCCTGCTGTTATCCCGTTCATCGGCTCTGGACGGTAAACAATCCGATATGCCTTTTATCCTGGAATTGCCTTCGTACCGCTTACCACACTGGAAACCGCTGATCCGCCGGGTAGTGGAAAGCGGCAAGCTGTTTATTTACCGGGCTGGACCCATTATTTTTGCAGTGTCTGTGGTCATTTGGGTGTTGGGGTATTTCCCACAAAATGGCAGCCTGCAGGATTCGTATCTCGGCATGATCGGCCACTGGATTGATCCGATTTTTGCGCCTCTTGGCCTGGACTGGCGTTATGGTGTCGCCATTCTGATGTCTTTCCTGGCGCGGGAAGTATTTGTCGGTGCGCTGGGTACCCTGTTTGGGATTGATGGGGCCGACGAGCATATTGGTGACCTGGCATCACAACTGCAGGCCGACGGCCTGGCCCTTGGCGCCGGTATAGGTATTCTGTTGTTTTATGTGGTGGCGCTGCAATGTGTGGCAACTGTCGCGACCTTAAAAGCGGAAACAGGCCGTGGCAGGCTGGTGCTCAGCGTGGTGGTTGGCTACGGCCTGCTGGCGTACCTGCTGGCGATGGCGGCTTATCAGATTATTGGCTGATCCAACGCGAATTAAACACAGGGAGCCTGCTGCTCCCTGTTTTTTTTCCCCCATTTTTTCAAACTCTGTTCACCCCCAGCAGTTCTTAAGATTGCTTTAAGCTTTATCACTCAGACTTGGTTTCAGTAAGAGAAACCGGAGTCGCTTATGAGTAGCTTGCCCTTATGTCAGACCGTACCAAGCCCACGGCAGACAACGCCCACTGCGGCACATCAACTGTTGCTGGTTCCTGTGGAAGACCCTGAGCGCGGGTCACTGCAAGCTTTTATTCAGCAAGGTTTTGCCGAGCATTATCAGGCGCTGATCCCCGATTTTATGCCGCAGCTGCTGGGTGTGCGCAGTGCGGACGGCTGGCTGGCAGCGCTGGGTATCCGCTTTGCGGCCTCAGCCAGGCTGTTCACTGAAGGTTATCTGCAAAGCCCGGCAGAGCAGGTGCTGCAGCAAAACGGCATCAGCACCAGACGGGAAGAGATTGCAGAAATCGGCCATTTGCTGGCCGTAAACCGTCAGGCTCTGATGCAACTTTTTGTGCTGATGGCGCAATCACTGCATCAACTGGGACTGACCCGGCTGCTGTTCAGTGCCACCCGCGATGTGCAGTTGTTACTGAAGCGCCACGGTATTGAGCTGACCGATTTGGGCGCTGCCGACCCAGCCTGTTTGGGTGAACACGCCAGTTTATGGGGCAGTTATTACCAGACTCAGCCTCGTGTCTGTTCGTTGTCGCTGGCGCAGGTGGCACAAAGGCTGGGACAGGACGCTAAATTGCAGGCGCTGATCCATCAGCACTGGCCGGATTTACATCACTTAGTGGCAGAGCTGCAGGAGGTGCGGCCATGACACTGCAATTGCCCCAAAGTGCCCGTTTAACCCAATGGCAGGGCCAGTCGCTGTCTCAACCCGGGTTATTGCGTGAAGTGCAGATTTGGCAGGAGTTACTGCAGGGCTATGGCGCCCGTCGTATTGTGTTGGACGCTGATTCAGGTGTTCATTGGGCTATGGTCGACCTGGCCTGTCTGGCGGCGGATTTGCTGCTGGTGCCGCTGCCGACCTATTTAAGTGCATCCCAACGTCAGGCTGTGCTGGCGCAGGTGCAACCTGATCTGTACATCACAGACAGGTTGTTGCCTCAGTACTCCGAACCGCTGGAAGAATATGCAGGCCTGTCGTTGTATCGCTGTGAGGTCAGCGCGGCCCCTGCGGTGCCGGCGGGCACGCAGAAAATTACCTTTACCTCGGGCTCCACCGGCCAGCCCAAAGGCGTCTGTTTGTCAGCAGCCCAGCAGCTGGATGTTGCGCTCTGGCTGGCAGCCAGGGTGCAGCAGGTCAGTCCTGGCACGCCACGGCACTTGTGTCTGCTGCCATTACCGACCTTGCTGGAAAATATCGCCGGTATTTATGCGCCACTGCTGGAAGGCGGCGAAGTGGTGCTGGCCAAGGATGCCGACCGCGGTTTTAGCGGCAGCAGGTTAACCGAACCGAAAAAACTGCTGGCGCTGATAAGTGCTGTGCAACCGAAAAGCCTGATCCTGGTGCCCGAGTTGTTGCAATTTCTGCTGGCAGCCATCCAAGCGGGCTGGCAGCCACCAAAGAGTCTGGAGTTTATTGCGGTTGGCGGAGCCCTGGTGTCACCTGGCTTACTGCAAGCCGCCGCCAAAGCCGGTTTACCCGTGTACCAGGGCTATGGCTTAAGTGAATGTGCGTCTGTGGTCGCCTTGTCTGTCGAGCGCGCCGAACTGGCGGGCGCGTCCGTTGGACTGCCGCTGGCTGGACGGCAAGTGCGGATAGACGACGGCGAACTGGTGGTGCAGACCCCATTTTTAGGCTATCTCGGAGACCCTGGCAGTGCCAGTCTTGAAGTTCGCACCGGCGATTTAGCCAGTTGGGGACCCAATGGTGAGCTGCTGATCACAGGCCGTAAGAAAAACCTGCTGATCAACAGTTTTGGCCGCAATATTTCGCCCGAGTGGGTGGAATCCGCCCTGATCAGCACGGGCGCCGTGCTGCAGGCGATCGTATTGGGGGACGGTCAGCCAGCCTGTGTTGCTTTGCTGTTTGCCCGGCCTGAAGTCAGCGATCAACAGTTGGCTGCAGTGGTTGAGGCGATGAACGCCCAGCTGCCGGATTATGCCCGCATCGCCCGTTATAACCGGCTCAGCCAACCCTTTTCTGTGGCCGAAGGCAGCCTGACCGACAATGGCCGCTTGCGCCGTCAGGCTATTCAACAGCTGTATCAGCAGCACATTTATCAGTTGTATTCAGGAGTGCGTCATGACTTTTTATCCATCTCTGCTTGATCAAACCAGCGAAGCGCGAGCTTACCTTCTGAGTGCGCCAATGATCCAACGCTGTTTTGCCGGTGATTTTACGCTGGATCACTACGTCGCCTTTTTGCAGCAGGCCTATCACCATGTGAAACACACCATACCGCTGCTGATGTTGGTTGGTGCACTGTTACCCGAAAGCAAAGAATGGTTGCGTGAAGCTGTGGCTGAATACATTGAAGAGGAGCTTGGCCACCAGGAATGGGTGCTCAACGATATTGCCGCCTGTGGCTATGACAAAGAACAGGCGCGGCGCAGCACGCCGGCCTTCGCCACCGAAATGATGGTGGCCTACGCCTATGACTCGGTACGCCGTGTCAGCCCCCTGGCATTTTTTGGCATGGTGCTGGTGCTGGAAGGCACCTCTACAGCGCTGGCGGAGCGTGCTGCCAGCACTATTGCCGGTACCTTGCAGTTGCCGCGTCAGGCCTTCAGTTACCTTAATTCGCATGGGGCCCTGGATCAGGACCATATTAAGTTTTTTGAAAGCCTGATGAACCGCATCACAGACCCTGCCGAGCAGGCGGTTATTGTGCATGCCGCCAGACGTTTTTATCACCTGTATGGCGATATCTTCCGCAGCCTGGAACAACCCCACGGTCTGAATAAACTGGAGCAAGTGGTATGAAACTACAGGGCAAAACGGTGCTGTTAACCGGTGCCAGTGGTGGTATAGGTCAGGCCATTGCACAGCGGCTGGCTGCCGAAGGGGCGCGCATGATTCTGACCGGCCGTGACAGGGCGTTACTGAAAAACCTGGCGCAGCAACTGCCGGGCAATGCAGTGTTTTTTTCCGGTGACTTAACGGATACCGACACGCAAACTCAGCTGCATGAATTTATCCGCAGCCAGGGCGGTATTGATGTGCTGATTAACAACGCCGGTATTTCGCAGTTTGGTTTGCTGGCGGAGCAACAACTGGCCGCGCTGGTGGCGGTGAACCTGCTGGTGCCGATGCAGCTGTGCCAGCTGTTTGTGCCTATGTTGAGGGCCCGTCGTGGGGCTGTGGTCAATATTGGTTCCGCTTTTGGTTCCATAGGCTTTCCCGGTTTTACCGGCTATTGCGCCACTAAATTCGGCCTGCGGGGCTTTACCGAAGCTTTGTTGCGGGAAAGCGCCGACAGCGATTTAGCTGTGCTGTATCTGGCGCCACGGGCTACCCGTACCGCCATCAACTCTGCAGAAGTTGATGCGCTGAATCAGGCGATGCAACAAGGGGTCGACAGCCCGGAGCTGGTGGCTCAGTTGTTAGTGCAGCAACTGCAACAAGGCCGCAAACGCCGCTTTATCGGCTGGCCAGAACGTTTATTGGTCCGTCTGAATGGCTTGTGCCCGGCGATACTGGATGTGGGTCTTAAACATAAACTGAAACAAATCAAACATTTTGCGCTGAATAAATCACAGGAGAACCCAAGATGATGCTGAAAAAATTAGTGCTGTTAAGCGCGTTGGCCTTTAGTGCTGCCAGCCAGGCTGATGTATTAAGTGATATTAAACCGCTGCAGGAGCGCTGGGCTGAAGTGAATTACAGCCTGGCCGAAAAAGCCAAAGAGCAGGCCTTTGCCGAGCTGGCCGCCCAAGCTGATCAGGTGGTGGCAACCAACCCAGGGCAAGCCGAAGCTTTGATTTGGCGTGGTATTATTAAATCCAGTTACGCCGGTGCCAAAGGTGGGTTGGGGGCACTGGAGCTCTGTGAAGAATCCAAAGCGGATCTGGAAAAAGCGCTGGAACTGAACCCGGACGCCTTGCAGGGGTCGGCGTACACCAGTCTGGGGGCGTTGTATTTTAAAGTGCCGGGCTGGCCCATTGGTTTTGGCAGCGATAAAAAAGCCAGACAGTTACTGGAAAAAGCAGTAAGCTTAAATCCACAAGGTATTGATCCCAATTACTTTTATGCTGAGTTTCTCACGGAAGAGCGCGAGTATAAAAAAGCCTGGGACTACCTGCAAAAAGCCAAACAGGCACCGGCCAGACCCGATCGCTTGAGTGCCGATGCCGGACGGCAACAGGAGATTGCTTTGCTGGAACAGAAACTTCAGAAGAAGCTAAAAAAATCTTAAGGTGAACGAATGCGGATTTTGCTGGTGGAGGACGATGCTGCGCTTTGTCAGGCGCTGCAACTGGCGCTGACCGAGCAGGGCTTTGTGGTCAATGCGGTCAGCACGGGTCGGGAAGCGCAGATGGTGATCCGCACCTCTGACTGCGATGCCGTGATCCTGGACCTTGGCCTGCCCGATATGGACGGCCTTGAGGTGCTGAAGTATGCCCGTCAGAAAGCTGCGCGTTTGCCTGTGTTGGTTCTGACGGCTCGCGACGGTGTGGACGATCGCATTCGAGGCCTGGATTTAGGCGCCGATGATTATTTGGTCAAACCTTTTGCCATGGCTGAGTTATTCGCACGACTTCGGGTGATCGAGCGGCGTCTTGGTACGGCCTCAAGTTCTCTGGTGCGGGTGGGAGAGCTGGCGCTCGACAGCAGCCAGCAGCAAGTGTTTCTGGCGGAACAGCCACTGGATCTGTCCCGCCGCGAATACATGGTGCTCAAAGCCCTGATGGAATCGGCAGGGCGCATTAAAACCCGCGAGCAACTGGAAGCCAGCCTCTATGCCTGGGGTGAGGAAGTCGCCAGCAATGCACTGGAAGTGCATATTTCCAACTTGCGAAAGAAACTGCCCAATGGCTTTATTAAAACCATCCGTGGGGTGGGTTACAGCGTAAGCCAACACTGATGCGCTCTGTCCGCCATTATTTGCTGACCATTCTGATTGCGCTGCTAACGCTGACCAGTTTCCTGGCGGCCGTGCAAAGTTATCGCCAAAGTGTGGCCCGTTCCGAGCAGTTGTTTGATCAGGACCTGCAGCTGCTCTCTGCTGCTGTGCTGGCCAATGTGGGCGCCAAAGCGCCGGAAGGGCTGGAAAGCCTGGCCATTCAGTTATGGCAGAGCCAGCAGTTGCGCTTTGCCAGCGCCTTAGCGCCACAGCATCGCATCACCCAAACCCCCGGTTTTACCGAACAAAACTTTGCCGGTAAACGCTGGCGTGTCTACGCCCATCAGCAGGATGACTGGTGGGTGGTGGTAGCGCAGCCATTGCAGCAACGCCAATCGCTGGCCGACGAAGTCGTCATTGCATCCATTTACCCTGTGCTCTGGAGCTTGCCATTACAGGCCCTGCTGATTTGGCTGGTGGTCAGCCGGGCATTGGCGCCGCTGAAACGTTTTTCGGCACAGCTTGCCAGCAAAAAAGCCAACGACTTAACACCGGTGCAGCTCCCCGCAGTGCCGGAGGAATTGCAGCAGGTACTGAACACGACCAATCAGCTGCTGACCCGGCTGCATGAAGCCTTTGAGCGGGAAAAGCGGTTTGCGTCTGATGTGGCGCATGAACTGCGCAATCCGCTCAGCACACTGCAAATCAATCTGCACAATGCGTTGTCTGCCTGGCAACAGTCAGGCCAGCCCCAGGGCGAGCATTCAATGGCCCAATTGCAGCAGGGGGTTGAACGGATGAGCCAGCTGATTGAACAAATTATGCTGCTCAACCGCACCAACCCGGAGGTATTTCAGGCGCAAATGCAGCCCCTGGACTGGGCCGGATTGTGCCGGGAAGTGATTGCCGAGAGGTATCCTCAGCTTGAGGCAAAACAGCAGCAAATTGAATTACTTGGCGAAGAACAACTGACGGTACTGGCTGATCCTTTCGCGCTGAAACTGCTGATCAGCAATCTGGTGGGAAACGCCTGCAAATACACCCCTGCAGGGGGCCAGCTACAGCTGAAGCTAAGCAGGATGCCTAATATGGCCCGGCTTGAGGTGGAGGATAACGGACCAGGTATGGATGAAAAGGAGTTTGAACGGGCATTTGACCGTTTTTACCGCGTGGGCGGTGACCGGCACCAATCCCGTACGCCAGGTTCTGGCCTGGGCCTGGCCATTGTCAAAGAGCTGGTGAAGCTGCATCAGGGACGCGTTTGGCTCAGTCATTCGCAATGGGCGACTGGGCTGAAAGTGACAGTGGAGTTGCCTTTATGAGCGCAATGTACCGGCTTGCTGCACTTGGGGTTTTTCTTTGTGGCGCTGTGCAGGCAGAGCCGCTGCAGTTTGAACTGGAGATCCGGCAACATTTATTCAGCCCTTCAGTGCTGTATGTGCCGGCCGGGCAAAAAATCCGGTTAAAAGTCAGTAATCTGGACCCAACCCCTGAAGAATTTGAAAGTTTCAGCCTGAACCGGGAAAAGGTCATTTTGGGCAAACGGGCTGCACTGCTGTATCTGGGGCCGCTACAACCAGGCCAGTATCCGTTTTTTGGTGAATTTAACCCGGACAGCGCCCAAGGCACGCTGATAGCGCTACCAGCGGACGAATGGGCCAAACGGGAGCAACAGCCATGATCAACAGTCTGCTGATGTGGCTGCGCGAGTTACTGCCTTTGGTGATATTACTGAGCTTTGCGTTGGCCTGGCTGCAACCCGGACTACGGGCTTTATTGCTGCCGGTGCTGTTGCAGACTGCGCTGCTGCTGTTGCCAGCCTGGTGGTTTCTGGACGAGCTGCTCAGCAGTCTGGATGGCATGGGACTGGACTGGAGTTATTGCATGCTGTACCTGATCGGAACGCTGTCGTTGCTGGTTGCCGCCCGTTCCCGTCAGTACAGGCAAAGGGCGCTGTCATTGTCGCTGACGGTTTTATGTGGCATTCATCTGCTCAACCTGAGCCTGTATGGCACAGGTCTCTGGCATGAAGCAAGCCAGTGGCAGGCTATCGCCACCGGCACGGCACTGGCACTGGGCATTAGTGCCAGTATTGCTGTGCTTTGGTATTACCTGCTGCTGGAACTGTCGGTGAAATTGCACTGGCTGTGGCGCCTGGTGCTGGCGCTGCTCTGTGCCCGCCAGGCGGTGATGGCGGTGACCTTTGCGACCCAGTTAGACGTCATTAACCCAGGGCCTTTGCTGTGGGATACAGAACCCTGGCTGAATGAGTCGTCGGAGCTTGGTTACTTGCTGCAGGCATTGCTGGGGTATGAAGCAACCCCAAGTCTGGCGCAGCTTTTGGTTTTTTTGATGGCAGCCTCAGCTGTAATGCTGTGGATGCAGGAGGGGTCTGATGAAAGCTAATCCGATGCTGGTGTTGGTGCTGCTGGCGTTGAGTCCGAAGCTGGTGCAGGCTGATGGCCGGGTGGTGGACAAGGTGTATCACCCTTATGTCAACGCGCTGGAACGTGAATTTGAGTACCGTTACTTTTACCAGCGTCAGACGGATCACCCCAATAACAATGCGATGGGCCAGAAGTTGGGTTATGGCTTTTCGGTCAGCGACCGCATGGCGTTGGAACTGTATTTAAATGCGGAGCGTATTCATCCGGAGGATTACCGCCTGACGGGTTATGAAGCGGAGCTGCGCTGGATGCTGACAGAGCAGGGCCAGTACAGTGCCGACTGGGGGCTGTTATTTGAACTGGAGCGGCAAAATAATGACGATAACTATGAATTTACCAGCGGATTGCTGGTAGAAAAGGAATTCGGGCCCACCAGCCTGACGGTGAATGCGCTGGTGGTGTATGAGTGGGGCCAGACCTTAAAAGACGAACTTGAATCTGAGTTTCGGGCTCAGTACCGTTACCGTTATTTACCGGCACTGCAACCATCCATTGAGCTGTACAGCGGTGAGCAGTATAAAGGCGCGGGCCCTGGCATTATGGGCGTGCATAAATTCAGCACAGTGCAGCAGCTGAAATGGGAAGCTGCAGTGGTGTTTGCCATCGACAACCAAACTGTGGACAAAACCATCCGTTTTGCTTTGGAGTTTGAGTTTTAACTGAAAGGCTAAGCGCATTGGCGAATGGAAGACTGAAGCAAGGCCTCAGCTTTCCATCAGCCTGGGCTCCGTCATGGCAAAAGAGGCGGTCTGGATCAAACCGTCTTTGATTTCATAAATGCAGATCATATCCACTTCGGCTTTGCCTTCGGCGACATTTCGCGTGATCCGCTCCTGATCCACCACCAGGTTGCCCATCACCAACCGGCTGACGAGCCGGGCATGCAGGTCCGGTTCCTGAAAGCGAATTTGCATGCGTTGGCGCATTTGTTCATGGCCCGCGGCAAAGCACTCCCCATGCAAATGGAATTGTCTGGCGTCTTTGGCGTAGGTGGCGAGCCAGGCGTCAATATCTTTGGCGTTATACGCCTCCAGCTGGCGCTGGATCAGCGCTGCAGGGTTATCCATGTGGTTGACTTCATGTTATCGAATTGATGACAGAAAGCATATCTTGCCTGAAGGAGAACGAGCAGTCAGAAAAAGAAAACTCTGTGTCAACTCAGCGACTACAAACCGCCTTTGTAGTTGCTCTTTGTTAAAGTTCAAGAGTGGCCTATGAGTCAGCTAGTTTGCTAAGGGCAGTAAAATGCAGACCCAGGTCAGTGCGGTGCACAGCATCATCACCAGCACAGTGGCGGAGCCAACGTCTTTGGCTTTACCGCTCAGCGGGTGGAAATCAGCGCCGACCCGGTCCACCACAGCTTCGATGGCGGTGTTGATCAGCTCCGCCACCAAAATCAGATACAAACTGAGCAGCAATACCGCCCGTTCCAGCGCGCTGACATGCAGCAGAAACGCCACTGGGGTGAGCAGGGCAATCAACACTATTTCCTGACGGATCGCCGCTTCCGACTGCCAGCTGCTTTTTAAGCCTTGCCAGGAATAGACAGAAGCGTTCAGCACCCGGCGCAGGCCTTGTTGGTTCGGTTTCATAAGGACTCCTTTAGTTGCGCAGAGCCTAACCAGTCAGCCTTAAGGATTTCTTAAGGCTCGGGTTTTACCTTGGTGCTGTAGTAATTAACGAACTGACTTCAGATGACTCAAATAAAACCAGAAAACACCTTCTCGCTGCTGTGCGGGCCTTACCTTTACCTGATTAAAATGGTGCTGCTGGGCTTGGCTCTGCTGAGCTTAAGCCGTATGGGTCTGTTGTTGTGGCAGGCGGACCGGGTGCTCGCCGTGGCTGATTTGCCTCAATTGTTTGTACAGGGGGTAAGGGCTGACCTGATTCTGCTCTGCCTGCTGGCGGCCGTGCCTGTGCTGCTGGCTTTGCCTTTGGCTCAGCCGCGCTGGCAGCAGCTGTGGTTTAAAGCCACTTACCTCTGGAGCTTGCTGGCGCTGGTGGCTGTGGTGTTTCTTGAGCTGTCGACCCCAGCCTTTATACAGCAATACGATATCCGGCCCAACCGCTTGTACATTGAATACCTGAAGTACCCCAAAGAAGTGTTTTCAACTTTATGGCAGGGCTTTCGCTCTGTGCTGATCGCAGGTGTTGCTGCCACTTTGGCGCTGGGGTATGGCTTGGCACGCCTGTTAAAGGCAGCGCCGGCTGAACAGCAGCTGGGTTCATTAAAACGCAGGCTGCTGTTATGGCCATTGATGCTGTTGCTGGTATTCGCCGGTATTCGTTCCACCACAGATCACAGACCGGCCAACCCGGCGTTTTTTGCCATTACCAGTGACTCCATGGTGAATTCTCTGGTGATTAACTCGGGCTATTCGGTGCTCTATGCGCTTTATTCGTTACGCCATGAAGAGCGCAGCACGGATCTGTACGGCAAGCTCGACAGCAAAACCATGCTGGAGCTGAGTCTCGACTGGCCCTGGTTACAAAAATACAGTTTTCCCAACCCGGAATTGCCAACCCTGCATTGGCAGCAAGCGGCCGTTAAACGCGAAAAACCAAAGAATATAGTGATTATTTTGCAGGAAAGCCTGGGCGCGACTTTTGTGCAGTCGCTGGGTGGTGCCGCGGTCACCCCAGAGCTTGAAAAGCTGAAATCAGATGGCATCTGGTTTGATAACCTCTACGCCACCGGCACCCGCTCGGTGCGCGGCATTGAAGCTGTGGTGGCCGGTTTTATGCCGACCCCGGCGCAGTCTGTGGTCAAGCTGTCGAACAGTCAGCGTGGTTTTGCCACCCTGGCGTCTGTGCTGCAACAGCAGGGCTACCAAACCCAGTTTATTTATGGTGGCGAAGCGCATTTTGACAATATGCGCAGCTTTTTTACCGGCAATGGTGTTAAGCAGATTGTCGATTTACCGCAAATTAAAAACCCCGTGCTGGTCGGCAGCTGGGGCGCCAGTGATGAGGATTTGTTTAACACCGCTCACCAGCAACTCACTCAGTTGCAGCAGCAAGGCCAGCCGTTTTTCAGCCTGATTTTTACCTCCAGCAATCACGAGCCGTTCGAATTCCCGGATGGCCGCATCAGTCTGTACCAAGAGCCGAAAGCGACCGCATACAACGCCGTCAAATATGCTGATTGGGCCATGGGGCAGTTTATCGCCAAAGCCAAACAGAGCTCGTACTGGCAAGACACAGTGTTTTTAATTGTGGCTGACCACGACAACAGAGTGTACGGCAGTAACCTGGTGCCGGTGGAGAAGTTCCGTATTCCGGGCCTGATCCTTGGCGCTGGTATTGAACCCAAGCACATCACTCCACTGGCCAGCCAAATAGACCTGGCGCCCACCTTATTAAGCCTGGCTGGCGTGTCGGCCTGTCACCCGATGACAGGGCGGGATTTTATTGCTGACCCCAGCAGTCCGGGCCGCGCTTTGCTGCAGTTCGATACCCTGTTTGCGCTGATGACAGAGCAGCAACTGACCATTTTAAAACCCGATGGTTCCGCCGTGGCCGCCCACTACGACGAACCCAATCGTACCCTCAAGTTGTCCACGCAGCCGGTGTCGCCAGAGGTGCAGCAAAAGGCGCTGGCGCAGGTACAGCTGCCTTCATTCCTTTACCGCGAACAGCGTTATCCGGCGAATGCACAGTGTGAGCCTGAAGCCCTGGTCGTAAAGGCTAAATAAAAAATTCCCCCTTAAGCATTTCTTAAGTCTGGCTGATTAGTGTGAAGCAAATGATCTGGTGTCCGGAGTAATGCTTTGTCTTTGGTGAACCGCCCCCGGCTGTTTGGTCAGCTGATAGCACTGCCAACCTTGCTGTTTATGCTGGCATTCAGCCTGTTTTACGTTGCGGGCTATGACTTTGCCTTGGCCGGTTTTTATTACCGGCTGGAAGGCCAGCACTGGGCGCTGCAACAGCATTGGGTGCTGCAGGACCTGTTGCATTCCGGTGCGCGCCAGCTTAATAGCCTGATGGTGCTGGCGGTGCTGGTGACTTGCATCTGGCGGGTCTGGCAGCGGGTGTCCTTTGTTAAACGCAAAGCGGGCTTTCGTCTGTTGCTGTCGTTGCTCTGTTGCTTTGGTCTGGTCGCGCTGGTGAAGAAACTGCTGCCTGCCGCTTGCCCATGGGATTTACAGCAATTTGGTGGTACTCAGGTTTTTACCCGGCTCTGGGATAGCCCGGCGGGTGCCGTACCTGGTCAATGTTTTCCTGCAGGCCATGCCAGTGTGGGATTTGGCTGGATGGCGCTGTATTTCTACTGGCGTGACAGTTCACCTGCACTGGCCCGAACCGCGCTTATTGGGGCCCTGATGGTGGGCACAGGTCTGGGGTTGGTGCAACAACTGCGAGGGGCTCATTTTATCTCCCACGACATCACAACAGCCTGGCTGTGTTGGTGCTGTTGTTCCTTAATCTACGCATTGACGCCGGATCTGACAGAGCAGCATGCGGCGCAAACTGTTTTGAAGAAAAGTTATGTCTGATTCACTGATGCGTTGGCCTGCACTACTATGGCTTAAAAAAGAAACCACACCTTGTCAGAGCTGGCATCCACTGTTGTTTGCGGTGGTCGCCACCAGTGCCATGACGCTGATGTTTAATGAAGCGTTTTTCCGGGCATTGCAACAGCATATTCCCGGTCAGTTTGCGTTGCAGCTGAGTTTGCTGGCCCTGGTGTTTTTACTGAATTTGTTGTTGGTTCTGATCCTGGGTCAGGGACGGGCACTAAAACCTGTGGTGCTATTGCTGTTTTTGACTGGTGCTGTCGCAGCATATTTTCAGCACAGTTTTGGGGTGGTGCTCGATAAAGGCATGCTGCAAAACGCACTGGAAACCGACAGTGCGGAAGCCAGTGGTTTGTTGAGTCTGGATTTAATCTGGCATCTGGCCCAGTGGATGGCTTTTCCCGTATTGCTTTCTGTGGTCGCCCGCATTCAGGTACAGACCTGGCGGCAGCAGATGCTGCATTCAGTCGCCGCGACAGCCGTGGTGTTGCTCAGTATCGTGGCGTTGGGCGCAACCCAGTTCAGCGAGCTGGCACCATTTTTCCGCAATTACCGCGACGTCAAACATCTGGCATTGCCGGTTAGTCCGATAGTAGCGGCAAGTTCTCTGATGGCTAAGCAGCTAAAGGCCGCGGTGCCGGCCTCTTTTACCGTGCTGGGGCAGGATGCAGTCCGCACGCCGCTGGCTGCCGGTCAGAAACCGCGTTTGTTGGTGCTGGTGCTGGGGGAGACGGCGCGAGCCGATCACTTTGCGCTCAATGGCTATCCGCGTAACACCACGCCATTGCTGAACCAGTTGCCGGTCTACAGCTTTGCGACCGTGTCGTCCTGTGGTACCGCGACGGCGCATTCAGTGCCTTGTATGTTTTCAGTGCAAAACCGTGACAACTACGACGAAGCGGTGGCGAAAAACAGCAGTAATGTGCTGGATATTCTGGCGGCGACCGGCGTGGATGCCAGCTGGCTGGACAACAACTCTGGCTGTAAGGGCGTGTGCGACCGGCTGCCTTCGGAGCTTCTTTTCGAACGGCCAGACCCACGCTGTACAGACGGCCAATGCTTGGACTCGGTGTTGCTGGATGCGCTAAAGCGGCAACTATCTGACGCGCGGGCCAATACAAAGGGCGACCGCATTATTGTGCTGCATCAGCTGGGCAGCCATGGCCCGGAATATTTCCGCCGCAGCGCAGACGCCGACAAACATTTTTTACCCGAGTGCACTGACAAACAAATTCAGCTCTGTGCACCTGAGCAGATCATTAATGCCTATGACAACAGCATTGTCGCGACAGATCACTTGCTGGCGTCGGTGATTGCCGAGCTGGGTCAGCAGACAGACTACGACAGCGCCATGTTGTATCTGTCGGATCACGGCGAATCACTGGGTGAAAACGGCGTTTATCTGCATGGCTTGCCGTATTGGATGGCGCCAGAGGCACAAACCCATATTCCAATGATCTGGTGGATGTCTGCCGACGAAGCGGATGCGGCTCGGTTAGACAAAGGATGCCTGAAGCAGCAACAGCAGCAACCACTCAGCCAGGACTACTTATTTCACACCTTGTTAGGCTTTTTTAACGTCAGTACTTCGTTGTATCAACAAAAGCTCGATTTTCTGGCACCGTGCCGCAGAGGTGATCTATGAAAATAGGGGTAGTTAGTTGTCTGTGTTTACCCTGGGCGGCGATGGCAGCTCAACAGGAAGTTGACCTGCTTGAGGTCTGCCGATTGGTTCGGCAAAAGCCAGAGCAGCTGATGCAAGAGCAGAAGGCGGCAGTGGCAGATGCACAGCCGCCAGTGCGAATTAAAAAGCTGACAGTTCAAAGCCACCCGATTTTTGCCGGATCTGCAAAGGACCCATTCTGGCTGCACGAGTTTGCCAACTGGTTGCATATAGAAACCAAAGTCTCAGCGATTCGCCGTGAGTTGCCCTTTAAAGAAGGGGATGAGATTCAAGCCAGCGATTTAGCCGAAGCCGAGCGCCTGCTGCGGGACAAGTCTTATATCAATGATGCCAGAGTGCAGCGGGTCGGCGACTGTGATCATGGCGTCGAAGTGCAGGTGGATACCTGGGATAACTGGAGCCTGTTACCCACAGTTGGCTTTGGCCGCAGCAGTGGACACAATAAATATTCCTTTGGTTTTAAAGAAGATAACCTGCTTGGTTATGGTGTCCGGACTTCATTAAAGTACCAATCCGATTACCTGCGTTCCGGCTATGAATTAAAAGTTGAAGCGCCGCTGCAACTGTTGTCGGACGCCAGCCCGGATCACAGTTATTTGTTATTGGAGCTGACCGACAATGATGACGGCAACACCTACCATATTGCGCTCGATAAACCTTTTTATCTGGATGACAGCCTGTGGATGGCCCACACCGAGTGGCTGGACGACAGCAAGCTGGAGCAGGTGTATCACAATGGTGAGCTGGAACGTAGCTTCTTTAGTCAGCATCAGCTGGCCGAAGTGTCGGGCGGTTACTTATGGCGTTTTGTCGACACCACCAGCTGGCGTTTATTGGCGGGTGTGACGCAGGAAGACTGGCAATTTGAGATGCCAGAGGGGCTGGACCCGATGGCCGCACCTGCCGACAGAAGTCGCAATTTCATCTGGACAGGCGTGGAATACAAAGAGTTCGCCTATCAGGTGCTGCAGGATTTGTATTTTATCGGCCGGCCGGAAGACATTAACCTGGGCTGGCGCGCCCAGGTAAAACTGGGGGTGCTGACCGGTGACAGTGGCAGCCGGCTGCTGGCTGAAGTGTCCAAAGGCTGGGCCTGGAAGGAGCATGTCACTCTGGCACAAAGCAAACTAGATTGGGTTGCTGGGGTCAGCGATGGTGACTTTCATCAATGGTCATTTCAACTGGAAGACTATTGGCGTCTTGGCCAAAACTGGACCTGGATGAACAAAACCGACCTGATTTCCCGTAACCGCAATTACCCGGAACAGCCGTTGGAGCTGGGTGGGGAAACCGGTTTACGCGGCTACCCTGTGCAGTTTCAGCATGGCCTGAACAGCGCAGTAGCCAGCTCTGAGCTACGCTGGTACCCGCGCTGGAGCTGGCGTCAGATGCTGGATTTTGGTTTTGTTGGTTTTGTCGATTATGGCCGGGCCTGGGGTGGCCGGGTGGCGTCGGACCCGCTTGACGGCAACGCCGACTTGCAGTCCGCCAATATCAGCGACAAGTGGCTTGGCAGCATAGGGGCAGGGCTGCGGATTTTCTCCAGCAAGTCGAGTAACCACCATGTGGTGCACCTGGATTTATCCACCCCAATCAGTTCAGTGCCTGGCGTGGATTCCTGGGAAGTGCAGCTGATGGTGTCCGACCGATTCTAATCTGAACGACGCCAGCGGACTGGGCCGCTGCTTTTTGGGGTTCAGCCGCTTCAGCCCTAGCGCCGCGCATTTTCGCTGTTATAATGCGGCCCATCTGTCGCTTGGTTATTACCGCATTCACAAGGATTTTTTCTATGGCGGACGTTGAACATCGCCCCACTAATTTTATTCGTCAAATTATTGATGCCGATTTAGCTTCAGGCAAACACAGTGCCGTACAAACCCGTTTTCCGCCTGAGCCCAACGGCTACCTGCATATTGGCCATGCCAAATCTATTTGCCTGAACTTCGGTATTGCGGTGGATTACCAGGGCAAGTGCAACCTGCGTTTTGATGACACCAACCCGGAAAAAGAAGACATCGATTACGTCAATTCCATTCAGCAGGACGTGCAGTGGCTCGGCTTCAACTGGGATGGCGCTGTGCGTTATTCCTCCGACTACTTTGATACGCTGTACAGCTATGCGGTCGAGCTGATCAACAAAGGTCTGGCTTATGTCTGCTTCTTAAACGCGGAAGAAATGCGCGAGTATCGCGGCAGCCTGACTCAGCCCGGTCGTCATAGTCCGTACCGTGACACCAGCCCGGCAGAAAACCTGGCGCTGTTTGAAAAAATGCGCGCTGGTGGTTTTGCCGAAGGCGTCTGTTCACTGCGTGCCAAAATTGATATGGCTTCGCCTTTTATGTGCATGCGCGATCCGGTGATTTACCGGGTGAAATTTGCCCACCACCACCAGACTGGGGATAAATGGTGCATTTACCCCATGTACGACTTTACCCACTGTATTTCCGACGCGCTGGAAGGCATTACGCACTCTTTATGCACACTGGAGTTCCAGGACAACCGCCGTTTATATGACTGGATCCTGGACAACATTACGATTGACTGCCACCCACAGCAAATTGAGTTTTCGCGTCTGAACCTGGAGTACCAGGTGATGAGTAAGCGTAAGCTGTTGTTTTTGGTGGAAGGCGGCCATGTATCTGGCTGGGACGACCCACGCATGCCCACCATTGCCGGTTTACGCCGCCGTGGTTACACGCCGGCCTCGCTGCGTGAGTTTGCCAAACGCATTGGGGTAACCAAACAAGACAACACCATTGAAATCAGTGCGCTGGAATCCTGTATCCGTGAAGACTTAGACGCCAATGCGCCACGGGCTATGGCGGTGATCAATCCGCTGAAAGTGACGATCAGCAACTACCAGGCCGACCAGTTGGAGTGGTTAGAGGTGCACAATCACCCGAAAGAAGAAAGCATGGGTAGCCGTAAAGTACCCTTCGGCAAAACCCTGTTTATTGACCGGGCAGATTTCCGTGAAGAAGCCAACAAGAAATACAAACGTCTGGTCAGTGGCGGCGAAGTGCGTTTACGTGGCGCTTATGTGATGCGTGCTGACGAAGTGATCAAAGACGCTGACGGCAACATTGTTGAGCTGATTTGTTCCTACGACCCTGAGACTTTAGGCGTAAACCCGGCCGACGGCCGCAAAGTGCGTGGCGTGATCCACTGGGTCGAAGCCACTCAGGCATTGCCAGCCGAGTTCCGTGTGTACGACCGGCTGTTCAGTGTGGCCAACCCGGCTGCTGAAGACGACTTCCTGAGCGTGATTAACCCGAACTCTCTGGTGGTGAAGCAGGGTCTGGTGGAGCCGTCCTTAAAAGACGCCAAACCTGAGCTGGCCTATCAGTTTGAGCGCGAAGGTTATTACTGTGCTGATAACAAAGACCACAGTGCCGACAAACTGGTGTTTAACCGCACTGTAGCGCTGCGTGATGGTTTTATCGAAGACTAAGGCCTGTACGCTGTGGATAAAAAAAACCGGAGCAGGGCACTGACTCCGGTTTTTTTATTTCCAAGCCCTGAATTCTGCGGATAGACTGAACAGACAAGTTTTGTTCTGCGACGGTCATTATGTTCAGAATTGCTGTTTTATTGGTGCTCTGTGCTTTGCCTTTGTTTGCCGCAGAGCCTTTGATCTTGCGTTATCCGCAATTGGCGGAGGTGTCGGATCAACGTTCTGAGTACCCGCTGGCTTTGCTCACATTAGCGTTGAAAAAAATGGATCTAAAGGCCGTATTGGCGCCAACAGAACAGCCGTTGTCCAAAAGCCGGGCTATTGCTTTATTGCAGCAGGAGCGTGAGCTGGACGTGATCTGGACCATGACCTCCAAAGAAAAAGAAGCCAGTTTGTTGCCGGTTCGGATCCCGCTGATGAAAGGCCTGGGTGCCTACAGAGCCTTGTTGATCCGCCAGGGAACACAGCATCTGTTTGAAGCAGACTTATCACTTAAAGGCTTTAAACAACGCATTCTGGCGCAAGGCCACGACTGGGTGGATACCCAAATTCTGCGTGCTCACCGATTCACAGTGCAAGGCGCGTCCGATTACCCGACTTTGTTTCAGATGCTGGACAAAGGCCGGGTAGATGCAGTGCCCAGGGCTGTGACTGAGATCATGCCTGAGCTGAAGCGTTACCAGCAGCAAGGGGCCGCCATAGCGGTAGAGCCGAACTGGCTGCTGCATTACCCTGGTGCTGTGTATTTTTTTGTCGCGCCCTCACAAACGGCACTGGCCGCACTGATTGAGCAGGGACTGGAAAAAGCCATTGCCGACGGCAGTTTTGATCAGTTATTTGAGCAGCACTTTGCTGCGGATATTCAGCAACTGCAGTTAGCGCAGCGGCATGTAATAGAGCTGGAAAACCCGTTCTTGCCACAAGCCACACCGCTTGAACGCAAAGAGCTCTGGTACAAGCCAAAGTCAAAGCGTTACACTGAGCTTACCTTGGATAAACCACAGAATTAACCCCTATGGATGTATTTCAGGCTGTGCTGTTTTTCGCGTTTTCCGCCACCATCACCCCAGGCCCCAACAATATTATGATTTTATCGTCCGGCTTAAATTACGGCGTAAGAGCCAGCCTGCCGCATCTGTTTGGTATTTGTTTAGGTTTTCCGCTGATGGTGTTGCTGGTCGGGCTGGGCTTTGGTCTGGTGTTTGAACGCTGGCCTGCGTTGCATTATTGGATCAAACTGGCCGGGGTGTTGTACCTGCTGTATCTGGCCTGGAAAATTGGCAGTGCCAGCCCAACCCGCATTGAAAGTGGTCATGCCAGACCCTTTGGCTTTTGGCAGGCCGCTGCCTTTCAATGGGTGAATGGCAAGGCCTGGATTATGGCATCAGGCGCCGTAGCGGCCTTTATTTCGTTACAGACCCAGCAGCCGCTGGGCGATTTATTGCAAATTTGTGCGGCTTTTTTACTGGTTGCCTTTCCATGTGTCGGGTTGTGGCTGGGCTTTGGTGCCTGGCTTAAACAGTATTTAAATCAGCCGCTGTACCGTCGTCTATTTAATATCCTGATGGCGCTGTTACTGGTTGGGTCTGTACTGCCAGTGATCCAGGAACTGGTGCAGGAGCTTCTGTCATGAAAATGTTGATCGCAGCTTTCTTCGTGTTGTTTGCAGGTACAGCAGCAGCGGCAGATGCTGTCTGGCTGGATGTGCGCACAGTGGAAGAGTTTAACGCCGGCCATTTGGACGGGGCGCTGCATTTGCCCCATGACCAGATTGAGCAGGTCACCCGGCTGATTCCGGATAAAAACACCAGGGTGAAACTCTATTGCCGTAGTGGCCGTCGTTCTGGTTTAGCCTTGCAAGCCATGAAGCAGCTGGGCTACACCCAGCTGGAAAACGCCGGTGCTTACCAGCAACTGAAAGCGCAACAGAAGGTGCAGCAGGAAAAGCCGGATGGAATTTGATTCGACCAAACCGGTACGCAACGGGAATGATGAAAAACTGGTGCTGGAGCATCAGGCAGCCCGGTATTTTATGAGGGCTTACCAACGCCGTTTTGCGGTAAAAATGCAGCATATCTGGCATAACGAACCGTCCAAACCTGATGTGTCCTGTTATCTGGCAGGGCAAAAACTGGATCTGGAAATTGCCCATCTGTATGGCAGTGAAGCTGAAGCGATGCAGTTTCTTGGCCGGGCTCTATCGCCAGCCACCTTGCATGAACTGGCGCTACTGCAACAGACCGAAGTGGCCGACCGTCTGCTGACCGCACTGCGCCGTTTGATCCGAAGCAAGGCCAATAAAAGCTACGACAGTGCGCGGGTCTGGCTGGTGATCCGCAATACCCATCCGGACTGGCAGGCCGATGAACTGACGTTTTGCCCGGCCAAAGTGACTGTTCCGGCCGGTCACCCCTTTGAGCAGATCTGGTTATTGCCGGATTTGACTGCAGAATCAGGCTTAGTGCGTTTATGGCCTCAATAACTCAGCTGCACCGTATTCACCGCCTGGCGCTCTGGTTGCAGCCCTGGCGGCATCTGTTGATTGGGCTGGCATTCCTTGTGCCTGTGGCTCTGGTGGTGCTGTTAGTGCAGCCGTACAGTCCGGAGCAGGAGTTGGGCTTGCAGGTGGTTGTGACGCTGGAAGTTGGCCTGTTGTTTTTGTTGTTTACTCATTTTTTAATGTCGCAGTTGCCGGTCTGGGCACCAGTCAATGGCTTCTGGCCGCGTCTGAAGCAATGGTGCCAGCAAAGCTGGTACCGCGCTCTGGTGCTGCTCTGGTGGCTGGTGTTACTGATCTGTCTGTATTTGTGCGCCAAAACGGCGAAAAGTGTACTGGCGTTTTATTTAACCTGAACAGAATAGGCTGGGTGGTTTTTGCGTTGTGATTTGTTTTGTGCCGTGGTGGATAACTTCGGTGACATTGGTATTTGCTGGCGTTTGTCGCGCCAGTTGGTGGCAGAGCATCAGTGGCAGCTGTGTCTGTGGGTGGACGACTTGGTCAGCTTTCAGAAAATTTGCCCGGATGTGGACAGCAGATTGACGGATCAGCAGGTGGCGGGGGTGCGTATCCGGCTGTGGAGCAGCCCCTTGCCGCCCCTGTCAGAGCAAGACAGACCGGATTTGTTATTGGATGCGCTGGCCTGTGTTGCGCCAGAGAGTTATCTGCACTGGTTGGCTGCAGGCGAAAAGAAACCCTTATGGCTGAATCTGGAGTATTTGTCGGCAGAAGACTGGGTGGCGGGCTGCCATGGCTTGCCCTCCTTGCATCCGACGCTGGCGCTGAAAAAGTATTTCTTTTTCCCTGGTTTTTCCGGCAACACAGGTGGGCTTATTCGTGAACAACACAAAGTCCCGCAACTGAGTGTGCTGGCTTCAGATCCGCAGCAACAGGGGGAGTTCTGGCACCGCATAGGCCTGACGGATGCGATGCAGTATCAGCGCAAAATTTCGGTTTTTGCGTATTCTCAGCCCGAAATTCACCACTGGCTGGAGCAACTTGCCACCTCTGAACAGTCGCATCTGGTGCTGGTGCCTGAAGGGGTACTGGCACGTGAGCTGCAGCAGCACTACCCAAAGCTTGCCACAGGCCGGCTGGACAGCGGCGCGCTGTCGTTGCGGATTTTGCCTTTTGTGCCCCAGCCGGATTACGACTTATTATTGGCCTGTTGCGATATCAATTTTGTCCGCGGTGAGGATTCCATTATCCGGGCGCATTGGGCCGGTAAACCTTTTATCTGGCAAATTTATCGCCAGCAGGACAATGCCCACCAGGAAAAATTACAGGCCTTTTTGCAGAAGTTTCTTGAAGGTGCCGCACCTGCCACAGCACAGGCGATACAGGCACTGTACCAGGCCTGGGAGCTGGAACAGGATATCAGTGCTGCCTGGCAGGTTTACATGCAACAACTTGAACAGATTCAGCTGCATAGCCTTAAATGGCAGCAATTTTTAACAGGCCAGCAAGATCTTGCCAGCAACCTCGTGCGTTTTGTGGAAAATCAACTTATAATACCGCGCAATTTTTCCTAACAAGAAGATATTTCAATTATGATGAAGACTGCTCAAGAAGTACGTGCTGGCAACGTGATCATGGTCGACAACGAGCCAATGGTGGTTCAGAAGGCTGAATTCAACAAATCTGGCCGTAACGCTGCTGTTGTGAAAATGAAAATGAAAGGCCTGTTGTCTGGTCAGGGCGCAGAAACTGTGTACCGTGCTGACGACAAGTTTGAACAAGTGATGCTGGACACTAAAGAAGTGACTTACTCTTACTTCGCTGATCCGATGTACGTGTTCATGGACGCTGAATACAACCAGTACGAAATCGAAGCGGACAACATGACCGACGCACTGAAATATCTGGTGCCGGAAATGCCATGTTCAGTCGTATTCTATGGCGAACGCGCTATCTCTGTTGACCTGCCAACTATCGTTGTGCGTGAAGTGACTTACACTGAACCAGCCGCCCGTGGCGACACCTCAGGTAAAGTAACCAAGCTGGCTAAAATTGAAACTGGTTTCGAACTGCAGGTTCCTGCTTTCGTTGAAATCGGCGACAAAATTGAAATCGATACCCGTACTGACGAGTACCGTAGCCGCGCCAAGTAATTGGGCAGCGTTACTCTGCAAAAGGGCCAGTTGTTTAAACTGGCCCTTTTGTTTTGCAGCAGCTTTTTACAAAGGAAGAACACAGCGATGAACCTGATCCCAACCTCCTTACCTGATGTGCAATTACGTCTGGCCGAAGTGGCGGATGTGCCGGTGATTTTAAGTTTTATCCGCCAGCTGGCTGACTATGAACAGTTATCCCATCAGGTGATCGCGACCGAACAGAGCCTGACCGACACCTTGTTTGGTGCCAAAGCCTTTGCCGAGGTGGTGATTGCTGAACATCAGGGCGAGCCGGCCGGTTTTGCCTTGTTTTTTCATAACTATTCCACCTTTCTGGCCAAACCTGGGCTTTATCTGGAAGACTTGTTTGTGTCACCGGATAAACGCGGTCTTGGCCTGGGCAAAGCGCTGATCACTTATCTGGCGGGCCTGGCGGTTGAGCGTGGTTGTGGCCGGATGGAATGGTCTGTGCTGGACTGGAACCAGCCTGCCATCGACTTTTACCAGTCACTGGGCGCCAGCATGTTAGAGGACTGGCGGATTAACAGAGTGACGGGCGACAGCCTGTTGCAGATGGCGGCGCTGTTTCCTGAAGGCTAAGGGGTCACAGGCGGATAGTCCGGATACAACAGGTAAGGGCGGCGACGCAGGCGGAACTGGTCCAGCTCAGCCTGCCAGCTTTGGCGGATTTGCTGTTCGCTCAGTCCCTGTACTAGCTGTTTTCTGAACTGATCCGTGCCTGCGAGGCGGTCAAAAAACTGAGGGCTGGTGATCAGTGGCTGATCAGCACCGGCGAAGGCCTGAAGGGCCAACAGCAGATACTGCAGGCTAAAGCCATTCACCTTAGCCTGTTGCAGGTTCAGACCGTCATGGGGTTGATCCTGCCCCAAAGGTTTGCTGGCTGCGCCTGGGGTTGCCACAGGGGTAAAGCGGAAGTCGCCTAACTTCACCGATGGATGGCCTATCAGTTGAAAAGGTGTTGCGGTACCCCGGCCCACGCTAATTTGCGTTGCTTCAAAAAAACCTAAAGACGGATATAAAGCCACAGCCTGCGCATTGGGCAGATTCGGGCTGGGTTTGACCGGTAACAGATAGCTGTGTTCACGGCGGTAGTTTTTCACCGGAATTACCTTGAGTTGCAGCTGCGACGCCTGTTCCAGCCAGCCTTCACCTTTGGCCATCAGGGCCAGCTCGCCCAATGTCATGCCATGCAGCAAAGGCACAGGGTAAATACCAACAAATGAACTGAACTGTGGCTTTAATACGGGGCCGTCCAGATAAGCGCCATTGGGGTTGGGTCTGTCTAATACCCAAAGCGGAATACCAGCCTGGGCCGCTGCTTGCATCACATAGTGCAGGCTGCTCAGGTAGGTGTAGTAGCGTACGCCAACGTCCTGTAAATCAAACAGCAGCAGATCAACACCCGCCAGTTGTTCTGAGCTGGGCATTTTGTGTTGGCCGTATAAAGACCAGACAGGAATACCCAGTCGTGCATCCTGGCTGTGGTTGATAAAAGCTCCGGCGTCTTCATTACCGCGCACGCCATGCTCGGGCGCAAAAATGGCGCTGATGCGAAGTCCTGCGGTGCTCAGCAAATCGAGCAGGTGGCAGCCGCCCCACTGTGAACTGGGATTGACCACCACTCCAAGCTTTTTGCCTTTCAGTTCAGTGGCCCAATGCTGGTATTGGCCCAAACCAGTCACCACAGTTTCAGCCGTCGGCTGACAAGCGAATACTGGCAATGAAACGCTAAAAAAACAAATAAAAACAATGGTTTTTAAAGATTTTAGGCAGGTTACGCGTAATGATTTTGCGTTAATTTGGTTATGTGTAACCCTGTCAATCCTGCTGCCAGTCATCGGATTTCTGCTCCATCAGTACTTCGACCAGCGCATCCAGTATGGGCCGGCCTTTATAGGAAGCATAAGGATGATTCAGCATTGCCACCAGCACCCAGTCGCCTTGACCCGGTACTTTCAGGTAACCAGCGAGCGCCACCACATTGCGTAAAGTGCCGGTTTTCAGTCGGGCCTGTTGTTTCAGCCCCGGCGTTTTAAAGCGGTTTTTCAGGGTGCCATCCACACCAGCCAGTGGCAGGCTGCTGATGAATTCCGGCGCATAAGGTGCCTGCCAGGCATGCTGCAGCACACTGGCTAACAAGCGTGGGCTGATACGCTCAGTGCGGGACAAACCGGAGCCATTGTCCAGCACCAGGCTGTCCGTATTCAGTTGCAGTGAGTGCAGCCAGTGGCGAACCTGCTGTTCAGCCTGAGCCTGGTGATTGCCATTGGCTTGTTGCGCCAGCGCCAGAAATAACAAGCGGGTCAGCGCATTGTCGGAGTTTTTATTGATGCTGCGCAGCCGTTCGGCCAAAGGCGGGTCTTGCTGGCTGGCCAGCAGCACCGGCGTATCCGGCATTGCAGTGCCTTCTGGTGGGCTTGAGGCTTCCAGTACGGCAAGGTTGGCCTGGCCACTGATCTGTTGCCAGAGTTGCTGCAGCATCAGACGGCTTTGGTCGGCTCTGTTAAACAACTGCCGGTACCACTGGCGCTGACAATGCTGTGGGAATTCGCCGCTGAGCTTGAGCACAAAACCTTCTGGCTGGCGTTGAAGCTGCAGTTTCAGATGTGACGGGTGCCATAAGCTGCAGGCCTGTGGAGTGAGCCTGACATCGCTGATAATAGTGACACCAGTCATCGCCGGTTGCAGACTGGCCAGAAACTGGTCGGCATTGCTGCTCAATTCCAGCAGCGACATGGCCCGTTCTAAAAACAGCGCATCCGGGATCAGGTTGTAATAGGCCTCCGGGCTTTCATCAAAATAAGGGGCGGCTAAATCCAGCCGGGCGGGCGCTGCCCAGCTGCGGTCCAGCCAGAGTGCTGGCATTTGACGCAGGCCAGCCTGATAGGCCTGCTGTAACAGCCACCAGGCTTCGGCATAAGAGAGTTCGGTCGCACCATAACCTTTGAGCACCAGCGGCTGATTTGGCGTGGTAGCAGGAGGGCTGGCCGCACGCAGTTCGGTTTTTGCACGATAATCGGTGCCCAGCAGTTCCAGTGCCGCCACACTGGTCAGCAGCTTTAGGGTGGACGCCGGTTGCATGGCGCGGTCTGGCTGAAAACTGATGGCGGCGGACGGGTTGTCCACTGGGTAGGCAATAAAGGCCAGGGCATCGGGGGGAAATCCCTGTTGTTGCAGAAGCTCACTGACCTTAAGCGGAAGCTGAGCCGTGGCTGACGGCGTAGGTTCAGCCGCGTACAGCGGGGCAACCACCAATAGGGCCGACAGCCACTTCAACTGCATCAGAAACTCCTGTTAACCAATCATCCACCAACCACAAAGGATAAAAGCCAACCAGGCCAAAACGCCGCAAAACAGCGCGTAAGGCAACTGGGTTCGCACGTGTTCCAGCAAATCGCACCCCGAGGCAACGGCACTGACGGCCGTGGTGTCGGAAATAGGTGAGCAGTGATCGCCCCAAATTCCACCGCTTAAAATAGCAGCCAGCAGCAGGGATGGCGGCAGACCCAACATTTCCACCAATGGCATGCCAATAGGGATCAGAATGGCAAAAGTTCCCCAGGACGTGCCAGTGGTAAAGGAGATAATGGCGCCTGCGACAAAGAGCATGGCCGGGATCCACATCAGAGGCAGGCTGTCCTGCACAAAAGAGGCGACATAAACCCCTGTGCCCAGCTGTTTCATGGCCTGGCCCAAGGCCATTGACAACAGCACTATAGTGACCAGTGGCAGCAGCTCGCTCATGCCTTTAAAGCCCTGGCTGACTAATTCGGTATGACCGGCTTTTTTGTCCCACAGCAGCAGGGCGTAAGCGACCAGACAGGCCAGGGTGGTGGCATACAGCGCGGCTTTGGCGCCAGAACCATCCGTCAGGCTGCCATTGCCTGTCCACAGCATAAAACCAACCATGCCGCCCACTAAGGTCAGCAGCGGCAGCAACATATAACGTTTTTTCCCGGCCGGCTCTTCGATTTCGCTGTGATCATTCTGCTGCTGTTGCAGCGCCAGTTCGCTCTGACGCATAGGGCCATGGGTGGTGTCCGTCCAAATGGTGTACAGCACCATCAGCAGGGTGAAAATGGCGTAAAAGTTCAACGGGATACTGCCAATCAGCACAGAAACAGCAGGTTCCGGCAACTGATAAGTCCCCAGCAGGCCCAGAATATAGGCCCCCCAGCCGTTGAGCAGAATAAGAATACAAACCGGAGCACTGGTGCTGTCAATCACATAGGCCAGCCGGGCCCGGCTCATTTTAAATTTGTCGTACAAACCACGCGACACAATACCGGCGGTCAGCACCGACAGGTTAGATTCAATAAAGACTGCGATACCAATCAGATAGCTGATCAGACCCGCCTGACGTTTACTGCGGGCCACGCCTTTTTGCACCAGATACTGCACCAGCGCCGACACGCCACCATAAGCACGCATATACAGCATCAGCGCGCCAATCAGCAGGGAAAACAGCAGTATCCGGCTGTTGTCTGCCGAACTGGTTACCGCAATCAGTCGCTCCAGCGTATTGACTGGTGTATGCAGCAGCAAACCCAGCAGGCTGTGCTCTGGCTGATGAATAAATAACAGGCTCTCCGCGCAGGCGATAGCCAATAACAGGGCCAGAATCACTTCTTTGCGCCACAACACCACGGCAATAGCCAGAATGGCAGGTAACAGGCTGGTCCAGTCGGCCATCTGTTGCTCCTTGATTTTTTGTTTTGCCAGCAGTTTGCCTGAAGCCGCCGGAGGTTGCCAGCCATAATCAGTCTATCTGACTGATCTGTTGAGTATTTATTCAGCAATCACAGCGGTTCTCCCGGTTACAACTTGTAACTTATTTCCGAGGTTTGTAATGGGCCACTGATTTATAGTGCAGGCAATAAAAAAGGTTTTAAATTCGGGTTGGGTACTGATAATGAAAAAATTAACACTCTCTGCGCTGACACTGGCGTTAACCTGCACCCTGGCGGCGTGCTCCAAGCCCACAGCGTCACCGGTGGCGACCGAAGCAGAACTGCCACTGCAGCTGGTCAGTCAGGACTTATTGCAACTGACACAGGCACAGCTGGCCTTAGGCCCGGTCATTTCCGGCTCGTTGCAGCCGGTGACCAAAGCGGCGTTAAACGCCGAAGTGTCAGGCATCGTCATGCAAGTGCTGAAAGACAATGGCGATGCAGTGCAGGCCGGCGATGTGCTGGTGAAATTGGACCCCACCATTTATCGCGACAAATTGCTGTCTGCCCAGGAAGCGGTACGCTCCGCTGAAGTCAGCCTGGCGCAGGCCAATCGTCAGCTCAAACGTATGCAGTCCCTGTCCAAACAGAATCTGGTGACTCAGGAAGGGCTGGAATCGGCTGAAAACAAAGCCAATCAGTCGCAGTCAGACCTGGCGTCCGCCAAAGCGCGGCTGGTCGAAGCCCGTCAGCAGCTGGAAAAAACAGAGGTGCGTGCACCATTTTCTGGAGTGGTGGCGCAGCGTTATGCCTCAGCCGGTGATACAGCGCAGGTGGGGAAAAGCCTGATGCTGTTGATTGACCCGGCCAGTATCCGTTTTGAGGGCTTTATTGCTGCCGACCGGGTAGGCCAGGTGAAGATGGGTCAGCAGGTCCGCTTTAAAGTGAATGGCTATCAGGGCAAATTTTTCAGCGGCACAGTCGAACGTATTAATCCGCTGGCCAATGAAAACACCCGGCAGGTGCAAATTCTGGTGCAGATGGAAAAAACCGCCGAACCTCTGGTGGCTGGTCTGTATGCCGAAGGCCATATCGAGTCGGATAATCGCCAGGCACTGATGGTGCCGCAGTCGGCTTTGGTGAAAGAAGGTGACCATGCCTATCTGTGGCAACTGAAAGACAACCTGCTGAATAAAGTGCCGGTAGAGCTTGGGGAACAGGACATGCGTCTGGGCACTCAACAAATTCTGTCCGGTATCAGCGCTGGTGCCACTGTGCTGCGTCATCCTCAGGGGGCGTTAAAAGAAGGGGCTAAAGCTGAACTGGTGCCAGCGTCCGGTGCCGCCAGCCAAACTGCGGCTCAATCTGGTTCAGGGGTATAAGCCATGTTTTTATCCGATTTCAGTATAAAACGCCCTATGGTGGTGGTGGCGGTGACGCTGGCCATGATGCTGTTTGGTTACTTTGCAATGACCAACTTAAAAACCAACCAGTTTCCGGATGTGCAGCCACCTGTGCTGGTGATGACCATTCCATACCCTGGCGCGTCGCCTGAAACAGTGGAACGGGAAATTCTCAACCGGGTCGAAGACTCGATGGCGACTATTACCGGCATGCGGGAGCTGCGCTCCTATGCACGCGATTCCAACGCGGTGATTGTCGCCATTTTTGAGTTTGATAAAGATCTGATTGAAGCGTCGCAGGAACTGCGCGACGCCGTGGCGGTGGTGCGGGATAAATTGCCAACCGAAATGAAAGAGCCGTTTTTGCGGCGTGAAGACCCGAATGCGATGCCCATTTTATCCCTGGCACTGTCGGCGACTTCCATTGATGCCATTGAACTGTCGCAAATTGCTGAACATCAGATAGCCCGGGAAATCCGGGCTGTACCAGGGGTGGCGCTGGTCAACCTGGAAGGTGAAAAAGAGCGGGAAATGACCATTTTCCTCAACTCCAACGCCATGCGCGAAGCGAACGTCTCGGCGATGGAAGTGGTGAATGCATTAAGGGCACAGAATATTGCAGCGCCCGTGGGCCGGGTGGTCAATGGCATGCAGGAGCAGGGCATTCGTATTCAGGGCCGGCTGCGTGACGTGCGTGAATTTGAACAGATGGTGGTCAAACGCAATGGCGATCAGGCCATTCGTTTAGCCCAGGTCGCCGATGTAGTGGATGGGGCCGCTGAACAGCGCCGCATCTCTATTTTTAATGGGGTGGCTTCGCTTGGCATTAATGTGGTGAAAGCCCGGGATGCCTCGACCATTGCCGTGACCAACGAAATTAAAGCCAAACTGGAAGAGCTGAAAAAAACCTTACCGGCCGACTTTGAGCTGGTGGTGGTGCGTGACTCAGGCGAAGATGTGTCTGCCAGTATGCGTAATGTTACCGAAGCTTTGTCGGTTGGGGCCTTGCTGACCATAGTGACGGTGTTTGTGTTTTTAAACAGCTGGCGTTCCACCCTGATCACTTCACTGGCGCTGCCCACCTCGGTACTGGCGTCTTTTATTGCGGTCTGGGCTTGCGGTTTTACGCTGAATTTTATGACCTTGCTGGGGTTGTCTCTGGCTATAGGTATTCTGATTGACGATGCCATCGTCGTGCGGGAAAACATTGTGCGCCATATGGAAATGGGCAAAGACAATATGACCGCAGCGCGTGACGGCACCAAAGAAATTGGCATGGCGGTCATCGCCACAACCATGTCCATTATTGCGGTGTTTATTCCTATTGCTTTTATCGACGGCATTACCGGCCAGTGGTTTAAACCTTTTGCGCTGACTGTCGCCTGCTCGGTGCTGGTTTCGTTGTTTATCTCTTTTACACTGGACCCGATGATGTCGGCTTACTGGCATGACCCGGATCACGATAAACACGCCAGACGCCGCGGTATGGGCGCTGTGCTGCAAAAGTTTAATCTTTGGTTTGACCGCCAGGCCGAAGGCTATTCCCGGGTGATCCGCTGGGCCCTGGGGCATCGCAAATCCATGTGGCTGCTGGCGTTTGTTGCCTTCTTTGGAGCCTTAGTGGTGCAGGGCAAATTTGGTGGTTTTGGTTTTATGCCGGAAACCGATGATGGCGGCGTGATGATTTCGGTGCGGGCACCGTCTGAAGCCAGCCTGGATTACACCAGCATTAAGGCCGAACAAGCAGCGGCTATGGCCAGAGCCTTGCCGGAAACTCAGTACACTCAGACCACAGTGGGCACTTCTGGCAATATCACCAGAGCGCAGATTTTTGTCCGGCTGAAAAAAGAATACCAGCGAGACCGTTCGTCGCGTGAAATTGCGGCTGAACTGCGCAGCAAAATAAAAACCCTGGTGGGTGCTGAATATTCAGTGTCGGCTGATCTGAACGGGGGGGGCGGGGATGGCAAGCCATTGCAAATCCAGTTCCGTGGCCCGGACAGCAAAGTGCTGGAAGCGCTGGTGATGGATTTTGTCGGCAAATTAAAAACTGTGCCCGGTGCAGTGGACGTCGGTTTGTCTGCCCAGGATCCAAAGCCTGAACTGCAAATTGAATTTAACCGTGGCCTGGCATCCAGTTTGGGCCTGTCGATGGGGGACGCCACCAATGCATTACGTCTGGCCTTTGCCGGTGCTGAAATTGGCGATTGGATAGATCCAACCGGTGAAACCCGTAATGTGTATGTGCGCATCCGGCCGGAAGAGCGTATGACAGTGCAGGATCTGGAACGGTTGCCGCTGCTGTCCAGCCGAACAGGGGCCATGATCCCACTGGAGCAGGTGGCCACAGTGACTGTGGGCAAAGGTCCGGCCGTGATTGAACACTTAGACCGCGAAAGTATGATGGCGGTCAGTGCAAACGTGCAGGGCCGCAGTTTTGGTGAAGTGGACGCCGATGCACGTAAACTGCTGAAACAAATTCCGTTTCCACCGGGTTATGACGTCATTCGTGGCGGTCAGAGCCGGGATCAGGAAGAAGTCTTTGGCGGTATTCTGTCGGCTCTGGGTTTGGCGGTGTTGCTGATGTACCTGATTTTAGTAGTGCAGTTCCACAGCTTCCTGGCACCTGTCTCTATTATGATGTCGTTGCCATTGTCCTTGATCGGCGTGGTGCTGGCGCTGTTGATTGCCGGTTCCACCCTGAACCTGATGAGCTTAATTGGTGTGGTGATGCTGATGGGCATAGTGGTGAAAAACGCCATTCTGCTGATTGACTGCGCCCGTAAAAAGGAAGCCGAAGGCTACAGTCTGGACGAGTCCCTGGTGATGGCGGGCCGCGAGCGCCTGCGCCCCATACTGATGACCACCTTTGCACTGGTGGCAGGTATGCTGCCGGTTGCTATCGGCTTTGGTGAAGGTTCCGCCTTTTACAAACCTTTGGGGATCGCCGTTATTGGGGGTGTTATTACATCCACCATACTGACCTTGCTGGTGGTGCCAACTTTCTACGACAGCCTGGAAACGGCCAAGCGTAAGTTGACAGCCCGTTTCAGCAGGAAGCCGGCCACACCACAAGCCAGTCACAGTAGCGCGCTGGGGTATTAACCAGCGCCATCTGGCCAGATGCCAGTCAGTGAAGCTGACTGGCATTACAGCTAGTGGCTAAACTGCAAAGCGGCCAAACGGGCATACAACTCACTGCTTTGCAAAAGTTCTGTGTGAGTTCCCTGCGCCACTATACGACCGGCGTCCAGCACCACTATGCGGTCGGCTGCGAGTACTGTCGCCAGCCGGTGCGCGATCACCAAAGTCGTGCGGTTTTGCGCCGCGTTATCCAGCGCCAGCTGCACCTGGCGTTCACTTTCAGCGTCCAAAGCACTGGTGGCTTCATCCAGCAATAACACCGACGGGTTACTTAAGATGGCGCGTGCTATGGAAATACGCTGGCGCTGACCGCCGGATAAACGCACACCCCGTTCACCCAAATAGGTGTTATAGCCTTCAGGCAAAGCCAGAATAAAGTCATGGGCTGCCGCCATTTTGGCGGCTTGCTGCACTTCGTGCTCAGAGGCTTCGGGGCGGGCGTAGCGGATATTCTCCAGCACAGAGCCTGCAAAAATCACAGTATCCTGCAGTACGATGCCAAAAGGCTGACGGGCATCCGTTAAACGCACGTCTTTTAAGTCGGTGCCGTTAAATTTCACCTGGCCACTTTGTGGGTCGTAAAAACGCAGCAGTAACTGGAACAAGGTGGTTTTGCCAGCGCCCGAAGGCCCGACCAAAGCGATATGTTCACCGGGTCTGATTTGCAGCGAAAAGTCCTTTAAGGCCAAGGTATCAGGCCTTGATGGATAGCTGAAATTCACCGCGTTAAACTCAATGCCGCTGCCGGCCAGATTATGTTCAGGCACAATCAACGGCAGAGGGGCGGCTCTTTCCACCACAGGGGACTGTACATTCAGCAGTTGCATTAAGCGCTCGGCCGCACCGGCGGCCCGTTGTAAATCGCCCCAAACCTCGGCAATAGCGCCAATAGCTCCTGCTGTTAATACCGCATACAGAATAAACTGCGATAACTCGCCGCCTGTCATCTCATTGGCCAGCACCGCCTGGGCCCCTAACCACAGCACAAAAGAGATGGCACCAAATACCAGTATGATAGCGACCAGCGTCAGCACGGAGCGGGCGCGAATACGGGATAAAGCGGTGCTAAAAGCCGTTTCGACCGCAGCGGTAAAACGCTCCGTTTCACGCTGTTCCTGCCGGTACGACTGCACTGTGGGAATAGCGTTTAACACTTCACCGGCCACTGCACTGGCATCGGCAATACGGTCCTGACTGTCGCGCGATAACTTACGTACTTTGCGGCCCACTAAGAAAATCGGCAAAATCACCAGCACTAAGGTCAGCAGAATATAAGCAGCTAATTTGGCACTGGTGACAAAAAGCATCACCAAGCCGCCGAGTAACAAAAAGCTATTGCGCAAACCCATCGACAGACTGGTGCCGACCACAGCCTGAATTAAGGTAGTGTCTGTGGTCAGGCGTGACAAGACTTCGCCGGTTTTGGTCAGTTCAAAAAACTGCGGGCTCATTTTCACCACATGGGCATACACAGCGCTGCGCACATCCGCCGTGACCCGTTCACCCAGCCAGGACACATAATAAAACCGCAGCGCCGTCGCGACAGCCAGCACCACAGAAAGGCCAAACAAGGCCAGAAAGTACTGGTCGATATGGCCTGCCTGATCACTGGAAAACCCGGCATCAATCAGATAACGAAACGCCACAGGCAAGGTCAGAGTGGCGATGGCGGCGACAGTTAAAGCAATAAAAGTCAGGGCCCAGCGGCCGGCGTAAGGCGTTAAAAAAGGCAGCAAGCTTAACAGTGGGCCCATTTTTCTGGCAGGAACCTGAACTGCAGGCTGCGCTTCAGTCGCGAGGGATGTGCTGCTCATGATTTATAAACCCGCCATCATAGGCAGCACTGCAGCTGCGCCATACTTCTTGCGCGCCGCACCAAAGGCCAGAGCGCTGTAAACAAAGAATAAAAGTGCCAGCACAGTCACCAGTGCAGGAAGATGTAAAGCCATGATAAACCTTCAGTCGGGGATGGCGGATTGCCTTTGATGGTTATGGGGCTGCGGCCGGATGAATTCAACAGCCCCGGAGCCCGGCGCCAAACACAGCTGGTGTCCACAAGCACTGCGAAAAGGTGCGGGTTTTATGGTTCCGCCCGCCGTCTCATGGCCATGTGGCGGGGAAGGAGTATAGTCAGACAATGTTCATTCCCCGTTGATTATTGCTTTTAGCGAAGTGCTTGATTAAGGTGTAAAAAAATAAGGAGATTAGGATGAAAACGAAACATTTAAAGCCGGGCAGAGCACTGGATAAAATTCAATGGAACCGTGAGATGACGACGCTGAAGATCCTGCTGGTGTTGATCCCCTTATTGGTGGTGCTGGTCGGTATAGCCGTTGGTGCCATTGTGGCGTATACCCCGGTGAATGAGATGCCTTTGACCTTGCCTTTGCTCTATGTGGCGGCATTGCTGATTGCCGGGCTGGCACTGGCCTGTGGTTACCCGGTCGTGAAGTTAAATCAGCTGCTGCGTCAGCAGCCTGTCTAAGCCGAAACCAATACAGCATGCTGAAACTGAACTGCGACCTGGGCGAAAGTTTTTCCCTGTACCGGCTTGGTCAGGATGAGGCCGTCATGCCGTTGATTGATCAGGCCAATATCGCCTGCGGCTTTCATGCCGGAGACCCGTCCGTGCTGCGAAAAACGCTGGAGCTGGCGGTCGTGCATCAGGTGGACATTGGTGCGCACCCCAGTTATGACGATAAAGCAGGTTTTGGTCGCCGTTCCGTGGTGATGGCTGCGGATGAACTCAGAGATTTGCTCTGGTACCAGATCGCGGCTGTCGACGGGGTTGCCCGTAGCCTCGGTAGCAGAGTCAGTTATGTCAAACCCCATGGCGCTTTATACAACGATATGATGCGCTCGCCGCAGCTGCTGCAGACTGTGATGCAAGCGGTCGCAGCTTACCATAGCCAACCGGCCCTGATGCTGCTCTGCGACGCCAACAGAGTGCTGCATCAGCAGAGTGCTGACCAGCTGGGGTTAAAGTTGTATTTTGAAGCCTTTGCCGACCGTCGTTATCAGGCCGATGGCAGCCTGACACCACGCAGTCAGCCTGGCGCTGTACTGACCGAAGCGCAGGCGTTGGCGCAAGTGCGGTTATTGCTGACTCAAGGCCAGGTCGAAGCGGCCGATGGCAGTAAAATTGCTTTGCAGGCCGATAGCCTCTGCGTGCATGGCGACACCCCCTCTGCTTTAGCTATGTTGCAGCAGATCCGGCAGAGCCTTGGCAGTGATTGAACTCAAAGCCTGTCTGGCGGGTGAGGCGGCCCTAATGCTTTACCTGCAGCAAGCGCCGGGGCCTGAGTGCCTGAGCACCTTGCATGCCTTAAGTCAGCAACTGCAGCAGCGCTACGCTGACGCCATTATCGAACTGCTACCCAGTTACCATTCTTTACTTATTCAGCTGGATCCGCAGCGGCTAGACCCTTTGCAGTTGATGGCCGAACTGCCCAAAGCGATCCCTGAATACAGCGCTGAGGCAACAGGCCGGTTAATTGAATTGCCGGTCTGTTATGGCGACGAGCTGGATGGCGGGCCGCTCGATTTAATCGAGGTGAGCCGCTTTACCGGCCTGACTGTGCCGCAGGTGAAGGCGCTGCACCAGAGCCAGACCTATCTGGTGTACGCCATTGGTTTTGCGCCGGGTTTTGCTTACCTGGGCCAATTGCCACAACCACTGCGAATGCCAAGACGGGCTACCCCCAGAGCCCAGGTTCCGAAAGGCGCTGTAGCCATTGCCGAGCAGCAGACCGCTGTGTATCCGGCGGTATCACCAGGAGGCTGGAATTTGCTCGGGCTTTGTCCAGTGCCGCTATTTCAGCCACAGCGGGCAGGTCAGGATGGAGCCATGCCTTTTAGCCATGGCGATGAAGTCAGGTTTTATGCCATCAGCCAGCAGGAATTTCTTGCCTTGGGTGGAACCACTGACTGGGTGCTGAAATGAGCGGCTTTGTGGTAGAGCACGCAGGCATTCTGACCACCTTGCAGGATACTGGCCGTGTCGGCGGTGCCCGTTACGGCCTGACCCAGGGTGGCGCTGCGGACAGCTTTGCGTATCAGGTTGCAGATGTGCTGCTGGAGCAGCAATCCAGCTGCCAGCTGGAAATCACCTTGGGTGGCTTGCAGCTTCAGGCATTGCAAAACATGGTGATCGCAGTGACAGGTGCAGAATTACCGCTTTGGTGTGACGATGAGCCTTTAGGCTGGTGGCGTAGCCATCGTATTCAAGCCGGACAGCGGCTGCATTTTGGCATGGCACGAACCGGTGTCCGAAGTTATCTGGCGGTGGCAGGGGGGATCCGGCTGCCCAAGGTGCTTGGCAGCAACAGCACGGTGCTGCGCGAAAGCGTGGGTGGCATTGCTGGCAAGCCGCTGCAGGCCGGGCAGTTTTTGCCGGTCAAAGCCCGGCTTCTGCCAGGCTGCTATGGGTTACCCCGTTCGCTGTGGCCTGATTACACTGCGCCTTTAACCCTGAGGCTGATCCCCGGTTTTCAGGCCGAGCTGTTCAGCCAGAGCCAATGGCAGCAACTGATGGAACAACCTTATACCATCAGTGCAGCCGCTGACCGGATGGGGTACCGGCTGACAGCGCAGCACCCCTTGCTGTTGCCGGCCATGCCACTCTGGTCTGAAGGGACTGTCTATGGTGCGGTGCAGTGTCCGCCGGATGGCCACCCTATTGTACTGCTGAATGACCGCCAGACCCTGGGGGGCTATCCCAAAGCGGGCACCCTGGCCGCGGTCGATGCTGCCCATTTGTCACAAAGACGTAGCGGACAATCCCTCAGGTTTACCCAGCTTGTACCCACGGAACTGCCAGCGCTGCGCGCCTCACAGCATCAGTTATGGCAGGAATTGCGCCTGCAGCTGTTCTGCTGCTAAGCCATTCAGGGTTGCACTTGCCTGAAGTTGCATTAGTGTTATAGCCATCTAAAAGTTTTGAAGGAGAAGGACTTATGTGGTTAAGGCAATTCAGCATCAGGGCCCGTTTGATCGGGGGTTTTACCATTCTGAGCTTACTGGTGCTGTTACAGGGTAGCCTGGCACTGGTGAATATGAACCAGATGCGTCATACAGCGGAAGAAATTGAAAGCAATGTGATCCCCACACTGAATGCGCTGTCCGGACTGAATACCCATATGATGCGGGTGCGGATCTTTACCTTCCGATTGATGCTCTCGGAAACGCCTGAACAGCAGCAACAGAATCTGGCCATGCTGGAGTCTGTCAAAGCTGAAGTGGCCGACGAAGAAAAACGTTATATGCAATTGATTTCGCTGGACGGAGAGCAAGCTCTGTACGATGAATTTCACGAGGCCCGGCTGGCCTATATGAACGGCCAGCAGCGGCTGATTGAACAGGTGCTGTCAGGAAACCGAACTGAGGCGGTCAGGATCAGCAATGAGGAACTGTCAGGTCACTCGGACCGGATGACCAAAGCACTGCTTGCCCTGAGCACTCTGAACAGCACCCATGCCACTGAGCAAACCCACATCTCGGCGGCAAATTTCAGCAATGCGCGCCTGCTGATCATCGTGGCGATCGTTCTGGCACTGCTGTTGGCAACAGTGATTGCCACGGCTCTGACTGGCAGCATTAACAAACCCATGCTGCAGGCTGTTGAGGCGGCGGCAGTGGTCGCTGGAGGTGATTTAACCCAAACGATCAGGGCGGAAGGGAAAGATGAAGCCACGCAGCTGATGGCGGCATTACACAAGATGCAGCAGAACCTGCGGGATGCGTTGTCGCATATCAGTTCATCGTCGGCTCAGCTGGCCTCAGCGTCGGAAGAGCTGAACTCGGTGACTGAAGATTCGAGCCGTGGGCTGCAACAACAAAATGATGAAATTCAGCAGGCGGCTACCGCCATTACTGAAATGAGTTCAGCGGTGGATGAAGTGGCAGCGACGGCCACTCAGACCGCCGAAGACTCCAGTGAGTCGGCCCGGTTGGCGCAGCAGGGACAGCGTCAGGTCAATGAAACAGCCAGTGCCATCGGCCTGATGAATGAAGACGTTGCACAGACGTCCGCCCTGGTGAAGGAGCTTGCTGTGCAGGCGCAGGATATAGGCAAGGTGCTGGATGTTATCCGCGCCATTGCTGAACAAACCAACCTGCTGGCGCTGAATGCCGCCATTGAAGCGGCCAGGGCCGGTGAAGCGGGCCGCGGTTTTGCGGTGGTAGCCGATGAAGTGCGGGCTTTGGCGCATCGTACCCAGGTGTCGACCAAAGAAATTGAAGCCATGATTGCCAGGATCCGCGGAGGGACCAATGATGCGGTCAGTTCCATGCAGCACAGTGCGGAAAAAGCAGCACAGGCGTTGCAGGTTGCCCGGGCCGCCGGTGATGCGTTGTCGGTGATCACCGAACGTATCAATAAAATCAGTGACAGCAATCTGGTGATTGCATCGGCTGCTGAAGAACAGGCCAAAGTAGCGCGGGAGATTGACCGCAATATAGTGAACATCAGCGATTTGGCGACGCAGACTGCTGCGGGTGCCAATCAGACCAGCGCCTCAGCCCATGAGTTGTCACGGCTGGCGGTGGACCTCAATGCTCTGGTGACCAGGTTTAAAGTGTGACAGCAGGGCCTCGCTTAGGCCCAGCCTTAATTGGGGCTGGTTAATAACCAGACTTTACCGTAGTGCTTTAAGGCATCAGCACGCTGCTGCGCCTGCTCCCCAATGCCCTGATATAAATCAATCCGGCCCGGAGTTTTAATGGCGGCGCCTTTGTCCTGCGCCAGCAGCAATTGATACTGATGCCGCAGCAATTGCCCTTGGTTGTCCAGCACCGGAATTTGCGCCAACAGCACCGAACCGAGCGGAATATATGCCGGGTCTACTGCGATGGAATGCAAAGGCGTCAAGGGCACATTGGCGGCACCAACAGGTTGACTCGGTCCCTGTTGGAAAAAGGTGTAACTGGGGTTTTGCCGCATCAGCTCACGCTGACGTTCAGGATGGCGGCTTAACCAGTCTTTAATGGCGCTGGCCGACATCTGTTCTGGTCTGTATTCCCCCATTTCGATCAGCACTTTGCCCAGACTGCGGTAAGGCTGGCCGTTACCACCTCCATAACTCAACAGGTGCTGCCGGCCGGTTTCGTCCTGCACCATGCCTGAACCTTGCACCTGCATAAAAAAATTATCCACCAGGCTTTCACTGTAAAACAGCTCCAGTCCCAGGCCTTGTAAGGCACCGTCAAAGTCTATCTGCTCGCGACTGGGCAGCGGCGACAGGCCTGCAGGCTTGCGGTAAATGGGGTACTTGTAGCGGGCATTGGCGGTGCGGCTGACCTGGAAAACCGGCACATAATAACCGGTGAATTGCACGTTGCCGCGGCCATCTTCGCCTGCCAGTTGCCAGGCGGTCATGCGGCTCTCTGAGCCCAGCTCTGCCTGCCGCTTGAGTTGCTGCAGGCTGTGCTGCAGCTGAGCTTTACTGAGTGACAGCCCCGGCAGCTGGTAGTCGGCCGGCACTGAAGGTTTGCCAAGGTAAATCAGTTGTTGGTCAATGCCTGCTAACAGTTCCGGCGTCAGCCAGTCGGTGTTGATTTGGATGCTGCTGGCCTGATAAGTAGCAGGCAAGCGGGCAGCCCGCGGGTCAAGGCCATTGTTGGCAAATTGATTCGACTGATGAATACCGGAAGAACCCGCACAACCGGCCAGCACAGCGGCCAGTGCACACAGAATGACTTTTTTCATGGTTTATCCTTTTTTTGCCCGCAGTCTAGGGGATTTTTCCTGTGGATGGAATGGGGGCTTGACTGCAGCACTGCATCGGGAAGCACACACTCGTCAGACCTGTGCGGATTCTGTTAAGCTGAAAGCCATTTTTCCGCTTAGGGTTTGAGCATGCTTGAAACTTTGGTGTACAAACTGATGGGGCGGCGTCCGCCTGTGGTATTACAGCGTTCAGCCAAGGCTGAACTCAGGGTCGGTGACTATGGTTTTTACAGCCATCAGCAGCGGCTGGCGCTGAAGGATTTACCCCAGATGGATCCGGTCACCTGGCTGTTGCTTGAGCCTGACAACGCCACAGCACTGCAGTCCACCACAGGGCTGGTTGCTGTGTTGCTGGATTGCCGCCAGATCCAGCAGGTGGATGAATTGCAAAGGCTGCTGGTTTTGGTGCAGCAGTTGTTGCCTGTCCTGCAGAACCAGAGTCCGATCCTGCTGCTGTCAGACAGTCAGGCCGCCATAAGTGCAAGCCACAGTGCCTGCCAGTCGGCATTGACAGGTTTTGTCCGCTCTCTGGCCAAAGAGCTGGGTAACAAAGCCTGCCGGGTGAATCTATTGGATCTGTCTGGCGCGGATTGGCCTGCAGCCCATGCGTCGGTGCAGTTTTTTTTAAGCCCGGCGTCGGCCTATATCAGTGGGCAGGTGCTAAAGCTGGGGGAAGTAGCGCAGGTACCAATGCAGTGTGCAGCTCGGCCTCTGGCCGGTAAAACGGCCTTGGTCACAGGGGCTGCCAGAGGCATTGGCAAAGCCATCGCCAGCCAGCTGGCTGCTGAAGGTGCTTTGGTGGTTGGCCTGGATTTACCTGCAGCGGCGCCAGCGCTGGACGCGGTAATGCAATCGTTGCGGGGGCAAAGTATTGCATTGGACCTGACTGGTGCTGAGGCGCCTGCCCAACTGCTGGCGCAGCTGCAAGAGCGTCATCTCAGCCTGGATCTGGTGGTGCATAACGCCGGGGTGACACGTGACAAAACCCTGAAGAATATGGCACTGGCCGACTGGCAACTGGTGCTGGAATTGAATTTAAATGCGCAAATCCGCCTGAACGAAGCGCTGTTGGGATCAGCCCAGTTAGCGGCAACTGCATCTTTTGTCAGTCTGTCGTCCATTAATGGCCTGGCCGGGCAACGTGGACAGTGCAATTATGCCAGTGCCAAATCAGCCCTGAGTGGTTATATCCAGCACATGGCGCGCACCTACCCGATGCATAGGTTTAATGCGGTGGCGCCTGGTTTTATCCGTACTGAAATGACGGAAAAAATGCCTTGGCTTATTCGGGAAATAGGCCAGCGTTTTAATTCGTTGGGGCAGGCGGGCGAGCCATCGGACGTGGCTCATGCCGTCTGTTTTTTAGTGCGCCCGGACAACAAGGCCTGTAATGCGCAGGTGCTTCGGGTCTGTGGCCAGAGTTTAGTGGGCGCCTGAACAGCGCCCCTGGTTCAGGGGGCGCCTGTGCAGCGCCATTCGGCGGGTGGTACCCAGTGGTGTCGCCAGTGCTCAAAATCGGCGGCTGGCATGGGTCTGGCAATGCCATAGCCCTGGGCCAGTTCACAGCCAAGCGCCAGCAGCGCCTGGCCGTGTTCAGTGGTTTCCACCCCTTCAGCCACAATATCCCGTTTAAACTCGGCAGCCAGCACCAGAATGCCCCGTAAAATAGCCAAATCATCCGGGTCGGTCAGCATGTCGCGGACAAAACTCTGGTCAATTTTCAGCACCTGAGCCGGTAAACGTTTCAGGTAAGTCAACGACGAATACCCGGTACCAAAGTCGTCCAGTGCAAAACTGACACCGGCGCGCAAGCAGGCCTGCATCACAGCCTGCACATGGCCCAAATCGTTTAATGCGCCGGTTTCCAGTATTTCCAGCTGCAACAGCGCAGGGGAGACCTGCTGGTAACGGCGTAGCAATTGCTGCAGCCGGTTGACGAAATCCGGTTGCTGTAAATGGTAAGCCGAGATATTGACGCTGACCGGCAGGACCCAGCCCTGTTGTTGCCATTCGGCCAGTTGCCGTATGGCGCGCTCCATCACCCAATAGCCCAGCGTCACCCCCAGGCTGTGCTGTTCAATGGCTGGCAAAAACAAACCGGGCGGCACCAGGCCCCGTTCGGGGTGGCGCCAACGGATCAGTGCTTCCGAGCCTATCAGTTCACCGCTGCGCATATTCACCTTGGGCTGATAAAACAGCTCAAACTGCTCCAGTTCCAGCGCCTGACGGATGTCCTGCAGGGTTTCCTGATGACCACGCATGCTGCGGGCTTTGTCGACATCAAACAACTGATAACGGTTTTTGCCATCCTGTTTAGCCTGGTACATCGCATGGTCGGCCTGACGGATCAATTGCTCCGCATCCACGGCTTCGGGCTGTGGCGCAAAGGTAATGCCAATGCTGGCGGAAACGGACAGCATCCAGTCGTCTATCTGCACTGGTGTGGCTATCTGTGCCAACAACTGCTCAATTCGCTGACAGCCCTGGTGCTGGCCAGTCAGTGCTGGCAGCAGCAGAACAAATTCATCCCCACCGATACGCGCCAGGGTTTCATAGCTGTCCAGTTGTTTACGCAGTCGTTGGGCGACCTGCAGCAGCAGTTTATCGCCTGTCGCATGGCCATGGCGGTCATTAATTTCTTTAAAGCCGTCCAGGTCCAGATAGGCAATCGCCAGCCACTCGTCTTTGTCCCGCATCTGCAGCAATTGTTGTAATTGCTGGATCAGCGCATTGCGGTTGGGTAAACCGGTCAGCTGGTCGAATAAGGCAATTTTTTCCAGTTGCTGTTGCTGCTGGTGTTGTTGAGTGATATCGCTGAGCAGCCCGACATAATGCCGCACCTGTTGCTGCTCGTCCCGCACCGCACTCATGGTCAGGCTTTGCATATAGTCTTCGCTGTTCGCCCTGCGGCTCCAGACTTCACCGGCCCAATAGCCCTGTTCATGCAGTACCTGCCACATATGCTGATAGGTGTGTTCATCCTGCCGGTCGGATTTTAACAGGCGGGGGGTGCAGTTTTTCGCCTGTTCAGGGCTGTACCCTGTGATTTGGCAAAAGGCCTGATTGACATCAATGATCACCCCTTGCGGATCGGTGATCATAATACCTTCGCGGGCATGGGTGAACACACTGGCGCTGAGGCGCAGCTGAGTTTCTGCATTGTGCTCAGTGGTCACGTCCCGCGCTGTGCCTACTACCCCCAGGCTTTGTTCATTGTGGTAGACCGGGGTTTTATAGACATCCAGCCAACGCAGCTCGCCGTCAATCATCAGCTGACGCAACACCTGATCCGGCAGGTCCTGCTGCAATACATTTTTATCATGACTGATATGCATCAGCGCCTGCTGAGGGTCGAACAATTCGCTGTCTGATCTCCCCTGGATCTCCTCAACGTCCCGTTGCAGCATCATGGCAAACCTGCGGTTGACCGCCAGATAACGCCCCTGTAAATCTTTGAACCACACCATCAGCGGCAGACTGTCAAACAGTGCACGCAAGTATTGCTGTTGCTGCTGAAGCTCTGCAATCAGCTGTTGTCGTTGTTCTTCCTGATGGATTTGCTGAGCTTCGGCGTCCACCAGACAGGCCAGAATACTGCCTGGTGGCACCTGCTGCCCCCGCAAGGGTTTGCTGGTTTTGGGTTGGCCAAATTGCTGCAAAAAGGTGCTGAGTTCAGAGGGAGTGGCACCCAGCAGGCGCCTGTACAGCTGCCGGCTGCGGTACAGTGTGATACACAACACCAATGTGACAAAAATAAACGCCAGCCGTAGCCAGAAGGCTTGCATCATGGCGTCACTGACGGCCTGGCGGGTCCGTTGTTCCAACCTGGTCTGGGTGTCGGCCAAAGGTTGCATCACACTGGCTTTGAGCTGAAATTGTTCATCAGAGAGCAGCCTGAATAAACTGTCCTTCTGCACCTGCCGGCGCTCGGACGCTTCGAGTCCGGGCATGTCCAGTTGACTCATCTGCTGACGTTCGATCCGGATCAATTCCTCGGCCCGTTTTTTTGCCAGTGTCACTGCGCTTAATTCGTCCGCGCTAAAGCCAGCGTCCTGCATCAGGGTTAACAGCGCCAGGCGACGGCCTTTGAGTTGCAACGCCTGCGTCGATTGTGGCAGCTCCCAAAATACCGGCTGCTCCGGCCGGGGGGCATAGCCATCCTGAATGGCAAGGATTTCATCGTAATAGGTTTTATAACGGGGGTCCGCCGTGGCTATATACAGGAGCGCCATCCGGGTCAGGTCATCTGACGACTGACGGAACTCCTGGATTAATCGGGGAAACGTGGCCCGGCTTTCGTTCGCCTGGTCTATTTTTTTTTCGGCCCAGACATAACAGATAAACAACAGGATGCAGCAGAGCAACAACAGACCGCTGACAACAAAACTGCGGTTTAAGGCCCGGCTGGCTTCGGAAACAGTGTAGGGCACATTAACTCCACGGCTGACTTCGGGTTGACATTACGACAAGCTCTTGATAGAGCTGAACTAATACTTAATGAGTAAGGTCAGGAAAGCAAGTTTCAGCACAAGAAAGAACAGACTCCGGGGGGATGCGGTATGGCAAGTGAGTTTCAGCTGGCACAAAACCGATGGCAGCAGCACTGGGCTGGTTTGACTGCAGAGCAAAAACAACAGTTACGAATGGATGCGGCGGCTGATGCGCTGGTGCTGGACCAACAGCGGTTCAGCATGGCGCAAAAGAAGTTATGGCAGCAACTGGCCGTGGAGAAACTGCCGCTGTCACTGCAACTGGCAGGGCGGCTGACCCGTCTGTACCTGCAGGCCCCAACAGACCCAGCCAACAGCGGCAATCTGATGCGGACACTGGCAACTGAGCTGGTGCCTGGCCAGGATTTCAGAAACCAAAGCTGCGCCTTGTACTCTGATCACAAGCTGCTGTTTCAGGCGCCGGCCGCTGAACAAATCCCCCAGTTATTTGCGCGTTGGGGTCAGGCTGCTCCCCGCACTCTGGCAGGCATAGCCAGCCATTACCAGAAGTGGATGCAATTGCAGCCTTTCAGCGCAGGGAATCAGCTGCTGGCGTTGCTGTGGCTGAAACTGATGCTGCGGCAGTTGCATCCGTCCTGGTATGAGTTGCCGCTGGAACAACAACTGAAAAAACAGCAGGCCGAGTACCAGAAATTATTGTGGCAGGATGGCGCCGCGCGGGAATGGACTGACTGGTTGCAGCAACAGCTGCATCTGGCAATTCGTGCGGCTTTGCCAGAAGAGCCGGCGCCAAAAATACAACGCAACTGGTTTGACACCGAAGATGAGATAGTGCGGCAGCTGAAAAAAGACAACAGACTCAGTGCCCGTCAGCTGGCATTGCAACTGGGCTTAAGCTGCAGGGCCATTGAAAAACAACTGGCCAAACTGAAAGCCCGCGGCCAGCTGCAGCGTGTGGGGCCAGCTAAAGGCGGGCGCTGGCTGATCCAGAATTAAAACGGTCAAAGCGTTTTCGTCATAAAGTATTTGGCCCCGGTAAAGGGGTACTGCTGCTGGGTCCATTGCAGTTGATAGCCGTGACGTTCATAAAAAGGCCGCGCCTGAAAATCCAGCGTATCCACTACCACAAAACGGCAACCCCGCTGCACAGCTATCTGCTCGGCTCGTTGCAGCATCGCACTGCCCAGGCCCTGACCCCGTTCGGATTCTGCCAGCCAGAATGACTCCAGATAAAACCAGTTGCCAAAGGTTCGGCCAGCCAGCACGGCCAGCAGTTCACCTTCGGCATTCAGCTTTTTCAGTCCCAGTGGTTGTCGCAGTGAAGCATCCCAATGCAAGGCGTTAAATTCAGCAATTTTCTGCCGGGCCAGATCGGCCAGTCCGGTACTGTGTTCTTCAATCCACATACAACTTTTTCTTGAGTGAAATCAGGGCTGCAGCATACTAAAGCAGTTTTGTTGTCCTGATAACATGGCGGGATTAAATTTTGTACGCCGGACGTACCTGAAAACACCTGACCGCTACGCTTGTAAGCAGCGGCGCCTGACCAATCAATGCTGCCTGTGAACAAAGGCGTTTAATTTTGCAGCAAACGCACCATGTTTCAGAAAAAATACTTGCAAGCCAAAGCGCTGCTGCATAACATAGCCGCCGTTGCCGCAGCAAAGCCTGCCGTAAACGACCTGCGTTCTTAGCTCAGCTGGTTAGAGCACCACCTTGACATGGTGGGGGTCGGTGGTTCGAGTCCACTAGAACGCACCATATTCCAACAAAAACGCCGCTCACTGAGCGGCGTTTTTGTTTTTTCGTTTCTCAGCCCCTGACCACCCTGTCTGCAATGAACTGCTGAATTTGTGCATGCGAATAACCGAGGCCGGTCAGCAGCTCTGGCGCGTGCTGGCTTTCTTTCGGTGGGTGATGCCGCAGGCCAAACTTGTGTTGGTCCATTTGTATTGGCAGGGCCGGCAGTTTAATTTCAACGCCATTCTCCAGCTGCACCGCCAGCAGGCCGCCGTCATTCAGGTGTGGATCGCTGACTAAGTCCATCGGCTTGTTCACCGGCGCATAAGGCAGGCCAATGGTGTCGAGCTTTTGCATCAATACCTCTGTTGGTAGCTGGGCAAAAGCGATGGTCAGGCGCGGAATAATGGTGCTGCGGTGATCAAAGCGGCCACTGTTGCTGTCCAGCCGGCTGTCGTTGGCAAAATCGGTTAGCGAGATTTATTCAGCGTTTAGCGGGCAGTCAGAGTAGACTGCTGAAGGCCTTTACCAGCCAAAGGCCTGTTGTTTCCTTCTTCAGACGAGCACTTTGCATGAAAACGGTATTTTTGGATCGCGACACTTTTAGCCCTGGTATTCACTTTTCAGCTATCGAACAACAAGCCAGCAGCCTGACCTGCTACGGCACCACGCAGCCAACCGAAGTGGTAGAACGCTGCCGCGACGCCGACGTTATTATCTCCAATAAAGTGCTGCTAAACGCCGACACCTTAAAGCAATTACCCCAGCTGAAACTGGTTTGTATTGCCGCCACCGGCACCAACAATATCGATTTAAAAGCGGCGCAGCAGCTTGGCATAGCTGTGACCAATGTGGCCGGTTACGCCCGCCATACTGTGCCGCAGTATGTGTTTGCGCAAATACTGGCGCACTACAGCCAAACCGAACATCACAACCAAAACACCGCCAAAGGCCTGTGGCCACAAAGCCCAACTTTTGTGGTGCTGGGCAACCCGATGGTTCAGTTGGCGAATAAAACCCTGGGCTTAGTCGGTTACGGCGCTTTGGCCAAAGGCGTGGAGAAAATCGCCCGGGCTTTTGATATGAAAGTAATTATTAGCGAACACGCTGGTGCGACCGAAATTCGCCCCGGTCGCGTCAGCTTCGACGAGCTGCTCGCAACCGCCGACATTATCAGCCTGCACTGCCCACAAACCCCGGATACAGTCGGCTTAATCAACGCTGCCGCTCTTAGCAAAATGAAGCCAAACGCCATGCTAATCAACACAGCCCGCGGCGCTTTGGTCGACAATCAGGCTTTGCTCAACGCCTTAGAAACCAAACAAATTGGCTACGCGGTGCTGGACGTTTTAGAGCAAGAACCGCCACCAGCCGACCATATTCTGTTAAACGCCAAGCTGGATAATCTAAAAATCACCGCCCATATCGCCTGGGCCTGCCAGGAAGCCCAGCAGGATTTGGTCAATATTATTGGCCGCAATATCCAAAGCTTTAAAGCCGGCGAGCGGGAGAATAGAGTGGTGTAGGGAAGAGCTGGTCTTTTCTGTATTCCCATAAGGTGGTTGGCAAACCAGCCACCGGCAACTACTGCGTTCGCCCGTTCGCGCCTCCCGCGCTCACTTTTATATTGCTCACTCCGCAGTTACCAATGTCTGTTTTGCTGGACGTTAGGTTTGTGCAAAAAGCAGGTCTAGTTGTGACTCTACAAAGTCCACTTTACCTCTACTCTGTTTTGCGCTCACTTTGCGCATTGCTGCAAGAAGTAACTACATAAAAATTAATGAGCTATCAAAGTTCACAGAATAGGTAACATGCCAATGGAGTGAGATAAACCGCATGCGCGTTATCCTGCAACCAAAAGGCTGGACAAATCTTAGGAAATGGTTGAATTTAGGGAATTAATAATCGCTATTTCTCGCTGGTCTAACAAGCCAGACGCGCATGCGCATTATACAAATGTTATGTTTCCAAAAGGAGTAAAAAGAATGGGTCGAGCATACCTTACCCCTATAAATACTTATGTTGGCTCGCAGCCACAATTAGCACCTGATGGTACTTACGTTGGCGGCAGGCCTAATCTTGCACCAGATGGGACTTACGTTGGTGGTCGCCCTCAACTTGCCCCTAATGGTAAATATGTTGGTGGTCGCCCTCATTTAGCTCCTGATGGCACTTACGTTGGAGGCAAGCCAATTATGGCTCCAGATGGTACGTATGTCGGAGACGGCTCTGAATAAAACCTAACAAGCAAACGCAGCATCGCCATTTCGTGGCTGGGCCTCTTTTCAGTCGGCCGTTGCTTTGGGCGTTATGCATTAGCAGGATAGATCAATGTTTAACTTCAAGTCAGAATCAGGTTGGTCACTTGAATTAGAGCTAGAGTGCTTTGTCATATACAAAAAGTTGGAAAATGCTGGCTTCCCATATGGACTGCAAACTGATTTATGCGAAAAATTAGCGAATCGGTGCAAAATGGATAGCGGGACTTTGAAGGCTAAGGTTGGAAATTTTAAATCTGAGCGAGGGCATACAGAACCAACTAACTCATCAAAGGCTACAAAATATCTTGTAGAGCAATACGGCTCTTTGAGTTTAAAAGAATCAGAGGCATTGTTAGCTGGCTATAAACTGGCGGTTGAAGCAAATACACAACAAGGCACTGTTGTCGCCAGTAATTTGGCTGGGACGGCTTAAACTGCGATCCAGCCGCCACAAAGCTTTGCGTTAGGCGTCATGAATAGTAATTTCACTTCACTTGGGGGTTGAGTGTGTCACTCAAGGTTTTCGTGAGCTACGCGAAAGAGGATCGGGATCACGCGTTAAAGTACTATGACCTCTTTCTCCAAGAGGGGGCTGCCCCTTGGATGGACGTGAAACATTTGCTCCCAGGTCAAAACTGGGAAGCGGAAATCGACAAGGCGTTCAGCGATGCGAATGTAGTTGTTCTCTTGCTGAGCAAGCAAAGCGTCAACAAGCGCGGTTTCGTGCAACGTGAAGCTAATGACGCCATCGAACGCCTCAGATACAAGCAACCCACCGACATTTATGTGATACCGCTTCTGCTTGAGCCGTGCGACGTTCCTAGTCACATAGCTGGGCGGCTTCAGTACGTTGATCTTAGTACTGCTGGAGCCTGGGGGCAGGTGCAAGCTTCACTAAAAATCGCTGCCGAGCAGCAATCCATTGAACTGGCCAAGGGGCTGGATGCCGGCCCATTCCGAGTGTTCACCGACAAGCTAGAGGAGCAGTGGCAAGGTGCTCCTGGACACGACATAAAGATTGAATACCCAAGGTTTGAGTCCACATCTCAACCGAGGATTGCCAAAGAGTTGACATATTTCTTTGCAGGACGAGCTGCTAGAACGGTAATAGAGTCGCGCCAGAAGCCTTGGGATCAATCACCTGATCTCTTCTCAAAGACTGACGGATTTACGGCGACCAACGGTAGGTGGGACAGCTTCGGGATTGTTAATTCAACACCTCAACTCTTGAGCCTAGTGTACGAGGTCGGTTGGTACGGCGCGGGAGCCGCGCATCCAAACTCATATTTCGAGACATATAACTTCGCCATGAAGGAGCGTCTGCTTCTTCTTAATCTTGAGGACTTCTTCAAAGAAGGGCCTGCAGCCATCGAACGCATTAGCGAGCTATGCATCGGAGCTCTTGGTCGAGAGTACTGGAGCCGGATGGGCGAGAAGCCTGATGACTATCAGCTGAAGATGTTTCATGATGGTGCAGGTCCGGATGCCGAGAACTTCAAAGCCTTTACTGTCAGTGCAGACCACTTTACGTTCCTTTTTGCCCCCTACCAAGTGAGTTCCTATGCGATGGGTCGATGGAGTGTTGACGTGTCCTTCTACGATCTTCTTGACGTACTACAAACGGATGGGTTGCATCGCTTAGCTGCATCGCCCCACGCATAGAGGAGGACGCTTCCCGGCTTGGGCCTCGACGGGCCCCTCATGTCAAACGTTATGTCCGCTGCTTGCTTTAAGCGGTCAATCATTAAATGGGGGCTGTGAGCGCCCCGATTTATTAGTGAATCAGATAACTACACCCTAATAAAAGCCATCTCCGCAGCCTGTGCTTTTAAGTAAGCTGTTCCGGCAACTATGTTGTCACTCAATGCCTGAAAATACTCAAGATCGTCAGCTGTAATAAAAGGCTGTTGTTTTAGCTGATTGATAAGAGCACTGCCAGAACCCTGGTCGGTGAGTTGCTGCAGCACTTTATCTGCCAGGGAGGTTAGTAGCCGCGCAACCAGCTTTTTGTCGATGTTGCAAGTTTCGGCAAAGTCGGCCAGTTGATAAGCGTGAACACTTTGCGGTTCAAACTCGTCGCCCATCGCCATGGCCAACACCTGCTTAAACTGGGGGAACATGGCGATGTTCACCAGATCATAAGCTGGGGTAAAGCGGGCGTTTTGTTTGTCGAAATACAGCGAGACGTTTTTGCCATGGCTGTCGTAATTGCAGATCATTAAATTAAATAACTGCCAGTGGATTAGCCATTGCATACTTTCTGCCGGTGACGTCATGCTGCGGCATAACTGAAATAGTTTTGGCAGGCTGGCGCCGTCCCGAATGTGCTGAACGTCTCTGCCATCGCCCAGGTTGCGTTCGTACTTATAGTCTCTGGCTAAATTCAGGGCCTGGCAGCCGTCTATCACATGGCGTCTCAGTACTTTTTGCGCCGCAGCATCGTATTTGCGGTCAAAGCGTTTGACGATCAGGGCCGGATGAGGGCCAAAACGTCTGAATGCAACTTCTGCTGTCGGTAAGCCAATAGCAGTTGAAAGTTTCATGCAGAAGAATTCGTTTAACACCAGGTTAGGGCAGTTTTTCCGTTCAAATTTCAGGATATGGCTGGAGCAGAGTGAACCGTCGCCAAAGCCAATAGTGCCAGCGTTATCGATAAAGACATTCAATTTGTCCTGCACACCCGCCACACTAAGCCGGGGTTTGTCGTCCCAGGTGAGTAAGCCAAACTGTTCTTTGATATTCAGCCGTTCGATTAGCTCTTTGTCTGCAAGGGGCCTGAAGCTGGGCTGCTGATGATCGGGCTGACTTCCTTGAACTGGTCTAAAGGTCACGGCTCCGGCTAAATCGCCACCCAGAGCACGCACCTGCGAATAGACGTTTTTTTCCGAAACCCCTAAATGTTCCGCCAGTAGTTTTCGTGCTTCCCCCTCGGGTAAGGCGTTATCCAGGTAGTTGTAGGCAACGTCAGGCCTGTGCTGATGATTCAGTGGCAAATGAGGTGAAATGGCAAAACCCTGTTGTTGCCACTCTGGTGTGTAGCTAAGTTTCAGTAAGTTGGTGCTGTTATCCAGTGCCAATAGGCCTATGGTCTCATCGCCATAACTGAGCTTCAGCCGGTATGCATCACCATGAAAAGCCTCTGTGGTTGCCATAATCACACCCACTCATCTTCAGTAGAGGCGGTGGTTGGCGTCAGCTCTTTTGAGGTTAGCTTAATACCTAAGCCGTTTATTACCGCGAGCACGGCCGCTAAGGTGCAATTGGCGTTGCCATTTTCTATGCGTGACAAGGTGTTAATGCCAACCCCACAAAGTGCGGCGCAGTCGGCTAATTTCATGCCGAGTTCTGTCCGCTTCGCTTTAATCAGTAGCCCCAAAGTCTCTGCATTATTGATAAAAGCTGACTCAGGCCTGTCTGAAACTGTGACTCTTTTTGCCATAACAGGAGGCTCGTGCTTAATTAATCACTGGATCTGGTGATTATAGGCTGGTTTTGCCAAAGCGCCACTATAATCACCAATAGCGGTGAATATAGTGCTATGGTGGTGGATTTCGTTAACTAATCACCGATAGTGGTGATTAATTTGGTTTCAAATAGGCCCTTGCAATCGCAGTTGGATTGCTGTCAGCGCGTCGCTGTTTGGTACACCTTTTTGTTGATTATTGCAGTACTTACCTGCTCTCAGTACCATTTTAATGGCCTCAGGGCCTGACACCTGGGCCGCAACGCAGCGGAGTGCCAGCGCTGCGGTGTTACTTCATCGAAAACTCCATCTCAAACTGGTATTGATCAGGGCGGTATAAGGCGTACATATGGTCGAACAGTTCGCCGTTTTTGTCGTACATAGAGCGGTTCAGTACCAGCAAAGGTTTACCGGTTGGAATGCCCAGATGCATGGCGGTATCCACGTTCGACAGGGTGGCAGTCACGGACTGCTTCACTTTGCCCAAATGCAGTTCAATACCGGCCATCCGGAAAATATCCATCCGCGACATTTTCAGCAGGTTTTCTTCGCTGTAGGCGTCGCCTATATCGCGGGTCCAGCTGCCGTAATAACCAAAAGGGATGCCGTCAGACAAACGCACCCGTTGCGACTGGATCAGCTGGGTTTCGCCATCAATGCCAAAACGCTCCTGAATATCCAGTGGCGGAATGGTTTTACGGAACATCAGCGATTGCACCTGGGTTTCGCGGCCCATAATGGCCAGGCTCTCCAGTAAACCGGAGATTGGCGCGTTCAGCTGTTCGGCGCGGTGTTTGTAGGTCACGTGCGAGCCTTTGCCACGGTGACGGCTGATATAACCTTCTTCTGCCAGCTCATCCATAGCCCGCTTGGCGGTAATGCGGGATACACCAAATACATCCGACAACTGATGTTCTGTTGGCATTTTTTCACCGTAGGGAATTTCGCCTAAGTGAATTTTTTCCTTCAGGAATAAATACACCTGATGGTACAGCGGTGTTGGAACATCGCTGACTAAAGCGTGCTTTAAACGGGGATCTGCTAACAGTTGTTCAAATGTCATAAGCTCTTGTCTTTTAAGGGGGGGTACTCAGTTGCACTCAGCATAGTCTGAGTCACTTTGTCTTGAGAAAACAATTAAAAAATGCAATTAACTATGTTATAGGGTTAGAGCAAGCATAACAAAAATTTAAACTGGAAATGCGAGGGGGACGGTTTCATTGGTGGCGATTCAAAAAGCTCGAATTTCAGGTATGTAACTGGGTGTTTAAGGAATCCATCAGTTGGACATTCATGTCTTTAGTCAGCTCACCACCATGTAAGTTGCTTGTGCCTATCTTCATATTGGCATACTGGCGCAACAAGCAGACAAGAGCAGGGTTGGATGTTGGTGAACTCTGGTCATAAACTGGGTCTGTAGTCGGCTGAACGGCTTTGCGAGTAATCGCGAAGCCGGTTTTATCCAGGGTTGAGTTGGCTCCAATGTCCAATACGCAGGCAAGAGAGCTTCTCAAATTCAGTTCATTTGTCTTTACTATGACAACAGGCATTGTCAGGTGAAATCCGCGGCACTGTGCCGCTCTGGCACTTGCTCATGCGGCTCGCCCCAATTGCGGTTGACTTTCACGCCACGCTTTACCGCAGGGCGCTCGTCAATCAGACGGGCCCAACGTTGCAGGTTGGGGTAGCTCTGCACATCAAGAAACTCTGCTGCGTTATACAACCGGCCCAGCACCAGAGCTCCGTACCAGGGCCAAATGGCCATATCGGCAATACTGTAGTGCTCACCGGCTATGTAAGTGCGCTGTGCCAGCAGCTTATCCAGTACGTCCAACTGGCGTTTGGTTTCCATGGCATAGCGGTTGATCGGGTACTCGTATTTTTCTGGTGCATAGGCATAAAAATGACCAAATCCACCCCCGACAAAAGGCGCGCTGCCCATTTGCCAGAACAGCCAGTTCATCACTTCAGTCCGCTCAGCCAGTCCTGTCGGTAAAAAAGCGTTAAACTTTTGCGCCAGATACAACAGGATGGAGCCGGATTCAAACAAACGGATCCCTGTGTCTTCATCAAACAGGGCTGGAATTTTGCTGTTGGGGTTCACCTCAACAAAACCGCTGCTGAACTGGTCTCCTTTGCGGATATTCACCAGCCAGGCATCATACTCCGCCGCACTGACGCCAAGCTCCAGCAGCTCTTCCAGCATAATGGTCACTTTAACCCCATTGGGGGTCGCCAGAGAATACAGCTGCAAAGCATGTTTGCCTTTAGGGCGGTCTTTTTGATGGGTAGCTCCGGATACAGGACGGTTGATGGCGGCAAAGGCGCCGCCATTGGCCTGATCCCAGAGCCAGACTCTGGGCGGTTGATAACTGCTCATGGTTTTTCCTTGGTTTATGGGGATGGATTTACTATGGGTATTGGCGTGGACCGATACAAGTGCCTTGCTGTGGCAAGGCGCAGTTATTAGACTGACGGTTTTTTTGAGGCAACCAGATGCAATTGTCGGCGGATAAAAGTTCGGTGAAATGGAGTGCGGCCCTGACGCAGTTTCCTCAGCAGTTATTCCGCTATGCAGACCAGCTGGAGCATATCGACCTCTCGGACAACCTGCTGTCAGACTTGCCAGATGAACTATCCCGTTTTGTCAGACTAAAACGTCTATTTCTGACCAATAATCAATTTCGCCAGATCCCGGCTGTGCTTGCCCAATGCCCGCAGCTGGAAATGATCAGCTTTAAAGGCAATGGCCTGACTGACTTTGCCGAAGGTGTGCTGCCGGATTCTATACGCTGGCTGATCCTGACCGACAACCAGCTGACCAGGTTACCGGCCGATATGGGGCGTTATCGACAGCTGCAAAAGGTGGCTCTGGCCGCTAACCGGCTGCGGGCTTTACCAGAATCGATGCAAGATTGTACTTCTATGGCATTGCTGCGGCTTTCATTAAACCGTCTGACCACAGTACCGGACTGGTTGTTTCAGTTGCCGAAGCTTGCCTGGTTATCTGTGGGAGCCAATCCGGCTTGTTTTGCCAGGCCTCCTGTGCAGAACCTGCTGCCAGACCATCTGGCGGAGCGCTATACACAGCTCGATTTATTGGGGCAAGGTGCTTCAGGCCTGATTTACCGGGTGCGGGACCAACACGATGGATCTGAGTGGGCCCTGAAACAATTTAAGGGCCATATCACCACGGACGGCTGTCCGGAAGAGGAATTGTGGAACTCAGTGCGCTGCTCCGGCCATGCCAGCTTAATTCCGCTGCGTGCTGAAGTGAGGTTAGAGGATACCAAAGCTTTGGTGATGCAGTTGATCCCGCCAGGGTTCAAACCCCTTGGTTTGGTGCCAAGTTTCAGCAGTATCAGCCGGGATTGTTATGCCGCAGGTTTTACGCTCAGCCGCAGCCAGATGCTGAAAGTGGTGCTGCAGGTCGCGTCGGCTATGGCACATTTGCATCGTCACTCTGTCTGTCATGGCGATTTGTACGCCCACAATATGCTGGTTAATGCAGACTATCAGCTGTATCTGGGTGATTTTGGCGCTGCGACCGCTTTGGATAACCTGTCCAGGTCGCAGCAGCAGGCGTTTAAGGCGCTGGATATCCGGGCCTTTGGTTATCTGTTGCAGGACTTACGGCTGCCCTGCACTGATCCTGTGCAGGGCAGTGACCCGCTGTGGCAACTAGAAGTTGCATGCCTGCAGCATGCTGTTCAGCAGCGGCCTGATTTCGCCTGGATTGAACGACACTTATCCGTCCATCAGAAATAATTCGGCAAGCAGGGCTTTTCAAATTGCAGATTTTATCGTATTTTTCAAATTAGTTTGTCCGCCCACTCGTTGCGTCGTTTTATAACGCCGGATCAACAGCATATGCGATGAAAGCTGCCATACTGAGTTTGCTGCGAGCGGTGTTTAATTTCTATTTGAGGTGACTATGTCCGGTTTCATGAGTTCTGTTGATCAACGTACCAATATTGTTGGCCAAAACCGACTGGAGCTGCTGATGTTCAGATTACAGGGCAGCCAACCTTACGGCATCAATGTGTTTAAGGTGCGCGAAGTCATTCAATGCCCTGAACTGTCCGAGTTACCCGGCGCCAACCCCAATGTGCGGGGAATCGCCCATTTACGCGGTGTACCCGTGACTGTTATTGATTTAAGCCAGGCCACTGGCGGTAAACGTATTGAGGATTTATCCCACGCTTTTATTCTGGTCACCGAATACAACCGTAACACTCAGGGCTTTTTGGTGGGGGGCGTGGACCGCATAGTGAATGTCAATTGGGAACAAATTCTGCCGCCACCTCATGGCGCCGGTAAATCACATTACCTGACTGCGGTCACTGAGGTGGACAAAAAGCTGGTGCAAATCATCGATGTGGAAAAAGTCTTTTCCGAGATTTCGCCTGTGGATGAAACTGTCAGTGAGTCGGTGAAAGAAAAGTCGAAGGATTTAGCGGTGCAAAACCTGACCGTGCTGGTGGCCGATGACTCTGCTGTGGCCCGTAACCAGGTAAAACGCGCCTTGTCCACTGTCGGCATTCATGTTGAAACCGTGAATGACGGCCGTATGGCGCTTGACTGGCTAAAAGCCAAAGCCAATGAACTGGGTGGCGATATTACGCAGACTGTGCCTTTAATGATTTCGGATATTGAAATGCCGGAAATGGACGGTTACACGCTGACCGCCGAAGTCAAAAAGGACGACCAGCTCAAACATATCCATATCATTCTGCACTCCTCGTTAAGCGGCGTCTTTAACGAGGCTATGGTACGCAAAGTTGGCGCTGACCAGTTTATTGCCAAATTCCACCCCGATGAACTGGTGTCTGCGGTGCAAAAATGGATGCGTGCCGGATAACAGAAAAAAGCCGATTGGCAGCCGCCTGTTCTCTGCTATCATGCCAGGTTCCAAAGGGGACTGGGTCCTCTGAAACAGATAAGTGGACGGCATGATTAACTATTTTCGTGTATTAGGCGTGAAAGCAAACGCCACGGAAGACGAAATCAAAAAAGCCTATAAACGGCTGTCAAACAAGTACCACCCGGATAAACTGCGCGATGCCTCTGAAGTCGAACTTGAGCAGGCAGCTGCGCAGTTACAGCGGGTAAAAGAAGCCTATGATGTGCTGTCGGATGCAAAAAAGCGCGCCGCTTTTATCAAAGATTTAAACAATGTGATAGTGACCGACCCGGCCGCAGCGATGAAAGAGCTGTGGGACAGTTATTACCCGGCGCCTTGAGGTTTGTATGAAAAAATTTAACAGCGAACGTTTGGCTCAGCTCAAAGCCGATGCCTTTGAAAATATTGAATCCTACAGCGACCCTGAAACCCCGAAAGCGCTGGAACAATTTACTGCTCAGATGAAAAAGGTGCTGCTGGCAGACCCTGAGATGCTGCACTCTGTGCCTGAATACCTGCCGGTGGCTTTGTATGGCAAAGTGAAATTCAGCCCACAGGCCAAACTGCAATGGGCCGCCTGGCTGAAAGCCGGCACAGTGCCGGACTGGGAGCAGTTCAAAACCACAGTGGCTTTTGGCAACGCCGATCTGCCGCTGGTCAAAGCAGTGCGGGCGCTGAATGAGCAACTGCTGATTGAAGCTGTGGCTGTACTCTATATGCTGACTTTTCAGGCCAAAGTGGGCTCTGGCTATGAAGCCGCCCGTGATATGGCGGATGAGGAGCACGGCGATGAGCTGGATGATCGTGGTTATGGGCCGGATGCGGATGACGATGAAGACGCCGATGAACCGGGCTACGACGATGCCTATGATGAAATTCGCTTTGACCGGGAAGGGCGCTGATGAACAACTTAATTGAAATTACCGTCGCGGAGATTAAAGAACTGGCTGTGGTGGAACCTAAACAGGCCAGCAAAAAATTTGATCTGATTGCCAACACCATGTCAGATGAGCAACTGGTGGAGGTTATTGAGCAGATCGATATTGTGACGCTCACCCAGATCAACTCCCAACATGATTTGTCTTTTCCTTCGATTATTTCTGAACTGATGACGCCGGAAAAAATCCGTGACATCGTCAGTCAGCAGCCGCTGTATTGGGAAGAGAAAATTAAAAATAATGCCGATGAGCTGAAACAACACACCTTTGATTTTCTGACCTATTTAATCCGCACCCAGGACAGTGAAGAAAAACAAACCGAAATTCTTGAAGCCATTGCCGAAGATCCGGCAGGGCTGTTTTATCTCTGTATTCCCTTTATCGAGTTGTATCGCGGTGAACAGGATGAAGAGGATGATGAAGTACAGGACCTGCTGCACGAAGAAGAGCAGGATCTGGAAGAAGCCCTGAGCTACAGCGAACGTACCACGGCCGAGCAGGTGCACGGCCTGGGTTTTGATGATCCACGCAGTTTATTGGCACTGATTTTCCAGTTATCACCCAGCACAGGGGATGCCATTAAGAACCTCATTCGCAATGAAAACTCCGGCTGGGAGAACATTATCAATAAGTTTGCCGCTGAGCTGGTGATGCAGGCGAAAGAGAAAAACCAGGCGACAGAACAATACGACGAAGTAGACGATATGTTCAGCTTCCTCGACTAAGGATTGGGTTTCAGATGCAGTTAGTACTTCGCAATCAGCAAGGACCTTTTTTAACCCAGGTGATCCGGCTAGGACTGGCACAGGGGCAGTTGTCAACAGAAGAACTGGAGCAAATCAAAAGCAAAGCGGTGCTGATGAGCCTGAAATTTGCTGACAAGTTTTACAATAAATACAAAATGCATTTGCTGGAACAGGCGGCCTTTGATGTGATTGGGGTTGCCAGCCTCGGTCTGGCGGAACTGGCTCAACAGCAGCATGACAAAGCGCTGGCCGTACTGCAGAGTCCGGACGGTGTGGTGAAATCCTTCCAAAAGGGCTGGACCTTATTGGCTCAAGCCACTATTGCCCAGCCAAACCGGCGCTCGCTTTACGGTGACGTGGACGAACAGCTGCTGCAGGACTTATCCAGCCCGCCGGATGCTGAAGAATGGGAAGGATTAGCGCAGTATCAGCAGGCCCGGCTGGAGTCGTTACGCCGCAATGCCATTTCGGTGGTGAAACAGCAGTTCTATGCCCAGAGTCAACTCGATCCTTTTGAACACTTCAGTGTCGAAGACATGATTGCCGAAGTGGTGCTGTACCGCTTGTTTACGGGGGGGGATAAAGTGCGGCAGGACTTAAAAAAACGCCTGCGTCAACTGGAGTTAAAAGACAGCTGGTCTGAGCCGACAGTGCTGCAACTGCAGACCGAGCAGGTGCTGTTGATGTTACCTACCGGTTACGACGAGGCGGTGCGGGCTGAGCTGGGAGCAAATTTTATTGATGCCCTCAAACGCACTGTCGAATTTGCCCGCAAGTACCAGAAACTGGCGCTGGAGCAGGCGTCACCGGAAAAGCTGGACGCCTTTGAACATAAACATGGGCTGGCACAACCACTGCTTGGCTGGCCACAGTACATTGAGCTTTAACTGATTTCTTTTCGACTGGCGGCAGGTGCGGCACAGTGCTGTTGTACCTGCTGCCACCAGCTGACATGCAGCCGTAACTGGTGTTTTAGTTCCTGAATTGGTTGTTCAACCCGCTGCTGCAATGCAGGCCACAACGCAGTCTGTTGATACAACGCCGTCAGCAAAGGCCAGAATTGCTGATAAGCGCCATCCAGTTCCGCCAGCGGCTGTTGAATACGCAGAATAAAAACCTGACTCAGCACATTCGTAAGCTTTTCTGTGTTGCCATGGCTTTTCCCGGCCGGGCAAAATTGCTGCACAGGCACCGCGTTCAGACCGGCCTGAGTGGTGTGCAGCGCGGACAGATGCCAGTACAGGCTGCGTAACCAGCGGCTGAAATAGCCGGATTGGTACAACAAGGCCAGGGGGGCTTCGACATGACGCTGGTTCAGCTGACCCCAGTCCTGTGAAAGCAGCAGTTGCTGAATGGCCAGTAATTGCTGCAGCGCTTGCAGGCTTTCAGTGAGGCCCGGCTGGCCACTCAGTGGCAGGCCTTCTGCTGCGGGTTGCCATTGCTGACGTAAAGTCGGGTCTGTCAGCAGCAGGTTGTGCCACAAGGCGGGTAATTCCTGTTGTTTGATCAGGCTGATCTGCCTGAGTTTGTCAGTGAGTTCCGCACTCAGTGAGCCAGAAAGAAGACAGGGCTTCACCTGCTGCATAAACGCCACTTCGTAAGCAAAACGCTGACTGATCGTCTGCACTTTGCCCAAACTGCTGTTGCGCTCGCTGACCAACTGGTCCAGGCCACAGGAACGCAGCGCCAGCAGATCAAGTAAACTGAGTTGCTGTTCAGTGACAGGGTGGCGTAAGGTGCTGATGGCAGGTAAAGCAGGCCGTGCTGTGGTCGCCAGCTCTGGAAACTGTGCGCCAGTGATCCGGCTTAGCCGTGCCTGATAGTCCTGCCAGATTTTCTGGGTGGGCTCAGTGCAGCTGTATTGGCTGGCCAGCAGTATCAGTAGCGGCAAGCGCCATAGTGTCATTTTCCAGAACCTTCAGCCGTTTTTTAAGGATCAGTGCCAGCAGTACTGCTGCGACGGTCAGCCCGATAATAATACCGATCCAGAAACCATGAGCACCCATTTTTGGCACCAGAATGTCGGTCAGGCCCAGCAGCGTACCTAAACCAAAGCCTATAGGCCAGTAGGCGACAAAGGTGATGTAAAAAACCGGCTTGGTGTACTTCAGGCCGCGCAGTGCACAGGCGCAGACCACCTGCACCGCATCGGAAAGCTGATAAAAACAGGCCAGCACCAGAATAGAGGCTGCAATATGAATCACCGCCGGATCAGTACTGTATAACGAGGCCACAAAAAAGCGGGCCAGGAAGGTGAGGGTAGCGATGCCCACCGCCATCAGCATCGCCAGTTGCACAGCGGTACTGACGGCCTTTTTCAGTTCTTTGACATCACGTGAACCGACCAAATGGCCAACCCGAATTGTGGTCGCCAGCCCCATCGACATTGGGAGCATAAATACCAAGGCGCTGTAGTTATTGGCAATTTGATGCCCGGACACCACTATGGCGCCCAAATGCACGATTAACAACGGAATACAGGAAAACAGCGTGACTTCAAAAAACAACGAAAAGGCAATAGGGGTGCCTATGGCGATAATCTGCCAGAGCTCCTTTTTGCAAGGCTGCAAACTCGGAGGACGAACCATATAGCGTTTGCTGCTTCGACTGCGCAGTGCATAAGTCAGCATGGCGCAAAACATGGCGCAGTGAACCAGGGCTGTTGCCAGACCACAACCGGCGCCACCTAAAGCCGGCATGCCCAAATGACCGTAAATGAATACATAGTTGGCTGGTATATTCACCAGCAAGCCGACAAAGGCAATCCACATAGTCGCTTTGGTATTGCCTATGCCTTCGAATAAATTGCGCAGCACCATGTAACCGGCCAGCGGGTAAATGCCAAAACTGACGTAGTGCAGGTAATCCACCGCTTTTTGCCGCACTTCGTCTTCCATTTGCAGATATGACAGTGGTGCCCCGATAAATTGCATCGCAATGATTAGCAAGGTCGCAAGAAAACCTGCCAGATAGGCCCCTTGCAGGGTGGTGCCCGGAATGGCCTGATGCTGACGGGCGCCAAAGTGCTGGGCAATAATCGGGGTTAACGCCAGTAATAAGCCCTGAAAGGTCAGAATAATGGGCAGCCAGATGGCAGAAGCGACTGCAATAGCGGCCATATCCAGAGCGCCAACCCGGCCTGCCATCAGTGTATCAATCACATACATCATGGTTTGGGTCAGTTGTGCCAGAACAATAGGGCCGGATAATTTCAGAATGGTTTTGGCTTCAAAGCGGGAAAAAGGTAGCATGATGACTCCAGAAAAATCGCCGCCACCTTACCACAACAGAGGCTTTATGTTTACCGGAATAGTGCAGCGCCAGGTTCAGGTGCAACAAGTTCACGACCAGGGGCAATTCCGCCAGCTGAAGTTAATTGTGCCGACAGAATTATTGTTGCAGTTAGAGCGGGGGGCCAGTATCGCAGTCAACGGAACTTGCCTGACGGTGACGGACTTCGATGCCTCGGCCGGCTGGGTACAATTTGATGTCATAGATGAAACGCTGCAAAAGACTAATCTTGGTACCTTGACGGAAGGCAGTTGGGTGAACTTTGAGCGTTCATTGAGTTTTGGCCGTGAAATAGGCGGGCACCTGGTATCAGGCCATGTGCATGGCACTGTGGCCATACTGGCGGTTGAAAAACAAGGGCTAAACTGCCGTATCGAGCTGGCGCTGCCAGACGCATTCCGCCCTTATGTGTTGAGCAAGGGCTTTATTGCGGTGGATGGTATTAGCCTGACAGTAGGCGCCCTGACAGAGCAGAGTTTCTACTTACATCTGATCCCGGAGACCTTGTCCGTGACCACACTAGGCCAACGCCAGTCGGGAGACTTGGTGAATATTGAACTGGACCAGCAAACCATCACGATAGTCGACACGGTCGAACGGGTACTGGCGCAGCGCCAGCACCACCGTAGTTAGACAATTTAGTAGTACTGCTCGTCATCGGCGTCAACAAATACCTGCACTTTGTGCCTTAACTCATCGATATGGGTTTGCACATGGATTGGATTGCAGCAATTGCTGCAATCTTCCACATCGTCCTGGTCGCCACCACTGGCGTCAATAGTCACACTGGTTGGCTGACCGCAAAAGGGGCAAAGAATGGTCTTGTTAATAAGGTGCATAAAGGCCTCCGACACAACTGTACTCACCTTTTCAGTTTAGAGGCTTCTGACGAAAGTTCAGACTTTCTGCTTGGTGGAAAGGCGGCCGCAGTGCTACTATGCGGCCCGCAGGGCTTTATTGACGGCTAAGTTGTGCACCATATGATTTTTCGTAGAAGTCATCAACTGGCACGCGCGGCCGCATCAATCCTGCACCACCTTCAACTCCAACTGACCCTTGGTATGGGCCAGCACTGTAAGGAAAAACAACATGCCTGTTATTACTCTGCCTGATGGCAGCCAACGCTCGTACGATGCCCCGTTATCCGTGATGGATGTCGCTAAAGACATAGGCCCGGGTTTAGCCAAAGCCACTATTGCCGGCAAGCTGGACGGTGTGCTGGTGGATGCCTGTGAAACCATCGACCGTGACGTCAGATTGAATATTATTACCAGCAAAGACCAGGAAGGCCTGGAAATTATCCGCCACTCCTGCGCGCACTTGTTGGGTCATGCCATTAAACAACTCTGGCCACAGGTCAAAATGGCGATCGGTCCTGTGATTGACAATGGCTTTTACTACGACGTGGATTTAGACCGTCCAATCAGTGCAGAAGACTTGGCCGCACTGGAAGCCCGTATGTTGCAATTGGCGAAAACTGAATACGATGTGGTGAAGAAAAAAGTCAGCTGGCAAGAGGCCTATGACACCTTCGCGGCCCGTGGCGAAAGCTATAAGATGGAAATTCTGACGGAGAATGTCGCCAAAGACGACAAGCCAGGTTTATACCATCACGAAGAATACATCGATATGTGCCGTGGCCCACACGTGCCAAATATGCGGTTCTGCCAACACTTTAAAATTATGAAAGTGGCCGGTGCTTACTGGCGTGGCGATGCCAAAAACAAAATGCTGCAGCGTGTTTATGGCACCGCCTGGGCGGACAAAAAGCAGCTGGCAGCCTATTTACTGCAGCTGGAAGAAGCTGAAAAACGCGACCACCGCAAAATCGGTAAACAGTTAGGTTTGTTCCACTGGCAGGAAGAAGCACCAGGTATGGTGTTCTGGCACAACGACGGCTGGACTATTTTCCGGGAGCTGGAAAGTTTTGTCCGTGAAAAGCTGGTGGAGTACGAGTACCAGGAAGTGAAAGGTCCATTTATGATGGACAAAGTGCTGTGGGAGAAATCCGGTCACTGGGAAAAATATGCCGAAAACATGTTTGTCACCAGTTCAGAAAACCGCGATTACGCCATCAAGCCAATGAACTGTCCGGGGCACGTGCAAATCTTTAACCAGGGGCTGAAGTCTTACCGCGATTTACCGCTGCGGATGGCGGAGTTTGGGTGCTGTCACCGCAACGAGCCGTCAGGTGGCTTACATGGTCTGATGCGGGTACGTGGTTTCACCCAGGATGACGCGCATATCTTCTGTACCGAAGAACAGGTGCAAGCCGAAGTGGCCAACTGTATCAAGATGGTTTTTGACGTGTACGGTACCTTTGGCTTTAAAGACGTCAAAGTGAAACTGTCGACCCGTCCGGAAAAACGCATTGGCTCGGATGAAATCTGGCATAAAGCAGAACAGGCCCTGGCGCAAGCATTGGAAAGTAACGGCATAGCCTATGATCTGCAGCCTGGCGAAGGCGCCTTTTACGGCCCGAAAATCGAGTTTACCTTGCATGACTGTTTAGGCCGGGCCTGGCAGTGTGGCACAGTGCAGCTTGATTTTGCATTACCTGGCCGTTTAGGCGCGAGCTTTGTGGCTGAAGGTAATGACCGTCAGGTGCCTGTGATGATCCACCGCGCTATCCTGGGTTCACTAGAGCGTTTCATCGGTATTCTGATTGAAGAGTACGCCGGTTTCTTCCCGGCCTGGTTGGCGCCAACTCAGGTTGTGGTGATGAATATTACCGATAATCAGGCCGAATACGCCCAACAATTGGTAAAAACATTCAAATCTCATGGCATTAGAGCAACTTCTGACTTGAGAAATGAGAAGATTGGCTTTAAAATCCGCGAGCACACGCTCCAGCGTGTTCCTTATTTGGTGGTAGTCGGCGACAAAGAAGTCGAATCCGGCGATTTAGCCTTAAGAACACGTAAGGGCGAAGACCTTGGAAAAATGTCTGTTGAGGCCTTTGTAGCCAAGCTGACAGAAGAAATTAAAAACCGGGTCTGATTTGTTTAATTCTTGGAGGAACATACCATTAAAGTAGGAAAGAAACCCGTACCAACAAACCGTCCTAACCGGATTAACGAAGAAATCAGTGTACGAGAAGTACGTCTGATCGGGTTTGAAGGTGAGCAATTAGGTGTTGTCAGTACCAACGAAGCGATTCGACTGGCAGAAGAAGCAGGGTGTGATCTGGTTGAAATCAGCCCAACTGCCGAACCACCTGTTTGTAAGTTGATGGACTATGGTAAGTTCCTGTTCGAAAAGGGCAAAGCCCTGAAAGAACAGAAGAAGAAACAAAAGCAGATCCAGATTAAAGAAATTAAGTTCCGTCCAGGAACTGATGAAGGCGATTACCAGGTAAAACTACGCAACCTGCGTCGCTTCATTG
>NZ_JBBIQD010000004.1:0-252716 GCF_037442525.1 Rheinheimera sp. | reverse complement strand
CCCCGTCGGCATGGCGCGCATTATAGGGAGTTTTTGAACTCGCGCAACAGGGAAAACAAGAAAACTTATAAATCTACGCTCGTTCGCCTGACTTTTGAACGAAAGGTGCTTTTTTTAAACATTTCTAGCATACTCAAGCTAAATTCAGGAGGTTTTTGTGTCCCTACGCTCTTATAAAGGTATAGCGCCCACTCTTGCCGAAGCCGTCTATATAGATGGCTCCGCAGTTATTGTGGGGGATATTGAAATTGGTAAAGACAGCAGTATCTGGCCTTTGGTCGCCGCTCGCGGTGATGTGAACCGAATTCGCATAGGAGCCCGGACCAATGTGCAGGATGGCTCTGTGCTCCATGTATCCCGGCCAACATCAAAGAACCCTTTAGGTTCGCCACTCGTTATTGGGGATGAAGTCACTGTAGGTCATAAAGTCATGCTGCATGGTTGCCAGCTGGGAAATAAGATTTTGGTTGGCATGGGTGCCATAGTGATGGATGACGCCATAGTAGAAGATAATGTGATTATTGGCGCAGGCTCTCTGGTACCCCCAGGTAAACGGCTGGAATCCGGCTTCCTTTATGTAGGCAGTCCAGTAAAACAGGCCCGCCCACTGACAGAAGCTGAGTTAGCATTCCTGCCCCAGTCAGCAGAAAACTATGTGCGGCTAAAAGACGAGTATCTGGCTGAATGTTAAGCCGCACCCTCTAATCGCAGCACCGCATCATGGCCCAGAGGTTGTGTTTCTAATGCAGCCTCTATTTCTTCTTCCCAGAAAAAGTAGTCTTCTTTTACCTGAAGAACCCAGGCGTCCTCCAACCAGCCTTCGGGCTTTTTTATATAAACCACAATCTTCAGGCCGGACTGCAGGCAACTGCATTGCACGGCTTGTTCAGCCTGGTGCCAGGCAAAATCGTGATTAAAGATCAGTTGCTGATTCATAACCCAAGCTCCTGACGTAGCCGTGCCAATACCGGCTCAACTGCAGGTTTCACCCCACGCCAGATTGCAAAAGCCTCAGCGGCCTGACCAACTAACATCCCCAACCCATCGGCACAGCGTACATGCTGCTCTGCACACCATGTCATAAATGCGGTAGGGTCTTTGCCATACAACATGTCATACGCCAACAAAGCATGCTTTAGATGAACCTGGTCCAGCAGCGGGCGTTCAGCCGTCAAACCACTGGAGGTGGCGTTGATCACCAAATGCCAGGGCTCCACAGGGATCTCCTGATAACCAGAAGCACTAACCTGCTGCGGGAACAAAGCGGCGATCTGCTCCGCTTTACTGGCCGTTCTATTGGCCAGATGCACGCGGGCAGCACCAGCCGCTACTAATGGCCCAACGACACCACGGGCAGCACCTCCGGCACCAAGGACCAGCACATTGGCATTGGCCAGAGGCACAGCTAAACGGCGCAAGTCAGCCACCAAACCCAGCCCATCGGTATTGTCACCACACAAAACACCACTGTTATCTATATAGAGAGTATTGACCGCCCCAGCCAGCCTTGCTCTGTCACTGAGCTGACTTGCCAGCGCAAACGCCTGTTCTTTAAAGGGCACTGTCACGTTTCCGCCTTTACCACCGGCAGCGACAAAGGCCTGCCAGGATTCGGCAAAGCCATCCTTCGGTGCTAAAATGGCCTCGTAACTCAAAGATTGCCCGGTTTGTTCGGCAAACCAGCTATGGATCAGCGGCGATTTTGAATGTGCAATCGGATGCCCAAATACTGCGTAACGGTCCACGATAATCCTATGTTGAAGTTGCTGAAGAAAATGCTTAAACCCGACGATAACAAGCGTCACCCCACGCCACAAGTCACCCCTTATGAATTAATTGGCGGCGAAGAAGCAACCCGCCGGCTGGCTAACCGATTCTACGACATTATGGCTGCAGCGCCAGAAAGCGCCGAGCTGTATGCGATTCATCCGTTGCCGCTGGACAGTATCCGGCAAAAGTTCTACGAATTTCTATCTGGTTGGCTGGGTGGCCCTTCGCTCTTTGAGCAGAAATACGGTCACCCGCGATTACGGATGCGGCATATGCCTTTTACTGTGACACCCCAACTACGCGACCAGTGGATGTTCTGCATGAACAAAGCGCTGGAAGAGGTGGTGGAAGACAAACTGCTGCGCGGCGGTTTAAAAGAAGCCCTGAGCCAACTGGCCAGTCATATGATCAACAGCGATAACTAAAGAGGCGGCCATTGCCGCCTTTTCACCTTTAGAGATTCAGCCAGTTTTGTGGTTTGAGATAACGCTCATATAACTTAGCTTCCGGCGAACCTGCTTCAGGCTGATAGCCATATTGCCAGCGCACCAAAGGTGGCATCGACATCAGAATAGATTCGGTGCGGCCGCCACTTTGCAAACCAAACAAAGTACCGCGGTCAAACACCAGGTTGAATTCGACGTAGCGGCCACGACGGTACAACTGGAATTGCCGCTGCCTTTCACCGTATTCGGTTGATTTGCGTTTTTCGACAATAGGAATGTAGGCCTGGCAAAAGGCATCTCCAACGGCCCGCATAAAAGCAAAACTTTGTTCGAAACCGGCTTCATTCAAATCATCAAAAAACAAGCCACCCACACCACGGGTTTCACCCCGGTGTTTTAGATAGAAGTAGTCATCACACCAGGCTTTGTATTTGGGGTAGTAACTTGCGTCAAAAATGTCGCAGCAGTCTTTGGCGACCTGGTGCCAATGCAGCACATCCTCCTCAAAGGGGTAATAAGGCGTCAGGTCAAAACCGCCGCCAAACCACCAGACTGGCGCTTCACCTTCTTTTTCGGCAATAAAAAACCGCACATTGGCATGGCTGGTTGGCACATAAGGATTGGACGGATGGATCACCAGAGACACGCCCATGGCTTCAAAGTTACGGCCAGCTAATTCAGGCCGGTGCGCCGTCGCTGAAGCCGGCATCTTGTCGCCAAACACATGCGAGAAATTCACACCAGCCTGCTCAAACACGGCCCCATCCGTCAGCACCCGAGAACGGCCTCCACCACCTTCGGCTCTGTCCCAGCTATCTTCCACAAAATGTGCGATGCCATCCACAGCACTTAGCTGAGCGCAGATGTTTTCCTGCAGCGCCAGCAAGAACTGCTTAACCTGTTGTTTGTCGACCTGTTGCATCTTTATCCCGCTCTGAATATTTGCCCTGAGGCTAAGTCACGAATTTCTGAAGGCGCAGTCCGGCCACCTGTTGGCGCGTCGATAATGACCGCCAGTTGATCCGCCAATTGCTCTACAACGTCTGCCGTGCAGCGCCCAGGCTCCTGCCCTGACAAATTGGCGCTGGTCGAGGTAACAGGTTTGCCATAAACCTGACACAGCTGCTGCACCAGTGGATGATCACTGACCCGTACCGCGATAGTACTGAATTGACCGGTCAGCCAGTCACTGCAACGTGATGACGCCGGCACCACCCAGGTCACAGGGCCTGGCCAACTGGCAAACATCAGCTGACGTTGTTCATCCGTGATCTGTTCGGCGGCAATATAAGGCAGTAATTGGTCAAAGTCTGCCGCTATCAGAATCAGCCCTTTGCTTTTTGGTCGTTGTTTGATCTGCAACAACAAAGCAATGGCGTCTGTATTGTCCGGGTCACAACCGACGCCAAACACGGCTTCGGTCGGATAAGCAATGACTTTGCCTTGCTGCAACGCAGCCACGGCGTCATTCAATTGGGGGTGTTTACTCATAAAGTCCACGTCTTAAGTTGGCCGCTACAGGCGAGCTGGCTATAATAGCGCCTTTAATTATGCCAGTTCTGCAATGCTTTAAGGAAACGACAATGAAAGTAGGTATTATCATGGGGTCTAAATCGGATTGGCCAACGATGAAAAACGCCGCCGATATGCTCGACAGATTTCAAATTCCCTATGAAACAACTGTAGTTTCCGCGCACAGAACTCCACAGCTACTGGCTGACTATGCCGGCGCTGCAGCCAGCCGTGGCTTAAAAGTGATTATCGCAGGTGCAGGCGGTGCCGCTCACTTACCAGGCATGGCGGCCGCTTTTACCAGCCTGCCAGTGTTAGGCGTTCCGGTGCAATCGAAAGCCTTAAAAGGCCTGGACTCCTTACTGTCCATCGTGCAAATGCCTAAAGGTGTGGCTGTGGGTACTTTGGCTATTGGTGACGCCGGCGCGGCAAACGCTGGTTTGCTGGCGGCTCAAATTCTGGCCACCTCAGACGATGCCCTGATGGCTAAGATTGATGCCTTCCGTAAAGAGCAAACGGATTCTGTACTGGCTCACCCCAACCCTGCTGAGGACAACTGATGAATGTGTTAGTAATGGGCGCCGGACAGCTGGCGCGGATGATGGCTCTGGCAGGGGCGCCGCTGAACCTGAAAGTGACCGCCTATGATGTGAACTCAGCCAAAGTACAGCACCCGGTCACAGGCGAAGTCTATCCACTCACTCTGGAACAGGCTGTCGCCGCTGCTGACGTGGTCAGCTCTGAATTCGAACATATCCCATACCCAGTGCAAGCTGTGTGTGAAGCCAGTGGGAAATTTCTGCCCAACAGCACCGCCATTAAGGCCGGTGGTGACCGTCGTCAGGAAAAAGCTTTATTGGATCAGGCAGGCGTAGCCAACGCCGCTTATCGAATCATCCACACCGAAAGCGAATTTTATGCCGCCATAGAACAGTTGGGGTTACCTTTAGTGCTGAAAAGCGCCTTAGCTGGCTACGATGGCAAAGGCCAATGGCGCTTAAAACAGCCTGCGGATGCAGCCGATGTTTGGGCCGATATTGCCGCCTTTATGGCTGGTGCAGAACATAGCCTGCCCCAAGCCATTGTTGCAGAGCAGTTTGTCCGCTTTGACCGCGAAGTCAGCCTGGTCGGTGCCCGCAATGCCTTGGGCGAAACAGTGGTTTATCCGTTGACAGAAAATCATCATGTCAATGGCGTACTGGCCGTCTCACAAGCTCTGCCGGGTGATACGGATTTACAAGCACAAGCCAAACAAATGTTTGACGCTGTAGCCAACCAGCTGAATTATGTCGGCGTCTTGGCGCTGGAGTTTTTCCAGGTAGGCGATCAGTTACTGGTCAACGAGATTGCGCCGCGGGTGCATAACTCAGGACACTGGACTCAGCAAGGCGCGGACACCTGCCAGTTTGAGAACCATTTACGCGCAGTGTGCGGATTACCGCTGGGCAGCACAGCTCTGGTTCGCCCGACCGTAATGGTCAACATTCTGGGCGAAGATACAGTGAACCCCGCCATACTCAGCCTGCCAAGCTGCCACCTGCACTGGTACGGTAAAGGTAAAAGACCTGGTCGTAAAATGGGCCATATCAACATCTGTGGTGACACACCAGCTCAATTGGCCGAACGCTTTTTGGCTTTAAGTGCTTTGTTGCCAGCAGCCGCCTTTCCGGAAGTGGCTGACGTGGCCAAAGCACTGGCAGCCAAAGTTTGACAGCCGCACTACACTGAGTTTAAAGGGCCAGAATGGCCCTTTTTATTGGCTGCTCTGCAACTGCTGGCATTTTTTGTCTGCACAGATGAGTTTCATACCAGAGGCAGAAGGTTTTTCCAGCAGCAATGGAAAACCACAATGCCCACATTGCCCTTCAACAGGCTTTAAGTTCACCAGAAATTTACATTCCGGATACCTGTTGCAGCCATAAAAGCTTTTGCCATATTTACTGATCCGCTCAACCAGCTCTCCCTTTTTGCACGACGGGCAAAGGATCCCACTGGCCTGGCTTTCTTCCTGTGGATGAACCACAAAGTGGCAAGACGGGTAATTACTGCAGCCAATGAACATGCCATAGCGACCATTTTTGACAGCCAATGGGTGCTGGCATTCTGGACAAAGTTCGTTGTCCAGCACTTTGACCACTGTATTTTCATGGGGATGCAGCGCTTTCAGGTAATTACAGGCAGGATAAGCCGAACATCCTAAAAAGGGACCATTTTTGCCACTTTTAATCTGCAAAGGGCTGGAACACAGCGGGCAGGGCTCCGCCGCTTTTTCATGGGAAAAAAGCGTTTCTGTGGACATGATTTTCCTCCGGCTCACGCAGCAGCGCGGAGTATAACCGAAAGCCTGAAGCCAGTGCAGAGCCGGTTCAGGCTTTCAGCCAAAGAAGCCCCCGCTAATGCAAAGGGCCTGTCGGTTCGTCAAAAATCAAATCTTCCATTTGCGCATAAGCATTTTCATGCCCGGGCACATTAAACAGCACCATCAGCACCACCCATTTCAGGTCGTCCAAACTGACATGGTTCTGGTCAAGATCCATCACCCGGTCGAGCACCATTTCCCTGGTTGGAGCATCTAACACATTAATTTGTTCCAAAAATAACAGAAAACCCCGGCATTCAGTATCCAGCCGGCGTTGTTCATCCACGGTGAAAATACGCACCGCGTTACTGGGAGTTTTGGTCAGATAAGGTTTGACGTGGCTTTCCTGCAGCTCAGACAGGCTTTCCAGCCAACGCAGTGCCTTGAATATATCGTCATTATGAAAACCGGCGTTGCTGAGCTCTTTGGTCAGGTCGGCGTGGTTAACATAAATTTCTGATTCGTTATGGATGTAGTTTTCGAACAGGTATATGAGGATATCAAACATAGTCAGGCCCTCCTCACTCTGATGTAACCACCAGGTACTGCTGCCACTTCACCGGCCAATTCCAGCTGAAGTAATTCAATTGAGACTTGCGCAACCGGTAAACCACAACGCTCGGCTATGGTATCAATAGCGGTGGCCTCATCTCCTACGTTAGCCAACATGGCGGAGTCAAACAAGCCTGTTTGGGCATTTTTTTTACTGTCCTTTTGTAGGGTTAGACCTGGTTTTTGCAAAAAGCTCCACTCTTCCAGTATATCTTTCACACAAGTGGTTAATTTGGCACCTTGTTGGATGAGCTGATGACAACCGGCTGCCTGCGGATTGTAAATAGACCCTGGCACTGCAAACAGCTCCCGACCTTCGTCAGCCGCCAGTCGGGCGCTAATTAAGGAGCCACTTTTCTCTGCAGCTTCCACCACCAAAGTGCCCAGACTCATGCCCACAACAATACGGTTGCGTCGGGGGAAATGCTCCCCCTTGGGGGGCGTGTCGGGCCAATACTCACTAACCAACGCTCCTTGAGCGGCTATCTGTTCAGCCAGCGCCTGATGCTGTTTAGGGTAAATATGCTGCAGGCCATTGCCTAATACCGCCAGGGTTTTTCCGCCGCCCGCCAACGCGCCCTGATGGCTGCAGCCATCAATGCCTTGCGCCATTCCACTGGTAACAATCAGGCCTAGTGTCGCCAGTTCTGCAGCAAACTGACGGGCTATTTGTTTGGCGGTGGAGGTTGGATGTCGGCTGCCGACTATCGCAATCTGTGCCTGATCCAGCAGAGACTTATCGCCGCGGACAAACAGCAGGTAAGGTGGATTTTTGGTTTGTCGCAGTAGTTCTGGGTAGTCTGGGTCTGAGTACAACAGCAAATGATGAGTATCACTTTGGCTCAACCATTGCTCAGCCAACGTTAGTTTTTCCTGAGTTAATGAAGCCAGAACATCGATCTGCCCCGGCGTCCAGCCGAGTTCCAACAACACCGGCTGGGGCAGCGCCACCAGTTCATCCAGGTCGTAATGTGCTAACCAGCGGCATACATCAGGGCCGTTCAGCCCCGGAACCGCCAGCAGTTTGTGAATTTTTCCCGACGGCATCCTGCCCTCCTATTCGATCGCCCAGCCGCAATGGTTGCTGTGCATCCACCACCATCACAAAGCTGGCATAGGCCTGAGGCTCCAGCACCAGTATCTGACCTACGGCTTCAAATGGCATCTCCACTTTGCGATACAAAGCGCCCGCCAGCCGGCCCCACGCATCACTGTCTTCGGAGTAACGTGGCGGCCGCTCACCCAATACCTGTGGAGAACGGCGGTAAACCGGCAAAATCTGACCAGGTTGCACGCCATGCACTGTCCCTAAGTTGATCAGTACCACTTCCCAGGACGCAAACTCTCGCAACCCCGAAGCACTGCTGAGGATCTGACCTGTAGCGGCCAGGTCAGCCACCTGAGTGAAGCGGGCAGGTAAAGCCGTCGCCTGTCGCAACGGCAATACCCAATCCCCCTGCCGGACCTCCTGCCTACTGTCAGTCAGTTCAGCCCTGTGAATCTCACTGCTTTGTCCTTCAACCGCAGGTAAAATTTTTAACCGGGCTAAAGGGGTCAATTCTGTGCCCAGCTCGTTGCCAGTGTGCGGATCTGTAACAGGCCCAATCTGACGGTAAACGCCATACTGCACCTCGGCACTCAGCTCCCCATGAACATAAAGCACATGCCCACTGACGGCGTTTTTTATCGCCATAGTCGCACCCAGCACATAAGCGGCCTTCTGCAGTTCAGCTTCAGCCTTCAACTGGTGTCCGGCCAGGAAAGATTGAATAACAGAGGATGGCAATAACCCAAGCGCAGTGGCCGACTGTTGTTTACGGATCCGTGGCCGCAGTTTAATCACCGCATCATTTCCAGCGCTGCCCTGCTGCACCACAAAAGTAAGTGGATGCTCACTTTCATTTTTCTGCAGCACAGGCTTGCCATCTGGATCAAACCTCAGCATCAGAATATCGCCCGGATAAATCAGGTCAGGGTTCTTCACTGCAGGATTCGCTTGCCATAATTCAGGCCAAAGCCAGGGCTTTGCTAAGTAGAGACCGGCAATATCCCATAGGGTGTCACCGGTTTTCACCTGATACTGTACCGGAGCATCCGCCTTTAAGGTCAGTTGCTGAGCCAGGCTTTGACCTGTCCAAAGAGCGCCGAAAATTAACCCAATCAGTTGAAGTTTCATCCGATCCCCGCCTGCGGACAGGCCTTTTCGGCCCGCTATGCTATCCATCCGCCAGAGAAATGGCTAAAATTAGACCATAGCACAGCCTTAACAACAGACAGGATTTTTCTCCCGGCTATGACAGTACTGACCGTTTTACATTACCCAGATGAACGTTTGCGCACCGTGGCTAAGCCCGTTGCCGAAGTGAATGACGAGATCCGCCAGCTTTGCAAAGACATGCTGGAAACCATGTATGCCGAGAATGGCATTGGTCTGGCAGCAACCCAGGTGAACGTTCATCAGCGGGTGGTGGTGATTGACCTGTCAGAAGAGCGTAACCAGCCACAGGTCTTTATTAACCCGGAAATCATCGCGAAAAGTGGTGACACCTGTTACGAAGAGGGCTGCCTGTCGGTACCACAAAGTTACGCCAAAGTGGAGCGCGCCGCCGAAGTAAGGGTGAAAGCGCAGAATGAACAGGGCGAGTGGTTCGAATTCGACGCCGATGGCCTGTTGGCTATTTGCCTGCAACACGAACTGGACCATCTGGTGGGCAAACTCTTTATTGATTACCTGTCACCGTTAAAACGTGACCGGATCAAAAAGAAACTGGAAAAAGAAGCCCGGCTCGCTAAAGCAATCTGACAGGATATCCCTTGACCACTCCACTGCGTATCATCTTTGCGGGCACCCCTGATTTTGCGGCCCGCCACTTACAGGCATTACTGGACTCCGAGCATCAGGTGATTGCTGTTTACAGCCAACCCGATCGCCCGGCCGGGCGCGGCCACCAGTTGCAACAAAGCCCGGTCAAACAACTGGCATTGGCGCATAAGATCCCGGTCTACCAGCCCAAATCGCTGAAGAAAGCACCGGCCCAACAAGAGCTGGCCGCCCTGAATGCGGACCTGATGGTCGTCGTGGCCTATGGATTGATCCTGCCGTTAGCTGTGTTACAGGCACCTAAGTTAGGCTGTATTAACGTGCATGGTTCCTTATTGCCACGCTGGCGTGGTGCGGCCCCTATTCAGCGGGCCATCTGGGCCGGCGATGCCGAATCCGGCGTCACCATTATGCAAATGGATGAGGGGTTGGACACAGGCGCTATGTTAAGCAAGGTTGCCTGCTCTATCGCAGCGGATGAAACCAGCACCAGCCTGTACAACAAGCTGGCAGAGGTAGGCCCGGCCGCCTTACTGGACGCTTTAACTGATTTACCGGCACTGCAGGCCAAAGCCGAAGAGCAGCAAGAGCAGCTGGCCAATTACGCCGAGAAGCTGGATAAAGCCGAAGCCGTGCTGAATTTTCGCAAAGAGGCTACCGCATTGGAGCGCGAAATCCGCGCTTTTAACCCCTGGCCCATCAGTATTTTGCAGTTGGAAAGCCAACAACTGAAAATCTGGAAAGCTGAAGTGCGCCCCAGCCAGCACAAAGCCGTCGGCACTGTAGTACAGGTGGATAAAACAGGTATTGCCATTCAATGTGCTGACAGTGTACTTGCCATTACCGAGTTACAGCCAGCCGGTAAAAAACCAATGAAAGTGGCGGATTTCCTCAATGGCCGCGCTGACTGGCTGGTGGTTGGCCAGCAACTGAGTATGCCAGATGCTGACTAACCTGCGGGCGCTGGCGGCGCAAAGTTGTTATGAAGTGGTCGACTTAGGCCAATCCCTGTCTGACGTTCTGCCCAAAGCGCAGCTGCAACTGAAAAACCCGGCCGATAAAGCCCTGCTGCAGGAAATCTGCTTTGGCCTGATGCGCCAGTTACCTCAGCTGGAGTTTGTCTGCCAAAAGCTAATGGACAAACCGCTGGTCAAACAGCTGCGCCCTTTACAGTTTCTGATTTACGTTGGTTTGTATCAGCTGAAATTCCTGCGAATCCCTGATCACGCCGCCATAGGTGAAACCGTGGAAGCAGCGCGGCTGCTCAAGGGCCAAAAGCTGACCGGTCTGATCAACGCCGTACTACGCAACGCGCAGCGACAACCAGAACTCTTTGATTTCAGCCAGGCACATGTTGCGGTGCAAACCAACCACCCGGGCTGGATAGTCACCAGCCTGCAACAAGCCTATCCAGAGCAATGGCAAGAGGTGATTGACGCCAACCAGCAAAAGGCACCCCTCTGGTTGCGGGTCAATCAGCAACAGATCCGGCCTGATGCCTTTATGGCCGCACTGGAGGCTGAAGGCCTGAGTGCCAACCAGCCGTTCAGTTATTTGCCAACCGCCATCCTGCTGGAGCAAGCACAGGATGTCACCTTACTACCTGGCTACGATGACGGCTGGTTTTCAGTACAAGACGCAGCCGCTCAGCACGCTGCCTATTTTTTGCAACCGCACAATGGCGAAGCTATTCTCGATGCCTGCTGTGCGCCTGGTGGTAAAACCAGCCATATCCTGGAGCTGGCACCACAGGCGCAGCTGCTGGCTCTGGACAAAGATCCGCGCCGCTTGCAGCGCGTGCATGCCAACCTGGAACGCTTGCAACTCCATGCCGAAGTGCTGGCCGCCGACGCCGCCACGCCCGAGCTGTGGGCCCATGGCCGCAGTTTTGACCGCATCTTGCTGGACGTACCCTGCTCTGCTACCGGAGTCATTCGTCGTCACCCGGACATTCGCTGGTTGCGCAAAAAAGCCGATATCGCCGCCCTGGTGGCATTGCAGCAGCAAATTCTGCAGCAAATCTGGCCTTTGCTGAAACCTGGCGGCATCTTACTCTATGCCACCTGCAGTGTATTGCCAGACGAAAATCAGCAGCAAATCAGTGCTTTTGTGCAGTCTCAGCAGGATGCTGAACTAGTCCCTCTGTCCGCTGAATACAGCGACAGCCAGTGGCAAATTCTGCCAGGGCAGCAGCAAATGGACGGTTTTTATTACGCTAAGCTCAGAAAAACAACGCGGTAATACCGCAGAGGTCGTATGAAGATCATTATCCTCGGTGCAGGTCAGGTGGGTGCCACCCTGGCGGAAAACCTGGTAGGGGAACAAAACGATATTACCGTGGTGGATATCAATCTGGATAAACTGCGTGCCTTGCAGGACAGATTCGATTTGCAGGTAGTGCATGGCCACAGTGCCCACCCGGATATTTTAAAACGCGCCGGTGCCGAAGACGCCGATATGATCATTGCGGTGACCAGCAGCGACGAGGTCAATATTGTGGCCTGCCAGGTGGCCTACAGTATTTTTTCCACGCCACTGAAAATAGCCCGTATCCGCACCAATCAGTATCTGAAATACCGCGACCAGTTGTTTCATAAAGATGACATGCCGGTCGACCACTTTATTTCTCCAGAAACCCTGGTCACCGACTATATCAAACGCCTGATTGACTACCCGGGTGCACTGCAGGTGGTGGAATTTGCTGAAGGTCAGGTCAGTCTGGTGGCGGTGAAAGCCTATTACGGCGGTTTGCTGGTCGGTCATGCCCTGTCGACGCTGAAACAACACATGCCGCATATTGATGCCCGGGTTGCCGCCATTTACCGGCGCGGCCATGCGATTAAACCTTTAGGCACTACTGTCATTGAAGCGGACGATGAAGTATTTTTCGTCGCTGCAACCCGCCATATCCGCGCCGTAATGAGCGAGCTGCAAAAACTGGAGAAAAGTTACCACCGCATTATGATTGCCGGTGGTGGCAATGTCGGTTTTGGTCTGGCCCGCGCCCTGGAGAAAAACCACAGCGTGAAGCTGATAGAGCGCAGCCGGGAGCGGGCAGAGTTTCTGTCGAGCGCCCTGGATAACACTGTGGTTTATGTTGGCGATGCCTCGGATCCTGAGCTGCTGGAAGAAGAAAACATCGAGCAGGTGGATGTGTTTTTGGCCGTCACCAATGACGATGAAGCCAATATTATGTCGGCCATGCTGGCCAAACGGATGGGCGCCCAGAAAACCATGGTGCTGATTAAACGCGGCGCTTATGTGGACTTACTGCAAGGCGGTGAAGTGGATATTGCGGTATCCCCTCAGCAAGCCACTATTTCTGCCTTGCTGACCCATATCCGCCGCGGCGACATCGTCAACGTGTATTCTTTGCGCCGCGGTGCAGCCGAGGCCATAGAAGCCGTAGCCCATGGCGATAAAACAACCTCCAAAGTGGTGGGTCAGGCCATTGGTAAGATTAAGCTGCCACCGGGCGCCACCATAGGTGCCATAGTAAGGGGTGATGAAGTTTTGATTGCCCACGACAACGTGGTGATTGAAAGTAATGACCATGTGATTCTGTTTCTGGTCGATAAAAAATACATCACCGAAGTGGAACGCCTCTTTCAGGTCAGCGCCATCTTTATCTAACCCTTCAGCCCCCTCTCAGAGCCTGCTCTGGGGTGGGGTGACGAACAGTGTGCAACGAAGTCGCAGCCGCTCAGGCCACACTCCCATTTTCCCTAAGCCATTGGTGATGTAGCAAGGCGGCAAAGGAACGAGACCCCATGAGCATAGATGACTATGCAATTGGGGCGAGAGACTGCAGCCAACACAGCTACAGTGCCAAGGGCGACGGGAAACACTTTCCCAAGCCAATGCGAGCGAGACAAGGCGCAAGCTTTTCGACAGCCCCTGAGCATAGATCACTATGTGATGGGGTGACGAAAAGTGTGCAACGAAGTCGCAGCCGCTCAGGCCACACTCCCATTTTCCCTAAGCCATTGGTGATGTAGCAAGGCGGCAAAGGAACGAGACCCCATGAGCATAGATGACTATGCAATTGGGGCGAGAGACTGCAGCCAACACAGCTACAGTGCCAAGGGCGACGGGAAACACTTTCCCAAGCCAGCGCGAGCGAGACAAGTCGCAGGCTTTTCGACAGCCCCTGAACATAGATCACTATGTGATGGGGTGACGAAAAGTGTGCAACGAAGTCGCAGCCGTTCTGGCGACGGGAAAATTAGTCTTTCCAGAAGGCGGGGATAAAGAGTACCAACAAAGTAAAAATCTCCAACCGGCCAAAAATCATTGCCACCACCAACACCCATTTGCCGGCGTCCGGTACAGAAGCAAAGTTGGCTGCGACCTCACCCAAGCCCGGGCCCAGGTTATTCAGGCAAGCGGCTGTGGCCGTAAAGGCACTGATGTTATCCAGACCTATCAGTAACAGCAGCAACATAATCACCACAAATACAAAAGCATACGCGGCGAAAAAGCCCCAGACCGCTTCGACTATGCGGTCATCCACAGGGCGGCGGCCCAGTTTGATCGAATAGATAGCCCGCGGATGCACCAGCCGGTTCAGTTCACGTTTACCCTGTAAAAACAGCAGCAATACCCGCACCACTTTTAAACCACCCGCGGTAGAACCGGCACAACCGCCAATAAAACTGGCAAAAATTAATAAGATGGGCAAAAACAATGGCCAGGCGACAAAACTTGCCGTGGAGAAACCGGCCGTGGTCGACATCGACACCGCCTGAAACACACCATGGTTCAGGGCACTGCGCCAGTCCGGGTAAATTTGCTCTTCCAGCAGCACCAGAAAACACAACATCACCAGACTGAGCTGGATCCACAAAAAGGCTTTGAATTCCGGGTCCCGCCAATAGGTCTTCACGTTTTTGCCGCGAATAGCCGCAAAGTGCAGCGGAAAATTCACTGAACTGAGCAGCAAAAACACCACACAAATCATATTGATGCTGGCACTGTTAAAATAGCCAATACTGGCGTCGTAAGTGGAAAAACCACCAATGGCCACAGTCGAAAACGCATGGCATATCGCGTCAAACCAGTCCATGCCAGCCACATAAAATGCCAGGGTACAGGCAACAGTGATCGCCAGATAAATAAACCACAGATGCTTGGCAGTATCGGCGATACGCGGGGTCATTTTGTTGTCTTTGACGGGGCCAGGTGTTTCAGCCCGATACAACTGCATGCCGCCAACGCCAAGCATCGGCAGTATCGCCACCGCCAGTACGATAATACCCATGCCGCCAAACCATTGCAGTTGCTGGCGGTAAAACAAGATGGCTTTGGGCAGGGTTTCCAGCCCGGTCAACACTGTTGCGCCTGTGGTTGTGAGTCCGGAGAAGGCTTCAAACATCGCCGCGGCCAGGTTCATTTCCGGTTTGTCCGACAACCAGAATGGCAAAGCCCCTACGGCCCCCAGCACTGTCCAGAACAGCACCACTATCAGAAAACCATCACGGACTTTCAGCTCAGATTTTTCCTGCCGGTTGGGGTACCAGATCAGCAGGCCAATGCCAATGGACAACACAAAAGACAACAGAAAAGGCACACCGGCGCCATCCTGATACCAATAAGCCACCAAAGCGGGTGGGATCATGGTGATGCTGAATATAGCCACCAGCAACCCCAAAATACGGATAATAGAGCGATATTGCATTAAGGCTCCTGCCTCTGCAGCCACATCAGGCTCGCTTGTCTGTCGGAATAACGCATCAAATCATCCTCAAATTCAGCTTGCTGCAGCTTGGGTATAGCCAGAGTCAGCTGCACCAGAGCCTGAAACTCATACCACTCAATGAGCCACTGCTTCCCCCATTGACGCTGCATCCTTTCATATGCCGGGTACGATAAGGTCACTTTGGCCCAACGTAGTTCTGGCTGAAAACGCCGCTCTGCCTGCAGCAGCGCCTGACGCACTGCATCACTGTATGCCCGCACTAAACCACCAGTGCCCAGCAGGACCCCACCGTAATAACGCACCACTGTGGCACAAACGCCAACCAGCCCTGAGCCCTGCAACACCGCCAGCATAGGCCGCCCTGCGGTGCCGGACGGTTCGCCGTCATCGCTGCTGGCAGCTGGTTGGCCCGATGGTCCCGGCGCTAACAGCATAGCACTGCAGACATGAGCTGCAGAACTATGTTGTTGTTTTTGCTGTTGAATAATAGCCTGCCCCTGTTCAAGGCTGTTGATAGGCCATAAGGTACATAAAAAACGGCTTCGTTTGATTTCCTGTTCAGACGAAGCCGTTGTTGCAAGCCACCAAAAACCGGACATCAGTTTAGCTGCAGCTCACGGGTCATATTTTCATTGCGGTCTTTGTGCACTATGACATTGTCTTCAATGCGAATGCCACCAAACTTGCGGAATTGCTCCACTTTGTCCCAATGCACCGCCAGGCCCGCTTTGGTGCTGCGCGCATCAGCCAGCAACGAATCGATAAAATACAGGCCCGGTTCAATGGTAAACACCATATTGGCTTCCACAGTGCGGGTGGTGCGTAGGAAGGGGTGTGCTTCAGGGGCTGCTACATGGGTGCCACGTTCATCCGCCATAAAGCCTCCGACGTCATGCACTTGCAGCCCAAGGTGATGCCCCAGTCCGTGCGGGAAAAACACCCGGCTTAAACCGGATTCGACGATGTCGGCTGCTGGCATGCGGACAAAATCGAAGTCGGCCAACACCTGTGCAATCCGCAAATGGGCCTCGAGATGCAAATCCGGGTATTTCAGACCTGGTTTCAGGCCTGCTACCAGCTCCAGTTGCAGTTGATCCATAGCACCGATCAGTTCTGCAAACTCATCCTGCAGGTAGCTGTAGGTACGGGTGATATCGGCGGCATAACCATGAAACTGGGCGCCGGCATCAATCAAAAAGGAATGGCGCTGCACCGGAGGCTGTGTTTCCAACACTGTGTAATGCAGAATGGCCGCATTCTGATTCAGTGCAATAATATTGCCGTAAGGCACGTCATTCTCACCCTGCCGCACCGCAGCAAGGTAAGCCAACTGAATATCAAATTCACTGCCACCGGCAAAAAAGGCCGTTTTGGCGGCCTGGTGTCCAGCCACGGCCAGACGGCTAGCCTCACGCAAACAGGCCTGCTCGTAGTCCGTTTTGTAAGCGCGGTGGTAATGCAGGTAACTCAATACGGCATCAGGGTTAATTTCGCTAAAACCCAAAGCCTGCGCCACTTCAATATGTTCACCAATATAGGCATAGCGGGCCTTGTCGTATGGCAGTAATTTGTCGACCTGATTGGCTTTATCCAGTAACTGAATATCAAAACAGCCTGACCAGAAATTGTCTGGCGCTTCCGGCACTTTATGCCAAAAGTCTTTTGGCAAATAAAACACCAGCTTAGGTTTGTTGACACCATCGACAATCAGCCAACAGTTCGGGTTATCCAGTACTGGCACCCAGGCTTTAAACTGCGGATTCACTTTAAAGGGGTAATCCATATCGTCCAGAAACTGCCGCTTTGCCTGCCCAGAGTGGATCACCAGACCGTCCAGGTTTTGCCTTGCCAGCACCGCTTTGGTGCGCTGCTGCAGTTGAAATAAATGAGCGGCGTAAAGTTCTTGGTAAGCCGGACGCATGAAATTCTGTCTCCCCCTTGGTTAAATCAGTGCCGAGTCTATCACAGAACCCGGTTGCCGGAGCCCACCTGCATGCGGGCAAGTGGCGCAAAAACCTGCTGTTTAGTCTGCAATTTCAGGCTATAGATTTGGTAATACAACAGCACATTTTTTACGTAATCGCGGGTTTCTTTAAAGGGGATGGTCTCAATCCAGATATCCAGCGGCACCGGCCCCTGCTTCGGCACCCAGGCATTCACCCTGCTCGGCCCGGCGTTGTAAGCTGCAGTCGCAAATACCACATTGCCATGTTTTTTCAGCAGGTAATTCAGATAATAAGTGCCGTAATTGATATTGGTGACCGGGTTGTACAATTGCTGTTCAGTCACCCGTTTGCCTGTGATATGACGCGCCGTATTTGGCATAATCTGCATCAGGCCCAAAGCCCCCACCGCAGATTTCGCCGTCGGAATAAAAGTACTTTCCCGCCGCGCAATAGCCATAGCCCAGGCCGGATCCACATTCACTTTGTTAGCGTGGGTCAGAATTTCTTTTTTATACAAAGTCGGGAAACGTAATTCCACATCGTCGTAATAACCGGCCTGTGCCAGCGCGGTAATCGCATTATCATGCCAACCCATCTCTGCCGCATACTTGGCGGCGCTGAAACGTTGCAGGTCTGAACCATAACGTTGCAGACTGGTCAGTTCACGTTTGGCCGCATTGGGTCTGTCCAGCGCCTGCCATTCTTTGATCCGCCGTACCGGGCCACTGCTTTTAAAGGCCAGATAATCAGTTTCAGATACTGGCACCGGTTTATGCGCCAATGAAGGTTCTACGCCAATGCGGGCAGCCGCCATATAACCGTAGTAGCTGCGGTTTTTCGCCAACTGCTTATACAGCTGTTGTGCGGCTTCTTTTTGCTTCAACTCGTCATGGGCGCGAGCCAGCCAATACAGACTACCATCTTCGCTGGCATAAGGCTCGGGTAAGGCTTTTATGGCATCCATCAGTCCGGTCCAGTCATGCTTGCGTAACAAGTGCGTCAGTTGCCACTGCACAAAGAGCCGGTCTTTGTGCTCGTTTTGTACTACAGCAAAAAATGGCGTAGCCTGGGCATTGTCTTTACTGGCCAACGCGATAGCCAGCTGGCGCGCCGTTTTTGAGCGGTTTTCATTGCTGAAGGCCGGATCGGAACGGTATCTTTTCCAGACTTCTACTGCAGCATCCGGTTTTTTCCACACCAGTTTCTGCATGCCGTAAGCCGCCAAATCACGCTCTTTGGCCTGCTTGCCGGTCAGAAAACTTTTGCGCTGCACCAACCCAGGATTGTCCATCACCTGGATCCATTTATCAGCCAGGTATTGTTGCTCGCGGGGCAATAATGAGCGCAGATAAGGCAACATACGCTGATTGTCCGCTTCAACAGCGGCCAGCACCCGCCTCCAGACGGCATCCGCATTACGCTGGCCGGCCTTACGCCAACGCTCAAAAATGGCGTCACATTCGTCGGGCTGAGATTTGCCTACGGCCCATAAATCCCGCACAGCAGGCCAGACATCCACAGGTTTTTCCCGCACCAGCCGCATTTCCAGTGCATAACAGTCCAGCACTGTGTCAGAGCCATAGTCGTAGTTTTTCAGAAACAGCTCCGCCTGACGTTTTTGTTTCAGCTCAATCAACCAGCGTTTCCGGATAGTCCGCTCCAATGGTGTGCCCTGATGCTCCCGCATAAAATTCACGACAGCAGCGGTGTCGTCCAGATTCTTGCTTAAGTATTCGAGCTCCAAATAAGGTGTCAGCGGATAAGTCTGCATTTCCGCCAGCAGTTTTTTCGCCTGAGTGTCGGACAGCTTATGAATAGTGTTTTCAGCACGCTCAAATTTTTTACGCATGACATCATTGATAGCCAGAGCGGGCAGCGAGGTGGATGCAGCTGCAACCAGCAGCCAAAACGCAGGACGAAAAACCAGAGCAGAGCGCCACATAAAACCAATACCACCTATAGTTACTGGAACATCTACCGCAAATTCAAACAAGCGTTTAAATAACGGTTGAAATTTTTGCCAAAGCACGACACACTGAAACTGCGACAGAACTCATCTTACCAGTTGCGATAACAAGCAATCATCCGCCCTGCCGGACGAAGGAGAACATGCATGATCTACCAGAGTAACAGCATCACCGTGGCTTATCTGGCCGACGGTATTGCCGAGTTTAGCTTTAATGCTGCCGGGTCCGTGAATAAATTCGACCAGCAAACCTTAACAGATTGTCGGGCCGCTTTAAATCTGCTGCACGCAGATAAAAACTTAAAAGGCGTGGTCTACACCACCGGCAAAGACGCTTTTATCGTTGGTGCCGACATTACCGAATTCTTAAGTACCTTTCAGCAACCGGAAGCTGAACTGATCCCATGGATTAAAAACGCCTCTGACGTGTTCGACCTGGCCGAAGACCTGCCAGTTCCGACCATTGCCGCCATTCGCGGTTTTGCCTTAGGTGGCGGCTTCGAGTGGACCTTAACGGCTGACTACCGTATTGCCGACACCACAGCCAAAGTGGGCCTGCCAGAAGTGAAGCTAGGTCTGATGCCTGGCTTTGGTGGCACAGTGCGTCTGCCACGCCTGATCGGCGCTGATGGCGCGATGGAGTGGATCACCACAGGCAAAGAACGAAGTGGCGAAGCCGCATTAAAAGAAGGCGCCGTCGACGCTGTGGTCGCGCCAGAGAAATTAAAAGATGCCGCTATCAGCATGCTGAAAGACGCCATTGCCGGCAAACTGAACTGGCAGAAAAAACGCAGCGCCAAGCTGCAGCCGTTGAAACTGAATAAAACCGAAGCGCTGATGAGCTTCAGCACTGCCAAAGGCATGGTATTCGCCAACGCAGGCAAACATTACCCGGCCCCTATGGTAGCGGTAGAAACCATTGAAGCAGCGGCCCGCTTAGACCGTGCTGGCGCCATTGTGCTGGAGAACCAGGGTTTTGCCAAACTGGCGAAAACCACTGCAGCCGCAGCTCAAATTGGCCTGTTCCTGAACGATCAGCTGATTAAAGGCAAAGCGAAAAAAGCCGCCAAAACAGCGACTAAAGACGTGAAAAAAGCTGCGGTTTTGGGTGCAGGTATTATGGGTGGCGGTATCGCTTACCAGTCCGCGCTGAAAGGTGTGCCTGTGGTGATGAAAGACATCGCCGACAAAGCGCTGGAATTAGGCATGGGTGAAGCCACTAAGTTACTGAATAAACAAGTGGAACGCAAAAAGCTCGACGCTGTGGGTATGGCCAAGGTGATTGCCAGCATCCAGCCGACTCTGAGCATGGAACCGGTGAAAGCGGTTGATATCGTGGTTGAAGCTGTGGTGGAAAACCCGAAAATCAAAGGCGCAGTGCTTAAAGAAGTGGAAGAACTGGTGGCTGCTGATGCCATCATTACCTCCAACACGTCGACCATATCCATCGACTCTCTAGCCACCAACCTGAAAGACCCAAGCCGGTTCTGCGGTATGCACTTCTTTAACCCAGTGCACCAAATGCCATTGGTTGAAGTGATTCGGGGCAAAGACACCAGCGAAGAAACTGTTGCGGCTGTGGTGGCTTACGCCGCCAAAATGGGCAAATCCCCAATCGTAGTGAATGACTGCCCAGGTTTCTATGTCAACCGCGTGCTCTTCCCTTACTTCGCCGGTTTCAGCAAATTGCTGCTGGACGGTGCCGATTTCGCACAAGTCGATAAAGTGATGGAAAAATCCTTCGGCTGGCCTATGGGCCCGGCCTACCTGCTGGATGTAGTCGGCCTGGACACAGCTTACCACTGCACAGACGTGATGGCTGCCGGCTTCCCGACGCGGATGGCCAAACTGGACAAAGACCCGGTGGCTCTGATGTATCAGGCGCAGCGTTTCGGTCAGAAAAACGGTGTCGGTTTCTATGCCTACAGCAAAGACGCTAAAGGCAAGCCGAAAAAGGCCACAGACGAAGTCACTTACGGTCTGCTGAGCGGCGCTGGTGTCACCAAACAAGAATTCAGTGCGGACGATATCATTGCCCGCTGTATGGTGCCGATGATTAATGAAGTGATTCGCTGCCTGGAAGAAGGCATTGTGGCCACGGCAGCAGAAGCCGATATGGGTCTGATTTATGGCCTGGGTTTCCCTCCGTTCCGGGGTGGCCCGCTGCGTTACGCCGACACCATTGGTCTGGCGAACTTTGTTGCTTTGGCTGACAAGTATGCCCATTTAGGTGAAATCTATCAGGTCACCGAAAAAACCCGCGCCATGGCTGCTGCCGGCGACCTGTTTTATCCAGTTTAAGGCGGAGAAATTACACCATGAAACAAGCAGTGATTGTCGATTGTATCCGGACCCCTATGGGTCGCTCTAAGGCCGGTATTTTCCGTAATGTTCGTGCTGAAGAATTATCTGCCGCTGTGATGGCTGGCCTGCTGGAACGCAACCCGGCCTTAAACCCAAGCGAGATTGACGACGTGATTTGGGGCTGTGTGCAGCAGACGCTGGAACAGGGGTTTAACGTGGCCCGTAATGCGGCCCTGATGGCGGGTATCCCGCATTCAGTGCCAGCGGTTACCGTCAACCGCCTCTGTGGCTCGTCCATGCAGGCGCTGCACGATGCCGTACGTGCTATTCAAACAGGCATGGGTGAGGTCTACCTGATTGGTGGTGTGGAGCATATGGGCCATGTGCCTATGACGCACGGCGTCGATTTCCACCCGAAACTCGGCACTTCTGTGGCCAAAGCCGCTGGCATGATGGGTTTAACTGCAGAATTGCTGGGTAAAATGCATGGCATCAGCCGTCTGCAGCAGGATGAGTTTGGTGCCCGCTCGCACCGTCTGGCGCATGAAGCCACACTACAAGGCCGATTTAAAAACGAAATTCTGCCGGTGGAAGGCCACGACGCCGATGGCGCGCTGCGCCTGTTTGATACCGACGAAGTGATCCGCCCGGAAACCACAGTAGAAGCCCTGGCGGCACTGCGTCCTGTGTTTGACCCGGCCAACGGTACTGTGACCGCAGGCACGTCCTCAGCTTTGTCTGATGGCGCCTCTGGCATGCTGGTGATGAGTGAAGACAAGGCCAAAGCGCTGGGTCTGCCCATTCGCGCCCGCGTGATTGGTATGGGTGTGGCTGGCTGCGACCCGTCGATTATGGGTTATGGCCCGGTTCCGGCCTCGCAAAAAGCCTTAAAAGCGGCGGGCATCAGCATTGACGAGATTGACTACGCTGAACTGAACGAAGCTTTTGCTGCACAGGCGCTGCCGGTGATGAAAGACTTAGGTTTACTGCCAGTGATGGAACAAAAAGTGAACCTCAATGGCGGTGCTATCGCGTTAGGTCACCCGTTGGGTTGCTCGGGTTCACGGATCAGCACGACGCTGATCAACGTGATGGAAAGCAAAGGCGGTAAATATGGTCTGGCCACTATGTGTATTGGTTTAGGTCAGGGTATTGCCACAGTGTTCGAGCGCGTGGAATAATGCGCGCGCTCCAATAACCTGTGGAGCACAAAGGGTAAACCCAAAGGGCAGCGCAAGCTGCCCTTTGCTTTTCCGGCATGGACTAAATATCGTCGCACAGCTACCATAGCGACCTTTCCAGCAAAGCAGGACATACCATGACCAAACCAACTGCAGCATTATTTACCAGTGCCAATGAGCAGCTGGATGCCTTGGGTTTGCGCTGCCCGGAACCTGTGATGATGACCCGACTGGCCATTCGTAAACTGCAGGCCGGCGACACCCTGCTGATTATTGCCGATGACCCGGCCACTACCCGCGACATTCCAGCCTTCTGTCGTTTTATGGACCATGAACTGCTGGCCAGCGACACCAGCGAACTGCCTTACCGCTATCTGATAAAAAAGGGCTAAACCCACTTATTGGTCAGTTTCCACTGTCGATTGACGTATTTCGGCGATTGACTGGAAACGGCACGCCTTCTTTGTCGGCAATTTTTAGGATAAACGCATCAACTCAAGGAGAATGACGATGCGTTTATTACCCACACAAAAGCACCTGAATGTACTGATGCTAAGCGGTCTGCTCGCCCTGACCATTAAAACCCAATGGCTGCCCAGCGACCAAAGCACAGTGCGAGAGCTAAACGTGCAACGTATTAATGTAATGGAGCCCAGCGGTCACCCACGGCTGGTGATTGCCAATACAGCCCACGCCCCGAAGGCCATAAAAGAAGGCAAAGAGTTTTTCGATCCGGGCCCGCGGCCAGGCATGATTTTCTATAACGACGAAGGCACTGAAAATGGCGGTTTTGTGTTTCGCGGCTTTGCAAAAGACGGCAAGGTCGAACATGGCTTGCATTTATCGTTTGACCGTTACAATCAGGATCAGACCCTGGCTTTGCAACACATAGAGCAAGATGGACGGTTGATCACAGGGCTGAATCTGGTGGACAGACCGCAGTACCCTATTGATCAATACATGACGCTGATGCTGGCGGTGCAGCAAGGTGACACTGAAGCGCAGAGCAAGCTGCAGCAGTTAGAACAACAACAGCCGGATATTCATGGCAACAGACGCGCGTTTTATGGCACAGTAGACCGCAAAGCAATGCTACAACTTAATGATCCACAAGGTAAAAAGCGTATTGAAATGGCTGTGGGTAAAGACGGACAACCTCAACTGGTATTTTATGCCGCCGATGGCAGTGAGCTGCTGCGTTTACCCGACACCAGCCAGGTGACACCATGAACAGGTTAAAAACCCTGGCCCTGTTGGCCGCGGTCTCCCTGCTGTTTAGTCTCTACCTGGCGTTATTGCAAACAGCGCCAGGCCAACCCCTGCAATGGCATCCGGACGCGCCGGTCTGGCTGACCATGCAGGCAGCATTGGCGCTCTGGCTCAACCGGTCGATCGACAGACAACTCAGGCAGGTCTGCCAACCGACCGGATTGTTGCAAGGTTTCGCACTGAGCTTTGCCTGCAGTGCCCTGTTGTTTGTCGGTCTAATGACTGTTGCGCAACTGCTGATTGATTGGGCATGGCAGCAGCCTGCCCAGTTACAGCAGTATTTGCGCATCGCCTTAATGTATCTGTTGCTGCATAGCCTGATTGCAGGCGCAGACTGCTTCTGGCGCAGCCTGAAACAACAACAACAGCAGCAGCTGACGCTGATCAAAGCCGAACAAAGTGCGCAGCGCTACAAGCTGCAAACCCTGCAGCAACAACTTGAACCGCATTTTTTGTTTAATAACCTGAATATTTTATCGGTGCTTATTCATAAAAATGCCGACCTGGCAGAAGAGTTTTTGCAGCAATTTGCCGATTTTTACCGGCTGATGCTGCAGCACAGCAGTCAGCCATTGGTCAGTCTGCAAGACGAACTGACTCTGGCACAACTGTATATGGCGTTACAGCAACAGCGTTTTGGCCAGGCCTATCAGCTGTCTGTTGAGCCTGAGCTTGAACGCATGGATGCGTTATTGGTGTCTGCCAGCTTGCAGCTGCTGCTGGAAAATGCGCTCAAACATAATCAGGCCAGCACTGAACAACCGCTCCTGATCAGCCTAAGTTACCAGCAAAACATGCTGAGCGTGTCACATCAGCGCCGACCTAAAGTTCACGCTTTGTCTGGTACCGGCACCGGGCTCGCCAATCTGCAGCAGCGCTGTCAGCAGATACTCGGCTTGCCGATAGCAATTCTGGCAGGGACCGATCATTTCGAAGTGAAGCTGCCACTACAACAGAAGGAGGCCGCAGGTGCGTTACTTGCTGATTGAAGATGAAGTATTGGCGGCGGAAAAGCTACAGGCGTTTATGACTCGTTACCAACCAGAGGCACGGATGGTTGCGCAGTTAAGCTCGGTGGCACAAGTGCTGGCATTTTTCCAGGCGCCGGAGCCTCTGGATTTAATAGTGGCAGATGTGGAACTGACCGACGGCCAGGTGTTTCACGCGCTGGAGCGACTGCAGCTGCCTTGCCCTGTGTTATTCAGCACGGCCTACGATCAGTACTGGATGCAGGTATTTCAATACCAGGCGGTGGATTATCTGCTGAAACCCTATACCTACAGTCGTTTTACTGAAGCGATGTCGAATCTGGAACAGCGCCGTTTGCAGCAGCCTTTTCACCACAAAGCGGGGTTTAAGAAACGATTTTTGATTCGTCAGAACCAGCAGTTGCTGGTGCTGCCGGTGGAACAGGTATGGCTGATCCAGGCTGCTGGCGGCGCTCTGGTCGCCACAGACCTGCAGGCACGGCAACATGTGCTGCAGGAGACGAACCTTTCTGAGCTGGAAGCCCAGCTCGACCCACAACAGTTTTTCCGGTTAAACCGCAGTGATCTGATCCATATAGACGCTGTAACGCGTATTGAGCCTTACACTAAAGACAGCCTGGCGGTGTTTTGTGCAGGCAGCAAGGAAGCTCTGCTAACCAGTAAAACCCGCACCGCCGCCTTCCGGCGCTGGCTGAATCAATAACTCAGCCAGCCGCCAGCTCGCTGATCAAAGTCTGCAAATGCTCCAACTTTGCTTTGGCCACTTTTTTCTTATGTTCTAACCAGAGCCAAGCTGTCAAACAGAGCGGAGTCACCAACAGACTGTATGCATTTAACAAGGCTTCAGGAACCTGCTGTGGCTGCCACCAGGCCAAGGCCCACATCAGCAGGATGAAAAATAACAGGGCGACACAGCTGTACTGGTTGTAACTTAAATAACGGACTGATGCTTGCTGACTGCGCAACCTGAATTGCAGCAAACCCGAACTGCTCCAGTCGGCATAAGCCAATAAAGGTAAATGCAACTTCCAACTTAATACTGCCTGCACCAGAGCACCTACAACCAAAAACACTGCAGATAAGCCCCCTAACCAGGTTGGCAGTAGCAGCCAGGCAGCTCCGGCTCCAGCCAGCATCACCACACTGGCAATCAGTTCAGCCACTGCAACCCAACGTCGTCGTTGCTGGCGCTGCAAGGCAGCCGAAAGATCCAGCTCGACCTGAGGCTGCTGCTGTTGCCAGCTTTTGGCGAATTCAGAAAAATCAACGGGCTCTGACATGGTCTAACAACTCCTGTAATTCTGTTTTGGCCCGGCTTAGCCGAACCCGCACTGCGCCATGGCTTAAACCCAGGATGTCTGCTATCTGCTGTGGGTCTGTATCTTCCATGGCCAGCAAGACAACCTGACGGTGTGCAGGTGACAGTTGCTGCACCGCCTTCAACAATAGGTTACTTTGTTGCTCTGAAGCCCTCAGCTCTGAAGGGCAAGGCTCCACCAACTCGTCCGGTAAATCCTGTTCTTCCAACGACTGCCAGCGCTGTCGGCTGGCCCTGGCTATATGATCCACAGCCACATTGTGCATGACCCGAAACAGGTAAGCGCGCTGATTTTCAGCGGCTGCCAGTCGCTCGGCCGAATGATACAAGGCCAGGTACAATTCCTGCGTCAGGTCCTGTCGTAATGAGGGGTCCGCTTCATAACCCAACAAGGTTCGGCTGATAGCCGCTTTGTACTGTTGCCATAATGCCAGCACCTGCTGATGGGCTGTTTTGCTCATAGTTTTATCGCTTTCTTCCCTGTATCTGTATCGACCATACCTTGCCCTAGTCTGCCCTAACTACGAATTTGTTACAAAAAAATAAAAAATATTTTCTGTAACAGTTTGAGGTGATTCAACGACTTAAGTTACGAACCCAAAAAAATCAGCAGACATCTTGAGTCCCTTGGGTGAGTTAGCCGCTTGTCCAAGGGCAGAAAATTAACCAACAAATTGAAATCAACTTACGGAGTGTGACATATGGAATTTATCAACGAATTTACCGCGAAACTGATGGCGATGAACGGCTTTACATTGGCAGGCTTTATCCTGCTGTTTTTACTGGTCTGGTTTTTGCCAACTCTGCTCGCCAGTTTGTTTAACCGCAAGCATTTGGGAAAAATTGCCCTGCTGAATATTCCGGCGGGATTTTCCTGGATTGCCTGGGTAGCATTGATCGGCTGGGCCGCCACAGGAAAGCTAACCGACGCCATGGCGCGTAAGGCCAAGTTGCCAGCGAAAGAACATGCGGCCCACTAACCCAGTCACGCCAGTCGCCTTTCGCAGAAAATAAAAAAGGAGCATCAGCTCCTTTTTTATTGGGGTGTTGTCAGCGCTGTATTACTGCAGTACAGAAATATCGGCAACTCGCAGGAATAAGTCGCGTAAACGCGCCAACAAAGCCTGACGGTTTAACCGTACCGCAGCGTCTTCGGCATTCACCATCACCTGATCAAAGAACTGATCCACAACGTCACGCAGTGCCGCTAAATGCGCCAGCGCTTCTGTGTAGTTGTCGACTTTCGCCTGATACGCCAGCTCCGCACTGATGGCGCTGTACAGTGCTTTTTCGGCCGCTTCAGTTAACAGCGCTTCATTGACCCTTGCAGGGATGGCTTCGGTTACTTTGGCCAGAATATTCCCCACCCGTTTATTGGCGGCAGCCAATGCCAGCGCAGCATCCAGTTTACGGAACTCAGCCACAGCTTTAACCCGGCGGTCAAAATCGGCCGGGTTGGTTGGACGACGCGCCAACACAGCCTGGATTACATCGACACCCACACCTTCAGCTTCATACCAGGCGCGGAAGCGGCCCAGCATAAAGTCCAGTACTTCATCAGACACTGTCGCCTGGGTCAGTTTGTCACCAAAGGTGGTTTTGCTGAACTCAATCAGTTCGACCAGGTCCAGTGGCAGTTGTTTCTCAACCATAATACGCAAAGCACCAATAGCGGCACGGCGCAGGGCAAAGGGGTCTTTATCGCCTTTTGGCGCCTGACCAATACCAAAGATACCGACCAACGAATCCAGTTTATCGGCAATAGCTACAGCACAGGCTTCCAGCTGGCTTGGCAGGCTGTCGCCAGCAAAACGAGGCTTGTATTGCTCGTTCAGCGCCACAGCAACTGCCTCGGCTTCACCATCCAGCCTGGCATAGTGCATACCCATCACGCCCTGCACCTCCGGGAACTCGCCAACCATATCGGTCATCAGATCCGTTTTGGACAACAGACCAGCACGTTCGGCATGCTGTGTATCGGCGCCAATTTTACCGGCAATAAAGGCCGCTACTTTGGCAATACGCTCAGACTTCTCCAACAAAGTGCCCAGCTTTTGCTGGAACAGCACTGTGCCTAATGACGGCAGACGGTCCACCAGTTTGGTTTTACGGTCTGTCTGGAAAAAGAACTGCGCGTCCGTCAGACGTGGACGTACCACTTTTTCGTTGCCGCTGATGATTTGGCTTGGGTCTTTGCTGGCAATGTTGGCGACAAAAATGAATTTGTTCAGCAACTTGCCGTCTTTACCCAGCAGCGGAAAGTACTTCTGATTGTCCTTCATTGTGGACACCAGCGGCTCAGGTGGCACTTGCAGGAAGCGCTCTTCAAAACTGCCTACCAGCACCACAGGCCACTCGACCAAAGACGCCACTTCGTCCAGCAAGTCTTCATCCATCGGCACTACACCGTTCAGGCTGGCCGCTGTTTTCTCCACTTCCGCGCGAATAAAGGCTTTGCGCTTGTCGTAGTCTGCCACCACATAAGCTTGTTCTAAGGTCGGCAGATAGGCATCCGCATCAGCAATTTCAACCAGTGCTGGCGCATGAAATCGGTGACCAGGCGTCACACGGCCTGCGACTTTACCCAGCACTGTGGCCGGCACCACGTCCTTCCCAAACAGCATAATGACGGTATGAACCGGGCGGATAAACTCGGCGTCGTTAGCCCCCCAACGCATGGGTTTGGCGATAGGCAACCTGGCCAGCGCAGTTGTCACTACCTGCTCCAGTAAAGTTACAGTCGCAGCGCCCAGCACCTTCGCGGTATGAATCAGCCAGGCACCTTTATCTGTTTCCAGCTTTTGAGCCTGGTCTACAGTAATGCCATTGGCTTGTGCCCAGGCCTGTGCCGCTTTGGTAGGATTGCCTTGTGCATCAAAAGCACCGGCTAAAGACGGGCCACGTTTTTCCACTTCTTTATCGGCTTGCTGTTCGGCCAGGCCGTTCACGCGCACGGCTAAACGACGCGGAGCGGCATACCAGTGACTGCTGGTAAAAGCTAAATCCAGTTTGCTCAGCTCATCTGTGATGTTCTGCTGCAGCGCTGTGGCTAAGGTCTTCAGCGCCTTTGGTGGCAACTCTTCAGTGCCAATTTCTACAAAAAAATCTTGTGCCACTGTCAGGCCTCCTGGCTTTGTTTACTGCTACGGCATAACGGGAAGCCCAGCTTTTCGCGCGCGGCGTAATAGGCTTCAGCACAGGCTTTGGCCAGAGTACGGACCCGCAGAATGTAACGCTGACGTTCAGTCACGGAGATGGCGTGACGGGCGTCCAACAGATTAAAGGCGTGCGAGGCTTTCATCACTTTTTCATAGGCCGGCAATGCCAGGCCCGCTTCAATCAAACGCTGGCTTTCCGCTTCGCATTGGTCGAAGTACGCAAACAATGCCGGTACGTCGGCGTATTCAAAGTTATAAGTGGATTGTTCAATCTCGTTTTGCAGGAACACGTCACCGTAAGTCACACGACCTAACGGACCGTCAGTCCAGACCAGATCGTAAATAGAATCGACGCCCTGAATATACATGGCCAGACGTTCTAAACCATAAGTAATTTCGCCTGTGACCGGACGGCATTCTAAGCCCCCCACCTGCTGGAAGTAAGTAAACTGAGTCACTTCCATGCCGTTGAGCCAGACTTCCCAGCCCAGACCCCAAGCGCCCAGCGTTGGCGATTCCCAGTTGTCTTCCACAAAACGGATATCGTGAACCAGGGTATCAATGCCTAGTTCACGTAATGAGCCAAGATACAGTTCCTGAATATTGTCTGGTGATGGCTTTAAGATCACCTGGAACTGGTAATAATGCTGCAGACGGTTTGGATTTTCACCGTAGCGGCCATCGGTCGGACGGCGACAGGGTTGCACATAAGCGACGTTGGTTGGCTCTGGGCCTAAGCTGCGCAGAAAGGTCATAGGGTGGAAAGTACCGGCCCCTACTTCCAGGTCCAGTGGCTGCACAATAACACAGCCCTGACGCGCCCAATAATCTTGTAATGCCAGGATTAACCCCTGGAAGGTCTTGATGTCGTACTTTTGCATTCGCCTGACCTGTGACTTCAAAAAATGACTGAAAAGTATACCCATTTGCGGCCTTGAACTGTAGCGCCAAGCCGCGTTTTTTAAGGGTTTTATTCAGATTTAAAGGCTTGAAGAGTCTTGAGAGGTGTCTTGCTCTAACTCTTTGATGATATCTCTGAGTTTCATTTTGAATAAGGAGTCAATTTGCGCATCACTTAGTTTGTCCACTTTATTCGCTCCTAAGTAACGTCGAAGAATCAACTTTTTCTCTACGGTGCTCATAGTGTCAAAGTTAACCACATATTTATGAGTAGATTTGTCTGTTCTACGCGCTTCATAATATGCCTTTAGAACCTTTTTAACTTTTATCTTATCTTTGATCCCTGCCCTAATAAGCATACTGTTCACAGTCGAATCAATATGACGAAAACTGGTTGTATTATCAGCTTGTGAAAAATAAAAAACCCAACCGAGCCTTTTTGATTGGAAAATACATCCCGAAAGTTTCAAGTTCAAGCGCCACTGACAAACGTCAAGAGCTTTTATTCGATCAGCAGCATTTTTTGAAAGTTCATTTTTATATTTATAGGCTGTTAGTACAGAGGCAATCTTCGATTCAAAATTTTTTATGCTGCTATCTTTAGGAGATATGCGACCAGCTTTGAATGAATACCCCAAATACTCAAAACCTTTTGAAACAGGTTCAACCTGAGTCTTAGAGCCAATTAAATCCCTTTCATGTGGTTCTAAAAGTTTGCTCTTTAAATAACTAATAGCCCGCTCATAGATGGCTTCCGAGTCTTCCGTATTACATAGGATTAGAATATCGTCAACATACCTAGTGTAGTGAAGACTAGGGTCTTCATAAAAATGTTGGTCAACATCTGAGATATAAATTTCAGCTAGTAAGTTTGATATGGATAGTCCTTGCGGCACACCTTTGTCATTAATGCTTGCGCTCACTCCCCCCCTCGGCACAGTAGGCGTTCTGATAGCATTTTGAATCAAAACTAACATTTGTTTTTTTCGTATCTTTTTCTTAAGTATCTTTAACAGCTGCTCGTGAGGTATTGATGGATAAAAGTTCTTCAAATCTATTTTGATAAAAGCATCGTAACTACCACTTTTGACAGCCTCAACAACACGATTAATTTTAATTTGAGGAATTTCAGTAATTGCTTGCGGATATAGTTTTGCAAGCAGCTTTGACAGCGCTTTAAGGATTACTCGGTCTCGTATTGTCGGGATAGATAACACTCTTGGGGGTTTGTTTGCGCCTTTTGAGATAAGTTTCTCTTTATACTGTGAGAATCTATAGCAATTAGAATGAATCCTTTCAAGTGCAGCCGAAATATCCTGCTTTGCCTCTTTCTCATAAATAAATGCGCGGCAGTTATCTATACCTGTTGCAGTACTATCTTTTATATATTTGGCATAAATCCCTAGTAATGAAGACAGCTTAAATAATTTGCTAAACTCTCGGCTCGCACTCATATGGAATACATTCCGAAAATAATGATTAGAGGTGTGATGATGAACGCAATTAAAAACAACCAAACAGCTGTTTTGACTACATAATAAAAAATGAACTCATGCCAGGCTGGCTTTCTAGTTGTCGAATTTTTGACTCTAAATGTCAAATCATCAAATTCAGTATGGTTTTCGCCTTTAGCTATGATTAATTGATATCTGTCGTCTACTTTACTGAACTCATCGATGGGAATCTCATTTTTAAATTCGAGTTCTCGGTACAAGTTTTGTAGTTCTAGGTAGTTCTTTCTCATTTCAATTTCGCGACCACGATAATCACGGTTTGATACAACCAACGATAGAACCAGTACGAATAGAGAAATGCACGTTAATAGAATGTCGCCGTTACTACCAAAAATCATAGGGAAGCGGATCATTACTATTGAAGATATAACTGTGATCAATGAGTACCAAATTAGTAGATACTGACTGGCTTTGTTGAGAAACATTAACCTTTCGTGGGCCATGATTCGCGCTTTGTAGGTAAACCACGCTTTATTCTTTAATGCATCTACATTTTTCATCCTTGAACTGCTCGGTGGGAATAATTAAGCACGTTAATACTTCAAATTGCTTCGAAGTCAAAACAAACACAAGTGTTGTTCATTAGATCCATCTCTAACCCGAAAGCTAGAAACCTGACACCCACCGAGCAGTTAAATAGTAACAAAGAATGACACAAAAATGCTGCAGAATGTACCCATCTAAACACTAATATCCCATCAAGGCCCTGTACAGCAATTCATTCATGGCCAAAGCAGTTAACTAAAGTGAAAATTTTGGTTTGTAACAGTATTAAAAAAGCAGGCTTTGTTTAGCCTGCTTTTTGTTTTTCCAGTTAACCAGAAAATTTACACATCCAGATTCGCGACTTTCAGTGCGTTCTCTTCAATAAAGTTACGACGAGGTTCTACTTCATCCCCCATCAGCGTGTTAAACAACTGATCGGCTGCGATGGCATCTTCAATAGTGACACGCAGCATACGACGGGTGTTTGGATCCATGGTGGTTTCCCACAGCTGCTCCGGGTTCATCTCCCCCAGACCTTTATAGCGCTGAATATACAAACCTTTTTTCGATTCAGCCATCAGCCATTCCAGCGCTTCAGCAAAGCTCTGCACTGGTTTGGTTTTTTCACCACGACGGATGTAACCACCTTCTTCCATCAGGTCACGAATCGCGTTGCCTAACTCCACAATACGCCCATAGTCGACCGAGTTGATAAAGTCATAATGCAGCGCATATTCGTTGTCGATGCCGTGCTGACGAATAATCACTTTTGGCACAGATAACTGACGCTCACGGTCTTCTGTGACTGCAAAACTGTAGCTGGAACCATCACCTTCACGTTCTTGCAGACGAGTCACCAGGTTTTTCACCCAGGCCTCTGTCGCTGCGGCATCTTTGCAGATGTCCACAGTGACAGCTGGCACATACACCAACTCAGTCAGCAGATTGATTGGGATCTTACGACTTAAGCGGGCAATAATGCTCTGTACCTTATGGTACTGCTGCACCAGGCTTTCCAGTGCTGCACCGCCAATACCTGGTGCATCGGCATTCACATGCAGGCTGGCTTCATCCAGCGCCAAAGTGGTCAAGAATTCAGTTAAGGCTGAATCGTCTTTAATATACTGTTCCTGCTTGCCTTTCTTCACTTTATACAGTGGTGGCTGCGCAATATAGATATAGCCCCGCTCAATCAGCTCAGGCGTCTGGCGATAGAAGAAGGTCAGCAGCAAAGTACGGATGTGGGAACCGTCAACGTCGGCGTCCGTCATCAGAATGATGCTGTGATAGCGGGTTTTATCCGGGTTGTATTCTTCGCGACCAATACCACAACCCAAGGCCGTGATCAGGGTCCCCACTTCCTGTGATGAAATCATTTTGTCGAAACGGGCTTTTTCCACGTTCAGGATCTTACCTTTCAACGGCAGAATGGCCTGGTTTTTGCGGTTGCGTCCCTGCTTGGCCGACCCCCCCGCAGAGTCACCCTCCACCAGGTAAAGTTCGGATAACGCCGGGTCTTTTTCCTGGCAGTCCGCCAGTTTTCCTGGTAATCCTGCGATATCCAATGCGCCTTTGCGGCGGGTCATTTCGCGGGCTTTACGGGCAGCTTCACGGGCACGGGCTGCGTCGACAATTTTGCTGACGATGATTTTGGCTTCACCCGGGTTTTCCAGCAGGTACTCGTTCAGCTTCTCGTGCATCGCACTTTCAACCGCCGATTTCACTTCGCTGGACACCAGTTTATCTTTGGTCTGCGAGCTGAATTTCGGGTCTGGCACTTTGACAGAGATAACGGCGGTCAGGCCTTCACGGGCGTCATCCCCTGTGGTCGCCACTTTCATTTTTTTGGCAAAACCTTCGGCTTCCATATAAGTGTTCAGTACCCGCGTCAAAGCGGAACGGAAGCCAGCCAGGTGAGTACCACCATCACGCTGAGGGATGTTGTTAGTGAAACAGTAGATGTTTTCCTGGAACGAGTCATTCCACTGCATCGACACTTCCACTGAGATACCATCTTCTTCACGCTGGGACGTAAAGTAGAATGCTTTCTGGTGCACAGGGGTTTTGGTACGGTTCAGGTACTGCACAAAGGCTTCGATACCACCTTCATATTTAAAGTGGTCTCGCTTATCTTCCCGCTCATCGGTCAGAATGATGCTGACACCAGAATTCAGGAATGACAGTTCACGCAGACGCTTGGCCAGAATATCGTAGTGGAAGTTGATGTCGCTGAATATGGTCGGGCTTGGCCAGAAACGAATTTCAGTTCCCGTGGAATCAGTTTCACCAACTACAGCCAAAGGTGCATCCGGCACACCTAAGCGATAGATTTGAGAATGCACCTGGTTTTTGCGGCGAATGGTCAGTTCCAGTTTGTCAGACAAAGCATTCACCACCGACACGCCCACACCATGCAAACCACCAGACACTTTATAAGAGTTGTCGTCGAACTTGCCACCGGCGTGTAACACCGTCATGATCACTTCGGCTGCTGACACCCCTTCTTCGTGCATATCGGTTGGAATACCACGACCATTGTCGCGTACTGATACTGAACCATCGGAATGGATGGTGACAAAAACGTCAGAGCAATAACCCGCTAAAGCTTCGTCGATGGAGTTGTCCACCACCTCGAATACCATATGGTGCAGGCCTGAGCCATCATCCGTGTCACCGATATACATACCGGGTCTTTTACGTACTGCATCAAGGCCTTTTAATACTTTGATACTCGACGAATCGTAATTATGTTCTTCGGCCATCTCATTCTGTCCGTTTTGTTATCTGCCCTTGTTCCACGTGAAACAATGCCGGGTTTTGTTCCGGTACTGATGGTAAAACCTGGTCAGCATTAATCGCAGTAATAAACACCTGCGAGTTAATGGTGTTTAAAAAACTAAAAATATGACGCTTGGAATTATCATCTAATTCCGACGCCAAATCATCTATTAATAACACCGGCCGCTTCTGGCCGTAGCTATAAATTAAGTTGTTTTGCGCAACCTTCAGCGCAAACAATAAAACCTTGAGTTGCCCGCGCGACAGCAGTTCTTCCACAGCCTGCTGCTGTACTTTCAGCTTTAAATCAGCTTTTTGTGGGCCATATTGGCTGTGCCCCAGACGTAAGTCCTGACTGAAATTCTGCTGCAACAGTTGTTGCAATTCTGCAGCACTCTGTATCCGCTCAGGCCAACCGGCGTAAAGTTGCAGTTCCAGCTGTTCTGCCCAGTTGATAGTGGTCATCAACGGGCTTAACGCCTGAGTGAGTGTCTCAATATAACTTTGGCGTAGACCATGCAGTTCAAAAGACAACTCTGCCAGATTCTGATCCCAATAAGCATATTCGTCGTTGTAACGCCTCTGGGTTTTCAGCAGTGCATTACGGTGTTTCAGGATACGTTGCAGTTTGCTCCACAACGGAAAAAACCGTTGTTCCACGTGAAACAACCCCATATCAAAAAACTGTCGCCGCTCTTTGGGCCCCCCCAGTAACAACTTAAAGGTCTCAGGTGTCACCAGCTGCACAGGCAACAACAACGCCAAATCAGATAAACGCTGCAGGTTGTCGCCGTTCAACCGCATCAGCAAATCCTGCTCCCGCTGGCGTTGTATACCTAAACTGGCGGCCTGGCCGGCCAGATCGATACTGGCATGCAGAATAAAGTCGTCCGTATTATGCCGAATGATTTTATCCAGACGGTTACTACGAAAAGAGCGGCCATGCGCAAGCAGATACACAGCTTCCAGCAAACTGGTTTTACCGCTGCCATTGGCACCACAGACCAGATTAATACCGGGATGCGGTGCTAATTCCGCCAGTTCAATATTGCGGAATCGATGCAACCGCAGCGAGCGTAACGCCATAATTTACAAACGCATTGGCATCACAACGTACATAGCACCAGTGTGGTTACCCACACCTTCGACTAACGCACTGGAGTTGGCGTCACTTAAATTCATAATCACCAAATCGGTTGACAGCGTGTTCAGGACATCCAGCAAATAACCCACGTTAAAGCCGATTTCCAGCGCCTCACCAACATACTCCACTTCGATCACTTCTTCGGCCTGTTCATGTTCAGGATTATTCGCCACTATCTGCAGCTCATTCTGGCCCGACAGGGTAAAACGCACGCCGCGGTATTTTTCGTTCGACAGAATGGATGCCCGCATGCAGGCGTCTTTTAAGACGTCACGATGTGCCGTTACCTTTTTTGTGCTGTTACGTGGTAACACACGACGGTAATCAGGGAAACGACCATCAATCAGCTTACAGCTGAAGCTAAACTGGCTGTCGGTCAGCCGGATATGGTTTTGCCCTAAACTCAGTTGAACCAGTTGCTCATCTGCGCTTAGCAGGCGCATAATTTCCAGCACACCTTTGCGCGGAATAATAATTTGTTTCTGATGGCCAGATGTCGCGGCGACATCCAGCGTGCTTAACGCCAGACGATGACCGTCTGTTGCGACAGCACGCAATACACCATTGTCCACTTCAAACAACAGGCCATTCAGGTAATAACGCACGTCCTGATTCGCCATCGAAAAAGCCGTGTCATCCAGCAAATGCCGCAACTGCTGACGTTCGAGTTGCAATTCGACCTCTCCAGCCCAGCTTTCCAGGTTCGGATAGTCGTTAGCGCTCAGCGTTGACAGGGTAAATTTACTTTTGCCTGTGCTGACCACACAGTTGTCTCCCTGCACGACAACGTCAAGCAGACTGCTGTCCGGCAAACTACGACAGATATCCAGCAACTTTTTGGCTGGCACTGTAATACGGCCTGGCACCTGAACCTGCTGCACCGGGGCATGGGCAACCAACTCAATTTCCAGATCGGTCCCGGTCAGCACTAACTGACCTTCGGCAGTGACTTCAATTAAGACATTCGACAAAATAGGCAAAGTGTGACGACGCTCAATAGCACCAGATACCATTTGCAATGGTTTCAGCAGAGCGTCCCGGTCAAGAGTAAATTGCATCATCAGTCCCTAGTGTTATGAAGACAAAGTCCGGATTAAATTCTGGAAATCTTCTTTTATTTCATGGGTTTCTTCTTTAAGCGACTCAATCTTACGGCAGGCGTGCAACACTGTGGTATGGTCGCGGCCACCAAAAGCATCACCAATTTCCGGCAAACTGTGGTTGGTCAGCTCTTTCGCCAGCGCCATTGCCATCTGCCTGGGCCGAGCCACTGAACGGCTGCGGCGTTTTGATAATAAGTCAGCCACCCTGATCTTGTAATACTCAGCCACAGTTTTCTGAATATTTTCAATGGTGACCAACTTGTCCTGCAAAGCCAGCATATCGCGAAGCGCTTCACGGACAAAATCAATGGTGATAGGACGACCGGTAAAATTGGCATTCGCCGAGATACGGTTTAACGCCCCCTCTAATTCCCTAACATTGGAACGAAGCCGTTTGGCGACAAAAAAAGCCACTTCTTCAGGCAAACGAATGTTAATTTCCTGAGCCTTACGCATCAGGATCGCAACGCGGGTTTCCAGTTCTGGAGGCTCAATCGCAATAGTCAGACCCCAGCCAAAGCGGCTTTTCAGCCGCTCTTCCACACCATCAATCTCTTTTGGATAACGATCACTGGTCAGAATGATCTGCTGATTGCCTTCAAGCAAAGCATTAAAGGTATGGAAGAACTCTTCCTGTGAACGGTCCTTTTTGGCGAAAAACTGAATATCATCAATCAGTAAGGCGTCCACTGAACGGTAGTAACGTTTGAATTCTTCAATGGCATTGTTCTGCAGTGCTTTGACCATGTCCTGTACAAAACGCTCAGAATGCATATAGATAACTTTGGCATCGGGTTTCTTCGCCAGAATGCCGTTACCGACTGCATGTAATAAGTGGGTTTTACCTAAACCAGTTCCACCGTAAAGGAACAAAGGATTGTACGCTGAACCAGGGTTGTCGGCCACCTGACGGGCGGCCGCCCGAGCCAGCTGGTTTGATTTACCTTCGACAAAGTTATCAAAGTTGTGTTTAGGATTCACATTGCTGTTCACAATGGTTTTTGGTGCTGGCTCGACCACGGCAGCCACCGGATTAGCCACGGCCACTTTTGGCAATGTCTGCACAGGTGCAGGGCTGACTTTTTGCGAAGATCCAACGTCGAAACGTAAACGGGGCGCATGATCTCCACAATACCCCTGGATCAACTCATTGATCCGGTTCAGGTATTTGTCGCGAACCCAGTCCAGTACAAAACGGTTGGGTGCATACAACGTCAGGGCATCATCAGAACTATCGGCTTGTAACGGACGGATCCAGGTACCGAAATCGCGGGCAGGTAACTCAGCCTGCAAAGCTTCAAGGCAGTTTTTCCAAACGGATTGATACACCTTTATCTCCAGAAAGCCCCTGTTTATTCTGATGAAGTCGGGCCGGCGTCAATGAAACGAGCAGCATTATGAACTGACTTTATCCACAACTTCAATATTGACTTTTGCAAAAATCACTGCTGAAGCAGGCAGCGGCCAAAAATGACTAATAACTAACTAATTTAATTGAAAATTAATTAGTTATACCAATTAGAAATAGCGCAGTCTCTGCTTAAACTGAGCAGACCTCCGGTGGTATTTAGTCACATTTTATTCAATGCGAAATGGCTTGCTTGTGGACAACTTTCAGCTGAATGAAAAAAATACAAGGATCAGAGGGTGGAAAGGTGAGGATCTGCGTTGACAAGACGCAAAGGCTCCCTTAAAATTCGCGCTCTTTTTTAATCGCTGCGTTTTGGTACTTACTAAAACACAGACCCTTAGTAAATATCGACCGGACGGACGAAGTTATGAAAAGAACCTTTCAACCTAGCGTTTTAAAACGTAAACGCAATCACGGCTTCCGTGCTCGCATGGCTACCAAAAATGGTCGTCAAGTATTAGCACGTCGTCGTGCTAAAGGCCGCAAACGCCTGACTCAAGTTTAAGCTTGGTCGCTGCGTGGTCAGCTACACATTCAGCAGGGAGTTACGGCTGTTAACTCCCAGCGAATTCAACAATGTCTTCCAGGAACCCTTCAGGGTATCTTCTCCTCTTTTCACCATCCTCTGTAAAGCCAATCAAAGGCCTGCGCCCAGATTAGGTCTGACCATCGCTAAAAAACGTGTTAAATTAGCCACGCAACGCAACCGGATTAAACGCTGCTGCCGCAATAACTTTCGTTTGCATCAGCATGAGTTACCACCGGTCGATTTGGTGCTTTTGGTCAAAGGCGATATCAGTACAACGCCGAATGCAGAATTGCATAAGCAACTGGAAAAGTTATGGGGCAAGATCAAACGCCAATATCAGGCATTACAGCAAAATTGCTGATTAAAGCCATTCGGGGTTATCAGCTGGTGCTCAGTCCGATGCTTGGCTCCAATTGTCGTTTTTACCCAACCTGCTCTCACTATTCCATTGAAGCCATTGATCGTTTTGGTGCGGTAAAAGGCAGTTGGTTAACCGCCAAACGTCTATTAAAATGTCACCCTTTACATCCCGGTGGTGAAGACCCGGTTCCACAACAGCAGAAAGAGACTAACTAACAGATGGATTCTCAACGCAGTTTATTAGTGATCGCCCTGGCTTTTGTCAGCTTATTATTATGGCAAGCCTGGCAGACGGACCATGCGCCCAAACCTGCCCCAGCAACAGCGACACAAAACGGCCAGCCAGCGGGCAATTCTGCCGAATTACAGCTGGGTAACACCAGCAGCAGCGCCAAGCCAGCAGTAACTGCTGTCACAGCACAACAGATTAAGGTGCGTACTGACGTACTGGAGCTGGTGATAGACACCAAAGGCGGCGATATCGTTGACCTGAAACTGCCAGCTTTCACTCTGGCCTTGAACAACCCTGAACCTTATCAGCTGATGCGTAAACTCAATGGTTTTGAGTATGTAGCACAATCAGGTTTACTGGCAGACGGTCCAGATGACAAGCGCAACAATGGTCGCCCTGTCTACTCCACAGGTCAAACTCAGTACCAACTGGCTGAAGGGCAAACAGAACTGGTTGTGCCGCTGACTTATCTGCATAACGGTCTGGAAATTGAAAAGCGTTATGTATTTACCGCAGGCAAATACGATGTCCGGGTAGAATATTTGCTGAAAAATACTTCAGACCAGACCAAACTGGTGCAGCCCTATCAACACCTGATCCAGACCATAGAAGGTGGCAAAACCAGCAGCATGATGATGCCGATTTACCGCGGCGCCGCTTACTCCACCAGTGAAAAACGTTATGAAAAATACGACTTCGAAGATATGCAGGAAACCAACCTGTTGTCTCCGACCAAAGGTGGCTGGGTTGCCATGCTGGAACACTATTTTGTTGCTGCCTGGATCCCACAAAAAGACACAGATAATCAGCTGTACAGTCTGGTGAACAATGGCAATGGTGTAATTGGAGCCCGAGGCCCGGAAGTCACTATTCCAGCGGGCGAAACCCAGACTTTAACTTCCGTTTTTTATGCTGGCCCTAAAGATCAAGACCACCTGGCTAACCTGGCGGATGGCCTGGATCTGACAGTGGACTATGGTTTCCTCTGGTTTATTTCTCAGCCTTTGTTTGCGTTGTTGACGCTGATCCAGGGTTTTGTCAGTAACTGGGGTGTGGCCATTATCATTATTACTCTGTTAATCAAAGGTTTGATGTTCCCTCTCACCAAAGTGCAGTACGAATCTCAGGCGAAGATGCGCAACCTGAAGCCGAAAATGGATGAAATTCAGGCCCGCTACAAAGATGACCGGCAGAAACTGGGCCCGGCCATGATGGAACTGTACCGCAAGGAAAAAGTTAACCCTATGGGGGGCTGCCTGCCAATGCTGATCCAAATGCCGATTTTCCTGGCGTTGTACTGGGTCTTCGTGGAAAGCGTGGAATTACGTCAGGCGCCTTTTGCCTTGTGGATCCAGGATTTGTCGGTTCAAGACCCCTATTACGTACTGCCGGTTTTATATGGCATCAGTATGTTTATTATGCAAAAGCTGACACCTATGACAGTGACAGACCCTATGCAACAGAAGATCATGTTGTGGATGCCAGTGGTATTCTCAGTATTCTTCCTCTGGTTCCCAAGTGGCCTGGTGTTGTACTGGGTGGTCAGCAACCTGATTTCTCTGGCTCAGATGCTCTACATTTATCGTGGCATGGAGAAAAAAGGCCTGTATAGCAGGGCTTAAAAGCGTCACCGTCTGACCAAGGCCTGCTGGTACCCTCACCAACAGGCCTTTTGTTTATCTGCAACCTGTTGGTAAAGAAGAGGTTTTATGTACAGTACAGACACTATTGCCGCTCAGGCCACCGCAACAGGCCGGGCAGGCGTAGGTATTATCCGGGTATCAGGCCCTGCTGTAACCGCGGTGGCACAGGCTCTGTTAGGTAAAGTGCCCAAAGCACGATATGCCGAATACCTGCCTTTCCTCGACCATCAGGGTCAGGTGCTCGATCAGGGCATAGCACTGTACTTCCCTGGGCCTAACTCCTTTACCGGCGAAGATGTGCTGGAACTGCAAGGTCATGGTGGGCCTGTGCTGCTGGATATGTTGTTGCGCCGGGTGCTGATGTTAAAAGGAGTTCGCATCGCCCGCCCAGGTGAGTTTTCTGAACGGGCTTTTCTCAATGACAAGCTGGATTTAACCCAGGCCGAAGCCATTGCCGACTTAATTGACGCCAGCAGTGAGCAGGCAGCCCGTTCAGCCATGCACTCTTTGCAGGGTGAATTCTCGCGTAAAATTCATGATCTGGTAGAGAAAGTCATTTATCTTCGAATGTACGTCGAAGCGGCCATTGATTTTCCGGATGAAGAAATCGACTTTTTATCCGACGGCAAAGTCTCAGGCGATTTAAGCGACATTATCAGTGATTTAAACGCAATTCAGCGCCAGGCCACCCAAGGCAGCATTTTGCGTGAAGGCATGCGCGTGGTGATAGCCGGCCGCCCTAATGCCGGTAAATCCAGCCTGCTGAACGCGTTGGCTGGTCGTGAAGCGGCTATTGTGACCGAAATTGCCGGTACCACCCGGGATGTCTTGCGGGAACATATTCATATTGACGGCATGCCGCTGCATATCATCGATACCGCAGGCCTACGCGAGGCCACAGACAAAGTGGAACAGATCGGTATCGAGCGCGCCTGGCAGGAAATAGAGCAAGCCGACCGCGTATTGTTTATGGTCGACGGCACCACCACTCAAGCCAGCAGCCCAGCTGAAATCTGGCCAGACTTTATTGCCCGTTTACCGAAAGATCTGGGTCTGACCGTCATTCGCAACAAAGCAGATTTAACAGGTGAAACTGTCGGCGCCAGTAGTAGTGGAGAGTTCCCGGTATTTCATATATCAGCCAAAACCAACTCTGGGATAGCTGAACTGCGTGAGCATTTAAAAGCCTGCATGGGTTTTGACGGAACAGGTGAAGGCAGCTTTATTGCCCGACGCCGTCATTTGGATGCATTAGCCCGCGCAGCCGAACATCTGGCCATTGGAGAACAGCAGTTGCATGACCACCTGGCTGGCGAATTGCTGGCAGAAGAGCTGCGACTGACGCAACAGCATCTCAATGAAATAACCGGGGAATTCAGCTCGGACGACCTGTTAGGCCGGATTTTCAGTTCATTCTGTATCGGTAAATAAAACGGGGAATAGAAACGGAAGCCCCTCACTCAGGGAGTGGCGGAGCTTCCATGGATTGGTTTATCGGGCATAGGTCGCCGTGATTGTAGCTTTGCCTAAAGCGTTGGCATTCAGCATAAAACCTACCACCGCAGCGCTTGCTTCGTCGGGCACAGCCAGAGTTTCTGTGGGCAGCGCCCAGACTGTAAACTGATAGCGGTGCATCCCGTGGCCTGGCGGCGGACAAGCACCGCCAAATTCATATAAACCATAGTCATTGCGTAAAGTTCGGGCTCCAGTGGGTAGCGCTCCACTGCCGGCCCCTTGCGCCAGAGCAGACACAGTTGCAGGAATATCCAGCACCAACCAGTGCCAAAACCCCGACCCGGTCGGCGCATCCGGATCAAACACTGTCACCGCAAAACTTTTGGTGCCCGCTGGTGCATCTGACCATGCCAAAGCTGGCGATTTATTAGGGCCGTCACAGCCAAAACCATTAAACTCAAAGGTTTTGGCCATAAAATGGCCTTCTTTAATATCCGGGCTGGTTAACTGAAATTGGCTCATAGGTCATTCCTTTTTTAAGTGGACTGCCAGCTATGCTGCTGCAGCCATTGATAAAACATCTGTTTTGGCATGGCTCCCGACTGCTGTGCAACCTGTTTTCCCTGCTTAAATAACATCAAAGTTGGAATAGAGCGGATCTGAAACTGTGCCGCCAGTTGCTGCTGTTGTTCGGTATTGACCTTAGCAAAACGAAAACGCGGCTCCAGTTCAGCGGCGGCCTGGCTGAACACAGGTGCAAAACTCAAACAAGGTCCACACCAGCTGGCCCAAAAGTCGATCACCACAGGAAGCTCGGATTTCTGCACGTGATTCACAAAGTTATCAGCCGTCAGCTCTATGGCTTTCCCCTGAAACAAACTTTGTTTGCAGCGACCACAGTTGGGTTTATCAGCGATTTTAGCCGGATCAATACGGTTAAGGGTGGAACAGCTGGGACAAGCAAGGATCATGGACTACCCCTTCAGGCAATTTCCATTCAATATGGGGCTAAAGATCACAAACTCAAGCCGAAAAAAAGCCCGGCATGCCGGGCTTTTTCACTTATTAATCACGTGGTTTACGCGGTGGGCGTGGAGCCGCACCAGGACGAGGCCCAGGTCCGGCTGGACGACGTTCACCTGACGCTGACGCCGGAGCACCGGTATCAACACTGATATTCAGCTTCTGCTTACGCACATACACCTTCTTCAAATGCTGGAAGATTTCATTTGGCATACTGGCTGGCAGTTCTACAGTACTGAAATGGTCGAACAGTTTGATGTTACCGATAAACTGGCTGTCGATATTGGCTTCATTGGCAATAGCACCAACAATATCGCCAGCGCGAACGCCGTGCTCTTTACCCACTTCGATGCGGTATGTGGTGTAATCCCCTTTCATTTCACGACGTGGCGGGCGCGGACCCCGTTCTGACCGATCACCACTGCGTTCAGGCCTGTCACCACGCTCAAACCGCTCGCGGCGTGGACGGTCGCCAGTATCACGGTCACGGCTGTGCGGTTCACGGATTTCAGGGAACTGAGAAGCCACATTTAATGGTTGATCTTTTTGTGCCAGATACAGCAGTGCTGCTGCTAAATCTGCATCCGTGGTGTCCATCGAGTCGCGCCATTCATTGATCAGATCCTGGAAGAAACTCAGGTTCTGCGTTTCGATGGTTTGTGCCAGGGTTGCACGGAAGGATTCGATACGACGCTGTTCAATGACCTGGCCAGACGGCAGCGACATTTTTTCAATTGGCTGACGGGTTGCGTGTTCAATGGTACGCAGTAAACGACGTTCACGTGGCGATACGAACAGAATAGCTTTCCCTTCGCGGCCAGCACGGCCAGTACGACCGATACGGTGCACATAAGCTTCGCTGTCGTATGGAATGTCGTAGTTGACCACCAGGCTGATGCGCTCGACATCCAGACCGCGGGCAGCTACGTCAGTGGCGACGATCACATCCAGTTGGTCGGCTTTCAGACGGCGAATGGTCTGTTCGCGGTGCGCCTGATTCATATCACCATTCAGGCAGGCAACGGCATAACCACGGGCACCCAGCTTTTCAGAAATTTCTTCTGTGGCACTTTTGGTACGAACGAAAATGATCGCTGCATCGTACTCTTCACCTTCCAGCACGCGGGTTAATGCATCCAGTTTCTGATTGCCATCCAGCATCACGTAACGCTGTTGAATACGCTCAACAGTGCTGGTCTTGGATTCAATCTTCACTTCCTGTGCGCCACCTAAATGCTTTTGAGCAATGGCACGGATTTGTGGTGGCATAGTGGCAGAGAACATCGCGACCTGACGGCCTTCCGGCGTCGCGTCCATAATGGTCTGAACGTCGTCGATAAAACCCATACGCAGCATTTCATCGGCTTCATCCAGTACGATAGCGCGCAGTTTATCCAGCACTAAGGTGCCACGATCCAGGTGATCCAGAATACGACCTGGTGTACCGACGATCACCTGAGAGCCACGTTTTAACGAACGCAGCTGAGTGGAATAGTTCTGACCGCCGTATAAAGGCAGTACATGAAACTCTGGCATGTAACGGGCATAAGCCTGAAAGGCTTCGGCTACCTGAATAGCCAGCTCACGGGTTGGCGCCAGAACCAGGATCTGTGGTTCAGATTGCTTTGGATCCAGGCGGGCTAACAGCGGCAACGCGAAAGCCGCTGTTTTACCTGTACCGGTCTGGGCTTGACCTAACAAGTCTTCACCAGCCAGCAATTTAGGGATAGCCGCTTCTTGAATAGGTGACGGATGCTCATAACCTAATTCTGTCACAGCGCGCAGAATTGGTTCTGGCAAGGCCAGCTGGGAAAAAGACATGGACTCAGACATAAATTGTAAAAACCTCAATAACACGCAGGCCTAAGGGGTTGTGCTATTGTAGTTTTACTGAGCCTGCACAGCAGTAAAAATACCCAAAAAGAGCAGAAAGCCTTGGCTTTGCTCTTTTTAATTCCAGTAGTATAACCAATCATTTACCTACATGAGTTGCAGTATGATTGAGATCCTTGTTGGCAGCCAAATGGGTGCTGCTGAATACACAGCAGAACAAGTAGCTGAAGCTTTGGAAAAAGCGGGTTATGAAGTCAAGCTTCATCTCACCCCTGAATTGACACAGCTGACCAGAAATTCTGTCTGGTTAGTCGTCACCTCGACGTATGGCGCAGGGGATCTGCCCGATAATATCCAACCCTTTGCGGATCAGTTAGCACAAAACGGCGGCGATCTTACCACAGTTTCTTATGCCGTGATCACATTAGGTGATACCAGTTACGATACTTTTTGCATGGCAGGCCGCACTATGGCCGCATTATTGGCTCAGAATGGCGCAAAACTATTGCTGCCGAATCTTGAAATTAATGTGCTGGATGCTGATTTACCTGAAGATCAGGCACTCGCCTGGCTACCACAATTCATCCAGACGCTCTAATCAGCACATGGCTACCTTTATAAGGCTGGACTTCCCAGCCTTTTTCATTTCAGATCAGTAAAACACAGCCTGGATCAGCGCTGCACGATCTTAACCCCAGCTTTGGATCCAGATATTCATAATTTATCCACACAAAGCACCATTTTTTAGATCGCTTGTGGAAAAACCTTTGCAAAACTTCAGTAAAAGCTGAATTTATCCTCTGAATAAAAAAATCGTTTGGCAGGCTTGTGGATAAAACAACAAGTTGATCACTGGAAACATTCGACAGGATCCAAGCTTGATCACATGATCTGATCTTAGATAAGTGCTTGATCTGGAATGTGCTATTTGAGTTACCCACACAAAACAGGCTGTATAAGAATAAACATAATAAAAAGATCTCTTTAAAGATCCTTTCTTATATAGAGATCCGATACCGATCCTGATCCATCGGAAAGCGTTCACACGGCACCGAGATCCGGTTACAATACGTGCCCTTTTTCAGGCTGGGTAAGATCGAGGCAACTATGCTGTTTCAGGAAAATTTTGACGTGATCGTGGTCGGTGGTGGTCATGCCGGCACAGAAGCCGCATTAGCCGCTGCCCGCATGGGCATGCAAACCTTATTACTCAGCCACAATGTAGAAACCCTGGGCCAAATGTCCTGTAACCCGGCCATAGGCGGTATAGGCAAAGGTCACCTGGTGAAAGAAATTGATGCTTTGGGTGGTTTAATGGCCCAGGCGGCAGACAAAGCCGGTATTCAGTTCCGTACGCTGAACAGCTCAAAAGGCCCCGCGGTACGCGCTACCCGCGCTCAGGCTGATCGTGCTTTGTACCGAGCTGCAGTGCGCCATGTCTTAGAAAACCAGCCCAACCTGAAAATATTCCAACAGGCCTGTGATGATCTGATCGTTGAAAACGATAAGGTCTGTGGTGTTGTAACCCAAATGGGCCTGAGTTTCCGTGCTAAAGCTGTGGTGCTGACTGTAGGGACCTTTCTTGGTGGCCAGATCCATATAGGCCTGCAAAACTTCAGCGGTGGCCGTGCCGGGGATCCGCCATCGATTGCATTGGCACGTCGTTTACGCGAATTACCATTCCGGGTCGGTCGGCTGAAAACAGGCACGCCACCGCGCATTGACGCCCGTTCTGTTGATTTTTCAGTGATGCAGCCTCAGCCAGGTGACAACCCGACGCCTGTGTTTTCGTTTTTAGGATCCCGTGCCGATCATCCGGTACAGATCCCTTGTTACATCACCTACACCAACGAACAGACCCATGACATCATACGCAATGGCCTGGATCGCTCGCCAATGTACACAGGTGTGATTGAAGGCATTGGCCCACGCTACTGCCCATCGATTGAAGACAAGATCACCCGTTTTGCAGACAAAGACAAACACCAGATCTTTATCGAGCCTGAAGGTTTAACCACTCACGAGTTATACCCCAATGGTATTTCAACCAGTTTGCCGTTTGACGTGCAGTTAAACCTGGTGCATTCAATCAAAGGTCTGGAAAACGCGCATATTACCCGGCCTGGTTATGCCATCGAATACGATTTCTTTGACCCGCGCGATCTGAAAACATCGCTGGAAACCAAATTTATCAGCGGGTTATTTTTCGCTGGCCAAATTAACGGCACTACGGGCTATGAAGAAGCTGGTGCTCAGGGTCTGATTGCTGGTATGAACGCTGCGCTGCTGGCGCAGGGCAAAGAATCCTGGACCCCAAGCCGTGACCAGGCCTATGTCGGCGTATTGGTGGATGACTTGACCACCATGGGAACCAAAGAACCTTACCGCATGTTCACCAGCCGGGCTGAATACCGCCTGATGCTGCGTGAAGACAACGCCGACAGCCGTCTGACTGCAAAAGGCCGTGAGCTGGGCTTGGTTGACGATGTGCGTTGGGCTGCCTTCAACCAGAAAATGGAACAGATTGAACTGGAACGTCAGCGTCTGAAACAACAATGGATCCATCCACAACACGCGGCACTGGCTGAAGTGAACAGTCTGCTGAAGACTCCACTGAGCCGTGAGGCCAGCCTGGAAGAATTGATCCGTCGTCCGGAAGTAACTTATGCGGATCTGATGGCTATTGAGAAGGTTGGGCCTGGCCTTGCACATGCGGAAGCCGCCGAGCAGGTTGAAATCCAGATTAAATACGAAGGTTACATCAACCGCCAGCAGGACGAAATTGCCAAGCAGGAACGCAATGAAACCACCCTGTTACCACAAGGTTTTGATTACAAAGCCGTGAAGGGGTTGTCCAACGAGGTGGTACTGAAGCTGAACCAGGCGCAGCCACAAACGGTTGGTCAGGCGTCGCGGATCTCCGGCATTACCCCTGCTGCAGTGTCGTTGTTATTGGTGTACCTGAAAAAACAAGGTTTGCTGCGCAAGTCGGCTTAATCACGGGATCTTCATGCTGGAATTACTCAAAGGGCTGGTTGCGCAAACCAGCCTGACTTTATCTGAGCTGCAACTGCAGCAACTGCTTGCCTACGTGCAGCTGCTGGACAAATGGAACAGTGCCTACAACCTGACCTCCGTCCGTGATCCGAAAGAAATGCTCGTCAAACACATCATGGACAGTCTGGCCGTTGTGCCTCATGTGCAGGGCAAAAGAATCATCGATGTGGGGACCGGTCCAGGTTTACCTGGTGTGCCTTTGGCCATAGCTCTGCCAGAGAAAAACTTTGTGTTGCTGGACAGTCTGGGCAAACGTATCCGTTTCCTCAATCAGGTGAAACTGCAGCTGAAGCTGAGCAACATCGAACCTCTGCAAAGCCGGGTGGAAGATCATGATCCACAAGGTGGATACGATGCGGTGTTGTCGCGCGCTTTCGCTTCGATGACCGATATGGTGAACTGGTGTCAGCATTTGCCACACCAAAGCGGCCAGTTTTTGGCCATGAAAGGCGCCCTGGTGCAAGAAGAAATTGCAGCTTTGCCGAATTTTGTTAAAGTTGTCGGCAGTTATCCGCTGTCCGTACCAACACTCAACGCTGAGCGTTACTTGGTGGTATTGGAGAAAAATCAAAACTAATCAGACGCTTATTGGGGTTTTTGTGGGAAAAGTCATCGCGATTGCCAACCAGAAAGGGGGCGTGGGGAAAACCACGACTGCGGTCAATCTGGCTGCGTCCATGGCTGCCACCAAACGCAAAGTGCTGTTAATTGATTTAGACCCCCAAGGTAATGCCACTATGGGCAGCGGCGTGGATAAATACGCCGTGCATGCCACGGCTTATGAACTTTTGGTTGAAGAAAAACCTTTAGCCGAAGTGGTCGTCAAAGAGACTGCTGGCGGTTACCACCTGGTGGCGTCCAACTCAGATGTGACAGCGGCGGAAGTCCGGTTACTTGACGTGTTTGCCCGCGAACTGCGTTTGCGCACTGCGCTGAAAGATGCACGTAATCACTACGATTTTATTTTTATTGACTGCCCGCCATCGCTGAACATGCTGACCGTCAATGCAATGGCCGCCGCAGATTCCGTGCTGGTACCAATGCAATGCGAGTACTATGCGCTGGAAGGTCTGACCGCCTTGATGGATACCATCAACAAACTGGCGGCAGTGGTGAATGCTGATCTGAAAATCGAAGGTATTCTTCGTACCATGTATGACCCGAGAAACCGTCTTGCAAACGATGTTTCAGAGCAACTGAAACAACATTTTGGTGACAAAGTTTATCGGGCTGTGATTCCTCGTAACATCCGTCTGGCAGAAGCACCGAGTTTCGGCACGCCTGTGATGTATTACGATAAAAGCTCCACCGGAGCTAAAGCCTATCTGGCACTGGCCGGCGAAATTTTGCGTCGGGCTGACAAAAAAGTGGTCAAAGCCGCTTCCTAAGCAAGGAAAGAATTCAAGATGTCGTTAAAAAAGCGTGGCCTGGGCCGTGGCCTGGATGCATTACTGACCACCAAGCCTGCATTGGAACAACAAGCTCAATCTGAGAACCCGCTCAGTGCCAATGAGCTGAAAAAGTTGCCGATCGAATGGTTAAAGCCTGGAAAGTATCAGCCACGCAAAGACATGTCGCAGGACGCGCTGGACGATTTAGCCAATTCCATCCGTGCTCAGGGCGTTATTCAGCCGATCGTGGTCCGCCAGTTAGCGACTGAGTCTTATGAGATCATTGCCGGTGAGCGGCGCTGGCGTGCCAGCCAGTTGGCTCAGCTGGCCGAAATTCCTTGTATTGTCAAAGACGTGCCGGACGAAGCTGCTGTTGCTATTGCATTGATTGAAAACATCCAGCGCGAAGACCTGAACGCCATGGAAGAAGCGGTGGCCCTGCAGCGTTTACTGGACGAGTTTGAACTGACGCATCAGCAGGTCGCTGACGCGGTAGGGAAATCCCGCACCACAGTGACCAACCTGCTGCGTCTGAATGCTCTGAATGAAGACGTAAAACTGTTGCTCGAGCACGGTGATATTGAAATGGGTCATGCCCGTGCCCTGTTGGCATTGGATGGCCTGATGCAATCAGACGCTGCCCGCACTGTGGCGGCCAAACAACTGACAGTTCGTGATACCGAAAACCTGGTGCGTAAATTATTAGAACCTTCCCCACAACCTGAGCCTAAAGCGAAAGATCCGGATGTTGCGTCACTTGAACAGCGTTTGAGTGAGCGTTTTTCAGCCCCTGTGCTGATCAACTACAACAAAAAGGGCAAAGGAAATCTGGTCATTTCTTATACCAGCCTGGATGAGCTGGATGGCATTCTGCAGAAATTACAGCCTGGTGCTGCTGAAAGTTAAACTGTAGTTTTTCAATCTCTCAGACAAAAGTCGCAGCAAGGCCGCTTTTTCTTGCAAAAATAAGGCAGATAAGTATACTTGCGCTGGCCTAAAACTATTCAATATTGACGGGTTCAACGAGCGATAAAAAGTGGTTATAACGCATAAAAAAAGCCCTTTATCGCTAATCCTGAAGTTGTTGCTCAGCCAATTTGTGGCTGCCGCTGCGATCACAGCAATAGTTTGGCTGGCAATGGATGGACGATCCGCAAAATCTGCTTTGTTGGGACTGCTCTGTGGCATGCTTCCCCACACCATCTTTGCCTGGTATGTGTTCCGCTTTCACGGTGCTGATCAGGTGCAAATTATCCTGAAATCAATCTACCGGGGCGAAGCCATCAAGTTTCTGTTTATTGTGCTGCTGGTGACAGCAGTACTGAAAACCGTAGCAATAGTGCCTTGGATCTTTTTCAGTGCATTTTGTGTCGCGCTGCTGCTACAGGTTGTGTTACCGCTTTTGATTAACAACGATAATTGGGAATGAAAATGGCATCAGGTGCTGAGCTTACAAGCAAAGAGTATATTACTCACCACTTGACCAACTGGAGAATTGGCGAGGGCTTTTGGGCCGTTCACGTCGATACTCTGGCATGGTCTGTCCTCCTTGGTTTGGTCTTCCTGTTCTCTTTCCGAGCAGTAGCCAAAAAAGCCACTACCGGCGTGCCAACCAAATGGCAATGTGCGGTTGAAATGGTGGTTGAATTTATCGACAGTACTGTCAAAAGTACCTTCCACGGTAAAAGCCCTGTCATCGCACCTTTGGCCCTGACAATTTTTGTCTGGGTTCTGCTGATGAACTTTATGGACTTAATCCCGGTGGACTTCCTGCCTTGGACTGCCCAACAAGTGGGTGCAGCCATGGGGTATGATCCGCATCATGTTTACATGAAGGTAGTTCCAACCACAGATCTGAACATGACTATCGCTCTGGCGCTGGGTGTGTTTATTCTGATGATTTATTACTCGATCAAAATTAAAGGCGTCGGTGGTTTTATCAAAGAGTTAACCACTCAGCCATTTAATACCCCTTGGTTATACTGGTTCAACTTCATTCTGGAAGTTGTCGCCCTGCTGGCCAAGCCGCTGTCTCTGGCCCTGCGTTTGTTCGGTAACATGTACGCTGGCGAACTGATCTTCATCCTGATCGCTATGGTAGGCATATTCCAGTTACCTATGCATTTCGTCTGGGCTGCGTTCCACTTATTAGTTATTCCATTGCAGGCATTTATTTTTACAATCCTGACTGTGGTGTACCTGAGCATGGCGCACGAAAAACACTAATTTCGTTATAAAAATTTCGTTTTAACTTTAACTTAGAAACTTGGAGAAAATCATGGAAATGGTATTAGGTTTAAAACTGATCGCAGTTGCCTTATTAATCGGTTTAGGTGCTCTGGGCACTGCAATCGGCTTCGGTACTCTGGGCGGTAAATTCCTGGAATCTGCAGCTCGTCAACCAGAACTGGCTGGCTCTTTACAAGGTAAAATGTTCATCGTAGCGGGTCTGATCGACGCCATCGCGATGATCGGTGTTGCTATCGGTCTGTACATGCTGTTCGCAATGTAATCAGGCGAGACAACACAACTTTTACTAGCAAATTAAGGAGAAGCGGCCGTGAATATTAACGCCACTCTCATTGGTGAATTAATCGCATTCCTGGTGTTCGTACTGTTCTGTATGAAGTACGTATGGCCACCAATCATCGGCGCGATTGAAGCCCGCCAGCAAAAAATTGCAGACGGTTTAGCCGCGACAGATCGCGCTGAACAGGACCTGCGTTTGGCGCAAGAGAAAGCGAAACAGCAGTTGACTGAAGCAAAAGCCCAGGCTTCTGCGTTAATCGACCAGGCGAAAAAGCGTGAACAGCAGATTATCGACGAAGCTGCTGTGAAGGCTCAGGCAGAGCGGGACAAAATCCTGGCTCAGGCGAAAGCCGAGGTTGAAGCTGAACGGATCAGAGCGAAAGAAGAACTCCGCAAGCAAGTGGCTGCCCTGGCAGTGGCTGGTGCTGAGAAGATTCTGCAGCGTTCTATTGATGAAGCTGCACACAGCGACATCCTGGAAAAGCTGGTCGCAGAACTTTAATGAGGATGAGCCATGTCTGAACTGACTAATTTAGCTCGTCCGTACGCCAAAGCTGCGTTTGAGTTTGCGGTAGAACACAAAGCGCTGGATGCCTGGCAAGGTATGTTGTTTTTCGCTGCTGAAGTAGCGAAAAACGGCTACGTTGCTGAGCAACTGCACAACGGTGCTGCTGCAGAGCAACAAGCTGCGTTCTTTATTCAGGTTTGTGGCGAGCAGTTAGATGCTCATGGCCAGAACTTCGTTAAAGTCATGGCGGAAAATCATCGCTTGCTGGCGCTGCCAGCCGTGTTTGATGCCTTTGTTGCATTAAAAGCCGAGTACGAAAAAGAGGCGACCGTTGAGGTGGTTTCTGCGTCTGCGCTGAATGCAGCACAACAGGACAAACTGGCTGCGGCTTTATCGCAACGTTTAGCACGCAAAGTAAAATTGAACTGTAGTGTAGACCCGACCGTCGTTGGCGGCATGTTGATCAAAGCCGGTGATATGGTGATCGACGGCTCGGTTCGTGGCAAGTTAGACCGTTTAGCTACTGCACTGCAGTCATAATTGGGGATTAGAGCATGCAACTGAATTCCACTGAAATCTCTGAACTGATCAAAAAACGTATTGAACAGTTCGAAGTTGTCAGTGAAGCTCGCAACGAAGGTACTATCGTCGCTGTAACCGACGGTATTATCCGCATCAACGGCCTGGCCGATTGTATGCAAGGCGAAATGATTGAGCTTCCTGGCAACCGCTACGCTATCGCACTGAACTTAGAGCGCAGCTCTGTAGGTGCCGTAGTGATGGGTCCATATGCGGACCTGCGTGAAGGTACTAAAGTTAAAGCCACTGGCCGTATCCTGGAAGTTCCGGTAGGTCCAGGCCTGTTAGGCCGTGTGGTAAACACCCTGGGTGAGCCAATCGATGGTAAAGGTCCAATCGATGCAGCTGGTTTCGCTCCGGTAGAAAAAATTGCTCCAGGCGTTATCGACCGTCGTTCTGTAGACCAACCTCTGCAAACCGGTTACAAGTCTGTGGACTCGATGATCCCAATCGGTCGTGGTCAGCGTGAATTGCTGATCGGTGACCGTCAGACCGGTAAAACGGCTCTGGCCATCGACGCCATCATCAACCAGAAAGACTCTGGCGTAAAATGTATCTATGTCGCTATCGGTCAGAAAGCTTCGACCATCGCTAACGTAGTACGTAAACTGGAAGAGCACGGTGCCCTGGCGCACACTATAGTGGTTGTTGCTTCTGCTTCAGAAGCTGCTGCCCTGCAATTCCTGGCGCCATACTCTGGCTGTACTATGGGTGAATTCTTCCGTGACCGCGGTGAAGATGCGCTGATCGTATACGATGACCTGTCTAAGCAGGCTGTTGCTTACCGTCAAATCTCTCTGCTGTTACGTCGTCCGCCAGGCCGTGAAGCTTACCCAGGTGACGTATTCTATTTACACAGCCGTCTGTTAGAGCGTGCATCACGCGTAAACGAACACTATGTTGAGCGTTTAACTAACGGTGAAGTGAAAGGCAAAACCGGTTCTTTAACTGCGCTGCCAATTATCGAAACTCAGGCTGGCGACGTTTCTGCGTTCGTACCAACCAACGTAATTTCGATCACTGACGGTCAGATCTTCCTGGAATCAGGCCTGTTCAACGCAGGTATCCGTCCAGCGGTTAACGCTGGTATTTCGGTATCCCGTGTTGGTGGTGCTGCTCAGACCAAGATCATCAAAAAGCTGGGTGGCGGTATCCGTCTGGCCCTGGCTCAGTACAACGAACTGGCAGCATTTGCTCAGTTCGCTTCAGATCTGGATGACGCGACCCGTGCTCAGTTAGAACACGGTCAGAAAGTGACAGAGCTGATGAAGCAGCTGCAATACGCTCCAATGGGCGTAGCTGATATGGGTGTGTCTATTTTCGCGATTGAAAAAGGCTACATGAAAGACATCGAAGTAGCGAAAATCCTGGATTTCGAAGCTGCTCTGATCGCTTACATGCACGCTGAACACGCCCAGTTCATGGCTGATCTGAACAAAACCGGTAACTACAACGACCAGATCGAAGCGACTTTAAAAGGCGCTATTGAGAAGTTTAAAGCGACTCAAACCTGGTAAGCCTGTTGGGCGGGGCTTGCCCTGCCCGACCGTTGAAATATTCGGAGATTAGTCATGGCCGGCGCAAAAGAGATAAAAAGTAAGATCGGGAGTATTAACAATACTCGTAAGATCACCAGCGCTATGGAAAAGGTGGCAGTCAGCAAAATGCGCAAAGCGCAAGAGCGGGTTGCACAGTCTCGTCCATACGCGGAAAGTATGCGCAAAGTGATCGGCAATATCGCAAACGGCAACATTGAATACCGTCACCCGTTCTTAACAGAACGTCCGGTAAAAAATGTCGGCTACATTGTGATATCGACAGACCGTGGCCTTTGCGGCGGCTTGAATACCAACGAGTTCAAACGTATTGCCAATGACATGAAAGGCTGGAAAGACCAGGGCGTACAAGCTCAGGTCGCAGTGATCGGTAACAAAGCCACGGCGTTTTTCAAACGTTTCGGCGGCAAAGTACTGGCACAGCAAACCGGCCCGGGTGATAACCCGCGTCTGGCTGACGTAATTGGCTCAGTTCGTGTGATGTTAACCGCATACGAAGAAGGCCGTATTGACCGCTTGTTCCTGGTATTTAACCGTTTTGTGAATACCATGAAGCAAGAGCCGGTGATCGAACAACTCTTACCTTTGCCAAAAGCAGACGTAGCGGCGAAAAGCCACAGTTGGGATTACATCTACGAGCCGGATCCAAAAGTGATTTTAGATAAATTACTGGACCGTTACGTAGAGTCTCAGGTGTACCAGGGCGTAGTTGAAAACGCGGCCAGCGAACAAGCGGCCCGTATGGTAGCGATGAAAGCTGCTACCGATAACGCCGGTAACTTAATGGATGACCTGAAACTGGTTTACAACAAAGCTCGTCAGGCAGCTATTACCCAGGAACTCAGCGAAATCGTCGCTGGTGCCGCTGCGGTTTAAGGCTTAGGTTACAGAAATTAGAGGAATTAACATGAGTCAAGGTAAGGTAGTCCAAATCATTGGCGCCGTTGTGGATATCGACTTTCCACAAGATGCGGTACCTGGTATCTACGCCGCTTTGAACGTAACTGGCGGCGACCTGGCTGGCTTAGTACTTGAAGTACAGCAGCAGTTAGGTGGCGGTACTGTACGTGCTATCGCGTTAGGTTCCACCGACGGTCTGCGTCGTGGTACCGAAGTAGCTAACACTGGTAAGCCAATCGAAGTTCCAGTAGGTAAAGCCACACTGGGTCGTATCATGAACGTTTTGGGTGAGCCAATCGACGAAGCGGGCCCAATTGGTGAAGAAGAGCGTTGGGCTATCCACCGTTCTGCACCAAGCTACGAAGATCAGGCTGCGTCAAACGCCCTGTTAGAGACAGGCATCAAGGTTATCGACCTGGTATGTCCGTTCGCTAAGGGGGGTAAAGTGGGTCTGTTCGGTGGTGCCGGTGTTGGTAAAACCGTAAACATGATGGAACTGATCCGTAACATCGCGATCGAGCACAGCGGTTACTCTGTATTCGCCGGTGTAGGTGAGCGTACCCGTGAAGGTAACGACTTCTACCACGAAATGAACGATTCAAACGTTCTGGACAAAGTATCACTGGTTTACGGTCAGATGAACGAGCCACCAGGCAACCGTTTACGCGTCGCTCTGACCGGTCTGACAATGGCCGAGAAGTTCCGTGACGAAGGTCGTGACGTTCTGTTCTTCGTCGACAACATCTACCGTTACACCCTGGCCGGTACTGAGGTATCTGCACTGTTAGGCCGTATGCCTTCAGCTGTAGGTTACCAGCCAACTCTGGCGGAAGAGATGGGCGTTCTGCAAGAGCGTATTACTTCCACCAAAACTGGTTCTATCACCTCTATCCAGGCCGTTTACGTTCCTGCGGATGACTTGACTGACCCGTCACCAGCAACCACCTTCTCGCACTTAGATGCGACAGTGGTACTGAGCCGTAACATCGCTGCTCTGGGTATCTACCCAGCCATCGACCCACTGGATTCAACGTCCCGTCAGTTGGACCCGCTGGTGATCGGTAAAGAGCACTATGAAGTGGCCCGTGGTGTTCAGTCAGTACTGCAACGTTACAAAGAACTGAAAGACATCATCGCGATCCTGGGTATGGACGAGCTGTCAGATGCTGACCGCACTACCGTATTCCGCGCTCGTAAGATCCAACGTTTCCTGTCACAGCCATTCTTCGTTGCTGAAGTGTTCACTGGCTCACCAGGTAAATACGTTCCGCTGAAAGAAACTATCCGTGGTTTCAAAGGCATCCTGGACGGTGAATTCGATCACCTGCCAGAACAAGCCTTCTACATGGTTGGTTCTATCGACGAAGCGATCGAAAAAGCGAAGAAGCTGTAATTTACAGCTTTAGGAGAGCGAAATGGCAATGACAGTACAACTGGATGTGGTAAGCGCCGAAGAGCGGATCTTTTCTGGTCTGGTGGAATCCATTCAGGTTACAGGTAGCGAAGGTGAGCTGGGTATTTTACCTGGTCACATTCCGCTTCTGACTGGCATCAAGCCAGGTATGGTCCGTATCGTCAAACAGGCCGGTGAAGAGCAGCTGCTGTATGTAGCTGGCGGAGTGCTGGAAGTGCAGCCTCATGCAATCACTGTGCTGGCGGACGTAGCCGTACGCGCTGAGGACTTAGACGAGCAAGCCGCTTTAGCTGCACAGAAAGGTGCAGAAGAAGCGATGCAACATGCAGGTGCAGACTTCAACTATGCTGAAGCTGCTGCCCAATTGGCCGAAGCAATCGCCCAGTTACGTCTGATCCAAAAAATGCGCAAGAAGTAATTGCTACACCAAGCGTTTTGAAAAGCCACCTTCGGGTGGCTTTTTTATTCCGGACTTCCTGTCCTCCACCCTCCGGGCCATCGTCGCTTGGCTCCGATGTTCAACATCGTTCCTGACGATGTTGTATTTCAGGCATCCTGCCTTACACCCAAAGGGCCAGGCTGCGGTTGTTAAAATCCTCTGCCGGCGCATCATCTATTCACTGAAATTTCAGTTTGAATTCGTTAGAATCCGCACATTACACCCTGCTTAAGGAAAGGTTATGGCTTTAAATGTTGTGATTCTGGCGGCCGGTAAAGGCACCCGGATGAAATCTGCGTTACCCAAGGTACTGCACAAAGTGGCAGAACGTTCTATGGTGCAGCATGTGATTGATACGGCGCGCTCATTGGGCGCTCAGGCCGTCAATCTGGTGTATGGCTATGGCGCAGAGCAGTTGCAGGCCGCATTAGGTGAGCAGCCGCTGAACTGGGTGTTGCAGGCTGAGCAGTTAGGCACAGGTCATGCGGTGCAGCAGGCGGTGCCTCATATCGCTGACAGCGATGTGGTGCTGGTGCTTTACGGTGATGTGCCACTGACCCGCAAAGAAACACTGGAAGCCCTGTTAGCGGCCCGTCCGGCCGATGGCCTGGCCATTCTGACAGTCAAGCTGCCCAACCCGACAGGTTATGGCCGCATTATGCGCACCGACGGCAAAGTGGTGGGTATTGTGGAGCAGAAAGACGCCAGCCCTGAGCAGCTGCTGATCAACGAAGTGAACAGCGGCATTATGGCGCTGCCAGGCAAACAGCTGAAACAATGGCTGGGCCAACTGCAAAACAACAATGCACAGGGCGAATTCTACCTGACCGATATTATTGCGATGGCGCATGCAGACGGCGTCGCTATTGCGACCGCGCATCCGGCCAACCCTATTGAAACTGAAGGGGCCAACAACCGCGTGCAACTAGCGCAGCTGGAACGCGCTTATCAGGCCCGCAAAGCAGAAGAGCTGATGCTGAACGGCGCTAACCTGCGCGACCCGGCCCGCATTGATGTGCGTGGCGAAGTCACAGTCGGCAGCGACGTGATGATCGACGTGAATGTGATCTTCGAAGGCAAAGTGGTTTTGGGCAACGGCGTGATCATTGGGGCCAATAGCATTTTGAAGGACTGCACTATCGGCGATAACACCGAAATCAAACCGAACAGCATGGTGGAATCATCCAGCATTGGCGCTGGTTGTTCCGTCGGGCCTTACGCCCGCATCCGGCCAGATTCTGTGCTGGCAGACGACAGCCATGTCGGTAACTTTGTAGAGCTGAAAAAGGCTCAGCTGGGTAAAGGCTCCAAAGCCAACCATCTGACCTATCTGGGTGATGCGGTGATTGGCAGCAAAGTGAATATTGGTGCCGGTACCATTACCTGCAACTACGACGGTGCCAATAAGTTTGTCACCACCATTGAAGACGGCGTTTTTGTCGGCTCCAACAGTTCCTTAGTGGCGCCTGTGACCCTGGGCCAAAACAGCACTGTCGGTGCCGGCTCAGTCGTCACCGCTAGTGTGGCGGCAGACGAACTGGTGGTAGCGCGGTCGAAGCAGCGTCATATCAGTGGCTGGAAAAGGCCGGTGAAACAAAAGAAATAACACCAAGGGCTCAGCCCTTAGTTCGTTGCAACAACAAGTCCCCGCTAACACCGGGGATTTTTTGTTGCCGGAGCTATGTATACTGGGGCTCAGCTTTTTGTGTCGCAGTGAGGCTGCGAATGCGTAGCCATGCAAAGGACCAGGATGAATTCGATACCGCCCCTGTATATTCAAACCGCCGATCTGCAGATAGACAGCAGTCGCCACAGCGTGCGCCGTAACGGCCAGGCGATAGCGCTCCCGCCTTTGTCCTATAAGTTCTTGCTGGTGCTGGTGAGCGCACGGGGTCAGGTAGTCAGCACCGATGAACTGGCGGAAAAAGTCTGGCAAAAAAGTTATGTCAGCGACGAAACCATTAGCCAGCGCGCCTCGTTGTTACGCAAAGCGCTGGCGGACACTGCCGATCGTTACTTCGAAGCGATTCGGGGTACGGGCTACCGTTGGGTGGCGGACGTCGTTCTGTTGGACAGTCTGACAAGCGTCACCGCACCACCAGCTGATCGCCGCCGGATGGCTAAAGTGCACAAAGCCTTGTTGGCTGTAGCCGTGGTGGCCATTGTGGCTGCGTTGCTCGCCGCCTATCTGGTGCAGCGAACGCCGGCCAGCACAGACACCAGCAGCCAGCCCAGCCAGCCGCTGTCGGATCATGGTTTGCTGCTGCAAAAAGCCAAAAGCTATGCGGCACAATTTAATGCAGCCGCCAATCCGCATGCCATTCAACTGTTTCGTGATGTGCTGGCACTGGACCCTGGCTCGGACAGTGCGAAGTTCGGGCTGACGGTCGCTTTATTGCATCAGGTCTCGAAGTTTAACGGTGACCCCACTTTGCTACAGGAAGCCGATCAGCTGTCTGCTACTCTGCTGGCGGCGCAACCGGATAGCGCCAGGCGGCTCTGGTTGCGGGCATTTTATTTTGATGTGCTGGGCCAAATTAATCAGGCTATTGCTTTGTATGAGCAGGCGCTGGTGCAAGACCGCCAGTTAACCGAAGCCAAAGGCGGGTTGGCTTACCTGTACCGGCAAAAAGGCCGATTGCATGAAGCGCTGCATTTAAACATGGATATTGTTGGCACCGAGCTGCACTACCAGTTTTTGCAGGTGGCCGAATGCCTGGCGTTGGCTGGACTAACAGAGCAGGCCCGGGAGTGGCACCAGCGGGCTTATCAGTTAGCACCGGATTCTGCCGTGGTGATTGCCGCGCTGGCCAGGTTTGAGCTGACAGAAGGCAAGGACGAAGCTGCTGCAAAGCTGTTAACGGCACTGCATAACAAAGGCATGGGATCGGCCCACAGTTATGAAATTGCCGCCATTCTGGCGCTGCGCCAGCAACAGCCGGAACAAGCGCAGGCTTTACTGCAGCAGGCGGCCAGTTTAAGGCCGGAGTCCGAATACACCAGGGCCTGGCTTAGCTGGTTTCAACGCGACACTCAGCAACAACAGCCGATCCAGGTCAGTGTCGAGGACTGGCCTGATTTATGGGTGTACCGCGCTATCAGCCTGCTGGCCAGCCACCAACGGCAGCAAGCCATCGAAGCGCTGCAGCAGGCTCAGCGCAATGGTTATCTGGATTATCGTTTTATTCAGCAGTTGCCAGTGTTTCACCAGCTTGACGACGAAGCCGCCTATCAACGCAGCTTGCAGGCAATGGCGCGTGCTGCCGACAGCGAACGCGCCAAAATTGCGATCTACGTGTTGCCTAAACTGAACGGGCTGATAGTGCCGGCAAAATAACTGTCTGCATCAGCCGGTGAATTTGCTGGTGCATGTACTTGGTGTTGTAGGCGCTGCTGGTGGTGACCACTGTGGCATTGAAAGCCGGGATCACAAACAGGTAGTTGCCACCGTTGCCTGCCGCCGCATAAGCCTGCACGGTTTTGCCATTGAGCTGATAGGTAAAAATCCACCAGGTTAAGCCGTAATCGGCATGCAGTTCAGGCATAGCTTCTGAATAAGCGGTAAAACTCTTTTGCAGCCAGTCGGCGCTGACCAGCGATTTGCCCTGCCATTGGCCTTTATTCAACATCAACTGGCCAAGTTTCAGTAAATCAGGCGCTTTTATCCTCAGTCCGCCGCCGCCCTGTGTCAGTCCTTTGGGGCTGTAAGGCCAACTAACCTCCTTGATGCCTAAAGGCGTAAATAACTGCTGCTGAGCGTAATCCGACAGCTTCATTTTTGTTTTGCGCTCGATAGCAGCGCCAGTCAGAAACACACCAGCGGTGCAGTACGCAAAATCCCGGCCGTAGGGCTGATCTGCCGGTGCTTTTTCCCAGGGCGCATGGCCACGTTCGGGCAGATTCAACACAAAAGACAGCCAGTCCGCCTGCAGGTACATACGTTCTTCATTGCCGGCCGAATAGTCAGTCCAGTCGTTGCATTCCAGCGGGTTGGTCATGCTGAGCAGCTGGAAAAAAGTCATGACTGATTTTGCTTTGGTGGCAAATAGCAGCGGCTGGTAGTCAGCGAACAGCGGCAACACCAGATCCTGTTCTGATGTAAACAACTGCTGTTGCAGCGCAATACCAAACAGCAGGCTGGTGACCGACTTACTCGCTGAACGAATGTCATGCAGCTCATTGGCTGAGCTGCCGTTAAAATACTGCTCGTACAGCAACTGGCCGTTTTGTTGCACTAAAATGCCTGCCATTTTCTGCAGGTTCAGCGCCTCAATCTCTGCCTGAATAGCCAAAGGTTCAGCGGCCTGCAGCAAAGGGCTCAGGCTTAAGGTGGCACTGAAGAAGAGTTTTTGTAACAGTGGTTTCATGACCTGGTCTCCTGATGTTGGACCCGGCCAGCTTGCGTGAACTAGTGTTTTTTTGCCTGAAGCTTTGCTGAAGAAGCCTGAAGAATGGCGGAAAATGGGCCTTTTACGGCAGCTTTAAGGTTCCAGATGGAAGCTTGGTTAAAATAATGCCGTCAGCAGGCTCATTGGAAAAATCAGCTCAGGCACCAGCAAGGCCTGGTGATGTAAACTCAGGCTGAGCCACTGCAAGGCAGCATCAAAAGCCGTCATCAACACCACCAGCAAAACGAAAGTTTGGGCCAGTTGTCTGAAGCCTGGTAACTGGAAGGGGTCTTTGGTTTTCATGCCATCTGCTCCTGTGTTCACTAGGACTTAGTCGAAGCTGTGGCAAAAATAGTTGGAAGCCGTCGCAAAAAAAATTGTGAACTCAGGCCGGGTTCAGCTTGATTACCTAAAGTTCACTCATTCGTTCAGAGGATTAATTCAGCATGAAAACCACAGCAGTCTCTGCAATTGCCACTTTGGCTTTACTGGCCGGTTGCAGCCAGATGAACCGGATTGATTTATACAGCCTGAGCCAGCTGGAACTGCAACAGCAGCTGGATCAGCAATTACAGGCGCAGGCTCAGCGAGGCCGTTTATTGGGGGTGCCGCTAAGCCTGACCACCAAAGAGCTGCAACTGCAGATCGCGCCGGGGCAACAGCAGCAGGTGGAACTGAAACTGGAGATGGCGGCAGAGCTGGATGCGGTATTGTTGCCGCTGCGCACCGATCTGATGCTGCACCTGGCGGCCACGCCTTATTTTGATGATCAAAAAAATGCGGTGTACCTGTCCAACCTGCAAATACTGGATTCCAGCCTGGGTTCAGGCAATCAGCAATTTAAACTGCAGCCCTTGTCTGAACAGGCCAAACAACTACTGGCCATGACACTGCAAGGTCAGCCTATTTACCAGCTGGATTGCGACAGTTTCAGCCAGCGTATGTTGTGTGATGTACCGTTAACCTTGCAACTGCAACCCGGCAAATTGCTATTGAAGCCAAATTACCCGGATTAAATGTAAATATAGATCAGCAAGATAAGATCTAGTTGCAAATAGTTATCATTTGATCAAGAGTGGCGCTCCTAAAATAAATGAGAGTAATTCTCATCTTTGGAGCTGCTATGTTGAATCTAAAACCGGCCCTGCTGCTGACTTTTTGCCTGGCCAGCACGGCGGCCATCGCCCACACCCCGTACATGGCCCCTGCCAGTTTTGAACCTGTAAATAACTGGGTCACGCTGGATGCCGCCTTTGCAGAAAAATTCTTTTTGCCCGAAGTGAAGTTCGACCAAAGCGAATTCAGTGTCACCCAGCCGGATGGTCAGCAGGTCAAACCCAAAGAGCTGTTTTTGGGCAAAACCCGGACCATGCTGGCACATGAATTAACCTCTGAAGGCACTTACCGTTTCAGCACGGGCCAGCGTTATGGCGCTGTATTTCGCAGCTGGCAGCAGGACGGCAAAGTAAAAAACAGCCGTGATCCCAATGAAGCCCTGCCTGCAGGCGCCAGGCTGCTGGCGCATTTCCAATCCGTGACGCTGGCCGAAACCTATGTCAGCAAAGGTGCTCCGGATAAAGCCGCACTGAAAGCGCATGGCAAGGGACTTGAACTGGTCTTTGTCAGCCACCCGAACGATTTGTATATCGACACCCCGGTACGAGCCCGCCTGCTGTTTAACGGCCAGGGCCTGGCCGGACAAAAAGTGGAGTTGTTTCAGGCCGGTCAGGCTGAGCCTGAAAGCAAAGCAGTGCAGCAGCTGACCACTAACGCCCAGGGCGACATTGAATTCAGCGTGAAAAATAAAGGCAGTTACCTGCTGCTGAACCGTTACCGCACCGACGCCCCCGCTGGTGCCAAAGCCCCGACTTATAGCTACAGCTACACAGCTGTGGTTGAAATTACCGAATAGGACAACTTATGAAAACCATGAACAAAGCCCTGAGCCTGTTTCTTGCTGTCAGCAGCTGTTACCTGGTGGCGGCAGAGCCAGCCAAATCCAAGGCAGTGCATCAGCCAACGCCGGAAAGCAAAGCCAGTTTTATCCGTGATTACGACCTGAACAAAGACGGCACAGTGACCGCAGAAGAATTTGCTCAGGTGCGTCAGCAGCGTTTCAGCTCGGGTGATGAAAACCAGGACGCTGTGTTGCAACTGGACGAGTATGTTAACGAATACGCCAACCGGCTGGATAAACGCCTGCATGCAGAACGTGAAGGCCAAATTAAACAAACGCATACCCGCATTGGTGCGTTGGATAAAGACAAATCCGGCAGCATCAGCCTGGCGGAATACCAGGATTCGGGTGAGCGCGCTTTTAACTTTATCGACACCAACAAAGATGGCGTGATTAGCAAAGCGGACCCAGCGCCGAAACGCCCTGCCAGTGAAAAGCCTGAACCTGTGCGCGCCCGTCCGGCGCTGGTGATGCCAACCACCCACAGTGTGGCTGGAATGCTCGCTATGTATGACAAAGATGGCGACGGCAAGGTGACTAAAGAAGAATACCTGGCGGAGCGCGCCGCTGCGTTTAAGCGTACCGACCTGGATGGCAATGGTGACTTAAGTGCAGACGAATACCTGAACGAGTTTGTTGACCGGCTGGACCGCCAAATTGCCAAAACCCGCGCTGGTCAGTTAAAGCAGGCCGAAGTGCGTTTTGCTGCGCTGGATAAAGACAAAAATCAGCAGATCAGTGCTGCTGAATACCAGGCATCAGGTGATCGCATGTTTGCGCGTTGGGACACCAATGCGGACAAAGCCGTCAGCATGAAAGAAGCCCTGCCAGCTATTGAACCGTCGCAGCGGGCCGACTAATGCGTGCATTTGCTCTGATGCTGGTGCTGAGCTTTGCCGGCCAACTGCAGGCCAAGCCTTACCAACAGCAATGGTTGGATGCAGAGCTGGTTGTCGATGTGGCCGTGCCGGCGCAGCAATGGCAGCAGCAGTTGCCCAAGCTGCAACAGTGGCTGGCTACTCAACAGCAGAGTTACCTTGAGCCAACCAGGGAGCTGCAGCAGCAGTGGCAGCAGCGCTGCGAGCAACTGCGCCAGCAATTGCTGAATGGCGTCAGTTGTAGGCTTGGTTCTGCAGTCCAACAGTGGCAACAGGCAGTGCAAGCGAAGCAGCTGCCTGACCGGGTGGCACTGCGTCAGCACAGTCGGCAGCTGAACAAATTGCCTGCGACGGATCCACAAATCCTGTGGCATTACTCAGGGATCGCCAGGGCTGAGCTGGCTCAACAACTGACGGCGCAGCTGCAGTTGCTGTGGCCGGACGCGAACAGCTTCCAACTGAAACTGGCTGGCCTGTCATGGTATCAGGGCGCAGAGCAGGTGATGCAGCTCGGCGAAACCGGCTTGCAACAGCTGCGGGCGCGGCAGTTGTTTCTGGCGGAGTCGGAGCTGACACCTGGCTACCAGGTGGCACACCGCACCTACAGCGCAGTGCTGAACCCAGCCGATGGCTGGCCGGTGGAATATGGCCCGCAGGCGACAGTTGCAGCGGCCGATCTGGTGCAGGCCTGGGCGCTGGCACAAAGCCTGGCGGTTCTTGCTCCGCAACAAGGGCTACAGCTGGCAAACCAATTGCAAAGCGCGGCCTTGCTGCACACAGAGCAAGGCCAGCTACAAGCCTCAGCCCCCTGGTATGCCATGCTGGCGGATCCAAGCCAGCAGCACAGTCAGCAGATGCAAATCCGCTATTTATTGCCGGAATTACCGGGTGAGGCACGGCGGCCTTATCTGTCGCTCTGGCTGGCCGATGAGCAACAACAACTGGTGCGGCAGCTGGAAGTGTCGGGTGTCCAGCAACGCTGGTGGCAGGAATTACGGCATTGGTGGCGTAAACAGGCCAGGCAAGCGCCGGAGCAATTCGACAGCCTGGCGGGGGCCACCCATAAAGCGGGCTGGCAGCAATTGCGCTGGGATGGCCGCAACCTGAGCGGCGAGGTGGTGCCTGCCGGGCGCTACTGGTTACATCTGGAGATAGCCAGAGAACATGGCGGGCATCAGCACCTGAAATGGCCACTCGACTGGCAGCCGTCTCTAGCGGCGCAGCAGCACAAAATCAGCGGAGAACTCAGTGCTATTGAATGGCAACTGGCCGACTAACTAATGCTGTTTTCCCTTCTGCAAACCTCGCCTGAATAAGGCGAGGATTTCTTCGTTCATCTTAATTAACTAATTGATTTTTATCGAATAAATCTCAAATATTTTGTTGAGAATAATTCTTATTTGATCTAACCTTGCCGCCAACAAAAACACATTCAGAGTTATTTCTGAACACGAAGGACCTACCTATGCTGACAAAAAAATCTCTGCTGGCGCTGGCGATCGGTACTGCAGTTATCACCCCGCTTTATGCCCAAAGCTCCACCACTGAACTGGAAGCTGTCACAGTTTCTGCTGACGCGCTGGACAGTCAAAAATCGACCACTGCTGCCACAGTGGTAAAAAAGGCGGACGAACTGGAAAAAGAACAGGCACAGCAGCTGCAGGATTTAGTGCGTTATATTCCTGGTGTCACGCTGACCGATCAGGGCCGTTTTGGCTCCTCAGGTTTTAATATCCGTGGCCTGGAAGGCAATCAGGTGGCCATTACTGTTGACGGTTTGTCAGCGGGCGAAACCTTAAACCCGTCTACCTACGCGTTTTATGATTTCTTCGCCGCTGGCCGCGGTGGTGTCGACCCGGATCTGGTCAAACAAATTGAAGTGGTTAAAGGCGCAGACGCCATTGCCGCCGGCAGTGGTTCTTTGGGGGGCGCGGTGCTTTTTGTCACCAAAGACCCGGCCGATTTTTTAACACCCGAAGGCGATGATGCGGCGCTGAAGCTGAAGGCCGCTTACAACGGTGCCAACGACGAACTGGCCACTACCCTTACCCTCGCTGGCCGTGCTGGTGCCTGGGAAGCCTTGCTGGTGGGCACCCTGCGTAATGGCCATGAAATGGAAAACTACGACGACTCGGCAGAGAAACAGGCCATTACCGGCTCGGGTCGTCCAGTGGCAGACCCACTCGACAATCAAAGCCATAACATTCTGGCCAAGGTAAAGTACCAGGCATCCAAGCGCCATGAGCTGGGTTTAACGGTTGAATCTTACAAAGCCGATACCGACACCAATAACCTGTCCTGGTTAAGCCGCAGCTACCTGACCCGCAACAGCGATGACCAGGTAAAACGTCAGCGCATTGGTTTAAACCACCAATGGCTGGCCGAAACCCCCTGGTTTGACAGCCTGAGTTCCAGCCTGGATTTCCAGACCACAGAAAACAATGCCTACACCCTGATGCTGGCACCGGCCAGTACAGCGCGGCTTTGCTCGCCTGGCCCTTGCTACCGCAGTGAAGACCGGGATTATCAGCAAGACTTAATGAAGTTTGCCTTTGCCTTCGACAAAGAGCTGGGCGGCGACATCAGCCAGCAGTTGTTGTACGGCGGCAGCTATGAACAGCGCTCAGTGGATTTCTCTGCTGTGGATACCAGCTATGTTGGCGAAACCTCAGAAATTGCCCGTCAGGACATTGACCCGGATTTTGTGCCAGAGACAGATGCCGATTCACTGGCTTTGTATGTGCGTGACCATATTCAGTTTGGCCAAAGCAAGTTCAGCCTGCTGACCGGCGCCCGCTATGACCATGTCAGCTACAGCCCGACTGTGGGTGAAGGTTTTAACGACCCAACCGGCTCAGTGCGCGATTTATCATTCAGTGCCCTGACCGGCCAGCTGACCGGCCGCTACCAGCTGGATCCGAATCAACGGCTGGAAGCTCAGGTCGGCCGGGGCTTCCGTGCACCTAGCACCGAAGAGCTGTATTTCCAGACGGCCAATGTCAGCCGCACTGAACAGGCAACAGGCGTGGTGGTGGACGGCTTAAACAGTGCGCTGTCTAACCCGGATCTGGAAGCGGAATACAGCACCAACCTGGAATTGAGTTACCTGTGGCAAGGCGAAAAAGGTCGGGTCCGTGTGGGTGTGTTCCATGATACCTACGACAACCTGATCACTCAGGTGACCCAAGTGCAAAACCCGGAAACGGTGTACGAAAGCTGTACCAGCTTTGGTTGCACAGTCACCCAAGGCAACCCATACACAGTCAACGACAACGTGGGTAAAGCCACAGTCAAAGGGGTAGAGCTGGAAGGCAGCTGGCGCGTCACGCCGGAATTTGAACTGCGGCTGGCTTACAGTCACCTGGATGGTGAAAAAGACAATGGCGACCCGCTGATCACCGCCAGTCCGGACAACCTGGTGTTAGGTGCGCAGTACCAGCTGACCAGCTGGTGGCATTTACACAGCAATTTGTCTTACACCGCCAAAGTTGAGGCCAAAGACGCCTACGAGACCGACGAAAACGGCGACCAAAGCGCATTAGTCACCTACTTGCCAGGTAGCTCTGTGGTGCTGGATCTGGTCAGTAACTTCCAGCTTGGCGACAGCTGGCAGGCCAGCCTGGGCGCTTACAACCTGCTGGACCGCGAGTACTACCGCTGGGAACGCATTCGTTACGCCGCCAGCAGCCGCAACAATATCAGTGCGGATGGTATTCAGCGTTACAGCGAACCTGGCCGCTACCTGCGTGCCAGCATTAGCTACAGTTTTTAGTTCCTCACCTTTCCCTGTCTGGGCCTTTGCTCAACCACCTGCTGTGCAGGTGGTTTTTTTCGTTTAAGCTGCCATCATTCACAGATCAAAGTTATAATGTCACACCTTTTCCTGCCCAGTACCGGATGCCCAGCCATGATTGAGTTGTACAGCCTTAGTGCCGCTGCATTAGTGATGCTGGTGTCGTTATCCGGTGCCGTGTTGTTTTTATTGCCTGAGCGGCGTTTGCAGGCTTTTCTGCCGCTGATCCTCAGCCTGGCGGTGGGCGTGCTGCTGGCCAATGCATTTTTGCATTTGTTGCCGGATGCGCTGGCGATGCAGCATGAAAGCCGGCCCGTGCTGGGCTGGGTGCTGGCTGGACTTTTGGGTTTTTACCTGCTGGAACGCCTGTTGAAACACAACCACCCCGAACTGCCCGGGCCGCAAAGTTACGGCAAGGTCAATCTGGTGGCCGACGGTGTGCACAACTTTATTGATGGCGTGCTGATTGCGGGCAGTTTTCTGGTCGACCCTATGCTAGGTGTCACTACCACAGTGGCCATTCTGATCCATGAACTGCCGCAAGAAATCTCCGACGTGGCGGTATTGCTGCATGCCGGATTCAGCCGTAAAAAAGCCTTATTGTTCAATTTACTCTCTGCCAGTGCCTGCCTGGTTGGCGTGGTGGTCACCCTGATCATCAGCCATTGGATCAGCCCCAACCTGAGTTATCTGCTGGCGGTCACCGCCGGTGCTTTTATCTACCTGGCCAGTGCCGACTTGATGCCATTGCTGCGGCAACAACAGCAAAACAACAACCTGCTGCAACCGCTGTTTATGCTGTTGGGTGTACTGCTGATGTGGCTGCTGATTGGGCCAGAACACGGCCATCAGCACTAAAACACCGCCGAATTTCAACCATCCACTTCGCTGAACTAGCTTTCACTCTTGCACTTAAGTTTCGTTCATGTAAAATAACTTTCGAAACGAAACTTAAGTGAATGGCAGATGAACAAACGTAACACCCAGCAGCGCCGCCGTCTGATCCTCGACCTGTTAAACCAACAGGGCGAAGTCAGTGTTGAGCAGCTGGCTGCGCACTTTGACACCTCTGAAGTCACTATCCGCAAAGACTTAACCGCGCTGGAAGACAATGGCTTATTGCTGCGTCGTTATGGCGGTGCTGTGCTGGTGCCGCAGGAGCTGATCCATGAAGCTGCTGTCGAACAAGTTTCACAACGAAAGTTACAGCTGGCCAAAGCCGCAGCGGCGCTTATCCGCGACCATAACCGTATTATCCTCGACAGCGGCAGCACCACAGCGGCGCTGTTGCCTGAGTTATCGCATAAAACCGGCCTGGTGGTGATGACCAACTCGCTGGCTATTGCCAATGCGCTGCGCGAGTTGGAAAACGAACCTACTTTATTGATGACAGGTGGCAGCTGGGACGCCCAGTCGGAATCCTTTCAGGGCCAACTGGCAGAGCAGATGCTGCGCGCCTATGATTTTGACCAGTTGTTTATTGGTGCCGACGGCATTGACCTGCAGCGCGGTACCACCACCTTTAACGAACTGACCAGCTTAAGCCGGGTGATGGCCGATGTGGCCCGCGAGGTGATAGTGATGGTCGAATCCGACAAAATCGGTCGGAAAATTCATAACCTTGAATTGCCCTGGTCTGTGGTCAGTGTGCTCGTCACCGACGACCAGCTGAGCCCTGAGGCAAAACAAGCCATAACAGCTCATGGCGTCAAAGTGATTTGCGCCCCTCTTGCTTAACCGGAGTAGAACAAATGTGTGGAATTGTAGGTGCAGTAGCACAACGTGACGTAGTAGAAATTCTGGTCGAAGGTTTACGCCGCCTGGAATACCGTGGTTATGACTCTGCCGGTGTGGCGGTGTTAGATGGCACCGGTGAACTGCAGCGCGTGCGCCGTTTAGGCAAGGTGAAAGAGTTGTCGGACGCCATTAAAGCTCAGCCTGTTCCTGGTGGCACCGGTATTGCGCACACCCGCTGGGCCACTCACGGCGAACCGTCTGAGCGTAACGCTCACCCTCATGTGTCCGGTAAAATCTCTGTGGTGCACAACGGCATTATTGAAAACCACGGCCCACTGCGTGACATGCTGAAGGCCAAAGGTTATGTGTTTAATTCCGACACCGACACTGAAGTGATCGCCCACCTGGTGGAAGAAGAGCTGAAAAACACCGGTTCGCTGCTAACCGCCGTACAAACCGCAGTCAAGCAGTTCAGCGGCGCTTACGGCACAGTGCTGATGGACAAAACCGACCCAAGCCATTTAGTGGTGGCCCGTTCTGGCAGCCCGCTGGTGATTGGTTTTGGTATCGGCGAAAACTTTATTGCTTCAGACCAGCTGGCCCTGTTGCCGGTCACCCGCCGTTTTATGTTCCTGGAAGAAGGCGACGTGGCTGAAGTGACCCGCCACAGCGTCACCGTGTACGACAAAAACGGTGTGCAGGTAGAGCGCACTATTACCGAGTCAACCGCCAGTTATGACGCCGGTGACAAAGGCCAGTACCGTCACTTTATGCTGAAAGAAATCTACGAGCAGCCAAGTGCCATTATCAACACGCTGGAAGGTCGTTTAGGCAGCGACTCTGTGCTGGACGAAACCTTTGGTAACGGCGCCGCCGAGCTGTTTAAACAAGTGCGCCATGTGCAAATTGTCGCCTGTGGTACCTCGTACCACTCCGGCATGGTGGCCCGTTACTGGCTGGAGTCCTTAGGTGGTATTTCCTGTAACGTCGAAATCGCCTCCGAGTTCCGTTACCGCAAATCCTTTGTGCAGCCAGGCAGCCTGCTGGTCAGCATTTCGCAATCAGGCGAAACGGCCGACACCCTGGCGGCACTGCGCTTAGCCAAAGAAGCCGGGTATTTAGGCAGCCTGACCATTTGTAACGTGGCGGGCTCGTCCTTAGTGCGTGAATCAGACCTGGCCTTTATGACCCGCGCTGGTGCTGAAATTGGTGTGGCCTCTACCAAAGCCTTCACCACCCAGCTGGTTGGCTTAGCCATGCTGACGCTGGCCATTGGTAAATACAACGGCCTGACCGCCACTCAGCAACAAGACATGGTGCAGGCGCTGAAATCGCTGCCAGCCAAACTGGAAGAAACCTTAACCCTGGCGCCAAAAATTGAAGTGCTGGCCACAGAGTTTGCCGACAAACACCACTCGTTGTTCCTTGGCCGTGGCGACCAGTACCCAATAGCGATGGAAGGTGCGCTGAAGCTCAAAGAAATTTCTTACATTCACGCCGAAGCTTATGCCGCAGGTGAACTGAAGCACGGTCCGCTGGCGCTGATTGACGCCGACATGCCGATTATTGTGGTGGCGCCAAACAACGACCTGCTGGAAAAGCTGCAGAGCAACGTAGAAGAAGTGCGGGCCCGTGGCGGTATTTTGTATGTGTTCGCTGATGTGGACGCCCATTTCAAATCAGACGCCACCCAGCGGGTACTGAACGTACCACACGTGCACCCGCTGATTGCACCTATCGTCTACACCATTCCGCTGCAGTTATTGAGCTACTACGTCGCCATTATCAAAGGCACAGACGTGGACCAGCCACGCAACCTGGCCAAGTCGGTGACTGTGGAATAGGATTTTGTTTTTATTGGAAAATGATGTGGGATGAAAATAAAGATTCATCCCACAAAATAAAGCCTCATCATTGAAAATATAATTTCATCATCAAAGGCCCCATACAATTGGGGCTTCTTTATTTACGGCGCCTTGAAAATCAGCGACATTTCAATTGATATATATTTTTGCATGTGCGATGTCTTCATGACGCATAAATGGCCTAGCGCTTAGGCTCACATATACCAAATTTGGAGTGCAGCGGAGCATTTGGTATAATTGTGTAGCTGATCGTTAACGTAGCTGTAGGAACCGCTAATTTGCTGACTCCGCCATGTCAACGACGAAACTTACAACTAGTTCTGATCTGCTGACTATTCCTATAAAGTATTTGTCATCCGATACAACAGGCAATGCCTCTACATTAAGCTCTTCAATGATTTTCAACGCTGTTAGTTTTTCGGTGTTCGGATTAACAGCATTATTTATAGATACAAAACTGGGAATACCAAGATCAATAATGGAGTTCATTGCTCGTTTCTTAACCAAGCTTAAAAAATACTTACCGCTGAGTTTTGTATTTTGCCCTAAAAAGTATCGTTTATAGTCTTCTACACTTAACATGCCCACAAATATAGGATTGCTTTCCCCTCGCTCATCATCTTCACATTGATCCTCAATGATAATAAACCTGAAAGGACGGTAGGTTGGAAATGTCTCCAAGCTATGTATGTCATCTTCGTGTGCATATATACAATCGACGCCTATGCTCAGTATTTCCCCTTCGGAAGACAGCTTTGAAATTTGTTTTGATATAGTGGATCGAGAGGTTTCTCTCAGCTTCAGGGACAAATCCCCAACACTGAACTCAGCCAGATTTCCCGACACAAGCAACCATATGAGAAATGGGGTCAACCCCACAACCACATCAATTGCTTTCACTTCATACTTGCCGCCACTCTTAGCACGAATGATTAAAGACGCACCTACGACAAACATAAAAGTAATAACTAATAAGAATTCGCTACCACTGAACATTTTGTTGGGTATCCTAAATTATGAATCGTACCGGTACATTCGGAGGCGGATTTGTTTGAGTCATGCTGCCGTATCTTGCCTTAATTGTCGATAATAGTTTTCCTCATATTCAGCTGGCGGGATATCACCAATGGCGCTCAGCAATCTTCTGTTGTTAAACCAATCAACCCAATCTAATGTGGCAAGTTCAACCTGCTCCAGCCCACGCCAAGGGCCGTCTTTATAGATCACCTCGGCTTTGTACAAGCCGTTAATCGTCTCAGCCAAAGCATTGTCATATGAGTCGCCAACACTGCCGACAGACGCGGTAAAACCAGCTTCTGATAATCGCTCTGAGTAACGTATTGAGACATACTGGCTTCCTCTGTCACTGTGATGAATGACGCCTTTAGGCTTACCTCTCGCCCATAGAGCCTGCTCCAGTGCATCCAGAATTAACTGCGTCTGCATCGATTTCATGACCCTCCAGCCCACAACTTTACGGGAAAACACATCGGTGACGAAGGCGACGTAAACGAACCCTGACCAAGTGGCCACGTAGGTAATGTCCGCCACCCAAAGCTGGTTTGGCCGGCTTGCGGTAAACTCCCGGTTCACCAGATCCAGCGGCTTTGCAGCGCTCTCGTCAGGGATGGTCGTAATACACTGGCGACCACGCCGAACGCCCTGGAGCCCAAGGACTTTCATCAGCCTGACAACGGTACAGCGAGCCACCGTAAAGCCCTCACGCCCCAGTTGTTTCCAGACTTTCCTGCTCCCATAGCATTGCCGATTGTCCTGCCATACGCGCAGAATTTCAGGCTTTAGCGCCTCATCCTGGTGATAACGCTGACAACGCAGCTCTGGCTGAGCTTCCAATGACTTGCACCGGTAATACGTTGATGGCGCGATCTGCAGCACATGACAAATCGGCTCGACACCATGCAACGCTCGGTGCGAATCAATGAACTGGATTATTTCTTCGGTTTGCGGTCGAGCTCCGCCTGGGCAAAAAATGCAGCTGCTTTCTTCAGGATCTCGTTGGCCTGCTTAAGCTCTTTGTTTTCGCGCTCAAGTTGCTTGATTTTGGCTGCGGCATCGGTGGTAACACCAGCTCGTTTACCTGAATCGACCTCAATACGATTACCCAAGCCCTCAATGTCTCAGGAGTACAGCCAATTTTGGATGCAATAGAGACCAGCGCAGCCCACCTGGATGGGTGATCATGCTCTGAGGTCAAAACCATGCGAACTGCGCGCTCGCGGACTTCTGCGGAATACGTTGTTCTTTTGTTCATGGACTAATTCTCTCAAGAAAATTAGCCTCCGACAAACCCGGTATGATTCATATTTAGCATAAATGCCAATTGTGGAATGGACACTATAAATGGCATTTTAGTTGAACTCGTGAGAAGCTCTATTCGTTGGTCTACCAATATTATCAGCCAAAGTACAAATGAATATAAGGCTATCGTTCACCCAAAATCACAGGATGGAAGGCTAAAGTGGATATCTAGGATCAGGTCTGCGTTGTACTCATCATGTGTATAGAAAGTCTCGGTCTACGGTCGACAGAATCGGTAAACGATGTCAAAATATGATGTAAGGTAGTGTGGGCTAAAGGTGAATGGTGTGCGCAAAAATAATACGATAGTCGATTTGTTTTCCGGTTGTGGCGGTTTTGGACTTGGAGCCGAATACGCCGGCTTTCATACATTGGCTGCCATTGACATCGATCCCATATTACAGTCGTCCTACAAAAAGAATTTTCCCAAAACTAAAGTTATTTCTGGTGATTTGGCCAAAATGGACAAAGATTCATGGAGAATCATTCTCAAAGGAGAAGAAGTAGATGGTGTCATCGGAGGGCCGCCTTGTCAGGGCTATAGCAGGATTGGTAAATCAGATGTAAGTGACCCTCGTCGGTCGCTTGTTGCTCATTTCTTCCGCAATGTGAACTTGTTAAAACCAAAATTCTTTGTAATGGAAAATGTGGAAGGAATTCTTGACTCAAAAAACCTCTCAGAGCTAGAGAGTGCGATCAATACAGTGAGTAAAGATTTTGTAGTATTGGATCCATTTATTATAGATGCATCAGACTTCGGAGCCCCAACTGTCAGGAAAAGAGTAATTGTTGTAGGTTATAACCCAAGTCACGTTGCTAACATTTCTGCTGAAGATTTTAATATAAAAATTAATAAAGTGAATGTCCGAGATGCGATATCAGATTTACCAGCCCCTATTCCGCAGTCGAACGATCCAGATAATTATGGGTGGGCAAGTTATAATAATGATGTCCAGCTATCGAACTATGCAAAAGAAATGCGAAAAGTAAGAAGGAATTTAGGATGGAACATTGCTATTAATAAAATCCGAAACGGCGAAGTTAGTGGTTTCTTTGACACAGTTCATTCACAAACCGTAAAAGAGAGATATGCAGCAACCAGGCCTGGAAGCACAGACGTCGTTAGCCGGTCAAAAAAGCTAAGTTGGGATGGTTTTTGTCCTACTCTGAGAGCTGGCACGGGTTCTGATAAAGGTAGTTATCAGGCTGTCAGACCGATTCACCCCGAACAACAAAGGGTTATTACAGTACGAGAAGCTGCTAGATTACAAGGATTTCCTGATTGGTTCGTATTTCATCCTACAAAATGGCATAGTTTTAGAATGATTGGAAATAGCGTATCTCCATTAGTTTCAAAAGAGATACTGAAAATAATAAAGAATAAATTTATAGTTGACATGAATAAAGTTGAAAGGAAGCAAGGTTAGCATGAACAACAAAATAGCAGATTTTAAGCCAACAAAAAGATTTTTTGTTGAAATGCTTACTCGAGATATAGATCTAGAAGACGCCATTCTTGATCTATTAGACAATTGTCTCGATGGTGTTGCAAGGACCCAAAAGAAAAATCCTGATGAAATAAATTACAATGGATATTGGGTAGATATTGAGTTTTCGAAGACAAAATTTACAATTTCAGATAACTGTGGCGGAATCCCAATCAGTAGTGCGGAGTATGCTTTCCGCATGGGGCGACCTTCAGATGCTCCGAGAGAAAAACTAGCTACTGTGGGTGTGTATGGTATCGGAATGAAGAGGTCAATTTTCAAGATTGGTCGTCATTGTGAAATAGATACAAAACACGGTTTAAATGATGCATTCTCAATTGTGATCAATGAAAGCTGGCTGTCTAGTGATAATACGTGGAGTATAGATCTACAAAATTCGTTTGGTTTTAGTGAAGTCAATGGCACAAAAATATCAATTTCAAAGCTGAATGAATCAGTGTCTGCTAGGTTTGACAATAAAGAATTTAAAACTAGTTTAATAAATAAAGTTATATATGCCTATTCTTATATAATTGCTAAAGGGTTTCAGGTTAAAATAAATGGTGAAAAAATAAATCCTAACCCAATTACACTTCGTTATGAACTTGAACATGATAGTGGGCATGCGATACAACCCTACATATACAAAGCAGTAATTGATGATGTCGAGGTGAATTTAATTGTAGGGTTTGCAGCACCTTTGGTAACTGAACAAGAAGAAGAAGAAGAAAAAAAAGAACCAAGAAATAGGTCTGAGAATGCTGGTTGGACAATTGTTTGTAATGACAGGATCGTTGTTTATAAGGACAAATCTGAGCTTACCGGCTGGGGGGTTGACTATGCCCGGTACCATACACAGTTTATCTCTATAAGTGGTATTGTATATTTTAAGTCGAATGATCCAGAGAAATTGCCGATTACAACGACGAAACGAGGCGTAGATGTAACATCCCCTTTATTTCTAAAAATACGAAAACATATAATAGAAGGAACGAAGTTATTTATTGATTACACCAATAAATGGAAAGGTGAGGAATTGATCAAACAGAGCAATTCTAGATTACTAAAGAGTAGCAGTGCGACACCATTAGAAGTAATTGATAAGTTTTCTCAGAAAACAGAATCATGGACTAATGTAAAAAACAGGACAAATGAACAGAAATTTAAGCCATCATTGCCTGTGCCTTTTACTAATAACTCTGGCTCAAAGAAAATAACTTTTTCCAAAGACGTTGATTCTATAGATTTGGTCGCTGAGTACTTAAATGTTGGTGACGAGTACACATCAAACCAAGTTGGAGAACTTTGCTTTGATTTTGTTTTGCGCGAGGCATCAAGATGAGTTCCAATGTTCCTTACCATTTGCGTACAAACAAATCAATTGATAGGCAAATATTTTTCGAAATTTTGAGTCTTCTTAAAGTCCCGTCAAAGATACAAGATTATAAGTACGTTAGCCTTGGTGGGCCAATGCTTGAAGATCATCATTTACTTCATAGTAGTCTTGGAATATCAAATTTAGAATCTTTAGAAAGGGACAAATCGGTATTTTCAAGGCAGCAGTTTAATAAGAATTTTAAATGCATTTCATGTGTAAATACCAGTATCAATGATTATATAAATGCATTTGAGAGAAATTCTCCAACAATATTTTGGCTTGATTATACTGATACAAAATGGGGTTCACAGTTTAGAGCATTACACTTGTTATTGGGGAAACTCGATGCATATGACATATGCAAGTTCACGATAAATGCCAACCCAGATGTGTTGAGTGGTGATGCAAATGGATCAAGCAAAGTAGATGTTTTTAAAAAGAAAGCAGATTGTCGTTTCCTTAATGAAAATCTTATAGAGAATGATGTTTCTACGATGGACCGTTTTGCTAAAACATTGACTGATATGATACAGACAGCGGTAGAGTCTGCATTGAAGACATCCGAAGAGTTAATTTTCAAGCCATTATGTATCTTTCGCTACATCGATAATAGACATCAGATGTTATCGATTACAGGGATAATTCTTAGGGAGGATACTGAGACTACATCACTGTTGGAGAGATCTCATCTTGATGTTAAAGATCACATTTGCAAATCATGGCAGGATATACATGAGATAAATGTTCCTGATCTCACTTTAAGAGAAAAGTATGAGATCAATAGAAATCTACCAGGTACACAAGTTGATGAAATAATTGATTTGCTTCCATTTGAAATAGATAAAAGTCCGACAAAGGTTCGTGCTGCATTATCAAACTACATAAAGTACTATCGGTATATGCCTAATTTTCAGCGAGTTTCGCTCTAAATAATATCAATAATTCTGGTATTTAACTGTTCTTTTCTTTCTTCTTTCTAAGAGGTGTCAAAGAAAATGAGCTACAACGGATGGAGCGAGCTGAACACCAGCGCAAATCCTTGTTGGTTGAATGTTCTGAGTGTTGATATTTATCGCCTGTGGTGAAACTTTATTTTCAATTTCTCAAGAGCATTCAATCTAGTCTAATAGCTGCATGATGAAACTTTAGGTTTGCCTCAAATCGCGATAATTTGGCAGGATGTTTGCTCCAGAAGGTTTCATGTTAAGTCTTTATTTTTAAACGACAAATGACTGAAGTCAAAAACTGGGTAGGGTAATGAAAGGCTCCTTTAGCGGAGCCTTTTGACTGTTATGAAACACTGAGATCATCCCGGGCAGGGTTAGTTGACACTGAGCAATCGCAAGGTCCAGTAGGAAGCGGCTCATTCCGGACCTAAGGGAGCTCACGAAGTCCGAAACTAAATTCTGGAGGGGCTGGCGGCGCTAAATCCAGAAAAAACTGCTGAAAACGGGCGCAGGGGTGACACAGGTTTGGAAAATGTCTGGAGATCAAGCAAATAAAAAGGACTTAAGCAATATAAATCAATTGTTTAGCCTTTTTTTTGGTGGTGTAATCTTATTTGCATCAAGCAACGGTCAAGCAATTTTGTTTTTGCAAAATCAAACAAAGGCTAAAAATAAATATTATTTTAATCATGTACTTAATCGGCATTGCGCTTAAATTCAACCCATTCGGTTTCCTGTGGTAAGCGGCACAGTTCCCTCACCAGGCTGATTAAATCTTGATTGTTTAACTCAATAGGCATCAGTCGGACTCCCTGAGGCTTTAACTAAACGGGTTTTGCCTGTTAACAGCTCTTGCATCATGCTTTGTTTGATTGCCATTGAGTGGTTTCTTCCCTTGCGGATGCTTACGGCACTGAATACCGAGCTGGAGAAAATTTGGTATTTGATCGACATACCTTAGCAGGAATGCCTGGTTTGGCGAAGAGAGGTTTAACGCGACTCTATGGCTAGTGGGGATATGCTTGTAATTCGGCGTTCAATTGGTCAAGGTGGAGCTTCTACTGTTTTCTGAGTGCGCTAAGGTGATAAAAATCTCGACCAGCCAGGGGCTTGAGTTTGTGCAGCAGCATGGGCAAAGCATTCTGGATGCCAGTATTGAGGCGGGTTACCCCATTTTGCATAGCTGTCGCTCCGGCCGCTGTGGTTTGTGCAAAGCCAAATTGCTGGCGGGCGACACTCAGTGTTACCGGCGTGAGGAGTTGCCTGCTGCGCTCTGTCAGGACCAGTGGATCCTGACCTGCAGCCGCACGGCGCTTTCGGATGTTCAGCTGGAGCTGGGCGCTGGCCAGCCGATGCCGCTGGCCAAAGCGGTGAAACTGCCTTGTGTGATCCGTCAGCTGAGCGAAAAAGGCCCGTACCTCTTGTTGGTTAACCTGCAATTGCCTTTGGTGTGCAGAACCCGTTATCAACCGGGTCAGCGCCTTTGTGTGCTGAATGCGGCTGGTTTGTCCGGCACTTATCAGGTGGCGGCTGTGTTGCCGGAGCAGCGCCAAATTCAACTGCAGCTGGCGCGGCACGCCGACAGTGCTTTGCAGCACTACTGGTTTGCCGAAGCCCAAATGGACGATGTGCTGACTCTGCTTGGCCCTTTGGCGCCTGTGCCGGAAGCTGCGGCAGACGCGGATTAAGTCCGCAGCCGAAGCTTTGCTTTCCAGGTGCTAGAGCACCGATTAGTTTAAGAAGTGAGCAGCAGAGCAGCCTGAAAAAGGCTCAATCAAGGCGTAACAGCGAAGGAATAGTGGGGCTCTTTCGAGCTGTTACAACGCGGAGTGAGGGTTTTTCAGGCGCTCCCGTACGGGCGAAATCAGAATGGCCGCATGCGGTGTTAGATTTTCTCGATTTAGGCCCACTAAACCTTCAAAAATCTGCCTTGCCTGCGGCCATTCTGACTTTCGCTGCTGTCGCTTTTTTAAACTATTCGGTGCTCTACGCCTGGTAGTGCGTCATATCCAATACCCTGTCGACCCCAGCTATTTTGTCGTCCGGGTGGTGGTTGACGTACAGCAGGGTGGTTTCGCCCTGTTGGCTCAGAATGTTCAGCAGCGCCAGTACTTTCAGCCGGTTCAGCGGGTCCAGACCATTGCAGGGTTCGTCTAGAATCAGCAGGCTGGGGTGTTTCACCATAGCGCGGGCAATCAGCACCAGCCGCTGATCACCAAAAGACAACTGCTGGAACGACTGCTGCGCCTGATCCGCCAAAGCAATCAGCTGCAGCCATTGCTGGGCCAGCTGAGTCTGGTGCAGCGTGGGTTGTTCATACAAACCTATGCTGTCGTAAAAGCCGGATAACACCACATGCAGCACAGGGCAGCTAACGCGGTATTGCAGTTGCAGGCTGTTGGAAATCAGCCCTATGTGTTTTTTGATATCCCAGATGCTTTCGCCCTGACCGCGCTGGTAACCCACCACTTCTAAATCATTGGTGTAGCAGTGTGGGTTGTCGCCAGTCAGCATCGACAGCAGGCAGGTTTTGCCGGAGCCATTGGGGCCGACAATCTGCCAGTGCTCGCCGCGGTTCACCTGCCAGTTCAGGCCCTGAAACACCACCCGGTCATCGTAGTGCACTTTACCGTTACGCAGCCGCACCAGCCGCTGCTGGCCATCTGGCAACGGCGGGGTAAAGCGGTCCTGGTCTTTAGCCGGCAACTGCTCTGGCGGGTTTTGTAAGGTGCTGAGTTTGTTCAGCTCAGCCAAATCGGCCGGGTCCAGCCCCTGCCCCTGATTTTGCCAGGCCAGCTCACCATGGTTCAGGTAAAGCAATTGCCGGGTAAAGCACGGAATTTCACTGTGGCGGTTGGTCACCAGGATCAGGGTGAACTGCTGCTGGTGCTGTTGCAGCCAGTCGCGCAACGCGGCCTCGCTGGCGGCGTCCAGGCCGTTGTAGGGTTCGTCCAGAATTAAGTAGTCTGGCTGGCTTAATAAAGCCCTCAGGATCAGCACTTTGCGGCTTTCGCCTGTGGAGAGCGCTAAAAAAGCGGTGTCCAGCCTGGGGCTGAAGTTCAGCAGTGTGGCCAGTTGCTGCAGCTGGTGTTCAAGGGCGTTTGACCAGAGCGGGAAGTCACGCTGAATAATGTCGCGGGCACTGCTGGGGTTGGGCAATACATCCAGAATATCGGCGTCGTCTTTACGTTTTTCGGCCTCAATCAGTGCTTTTTGCTGCTCGGTGCTCACCCAGGCGACTTTTTTTCCAGTGGCAGAGGGGCTGACGAATTCGCCGCTTTGGCACTGGCCTTCACCCGCCAAAATGGCGCTCAGCGCCGATTTACCGCTGCCATTTGGCCCCAGCAACACAGTGTGCTGGCCCGGCGCTATCGTCAGCTGCTGCAGCTGCATCCGGTAATCTTTCCCCAACACAAAGGTGCAGTGCTGCAGCTTAAACATCTGTGGTCCTTTCCTTGTTAGTGATTAGCTTAAATGCTGGTTAAAAAACGCCAGGGTACGTTGCCAGGCCAGTTCGGCTGCGGCCTGGTTGTACCTTGGTGTGGTGTCATTATGAAAGCCGTGTTGGGTGTCCGGGTACATGTAGCTGACCGCGTTTTTACCGGCTGCTTTTAATGCCGCATCATAAGCTGCTGCACCGGCGTTTACCCGTTCATCCTGTTCGGCGTAGTGAATTAACAAGGGCGCCTGAATGGCGGCCACTTTATCGGCGTCGGCCTGGCGACCATAAAAGGGCACCGCGGCTTTTAACTCTGGCAGCTCTGTGGCCAGGAAATTGGCCATGCCACCGCCATAACAAAAACCTGTCACTCCCAGTTTGCCATTGCCCTGCGGCCAGCTTTGCATCGCCTTGGCCACTGCAATAAAGTCTTGTTTGGTTTTGTCCTGATCCAAAGTGCCAAATAAAGCGCGGGCTTTGTCTTCATCGCCGGGGTAGCCACCCAGCGGAAACAGTGCATCTGGTGCAAAAGCAATAAAGCCTGCCAGTGCCAGCCGGCGGGTGACATCTTCAATATGGGGGTTTAAACCCCGGTTTTCGTGCACCACCAGCACCAATGGCCTGTTGCCACTGTCGGTGTCTGCGGCTTTTGGCTGCGCCAGGTAACCACGCACAGTGCCGTAACCGGCGGGAGAAGGAAGCTCCAGATAACGGCTGCTTAACGCTGGGTCGTCCGGGCTGATTTGCTGGCCAAAGGCATAATCGGGCTGCAGCGCTTCCAGTATGCTCAGTGCTGTGACACCTGCTACGGCAAAACGCGCCACACCAGAGAGAAAGTCGCGGCGGCTGATGTCGCCATGCACATACTGATCAAAGAGTTTTAACGTCTGAGGTGAAAAGTCGGCAGCGGTTTTTCGGGTTTTCGGTTGGTCGGCCATGATTTCTTCCTGCTGTGAATGGGTGGTTGTTTTTTATACAGCAAGTTTTCATCTGCCGCATAGTCTGGCATGACGAAACTACAACAGAAGCCGCTAAAGCGAAGTTCGTTGTTTGGTTAGTCTGTCTGTGGCATTGCCTGTGGAAATACCTTCAGCAGTTCAGGTTGCAACAGCGCAAAATCGTCCGGGCTGAAAAACTGCCGGTGCAATTGAAGCACATCCGTCTGGTAGGCCGCGTCGGCCATTTTCTGATCTATCCATTGCACCATCTGCAGGCCAAGCTCACTTTTGTTGCAGGCCAGATAACCGCTCACCAAAGGCTGGCCGGTCAGCTGATGCGGGTAGAGTTTGGGCGCTTCCGGCAGGTGCTGCAGGCTACGCATGGTAATGGCGGAAAACTCCAGCAAGGCATCCAGCCGGCCTTTGCTTAACATCAGTGCCAGGTTTTGTGCCGCTTCTGCACCACTGCGCTGAAAAAATTGTTTGGGGTGACTGCTGATCAGTTTGTCCAGCTCGGCGCCATAGCTGCGGCCGCTAATCACACCAATTTTCAGCTCGGGTTTTTGCTGCACCAGCCGGGCTAAATCCAGCGGCGTTTTGCCAAAGGTGCGGGTGCCTATCAGCTGCAAGGGCGGGTAAATGGTGGTGGGTAAGCGGGCGAAATACAGCAGCTTTTCGCGATCTTTGGTTTTTATTTTGCTGAGTGCACAGTAGTTGCCTGGTTGCTTCAGCATTTGCCAGGCCCGCAGCGTACTCAGTTGCACTGGCTGTATTTGCAGTTCCGGGGCTGCACTTTGACTCAGCCGTTGCAGGATCAGTGTTTCTACATTAATGCGATCGGCATCCGATTGCGGTAAATGGTTTTCCAGCAACAGCATCAGCTGAGGTGCTGCCTGTGCAGGAAAAACCGCCCCAAACACAGCAAATGCCAGAACTGGCCAACAACAAAGACGTAGCATCAGCACCCCGGTCTTCTGGCTTCCTTAAGCAGTCTAAAGTAACGTAAAAAACCGGTACTCACTAGTGTGAATTTGTACAAAGCTGTGACGTTAGCCTGCGCACGGGTTGCGACAATTTGTCACATCGCGCTATTTGCAGGTATCGATTACTCTGAACTTGGGTTCACTGCAGGTCTGGCGATTGGCAGTGGTATCCTCTGTATCAATTGCCTTAGGCTGCCCTTAGCGGCAGCTTTTTTTATGGTGACTTGTTGATTCAGATTATTCAGTTCCACTAGGGCTTGTTGACGTTTCGAGATTAAATTTTGTTCGCTCTGGCGGTGTTCTGAACGCGAAACGAGGAGCGAAGTTTAGTTATTCTAAATAAGCGACGAGTGACAAAGTGCAGGGCGCCGCCAGACCGAACCCGAAGGGCAGCGCCTGGCCGGTCTTTCTGCTGCGTTAGTGCTCGTTTATGTAGAATAACTACACTGCACTCGCACTGCCTGGCATAAAAACCGGCCAGAGGCTGCAAAAATAACCCTGAAACGTCAACAAGCCCTAATGCTATGGTTATTAAACACCTGAATACCCATGAGTTATCTATGGCAGACAATAAAACCCAGCCAACCGGCGTTGCTGTGACTGATTACCTGGCCGCTATTGAAAAACCAGCCCGACGGGCAGACTGTGAACAACTGGTGCAGCTGATGCAGCAGGTAGTTGGCGAGGCGCCTGTGATGTGGGGCCCCAGTATTGTTGGTTTTGGCCGCTACCACTACCAATACGCCTCTGGCCGTGAAGGCGATATGTGCCTGATAGGTTTTGCCAACCGCCAGGCCGAAATCAGTCTCTATGTGCTGAGTTGTGGCGAGATTGATCAGCAGCAGGAATCGCTGCTCAGCCAACTGGGCAAGTTCCGCAAAACTGTGGCTTGCATCTACATTAAAAAGCTGGCCGATATTAACCTGGCCGTGCTGGAACAATTAATCCGCTATTCGATGCAACAGACCCGGCAGCTTTATCCAGAATAAAGCTGCAGCAGCTGCTGGCTTTGCAGGCGGATTTCGTCAATCAGCGCTTGTGGCTGCAGCACCTCTGCGCTGGTGCCGAACGACAATAACCAGCTGGCCAGGCTGCGCCAGTCGCTGGTTTTTAACTCCAGCAACATCTGCTGGTCTTGTTGGCTTTCCGCACCAAAACCCTGCCACCATTCGCGTTTGGCGCGATCTGCGGCTGCAGGGGCAAAGCGGATCAGCGCACTTAGCTCCGGTGTGGGTACACAGCTTTGTAAAAACTGCTGCGCGGAAAAGTCCGGTCTGGCTGGTACTTTTTCGGCCAGTAATTCGACGGCAGAAATCCGGTCCGTTCTGAAATCCCGCCAGTCCTGCCTTAACCTGCACCAGCCAATAAAGTGCCAGCGGCCGAGATAATAAATCAGCCCCGCTGGTTCTACGTCACGCTCACTCTGTTGCCAGCTGGCATCCTGATACTGCATCCGTACCAGTTGCTGATGGGTAATAGCCCGTTGCAATAAGGTCAGATCGGCGGCCGGTGGCTGGCTGCTTTGTGGGGCTGCCATAGCGCGGGCCAGGTGTTGCAAGCGGTCTTTGCTGTCATTGGGCAATACGGCTTTGATTTTATCCAAAGCACTTTGCATCAGCTGGGTGTAGCCAGGGCTGGTCATGCGCTGCGCCAGCAACAAACCCGTGCTGAGCGCCATGGCTTCCTGCTCGGAGAAGTTCACCGGGGGCAGCAAGTAGCCTTTCATCAGCCGGTAACCTGAACCTGCTTCAGCCAGCAGTGGCACGCCAGCTTCGGCCAGTGCGGCCATATCGCGGTAAATGGTGCGTACACTCAGACCAAAATGCTCCGCCATCAGCTCGGCTGTGGCACTGCGGCGGCTTTGTAAAAACAGAATTAACGCCAGCAGGCGATCCACACGGTTCAAGCGGCAACTCCGGGTTCTACAATGAGTCGGCTGATTTTGCCATCCTGCAACGCAAACATATAGCACCAGACTTGCTGACCGGCTTTGGCCTGCACCAGCGTCTGACCGGCCTGCTCCGCGGCGCCCACCAGCTGCAGTTGTTGCTGATGCTGGTGTTGCCAGCGCTGAATATCGGCGCAACCCACCCAGATCTGGTTTTGGTACAACAACACGGCTTCAGGATCAAAGCAGGACAGCAGTGCTTCGGTGTCATGACGGTTGAAGGCGTGCCAGTAACTGGCAATAGTGGGGTTCAGGCTGATCATTGTGCTCTCCTGCTTCGTATTCAGAGTTCAGCATAGAGCAGCCGACTGACAACCTTATGTCAGCAGCAAAACCCGAACAGCTGTTATTTTTCAGCCACTCAGCTTTGACTTTGTGGCTGGTTCTGGCAGCAGGCCGGGCTTTTGGTCGCTACAGAAAGGCGTCTGGCCGAATGTCAGCAGATCTTTACTTAATATTGACACTTGCTTCGTTGAGGCTGCCAGCACTGTGCATTAGAGTACGCTCAGAAAAATTTAAGCCGCTTTACAGGAATCAAATTATGTTCAACGGGAAAAAGCCTTTGGTGCTGGCCGTGCTGGTCGCTTTAGCCGCAGGTGCTGCGTATTACTTCTGGCCTGCGGCCGACAACGCCGCAGGTGCCCAAACCGGGCAACGAGGCGGCCAGCGTCCAGCTGGCGGACCGCGAGCAGGCGGCCCCGGTGCGGCGATGAACCCCTGGACTATGCCAGTACCGGTGCGGGTGGTGACAGCACAAAGCAACGATTTAAAAGTTCAGCTCAAAGCCATCGGCACTGTCACACCTCTGAATACAGTGCTGGTGCAAAGCCGCGTGTCTGGCCCCTTGGCGGAAGTGCTGTTTAAGGAAGGCCAGTTTGCCGAAAAAGGCCAGCTGTTGGCGAAAATTGACCCGGCCGAATACCAGGTGGCATTGGATCAGGCCATAGGCCAGAAAGAACAAAACCTGGCGCAGTTAAAAAGTGCCGAACAGGATTTAGCGCGTTTCGCCAAATTAAAAGAACAAAACACCATAGCTCAGCAGCAGTACAACCAGCAGCAGGCACTGGTGAATCAGCTGAAAGGTGCGCTGAAGTCAAATCAGGCGTCCATTGATGCGGCGCGGTTACAGCTGTCGTACACCCAAATTCATGCGCCTATCAGTGGCCGTTTAGGCTTGCGTCAGGTAGACGCTGGTAACCTGGTGCAGGCCAACAGCAGCACAGGGCTGGTCAGCATTACCCAGACGTCCCCTATAGCTGTGGCTTTTACCGTTCCTGAAACCCAGTTGCAGATGGTGCTGGACGCTGTGCGTGCTGGTGAAACCTTAACGGTGGAAGCCTGGGACAGGGCGGAGCAGCTGATGCTGGCCAAAGGCACCCTGACGACTCTGGACAACCAGATTGATACCAGTACAGGTACCCTGAAACTGAAAGCCGAGTTCAGCAACAGTGCACAAGAGCTGTTCCCGAACCAGTTTGTCAATGTGCGGCTGAATGTGGCTGAGCGCAAAGGCGCGGTGACCATTCCGCAGGACGCGGTGCAATACGGTTCGGAAGGCACTTATGTCTATATGATCGAAGATAACAAAGCGCAGGTGCGCAACCTGGTGCTTGGGGCTGTCGACAATGGCCTGATTGAAATCAGGCAGGGCCTGCAAGCCGGTGAGCAAGTGGTACTGGAAGGTTTAGACCGTTTGCGCCCTGGCCGCGAAGTGGAAGTGCTGGTGCGGGATCAGCAGGCGGTGGAACCTGAGAAAAAAGCAGCACAACCAGCCGCGCAACGACCCAAGGCCTAAGCGATGAATTTATCCAAACCCTTTATCCTGCGCCCGGTGGCCACATCCTTGCTGATGCTGGCGATACTGGTGGCCGGTATTCTGAGCTGGCGTTTGTTGCCGGTGGCGGCTTTGCCGCAGGTGGATTACCCCATTATTCAGGTCTTTACCTTTAACCCCGGTGCCAGCCCGGACATTATGGCCCGCACCGTCACAGCACCGCTGGAGCGGCGGCTGGGGCAAATTCCCGGCCTGAAACAAATGTCGTCCAACAGTGCGGCCGGCAGCTCGGTGATTACGCTGCAGTTTGCGCTGGTGGTGGATATGGGCGTGGCCGAGCAGGAAGTGCAGGCGGCTATTAATACCGCGTCCTCCCTGTTACCCAACGACTTACCGACACCGCCCATTTACCGCAAGGTGAACCCGGCTGATGCCCCTATTCTGACCCTGGCTATCAGCTCTGACACTTTGCCTCTGCCCACTGTGTACGATCTGGTCGACACCCGCATGGCGCAGAAACTGGCGCAGTTGTCCGGGGTCGGTATGGTCAGCCTGGCTGGCGGACAGCGTCCGGCCATCCGGGTGAAAGCCAACCCGGCGGCGCTGGCGAATTTAAACCTGAGCATGGAAACCTTACGCAGTGCCATTGCTTCGGCCAACACCAACCAGCCGAAAGGCAGTTTTGACGGCCCCTTCCGCTCCACCATGCTGGACGCGAACGACCAAATCCGCGATATCGCCGAATACCGTGAGCTGATTGTGGCCTACCGCAATGGCGCGCCGGTGCGGCTGCAGGATGTAGCCTCTGTAGAAAACGGCGCTGAAGATCGCTTTTTAGCGGCCTGGGCCAACAGCAGCCCGGCCGTGCTGGTGAATATTCAGCGCCAGCCTGGCGCCAACGTGATTGACGTGGCCGACCGGGTGCAGCAATTGTTGCCACAGCTGACGGCGACTCTACCAGCCGCCGTGAATGTGCAGGTGCTGACTGACCGCACCCAGAGTATCCGGGCTTCGGTGCGCGATGTGCAGGAAGAGCTGGTGTTTGCTATTGGCCTGGTGGTCTTTGTGACCTTCCTGTTTTTACGTACTGTTCCGGCCACTATTATTCCGAGTTTAGCGGTGCCGCTGTCACTGGTCGGCACTTTTGCCGTGATGGTGTTGCTGGACTTCTCGGTCAACAACCTGACGCTGATGGCGTTGACCATTGCCACAGGTTTTGTGGTGGACGACGCCATAGTGATGCTGGAAAACATTGCCCGCCACCGGGAAGAAGGGGATTCAGCGCTGGAAGCGGCACTGAAAGGTGCCAAAGAAATTGGTTTTACCCTGGTGTCGCTGACCGTGTCACTGATTGCGGTATTGATCCCCCTGCTGTTTATGGCCGATGTGGTCGGTCGCTTATTCTATGAATTTGCCGTGACCCTGGCGGTGGCTATTGCTATCTCACTGGTGGTGTCGCTGACGCTGACGCCGATGCTCTGTGCGCGTTTGCTAAAAAGCCTGCCCAAACATGAGGAGCACAATGGCCTGATGGACAGAGTGATCCGCCGCTACGGCGAGTGGCTGCAGTGGGTGCTGAAACACCAGCGGCTGGCGATGCTGGCGATGCTGGGCACTGTGGCCCTGACCGCTGTGATGTATCTGGCGGTGCCTAAAGGCTTTTTCCCGGTGCAGGACAGTGGCGTGATCCAGGTGGTCACCGAAGCGCCGCAGGATATTTCGTTTCAGGCCATGGCAAAACGCCAGCAGCAACTGGCTGAACGTATTCTGCAGCATCCGGATGTCGCCAGCCTGTCGTCTTTTATTGGGGTTGATGGCAGCAATATCAGCATCAACAGCGGCCGTATTCTGGTCAATCTCAAATCACATGACGAACGCAACCAGTCGGCACTGGAGATTATCAGGCAGCTGGAGCAACAGGTGGCGGCGGTGCCGGGTATTAAAGGCTGGTTCCAGCCGGTGCAGGAAATCAGTATTGAAGACCGGGTCAGCCGCACCCAGTACCAGTTCAGCCTGACCACACCGGAGCAGGACACCCTGAACAGCTGGTTGCCGGATCTCGTTTCGGCGCTGCAACAGCGGCCAGAGCTGTCGGAAGTGGCGCACGACCTGCAGCAACAGGGCCTGCAGGCCTACATCGACATTGACCGTACCGCGGCGGCCCGTTTGGGCATTGATGTGTCGGACATCAGCGCTGTGCTGCAAAGCGCCTACAGTCAGCGTCAGATCAGCACCCTGTTTACCCAGGCCAACCAGTACCGAATTATTCTGGAAGTGGACCCGGCCCAGGTGCATGGGCTGGACGCCTTTGACAAGCTGTACCTGACCTCTTCTTCTGGGGCTTCAGTGCCGTTTTCGGCGGTGGCCAAAGTGTCGCAGCGGCCGGCCAAACTGCTGATTAACCATCAGGGGCAGTTCCCGTCGGTCACTTTGTCGTTCAACCTGGGGGAAGGCTATTCACTGGGCGAAGCTGTGGCGGCTATTGAAGAAGTGCAGCAACAGCTGGCGATGCCGGCTGAAGTGGAGCTGACCTTTCAGGGCGCCGCTGAAGCCTTTCGCGCCTCACTGAGCAATACCTTGTGGCTGATTCTGGCGGCCGTGCTGACCATGTACATAGTTCTGGGTATTTTGTACGAAAGTCTGATCCACCCTGTGACCATTCTGTCGACTTTGCCGTCTGCCACTGTCGGTGCTTTGGCGGCCTTGTTGCTGACGCAGCAGCCGCTGGATCTGATAGCGGTGATCGGCATAGTACTGCTGATAGGTCTGGTGAAGAAAAACGGCATTATGATGGTCGACTTTGCGCTGGATGCGCAGCGCAATCAGGGCATGAGCCCACGGGATGCCATTTATCAGGCGGCGCTGCTGCGGTTCCGCCCCATTCTGATGACGACGCTGGCCGCGCTGTTTGGTGCCATTCCATTGCTGCTGGCCAGTGGTTCTGGCGCTGAGCTGCGCCAGCCTTTGGGCCTGGTGATGGTCGGTGGTTTGCTGGTCAGCCAGGTGCTGACGCTGTTCACCACCCCTGTGGTGTACTTGTGGTTTGACCGCCATTTCAGCCGCGATGCCAAAGTGCAGCAGAGGACGGCTGAAGCATGAGTCTGGCCGCGCCTTTTATTGAACGCCCGGTCGCCAGCGGCCTGATCGCCACCGCCATTTTACTGCTGGGTTTGCTTTGCTGGCGTTTATTGCCGGTTGCCCCCCTGCCTGCGGTTGATTTCCCGATGATAGTGGTAACCGCCAACCTGCCGGGCGCCAGCCCTGAGAGTATGGCGGCCACAGTGGCGACGCCACTGGAACGGGCTTTGGGCAGTATTGCCGGCGTGCAGCGCATGGGGTCAAGCAGCAATCAGGGGTCGACCCAAATCCGGCTGGAGTTTGAGCTGGACCGCAATGTGGATGAAGCCGCCCGCGAAGTACAGGCCGCCATTAACTCGGCGCGCAGTCAGCTGCCTTCGGGCATGACCAGCAATCCGACCTACCGCAAAATGAACCCCTCGTCAGCCCCCGTGATGGCGCTGGCATTGAGTTCCAATACAGTGCCTGGCAGTCAGTTATACGACACCGCTTCAACCATACTGGCGCAGAAACTGGCCACCATTCAGGGGGTGGGGGAAGTGGCGGTATCCGGCTCGTCTTTACCGGCGGTGCGGGTGCAGCTGAACCCCGGCATGCTGGCGCATTATGGCGTGGCGCTGGACGAAGTGCGCAGTGCGCTGAGTAGTGCCAACGCCAATGTGCCTTTGGGTGTGTTGGAGCAAGACGAACAGCGCTGGCAGATTGCCACCAGCGAAACCATGCGCCGAGCCAAAGATTACAGCGACTTGGTGGTGAAATACGTTAATGGAGCACCGATCCGGTTGTCCGATATAGCCAGGGTGACTGACTCGACGGAAAACCGCTACAGCGCTGGTTTTCACAATGACAAAGACGCCGTGATCCTGTTGGTGAGCCGTCGCACCGGTGCCAATATTGTTGAAACCATCGACCTGATCTACAGCCAGCTGCCGCAGTTGCAGGCGCTGGTACCGGACGGCGCCAGCCTGACAGTGGTGATGGACCGCAGCCCCGGCATTCGCGCCACCTTAAACGAAGCCCAACTGACGCTGCTGATTGCCGTGGGCCTGGTCGTGCTGGTGGTCTGGGTCTTTTTGGGCCAGCTGCGCAGTGCGCTGATCCCCAGCCTGGCTATTCCAGTATCGCTGGTGGGCGCTTTTGCCGTGATGTATTTATGCGATTTTTCGCTGAACAACCTGTCGGTGATGGCGCTGATTGTGGCTGTGGGTCTGGTGGTGGACGACGCCATAGTGGTGATAGAAAACATTAAACGCCATATTGAACGTGGCCTGCCGCCCTTAGAAGCGGCCCGCACCGGATCGGCCGAAGTCAGCTCCACCCTGCTGGCGATGAACCTGGCGCTGGTGGTGATTTTTCTGTCCCTGCTCTTTATGGGCGGCTTGGTTGAACGACTGTTCCGCGAGTTCTCTATTACGTTGGCCGCCGCTATGGTGATCAGTTTGCTGGTGTCGCTGACCTTAACCCCCAGTTTGTCGGCGCTGATTTTAAAAGCGAACCGGACCGGCTCTGGCCAGCCCGGCTTTTTCGACCGGATGCAGCAGCAATACCAATACAGTGTGGCCTGGAGCCTGCAGCATTACCGTTGGGTGTTGCTGGTGCTGGCGCTGCTGATGGCAGCCACTGGCTGGCTTTACAGCAAAGTGCCGACAGGTTTATTGCCCGAGCAGGACACAGGCCAGCTGAATGGTTTTGTCCGCGGCGATGACGGCATGTCATTCCAGATTATGCAGCCGAAAATTGAAGCCTTCCGCCAGCATATCTTAAAAGACCCTGCCGTGGCCGATGTGACAGGGTCCAGCGGCGGCGATATGGGTATCAGCAACAGCTGGATGCGGGTGCGGTTAAAACCGCTGGCCGAGCGCAAAATTTCGGCTCAGGCTGTGGTGGACCGGCTGCGGATGACGGCCCCCAAGGTGCCGGGGGGCATCATGTTTATGGGCGTCGATCAGGACATTCGTTTATCGTCACCCTTCAGCCGCAGCGACTACGAAGTGTTGTTGCTGGCCGACGATATCAAGCTGCTGAAAACCTGGAGTAAAAAGGTGGCAGAGCGGCTGCAGGAGCTGCCTGAGCTGACGGACGTGGATACCCCAAGTGGTGATGACACCCAACAAATTGAACTGACCATAGACCGTGAAGCGGCACAGCGGCTGGGGGTGGATATGCGCACTGTCGCCACCCTGCTGAACAACAGTTTTTCGCAGCGCCAGGTGGCCACTATGTATGACGAGCTGAACCAGTACAAAGTGGTGATGGAACTGACGCCGGGCTACACAGCGCAGCCGGAAGTGCTGCAGCAGCTGCAGTTGATCACCTCTTCAGGCCAGCGCGTGCCATTGGCGGCTATTGCCAGTTACCAGTACGGCATGTCGAATGACCGCATCCGCCATGACGGTCAGTTTGCTTCGCAGGGGATAGGCTATGCCCTGGCGCCCGGTGTGACAGCACAGCAGGCGGATGCGGCTATTGAGCGGGTGCTGGCTGAAGTGATGGTGCCAACCGAAGTGATCACCCAAAACGGTGCCAGTCAGAATAACGCCATGTTCAGCACCGGTAGCCCGGCCTGGCTGATAGTGGCAGTGGTGCTGACGGTATATCTGCTGCTGGGGGTCTTGTATGAAAGCACCATTCAGCCGCTGACCATTCTGTCCACCTTGCCTTGTGCCGGTTTAGGCGCCTTGCTGGCGTTGTACTTCAGCAACACAGACCTCAGCCTGATTGCACTGCTGGGGCTGTTTTTGCTGATTGGTATTGTGGTGAAAAATGCAATATTGCTGGTCGATTTTGCGTTGCAGGCAGAGCGTCAGCAGGGGCTGAGCCCGCAACAGGCGGTGGTTCAGGCGGCAGCCCAGCGCTTAAGGCCGATACTGATGACCAACTTTGCCGCTATTTTGGGTGCTGTGCCTTTGCTGTTTGGCATGGGCGAAGGCTCAGAGCTGCGCCAGCCGCTGGGTATTACCATAGTGGGGGGCCTGGTGGTCAGTCAGTTGCTGACGCTGTACAGCACTCCGGCTGTTTACCTGGCGTTATCCCGCTTCCGAGTGAAAAACCTGTAGGAGTGGGGTTTACCCCACCCGCTACCCAAATCCCTTAGTTAAGAAGAAACAGGCGGCACCAACCGGGGGAAGTCCCGCCTGTGGCCTGAGGCAGCTCAGGCCGGAAATAGTTAATTGGCTTTGTGGCCTTTCAGGCCAAACCAGGCGATATAGCCGTAGCAGGCGGCCGGTAACAGGAATGACAAAGTCAGGCCAAACTGGTCGGCCAGTACGCCCTGACCCACCGGCACTATGGCACCGCCGACGATCGCCAGACATAACAAACCGGCGCCCTGGCTGGTGTGTTGTTTCAGGCCCTGTAACGCCAGGCTGAAAATGGTTGGGAACATAATGGAGTTAGCCAGGCCTACCGCCAGAATGGCCCAGAGTGCCAGCTGACCACTGCTGCCCATCGCAAGCAAAATCAGCGCTGAAGCGGCGACTGCATGCACTGCCAATAACAAACCGGCCGGAATACGTTGCATCAGGGCTGCACCGATAAAGCGGCCAACCATGGCGCCTCCCCAGTACCAGGCCACATAATGGGCGGCATCAGCCTCGGCCAAAGCCAGCACATGCTCGCTGCCAATAAAATTGACCAGTGTGGAGCCGATAGCGACTTCGGCGCCGACATACATAAAAATACCCACAGCCCCCAACCATAAATGACGGTATGGCTTTAAAGCTGACAGCGACACCGAATCTGCAGCTTTTTCATGCTGCACCACCGGCAGGTTCAGCCGGGAAAACACCAAAGCCACCACAAAGAGGGCTCCGGTCAACAGCAAATAAGGCAGTTGTACCGAATGGGCGGTGTCGCTGTTGTCCAGCGTGCCTAAGATCAGCGACGCGCCAAACAGCGGGGCCAGCGTGGTACCCAGCGAGTTAAAGGCCTGAGTCATGGTCAGACGGCTGGACGCCGTACGTTCAGGACCCAGAATGGTTACGTAAGGGTTGGCGGCCACCTGCAAAATGGTGATACCGGACGCCATCACAAAAAGTGCGGCCAGAAACCAGGGGTAGCTGTGAAACTGTGCGGCCGGAATAAAATTCAGCGTGCCCACACCGGCAATGAGTAAGCCAAGCACTATGCCTTTTTGGTAACCCACTTTGTTAATCAGCGCACCAGCCGGTAACGACACCAGAAAATAGGCGGTAAAAAAACAAAACTGGATCAGCATGGCCTGGGTGTAGTTCAGGTCAAACACCGCTTTTAAATGCGGGATCAAAATATCGTTCAGGCAGGTAATAAAGCCCCAGATAAAAAATAAAAAGGTCAGGCTGGGTAAAGCCCAGCTGCTCAGGTTTGGCTGGCCGCTCTGGCTGGCCGTGGTGGATACTGTGTTCATACCAAAGTACTCAATAAAAGGGCGGCCAGGCCGCCCAGACAGGATGGAAAGATCAATTGGCCGGACAAGCGGAGCTTGCGGCTGCGCCCTGAACCAAACGGATATTGGCAATTTTAACCTGCCAGGCGGCTGAGCTTTGCAGGCTGAATGGCTGTTCCAGATGATTCAGCGCCGCACCGGCGTCAGCCAGGCAAGCCAGATTCACACTCAGCTTATGCCACTCGCCTGCGGCTTTGCCGGTGAGTATTGGCAGCAGATCCACTGACCCGCCACAACCACTGCCACAGGACGCGCCAATCAGCACTGGCGCTGCAGGGGCGACGGTCCAGTTCAGATCAAACTGCAGCTGCTGGTAGCCTGAGGCATCAAAGGGGCGGGCAGCTTGCAACACCAAAGCGGCTTTGGAGCCTTCCGACCAATTGAGTTGCAGCGCATCTTCCTGTTTTTGCCAGTTCACCGCGGCCAGCTTCAGGCTGCCATCGGCACTTTGCACTTTGTTGGCATTGACCAGCACGGACGCGGTGGCATCGGCCAGATGCAGATTCAGGCCATTGGCAGCCCGGCGTTCAAACAGGGCGAAGCTGCCTTGGGCTGACTGCTGACCTGCTGCCTGCTCTGGCAATTCCGGCACCAGCACCTTGTCCAGTACGCTCAGGCCATAGCCCAAAGCAAACAAGGGATCATAACCGGCATCGCCCTGGTTCAGTGGCTGCGAGTCGGCTGTTTTGGGCCAGGAGAACGACAGTTTGCCTTTGAAGTCCTGCTGCACTTTGCCTTCGGCATCCCGCAGTAACAGGTCGGCCATAGCGCCGGCTGAAGTACCAGGCAGCCAGGCGGCGACAAAGGCATCAGACGCATTCAGTTCCGGGTTTACCCACAGCGGGCGGCCGGACAAAAACACAGTCACCACCGGAATACCGGCGGCTTTCAGTTGTTTCAGCAGCGCTTCGTCGCTGTTTTTACCGGCCTGGTAATCCAGGCTTGGCGTGTCGCCGTCAAACTCGGCATAAGGGTTTTCGCCTATCACCACCACGGCCACGTCCGGCTTGTCTTTAAAGCTGCCATCGCTACTGTGCTCGACCGAGCCACCAGCGGCCTGCACCTGGGCAGCAATACCGGCATAAATACTCTGGCCTTGTGGGAAGTCGGCATTGCTGGTGCCAGTGCCTTGCCAGGTCACGGTCCAGCCGCCGCTTTGTTTGGCAATAGAATCGGCGCCGTCACCTGTGACCAGAATGCGTTGTTTCGGGTTCAGAGGTAACAGCTGTCCATTATTTTTCAGCAGCACCAGCGACTCCCGCACCGCCTGAGCAGCCAATGCCTGATGCTCAGCGGCTCCGATCACTTCTTGTTTGCCTGCAAATGGGTTGCCAGCCGGGCCCTGATAGTTATCCAGCAGGCCAGCGCGTTGTTTCACCCGCAAGATACGGCGCACGGCATCGTCCAGCCGTTCTGCACTGATGTCACCGGCTTTGGCCTGCGCCAGGGTGTTGTGGTACAAGTCTTTCCAGTGCTCTGGCACCATCAGAATATCGACACCGGCGTTAATGGCGGCGGCACAGCTTTGGTTGGTGCAGCCTGGCACCTGGCCGTGACCGTTCCAGTCGCCCACCACCACACCATCAAAACCCAAACGTTTTTTCAGCACCTCGGTCAGCAGGTAGCCATTGCCATGCATTTTTTCGCCATTCCAGCTGCTGAACGATGCCATCACGGTTTGTACGCCAGCGTCCAGGCTGCTGAAATAACCCTGCGCATGCAGGTCAATCAGCTGTTGTTCGGTGATTTCGGCATTGCCCTGATCTTTACCACCGCTGGTGCCGCCGTCGGCCAGATAATGTTTGGCGGTGGCAATGACACGGCCCGGAGCCAGAAACTCAGGCCCGACAGGCCCCTGCAAACCTTTGACCAGGGCAGCGCCCAGGCTTTTTACAATGGCCGGGTCTTCCGAATAACTTTCATAGCTGCGGCCCCAGCGGTCATCACGGGCAACGGCCACAGTGGGGGCAAACACCCAGTGAATACCGGTGGCGGCCACTTCTTCGGCTGTGGCTTTACCAATAGCTTCCACCAGGGCCGGGTTATTGGCGGCACCCAGACCAATATTGTGCGGAAACACTGTGGCACCGCGCACATTGTTATGGCCATGCACCGCATCCGTCCCCCAGATCGGTGGAATGCTGCTGCCATCCTGGCTGGCATCGACACCAGCTTCATGCAGCTGCTGAGCTAAGGCCAGCCAGTCGGCCGCGCTGGCCGCTTTGTTGTCGTTCGGGTAAGCGCCACCGCCATTCAGGTAAGAACCAAAGCCATAAGTGCGCATATCCTCCAGCCTGATCCAGCGGATATCCGGTTGGATCAGCTGAGCCACTTTCTGCTCTGTGGTCATGTTCTGGATCAACTGACTGAGTTGCTGTTCTTTTTCGGCCACAACGGGCAGAGGGCTTTGCAGTTCTGGCCATAAGGAGCCGGAGCCAGCCGCTGTGGTCTGTTCCGGGCCGCCCTGTGGTGGTGTGCAGGCCGTCAGAGCCAAAGCTATAGCTGCGGCTAAAGGATAAAGTCGGTGCATCTTTTGCTGTCCTGTTGTCCTGATCAGTGGGGAGCTGACCATTGATCTGATCCGCCGGTGAAGGTGCTGTGCCTTCTCTGCCAGCTTTTAGTTTTTGAAAACGCTTTCATAAATAGCTGAAAACTGTCGTTGTGCCAATGATTTTTTCCACAGTCCTGCTGGAGGGGGGAAAATTCTGTCTGGCGGACCTTGTTGGAATTCTCTGCAATACAGGCTGGTTACTACTGGGTTGGCTAATGATATCTTTATGAAAAACATCAATAATTCAGGAATTTTCCTGATTGTTTTATGTTATTTTTTAATCAATTTATTTTTATTATATTGACGGTTTAGAAAATTTAACCTAATTTCTGAAAGCGCTTTCAGAAGTGCGCTGTTTGCTAATGGTGCAAGCACCTGTGCAAACCCGACAAACAACGAAACTAAGCACAGTCGACAGGGAAACATTCATGAACTCGAAAACCTTTACCAAAACCAGGCTGGCGACCAGCTTGTCTTTGGTGCTCGGTGTTGGGGCATTGGCACCTGCCTATGCAGCTGATGATCAGGCTGCGTCCAAAAAAGATGAAAACGTAGAAGTTATAGCTGTCACGGGGATCCGTGGCAGTCTGATTAAATCTATGGACACCAAACGGTCATCCACAGGCATTGTGGATGCCATTTCGGCCGAAGATATAGGTAAATTTCCGGATACCAACTTAGCGGAATCCTTGCAGCGGATCAGTGGTGTATCGATTGACCGCGTTAACGGCGAAGGCAGTAAAGTGTCGGTCCGCGGTTTTGGGCCGGATTTTAACCTGGTCACCTTAAACGGCCGCCAGATGCCGGTCACCACAGGCTCCCGCTCTTTTGATTTCGCCAATATTGCTTCTGATCTGATCAGCGGCGTGGAAGTGAACAAAACCAGTCAGGCCAAACACGCCACTGGGGGTATTGGTTCAACCATCGATATCCTGACCTTAAAACCTCTGACTGTGGGTTCACAAAAAGCCACAGTCAATGTGGCTATGGTGGATGATCAGTCCACGGAAACAGGCTCAGCCACCCCTGAATTGTCGGGTTTGTATTCCAGCCGTACCGACGATGGCAAATTTGGTGTGCTGATTGCCGCCAGTTACCAGGAACGTGAAAGTGGCAACCAGCAGGCCAATGTGGGTACTGGCTGGCGCAGTTTTGCCGGTACAGCAGACGATGACTGGGCCGGTGGCACCGGTGCCTGGGGGGGCGTGCCTCAGGGCGGTCAGGTCAACCGTCCTGGTCCGGATGATGTGTACTCAGTCCCACAAACCACCATCTACAAATTTGAAGAACAGCAACGTGAACGGACCAACGGCCAGTTGGTGCTGCAATATGCGCCTACCGACAATCTGACCGCCAGCCTGGATTACACCTATATGCGCAATGACATCGATACCCAGTATCACGATGTCTCTGCCTGGTTTACCTTTGTGCCGTCACAGAACATCTGGACGGACGGTCCGGTGTCTTCTCCACTGTTGTACTCTGAAACCTATGCCACACCACAGGATTTATCCATGGGGGCTGGCGACTTCGGTGTACGCAATCAAAGCAACTCAGTGGGCTTTAATCTGGACTGGCAGGCCACGGACAACCTGAATCTGACCTTCGACGCGCACAAATCCAGTGCTGAATTTAAACCCAACCACGAGTTTGGTTCCAACAACACCCTGAGTATGGCCGGTTTCGTCCGTACCAGTGCGGCGACCGACTTTACCGGTGATCTGCCCATTCTGGCGGTGGGTGGTGGTAACTCAGTGCAGCCGTCCGATATGCGCGTCACAGGCAGTGTATTTGGTAACGCCCGCAACAGATCGGAAATTGACCAGTACCAGCTGCGCGGTGAATACGTGCTGGACGATGCTGGCAGTATCGATTTCGGTATAGCGCTGACAGACGTCGATAACCACTCCCAATCCGTCAACGTGCAACGGAATGACTGGGGTGGCGTAGGCGCCGCTGGCGATTTCGAAGATTCCTGGTTCCCGGTTGAAACCATTCACGACAAATTCAAAGCCAATGGTGGCGATTTCTCCATTGCCTCTGGCCGCAGCTTTGAAGTGCTGAACAAAATGTTCTTCTGGGATTTCAACAACGTCCGTAACAGAGCCGAGCAGCTGTACACGCCAGCCGGTTACACAGGTGGCGGTGATTGTGGCACCGATTTCTGCCCGTCCACTGACTATGCCCGTGATACCGACCGCTACACCATGGAAGAGTCACAGGCCTTGTACCTGCAGTACAACTATGAAAACGAGTGGGCAGGCCGTCCTTACGATGTGCATGTCGGTGTGCGTTATGAAAAAACTGATGTGACGTCCACCTCAGCTGTGTCGTCTTACGACGGCGCCAACTGGATTGCCGATACTGAAATTGCACTGGTCGCAACCGGTGAGCGTGAGTTCCAGACCCAAACAGGGGACTACGACTATGTGCTGCCTAACTTCAATTTTAATATTGAAGTGGTGGATGATGTGATGGCGCGTTTCGCGTATAGCGAAACCATAGGCCGTCCGGACTATGTGTCCATTCAGGGGGGGACAGTGGTTGGTACGCTGGCCAACCGTGCCGGTGGTAGCGGCTCTTCAGGCAACCCAAGCCTGTTACCGCTGGAATCGGAAAACATCGATCTGTCGCTGGAATGGTACTACGCACCGTCGAGTTATGCGTCTGTCGGTTATTTCCGCAAAGACACCAAAAACTTTATCAGCAACACAGTGGTGGATTCGACCATTTACAGCATTCCAAACCCTGCGGACGGTAAAAAATACCGTGAAGCCCTGGCGGCGGTAGGCCCGGATGCGGCGGCTATCCGTAACTGGATTTTTGCCAACTATGGCTCAGATCCAAGTGTGGACGTGGCGGGCAAAGTGATCTCCGGTGTGGCCGGTGAAGACGAGCTGATGATCTTCAAAATTAATACACCGTCCAACGGTGCTGATTCTGAAGTGATAGACGGCTGGGAGTTTGCCGTTCAGCACGCCTTTGGTGAAACAGGTTTTGGTGTGTTAGCCAACTACACCATGGTGGACAGTGGCCGTACCTATGACAACTACCTGTTGGTTGACCAGCCAGCCCTGATCGGTCTGAGCGACACCGCCAACCTGGTGGTTTTCTATGAAAACTACGGCTTCCAGGCCCGGGTGGCGTACAACTGGCGTGACGAGTTCCTGAACTCGCGTGGTCAGGACACTGGCGCGAACCCACGGTACACTGAGGCTTATTCGCAGATTGACGCTTCTGTCAGCTACGACATTCCTCAGGTGGATGGCTTGACTCTGTATCTGGAAGCTCTGAATATCACGGACGAGTACACCAGGGTGCATGGTCGTGCCAAAGAGCAAGTGCTGAGCCTGGTGGAAACAGGCCCGCGCTACAGCTTTGGTGCCCGCTATACCTTCTAATCACTGAAGGTGGACAGAGGGTGGTAAAAACGCCACCCTCTTATTCATCCTGCCGGGATCCGGTTTTGTTGTTCAACAGGCTCTGCTATGAATACAGCACTACAACAGATTGTCATTGTCGGAGGCGGCGCCGCAGGCTGGCTGACGGCTTCGTTATTGGCAGCTGAGCTGAATTATGATCAGGGCAAACCTTTGGCGCAGGCCAAAGTTCAGATCAGCTTGATTGAATCACCGGACGTGCAAATTATTGGTGTGGGTGAAGGCACCTGGCCTTCAATGCGCCATACCTTAGAAAAAATCGGCCTGTCCGAAACCGAATTTTTAATCGCCTGTGAAGCCAGCTTTAAGCAAGGCTCCGAATTTTATGACTGGCATGGCGCCGGGCAGGGTTATTACCTGCACCCCTTTACCTTGCCAGCCGGCTACCCTGAGATCAATCTGGCGCCTTATTGGCTGCCCTTTGCCAGCGAAGTCAGTTTTGCCGAAGCTGTCTGTCCGCAGCAACAGCTGGTCAGATTGGGGCTGGCGCCCAAACAAATCAGCACGGCCCAATACAGCTTTATCAACAATTACGGCTACCACTTAAATGCCGGCAAATTCACCCAATTGTTGCAACAGCATGCCACCAGCAAGCTGGGTGTGGTGTACAGGCCATTGCATATTGAAGCGGTGGAAAACCACGCCGATGGCCGGATTGCCGCTGTGGTGGGGTCCAACGGCGAGCGTATTGCCGGGGATTTATTTGTCGATTGTTCGGGTCAGCCGTCTTTGTTGCTGGGGCAACATTTGCAGGTGCCCTGGATCAGCCAGCAGCATATTCTGTTTAATGACAGTGCTTTGGCTATTCAGGTGCCTTATGCCCAACCAGACAGCCCAATGGCCAGTTGCACCAAAGCCACAGCCCAGCCAGCGGGCTGGGTGTGGGATATTGCGCTGCCAAGCCGCCGTGGCATCGGCCATGTGTTTTCATCAGCGCACTGCAGCGAAGCTCAGGCGCGGCAGCATTTAAACTCGTATTTGGCGGCACAGCCGGATTTGGCCGCCGCCAACGCAGAGGACGCGCGTTTACTGCGTTTTGAGCCGGGTTACCGCGCCCGTTGTTTTGAGAAAAACTGTGTCGCCATTGGTATGGCCGCCGGTTTTATCGAACCGCTGGAAGCGTCCGCGCTGGCGTTGGTGGAGTGGACAGCCAAAAGCCTGGCGGCCTTGCTGCCGGGGGATATCGGCCTGTTGCCGGTGATGGCGGCGCGGCTGAATGCAGGTTTCAGCCAGCATTGGCAGCAAATTGTCGAATTCCTCAAATTGCACTATGTACTGAGCCGCCGGGCCGACCATGACTACTGGTTGATGCACCGCGAACGCCACAGTATTCCGGACTCGCTGCAACAGCTGCTGCAGCTGTGGAAACACCAGCCGCCTATGCCTGCCGATATCCGTCAGGCTGATCAGCTGTTTCCGGCCGCCAGTTATCAGTATGTGGTGATGGGCATGGGGCTGGACTGCCACTATGCCAATGACAAAATCTCGATGCAGCAAAAGGCGCGACAGTACTTTCAGGACAATCAGAAAAAAACCGCCGCCATGCGTCAGGCGCTGCCCGGCAACAGAGAACTATTAGAAAAAATTCACAGGTACGGCTTACCAACCCTTTAAGCCAGCCGCAGAGCAGAACAACAGGAGATTTTGATGCCAAATCATGTATTACTGAGCAGTGTCGATCATAAAGACTTAAAAGTGATTAAAGACCGCGGCGCCGCTTATGGCGACAACCAGTGGTTTGCGCTGACCTTTCCAAAAGAATTCCGCACAGTGCAGGGCTATTACCCGATTTTTTTCCATAAAGACCAAAACACCGGCCAGTTTTTCCCGGTGGCGTTATTTGGCTTTCAGCACCAGGAAAACCTGTTTTTACAGCACAACAACTGGCAGGACTTGTACATTCCGCTCAGTGTGCGCCGCCAGCCATTTTTAATTGGTCAGCAAAAAGTCACCGAAGACGGTGTGGATCAAATTCACCGCGTGCTGCATATCGACCTGGAACATCCGCGTGTCAGCCAGACCGAAGGTGAAGCGCTGTTTCTGCCATACGGCGGCAACTCAGCCTATCTGGATGAAATGGCCAGCCTGATGGAAACCCTGCATCTGGGCATGGACGACGCCCGCCGTTTTGTTGACCAGCTGCTGGCGCTGCAATTGCTGGAGCCTTTTACCATGGAAGTGAAGCTGGACGACGGTCAGCCCCGCCAGCTGGTCGGCTTCTACACCATTCATGAAGAAAAACTGGCCGCGCTGAGTGCTGAGCATCTGGCGGCGCTGCAACAGCAGGGGTACCTGCAGGCTATTTACATGGCGCTGGCGTCTCAGACCCAGGTGATGAAGCTGTTAAAGCTGAAAAACCTGCAGCAGAAAAACAACGGGCAGGCCGCATGAGCATCAGGCCGGTCCGGCGCATTGCAGGCGTTTCAGCGGACGAGCTGAGTGCTTTGTTGCAGGACGCCAGCGAACCTCTGGTGCTGGCAGGCTTTTGCGCCCACTGGCCGCTGGTGCAGTTAGGGCTGCAGTCGGCAGAGGCGGCGCTGGGTTTTATTGCAGGCTGCAGCAGTGGTGAGCCGGTGGCGGTGGCGGCGCTGGCCAAAGAAGCGCAGGGCCGGGTGTTTTATAACGCCGACCAGACAGGTTTTAACTACAGCGGTGGCCGGGTTAGTTTTGCTGAGTTTTGCCAGCAATTGCTGGCGCTGGCCGCAGCGCCGGATGGCCGCTGCCTCTATATGGGCTCGACCGAAGTCAGCCGCTGGTTTCCGGGCTTGCTGGCACAGCACCAGTTGCCACTGAGTGACTGGCAGCCGCTGACCAGCCTGTGGATTGGCAATCAGGCCCAGATTGCGGCGCATTATGACTTTCCGCATAACCTGGCCTGCAACCTGGTGGGGCAACGCGAGTTTCTGCTGTTTCCGCCGCAGCAGGTGGCGAATTTATACCCTGGCCCTATGGAGTTTGCCCCCGGGGGGCAGGACATCAGCATGGTGGATTTTAACCAGCCCGACTTTGAGCGTTTTCCCAAAGCGCGTGAAGCGCTGCAAGCGGCGCAGCTGGCACGGCTGGAACCGGGCGACCTGTTGTTTATTCCCAGCATGTGGTGGCATCAGGTGACAGGCAAGGCTGATGTTAATGTACTGCTGACCCATTGGTGGCGCGACACGCCGGGCTATTTAGGCCGGCCAAACAATGCGCTGCTGGCGGCCGTACTGGGTATTCGCAGTTTGCCCAAGGCGCAGCGGCAGGCCTGGCAGGCGCTGTTTGAGTATTACGTTTTTGAACACGACGAGGTGGACCAGCAACAGATCAGCCCGCAGGCGCTGGGCATGCTGGAAAAACCCTTACCCGAACTGGAAGCACGCAAACTGCGGGCTGACTTACAGAATAAACTGAAACGCTGAAGCGTTCGGAGAGCAACGAATGCAACCAAGAGTGCAAAAGGTGGTGATTGCCGGAGGCGGTACCGCAGGCTGGATGGCCGGAGCGGCGCTGGCGAAAATGCTGGGCAAAAACCTGCAAATTACCCTGGTGGAGTCGGAAGAAATCGGCACTGTGGGTGTGGGTGAAGCCACTATCCCTACCCTGCATATTTTCCACCGTTTGCTCGGCATTAAAGAGGCCGAATTTATGGCGGCCACCAATGCCACCTTTAAGCTGGGGATTGCCTTTGAGCACTGGCACGACCTCGACAAACACTATATCCATTCTTTTGGTTTTTTAGGCAAAGACTGCTGGGCCTGTGGTTTTCAGCATTTCTGGCGTCGTGGTGTGCAACTGGGCGTGGCCAGTCAGATTGGCGATTATTGTGTGGAACACCTGGCGGCCCGCGAAGGCCGTTTTGCGGTGTTGCCGAACCAGGACTTAAACCATGCTTACCATATGGACGCTGGCTTATACGCCAAATTCCTGCGCCAGCTGGCCGAGCAACATGGCCTGAAACGCATTGAAGGCAAAATTGACCAGGTGCTGCAGCATGACGACGGCGCCATTAAAGCGCTGCAGCTGCAAAACGGCCAGTTGATTGAAGGCGATCTGTTTCTCGACTGCACTGGCTTTCGTGGCCTGCTGATTGAACAGACGCTGCACACCGGCTACGACGACTGGAGCCACTGGCTGCCGTGCGACAGTGCGGTGGCGGTGCAGACCAAAACGGTGTCGGCCCCTGTGGCTTATACCCGCTCTATTGCCCATGACTCTGGCTGGCAATGGCGTATTCCGCTGCAAAGCCGGGTTGGCAATGGCATGGTGTTTTGTTCTAAATACTGGAGCGATGAGTTCGCCAAACAAAAACTGCTGGAAAATTTGCAGGGCGAGCCGCTGATGACGCCCAAAGTGCTGAAGTTTCGCACTGGCACCCGGCGCAAACACTGGAACAAAAACGTGGTGGCGATTGGCCTGTCCAGCGGCTTCCTGGAGCCGTTGGAATCGACCAGTATTCACCTGATCCAGCGCAATATCATCCGTCTGCTGCAGATGTTTCCGTCTTATGGCATTCAACCGGCCGACATTGCCGAGTTTAACCGCCAGGCGCAGCAGGAAATGGAGAATATCCGCGACTTTATTATTCTGCACTACAAACAAACCGACCGCAGTGACAGCCCGTTCTGGCGTTATTGCCAGTCGATGCCGGTGCCGGAATCGCTGCAGCACCGGCTGGACTTATTCGAACAAACAGGCCGGGTGTACAAAATTGGCCTGGAGCTGTTTGGCGAAGCGTCCTGGTTGCAGGTGATGATTGGTCAGGGCCTGATGCCGCAGCAATACCACCCGATAGTGGATGCGATGAGCCAGGAAGAGCTGCGTGATTTTCTCGATAAAATCAAAGCCAATGTGCGCAAAACAGTGTCTGGCTACCCGGACGTGAACGACTTTATCCGGCATTACTGCCAGACGGCGGTGCAATGAGCTCCGTCGCTGCCGCCTCGCCTTATGCACTGAACCCGCAGCTGCAGCCGCAAATTCTGCAGCTGGGCGCTGAGCAGTGCCCTGTGCTGGTGCTGGACCAGCTGCTGGCTGACACTTCGGCTTTAGTGCAACAGGCCAGGCACAGCCAGTTCAGTGATGTGCGTAGTTACCTGTATCCAGGTGTGCGCGCTGCGCTGCCAAAAGCCTATGTGCTGGAATTGCTGCAGGCCTTGGCCCCTTTGGTCCGCCAGTTGTACCAGATCCCGCCCGAGTTGAAGGTGCGGGCGGGTGACTGCAGTTTTTCGTTAATTACCAAAGCGCCGGCTGAGTTAAAGCCAATGCAGCGGTTGCCGCATTTTGACACCACAGAGCCTTATGTATTTGCGCTGCTGCATTATCTGGATGGGGGGGAGCATGGCGGAACCGGCTTTTTCCGCCAGCGCAGCACCGGCATAGACAGGGTCAGCGACGCGAACAAAGAGGTGTATTTCAACAGCCTGCAGCAGTTTGTTGACACCAAAGGGCTGACGGAAGGTTATTTCCAGCAAGGCAATGAACATTTCGAGCTGTACCAGGCTTTGGACTACCAGCCCAACCGCCTGCTGCTGTACCCAGGTAATTTGCTGCACAGTGGGCTGGTCAACCCGGCCACAGACATCTCGGCAGCTATTCCCGGTGGTCGGCTGACCGCCAATCTGTTCATCCGCTTCAGTGAATAAATTCAGTAGCCTGGCTACCAGATTTCATAACAGCTGAAGCAAAAATGAAAGCGATTACATTTGGTCAAATAGACCACACTGACAGACAAACAACAGAAAAGTGAACAACGATGAGCATGTACCAACTACCAGAGCATTCACTGCTGCGCAAAAAACAGTTTTTGTACGGCGTGGCCACGGCGTCATTCCAGATTGAAGGGGCGGCTGACTCCCGGCTGCCCTGTATCTGGGATACGTTTTGTGCCACGGCCGGCAAAATTAAAGACGGATCAGACGGCAAAACCGCCTGTGACCATCTGCGGTTATGGCGGGACGATTTAGATCTGATCGAATCCCTGGGCGTAGACGCTTACCGCTTGTCGTTGTCCTGGCCCCGGCTGATCCAGCTGGATGGCGAGCTGAACCCGGCCGGTCTGCAGTTTTACATCGATCTGCTGGACGAGCTCAAGGCGCGCAATATTAAGTCCTTTGTCACTTTGTACCACTGGGATTTACCACAACATCTGGAAGATAAAGGCGGCTGGCTCAACCGCGATACCGCCTACAAGTTTGCCGATTATGTGGAAAAAGTCAGCACCGCTTTGGGTGACCGGGTATACAGTTACGCCACCTTAAACGAGCCATTCTGCAGCTCGTTTTTAGGCTACGAAGCCGGTATTCATGCGCCGGGTTTAACAGGCCGTGGCAACGGCCGTAAATCGGCGCACCATTTATTGCTGGCGCATGGCTTAGGCTTGCAGGTACTGCGCCGCACGGCGCCACACAGCTTAAATGGCCTGGTACTGAACTTTACGCCTTGTTACCCGCACACCGACAGCCCGGCCGACAAAGTCGTGGCCGAGCAGGCCGACCAGTACTACAACCAGTGGTACCTGCAGCCGGTGATGACAGGCCAGTACCCGGAGTATTTCAACAGGTTAACAGACGAGGAAAAGCCGGTGATTGAAGCCGGTGATATGGCGCTGATCAGTCAGCCGCTGGATTTTCTTGGCGTGAATTTCTACACCCGTCATGTCTACACTGCCAATGCCGACCATGAGTTTGCCGTGGTGGAGATAAAAGATGCCGAAAAAACCGATATTGGCTGGGAAATTTACCCGCAGGCTTTTTATGACCTGCTGACCTCTATGCATCAGAAGTACAAATTACCGCCCATCTACATCACCGAAAACGGTGCGGCCGGTGCGGACAAGCTGGAAAACGGCCAGGTGCAGGACGAACAGCGTCAGCGGTACTACCAGCTGCATTTAAATGCGCTGCATCAGGCGGTGGAAGCCGGGGTGAATGTGCAGGGCTACTTTGCCTGGAGCCTGATGGACAACTTTGAATGGGCTGAGGGCTATTCGAAACGCTTCGGAATTGTGTATGTTGACTACAACACACAGCAGCGAACCATCAAACAAAGCGGCCATGCCTACCGCCAGCTGCTGCAAAGCCGGGTTTAACGCGCGCAGCTACCCCGCAGCAGACGGGGTAGCCACAGAATAAAAATCAAAAAACAGGGTAAACAGATTTATGTTAAAGGTGCGGGAAAAAATAGCCTATGGCTTAGGGGACACCGCCAGCAACATCGTGTTTCAGACAGTGATGATGTTTCTGGCGTTTTTTTACACCGATATTTACGGCTTATCACCGGCTTTTGTCGGTTTTATGTTTCTGGCGGTGCGTATTATTGATGCGGTGACCGATCCGCTGATGGGCGCATTTGCCGACAGAACCCACAGCAAACATGGCAAGTTCAGGCCTTTTATTTTGTACGGCGCCCTGCCTTTTGGCGTGATCAGCGTGATGGCGTTTACCACGCCGGATTTCTCTGCCGAAGGCAAAATGATTTACGCCTTTGTCACTTACACCCTGCTGATGCTGGTGTACACCGCCGTGAATATTCCTTATTGCGCCTTGGGTGGCGTACTGACAGCAGACCCGAAAGAGCGGGTGTCGGTGCAGTCCTACCGCTTTGTGTGTGCGTTCATTGGTGGTTTACTGGTGTCCAGCCTGACGCTGCCATTGGTGGATTATTTGGGCGACGGTGACAAAGCCAAAGGCTACCAGCTGACCATTCTGGTGATGAGCATTCTGGGCGTTGGCATGTTTTTACTTTGTTTTGCCGGCACCAAAGAACGGATTCAAACCCAGATTGAAGCCAAACGGCCTTTTAAAGACGACTTTAAAGCGCTTTGGCAAAACGACCAGTGGCGGGTGTTGTCGCTGGCGGCTATTTTCCTGCTGACCGGCAATGTGCTGAAAAACACCATCGCCATTTATTACGTGAAGTATTACCTTGAGCAGCCCGACAGCATTACGCTCTTTATCACCCTGGGTATGCTGAGCAGTATGCTCGGTTGTATGCTGGCGCAGCCACTGGCACAAAAGGTCTGCAAAGTGAAAGCCTATATTGGCCTGCAACTGGCCGCCGCTGCGTTCTGCGCTGTGGCCTACTGGATTGCACCTGATCAGCTGTGGTTGGCCTTTGCCGCCTTTATGGCCTGGAACTTCTGCTTTAATGCGGCCACGCCGCTGTTGTGGGCGAAAATGGCCGACACCGTCGACTACGGTCAGTGGAAAACCGGCGTGCGCACCACCGGCATGGTGTATTCCTCCATTATCTTCTTTATCAAGCTGGGCCTGGCGTTGGGCGGTGCAGCGGCTGGCTGGTTATTGTCTGGTTTTGGTTACCAGGCGGATGTTGATCAAACAGAACAGGCCAAACATGGCATACTGCTGTCCTTCACTCTGCTACCTGCTATAGGCTCTGTGCTGGTGGCGCTGGTGATGAGAAACTACTTGCTCAACAATAAAAAAGTGGCTGAAATACATCAGGATTTACAACAACGTGGTCAGCTTGGCGATAACGCCGGATAAGGAATAACAGCGACTTTATGGCAACCATTTATGACGTCTCACAGCTGGCCGGTGTGTCTTTAGCCACAGTGTCGCGGGTGATGAACAAAAGCGACAGCGTCAGCGACAAAACCCGTAAAAAGGTGCTGGAAGCGATGGACAAACTGGGTTACAAGCCCAACACTTTTGCTCAGTCGCTGGCGTCCAACTGCTCGAACAGTATTGGTGTGCTGGTGTCGCAACTGGATGGTCCTTATTACGGCCCTATGATGGCAGAAATTGAAGAGTCGCTGCGGCTCGACAATAAACACGTCATTATTGCGGTCGGCCACAGCAATGCCGGGCAGGAAATGGACAGTGTGGAGTTTCTGCTTGGCCGCGGTGTGGACGCGCTGATCCTCGACGTGGAAGCGGTGTCAGACGAGTACCTGATTGAACTGAGCCGCGGCCCTACGCCTATAGTGCTGATTAACCGTTATATCGAACCCATTAAAGAGCGCTGTATTTACCTGGAAAACGAATTGGGTGGTTACCTGGCCACCCGGCATTTACTGGAGCTGGGCCACAGGGATATTGCCTATATTTCAGGCCCGGCAAAAAAACACGATGCTCAGGAACGCCTGACAGGGCACCAACGGGCCTTGGCAGAATTCGGCGCCCGCTTTGACCCGGCTCTATGTGTGGTTGGCGATTACAAAGAAGACAGTGGCGTGGCCTGCATGGAGCAATTGTTGCGCAGTGGCAAGGTATTTACTGCAGTGGTGTGCGCCAATGACCAGATGGCGTCCGGTGCTATCTCTGCCTGCCTGGAGCGGGGCATGAAAATACCGCAGGAAATGTCCTTTGTTGGCTACGACAACATTCCGTTTGCCCGTTATGCAGTGCCAAAGCTGACCACCGTCAACAACCCCATTCACGAAATGGGCAAAATGGCGGCGCTCTGGCTGCTCAAGCACCTGTACAAAAAAGAGGTGCAGGTGGATTCCGTCTTTGTGCCGCAACTGGTGGTGCGCAATTCGGCGATTCAGAAAGTCTGACGCTGGGCCGGAGCGGGGCACCGGCTTTGGCTTTGCCCCAACTTTCGCCAGAGTGCCAGTATCAGCAGTGCCAGCAAAGACCCCCAGCCAACAGACCCACCACTGCCTGAAGAGGATTCAGCAGGAGGGGTCGGCAAGTTTACTACAGGTTTTTCTGTCACAGTACCGGAGAATGTTGCTGAGACGGACTCACCGGATGGATCAGTAGCTTTCAACGTAAACTGGTACTGGCCGGCTGATTTGGGGGTGGCTAAGATACCTGTTTCTTGCATGACGAACCCTTCGGGCAGAACCGTATGCGTGTAAGTCAGTTGATCACCATCTATATCTTCAAACACATCAATAAAGGCGAGGAAATAACTTTCGCCAACTTCCAGGTTGTTGACATAGCTACCAGGCTTAAGTGTTGGTGGGTCATTTACGTTGATGAGGTTTACTGGCCGGTTGACTGCAGCATACCAAGGGCCTTGTCGCAGCTGTAATTGGATCCACACAGTAGGGTTATATTTGGCGAATTCGTTTTTAGTATTGAGCCGCCAATGATACTCTCCCTGTTTCTCGAATAAATTGGCTGTATTGATATGCGAGGGATCGAGACGCATCCAGATGTCGACATTTACACCTGATAAAGAGCTAAGTAGTTGATTGGCATCGACCATTAGCGATTCGTCCTGCAAGACGGAAAGTGGTAGTTGCTGGCCTGTTAAAGCAGCAGTGGGGAGATCCAATTGATGTTGAGTAATAACATTATCTGCTATGAGCAGCGCTTGCCCTGTCTTATCAATATGAAAAAAACTTTGCAGATGGAATGGGCTATTGCTGTCACTAAATTCATATTTCAACGCCTGACTCAAGTCATTGGAGTAACGAAACAGAGATAATTGCGGCGAGGTGCATAAGATGTCTTGTGGTCCAATTGGACCGCATCCAGCGGATAAACCTGAATTATCAATGCTACCCACTGTACCTTGCTGTGAGCCTTCCAGGATCAGGCGTTTTCCATTGCCAATCAGTACACCTTTGTCTTCCAGGTAAATCGGTCTGCTGTCGAATTCGATGCCGGTCTGTACGCTCCACTTTGGTTGCAGGCCTGATGTTGTAAGGTGGTACATAGTTGCATCTTTTGTATTGTCTTCAGCCAGATGAAATAACAATACCCCCTGCCTAGTGAGTATTGACGATTGGAACGGGCGTGGACTGATATGAACTCTGCATTGGGTGGATGAATGCAATGCGCTGGCTGCACTACAAGCGACAATGTCACCCCCTTCCATAGCTATCACTAAAGAGTCAGTGCTTTCATCGTAAAACAGCTGTTCGACACGACCATTATTTTGCACTTCAGGAATTATAATTCGCGGAAACTGTTGGCTCGGGTGCCACAATTTCAGATAGAGATTTTGCGTATAAGGTTCGACACCTGCAAACCACCAATGCTTTGAGTATTCGGTGACCCTGCTTATAGGTACATTTTCATAGGTCGGGGACATGAACTGAATGTTGCCTTGCCATGTTGGCATTTGTCCTTGATCCGCAAACCAGATTTGCATACCGTTATTACCTGCTACAAAACCATTGGCGGCAGGAAATGATTGTACAAATTGGGTGGACAATCCAAGTTTGTATTGCCAGTCATTACCTTTAAAGTAGTACTTCTCATCCCCCTCGTTTTTTTGCCAATAATCGAAAGCTCTGAATATCTTGTCACCTACTTCATAGAGTGATGACCCGAGCTGCCCCGATGTTGTAGAGCCCAGATTAATAAACTCGTCACCTATACGAGATTCTTCAATCAGTTGTCCATCTGAACCTAGCCGTAAAAATGAAAAATGGCCTGTTCCTGTATCCCCTTCATATTTTTTTACTAATACCAGAGAGTTATCTGAAGTTTGATAGATATCTGCAATCCGCGGGACTGTATTGAGAAGGCTTAAACCTTGCAAAGCAAAGGTTTGAATAAAGTAATTTTGTTGATCGTAAACAGAGATTGTATTCGACTGCGGGTTCAGAAAAAGTAAACGCCCAGGCAAGGACTGAACGAACTTATAGCCATCAGTGGTGTTCTGGTACAGGTAGGTTTCGCCGACCTGGCAGGAAAAGACCAGCCAGTCTTTGGTTTTCTTTACGTGAGAAATACCGAAACATCCAGCGTTGTCTACCTTCTGCACAGCTATTTCACCAGAAACAATGTCAGCGACATACAATAAATTTGAATCCAGAAGTGTTATTCCTGAGCCATCTAATGCCACGGTAATCATCCCATTTTTAATGGACGTTAGAAGTAGAAGGTTGCGTTATTAAAGCCTGCTTGTATTTCGGTGGTATGCCACCAATTGCTTTGTTTGGTCGTTCATTGTTGTAAAACCAAAGCCATTCTGTCGCATGCTCTTGTACCTCGGCAATACTGCTGAATAAATATTGGTTGAGCCAGTCGTAGCGAACTGTACGGTTATACCGCTCCACATAGGCATTCTGCTGCGGGTTGCCAGGCTGGATAAACTTCAGCTCAACATCATGTTTTGCTGCCCACTCCGCCAGTAAAGCACTGATGTATTCAGGACCATTGTCACTGCGAATTTGTCTGGGCTTGCCGCGCCATTCAATCACTTGATTGAGAGTGCGGACAACACGCTCAGCTGGCAGCGAGAAGTCGACCTCAATCGCCAATCCTTCGCGGTTAAAATCATCAATGATATTAAGCAGTCTGAAGCTGCGGCCATCCTCGAGCTGGTCATGCATAAAGTCCATAGACCAGCACTGATTTATCGACTCCGGCACCACTAATGCATCAGGCACATCACGTTTTAAGCGCTTCTTCGGCTTGATCCGCAGATTAAGTTCCAGCTCACGGTAAATCCTAAGCACCCGTTTATGGTTCCAACCAAAGCGTTTCACATTGCGTAAAAAGTAAAAGCACATTCCAAAACCCCAGCTGCGGTGAGCCTCAGTTAACCGAAGCAGCCAGTCGGCGATTTGAGCATTCTCATCACTGAGTTTGGCCTGATAGCGGTAACAGGTTTCGCTCAGCCCAAATAGACCACATGCAAACTTGATGGTAATGGAATGGTTTTGCACCGCCTTTTGCGCCAACTCCCGTCGGCGCGACGGCTTTACCACTTTTTTTCGATAGCCTCTTTGAGGATTTCGGCTTTGAGCCGCTCTTCGGCATACATCTTTTTCAGCCGGGCATTTTCGGCTTCCAGCTCTTTCAGGCGCGCCATCATTGACGCATCCATCCCGCCAAACTTAGCTCGCCATTTGTAAAAGGTGGCTGAACTCATGCCATGCTCACGACACAGCTCAGGAACAGGTGCTCCAGCTTCGGCTTGTTTTAAAATCGCCAGAATTTGGCTGTCACTAAATTTTGATGTTTTCATATGCAGAATCTCCTGCGTTTATCGTACGAGAAAATTCTACTTTTAGCGTCTGTTAATTTACGGGATGATTACCCCACTTCCAAATCAAATCCGTTGGAGGTCGTGGTCTTGAGGGGGAATTCGATCTTTCTTTGCCAATAAGGTGCGATGGAGGAGAGTTCGTAGGCGGTAATTTTTTGCTCGTCCGCTATCCAGAGATGATTGCTGGTGACCGCTAAATCATGCACTGAAGAGTATGGTGAATATTGACTGTCCAGATTCAGCTGTCGCCTGTTTTGCCATTCGCCATTGACATGCTCGACTTCACTGATGCGCTTGCCTGATAAAAACCAGAGGTGCTGATCCGGGCTCAAGCTGTATTTGGAAATATTCTCCGGATTAAAAGGATAAAGAGAGGTTTGTTCATCTGCGTTAGCCGTTCCAAGGCAAAGTAGTAGAGACACCGCCCAAACCATATTGAGCCAAAACGTCATGTATTTCATTACACATCCCTGCGAATATAATCCTACACCCAATTTACCTACAAAAATCTTTCTATTCAATATGTAAACATCACAGTTTTAACGGCGGAGGTTATGCGCGTTGTAGCTATAGGTTCAGCCGTCATGGGCTAGGTTGTAATTGGCTATAACTATATGAACTCAAAAGAAAAGCCCAGCTCATTTGGTGGTTGAGTGGGGCTTGGTTTTAAAGGCGTGGGGCAATACCTGACTCCGCTGGTTTGTCAGTCAAAGACAGTGAAGTAAAGTATAGCCACCGCATATATATGGACTGTCATGAGGAGGTATACCGTTAGGCACTTCCTCACTCGGCTATTAATATTCCAACAATGCCGTTGGAACATATTTTTCGGAAAAAAGAGCTGAGACTTTGCACCTTTAAGTATAAGGCCCTCAATATACGACTTATCTTTATCACTTAAGTTTTTGTTTCTTGATAGCTCATCCTCAAGAGACCAGTTATACCAAATGCCAATCAAAATGCTTATGAAGATGGTGGCGTTAAGATAGTAAATCATTGTCCGCTAGCCTTATATACAGAGAGCACCCTCAGGGTCACACCCTAAGGGTCAGGTCTAATGTGATGACCCCGTGGTTTAACTTTTAAGAAAAAGCCCCCCTTAGCCAGTGGCTGAGTGGAGCTTGGTTTTGGGGCACGGTGCAAGACCTGGCCTCGTGGTTGGGCGATTCAGAAAGTCTGACGCTGGGCCGGTGCGGGGCACCGGCTCCATAGCAGGTTCCGTGGTACTTAACGACCCGCCAATTCTGCCATAGTGGCAACCCTGTTGACCTGCAATCGTGCACTTAGCGTCAGACCTCCAGGGCGTAATAAGGATTCCACAATAGAAATCCGGGGGTCGGTTTTGCCTTTTTCAACTTCCCGCAAGGTCTTTTCCGACACCTGGCATAACCTGGCATAATCCGCCTGTGTCATGTGATACAGGCGAGTGCGTATTTGCTGCACTGCCTGACCGAGGCTCAGGTTGCCTTTGCTCAGTTGGTCCACCAACTGCAGTTGCCACTGCGTTTTTTCTAAAGGGGTCATACTAGTTTCATCTTTTGCAGTTTCTCGGGTAGATGGGCAAAGCCTATAGCTGGGAACTGTAGTATTTCCTCAGGACAGCCTGCTTCTTCCAGCAACTGTGGTACCTGTATAAGCTGCTGCGCCAGGGCGCGAAGCTCCTGCAGCAGGGTATTTGGGTCAATCAGGTCAGCCAGCCTCTCTGCCACTAAAGCAAAGTTAACCTCTGCGCCTATTTCCGTTCCATGTCCCCATTTAAACAGTCGGGTGATCTGTTCCGGATCGGCTTTCATTGGTGCAAAGTCGTAAATAGGCGCAAAACTCAGGCGACCATTCTGTTTCAGAAAGGATTGATTCCGGCCATGGTTATCTGAATTGCCAAACACCAGATTCAGTAAATCCCGCATAAGGTATTCAGTGACAAACTGCTGGCAATTTTGCGTCAGTACGCCTTGTAACTTGCGCCACAGAATACGTACTACATCAAAATGGTCCCAGGCGCTGCCTGGGCCGGCATTGAGCACTGAATACACACTTTCCATGCCGAGCCGGTGCATCACGCCTTGCTGCTCGACGACGTCAAATCGTGGCAACCATAAACTGACTTGCCCAGCGGCTTCATGGGTTTGCATCAGTTGGGTATCAATAGTTTGTATCGAGGTGTGTTCCAGTACCTGGGTCAGTACCTTGTAATAAGCCCCTTCGGCTTTTAGTACCTGATTGTCACGGGGACTGCGGAAGTTACGGGCAAACTTCACCAGATAAGGCGTGGCCGTACGCGGTTTGCCGGCAAAGTCGCCGTCAACAAAGACTCTGTCGCCACTGAGCATCAGCAACAGTTTCGGTGCCACTCCTGCTGCTCCGGTGGCGCCGCCAACAGCCGCCCCCTGACTGTTGGCATACTCCAGGAAGTCATGTTGCAACTCACAGACGTGACGCTGCGAAAAATCCAGTGCTGGCCCGGCGGTCTGCGGGACGGCATCTTTCACTCGCAGATTACCCACAGGGGCCATACAGGTATGCCGCAATAAAGCGCAATCGGCATCGAAGACTGGTAAATGCGTTAGATCCAGTTTAGTCAGCCACCATTGCCTGCTTTTTCCTGCGGGAAGCAGATCATCTAACAACCCAGGCCAGTTTGGATATTCTGTGGCTACTGCTGACACAGGAGCATTGACGGTCACAGCGTGCTCCGCACAGGAGTCGTAATGCACGCCTGGCTGTCGCAAATAGTCCATTAAATAATCAATCTGTACAGCAGCATCCTTACCTGGTCCTGTAACGCGTAATGTCGCAGCATCGTGCCAGGCACCATTAAAGTAGAGTTGAAGTATCATCTGTGAGTTTTCCACGCAAAGAGTGTTTCGGTAGTTTATTACCGAAAAACTTAATGTAACAGTAGTTTGTTACCGTATAATTCAAATGGTGAGAATTTTCCAGTAGTTTGCTACCGTTTTTGCGGCCGAGGTTAAGCGGTTATGCGCTGGACAAAGTTTTTATTATCTATTTGTTTACCTTTGTTCCAATTCATAATCTTGCTGTTTAGAATGCAGAAACAGCTGCAGAAAGCTGTATGACGTTTGATGGAACAACTTAAGGGATTAATATGAAGCTTCATTTCATCTCACAGGCATTCATCGTTGCCTGCTTGAGTACACCTGCTTTTTCTCTGCCCCATGCACCAACGACTCCTGTAAATACCTATGGCGACCCTGTGTTGCAAAACGAACAGCAGGTGGTTTATGGCGAGCAGTATTTTTTACAGGCTAAACAGAAGCCTGCAGTGCAAGTTGCGGCCACCGCGGCTGCGGTTGAAACAAAGTCTGATTCTGACAGCGGAGAGTTGCCGACCAAGGTGCTGCAAATTGCAGGCTTAAAGGATGCAATCGGCTACTACGGTGCCCATTGGGGTGACTATAACGGTGACAACAATCAGGAGCTCTTGTTAGTACAGGGGAATCAGGTTGCGTTGCTGAATTATTCAGGTGGTGGATACAAGATCACTGAGTTAATGGGCACTACAGACTATTCCATCCGAGGGTCAGTACTGCTCAAAGATACGACCAGCGATGTTGATTACCTTTACATTCAATCTTACGACAACAAAGTAACCCGCTTGAATCTGCTAACCCAGCAAGTCGAAGTACTGTCCGGTATTACCCGCAGTAGTTCTATTTATGCATTTGTTGTCGGCGGAAAAACTCAACTTTTGTCTCAGGGCAGTGATGGTCGCATTCGCTTGTTTGACAGTTCTACAGGGGAACTGTTGTCGGAAAGTTCTGACGTTTTATACGACGCATTTGTGGTCGGGTCTTTCACTAAAGTGGGCTCGCAGCAGTTGCTGACTAACAACGGTCGCATTTTTGACTTTGAAAACGGTCAACTGGAGTTGGTGAGACAAAGTGTGCTGCGTGCCGTACCTGACGTATTAAAAGTTTGGGATTATGACGGGGATGGCCTGGACGAAGTGCTTGATTCTTCCAGTTGGTCAACACTGCGTTTAATGAGCCCGGCTACCGACAGCCAGGTTTGGATAAAAACAACATCCAATGACATTGCCCGAGTGCAGGTAGCCGACATTAACAATGATGGCAAAGATGATGTGATTTATGCTGATGGCCAATGGGGCTCTTTGCATGCACTTTCGGCGCAGGATGGCACAGAGTTCTGGAGTATTGCCAACCCTGATCATGGCGTGGCTTCTATTCTGGTCGGTGATTTTGACCAAGATGGCGCAACCGAAATTGCCTGGGGAGCGGGAAATTCGAGCTCTGGGCCGGACCATTTGTACATTCATGACTTTGCATCCAAGGAGCTGGAGTGGCGTAGTGAATCGCTGGGTTTTCCTGCCGACGCAGTTAAGCTGGCTGATTTGAATGGTGATGGCACACCCGATGTTGTTGTAGGTTTCAGTTCAACAGACAGTGGTTATGGCCCTTCCAAAGTAATGGCCTTTGACGGTGCTACTCAGGCGCTGCTCTGGAGCCAGACGCTCAGTGATAATTGGGGGCGGGCTTTAGACCTGGCGGTGGCCGATCTGGACCTGGATGGTGCTGTTGAAATTGTCGTCGGTGGCGCAGAGATTTATGACGCCAATATCATCATTTTAAGTGGAGCTGATGGCAGCTCGAACACTAAGGCCATTTTTGGCTCTGGAGATGTGTTCAGCAGCCTGGTCATCACCGATCTGGACGGAGATTCGTTCCCTGAGATTGTGACCAACAAAGTGCCGCTGCATACAGGGTCTGATGGACCAGGTGTGCAGGTCATTAATGGCCAGGATTTAAGCCTGAATAAAACGGCTTTGGTCCCGTCAGGCGGTTGGGGCAGTGTCGCTCAGTTAACCACTATGGATGTATCTGCAACCGAAGGTGTTGATATCTTTGGTTTAAATGGCAATAGCGTGTTGCACTACCAGTACGACAACAACTCCATTTCTTTGCTGACCCACAATCTGACACTGACGGCATTGGCTTCCGCATTAATTCATGGCGAACCTGTGCTGGTGGGCGGCGATATCAATGGCAATTTATATAAGCTGGGTTTGGCAGGTGAAAAAACCTTGCTTGGCTCTGCCTGTGTCAGTCAGTTGAACAGACTAAAAGCACTGTCTGGCGGCCGGGTGTTGTTTAGCTGCAATGACAGCTTTGGTGTGTTTAACCTGGAGCAAAGGAATCAACAATTCAGTCTGGGTGGCAGTTCGGTCGCAGGTAAACTGGATACGGCTGTTGCTGATGGAATTGAATATTACCTGTCCGCAGGTTCTGCTGTGACCCTGTATAGCAACCAGGCAGCACCAGCGCTGGATACTCCGGCAGCCCAAACATTCAATACCCATGTATTAAGCCCTGTGACGGTGGAATTGGGAATAGATGCGGATTATGTCGTGATCGAAGGGCAACCTAAGCTCGGCAACATCCAGTTTATTGACCGCAAAGCCGGCAAGTTTATCTACACGCCCAAAGGCATTGTAGGTACAGAGCAACTGAGTTTTTATCTGGCCAAAGGGGTGTCTGTATCGGCGCCTGCCAGCTTGGAAATTGACGTGACCAACCAGGCTCCAGTGGCTGAAAATTTATCCGTCTCAACCCATTGGAATGGTGCTTTTGAGTTTACATTGCCGGGTTCTGACGCCGATGCAGAACCTCTTACTTTTGTGATCAAAAGTGCGCCAGCGCAAGGCGAATTGACGTTGATTGATGCCAGCTCGGGGACGGTGCGTTATATCCCGTCGGGGAATTCAACTGCCGCCGTGTCATTCAGTTATACGGTCAAAGACAGCCTGCTCGAAACAGCACAAAAGAATGTGATAGTGCAGCTGACTAACACCACGCCTGTGGCCACCGATATCAGTTACTCCAGTTACTACGAAACTCCGGTTAATGGGGCCTTGAAAGGCTCGGACGCTGACGGTGACAACCTGACGTATCAGCTTGTGACGTCGCCAACTACCGGTGTCATTACTCTGGATGAGCAAACGGGTTTGTTTGAATACAAAGCGGCAGGTGAGCAGGACCAGCAAATCAGCTTCACTTATCTGGTAAAAGATAAATTTGCCAGCTCTGAGGCGAAAACGGTGTCTATTAAAATCAAAGGTAAACCTTCTGATTCGGGTAGCTCCAACTGGTGGCTGATTGTTTTGGTTGCAGGATTAGGCTGGGTGCGGCACCGTCGCTTTCGTTCGGCCTGATGCCAATTGAGCGGTAAAAAAAGAGGATGCCACGGCATCCTCTTTTCATGGGAAAGATATTAAGGCAGGTTCGCTTCCAGCGTCAGGGTTAAGCCTTCGTTTTGTTGGTCGGCTTTGGCGCTGGCGGTTTTGTTGCTGTAATGGGCTTCAATCAGGAAAACACCGGCTTTCTCCGGTGTGTAGCTGAACTGGCCTGAGGCGTCGGTTTTAAACTCGATACGGCCGGCTTCGTCACGGTAGCGTTCGCCTTCAGTGGAGACATCCAGTTCGACCCCGGCAGCGGGTTTGCCGTCCACCAGAAAGGTAAAGGTCACAGCTTCGCCGGCTACAATGTCAGCCGGGTGCACAGAGCTTTTGAACTCCAGGCCCTGGTTGCTCAGCTCCAGTACTTTATGGCTTGGCTTGTTGACCGTAATAAAAGACACAGAGCGGCTGCGGTTTTGCATGGTCACCACCTCTGTGGCATTGGCGGGCAGCTCTTTGGCGCGGGCTTCTTTGTCGGCCATCAGGCGTTTGCGTTCGCCGTTGACTTTATAGGCGGTGAAATAACGGGCCGGGCCCGCCAGTTCCAGCCGGTAGGTGCCTTCCTGCGTCAGCTCGACATCCACCTGAGATTTACGTTTGCCCTGGTATTTGTGCGCAATGGTTTCCACCTGGCCTTGTGGGTTCACCAGCCGCACATGGTCGGGTGACACCCCTTTGTCGGCGACAAAGGTCATGTTGGCGGCAGACAGATCAGCCGACACCCAGCTGCCGGTTTTAGACAAGACGAAGTGGCTTGGTACCAGCCATAAGGTGTGGGCGGAAACCGCAGTTGAGGCGAGCAGCAACGACGCCAGCGCAAGTTTTTTCATGGGCTTAATCCTTATTGAGTTGAATAGTTCCCAGCTCGATGCTGGCAGGAATTTCGAGTTTTACCGGCTGACCATTCCAGTCAAATTCTTGTTTGGCCAGGTTGCGTCCGCCTTGTTCGCGGGCCGCCTCGACCAATAACAGGTATTTCCCCGGTGCCACTGCATTGCCCTGGTCGTCTTTGCCGTCCCAGCTCAGCCTGTACTGGCCAGGGCCTTTGGTGGCACCGGTGTTGGCGTCAACCAGGGCTTTGTCTGAGCGGCCTATTTTGCGCCAGAAGCGGCGTAAGTCTTTAATCCAGTCTGGTTTTTCCACCCAGATATTGATCAGCCGTACCGGCTGCTGCTGTTCGTTTTCAATCCAGACTGCCACATAAGGCCTGTGGTAGGTACCGGTGTCGATGGCCGGAATTTCCAGCTGAATGTGCAGTTCGTTTGCGCTTGCCAGGCCTGAGCTTAACGCCAGAGCCAGCAACAAAGGTTTGAGTTTCATAGCATATTCCCAGTTCTTTAAGTGCGAGTTAATGCAAAGAGGCGATATAAGCCACCAGTGCCAGTACCACACCCGCCACTGCCGTGGCATTACCAAAATCACGTTGCGATGGCTGACGCCACAGCAGATAAAAACCCGATAACGCAAATAAAATGCAGGCGATGGCGGTGAAGTCGATCAGCCATTTCCAGCTGTCTCCGGCGTAGCGGCCTTTGTGCAAATCGTTGGCCAGTGCCAGGTAACCGCCAAATTCAGTGTCTATTTCGGCCGTGCGGCTTTCCAGGTCGATCACCACAGCGGCGTAACCGGCCGGGCGTTTAAAGTCCAGCTCCAGCACAGCGTCGTCTGGCATCAGGTTCAGGCTGTAACCGCCTTTGAGCTGAAACTCAGTGCGCAGCCAGTTTACATAAGCCGCCACTGCGCCGGCTTGTTCGGCTTCATCCAGCGCCAGTAGATCAGGCAGGGTATCCGGTAATTCAACGGCCAGCGATTCAGTGGTTTTGCCGGCACTGAGGGTCCAGTTGGGGTGGTTCAGGGTGATGCCTGTGATGGCAAAAAACAGCATCAGCACCAGCACCAGCATGGCGCTGTAGCTGTGTAACCAGCGCATCCAACGGGCCCAGCTTGAGGTTCTCAACGGCATTCTCCGAAAAAATTTGTTTGCATGTTAATGAGAACTGTTCTCAGTGGCAAGATGGTGACGGCAAAATCCAGCGGATTTACGTCAAATTTACACAAGAGGGTGATGTTGCAATTGAAAATAGTTATCAAATGCGGTTGATCTTGGAATAGGAATGGTTATCATTGTGCGCCTTTGCGTAACTTAACTCAATTTAACCCAAACCCTACGGATAGGAGTCCGCTGTGCTGCAATACCGCCCTGCCAAAGTCGCGTTAGCGCTTCAACTTGCTTTTACCTCTGCTGCTGTTTTGGCCGATGACAATGCCAAAACGGCCGAACCTGTTGAAGTGATAGTGGTGACTGCGTCTGGTTTTGAGCAAAAGCTGGTGGATGCACCAGCCTCTATTTCTGTGATCAGCAACGAAGAGCTGAAGAACAAACCCTACACCACGCTGCTGGATGCAGTGCGTGAACTGGAAGGGGTGGATATAGGGGAAACCCGTGACAAAACCGGCCAGGGCACCATCAGTATGCGTGGCATGGGGGCGGATTACACCCTGATCCTGGTGGACGGTAAACGCCAGAATAACCATGGCGATATTTATCCGAACAACTTTGGCGGCAACCAGTTTGGCCATATGCCACCCCTGGAAGCCGTGGAGCGTATTGAAGTGATCCGTGGCCCGGCATCGACCCTGTATGGTGCTGATGCTATGGGTGGCGTCATTAACATCATCACCAAAAAGGTAAGCGACGAATGGGCGGGTTCCATCGGCCACAGCCGCACTTTGCAAAGCGATGACCACTATGGTGAAGACATTACCACTGACTTTCATGTGGCTGGTCCGCTGATCCCTGGTGTGCTGGGCATGTCTGTCCGTGGCAGTGCCTATAACCGTATGGCGTCCAGCCCGGCTTATGCGTCTGTGGCTTACCCCAATGGTGAAGTGCGGGAGCGTTCTCTGGGCTTTGGTGCCGGTGGTAAAACAGTGGATAACGACAATGAAGTCCTGGGGGGCCGTTTAAGCTGGACGCCAACTGACAAGCAAAGCATTTGGTTTGACCTTGAAAGTTCCACTCAGCAATACGACAACACGCCCATTATCAACGACAATGGCAGCCGCGAGTACCCGGTGGGTACAGTGGATAACATCAGCAGTATCTGGCAGGCCGGTAATTTCTGTCTCGGTGCTACAGGCAACAACCAGAATGCCTGCCGTACCAATGGTGGTGTCTGGTCACGCCGGGCCAACCCTCAGGTGGGGTACAGTGACACGCAGGAATTCAGCCGGGATACCTGGTCACTGAGCCATGAAGGCAAATGGGATTTTGGTAACAGCTTTGTGTCGCTGGCTTATGTCGACACGCAAAACCATGGCCGTACCATGCCATTTACCACAGCAGAACGGACCTTGCTGCTCAGCATGTTTGACGGCACAGGCCCTTATGCCGGTATGCCGGTGGATGACCGCAGAGCCCTGGCGGAAGCCACCTTCCTGCCACGGCCCAAACGGAAAATGTCCAGCAATCAATATACGCTGGACGCCAAGCTTGATATGCCTTTCGAGCTTGCTGGCCAGCATGTGTTGGTGACCGGTGCACAGCTGATCCGTGGTGAGCTGGAAGATGGAGTCTTTGGCATGGAAAGCGGCAACCCTGGCGAAGTGCAGGACCACAATATGTGGGCTGTTTTTGCGGAAGATACCTGGGATTTCACCGAAGCTTTCTCGTTAACCACAGGTTTGCGGCACGATGACCACCAGGTCTTTGGCAGCCAGTTAAGTCCGCGTTTGTATGGTGTTTACACCCTGAGTGACGCCTGGACACTCAAAGGCGGTGTGGCTACCGGTTACAAGACACCAAAAACCTCGCAGCTGTACCCTGGTATTGTTGGTTTTGGTGGCCAGGGTACATCGCCACAGTTTGGTAACCCTGATTTGCAGCCCGAAACCAGCGTGTCAAAAGAAATTGCGCTGTACTGGAATGGCATCGGCAACCACAACTTCAATGTCACCATCTTCCAGAACGACTTTGACGATAAAATTGCGTCGCAGCCATGCGGCCCGACGACCAGCATCACTTGTGCCAGCACAGGTGAGTATGCGGACCTGGGGTATGCCACCAGCAGTAAAACGGTCAATATCGACAAAGTGACGATTCAGGGGGCGGAGTTAGCCGGCCGCTGGCAGATGATTGACATGCTGGCGCTACGTGGGAACTACACCTACACCGACAGCGAACAAAAAAGTGGGGCGGATAAAGGGCGTCCGCTTGGCAACAGTGCCAAACATATGGCCAACCTGACGCTGGACTGGGCGGCGACAGATTTACTGAATGTCTTTCTGACGGCTGAATACCGCACTAAACGTTATCTGGCGTGGGACACAGTGGCGCAGCAAGAGCGTTATTACAAAGCCTATGAAGTGGTCCACTTAGGGGCTTCCTACCGCGCCAGCGATGCGGTCACCTTAACGGCCCGGATCAACAATCTGTTTGATCAGGATTTTACCGGCTACGACATCAGCTTTGTTGAGTGTGATTCAGGTTCCAGTTGTGTGCTGGACAGCGCAGGTGAAAATGGCTATCAGGCCACCTTTACGGATCACTTTAACAACAAAGACAAAGCACGTAACCTCTGGTTTAGCATAAATGTGACCTTCTAATTCTCTGTATTAAAAGAAAAAAGCCGGGTAACCGGCTTTTTTTTCCCTTAGATGTCTCTGCCCTTTATGTTTTTTTTCAAATCCGCAGTTCGGCTCATCAGGTCATGGACCGACAGCTCGCAAGCTTGTTAAGCTGAATCATCATTCAAAAGGGACATAGTCTATGAAATTTGTGTGCTTGTTTGCGGCCAGCCTGACCGCGACTGCGGCAGTTGCCGCTTCGATTCAGAAAGACCCTGTGCAGGTGAATGACCCTGCCATGTTGCAGATTGTTGCGGCCGACGCGCAATTTGAGCTGCTGGCTGAGGGGTTTCGTTGGGCGGAAGGGCCTGTGGTGGAGTCGAAAACAGGTGCTGTGCTGTTTTCTGACGTGCCGCAAAATACGGTCTGGCGCTGGCAGCCAGGAAAAGGCGCCAGCCCTTACCTGCAGCCTTCTGGTTACAGCCAATTGAACCAGGAGGAAAATTTAGGCGAAGGCTCCAACGGTCTGATCTTCAACCAACAAGGGCAGCTGGTGCTGGCGCAACATGGTGACAGACGGCTGGCGCTGTTCAACGGCATCAAAGATGGCAAGCCTGGCTACCAGACACTGGTAACCGCTTATCAGGGCAAGGCGCTGAACAGCCCGAATGACCTGGTGCAGCACAGCAGTGGCGCTTATTACTTTACCGACCCGCCATATGGCCTGAAAAATGCGGACCAATCGGAGCAGAAGCAGCTGAGCTTTAATGGCGTGTATCGCTTTGAACCGGGCAAACCGCTGCAGTTACTGACGGATAAGTTAACCCGGCCCAATGGCCTGGCCTTTTCGCCGGATCAGCAATTTTTATATGTCGCCAACTCAGACCCACAGGCAGCACAGTGGTGGCGTTATCCGGTAAAACCCGACGGAACTTTGGGCGCCGCGGAACTGTTTTTCGATGCCACAGACAAAGTAGCCACTGAAGCCGGCTTACCCGATGGTTTGAAAGTGCTGAAGTCGGGCCATTTGCTGGCGACAGGGCCGGGTGGGGTCTGGGTGTTTGACCCCCGGGCGCGTCATCTGGGCACCATTCGCACTGGGGTGGCCGCGGCCAATGTGGCCCTGAGCCCGGACCAGCGCTGGCTCTATGTGACGGCAAGCAGCTATTTGCTGCGGATCCGGCTGCAGGTGCAGTAAAAATGTTTAGTTATGTAAATCTGTTCAAGGCTTGTACGGCACCGCATTAAACTTGGCAGATGAAGAAAGAGGGAGTCCGCTGTTGCACCATATTTTATTAATTGACGATGACCGTGAACTGACCTCCATGCTGAGTACTTATCTGCAGCGCGAAGGTTTTCAGGTGGAGGTAGCCAATGACAGCCAGTTGGGTCTGCAGCGGGCTTCAGTACCAGGTATTGAGCTGGTCGTACTGGATGTGATGATGCCGGGGCTGGATGGTATTTCCTTGCTGAAACAGCTGCGTCAGACCAGCCAGTTGCCTGTGCTGATGCTGACCGCCAAAGGAGATGACATTGACAAAGTGCTGGGGCTGGAGCTGGGGGCGGACGACTATGTGGCCAAGCCCTGTTTACCGCGCGAGTTAATGGCGCGTATCCGGGCTATTTTGCGCCGGGTGCAGCAACAACAAAATAACGGCTCCGAAGAGCTGAAAGTGGGGCCTTTGCACCTGGATTCGGGTAACCGTCAGGCGCGGCTGCATGGCGAACTGCTGAACCTGACCGGTGCTGAATTCAGCGTGTTGTGGGCTTTGGCGGCGCAGGTGGGCAAAGTGGTCAGCAAGGCCGATTTATCGCAGGCCGCGCTTGGCAAAACACTGACCCAGTACGACCGTAGCCTGGACGTGCATATCAGCAATATCCGCCAGAAGCTGGGAAAAAGGCAGGATGAACAGCATTGGATCAGCGCTGTGCGTGGCAAGGGTTACCAGCTGATGCGGCACGACTGAGATGGGGCAGATTTTCTGGAAGTTTCTGCTGGCCTTTTGGGTGGCTTTGCTGATGGCCGGGGCTCTGGTCTGGGGGGCCGGGCAGGCCAGCCAGTATTACTCGGAGCAGACCACCGGCAGTCAGCATATTGTGGTGACACCACCGATGCGGATAGTGCTGGAGTCGATGCAGATTTTATTGCAGGAGCAGGACTTCCGGGCGCTGGAAGTGGTGATGACCCGCTGGGATCAGGAGCCGATGGCGAGGGACAGGGTGTTACTGGTGAATGCGCAGGGACAGGATTATCTGGGCCGCCCTGTGCCGGACAACTGGCAGGTATTATTGCAGGCGCAGCGCAAACTGATCCCTCAGGATGAAAAGAGTGACTGGCTGTTTCTACTGGAGCCCCGGCATGACTCGGTGCTGGAGTGGTTTAAAACCATTCGTTCGGCTGTCGAGCGGGAAGGGGGACCGATGAACCGGCCTCCGCCTCCTGGAGCCATGCCCTTTGAACGGCCTGGTTTTGCGGCTGGACCCGGCCGGTCACCGCCGGACCCGGATGAACGTATCCCGTTTAAACCGCCTTTCTGGTGGCACCCGTTGTTTCTGGTGGCGGCTGTGGCTCTGACCAGTCTGGGGGTCAGCCTGGCGCTGGCCTGGTATTTTGCCTCCCCTGTATTGCAGCTCAAACAGGCATTGCGCTCTTTGGCGAAAGACCGCTGGCTGACCCAGTTGGGGCCCAAAGTGACAGGGCGGCGTGATGAATTTGGCGCTTTGGCCCGCAGTTTTAACCTGATGGCGCAAAGTGTGGAACAGGCCATCAGTGGCCAGCAACGGCTGATGCACGATGTGTCGCATGAACTGCGTTCACCTTTGGCCAGGCTACAGCTGCTGGTGGCGTTGGGTAAGCAAACGCCGGAGGAAACGCCAGCATTGCTGGATAAAGTGGAAGCTGAAACCCTGAAACTGGACAGGTTAGTCGGAGAAATTCTAACCTTCTCCCGACTGGACAGTGGTGCCATGCCGGTACAGCCCCATGAGCTGGACTTGGTTGAGCTGGTGGAGTCGGTGGTGGAAGATACGCAGCTGGAAGCGCAAGCCAAACAGGTACGCTTAACAACCGACTTGCCTCAAAGTTTGCTACTGGTCAGTGACGGTGAACTGCTGGCCAGGGCGCTGGAAAACCTGCTGCGTAATGCGGTGAAATTCAGCGCTGAAGCGGGCCGGGTGGACATTATGCTGTATCAGACCGGGCAGTGGATGGTGCTGGAGGTGCTGGATCAGGGCCCAGGCGTTGCTGAAGCGGATCTGCTGAAGTTATGCCAGCCGTTTTTCCGCGCGGACAACCAACAACCAGGCGTTGGCCTGGGCTTGTCGATTGCCCGCCGTGCCATTGAAAGCTGCGGTGGTCAGCTGGAACTGTGCAACAGGCTGGACGCAGCTGGCCACAGATGCGGGTTTTGCGCCCGCATCCGTTTGCCGCTGCACTCTTAGTCGGTCACCCTGGGGATTGTCACGTTTAACTGCAGGCTGGCATCGCCGGCAGTTAAGGTTACAGTGGCAGCATCCTCCGGGGCTCCGCCTGAGACGTTGATATCCAGCGTGCAGCGGCCTGCGCTGTTGGTTCTGCGATCGGCGCGGCCTGCGCAGTTGGCGCCAACAGAAACCTGCAAATTGGCCAGGTTTCGGGTGTACGTCACTACATCAGTGAGCTCCATAAAGGGCAAGGCAATCTGATTGGCGTCTTCCAGCTGCAGCTGTATGGTGCTGGTTTTACTCAGTGTGGTGGCGTCAGAGGTTAAAGCTGCTGGCCTCAGGTAACTGAAACAGGCCTGATTGTCTATGGTTGTGGCCCCTGTACCGCTGGCTTCGGCCACTATCCAAACCTGTGAAGACGCCGCAGGTTGTTGTCGTACATCCACACTGGTGGGCAGGCAGCCATGCATAATGCTGTTGCTGTTCGCCGGGTATGTCAGGTAAAAACTGGCGTTGCCATCCACTGTCACCGCCTGACCACTGGTCAGGGCGCCTGAGTTGCCGGTCTGTCCGGACACCTGGGCACCCAATAAAGACGCGCCAACGATATACTGCAAACCGCTGCTGCTGTGCTGGAAGGCTTTATTCACCTGAATTCTGCTGCTTTCTGTCGGCACTGCACTGACAAAGCGGCTTTTATCTTCGGCCTGGGCATTGAGCAGCAACACCCTGTCCTGCGCCTGAATATACCGGCTGGTGTTGTTGCGGGTAATCACCGCGCTCTGGAATAAGGCATTGCTGAAGTCGGTCAGGCTGGCCTGGCCCTGCACTGTACTGGCCTGTCCGTCGGCCACGCTGGTGCTGAAGCCGTAGTGAATCACAGGGTCGCGATTCGACAGCAATACGCTGTCAATGACGCCCAGGTTCACCACTGTGCCATCGGCCACAGGGTTACCATGGCGGTCCGTCACCAATAATCCCCCCTGACGGCGATAAATACCATTGCCAAGGTTGTGCCCTCCGGAATTCATCGGATAACTGAACACAATACTGTGCGCTGGTCCCGAGGCAATACTGATGGCTGGCAAGCTGGCGTCTATCGCCGGGCTGTAGGGCTGGCCCTGATCGTTGAGTGCTTCCGCCTTCAGTTCAATAACGCCGGGTAAACGCCCGGAATTCAGTGTCACAGTGGCAATACCGCTTTGTGTGGCCAGTTCCAGGGTATTGGCATGCCGCACCACTTCACCTGATGCCTGCCGGCCCGATAAGGTTTCGCCCCCATTGGGTGAGGTCACCAGAGTGACCCGCACATTATTGATACCTGCAGGTGCATCTTTGGCGGCGGCACCAGAGGAGGTCAGCAAGCGGATAGTGATAGCGGCACTTTCTGTCTGGCTGACGCCACTGACAAACAGAGCGGTTTCTGAACTGCTGATGGTCAGGGCGGTCGGGGCTGGTAACTCTGGTTGTACGGCCAGCCCTTGAATGGGGACTGTTGCTGTCTGCTGCACGCCATTGACATAGGCGGTGACTGTGGCTGTACCGGGCTGATTGCCCGGGTACAGTTTCACCGAAGCCTGGCCCCGTTGACTGCCATTGTCTGTTTTGATGGTGGTTTGGGTCAGGTTGTTGCCTGGGCTGAAGCTGCCCAATGTGGTGGAGAACTGCACAGAGGCATTCGACAGAGCGTTACCGTCTGAATCGGACACTGTGACTGTGAGTGTGATAAAGCGGTCAGGGTAGCTGGTATCAAGACTGCCTGAAGACAAGGTCAGGCTGGAGACTGTCGAGGCTTCGTCCGTGCGATCCGAAGAACAGGCGAATAACAGACAACTTACAGCCAGGCACAACAGCCAGTGGCGCCAGCGGGAACTCAACATCATCATAGTCCTTTGAATGGATGGGTAAATGGATCAAATGCCGCCAATTAGTTTACTGAGCTTGTTCCGGTTTGTATACGCAGTTGCAGACCGGCTAAGCCCCTGTCAGCTGGTATTTTTCCAGCCGGTATAAAAAGGCTTTATAGGGCAAATGCAGCAGTTTTGCGGCCTGGGTTCTGTTGCCGCCACAGCGCTGCAGGGCCTGTGCCAGGCAGTTGCGTTCAAATTCTTCCCAGTTCAGCCCCTGGTCCGGCAACACAAAACCACTGGTGGCTGTGGTGCTCCACTGCAAGCCAGCCACCAGCTCGGCTTCGTCCTGCAGCAGCACAAAACGTTCAATGCAGTTACTCAGTTCCCTGACATTGCCTGGCCAGTCATAGGCCATCAGCTGGCGCAGGGTGGCTGGGCTCAGGCCTATACCTGCTTGCTGATAACGCTGTTGGTGCAGTTGCAGGAAATGCTGGATCAGCCGCGGAATATCTTCTTTGCGTTCGCGCAGTGCCGGCATATGCACTGGCACCACATTGAGCCGGTAAAACAGATCCTGCCGGAACAGTCCTTTGGCCACCGCGTCGGCCAGATGACGGTGGCTGGCGGCAATCAGCCGGACATCCAGCTGAATTTCCTGATGGCTGCCCAGCCGTGTTACCTTGCCCTCCTGCAGCACCCGCAATAACTTCGCCTGCAGCGGCAAGGCCAGTTCGGCTATTTCGTCGAGAAATAAAGTGCCGCCAGCCGCGGCTTCAAATTTACCGCTTTTGCTCTGGGTGGCACCGGTAAAGGCCCCTTTTTCACTGCCAAACAACTCAGCTTCGGCCAGTTGTTCCGGAATAGCCGCACAGTTCAGCGCAATAAAAGGGCCATTGGCTCTGGGCGATAACTGGTGCAATGCCCGGGCGGCCAGCTCTTTGCCTGTGCCACTTTCGCCACTGATCAGCACTGTGACGTCACTGCCGGAAACCCGCTGGATGCGCTGAAACAGCTGTTGCATGCAGGGGGCCATGCCCACCAGTTCAACCAGTTGCCTTTGTTCTGACAATTGGGATTGCAGAGTGCTGTTCTGCTGGCGCAGGGTTTTGGCCCTCAGCCCCTTGTCGACCGCCAGCAATAACTCCTGCCGTTTAAAGGGTTTGGCCAGGTAATCATCGGCGCCGGCCTGCACTGCTTCAACGGCATGGCTGACCGAACCGTAAGCGGTGGCCACGACAAAACCAATGTCAGGCTGGTAGCGCCGCACATACTGCAACAAGGTCAGCCCGGTCAGAGTGCCAAGCTTCCAGTCACTGAATACCAAATCGACTTTGTGCTGTTTCAGCTGCAGGATAGCGCTTTCCACTGAATCCGCTTCCAGCACCTGATACTGCTCGGCTTGCAGCAACTGGCAGAGCAGGCTCAGTTGTTGTGGGTCATCTTCGACCAGCAGCACCACTGCATGTTTCATCACTGTGCTCCTCTGCCAAACCACAGCTGGGCGCAGCAGCCGCCTTCGGCTTTGTTGTGTAAGGCCAGATCACCCTGATAATAACGGCGTAATAACCGCTGGCAAATATACAGGCCCATGCCGGCACCTTCCGCTTTGCTGCTGACATGAGGCTGAAACAGGCGTGCTGCAATGTCCGGGCTCAGGCCGGCCCCCTGATCGTCAATAAAGAGGGTCAGCTGAGTGGCACTGGTCTGTGCGTAAACCCGTACCTGCCCCGCAGGCGGGCTGGCTTCGACCGCATTGCTGACCACTGCATGCAGCAGGCTGCGCAGTTCAGTCTCTGCGCCTGTCAGCTGCAGCTCTGGAGCCAGCTCCAGTTCGAAGCGGACACCAGACGAGGAAAACTCCAGTGCTAAATCCTGCATCAAGGCCAGCAGCGATACCGGCTGACTGCGGTCAATCTGGCCACAGCTCAGGGTGAGCAGGGCTGTCAGAGTACGGTTGATATGCTGCACTTTTTGTTCTGCCAGCACCGCCAGTTTTTGCGTCTGTTGGTCTGGCTGGTGTTCGGCCAGTTGTTCTATCGACAAGGCCAGAGTGTGCAGCGGATTACGCAGGGCATGCACCAGACCCCGGCTGATTTCACCCAGCTCAATCAGGTGCTGCTGGGCTTGATGCAGTTCGGCCTGAGCAGCTGCCGCAGCCAGTTGCTGGCTGGTCAGGTTAAACTGTTGCTGCACATAGCGGTAATCGGCCAGGCCCTGCACCGGCAGCTGTACGCCCAAATCACCGGCCGCCAGTTGGCGGAAAGCTGTGATCAACTGCTGCAGCGGCGCGATAAACTTGTGGGCCAGCCATAACGCCAGTAGCAATGCCACCAGGCTGCAGGCCAGGATCATGGCGATGCTGCTGTGAAACAAGGTCTGAGTCAGCGGTGTGGTCCGCAGTTCTTTATGCAGTACCCTGAATTCAGCCGGGCCGCCGTTTTTTTGCACCTGGGCCAGTTGTTGCTCCATTTTTTGTTGCAACTCGTGCAGATCGACGGGGTCGGCCTCTGTGGTCACCACCCGGATGTTTTTTTCCTGTTCAGTCCACTGGGCTTCGGTGGGGGGGCTGGCCGCAGCAGGGGGGCCAAATTGCTTGGAGGTGGCCCGTAGCACCACGCGGGTCAGCTCCTGGCTTTGTTGCAGAATTTCGCGTTCTATCCGGTCTTTTGACCAGTAGATCAGCCCAATCTGACAAATGGCCATCAGGCCGAACAAACCGGCAATTCCCAGACTCAGTACCCAACGAATCGACATAACTTTTTCCTGCAACAGTCTTCAGACCACAGACTGGTTTCAAGCTTTATGCCAGCTTAGAGTATGACTATTTGCAAGCAAAGCAATATGTTAGGGCTGGGCTTCTGAAGTGTTGCTGTCGGATTTCCTGATATAAGGAAACCTTAGTGCGGATTTCGGCATTATTGTCCGAAGGCCTTTGAGGGGTTGTTGGTTAATTTACTGAATATAAACAATTTTTATCTATGGCATGGATCTTTAATAACAAAGGTCCCAACCAAAGGAGAATGACAATGAAACTGATCTATGCCCTGATGACCAGCGCTGTGCTGGCCGGTACAGCTGTTGCCGCCGAACCACAAAAACTGCAGGTGACCCGGCAGGCCGACAGCGCGAAAGTGCTGTGGCTGCAGGATGGTCAAAGCCAGACCATTGAGCTTGGTAAAGAAGATTTGGCGGACAAAAACAAGCTGGCAGACAAGTTGGCTGCTTTGCCAGCCGAGAAGCGTGACAAACTGTTGCAGATGCTCAGCGCCGACGGTCTGGCAGCGCTTGAGCCTGGTATGATTGGAAAAGACGGGCACAAAGTGCTGATCAAAAAACTGGATGGCGAAGGCCAGACAGAAAAACGGGTGATCAAAGTCATTCATGCAGGCGACCATGCAGAGGTTGAATTTGACATGCTGAAACAACTGCTGCAGGACAGCAAACTGAGCAAAGAGCAATTGCTGGAGCTGCAACAGTTGCTGGATAAAAAGTTCTGACCTGTCAGTTTGCCTGCAGTGGTAAGGAGGTCATCAGTGCAGGCAAAAAAAGTTTCGGGTCCTGCGGCACACTGCCCAGCCAAATCTCAAAATGCAGGTGGGGTCCAGTGGCCCTGCCGGTTGCTCCGACCAGACCAATTTGCTGGCCTGCCTGTACAAAATCACCCATTCGCACATCCAGCCGGGATAAATGGGCGGACAGGCTGGTCAGTTTATCACCATGCTCAATCAGCACCGCATTGCCAAAATCCTGATGCAGACTGTAATTATCGGCGCTTAACACCACGCCGGAGCCAGCTGCATACACTGGTGTGCCGGCAGGTGCGGAAAAATCCAGGCCATGATGTTGGCGGCCGCGGCTGCTCACCAGATAGTTGGCAAAACCCGAACTGATGCGGGCCCCTGGCAACGGATGGACAAACACCACAGGGCCGCGGTCTGGTAACAGAGAGGGGGCCTCAGGTGCGGCCGGCTCCGGTGGCGTTGGGCTACTGCAGGCGGCCAGCATCACAACGGCCGCCAGACCCGAATACTGCACGAGTTTCAACGCTGTGGCTCCAGTTTATTGTTGCTTTGCAACAGTTGGACCCTGTTGGGTGGCATAACGGTTTTTCCCGGCGGTCTTGGCCTGGTACAGCGCTTCATCGGCCAGTTGGACCAGGGACACCGCTGCCAGCTCCTGATCCGGCTGAATACAGGCTACGCCGGCTGAAACCGTGACCACACTGCCAGCTTTAGGTTTTACATGGGGTATGGCGATGTCCTGCACCTGCTGGCGGATTTTTTCCACCACCAAACAGGCACCAGTGGCGTCGGTGTTTGGTAAGACCACCACAAACTCTTCGCCTCCATAACGGGCCCCAAAATCGGCTGGCCTGAAACAGTTGGCCTGAATGATCTGAGCTATTTTCTGTAACGTGACGTCGCCCGCCACATGACCAAAGGTGTCGTTGTAGTGCTTAAAGTAGTCCACATCAATCATCAGCAGCGACAAGGGGGTTTGTTCCCTGGCGGCGCGTTTCCATTCAGTTTCAATGTGTTCATCGAAATGCCTGCGGTTAAACAGGCCGGTCAGCGCATCGGAGCGCATCAGCTTTTCCAGCTGCAGATTGGTTTCGAGCAGTTGCTGCTGACTGCTGCGCAGCGCTTTAAACATCTCGTCCCGCTGCTTTAAGGCCAGATAGGCTTTGGAGTGGTACCGCAGTCTGGCCAGCAGTTCAACCGCATCCGGCAGTTTAACCAGGTAGTCATTGGCACCGGCAGCAAAAGCCGCACCTTTGACGGCTGGTTCATCCTTGGCCGACAGCACAATCACAGGGACATCTTTCAGCTCGTCCTTTATTTTGTAGTGTTTCACCAGATCCAGACCATCCACACCTGGCATCACCAGGTCTTGCAGAATCACAGTGGGCTTGATTAACAACGCAGTATCCATCGCTTTGTCGGCGTCAGAGCAAAAGTGGAAGTCGATGCCGTCCTGGTTCAGCAACATCCGGCGAATAATTTCACCCACCAGCGCCTGATCGTCCACCAGCAGCACCATGGCATTGCTGGTTACATCGACAGATGGAAGGGGCATTTGGCTATCAGTAGGCACTGCTTTGGTCTCCTCTGGGCTCACTTCGAGCACAATTGAATCAATCGGGCGGCTATTTTGTCGAGAGCTAACACTTCACTGGCGGCTTTAATGTGGACTGCCGCTTTGGGCATGCCATACACCACACTGCTGGCCTGATCCTGAGCTATAGTTGGCCAGCCCCGCTCTTTCATTTGCTTTAATCCTAAAGCACCATCTTGTCCCATGCCAGTCAGTAACACACCAATGGCGCGACCTTGCCATTCTTGACTCAGACTGGAGAAAAATACATCAATGGAGGGCTTAAACAAACTGTCGTCCGGTTGCTGGCTGAGTTGCAACCGGCCCTCTTTCGACATCAGTAAATGGGCTTCTGCGCCTGCCACGTAAATCACGCCAGCAGCTAATTTTTCGTTGGACCGGATCAGCTTTACTTTGAGTGAGGTGGCGTTTTCCAGCCATTGTGCCATGCCAGCACTAAAGCGGCCGTCTATATGTTGAATAATGACCACAGCGGCGTTGAAATCCTGTGGCAAGGCTTTGATCAGTTCAAACAAACTGCTGGGCCCACCTGTGGATGCACCTATGGCGATCAGCACCGGCAACTCCGATGCTGGCGGCTGAGGCTTTTGTCTTTGAGGATGCAACACACCGAACTGACGGATTTTTTTCAGCAGCAGGTTGCTGTTCTGACCACCCGGTTCCAGCGCCACATAGTCTTTGGCTCCGGCACCCAAAGCGGCAAATACAGCCTTGGTATGGTCCGCACCGTCGGTCGAAAATAACAGGACCGGGCACGGCAGGCTCCGTAACATCTGCTCCAGCTGGGATGGCTGCCAGGGTTGATGCAGTTCTAGCAGCAGCAGGTCCACCGGGTCGGACGCACAACGCTCAATTGCTTCAGCACAATCTCTGGTGTGCCAGGCGACCTGATACAGGCCGGCCAGGGTGCGTTCCAGCCGGGCATTTTCTTTGCTGTGTTCGACCAACAATCCGAGTTTCATTCTTTGGCTGCCCCAATCAGCAGCCGGACCGCTTCAATTAAGGACTCATCATGGAAGCTGGATTTGGCCAGATAATAATCGGCTCCGGCTTCCAGACCCCGGTTTTTGTCTTCTTCCCGGTCTTTATAAGACACCACAATGACTGGCAGGCGGTTTAAGCGGGCGTCCGCCCGGACCAGTTTCACCAGTTCAATGCCGTCCATTTTCGGCATATCAATATCTGTCACCAGCAGGTCAAAAGGTTCGGCCCGCAGCATGGTCCAGCCTTCGAGCCCATCGACTGCGACGTTTACCTGATAACCCTGATTGCTTAGCAGTTTGCGCTCCAGCTCCCTCACTGTCAGTGAGTCGTCCACCACCAGAATTTTTTTGCTGCTCTGTTCTGCGGCTTTCTGGCTGAAGCGTAAATTCTGGCCTTGCTTCAGTTCAGTCTGGGCACTGACCAGCACATCGTCGACATCCAGGATCAGGGTGGGCGAGCCATCGGACAACACGGCGCCCGCCATGACGCCTGAGATCCGGCCCAGCCGGGGGTCCATCTGCAACACGACCAGGTTTTGTTCACCCAGCAGTTTGTCTACAACCAGGCCAATTTTCCGCCCTTTGTCCTGCAGTATCAGCACAGCCAGGTTGTCAGACTCTGTTGGGGCAGTGCTGAAACCGAGCAACTGGGATAAAGGCAGCAACGCCACCGCATCGCCCTGCCACCATAAGTGTGGCCGGCCTTCCAGCAGGCTGATGTCGTCCGGGCTCAGATGCAGCATGGTTTCAATCCTGGGCAGCGGCACGGCATACAACTCTTGTTGCAGCTGCACTATCACTGAACGGATCACAGACACTGTGACAGGCAGACGCAACAGGAATTTGCAGCCTTGCCCGGGGCTGTTCTGCAGTTCAATATCGCCGCCCAAGGCTTTGATATCGTGCTGCACTGCGTCCAGTCCCACACCCCGGCCAGAGACGGCACTGACCTGTTTGGCCAGGCTGAAGTCCGGTAAAAATAAAAAGGCCAGCAGCTCTTCTTCATTCATCTGCGCCACAGCGTCTGCGTTGGACAAGCCGCGGCTGAGGACCCGTTGTTTAATTTGTTCTGTATCGACTCCGCGGCCATCGTCACTGATTTCCATAAACAGAAAACCGCCGGAGTGCCAGGCCTTCAGTGCAATAGTGGCCAGCTCAGCTTTACCTTTTTCCTTGCGTTGCTGCGGTGTTTCAATACCGTGATCGACGGCATTACGTAACAGATGAACCAGCGGTGCCTCCAGTTTTTCCAGCATGTCCCGGTCGACCGAGGTGGTTTCTCCGGACAGCTGCAACTGCACTTGTTTGCCCATAGCGGAGGACAGTTCATACACCATGCGGGCTTTGCCCTGGAACAGGTCACTGAAGGGCCGCATCCGGCAGGCCAAAGCGGCGTCGTACAGGTTCTGGTTCAGTAACAGGCTTTGCCAGCTGTTTTCATCATAGTGTTGCAGGCTGCTGTTGACCTGAGCGGCGGTGTCGGACAGCAACTGGCCCAGATCGGCCAATGCCGTATTGAAATAATCAGGCAGTTGCTGCTCTACCAGCTTATCGCGTACGGCCTCCAGCATGCGTTTAGCCTGTTGCTGTTTTTTCTTCAGCCGCATCAATTGCTGGGTAAAGTGCTGTGAGTTTTTTGATAACACCAGAGAACGGCTGGCTAAATCCAGCAGCAAATCCAGCCTGTCTGAAGACACCCGTACTGTGCCCGACCTTTTCTGTTCGTCCGCCTGCGTCTGCCTGGGTGGCTCAGCACAGTCCGAAGGAGGCAACTGCACGGCCGCTGTTTCGGGCTCGGCCACCGGCTGTAGTGTCTTTTTGCTGGGGTGCAGGCAGTCCTGCAGTTGCTGGATAAGGCTCGCCAGACCTGGGACTGTGCTGCCCTGAGCCAGTTGCAACAAAGCCGCAGACCCCTGCATCAGCAATTGGATCTGCTGCGGGGTCAGCAGCACCTGGCCGCGCATGGCCAGCACCAGTAATTCTTCCATTTCATGGGCCAGATCGGCCGCTGCATCCACACCGACCAGACGGGCCGCTCCTTTAATGGAATGGGCGGCCCGCATGCAGCTTTCCAGCTCGGCCGGGCTGGCCGGGTGCGTGGATAAGCGGATCAGGCCCTGGTCCAGCGACTGGGTCTGGGCCTGGGCTTCGAGCAAAAACAGTTCAAGTAACGAGGCATTCTGAAACTGATCGTTCATTGCAGTTCCTCCAGCATGGCCTGCATCAGGGCCTGGGCATCCAGCAGGGTCAGGTCCAGCTGTTGGTAACGTCCTAAGCCCAGCGTCAGCTGGCTCAGCAATTGGTCGGAGCTATTTGGTTTGGTCAGCCAGAAGCCGGGTTCCAGTTTATGAATACCGAGGATCTCGTCTGCCTGGCTGACCAGGTGGCCGGAGCTGTGATTCAGCACCAATAAACGGGCCTTGGCAGCATCTGTGCCTGTTTCGTCTATCTTCAGCAGTTTATGCAGCGACACCCAGGGCAACAGCTGGCCCCTGACATTACAGACCCCAAGCAAAGTGGCGCTGTGGCGGTTGGGAACTTTGCGCACCTGCACAGGCGAAATAATGAAATCCAGAACTCGGCTGGGCAGCGCAAACCACTGGGCGCCGAGCCGGAACAGCAGATGTTGCGTGGCATCCGGGTGCTGCTGGTTCACCTCAGGCGCTTCGGCCTCTGACGCATCAAACCAGGACAATGGCTGGAACTGATCGCGCAGCCGGGCCGCTGCGTCGGCAAAGACTTCGCAATTGCGGCAATGGGTATGACGCCGCAGTTTGTCGCAGCTGCGATCGCCCTGAATTCCTATGGTTTTCCAGCACGGATCCAACACGTTTTCCTGTTCGGTGGAGAAAAAGGAGTCCATGGTTATTTCCTTGGGGTCAGGCGCTGTTCAAAACGTTCCGCCGCCGCATGATCGTTTTGGGCGCGTAATAAGGCGGTCAGTTGTTTCAGTGCCTGAGTATGTAAGGGTTCAATATACAGAGCTTTGCGGTAATACATCTCTGCATTGCCTTTTTGATCCAGACTGTCTGACAACAGACCCCATACATAAAACAGCCGGGCTGACGGGCCGAGCTCTGTCAGAGCCTGTTGGCACAACGCCAGGGCTTGGGTCAGTTGCCCCTGATTGGCCTGTTGTTCAATGTCCTCCAGCAGACCGGTATTTTTCTTCACTGGCACGGCTTGAGGTAACACCTCAGTACGGCCAGGTTTCTGTCTGTGGCCAGCTGGTTTCGCAACAGTTCTGGTGCTTTTATTCAGCGCGGATCCGCTGACAGCCACCAGCAAGGGTTTGGCAACTGCTGTCTGCCGGTTTTTTTCCTGTGGGTTGGCAAAGGCAAAACTGTCGCGTTGGGTCAGGCTGGTCATACCGGCTTTGAGAAAAGCACCGGTTTCGGCCGGACCAGAAAACAGGTAACCGTCAGGCAGCATCAGCTGCCTTAACTGCCGGACCGCCGACTGCTGAGTATTCTGATCGAAATAAATTAACAGGTTACGGCAAAACACCAGATGGTATTTTTTTTGCGGCAGTGTGCTGCTGTCCAATAAGTTGCCATAACGGAAGCTGACGCTTTGGCGCAGATCCGGATGGATCTGATACTGACCACCCCGTGCGGTAAAATAGCGCTCTTTCAGACCTGCCGGGCAACCACGGAACGAATAATCCCGAAACAGCCCCTGCTCAGCCTGCGCCAGCACTTTGGTGTTGATATCCAGGGCATCAATCTGAAACTGATTCGGCTGATAGCCCTGCTGCATCAGGGTGATCGCCAGTGAATAGGGTTCTTCGCCTGTGGAACAGGGTAAACACAACACAGCCAACCTGGCTGACGACTGGCGGGTCAGCAGATGAGAGGCCAGCTCAGCAACCAGACGAAAGGATTCGGGGTAACGGAAAAACCAGGTTTCAGGCACCACCATGGCTTCTACCAGCGAGGTCCACATCGGCTCTGACACGGGCAATTGGTGCTGGTAGTCTGCCAGATTACAGCTGAATTTTTGCAATTCAGCTGACAGCACCCGCTGCAGGGTCTGCCGCCCGACAGAGCGGATATCCATGCCAATGCGTTGTTGCAACAGTTGTTCAATCAGCACTGTCATGGCCACAACCTCAGCGCTGAGCTGGTGGGAATAGCACCTGCTGGACATCGACAGGCAGCAGATCAGCCAGCCGCACCTGCTGGATCAGCCCCAGTCCGTCATGCTGCTGCACCTGTCCCAGATACTGGTGGTCCGGCAGCAGCAGCCTGCTGTCCTGCCACAGCTGGTCCGTCAGACGCTCAAAACGATGCACCTGCTCCAGCAGCAAGCCTAACAACTGCTGTTTGTAATGCACTAACACCAGCCGGGTGCTGGTTTGCCAGCCAGCTTCCCGCTGCAGCAGCCGCTGGTACAGGTCCAGTACTGGCACAGTACTGCCCTGATAATGCAGCAGTCCGGCCACCCAGTGTGGCGCCGCCGGGCATTGTTTCAGCGCAGTCCGGCGCAGCACCACCTGGATCTGCGCGGCTTCAATGGCATACAGATCATGCTGCAGACGAAATAACAAATGCAGACTGCTGCTTGTGGCCGCAGGGGGGATCATGAATCACACCTTAAATCTGTTGACGCCGGAGCGTAATTTACTGGCAATGTCGGTCATATTGTCGACCGTGGCCGTGGTCTGTACCAGAGATTCCACGGTTTGCGAGGTGGCATCTGTCAGTTGGCTCAGCGCCAGGTTAATTTGCTCTGCCCCTTCGGTTTGCTGGCTCATGCCTTCATTCACCTGCTGGATATGGGGGGCCAGCTCCTGAACCTGTTCAATAATCCGCGACAGCTGTTCACTGATATGCACCATATCGGCGGAACCCCGGCGTACTTCTTCCGAAAACTTGTCGATACCCATGACCCCGGCGGCCACTGCAGACTGAATTTCACGTACCATCTGTTCAATATCAAAGGTCGCTATGGCGGTCTGGTCGGCCAGGCGCCGGATCTCGTTGGCCACCACGGTAAACCCTTTGCCATACTCGCCGGCTTTTTCCGCTTCAATAGCCGCATTCAGTGACAGCAGGTTGGTCTGGTCTGCCACTTTCATAATGGTGATCACCACCTGATTAATGCCGGTCGCCCGTTCGTTCAGCAGTGCCAGTTTGCCGGAGACCATCTCTGCGGCAGACGATAACTGGCGCATCACATCATCCATATTGCTGACGGAGGTCTGGCTGGTTTGCGCCAGCCGGGCTGTTTGATCGGCGGTTTCGGCGGTTTCATTCACTGTTTGCAGCAACTGTTTGGCGGTAGCGGCAATTTGTTTGGACGTGGCGCCAATTTCAGCTGTGGTGGCAGCGGTTTCGGTGACTGTGGCCTGTTGTTGTTTCGAGGTGGCAGCCAGCTCGGTAATGGAGGTGGCCAGTTGTACCGCCGAGCCCTGGGTTTGCAGTACCAGCTCTTTCAGTGATTCGGCCATTGAATTAAAGCCTTTGATGATGGTGCCAAATTCGTCGTTGTTGTGCTCTGCAATACGGTGAGTTAACTCGCCTTCCCCCATTTTCTGCATACCGGACAACACAGAGGCGATAGGGGCCATAATGGCGCGGCGCAGGAAAAAGCCACAGGCTAAGGCGATCAGTATGGCCATGAGGATGCCGCTGAACACCACATAGACATTACGTGTAATGCCTGCCTGCAACAAATCCAGATTGGTGTTAAAGCTGTTTTCATTCAGGTTCACCATCTCATTCAGGGTGTCACGTACAGTAAACCAGGCTTGTTTCCCTTGGCTTAATGCGTGAGTGAGTGGTTCATTTGTGACGGCTTCAGTTTGTTTCAGAGTGGTTTTACTGAGCTCAAAATACAGATCCAGCTGATTTTGTAGTTCTTTGTATAGGACACTGTCCTTTTCCAGCGTGATGGTAGTTGCATACTCTTGGTAAGAGGCATGAATATTTTTTTCCATCGACTGGAGCCTGGTGCTGCCACTGGCTAAGACTTGCGCGCTATTTTCAGGTGCCAGTTTCACATCGAGCACAATCTGGTTTAGCTCAGTCCAGTGATCGGCCGTTTCGCGTCGGATATCTCTGGCCATATCCATGCCTTTAAAATCAGATTGTTCAATGGACCTGACATTCGCTTCGTTAATTTGTGCTCTTTGGTAAAACAAAGCGCCACAGAGCATAATGGCACCTACAATCAATAAAAAACTCAGGTAAATACGTTGGCTCAGACTGACATTTTTCATCTGTATTTCCTTTCACAACCTATGTGAATACTCTAAGCAGTTCAACCTGGGATTTCCACATTTATCAGATTAGCGGGTGCAACTTGGGCAAAGAATAGACTGTTCCCGTGCAGGTAACACAGATTTGACCAGGGCCTGCTGTCCGGCACATACTGGACTGAAGGAATAAAAACCGGGAGTCTACTGTGCCACTTAAACTTCTGATCACTGATTTAACTCAGGAAAATTCTTGTTCAGAGGTGGAAGCCAAGCTGCAATCCGCCGGTTACAAAACCACCTTGGCAACCAGCCTGACTCAGGGCGTGGAGTTGGCGCTGGTGAGTCATTTTGATGCCATGTTATGCCTGGCGGATGGGCCCCAGCCAAGCCTGAACGAAAATCTGCACCTGATCCGGCAGGCCGGTTACGATATTCCGCTGGCGATCTTGTGTTGGGAACCCTGCCATGTGCCTGCGGCCACCCAGCATTATATGGCGCCCTGGAACTGGGCTGAGATCCACGCCTGGCTGGGCTCGCTGACCCGGATTAAACTGCAGAAAATGTCGGTACCGGATGATTTGCAGCAGCTGTTTTTGAAATCGCTGACTCAGGCGGGCATTGAGCTGGAAGTGGCCTTGGTGGCCGACGACTGGTTGACCATCAAACATATTGTGCACCGGCTCAAAGGCAATGCCGCCTGTTTTGGTGAAGGCGAAGTGACAGCTCTGGCCAACGAGCTTCAGCTGTTATGGGAAGAACAAAAAATTCAGCCGCAGGCTGAACAGCTCGGGCCTTTGCTTGCCGCCCTGAAAAGCAGGGGTACTTTATGAGGCGTGAGACCCACACCGTATTATTGGTGGACGATCAGGAGTTTACCCGCCAGCTGTTGCAAAATAATCTGACGCATCTGAAGCTTGAAGCCCGGCTGGAAAAGTACATCTGGAGTTTTCAGCATGCGCACAACGCTTCCTTGGCCCTGAAACTGTTTAACATGTATCAGCCAGAACTGGTGTTTCTGGATATTGAGCTACCTGATCAGTCAGGTTTGCAGTTATTACGTCGTTTTAAGGAAATTAACCCGGATTGTTTTGTGGTGATGGTCAGTGGGGTGAGTACGCTCAACAATGTGAAAGAGAGTATCAGTAGCGGCGCTTCCTCTTTTGTAGTGAAACCTTTTTTTGGGGAAAAGATTTTGTCGGTGCTGAGCAAATTCAAACAGCACTGCGCCAAAGCCTGACCGCCTTCACGACTTTCGCCAAAGCGCTCTATACTCGTTTTATAGTGGATGCGGAGGTGGGTATGTTAGTCACTTTTTATTCAAAAAATTCAGCCCCTGTCACCATGTTTGGTCAGGTTGCTGTCCAGTTGCTGCATATGCTTGGCCACAGCGGTAAAGTACCGGGCGCGTTTTACGCAGAAGATGTTGCTGCTCATTTAGCCAGCCTGCAAGACAAACTGCAGCACTGGCCGGAAGAAAGCGCCATCGCCAAAACCGGCCATGAGCCGGATGCGCCTGTCAGTTTACGCCACCGTGCTGTGCCTTTGATTGAACTGCTGCAAAGCGCTGTGCAGGGCGGCAATAATGTCAGTTGGGAGTAGACAAAGGTAACAGAAGGTAATTTTTTGTTGATACCGGTATCAATTGACCTGGAATAGTGCGCAACAACACCCCTCCCGCTAGCCGTCAGATCAGCGCCCTGTGAGGGGTTAGTTTTTTGCGGCACAGCAAAAGGAATGCAGTTCACAAAATCTCCTCTCCTGAATGCAGAACTAAGCCTGCCTGGTCCATCGCCGGATACGTTCTTTTTCTTTTTTTACGATCTCTTTACGCCCTGAGCCCAAAGCCCTCTGGAGACTTTACGGCCGGTTTTTTTAAGCTTGATGTGATGTTGTTTAACTAAGGATCAGGCGTATGAGCTGGTTGTTATTGCTGTTGGTGGTGGTGCTGGGTGCGCTGCTGTGTTACGCCATGATGGCTCCTGAAAAGTTTTAAGGAGCCATCATGGAAATTCTGTTGATTCTGACGCTGGCGTTACTGCTGGCCTGGCCTTTGGGCCTGTATATGACCGGGATTTTTTCCGGCCAGGCGCATTGGTCGGACCGGTTGTTTTTACCGCTGGAAAACGCCCTCTTTAAGGTGCTGGGCGTCAACCCGCTGCAGGGGATGAACTGGAAACAGTACGGGGTCGCTTTTTTGCTGACCAACCTGGTGCTGGGTCTGATTGCCTTTGTGCTGTTGCTGGTGCAGCACCAGTTACCGCTGAACCCGGATGGTGTGGGCCCGCTGAGCTGGGATTTAGCGCTGCATACGGCGGTATCCTTTTTAACCAATACCAACCAGCAGCACTATTCCGGCCAGGCGCAACTGACCCTGTTCAGCCAGTCGGTGGTCCTGGTGACGCTGCAATTTGTCACCCCCGCTTTTGGCCTGGCGATTTGCCTGGCGGTGCTGCGCGGTTTAACGGGCGGCCGCAATCAAGAGCAGGCCAAAGAAGGTGATGAACGGGACCTTGGCAACTTCTATCAGGACACTGTGCGTTCTGTGCTGCGCCTGTTGTTGCCTTTGGCCGCTATGCTGGCGCTGGCGTTAGCCAGTCAGGGGGTGCCTGCCAGTTACAGCAAAGCACAACAGGTGGAGTTACTGCAGCCCACCGGGCAAATGCAGCAGCAACACATTCCGCTGGGGCCTGTGTCGGCTATGGTGGCTATTAAACAGCTGGGCACCAATGGGGGCGGTTGGTATGGGCCGAACAGCGCCAACCCGCTGGAAAACCCGACACCGGTCAGTAACGCGTTGCAAAGCATTGCGATAGTGCTAATCCCGATGGCCGTGGTCTTTATGGCCGGGGGGTTGCTGCGTAACCATGGTTTTGCCCGGATGAGCCTGGGGGTGATGGGTCTGCTTTGTGTGCTGGGTATTGGGGCTGCCGTCTGGAGTGAACAACAACAGAATGCCGCTTTTGTCGGTCTGGCTGCAGAGCAAGGCAATATGGAAGGTAAAGAGGTGCGTTTTGGCACCGACTTGTCGGCGCTTTGGGCCAACCTGACCACCCAGACCTCCAATGGCTCCGTCAATGCGATGCATGATTCACTGAATCCTGTGGCAGGGCTGGTGACCCGCGCCAATATGCTGATCAATGCCATCTGGGGTGGGATTGGCTGTGGTTTTGTTAACTTTATGGTGTATGTCTGGCTGGCGGTGTTTCTGGCGGGCCTGATGATTGGCCGTACGCCGGAAATCTTTGGCCGTAAGCTGGAAAAAACCGAAATCAGCTGGCTGGGTGTGTTGTTGGTGTTGCCCAGCCTGGTGATCCTGACCTTTACCGCTATCACTGTGGCTATTCCTGCGATTACAGGCAACAGCAACCCCGGCCTGCATGGCATCAGCCAGGTGTTTTATGAGTACACCTCTGCCTTTGCCAACAACGGCTCTGGTTTTGAAGGTTTGGGCGACAACACCTTGTGGTGGAACCTGAGCACAGTGATCACCCTGATTCTGGGCCGTTACCTGCCGCTGTTGATCCCTCTGCTGGTGGCTGGCCGTCTGGCCAGTAAACGTCTGGTTCCGCAAAGCGCGGCGACCTTACCGCTGAACAGCCTGGTGTTTGCGGTCACCCTGGTCACAGTGATCCTGGTGCTGAATTTCCTGTCGTTTTTACCTTCTATGGTGCTTGGCCCAATCGGCGAAGCGCTGCAATAACGCGGAGTTATCTATGAGTACTGCAGTTTTAGTCAGTAAAGATCAGCTGAAACAGGCCAGTCGGGATGCCTGGGTACGGTTGCACCCCAAATGGGCCGCACGTAATCCGGTGATGTTGCTGGTCTGGGTCGGCACCCTGGTTGCTTTGTTATTAACGGGCAAAACGCTGGTACAGGGCAGCAACGCCGGCTTTGAGCTGGTGTCCAGTCTGGTGCTGTTATTTACCCTGTGGTTTGCCAATTTTGCCGAGGCCATTGCCGAAGCCCGTGGCCGGGCTCAGGCGTCCAGCCTGAAAGCCACCCGCCGCGATTTAATTGCACTGCGCCTGCTGGACAATGGCCAAATCCATCAGCAAAACGCCAGTCAGCTGAAAGCCGGTGATCTGGTGCTGGTCCGGGCCGGTCAGCTGGTACCGGCCGATGGCGAAATTATCCAGGGTGTGGCCACCATCAATGAATCGGCCCTGACCGGGGAGTCTGCCCCTGTGTTGCGTGAAGCCGGGACCGATCACTCCGGGGTGATCGCCGGCACCACAGTGCTGACCGGTGAAATCAAGGTTCAGGTGACGGCAGAAGCCGGTCATAGCTTTCTTGACAAAATGATCAGTCTGGTCGAAGGCAGTAACAGACAAAAAACACCGAACGAGCTGGCGCTGACTGTGTTGCTGGCGGCACTGACGCTGGTGTTTCTGATTGCGGTGGCGACTCTGCCTGCGCTGGCTGGTTTTGTTGGTATTGAACTGGACCTGCTGATGCTGATTGCGCTGTTGGTCTGTTTAATTCCGACCACCATTGCCGGATTATTGCCCGCTATTGGTATTGCCGGGATGAACAGAGCGCTGGCCGCCAATGTGCTGGCAAAATCCGGTAAAGCGGTGGAAGTGGCGGGTGACATCGATACCCTGCTGCTGGACAAAACCGGCACCATTACCTTTGGTGACCGTCAGGCCACCGCCTTTTTCGCCCTGCCTGGTATCAGTCAGTTGGAACTGATGCAGGCGACCCAGCTGTGTTCACTGCAAGACCCGACCCCTGAAGGTAAATCTGTGGTGCGGCTGGCGCAGGAGCTGGGGGTAACAGCGCAGAGTCTGCCGGACAATGCCGAGTTTATTCCGTTCAGTGCCCATACCCGCTTGTCCGGCGTGCAGCTGGATAATGGCGACGCCGTGATGAAAGGTGCCGCAGACGCAGCAAAAAAATGGGCACAAAGCCGGGGGTTGGCAGTGCCAAATGCACTGGAGCCGCTGGTCAGCAAAGTAGCCCGTCAGGGGGCCACTCCCCTGGTGGTGGTGAATCAACGCCATGTTCTGGGGGTGATCCAGCTGTCGGACGTGATTAAGCCTGGGGTGGCCGGACGTTTTGCCAAACTGCGGGCTATGGGGGTGCGCACTGTGATGGTCACAGGCGACAACCCGGTGACGGCCGGCGCTATTGCTGCTGTGGCCGGGGTGGATGACTTTATCGCCGAAGCCAAACCTGAAGACAAACTGGCGCTGATCCGCAAAGAACAGGCTGCTGGCCGGCTGGTGGCCATGGTTGGGGATGGCACCAACGACGCGCCGGCGCTGGCTCAGGCGGACGTGGGTCTGGCGATGAACAGCGGTACTCAGGCCGCCAAAGAAGCAGGCAATATGGTGGATTTGGATTCAGACCCGACCAAACTGCTGGCTGTGGTGGAAGTGGGCAAACAATTGCTGGTAACCCGTGGCGCTTTAACCACCTTCTCCTTAGCCAACGATATTGCCAAGTACTTTGTGATTGTGCCGGCTGTATTTGCCAGTGCGCTGCCGGGGATTGGCGCTTTGAACATTATGCAGCTGCCCGACCCTGAACTGGCGGTGCTGTCGGCACTGATTTTTAATGCGTTAATTATTCCAGCCTTAATACCGCTGGCGTTAAAAGGCGTGACGATAAAGGCGAAGTCAGCCGCACAGCTGCTGCGTAACAATATGCTGGTGTTTGGTCTGGGCGGTATTCTGCTGCCATTTGTGGCGATCAAACTGATTGATATGTTCCTGAATGTTCTCTGGTGATGGTCATGACAAACTCAATGAAAACGGCGCAAATCAGCCAATCTTTCCAAAGCACGCACTCTGCTTCCAACTGGCGGCCGGCACTCACCTTATCTGCACTGATGTTATGGATTTGTGGTGGCTTGTACAGCGCCAGCCTGACTTCTGTGGCAGGGCTGCTGTTTCCACAGCAGGCGACGGGGTCCATACTGCAGCACAATGGCAAAGCCGTGGGGTCGGTTCAGGTGGCACAGCCCTTTACTGCGGCCACTTATCTGCACAGCAGACCCAGCAGTGTGGGTTATGACCCTATGGCGACGGGGGGCAGCAATATGGCGCCGGACAATCCGGCGTTGCGTGAACGGGTGGCGGCAGAGTCACAGCGTCTGACCGCCCTGTATCAGGTGAGCGCGGCAGAGTTGCCGGTGGATTTACTGGCCAGCTCCGGTGCTGGCCTGGACCCGCATATCAGCCCAGCAGCAGCGCAACTGCAACTGGCGCGAATTGCAGAAGCCCGCGGCCAGCAACTGTCAGTGCTGCAAGCGCTGCTGACGAAGCAGACTGAACAAAAACAGTGGGGTTTTTTTGGTCAGCCCAGGGTCAATGTTCTGCAATTTAACCTGGCATTGGATCAGCAGTTTCCGCTCGCAGCCAGCCAACCCTAACCCGGTTTTCGCTGCAGGGTAACGGGAAGCTGCAGCGCTGCCTGGTCTTGTGCTGGTCTGGAACAAGGCCGGGCAGGTTTTTCCCGGCAATCAAGGATAAATCATGATGTTGAAATCAATGTTGGCAGCCGCTTTGTGTTCTGTGCTGCCTGTTGCTGTGTCGGCAGCCCCGGTGCAAAGTTCTGGCAACCTGACGCTGGTGTCGGACTATCTTTACCGCGGTATTTCACAAACCAACGAAGGGCCAGCCCTGCAGGGGCAACTGACCCTGAATCAACAGGATGGCTGGTACCTGACAGCCTGGGGCTCCAATATCAAATTCGGCGATGGCAGCCTGGAGCTGGACCTGTCCGCTGGCCGCACTTTTGCACTGAACGATGAGTGGACGCTCGACCTGGGGTTAATGAAATACTTTTATCCCAAAGGCCATAACAGCAGCAATGGCTATAACTTTGTGGAGGCCTATGGCAAGCTGATTTATGGTCAGGCCAGTCTGATGTTGGCGGTGACAGACGACTATTTTGGCACCGGCGTGTCGTCTTTCGCCTACCTGAGTGGAGATTACACTCAGGATTTAACTGACCATCTGCAGCTGGTCTGGCATCTTGGCTACAACCATTTTGACAGCGCTGACGATTTTCAGTTGTTTTTAGGTGCTGCAGAGCCGGATGACTCTTCCTATCTGGATTGGAGTCTGAAGCTGCAAACCAGCTGGGCTGATATGCAATGGGCTGTCGCTTATGCCGACACCTCGGTCAGCTCAGCGGCCTGCAGCGCGCTTTGCGATAAGCGCTGGGTACTCAGTGCCAGTAAAAGCTTTTAATCCGGAGTCAGAATAATGAATGCCGATCCGCGCCGCCAGCAAGCCGACGCGCTGCTGAAAAACCTGCAGCAGACACAAGGCGGGCAACTCAAAATATTTCTGGGTGCAGCGCCTGGTGTAGGTAAAACCTGCGCCATGCTGAATGCGGCGCGTGAGCGGCAACAACAAGGCTGCAAGGTGGTGGTGGGGCTGGTGGAAACCCATGGCCGTGCCGACACTGAACAGCTGTTGCAAGGCTTTGAATTATTGCCACGGCGTGAGCTGAATTATCAGGGCCAAAGCCTGACCGAATTTGATCTCGATGCGGCGCTGGCACAAAAGCCGGAACTGCTGCTGGTGGATGAACTGGCACATACCAATGTGCCGGGCAGCCGGCATAAACGCCGTTATCAGGACATTGCCGAATTACTGGCGGCGGGCATCGATGTGTACACCACATTAAATGTGCAGCATATTGCCAGCCTGAACGACCTGTTATTGCAAATTACCGGTATCCGGGTACGGGAAACGGTGCCGGATGCCTTTATCGACAGTGCCCAGCAGCTGGTGTTTGTTGATTTGGCACCCAACCATTTGCTGGAACGCCTGGCTCAGGGCAAAGTCTATCTTGCTTCTGTGGCGGCTCAGGCGCAGCAGCAGTTTTTCCAGCTGGAAAGCCTGACTGCGTTGCGTGAACTGGCGATGAAAAGGGTGATGAACCATGTGGACAGCCAGCTGAAAACTGAACAGCAGGCGAAAGCCCGCCATAACGATTACCTGCTGCAGGACAAGCTGCTGGTGCTGATCTCCAACCGGCGTGACCATGAGTACCTGATCCGGGCCGGGCGGCGGGTGGCGGAAAAACGCCAAATTCCCTGGCTGGTGGTTTGGGTCGATACCGGCGCCTTGCAAACTCCTCAGGCTCAGCAGCGGCTGCAATCGGCTTTTGAGCTGGCACGGGAGCTGGGGGCTCAAACGGACATTTTGCGTGGCCCTTCAACCTACCAGATGGTGTTGCCTTATATTTCTGACCAGCGCATCAATACCGTCTTGGTTGGCGCCGGTCAGAAAAGACGTTGGTTGCCCTGGCGCCAGCCTTTGTATCAGCAACTGATCCGCAGTGGCTTGCCACTGGAAGTATCGGTGTTTCGTGCCACTGAACGTGACAAATCGGCGGTGACGCCGCCTGCGGCGCCGCTGTTCGGCCAAAAAGCCGGTTACATGTTTGGTGTATTGACCACAGCGCTGGCCAGTGTGGTCAGCGTCGGACTGCAGACTGTGTTGCCCAGCGGCAACCTGGTGCTGATTTATGTGCTGGCTGTGGTCAGCTGTGGCCTGAAATACGGCGCCCGGCCAGCGCTTTTTACTGCCTTATTGGGTTTTGTCAGCTTTAACTTCTTTTTGACGGAGCCTTATTTCACCCTGAATGTGAACAAAGGCGATGACGTAGCCACCCTGGTATTTATGTTGCTGATTGGCCTGGTCTGTGGCCCGGCGGCTTCGCGTATCCGCCAGCAGTTGCTGTTGCTGAACGCCGCCAACAGACGCAGTGAACTGCAACGGGATTTTGCCCGTCAGCTGACACTGGTGCACCAGCAACAGGACTTATGGCGTTGTCTGGCCAGTCAGCTGAAACAGGCGCTGGGCTGCCCTGTTCACCTGCTGTACTGGCCGGATGAAAGCGCTGCTATTGAGCCGGTGCCGGAGCAACCTCTGCTGGCGCTGGACTGGGCGGTAGTGGACTGGTGCCGCCGCCATCAGCAAACGGCAGGCCGCTTCAGTCAGACGCTGAATGCCAGCCGCTGGACAGCACTGCCGCTGCAATCTGACCAACAAACAGTCGCGGTTATGTTGGTTGATTTTCCGGCCTCCGTAGCGGTTCTGCGGCCAGATGAGCACGACTTAATGCAGAGTTTTTGCCAGCAGGCCGTGCAGGTCTGGCAACGCCTGCAAATCAGCTCAGAGCTGGAAAGCTCCAGAGTCAAAGCGGAGATGGAGCAACTGCGCTCAGCCTTGTTGTCGTCGGTGTCCCACGATTTACGGTCGCCGCTGGCGGCCATGATGGGCTCAGCCGAAAGCCTGCAGATGCTGGATGGGCAGTTATCGCCCGACGACCGGCATGAACTGCTGCAGACTATTTTGCTGGAGAGTCAGCGGCTGGATCGCTATATCCAGAACCTGCTGGATATGACCCGCTTGGGCCATGGTGGCCTCAAGCTGCAACGGGACTGGGTGGCACTGGATGATATTATTGCCAGCGCCCGGCAGCGGCTGAAACGTTTTTTCCCGCAGCAGGAGTTGTGGTACCAGACAGAAACCGACTTGCCACTACTGTATGTGCATGCCGCATTGCTGGAGCAGGCGCTGTTTAATATTCTGGAAAACGCTGCCAAATACAGCCCGCCGGATCAGGCCATCAAAATCTGGGCCCGCGCCAACAGCGAACAGCTGTGTATTGAAATTGAAGACAGCGGCCCGGGTATCCCGGCGGCACTGCGGGAAAAAGTCTTTGATATGTTTTATGTGGTGGCTGACGGCGACAGCAAAAGGCACAATACCGGCATGGGGCTGGCGATTTGCCGTGGTATGGTGGGCGCTCACGGCGGCTCCGTGGTGGCCACTGCGGCCCGGTCCGGCAGCGGTTCGCGTTTTGTGATTGAACTGCCGCTTTCCAGTAACAGTAAGAGTATGGACTAGTTGAACGCACGAATTCTGATTATTGATGATGAAGCTCAAATCCGAAAAATGCTGCGTATTGCGCTGAAAAGTGTTGGATATGAGGTGATTGAGGCAGAAACGGCTGAAGTTGGTCTGGCCGCTTTAGTGCGGCAGCAGCCGGAGCTGGTGATCCTGGACTTAGGCCTGCCGGACGGCGATGGTCAGCAGTTGCTGGCCGAGATCCGTACTTTCAGTCAGGTGCCTGTGATGGTGCTGTCGGTGCGGCAGTCTGATACCGATAAAGTCAAGGCGTTGGACCATGGCGCGCAGGACTATGTCACCAAGCCCTTCAGTATGGAAGAGCTGCTGGCGCGGGTGCGGGCTCAACTGCGCGACCGGCTGCCCACAGTGGTGCAGAAAAGCCTGACTGACGGCGTGCTGGAGATTGATTTAAGCCGGCGGCTGGTACTGCTGCGCCAGCAGCAGGTGGATTTAACCCCGAAAGAATATGCGGTACTGGCCATGCTGGCGCGGCATCCGAATTGTGTGATAACCCAGACACAACTGCTGGAGCAGGTCTGGGGGCCCAGCCACAAGGAAGACAGCCATTATCTGCGGATAGTGATTAGCCATTTACGGCAAAAACTGGGGGATGACCCGACTGAACCCCATTACCTCAAGACCGAAGCCGGTATTGGTTACCGGCTGGTGCTGGGTTAGTTTTGCGCCTGCGGATAGAGCGGAAACCACAAAATAAAGGTGGTGCCGACACCGATTTCTGATTCGAAATCGATGCGGCCCTGCATCATTTCCACCAGGGTTTTGCTGATATTGAGCCCAAGGCCAGAACCCTGATTACTGCGGCTGTCGGAGCTGTCAGCCTGGGCAAATTTGTCGAATATTTTGCTGCGAAAGGATTCGGCAATACCACAACCTTTGTCCTGCACCCGGATTTCAATGCCTTGCCCGGCCCGCTGATAACTTAACCACACAGTGGCATGGCTGGGAGAAAATTTCACCGCATTGGAAATCAGGTTCGACAGCACCTGCAACAACCTGAATTTGTCCAGATACAGGTGGGATCTGTGTAATTCCGGGCCTGTTTTCAGGCTTAGCTGCACCTGATACTGATCGGCATAGGCCTGGTTTTGCTGCAATGCTTCACGCATCAGCTCGGTAATATCCACTGCAGTGGTTTGCAGCTTTAACTGACCAAACTCCAGTTTTTCAATATCCAGAATGTCGTTGACCAGCCGGGTCAGCCGGTCGGTATTCAGTTTGGCGATTTGTACCAGTTGCGCGGCCTGGGGCGGCAAGGGACCAGTGACGCCACCAGCCAGCAAGCCCAATGAGCCTTTGATGGAGGTCAGTGGTGTCCGCAGTTCATGGCTGACGGTGGAGATAAAATCGTTTTTCATCCGTTCCACTTTTTTGCGCTCGCGCAGGTCGTGCAACATCAGAGTGAACAGATGTTTATCGGCCAGATCGACCCGGCTTAAACCGAGTTCTAACGGCAACTGATCGCCATTCTGATGCAGGCCTGTCAGCTCATGCATTTGCCCTACCCATTGCTGCAGTTGCTCCAGGCGCAAGGGTTGCAGCAACTGATGCTCGTTGTGCTCGGGCAAGGTGGCCAGCAGCTTACTGACCGGTGCCTTGAGCAATTCGGCAGCCGGATAACCAAATAAAGCCGATGTTTCCTTATTGACGCGCTCAATCAGGCCCTGATGGTCGACGATGATGATGGACTCGTTTGCATTGTCCAGGATGGAGCTCAGCTCTTTGGTACGTTGCGCGATCAGATGCTCTGTACGGGCAGAACGACCGGTCAGGATCAGTAAAAACACCCCCAATAAACTGCACAGAACCAGGCCGCCCGCCAGCACATACCAGCTGTGCATGCCGGAGTGTCGGTCCAGAAACTGCTGGCTGGGTTGCAGCCGCAGTTCCACCGAACGTCCGGCAAAGGACCAAATTTGATTCCAGTCCAGGTAGCGGGCATAAGCGGGCAGGGCCGCGGGCTGGTTGTGGTAATAAAGGTGGCTGGCCAATTCTTTGAGCGTCAGATGAAAGTTGTAGGTGTCAAATTGCTTCAGGCTGGCATTCACCAGTAAATCGGTACGAAAAACCCCGCAGATAAAGCCAGACAACTGCTGCCAGCGCTGCTCCGGGGTGAGCAGCGGACGGCCAGCTTTGAATATCGGAATAAAGATCAGTGCTGCAGGTTCGCCGGTCAGCAACTGAACCGGAGTGGTCATGCTGACCTGCCCTGAGAACACTGCGTAGTCCATGGCTTCTCGGCGTTGGGATTCTGACCACATATTCAGGCCTATCCTGGAGGTTTCTCCTGTGATGGTGGCGGTCAGCCGGATAATGGCGGCATAAGGCTGGGAGTCATCCGCACCGAAATTGCGCAGCACAATGGATGCGGGTAACTGACTGAGCTGGTCCTGATGCAGCCACTGCAGATAATCAAAGGACAGCACTCCGGCTTCGCTCCAGTTGTACCCGGCTAAAAACTGGCTGAACTGCTGTTGGGTCAGTTGTGGATTTAATGCCAGCAAGGACGACAGGGCCTGCATCTGTTGCAGTACCTTGCTGACTCTGAACTGAAACGAGCTGCTGACCTGCTTGGCCTGTTCAAAGAATTGCTGCCGGGTATTGTCCTGATGCTGTTGTTGCACCCTGCTGAACAGCGCTGTCACCAGCAACATGCTGATGAGCAGAGGCAGGCCCAGAGTCAGCATACGGGGTTGCCAGATACTGCGGGGTTTAGCCAGCAGGACAAAAACCAAAGGGACAAACAGCGTGACACCAAGTGCGTCACCGATCCACCAGGTCAGCCAGGTGATACTGAGCTGGCCAGCACTGATTTGGTTCCCATACAGCAACAACAGGGTGGACAGGCTGGCGCTGAGCAGACAACTGACCGGGCCTGCCAATACCACCAGCCCGAGAATACTGCGCTCAAAGGTCAGGGCCGGGTGGAAACTGGCGTAACGCCGCACCAGAAAGACGGCAAGGGCCACGGTCAGGCTGGTGCTGCAGGCGATGCCACAGGGGATCCACCATGTCAGAGCCGGCGCCGTGCTGAAGTTTAATAAAAAGGAACCAAGCCAGACGGCTGGCAGAATGCGATAGCCCCATAACAACGTCAGAGCCACGGCTACACCCACAGGTGGAAAAATCGCAGTGGCAAAACCTGGAGCAATAGCCAGCAATAAAGCCGCGTGCCCCAGCGCCAGATAACTCAGCACCATGGCGGCAACCTGGCCACAGGCACGCAATAAATTGGAGTTCAGCAAAGGCAAGGTCATCAGGCGAAGGTGCTATCTGGGTTGATCGGACTGCAGTTTTCAGCTTACTCCGCTTTTACAGGAACACAACAACTGCATTTGCAATTCGTGCACTGTTCACGCTGACCGCAAGCGGTTCAAACTCGTGATTAATTGTAATTTAGCTGGAATTCAGACAAAACCCTGGTTTAGAGTGCGACGTTTTTTTTGTTTGGGAATGCAACATGACATCAGTAGTAAAACAAAGCCTGCTGGGCCTGTCTTTATTGGCCGCCAGCCAGGCAGCTCACGCGACCATAGTTCTGGTGGAAACCAATATGGGTAATTTTGAAATTAACCTGCTTGATCAGAGCACCCCTGCCACAGTGCAGAACTTTTTAAGTTATGTAAAAGATGGCTCTTACGATAGTTCCGTCATCCACAGAGCGGAGAAAGGCTTTATGGTACAGGGGGGCGGTTACAAGACCAGCGGTAACAATGATGCATCACTGTTGACTGTCACTGCCAAAGCGACGGTAAAAAATGAGCCTAAATGGTCCAACGTGCGTGGCACCATTGCAATGGCGAAACGGGAATATTTACCAGACAGTGCCAGCAGTCAGTGGTTTATCAACCTGGTTGATAACAATGACCCGGGCAATAAGCTGAATCTGGACCGGCAAAACAGTGGTTTTACGGTATTTGGTATAGTCACTGGTTCGGGCATGAGCGTCATTGACCCGGTTGCCAGCCTGTATCAGCCAGGGACCGGGACTTTACCGAAATTCCCGCTGCGTAATTACAGTGCCGCAGATGCAGCAGCCAATGTGCCTATTACCCCAGCCAATATGGTGGTGATTGAAAAAATCACTGTGATCAATGATGCGCCAGACACTGCAGCAAGTCTGACTCTGAAGGCGAACACCCAGTACCATCTGGATGCGGAAGAGTCTGGCTCTTCAGGTTCCACCGGTTCTTCAGGGTCCTTGTCCTGGTTGTGGTTAATCAGCGGGGCTGCTCTGCTGGCTGGTCGTCGTCTGTTCCAGCGCCGTTAAGTGCTGAACCAGCAGCTGGCCTGCCTGCGCTATATGTGAGTGCAGCAGCGTCAGCGCCTGCTGGCTCTGGCCGTCGCGCAGCAACTGCAATAACTGCCAGTGTTCGGTGGCGCTGGTGTCGGTGTAGTTCAGTGCCAGCTCCTGAAACCCCAGATAACGTTCGACCTGCTGATGCACTCTGTGCAGCAGTTGCAGCAGTTGTGGGCTTTGGTCGCCCGCCTGATACAGCAAGGCATGAAACTGCCAGTTCATCGCGCCGCGGTCTGCCGCGGATAAATGCTGTTGCTGTTCAATCTGCTGCAATAAATCTTCAGCCCGCCCTAATTGATGAAAGCTCAGTGCTGGCAGGGCGCGCTCCAACGCCAATGGCTCCAGCGCCAAACGAATTTGGTAAAGCTCTTCGGCTTCGGCTGCAGAAAGCTCCGGCACTTTCAGGCTGGCTTTACCCGCCATCACCAGCAGGCCTTCGGCTTTCAGTTGCTGCAACGCGTCCCGCACCGGAATGCGGCTGACCTGGTAATAGTCCGATAACTTCTGTTGGTTCATCAGCTGGCCAGCGGGCCAAATGCCCTGACGGATATCCTGACGCAACTGTTGGTACAAACTCAGTGTTTTCATCCGGCTTTGACCTTCTGCAGCCCTTGTTGCAACCCATACAGCGCCAAACCTGCCACTAACCCCCAAAAGGCTGAGTTAATGCCAAAAAAGTTCAGGCCGGACACTGTGACCAATAAAGTGACCAGCCCGGCTTCTCTTGCTGGTCCGCTCTGCAGGCTGGCCCCCAGGTTGGTGCCGATGGTGCCAAGTAAGGCCAAACCGGCAATAGCGCTGACCAATACAGTCGGCAAGGCCAGAAACAAGGCCACCACAGCGGCACCGCACAGGCCACTCAGCAGATAAAACACCCCGGCGGCGATGGCGGCTTTATAACGCTGGGTCGGGTCCGGGTCTGCTTCCGGGCTGGCGCAAATGGCGGCGGTAATAGCGGCCAGATTCACCGAAAAAGCCCCCAGTGGGGCCAGTACTAAATTGCTCAGGGCACAACCGGCCAATACAGGCCGGGCAGGCACCTGATAGCCAGCGCTTTGCAGCACCGCCAGGCCAGGAATATTCTGTGAGGTCATAGTGACAATACAAAGTGGAACCGCAACGCCAATCAGTGCTGCCCAGGACCATTCTGGCATCACCCAGACCGGAACCGGCCAGCTTAAGCTCAGCGTCTGTGGCTGAAACTGCCCGCTCAGGCTGGCGTAGCCCAGTGCCAGCAGCAGGGTCAGTACAGTGGCGTAACGGGGCCAAAAGTGTTTGCTGATAAAAAAACACAACAGCATCAGCAGCACCAACACCAGATCCTGCTGCAAACCGCTAAAGAGCGCGACGCCAAAGTTAAATAAAATGCCCGCCAGCATGGCGCTGGCGACAGGCAGCGGAATACGGCGGGACAGGCTGTCAAACCAGCCGGTCAGCGCCAGCACCAGGCTGAGCAGCGCAGAGAGTACAAAAGCACCGCTGGCTTCGGCCAGACTTAACCCTTGCAGGCTGCTGACCAGCAGTGCGGCGCCAGGTGTCGACCAGGCGGTCAGCACCGGCATACGGAAATACCAGGACAGGCTGATCCCACTCAGACCCAGCGCCAGCCCCAGTGCCAATAACCAGGAATTCAGCACCGCCTGATCGGCACCGGCGCTGGCAGCGGCCTGAAACACAATAGCCACCGAACTGGCAAAACCCACCAAAACGGCGACAAAACCGGCGCTGATCGCAGGTAAATTTTTCAGCAGCACGCTCACCTCGAAATAGTCACTCTGAAATTATTTGTACACATTAATTAAAAATGTATACAAAAATCAAGATTGAGAGCTGAAAGCAGGACTTTTTCCGGTGATGGCTTGAACCTGTTACCGAAATCGAATATCTAGGAGGGAGCTTTGAAAGGGAAATCCGATGAAACCCACTGTACTGTTGATTGAAGATGATGAGCTGATAGGTAAATTGTTGCAGTTTATTCTACAGCGTGAAGGCTATCAGGTGGAGTGGCTGAAAGATGGTATTGCGGCGGAACAGCGTATTGCCGAGCCCGGGTTTTCTGCGGTAATTCTGGACCTGATGCTGCCTTTTCTGGACGGCGTGTATTTGCTGGAGCAGCTACGTAAGCAGCCGCACGGCCAGAAAGTTCCGGTGTTGATACTGACCGCCAAAATGGGCGAATCGGACATTGCCTCGGCCTTGAAAAAAGGTGCAGATGATTACCTGGTGAAACCATTCCAGCCCCATGAGTTCAGTGCCCGTTTAAAACGGCTGATGGAGAGGCGCTGATGAGATTGTTATGCGTGGCTGCGTTGGTACTGGCCCCTGGACTTGCAGGTGCGACGCAATTGGAAATAGGCTCGGGACAAGAGCAATTGAGCAATGGTCTGGCCGACGGCTGGTTTTATTTTGCCGGTCTGCGCCAGCAGCAGGACAGCTATGGCTGGGGTGGCCGTTATCAGCGCAGTGAACGTTTTGGCTTGCAGGATCAGGAGTGGTTATTCGATGGTAACTACAAACTGAACAGCGATCTGACCTGGTTATGGCAGGCGGCGTATAGTCCACAAAACCGGGTGCGGCCCGAGTTGAATTACGGCTCGCAGCTGGCCTGGTCCTGGACTCCGGGCTGGGTGGTGACGCCCGGCGTTATGCTGAGTCAGGACGACGAGCAGGACAGCCACAGTTACAGCCTGATGAATGAGCATTACATAGGCTCTTATCGGCTGGCTTATACCTTTTATCATTCAAGGCCGGAAGGTGCCGGGACCGCCAACACCCATTTACTGCAACTGAGTTACTACTTCAATGACACGGACGCCATCACACTGCTGGCAGTCCGAGGCAAAGAATTGGAGCGTTTACCTAACCGGGTGCTGGTGATGGATGTCAGCCGTTATGGGTTTTTTGGTCAGTTAGGGCTTAGCCCGAACTGGCAATTGCTCTACAACGCCAGTTGGTCTGAACAGGACGTGTTGTATGAGAAAACGGAGTATGGTCTGAGTGTCCGCTACAGTTTCTGATCCGCTGCTACAACTGGTCTGGTACAGCACCGCTGTGCTGTTGGTGCTGACCCTGCTGTTGTTAGTGCTGGCTCTGGTGATGCACAAGGAGCGGGACAAGCGCAACATACACCGTAAAGAAGCGACCGAGCAATGGACACCACTGCTGTTTAGCTGGATTTATGACACGGAACAATCAGCGGAGCCGCTGCCTTCACTAGACGCTGCTGGTTTTGGTGTGGTGGTGCAGTTGTGGCTGCAACTGGAGCAAACGGTGCGGGGCTCTGCGTCGGAGCGGCTAGCCGAGTTGGCACAACGCTTGGGTTTTGTGCCCGTGATGCACCAATGGCTGGATAGCTTTGACAATGAAAAAAAGCTGACGGCGATTATGACGCTCGGATTGGTGCAGGACAAAAAAGCCTTCGCCAAATTAATGCCTTATGTGATTGATTCCAGAACCCTGTTTTCGCTGGTGGCCGCCCGCTCCTTATTATCTATCGACCCCTGGCTGGGGCTGCCTGTGGTGCTGTCTCAGCTGCACAGGGACGACTGGTCGGTCAGCCGGTTGGCCGGGTTATTGGTGCGTTTGCCTTCGAAGCTAGTTGTCCGGGCGTTAACAGAAAGCGCTGAACGCGCCACAGTAAAAGAGCTGGGCCGCCTGATCAAGCTGATGTCCTTGTTGTCGCCGCTCGATTGTCAGCCGCTGGTGCTGCTGGCGCTGGAGAAATACCCGGACCAGATGGAGCTGATGACCACCGCCTGCTCCAGTACCATTTCCCCGGATCTGTTACCTGCGCTGCGTTTGTTGTATAACTCGCCGCACTGGCAGGTTAGAGTTCAATTGGCCAAAGCGCTGGGACGCTTGGGTAACAAAGAAGATGTGCCCTTGTTGCTGATCCTGTTACAGGATAAAAGCTGGTGGGTGCGGTATCGGGCCGCGCAGTCGCTATTGCAGTTACCGGATGTCAGTGCGCAAGAGCAGCAACATTGGTTGCAGCTGGATGACCCCTTCGCCCGGGATATTTTGCATCAGGTACTGGATGAAACAGAACGCATGAAGAGGACAGCATGGACTGGTTAACCCAGTGGCAGCAGGAGCTGCAGTTTGGCCTGGGCAGCCCGGTGGTGGCTGCACTGCAATGGCTGTTTATTGGTTATTTCGTGTTGCTGTCTTTAGGGTATCTGGCGCTGAACCTGATTGCGCTCTGGGTGATGCGTGGTCAAATTCAGTCGGCCCGCACTGAATTGATGCCAGCCAGTTATGCCAGCTTTTTACCGCCTATCTCGGTACTGGTGCCAGCTTACAATGAAGAAGCGACCATTTCTGGCTCTATCCACTCGCTGTTGCAGCTGACCTACCCCGAATACGAAGTCATAGTCGTTAACGACGGCTCAAAAGATTTAACCATGCAGGTGCTGAGAGAACAGTTTCAGCTGGTGCCGTCTTCAGCCACTTGCCCACTGCACCTGGCTTGCCAACCGATACAGGGAATTTACCAGTCCAGCCGTTATCCAAACCTGAAAGTCATCGACAAACAAAACGGTGGTAAAGCCGACGCTTTAAACGCGGGCATTAATTTGTCCAGGTTTCCGTTGTTTTGTGGGGTGGACGCCGATTCTATTTTGCAACGCGACAGTTTGCAGCGCATTATCCGACCTTTTCTGGATGATCCCTATGCGATTGCTGCCGGTGGCACGGTGCGCATTGCCAATGGCTGCGAAGTGAAAGACGGCTTACTGCTCAAGGCCGCGTTGCCGGAAAAATTGTTGCCTCAGTTACAGATCATAGAATACCTGCGCGGTTTTCTGTTCGGAAGGCTAGGCTGGTCGCCGCTGAACTGTTTATTGATTATCAGTGGCGCCTTTGGGGTGTTCCGTAAATCAGCGGTTATAGAAGCGGGTGGCTACCGGCATAACACCATTGGTGAAGATATGGAGCTGGTGGTGCGGCTGCATAAGTTGTTCCGGTTAACGCAGCGGCCGTACCGGGTTTACTTTATTCCAGACCCGGTGTGCTGGACTGAAGCGCCGGAAGACCTGGCGACACTGAGCAACCAGCGGGTACGCTGGCAGCGCGGCTTGCTGGAAAGTCTGATGGCCAACCGTTCCTTGTTATTTCACCGCAAAGCTGGCGCTGTCGGTTGGCTGGCTTATCCGTTTTCGCTAATTTTTGAAGCTTTTGGTCCTGCCATTGAAGTGGCTGGTTACCTCTTTATGTTGACTGCATGGCTGGCCGGCTGGCTGGATCCTGTGGCGATGCTGGCGTTCCTGGTGGCCACCATAGGCTTTGGTGTGCTGATCTCAGTGGTCGCTTTGGTGCTGGAAGAAATGTCGTACCCGGTGTACCCGGGACGGCGCAGCATTTTGCGGCTATTTAGCCTGGCGATTATTGAAAACTTTGGTTATCGCCAGCTGAACTCCTGGTGGCGGCTGAAGGGGTTGTGGCGTTGGATGCGCAACAGTAAAAGCAGCTGGGGCGCAATGAAGCGTTCAGGCCAGTGGCAACAAGCGGCCGCCCAAACCGCTAAAGCTGACGATAAATCCGACCCGCCTCAGGGCTGAACCGGCCGATAAATTTGCGGCTGTGCGTCGGCCTGTTGCTGCAGTTGTCGCAGGCAGCCCTCGCAGTAACACTGGCTGCTTTCAGGCAATTGGCCCTTTAAGGTTGCTGACAACGTCAGCAGCATACACCAGCAGTCCTGTGGCCTGTCAGTTTGCGCCATACAGGCATTGGGCTGGCTACAACGCGGGCATAATTTTATGTTCATTCAAAGTACTCTTACTTTTTTGCGCAGACTATAACTCAGCGGGCGGAAAAAGTCGGTCAGGGCCAGGCAAGTTTTGTTATGCTCTGCGCAATTAAATTTCAGGAGCCGGACATGAGCCGAATCGGAACACCAGGGGCAGCCAATGCCCATAAAGTATTGTTGCTTGGCAGCGGTGAGCTGGGAAAAGAAGTCTGTATTGAATTAAAACGTTTAGGTTGTGAAGTGATAGCGGTGGACAGGTACGCCAATGCACCGGCGATGCAGGTGGCCGATCGTCATTATGTGATATCCATGCTGGACCCTTCAGCGTTGCGCCAGATTGTGATTAAGGAAAAACCGGCGCTGATTGTGCCGGAGCTGGAAGCTGTCGCCACCAGTACGCTGGTCGAACTGGAGCAGCAAGGTTTTACTGTGGTGCCGACCGCCAAAGCGGCCAACCTGACGATGAACCGTGAAGGCATTCGCCGTCTGGCCGCCGAACAGCTGGGCTTGCCGACCTCCAACTACCAGTTTGCCGATGACAAAGCCAGTTATCTGGCGGCGGTTGCGGCTGTGGGTTACCCCTGTGTGGTGAAGCCTATTATGTCGTCGTCCGGCAAAGGTCAGTCGGTGCTGCAATCGGATGCGGATCTGGAGCACGCCTGGGCTTATGCGCAGGAAGGTGGCCGTGCAGGTAAAGGCCGGGTGATTGTCGAAGGCTTTATCGATTTTGACTACGAGATTACCCTGCTGACGGTGCGTTCTGTGTCTGGTACTCAGTTCTGTGAACCTGTTGGCCACCGCCAGGAGAAAGGCGATTACCGTGAATCCTGGCAGCCGCAGGCCATGTCGCCAAAAGCGCTGGAGCTGGCTCAGCAGTACGCCGCCAAAGTGACCGAAGCTTTGGGGGGCCGTGGCTTGTTTGGTGTGGAGCTTTTTGTCAAAGGCGACCAGGTCTGGTTCAGCGAAGTGTCGCCACGGCCTCATGATACCGGCATGGTCACGCTGATTTCGCAAAACTACACCCAGTTTGCTTTGCATGCCCGCGCTATTTTGGGTCTGCCTATCCCACAGATCCGCCAGTACGGACCGGCCGCTTCGGCTGTATTGCTGGTCGCCGGACAATCACGGGAAATTGGCTATGGCAACCTGGCACAAGCCTTAATGCAGCCCGACACCGACCTGCGGATCTTTGGTAAACCTGAAGTGCAGGGAGAGCGCCGGATGGGGGTCGCGCTGGCCTTAGGTGACAGTACTGACCACGCCAAACAAAAGGCGCTGGACGTGATCGCAAAAATTCAGCTGACGCTGGGTTAGGGTTGTTGTGTTGGGGGAGCGGTTTAACGCTCCCTGTTATCTGATATCCGCACTAGATATAAGCAAAAGCATCGGCAAACATTTGCTCGCGTTTGCCGCCTTGTTCTAAAAAGGCGGCCCGCACCACACCAGCCATGGCAAAAGGCCCGGCCAGATAAATGTCGTAGGCGTCCAGTGAGACAAAATCCTGCAGCACAGCTTCGTGCACCAAGCCTGTTCTGCCTTGCCAGTCCGCCGTCGGATTCTGTATCACAGGAATAAAGCGGTAGTGCTCGTCCGTGGCAGCCCAGGCGGCCAGTTCGGCCTGATGATACAAGGCCGATTCATCCCGCACGCCCCAGTACAGAAACACCGGGCGTTTCACAGTCGCAGCCGCTATGGCCTGGGCAATGCTGTAAACGTATGAAAAGCCAGTGCCACCGGCCAGCAGAATAATAGGGTTCTGACTGTCTTCACGCCAGAAGGCCTGGCCCAGGCCGACTTCAGCTGTAACTTCAGCGTTTTGCTGCAAATGCGCCAGAGCCTGGCTGGCGTACTGGTCGGTCACTGCGCCGCCAATATGCAGCTCCAGTTGCCCTTGCGCCGCAATGGACGCTATCGAAAAAGGCCGCTTGTCCTCGTCACTCAGCCAGATTTGCAGGTACTGACCCGCTTGGTAAAGTACTGGCTTTTCCGGCGTCAGCAACACCCGGGTGACCCCAGGGGTTAACGGCGATAACAGATCGACGGTACAACGAATTTTGCTCATGAATAACCCTGTGGCTTAACCACGAATAAAAGGATGATGTAACACCAGATCGCTGCTGGCAAAGGCCAGACAACAATAGGTAAAGTTCATGGATTTGTCCTGTGTACTCAAAGGCTCTGGCGGCAGATAAGTCACAGTGCCGGAGCGCAGACGACAAACGCAGGCAGTACAGACACCTTGCTGGCAGCGATGCGGGAAATCAATGCCCTGGCGCAGGGCGGCCTGCAGCACGGTTTCTGCTGGCTCCACCTGAAACTGCAGGCCACTGGGCTCTATGGTAACCAGAAAGCTCATTTGGGCTCCGGCAGAATAGCAAGCTGTTGCCAGATGGCGTCGACCCGCTGCTTGACTTCCGGCGTCATCACAATAGGTTCGCCCCATTCGCGATTGGTTTCGCCCGGCCACTTATTGGTCGCGTCCATGCCCATTTTGGAGCCTAACCCGGACACAGGCGAGGCGAAATCCAGGTAATCAATGGGGGTGTTTTCAATCAGCGTGGTGTCGCGTGCCGGGTCCATCCGGGTGGTAATGGCCCACATCACGTCTTTCCAGTCGCGGGCGTTGACGTCGTCATCGCAGACGATGACAAATTTGGTGTACATAAACTGGCGCAGAAAGGACCAGACCCCCATCATCACCCGCTTGGCGTGGCCTGGGTACTGCTTTTTCATGGTGACCACGGCCATCCGGTAGGAACAGCCTTCCGGCGGCAGGTAGAAATCGACAATCTCCGGAAACTGCTTTTGCAGAATAGGCACAAAGACTTCGTTCAGCGCCACCCCCAGAATGGCCGGTTCATCCGGTGGTCGGCCTGTGTAGGTGCTGTGGTAAATCGGCTGTTCTCTGTGGGTGAGATGGGTCACGGTAAAGACCGGGAACTGGTCCACTTCATTGTAATAGCCGGTATGGTCGCCATAAGGGCCTTCCGGCGCCATCTCGCCCGGCATAATGTACCCTTCCAGCACAAATTCGGCACTGGCCGGTACCTGCAAGTCGTTGCTGAGGCATTTCACCACCTCGGTGTTATCACCACGCAATAAACCGGCGAAGGCATATTCCGACAAAGTGTCTGGCACCGGCGTCACAGCACCCAGAATGGTCGCCGGGTCAGCGCCTAAGGCGACTGACACAGGAAACGGCTCCCCCGGATGAGCTTTTTGCCATTCAAAGAAATCCAGCGCGCCGCCACGGTGGGATAACCAGCGCATTATGACTTTGTTTTTCCCCAGCACCTGTTGGCGGTAAATACCCAGATTCTGCCGTTCTTTATGCGGGCCGCGGGTCACGGTTAAACCCCAGGTGATCAAAGGCGCCACATCGCCAGGCCAACAGGTCATCACCGGCAGTTTGGTTAAATCCACCTGGTCGCCGCTCAGCACTACTTGCTGACAAGGCGCTTTGCGCACCTGTTTGGCTGGCATATTCAGCACCTGCTTGAACACCGGCAGTTTGTCCCAGGCGTCTTTAAAACCTTTGGGGGGCTCCGGCTCTTTTAAAAAGGCCAATAATTTGCCCACCTCGCGCAGGGCTGACACATCAGTCTGGCCCATGCCCAGTGCCACCCGCTCTGCAGTGCCAAATAAATTCACCAGCACCGGAATATCAAAACCTTTGGGGTTTTCAAATAACAAAGCCGGACCTTCAGCACGCAGGGTGCGGTCGGCAATTTCAGTCATTTCCAGATAAGGGTCGACTTCCATCCGGATGCGTTTGAGTAAACCCCGCTGTTCCAGCTGGTCGATAAAGTCACGCAGATCGTTGTATTTCATAAAACATGGCCCGCAGAAGATTGCTGCCATTATACATGGCTGCCCGGCGCGGGCCAGTCTGGGCTTCCAGGCGGCTGGCAATGAAAGGCATGAATTTTATAATGGCGCCAGCAAAACAGCAGGGGCTGCGTCATGCATGAACAGGAAGGGGTGATTAAATTTCAGCTGAATTTTCAGCCTGGCGCTGTATTCCCGGCAGCACAGATCCGTGAAATCAACGCCTGGCGTACCCTGTTGCATCAATTGGGTATGCTGGGTCAGCACCCTAAGCGGTACGACAATTATGGCTTTGGCAACCTGAGTCAACGCTCTGGCCCGGCAGAATTTATCATCAGCGGCACTCAGACCGGTGGGCCAGAACAGCTCCGGGCGGCCGATTACGCGCTGGTGACCCAGGTAGATATTCAGCAGAACCAGCTTTGGGCCTGTGGGGGAACGGCGCCTTCGTCGGAGTCGATGACCCATGCCGCTGTGTATCAGGTGGATCCGCGTATTGGGGTGGTGGTGCATGCGCACTGCCCGGCAATCTGGCAACAGACAGCTGCACTGCAGCTGCCACATACAGCCGCCGACATTCCTTATGGTACTGTGGAGATGGCATTGGCGGTGCAGCAGTTGGTACGCCGGCAAGGAGAAGGGCCTGCACTCTTTACCATGTTGGGTCATGAGGATGGTGTGGTCAGTTACGGTCACTGCTTCAGCGAGGCGGTCAGTTTAGTTAGTCAGTACTATGCAAAAGCACTTGCCCTGGGGGCTCAACCTAACCTAAGGTAAAGTCAGTCCCAATTTTTGTATCATGCCTTATGGATTTCCCCACGCAAATCAAACAACAAAGCTGTATGGATTGCCTTAGCGGCAACTCTCTGGGTTTTGATATCAGGATGGCATTTCAGCCGATTGTGGACTGGGCCGCACAAGACATAGTGGGTTATGAAGCCTTGGTGCGAGGGCCTGAAGGTCAAAGTGCTGGTTGGGTGTTTGAACACATCAACGACAACAACAAATATTATTTTGATCAGGCCTGTCGGGTCAAAGCCATTGAAACAGCATCCAGGCTGGGGCTGGAAAAAGTGCTGAGCATTAACTTTTTGCCCAATGCGGTGTATAACCCGGAAACCTGCATTCGCGCGACCATTGAGGCGGCGGATCTGTTTGGTTTTGATATCAGACAGATTATGTTTGAAGTGACTGAAGGTGAACAAATTATCGACCAGGGCAAGCTGAAACGGATTTTTGAAAGCTATGCCAAACGGGGCTTTATTACCGCCATTGACGATTTTGGGGCTGGTTATGCCGGACTCGCCTGGCTCACTGCGCTGACGCCTGCGGTGCTGAAACTGGATATGGGGCTGATCCGAAATATCGATCAGGACCCGCTTAAGCAAGCTGTGTTAAAAGGCATTTTGACAGTGTGCCAGCAGCTGCAAACCAAGGTTCTGGCCGAAGGTATTGAATCGGAAGCTGAGCTTGATTATCTGTTCGCCCAAGGCATCCACTGGTTTCAGGGGTATTACTTTGCTAAGCCCGTCCTTGAGCAACTGATACAAAAAGATCAAATCCCTGTCTGGCTCTGATTTGCGAAATCAGGTAGCTTAATTGGACATCTGGATGTCTGGAGTCTTCTGTGAAAAAAGCAACGCAACTGATCCACGCCGGCCGTGGTAAAAAATGGACGGGCTCGGCGGTGAACCCGCCTGTGGTCCGGGCTTCCACCATAGTGTTTGACACGATGGACGAGCTGAAGCACGCCACCGCCAAACGCGGTGAAAGGGTGCCTTATTATGGCCGCCGTGGCACTGCCACTCACTTTGCATTGCAGGAAGCGATTTGTGAACTGGAAGGCTCAGCGGGCTGCGCTTTATACCCATGTGGCGCTGCTGCTATTAATGCGGCGTTATTGTCGGTGCTAAAGCAGGGTGACCATCTGTTGATGGTGGACACGGCCTACGAACCCACCCGGGCCATTTGCGACAAACTGCTGGTGGGCCTTGGCATTGAAACCACTTATTACGACCCGCTATTGGGTGCTGAAATTGCCAGCCTGATCCGTCCCAACACCACAGCTATTTTTCTGGAATCGCCGGGCTCACTGACCATGGAAATACAGGATATTCCGGCTATAGCAGCGGTGGCCAAAGACAGAGGCATTTGCCTGCTGCTGGACAATACCTGGGGCACCCCTCTGCTGCTGGATGCGTATGGGCTGGGCGTCGATATCTGTATTCAGTCGGCGACCAAGTACATTATTGGCCACTCCGATGCCATGCTGGGCATTGCCACTGCCAATTCTCAGTACTGGCCACAATTGCGTGAACAGAGTTATCTGATGGGCTATTGCGCCTCGGCTGACGATGCCTACCTGGCAAGCCGAGGGTTACGTACGTTAAAAATCCGGCTGGAACAACACCAGACCAATGCACTGAAAGTGGCACATTGGTTAGCGCAACAAGAGTGGGTGGAAACAGTGCGACACCCGGCTTTACCGGACAACCCTGGCCATCACTTATTTTTGCGGGATTTCAGTGGCAGCAATGGCTTGTTTTCTTTTGTATTAAAACAAGGCGACGCCAAAGCGGTGCAGGCCTTTATCGAAGGCATGGCGCACTTCAAAATGGGCTTTTCCTGGGGCGGCTTTGAAAGCCTGATTATTCCTAATTTAAGCATTCAGAAACTGCGCACCGCCAGTCAGTGGCCTTACGCGGGGCCGCTGCTGCGGTTGCATATAGGCCTGGAAGATCCGGATGATTTAATTGCCGATTTAGCTGCAGCTTACCAGCGCATGCAGTCGCTGCTTTAATGCAGCGGCTATTGGCGCAAAAAGTGTTCGACCGACTCGCCCGTCACTTTGCCAATCTGGTGGAACAGATAAAAAATGGCCACCATCAGCATCACCATCACAGGTAAGGCGATCACCGGGTAACTCAGCGCTGTCATTTGTGCCAGCTCTTCATTAAAGGCCGAGGTGCCTGGCTGGCTGACCAGCAGGTATTTGGCCAGGCCATAATTCATGGCCGATGAAAACACAAAAGCGGCACTGACCAGGTATGCGCAGTGTTTCAGCTTCTGCTCAAACAGGCCCTCGGCTTGTTTTTGCTGCAGGCTGTGCTGCAGTTTGTGCAGGTCCAGCAACTCATCATTCAGCAAAATTTTTTTCACCAGTGGGTACCTGGTGTATTGACTGACAAACACCGCCAGCGCAATGACACCCGGTACAGCCGCTTCTTTAATGGCGATATAAGCCGGGTCGAGCTGCAATAAACTGATACCGCCGGTCAGCAGTACACTGACAATCCCTAACACTGAGAAGAGATTCACTTTCCGGCTTTGTTTCAGCTCATACAGCCCAAAACAGACGGGAAAAGCCAAAGCGGCCACAAGAGCCCAAACCGGCCCCAACTGCTGCTCTTCGCTGAGTTTGCTCAGGATCAGCGTTGGAATCACAATGTTAAATAGTAAATTCAGCAGAAAACCCGGTGATTTTTTTTGGGTTGGTGCAGACATAAGACAGCAGCTCCGCAAGTCAGATGTGGCCGAGTATACCCAGTTTCGCCGGCAGGCCATAGCCGTTACGAAGAGCTGAAGATCGAAACTTAGCAAGAACTCTGGTATTAAAGCGAAGCGTTATCAATTGCATGTTGTTGATTTTATTCATGTTTTTTGTGTGTTTTGATTGATTTTATTTGTTTTCTGACTAAAATTGCTGCTATTGATGAAATAGCAGGAACTTGCGATGAAAGGCCAACCTTTGGTGCTTGCCAAACTGAACGAAGTACTGACCAGTGAACTGACGTCCATTAACCAGTACTTTCTGCATGCCCGTATTTATAAGAACTGGGGTTTGGCTCAGTTAAATACTGTTTGCTACAAAAAGTCGATCAAAGACATGAAGCAGGCGGACGAACTGATCGAACGTATCCTGTTCCTGGAAGGTTTACCTAACCTGCAGGCCCTGGGTAAGTTGCGTATTGGTGAAGACACAGAAGAAATGCTGCAATGTGATCTGGCGTTCCAGCATGATCAACTGCCGCTGCTGCGTGATGCTATTCAGCTGTGTGAGCAGCAGCAGGACTATGTCAGCCGCGAGTTGCTGCAGGAAATTCTGGAGTACGAAGAAGAGCATGTGGACTGGATTGACACCCAGCAACAACAAATTCAACTGGTAGGCCTGGAAAACTACCTGCAAACTCAAATGGGGTCAGGAGATTAATATGAAAGGCCATCCTCAGATTATTGCTGCCTTAAACGAGCTGTTAGCCAATGAGCTGACGGCAATGGATCAATACTTTATTCACTCCCGTATGTACCACGACTGGGGCCTGCATAAGCTGTTTGAACGTATTGACCATGAAGTGACAGACGAAAAAGCCCATGCCTCTGCGCTGATTGAACGCATTCTGTTTTTGGAAGGCATGCCTGATCTCAGCAAACGTGATCCGCTGCAGGTTGGCCAGGATGTGCCTTCAATGCTGCAAAATGATTTAAATGTGGAATACACAGTAGGTGCCTTGCTGAAGAAGACCATCGCACTCTGTGAACAACAGCAGGATTATGTGACCCGCGATATGCTGATGACCTTACTGGATGACACGGAAAATGATCATGCCCATTGGCTGGAGCAGCAACTGCGGCTGATTAAACTGATTGGCTTACCGAATTATCTGCAATCGCAGATGTAAGATGCAAAAAAGCGCCTTCAGGCGCTTTTTTCTTTTGGATCTGGAGCGGGTGATGGGAATCGAACCCACGGCACCAGCTTGGGAAGCTGGGGTATTACCATTATACGACACCCGCAATGGCTGCCAAAATAATGGGCCTTGGGCCGCTTGTCAAATGTCCTGAGTGGAATGGATGCATCCAAAGCGAATGCAACGACTCAGTGACATTTTCTGGGAATTGCCGTTTAATTTCAGTTATTCCTCACTTTTCAGACCTCATCTTTATGCACCATGCATCAGAAAATACAGTACAACAAGCGGCGGCAGAGCTGGCCCGTTACCGCCTGGCAAAGCAACAGGCCGCGGTTTTACCCGATGAGTTGAGACCTGCCACCTCACTGGCTGCTATTCAGATCCAGCTGCAGTTATTACACCAACTGATGCAGCCCGTCTGGGGCTGGAAAGCGGGTTTACCTTCGGAAAAAGGCTGGGTGATGGCCCCTATTGGCCGTTTGCAAAAAGGGCCGCAGTGCAACTTTGAATGGCCAGCCAGCGAGTACAGCATTGAGCCTGAATTTGCTTTTGTACTGGGGCAGGATTTACCACCAAGGGACGACCCGTACAGCGAGGCGGAGATTGATGCTGCAGTTGCTGCCACGCATCTGGCACTGGAGTTGATTATCCGGCCTTATGCCAGTGATGCAGGGGCTGAGTTTCTGGATAACCTGGCGGCAGGTTTATTTAACCAGGGCCTGTACCTGGGGCCGGAAGTGGCTGCCTCGCCCGCTGAAGTGGTCTTCACCTTAACGGTCAAAGGGCAAGCGCCCCTGCAGTTTGCCGGTAAGCATCCCAATGCGGATGCCAAAGCACCACTGTACTGGCTGGTGAATCAGCTGTCGCAGCTTGGAATTGGCCTGTTTCAGGGGCAGGCGATCATTACAGGCTCTTATGCCGGTGTCTGGACTATTCCGGCGGCAACCCCGGTCCGCATTGATTATCAACAGCTGGGCAGTATGCAACTGACGGCCCTTCCTTAAAATTATTTTCGGATTTCCAGACTTCTAAACTTCCATTTTGTTGTCGATTTTGTAATCTATCAGTGTTGAGTACTTTTGTTTTCCCAGTTAGGGTTGAGATAACAACACAAAAAATGACGACAGGCAGTGGAACGAGGAGAGTGGGATATGTCGGAATATGCTGCCTTGAGGGCAAACGTGGGTCTGTTGGGCACCCAGTTGGGTGACACTATCCGCAATCAACTGGGCGAGTCGGTACTGGAGCGAATTGAGCAAATCCGAGCTTTGGCCAAACAGGCCAGACAAGGTACTCAGTTGCAGGACCAGCAGCTGAAACAAATGCTGGTGAATCTGAGTGACGCAGAAATTCTGCCGGTAGCGCGGGCTTTTGCCCAGTTTCTTAACCTGGCGAACCTGGCAGAACAGCACCATACCATCAGTAAAGCCGGTCGTTTAACCATTGAAAAGCCTCAGCCTATCCAGGAACTGCTGAATTTGCTGCAACAACAGCAAGTGGATAAAGCCAAAATTGAAGCTGCAGTGAAAAACCTGTCGATTGAGCTGGTGCTGACGGCGCACCCAACCGAAGTGACCCGCCGCACCCTGATCCATAAACTGACGGAGATTGCGGCGGCTCTGGCACAACTGGAGCAGGATTTGTCTGCCGCCGAGCGTCAGGTGCTGGAAACCCGTTTGTCAGAACTGATCACCCAGGCCTGGCACACCAATGAAATCCGCGAACAACGTCCGACCCCAGTGGATGAAGCCAAGTCGGGTTTTGCCGTCATTGAAACCTCGTTATGGCAGGCGGTGCCGGCTTTTATCCGCGAACTGGAGCAGGAACTGCAACCTGTGCTCGGCCATGGTCTGCCACTGGATGCAGCGCCGGTGCGGTTTTCATCCTGGATGGGAGGGGACAGGGACGGTAACCCATTTGTGACAGCGAAAGTGACCCGTCAGGTGTTATTACTCAGCCGTTGGAAAGCCGCTGACTTATTCAGCCGCGATTTGGACACGCTGGCCAATGAGCTGTCGATGAGCCAGGCTAATGAGGCGTTGCGTGCTCAGGTGGGTGATGATTCCGAGCCGTACCGCAGGCTGTTAAAGGACGTACGACAAAAACTGATTTACACCCGCGACTGGCTCAGTGAAGCCTTGAAACACGACCGGCTGCAACGACCGGACGACTTGATTTGGGAAAACCAGCAACTGCTGGCCCCTTTATTACTCTGCTACCAGTCCTTACTGGATTGCAAAATGCAGGTGATTGCCAATGGCTTGCTGCGCGATACGATCCGCCGGGCTTATGCCTTTGGCCTGACCTTATTAAAGCTGGATGTGCGGCAGGAGTCTGGCCGTCATACTCAGGTGTTCAGTGAATTTACCCGTTATCTCGGTATTGGCGATTACGCCGACTGGGACGAAAGCAGCCGTCAGGCCTTCCTGCTTAATGAGCTTGCCAGCAAAAGGCCTTTATTTCCGCGCAATTGGCAACCCAGCCCCGAAGTCAAAGAGGTGTTGGATACCTGCGATATTGTTGCCCGTCATGGCCCCGAAGCGCTGTCGACTTATGTTATTTCGATGGCTGGCAAGCCGTCAGATGTGCTGGCGGTGCAGCTGCTGTTAAAAGAAGCCGGCATCAGCTTCCCAATGCGGGTGGCGCCGCTGTTTGAAACTCTGGCTGACCTGACCAACGCACCGGATTGTATCCGCAAGCTGCTGGCCATTGACTGGTATCGTGGTTATATCCAGGGCAAACAGGAAGTGATGATCGGCTATTCCGACTCGGCGAAAGACGCCGGTGCATTTGCAGCCGCCTGGGCGCAGTACAGTGCTCAGGAAGCTCTGGTGCAAATTTGTCAGGAAGCCCAGGTACAGCTGACTTTGTTCCACGGACGTGGCGGCACTATCGGCCGTGGCGGCGGCCCGGCTCATGCGGCTATTTTGTCACAGCCACCAGGTTCACTGGTGGGCGGCCTGCGGGTTACTGAGCAGGGTGAAATGATCCGCTTTAAATTTGGGTTAAGCGGTCTGGCGCAGCGCAGTCTGGCGTTATACGCCAGCGCTGTACTGGAAGGGTTACTGTTACCTCCGCCTGTGCCCCAGCAACCCTGGCGCGAGCTGATGCAGCAGCTGTCGGATATTTCCTGTCAGGCCTATAGGGCGATCGTGCGGCAACACCCTGATTTTGTGCCTTATTTCAGAGCCGCGACTCCAGAACTGGAATTGGGCCAGTTGCCGTTAGGCAGCCGGCCACCGAAGCGAAACCCCAATGGCGGGGTCGAAAGCTTACGGGCTATTCCCTGGATCTTTGCCTGGTCCCAAAACCGCTTGATGTTACCGGCCTGGCTGGGCGCTGGCAGTGCGCTGGCGGCTGTGGTGCAAGCAGGGAAGACCGAAGTACTTCAGCAAATGCGGGCGCAATGGCCGTTTTTCGCCACCCGTTTGTCGATGCTGGAAATGGTGTATTTAAAGGCAGACCCGGAAATTGCGGCCTATTACGACGAAAAGCTGGTGCCTGAAGCGCTGCTGCCACTGGGCCTGCAACTACGTTCACAACTGGAAGCCGACAAAAACCTGCTGCTCAAGTTGATCCACAGTGACACCCTGATGGCCAATGAAGCCTGGATCCGCGAATCCATTATGCTGCGTAATACCTATGTCGACCCGCTGCATATTTTGCAGGTGGAACTGCTGGACAGGGTGCGGCATGCGCCTGAAACGGTGAACGACAGCATCAAGCGGGCCTTGATGGTGACCATAGCTGGTATTGCGGCTGGTATGCGTAATTCGGGCTAAAGGGAGCGAAGTAAATAAAAAGGGCGTGTGATTTACACGCCCTGTTATTTTTGCAGTTATCGATTAATAAAAGCTTTTCTTAAACTCAATACCGTAAATACGCGGCTCATTGACAAAACCAGTCAGGTTATTGAAGTCAATGGCACCTTTCAGGTTGTCCTGATCGGTAATATTGCGGCCGAACAGTGCCAGCTCGTATTCGTTATCAAAGTTCAGGTAGCCAATCCGCAGACCGGCTTCGTAGTTACCATCTGTATGGAACTCTTCGGATTCATACAGGAACAGATTGGTTTTACCCTGATAAGCCACATCGGTGTAGAAATAGATTTCACCGCTGGGTACCGGAATATCGTAACGGGCATTCACTGTGGCAATGGTTTCCGGTGCCTGTGGGAACGGGTTACCGTCAATATAAGCACGGCCATTGGCGTCCAGTGGATCTGTTGGAGTACACATGCCTGAACCACAAGGTGCCACTAACAGATTGGCATCTTCCAGTTCAGTGTTGTTGTAGCTGAAACCACCACCTATCACCAGGTTTTTGCTGGCTCGCCATTCGGCGTCCACTTCAAAACCATAACCTGTGCCTTTATCGGCATTCAGTAGCTGGTTACCCTGCGACTGACCACCAATGGCAGACAGTTGGATGTCGTCAATGGTGTAATAGAACAAGGCGCCGTTTAAACGCAGGCTGTCGTCAAGCAGATCAGATTTCCCACCTACTTCAAACGACTGGATGGTTTCTGAATCAGCCACTGAAGGGGCGGATTCAAAAGCCACATCACGGCCTTGTATGGACTGAGCACGGAAACCGTTAGCCACGCGGGCGAATAAGCTGGTGCTTTCTGTTAAACGGTAGTTAGTGGCTAATTCCCAGCTCACCTGACCATCATCCACATTGATTGGGTCATAATCCTGCACAGCGGCTGCGCCAATCACCAAGGCAAAACCGTCTACGTTTTGCTGGCCTACCCAAAAATCTTTTTCATCGTAGGTGTAACGGATACCTGCTGTCACATCCCAACGGTCGTTCAGGTCATAAGTGCTTTGACCGAATACAGCCCAGCTTTTGTTTTCATGGTACACAGAGGTGGCACCAAAAAAGCCATCTATACTGGTCACCCCGAATGACGAATCAAAATAGAAGGCACCAACCTGCCATTCCAACCCTGTTTCGGTGTCACTGGCCAGACGGATTTCCTGAGTAAACTGCTCCAGGTCATCCAGCTGATCTTCAGTTACAGCCTGAAACGGGATAAAACCAGGACCGGCTTCAGTACCGCCGTCAATATCGCCTTTGCCGTTACCGTCTGCATTTTCCTGGGCTGTCACAGAGGTCAGGGTCATTCCATTGAAGTCATATTCCAGCGTCAGGGAGCTGCCGAAGTTTTCATACTTCTGGAAGTTACCGTCACCGTCGTTGTAGTACACAGTGTCACGGTCATAGTTTTCATTCAGCTCGTTGCTGCCTTTGGTCAGCACATTGGCACGGAAAACAGAGGAGGTGCCATCTAAATCGCGGCCATGGACATTTAATAAGGCTTTAAAATCACCAGATTCGTACTGCAGTTGCAAACGGGCGGCTTTTTCTTCATGACCACCAGTGAAGTCTTTTTCGCCGGTAAAACCGTTGTCGATATAGTCGTCACGGTTCTGGCTCAGCACGGATAAACGGGCCGAAATTTCGTCGGTTAAACCGCCGCTGGCCGCGCCTTCAAAATTCAGCGTGCCCAGGTTACCGACGCCCAGTTTGGTATAAGCTTCGAAATCCTGGGTGGGGCGGGCTGTGGTGAATTTCACCATACCGGCCGTGGTGTTACGGCCAAACAGCGTGCCCTGAGGGCCACGGATCACTTCGGCCTGAGCGATGTCGAACAACGGGAAACTTTTCAGGATCACGTTTTCCATCACCACGTCATCCATAATGACGGAAACCGGCTGCGAAGCGGCCAGGTCAAAGTCGGTGTTCCCTAAACCACGAATATAAAAACGTGGCGCGGCACGGCCATTCGATGATTCGGCATACAAACCTGGGATCTTATTCGCCAGCGCCTGAATGTCTTCACCACCGGAAAACAGGGCGTCGAATTTTTCGCCACTTAAGGTTGCAATTGAAATAGGCACTTCCTGAGTGCTTTGCACCCGGCGCTGCGCCGTCACCATTATACGTTCCAGTTTGGCTTCTTCCTGTGCCTGATCTTTGTCACTTTCCTGCGCCATCAGCGCTGGAGAAAGACCCATGGCAGCAGCAAACAGGCTGGCCTGAATACCCAGGGCCAGAACCGACTTTTTGCATGTTTTCATTAGTTATACCTTAGTGTTGAGGCTGTAATAGCTGTTATGACGCGTCCTGCATTTGTTGTGTGAAAAAGGCCCACCCAAACAAAACCTGGAGTGACCACAGGTTTTGTTGTTTCACGGCGCTACTATAGCATTTTGTCGCGCAAAATGCTGTTTTGGCCGCTGATTCGCCGGAAATTGGCGGATATTCAGACCTTAAAGAAAGAATGAAGCGACGACAAATGAAAGATTTTGTGCTGTAGCAGTTGCGCACGGCCAGTCGAAAAATCCGACTGGCCGGCAAGGGTTAAATCAGTTGGATTAACTCTGTGAGGCTCAGGCTGGAGCGCTGCATAATCAGCTGACGGCCCAAGGTCAGGGCTGCAGTTTCTGCTTTAGTTTTCTGACTCTGGTCCGCTATTTTTCTCAGGTCGGCGACCTGGGCCAGACCGACAGTACGGCGGATCAACTCACAGCCGGCATAACCCAGGCTATCCTGCCAGATCTGGTTTAAAAAGCGTTGCTGAAACAGTTTGTTCTGAAAAGTGGTATCAGCGGTTTCCTGCTGCATAAGGTGGTTAAACTCGTCGGAGAAGGTGGCCCAGAACAGTTCAATTTGGCCTTTCAGGTAGGACTGCTGCTCTATCGCTGTCGCTGGGTTCTGGCATAAGCCTGGTTGTGCCAGAGCACAGAGCAGCAGGTTGCCGATAAAACTGCCGCAGTCAAAACCTATAGGGCCAAAAAATCCAAATTCGGCGTCTATCACTTTGCTGCTGTCTGCTTTGACAAAAATGCTGCCGCTGTGCATGTCGCCATGCAATAACGCCTGAGGCTTGCTGAGAAAATCTGCTTTGAGCTGTGCCACTTCGGCCTGCAGTTCAATGTCCCGCCAGAGCTGTTGCGCTTCGGGTAACATGGCGGGACTGATGTTGTTGCGTTCGTGGTTGCAGTAAGGGTCGGTAAAAAACAGGTCTTCGGTGATCAGACAGAGCTCAGGATTATGAAACTGCAGCTGTAGGGCTTTTTTCACAGGCCCGGTCAGCACAAAGTCGCCGGTGTGGAACAGAACCTGTGCCAGATAGTGGCCAATATGTTGACCTAACAACGGGAAATGTTTGCCCTGAATTAACGCACTGCGGGCAATTTCATACTGATGCAGATCTTCCATCAGTATCGCCGCAAGCGTCGTATCATAGTGGTACACCTCCACCACATGGTCAGGGCAGATTTTCGCGTGCTTCAGTAACACTTCGGCTTCAATACGGGCTCTGTCCAGTGTCAGGGGCCAGGATTCACCGACGCAGCGCGCATAAGGCAAGGCCTGTTTGACGATCAGGCTGGTGCTTCTGTTATTTTTCACCCGGAACACCAGATTCAGATTGCCGTCGCCAAACTCCTGTGCAGTCAATTGGCTGTGATCCCCAAATAAATCGCTGTGCAGATCGGCAAAGCGGGCGGCCTGATCCGGGGTGAATGGGTGGTAGTCCGACATCTGAGGTTCCGTTTCTTGTGTTCAGCATAAGAGGGCCGCATAATCGCAAACCCGCATTTTCAGTGCAATGCCTTTCTCAGCAGGAGTTGTTCATGGTCAATCTGCAGGCCACCAGTCTGAAAGTTTTGAATAATCAGTTATATGTTTTGGATCAGACAGTGCTGCCGCAGCAGGAAATCTGGCTGCATTGCCAGTCAGTGCCTGCGATGGTGCAGATGATCCAAGGCTTGCAGCTGCGTGGTGCACCCGCTATCGGCATTGGGGCTTGCCTGCTGTTGGCGGTGCTGGCTGAGGCTGGTGAAAGCCGGGCCGGACTGCAGCAGGCGGCGCTGACGTTACGGGCGGCCCGGCCCACCGCCGTTAATCTGATGAACGCTATTGATGTGATGCTGGCCGCGTTAGGTCAGGCTGACTACCGGCAGGCCTGTATTACGGCGGCTGAGGCGCTTTTTGCGGAAGATGTTGCGCTTTGTCAGCGTATGGCTGAATTGGGCGCTGAGTTGGTGCATCAGGGCGACCGCATTCTGACCCATTGCAATACCGGCGGCCTGGCGACCGTTGGTATTGGGACTGCTTTAGGGGTGATCCGTACCGCGCATCAGCAAGGCAAAAACATTCAGGTGTGGGTCGACGAAACCCGGCCTTTGTTACAGGGCGGACGTTTAACGGCCTGGGAACTGGAGCAGCAGCACATTCCCTATCACCTGATTTGTGACAATATGGCGGCTATGCTGATGGCTCAGGGACGGGTGGATAAAATTTTTGTGGGCTCAGACCGCATTGCCGCCAACGGAGATTTTGCCAATAAGATAGGCACTTATAACCTGGCAGTCCTGGCCCATTACCATCAGGTGCCGTTTTATGTGGTCGCGCCTTATACCACTGTGGATCCTGAGTGTGCCACTGGTGCCGATATCCCTATTGAGCAACGTGCTGCGGCCGAAGTGAAAGGGGTGGCCGGTGCTTTTGGTCAGCTGTGCTGGGCACCGGAAGCGGCAGAGGTGTATAACCCGGCTTTTGATGTGACCCCTGCCAGTCTGGTCACGGGCTGGGTATTGGATACCGGGGTGTTCAACCAGCAGCAGATAGCCGCCGGTGCGTTAAATCGCCAGCCAGGCTAAGCTCGGCCTGGCAGAGGTCAAGTGGACGAATCCAACGCGGTAAACTTCAGCAAAGCCGCAGTGCGGGCTTTATAGAAGGTCAGTTCGTTGCCGTTAACGCTAAAGTTATCAATGCCTTGTAAAACTTGCAGGAACTGACTTTCCAGTTCGCCTCCAGCGCAGGCTTTCTGTGTGGTTGCCAGTGGCAAAAAGCGCAGGCGTAATCCTTCGGTTTCATAACCACCGGTAAACTGATTACAGCCGGAAAAACCACTGATCCGGCCATCGGTGCCGAATTCAATGTAGGGCCGCTGTGCCGGAGTGCCCTGTACCGGCTGGCCTGCCAGCTCCTGCAACTGCCAGCGTACGCCGGTCAGGCTGGGGGCCGAGTCATCGCTGCTACCGGCCAGCATCTGCAAATCCGGGTTTTGTTTGGTTAACTGGTAATGCGCCGCCAGTGCGCCGTCAATGGGGTTACCTGCCATATCCAATTGGAGCAAAAGGTTTTCCTGCACCAGGTACTGACTGGGGCCATCCTGCTCGGCCAATAAACGGATCTGCCGGCCTGTGCTGTCCCATTCAAACTGACCTGTGCTCTGGAACAACTCGTCACTTTCTCCGAGATACACCCGGCTCAGCTGGTACGTCTGGTCTGGGTGCAGTTCCAGAGTGGTCCGGATCCCTTCACAATCGGCGCAAGGCAATACGCCAAGGTAGCTGCCAGCCCAGTCCAGTGCATTCTGGCTGTTGTGTGCTGTATCTGTCGCTACTGTGGCTGCTTTGGTGGGGCCGCTTTCTGTCACTGGGCCACAGGCGGCCAGCGTCAGCAAGGCAACAAGGGCTATGCTGAATTGAATGGTCATGGCTTCTCTCCTTAGGCTGAGGGCAATGTGGTTCTACTGTAAAACCGCCTGGCTGTACCTTAACTGAACCAGAACTCTGGGCAGCCCGGCCCTGTATTCACCCCCACTAATCCCAGCCGGATGGCACAAAGCAGTGTAGTAGGTACAGTGCTATCGAGATTGAACTTGGAGTATTTTTTATGGATTTGACCCGGCTCAGTGTGAAAAGCCCGGCTGCAGTGGTGGTGGTCAGTCTGATTATGTTGGTCTTTGGTGCCCTGGCGGTGCTGAAATTGCCTATCCAGTTATTGCCATCCATTGAGCAGCCACAGATTTTTATTCAGAACGGCTGGCGGGCCGCGGCTCCTGAAGAAATGGAATCCACCATTATCGAACCCCAGGAGTCAGCGCTGCGTACCGTGCCGGGTGTTATTGAGAGCAGCAGTTTTATTGGCGCTGGTTTTGGTTTTATTACCCTGACCTTTGAAGTGGGTCAGGATATGCAGCAGGCCATGCTGAATGTCATTAACGCCCTGAACCAGGCCCCACCGCGACCACGGGAAGCAGCCGAACCTGTGGTCACTATTAACAGTGGGGCTGGTCCTGTCGCCAGTCTGCTGATCCGCAAGCTGGATGAACAGGCCGATGGTGATTTCACTGCGTTGCAACCTCTGATCGACGATGTGGTTTACCCCAAACTGAAAGCCATTTCCGGAGTGTCTCAGGTCGATCTGGCCAGCCGCCGGGCTAAAGAGCTGCATATAGTGTTCGACCCATACCGGCTGGCTGCGCTGGGACTGACGGTGGATCAACTGAGCAGCCGGATCAGCAGAGCCAGCAATGTGTCTGGTGGTTTTGCCGAAGTGGGCCGGCGCGAATACACAGTGCGTTTTGTTGGCCAGTATGACCCGTCGCATTACCAGCAGATGGTCGTGACCTATCAGAACGACCGGCCTGTATACCTGCATGAAGTGGCTGAAGTCAGTGTGGGTTATGCCGAACAGGGCGGCTTTACCAAACGCAATGGTTTTCCGGCCTTTTATGTGACGCTGCAGCGCAGCAGCGGTTCCAATACGGTGGCTATTCTGGATGAGCTGAACCGGGTCATTGCAGCGCTGAACCAGCAGGAGCTCAAAGCGGCCGGCATTGAAATTGTGCTGAGTTTTGATGCCTCTGTGCATATCAAACGGGCCATTGAGCTGGTAAACGGCAATCTGCTGCTTGGTATCGCGATGTCGCTGGCCATTCTGTATCTGTTTTTGCGTGGCTGGCAGGCGACGGTGCTGATTGGCCTGACCATTCCGGTGTCGCTGATGACCTCCATTGTCATTCTGGAGCTTTGTGGCCGTACTCTGAACGTGGTGTCGCTGGCTGGGTTGGCCTTTGCGGTTGGTATGGTGCTGGATGCGGCCATCATAGTGCAGGAAACCATAGTCCGGCTCAGTCAGCAGGGGCTTGCCCTGGCGCAGGCGGTGAAAAAAGGCTGCCGTGAAGTCAGTGCAGCGCTCTGGGCGTCCACTGCGACCACAGTGGCTATTTTTCTGCCCGTGCTCTTTATGCAGGGGGTGGCCGGGCAGATGTTTTATGATCTGGCATTAACCCTGGCGGTGGCGGTCACGGCCTCGTTGTTTGTGGCTTTAACTGTATTGCCTGTGGCCTCTTTGTATTGGCTGAAGCCCAAAGCGGCGGCACCTGAACAAGTGCATTTCTGGCAGGGGCTGGCAACCCGGCTGACGCAACTGACCAGCTCCCGCACCAAAGCCTGGCTTTGGTGTATGGCTCTGGTGCCAGGGGCCGCTTTGTTGGTGGTGTTGCTGTTGCCCAAAGCTGACTTTTTACCTCAGGCTTCTATTGATACCGTCTTTTCCGGTTTTTCCTTGCCACCAGGTGCCAATATGCAGGTGCTGGAACAGGAAGTGGGCGACCTGTTGGTGGAGCGGCTGCGGCCTTATTACCAGGATAAAAAGTATCCTTCGATCAAAGGCTATAACCTGTCGATTAACCGCGGTTTTAATGTGCTTTTTGTTTATGTGGACGACCCGGACAGCATTGACGACATGATTAAATTGCTGCGCGAAGAGATTCTGGTGGGCCTGCCGGACACCAGGGCCTTCAGTGTGCAGGGCTCGTTATTTAACTTTGGTTTTGGCAGTGGCCGCGAACTGAACCTGGATTTCCAGGGACCGGATGTGCCGGTGCTGATGCAGCAAGCGGCGGCGGTGATGCCTAAAGTCGAAGCTTTGCTGGCAGGTGCCACAGTACGACCTGTGCCGGACCTGGCCTTGGCCCAGCCAGAATTGCGCCTACTGCCGGATGAAGATCGTATTGCACAAAGCGGGATTGACCGCTTTACCGTCGCCAATATGGTGCGGGCTGTCACAGATGGTATCTATATAGGTGAGTATTTTGACGGCAATGAACGGATGGACATTATCCTGAAAGGTCAGGGTTGGGAGACGCCTGAGCAATTGTCGGCGACGCCTTTGCATACGCCTGCAGCTGGCAGCCAGACCTTAAGTCAGCTCAGCCAACTGAGTTACACCACAGGGCCAACGTCGTTGCAGCGTATCAACGGCTTACGCACCATCAGTCTGCAAATTACTCCGCCAGCGACCATGCCGCTGGATGAGGCGATGCAACTGCTGCAACAGCAGTTGCTGACCCCGCTGCGCACTGAGTTGCCGTCAGGCGTCTCAATGCAGTTTCGCGGTAATTCCGACCGTTTAGCCGGAGCTATGCAGGAGATGGGAACTAACTTTGTGGTGGCCATTTTTATTTTGTTCCTGCTGATGGCGGCGCTGTTCCGCAGCGCCAAAGACAGTGTGTTGGTCGTGTTGACCATGCCGATGGCCGTGGCCGGTGGGGTTCTTGCACTGCGAGGCCTGAATCTGGTGAGTTTTCAGTCGCTGGATTTACTGACCATGATAGGGTTTGTCATCCTGCTGGGGCTGGTGGTCAATAACGCCATTTTGTTGGTGGATCAATGCCGTCAGGCCGAACAGGCCGGCGCCAGCATTGATGAAGCCTTGTACCAGGCGGTGCTGACCCGGGCCCGGCCTATCTTTATGAGCACCCTGACCAGTATTTTCGGTATGTTGCCACTGGTGCTGGTGCCCGGTGTAGGTTCAGAGATTTACCGGGGCCTGGCGGCGGTAATAGTGGGGGGTATGGTGTTTAGTATGTGTTTTAGTTTAGTGCTGATGCCAGCACTGCTCAGGCTGACCAGCGGTCTGCAGCTGGCAGGCTGGTTGCAGAACAAGCAGGAGGTGTCCCATGCGGGCTAACGTAGCGATAGTGGTGGGATTGTGCAGTGTTGTGCTCTTGCATTCGTCATTGGCTCAGGCGCAGCAGGCGTCAGAAAAAGTGGTCAGTGTCGCCTTGGTCGAGCAGCAGGTGGTGGTGCCACAGACCACAGTATCGGCTCAGGTGCAAAGCCGTTATCAGGCCGATGTGACCAGCGGTGTCGAAGGACGGCTTCTGTGGTTGGCGGAACCCGGTACTGTGGTCAAACAGAATGACGTGATAGCCAGGCTGGACACAACGCCATTGCAACTGCGTGGAGATGAAATGCAGGCCCGCATCAGCAGGGCAGAAATCCAGTGGCAACGGTTGCAAAAAGATGCTGAACGTTTACTGGCCTTAAGTAAAAACAACAGTGTCGCTTTAACCCAGCTCGATCAGGTCGCGGCAGAGCGGGACAGCGCGGCGGCTGAACTGCGTTTATTGCAGGCGCAAATGGCGCAATTGCAGGATCAGATCAATCGAAGCACAGTCAAAGCGCCTTTTGCCGGCGTGGTCGCGCAGCGTTTTCACCAATACGGTGAAGACATCAGCAGAACGGACGCCTTGTTGCGGCTGGTCAATGTCAGTGATTTGGAGGTGGTGGTATTTGCCCCGCTGAAATACGCTGCTTTTATGCAAAGCCAGCAGCAGCTGCAGGTGTTTCACAGCGCCGGTCAGGCGCAGCTGGAAGTGCGTACCGTGATCCCGCTGTCAGACAGCCGCTCCCAAACTTTTGAAGCCAGGCTCAAAGTACCAGCCGAATTGCTGGAATATTTTCAGGTTGGACAGCTGGTCTCGGTCGCCGTGCCCACAGCGCTGGCGCGACAGCAGTTGCTGGTGCCACGGGATGCACTGGTAGTAAAAAGCGATGGTCAGTTTGTATTTGTGGTAGGGGCCGATCAAAAGGCCCGGCAGGAGCAGGTGCAACTGGGGCAAGGCGTTGGCAAACTGATTGCTGTGGATGCGGCTATTCAAGCCGGAGAGCAAGTGGTGATCCGGGGTGGGGACACCCTGACGTCCGGAGACAAAGTCAGGGTGCTGAGCAGCGACCAGTTTAAAGTCAAAACCTGATCAGGGCGCCTTCACTGGCGCCTGCCAGGCTTGCGTGCCCCACAAAGGCACTGTGCTGAGCGCATGTTTGTAACTGCCGGTGCTTTCTTTGGTGCTGTACGACAGATACATCAGGGTCTGATGGTTGGCATCATAAATCCGGCGGATTTTCAGATGTTTAAACAGAATGCTTTTGGATGTAGTAAAAATCACTTCGCCGTTTTTAGAGCGGTCGATACCGCTGAGCATTTCGGCAGTAATAGGGCCGGTCTGACGGCAGGCAATCGACATGTCGGACGGGTCGGCTAAATCCAGGTCAGCTTCAACATGGCTGATATGGCAGGTGACGCCACTGATTTTCGGGTCAGTAAAACTCTGAACCTTAATATCTTTGGTGGTAAAAAGCCCCAGACTGACGTCGCCGACTTCCTGTTTGGAGCAGGCGGTCAGCAGCAGCGCCACTGCAGCTACAGCAATCACTCGCAGCATGTTTTGTTTTCCTCCTTAAAAAGTAAAACGGAGCCTGTGGCTCCGTTGGTGGTTTAGTGACCGGCGTGGCCATCCAGGCCATGCACATGGCCGTGATCCAGCTCTTCCGGTGTGGCATCACGCACCAGTACAATTTCCACATCAAAGCACAGATCCATGCCAGACAGCGGGTGATTGCCATCCACCACCACTTCTTCGTCTGTCACCTCCAGCACGATCACCGATTGCTCACGACCGTCCGGGCCCGCAGCGCGAAAACGCATACCAACCTGCACGTCCATACCGTTAAACATTTCGCGGGGAACCGCCTGTGTCAGTTCGTCATGGCGTTCGCCATAGGCTTCGGCCGCAGCCACTTCCACCTGGAATTTATCGCCCACCTGTTTGCCCAACAGCGCGTTTTCCAGGCCCTGAATCAACGAACCTGTGCCGTGAATAAACACCAGCGGCTCGCCACCGGTTGAACTGTCCAGTTCATTGCCGTGTTTGTCGGCCACTGTGTAATGAATAGCAACTACTTTGTGCGCTGCAACGCTCATAAAAAACCTCGTTAAGTCAGTGAATAGGGCAAAGGCGCTGCCTGCAGGGCCGATGCTTCCGGAGTTGCCAATCGCAGTGGATCAGCAGGGTCGAGATCGTTTGGTAACACCGCCAACACCCAAAGTTGCCCCTGAATATTCACCGCATTAATTACCTGGCCTACCCGCCGCCAGTTGTCTGACCATTGTACTTCAATATCGGTGCCGCTGGCCGGAGTTTCTGTACTGGGGCCCTTGAGGATATAAGCGGCTCTTTTGTTTTTCCCCAGATACTTCATACGGGCGACCGTTTCCTGGCCTATGTAACAGCCTTTGGTAAAACTGATGGCGTTCAGGCTTTGTAAGTTCAGCATTTGCGGCACATATTCGCCAATCACCGCCTGCTCCAGATATGGCAGACCGGCCTGAATATGCCGGGCCAGCCAGACGGTGGGGGCGGCCCAGGGTAAATCGCTGCGGCTGGCCAGCGCCTGTGCTTCGGCTACTGGCAGCACCACTAAATAATGCTCTGCTGCCAGCGCCAGAATTTTGCCGCCTGACCAGTGGCTGCTTTGGCCTTCAGCCGGAGCTGTAGCGCCGAGCCGCTCTAACAGTGTTGTTGCGCCAGCGCCGCTGACACCCAGGGTCGCCAGGCTGTCATGGGCCAGCTCGAAACTGATTTTGGAAAACACCCCAAATTTCTTCAGTTGCAGCATCGAGGCCTGCAGTTCATCCCGAAAGGCGGTGTACCACAGCTCGTCGTGTTGCTGGCTCAGATGAAACACCGCCCACATTTTGCCTTTGGCGTCACAATGGGCGCCCCGCAGAAAATTATCTGCAGTCAGTTGATTCAGATCGCAGGTGGTTTGTCCCTGCAAAAATTTACGTTGATCCGGCCCGGTGATCCGCAGGGTTTCAAACGCAGGGAGAGGGCTCAGGCTGGCGCCTGTATGTTGGGTTGATAAGGCCGCCAGTTGTTCGGCACTGATCCAGCTTGCTTGCATTGGGGTCACTTCAGTTCAATGGTTCTCTGGCGATCATTGGGCGAAATCGGCAAAAGCTCAACCCCTCTGGGGGTTTTTTGTTAGAATCCGCCAGTTCTCAGGTGGATCGGATAATGAAATGGCAGAGTTAATGAGTAAGGCCCGGTTACGTTGGGCTTGTCGTCGCGGTATGCTGGAACTGGATGTGCTGCTGGCGCCTTTTGTCGAGCAGGGGTATGACGGCCTGACAGAGCAGCAAAAGGCAGAATTTGAACAACTGCTGGCCTGCGATGACCCGGATTTGTTTGCCTGGTTTATGGGCCATGCCAAATCTGATAAGCCTGAACTGCAGGCATTGGTGAACCTGATTGTTCAACGGGTACGGGTATAACTTAAAAATTCAGCCAAGCCGCTGGCGGCGGTGGCGTTGCCGGCTTCAGCTACTGGCGGTGTTGCTGTTGTTTGCCGTGCACCCTGTGTATGGCTGGTGGTGGCTGCTGCTCTGGCCCGCGCTGTTTTTCTGCTTTTATCAGTTATTGCAACAATGGCGCCAGCCAGTTCCGGCTGAGCAATGCTGGCTGGCTGAACATGGCCAGATCCGCTGGGCGGATGACGCATTGGCCGCAGGGCAAATTCAGTCACAGAGTTTAATCAGCCAGTATGGGGTCTTACTGCGCTGGCAAGACCCACAGCAGCAACAGCACCAACTCTGGTTATACCGGGATAATTTCAATGAGGCCGACTTTCGTGCCTTGTGCCGGGTCTGCCAGACCGTGCAGTGGCAAGGCCACAGTTCAGAACCCCGGCGTTAAGATAGTCGGCTGTGGCGCGTCCAGCAAAGCCGGGTGATCCAGGTTGTAATGCAGTCCGCGGCTTTCTTTACGGGCCATCGCACTGCGGATAATCAGCTCCGCCACCATGGTCAGATTACGCAGTTCCAGCAGGTTATGGCTGACACGGAAGTTGCGGTAATAATCCTGGATTTCCTGCTGTAAAAGCTCTACCCGGTGCAAGGCCCGCTCCAGTCGTTTGTCGGTGCGCACTATGCCAACATAATCCCACATAAACATCCGAAGCTCATGCCAGTTGTGGGTAATGACAATTTCTTCGTCCGAATCTGTCACCCGGCTTTCATCCCAAACAGGTAATTCCGGTGGCTCACAGGACTTTGCCAGTTCGGCCTTAATTTCTCTGGCGGCGGCCTGGGCAAAGACCACACATTCCAGCAGTGAATTGCTGGCCATGCGGTTGGCGCCATGCAGGCCGGTGTAAGCCACTTCACCTATTGCAAACAGGTTAGGAATATCGGTCTGGCCTTTGAGGTTGGTCATCACGCCGCCGCAGGTGTAATGAGCCGCAGGCACCACTGGAATTGGCTGTTTGGTAATGTCGATGCCCACACCCAGGCATTTGGCATAAATGGTCGGAAAGTGTTCAATAATAAAGTCTTTCGGCTTATGGCTGATGTCCAGATACACACAATGGGCACCAAGTTTTTTCATTTCAAAGTCGATGGCGCGGGCGACAATATCCCGAGGTGCCAGTTCGGCCCGTTCATCAAAATCTGGCATAAAGCGGCTGCCATCCGGCCGTTTCAAATAAGCGCCTTCACCACGCATGGCTTCAGTGATTAAAAAATTCTGGGCGTCCGGGTGGTACAGGCTGGTTGGGTGAAACTGGTTAAATTCCATATTGGCGACCCGGCAACCGGCGCGCCAGGCCATGGCAATGCCGTCACCACTGGCCACATCCGGGTTGGAGGTGTACAAATACACTTTACTGGCGCCGCCTGTGGCCAGCGCAATAAACTTGGCACCTATCACTTCCACCTGTTCGGACTGCAGGTTCCAGACATAAGCACCATGGCATTTTTCGGTATGCCCCCCCAGTTTGCGTGCTGTAATGAGGTCTATAGCGTTGTAGTTTTCCAGTAAGCGGATATTCGGGTGGTTTTTGACCTGATCGACCAAAGTGATCTGCACAGCACGGCCTGTGGCGTCGGCGGCGTGCAATATACGGCGGTGGCTATGACCGCCTTCGCGGGTCAGGTGGTATTTCAGCACACCGTCTTCGTCACGGTACTGATCAAAAGGCACGCCCTGCTCAATCAACCATTGCATCGCAGATTTAGCGTTTTCTGCGGTGAACTGCACAGCGGCCTGTTCGCACAAACCGGCTCCTGCAATCAGAGTGTCGTCGACATGAGAGGCGATACTGTCGTTTTCATCAAAGACGGCTGCAATGCCACCCTGGGCATAGAGGGTCGACCCTTCACGTAATGCGCCTTTACTGAGCACTATCACCTGCGCAGCGTCAGCCAGATGCAATGCCAGCGACAAACCAGCGGCACCACTGCCAATGATCAGTACGTCACAAAGATGTTTTTTTTGTTCAGGCATCAGATACACTAACTCCGGAAAACACAGTGAACTGTCAGAAATTTGGGTCTTTATACACTTCTAACCGCCGGCACGCCGGGTAAATCGTCGCAATTGTAACTTTTTTTTGCAAAGTTACAGAACTATTTACCTGAAGGCGCGTCTCAAGGGTACGCCTGATGAGTGCCAGTGCAAAAAAGAAGTAGTAGTTAGCTTTAGGGGAAAAGCTCGGATGAGCGAGCAGGAATTGGACTGGCAAATTGTCCAGCGGGTACAACAAGGGGATAAAGCAGCCTTTAATCTGCTGGTGCGTAAATATCAGCACCGAATCGCTAACCTGGTGTCACGTTATGTGTCAAACCATGGCGATGTCGCTGATGTCGCTCAAGAAGCTTTTATCAAAGCTTATCGTGCGATCCCTGGGTTTCGGGGGGAAAGTGCCTTTTATACCTGGTTGTACCGTATAGCTGTAAACAGCGCAAAGAATTACCTGGTGGCGACTGGCCGTAAACCACCGTCAACAGATGTGGATGCCGACGATGCCGAATTTTTTGAAGGCTCAGACGCTTTAAAAGAACAGGACTCGCCGGAAAAGCTGTTGTTGTCCGAGGAGATCCGTGAAGTTGTATTTACGACCATAGAAAAACTGCCGGACGAACTGCGTACCGCAATAACCTTGCGTGAACTGGATGGTCTGAGCTATGAAGAAATTGCGGAAGTGATGGGCTGTCCAATAGGCACAGTCAGAAGTCGAATCTTCCGTGCGCGTGAAGCTATTGATGCGCAGTTGAAACCGCTCATTAGCTGACCCATAAGTGAACAGGAATCAGTATGTCGTTAGAAAAATCAGATTGGCTCTCGGCGGCGGGTGATAATCAGGCGATAGCTCCGGAGCAATTGGATACATTGCTGCAAGACACTGAATTGCAACAAAGCTTTGCGCGTTACCACCTGATTGGCGCAGCCATTCGCAATGAATTACCGGCGCAGATTGATCTGGATTTCGCGGATCGTTTTGCGGCTGTACTGGAACAGGAAACTACCTATCAGTTAACAGCTGTGACGCCTTCAGTCGTGAACAGCAGTTTATGGCAAAAACTGGCGGACGCAGCCAATAACAGCTGGGCCCGCATGGGCATGCAAGGGGCTGTCGCTGCGGCGGTAGCCCTGATGGCTGTGGTGGGTGTGCAGCAGTTTCAGGCGGCAGGTCCGGATGCGGATTTGAACACGCCACTGCCCGTACTGCAGACTCAACCTGTTGCTGGTTTTGCCACTCCGGTCAGCTTAAGCCAGACCTCGGTGGATTCCCGCTTTGAGCAGGAACAGCGTCAGGCGATGCTGGAACAACAAAAACGTTTGCAACAACTGTTGCAGGCGCATCATCAGCAAATTCGCGTGATGGAAACCGCGCAGCATCAGGCGCCAAAAGCGCCGGTTGAGGCTGAAAAACAAGAGAACTAATCATGCATTGGCAAGGCGTTTGTTGTGCCTTCATTCTTCTGACCTTTTCCGGTCTGAGTCAGGCAGATGACTCAGGCTGGACTTGGTTTCAGCGCTGTCAGCAGGCCGTCCGGCAATACAATTTCGAAGCTTCTTTTGTGGTGATCAAACCCAACCAGGTGGACAGCTATCGCTGGCTGCATGGCGTACAGGGGGACGATGAACTGGAACAACTGATGCCATTGGAGCAGGCCGGACTGGAAATTCTCCGTCGCAATGACAAGGTGTATTATTTTGCGCCTGAGCGTTCGGCGATGGCGACCAATAACCAAAGCATTAAAGAGCTGCCGGCGCTGTTGTATCAGGACTTAGACCGCATCCAGCAGTTATACGATGCAGTGGCCGGTGGTGTGACTCAACTGTCCGGTCGCAATGCCCAATTGCTGCGGCTGACTGCTTTTGATAACGACAGGCCTGGTTACTGGTTGTGGCTGGATGCACAAACAGGTTTTCCACTGAAAATAGACACCATTGGCCAACAAAAGGACCCGCTGGAGCGTTGGGTGGTGACCCATATTCAGCCGCTTGAACAATTTCCGGCCGCACTCACGCCGGCCTTGACTGCACAATTACCGCAAAACATCCCGCCGCTGCCGGACCAGCAAGTGCCACAAAGTCCGCTGGAACTGGCCTGGTTACCTGCAGGTTATCAGGCGTTGCCTGTCGCTTCTGTCGCTCAGCCAAATCAGGTGATGGAGCAATGGTTGCTGTCAGATGGGTTGCATCAGGTGTCCGTTTTTGTGCAGCCGACGGCTCAGTTGCCGGCCCAGGCGTATCGGGATGGTGCCACCACTATTTTTGTGATGCCAAAAAACCAGTTTGACGTCACAGTGATTGGTCCTGTTTCCATTGAAGTGGCACGGCAGATTGCTGAATCGGTGCAATAAATGCTGGAAGAAATTGCTGTTGTAGTAAAGACGGATGCAACCGGAGTCTGGCTAAAAACCCAGGCCAAAACCAGCTGCAATGCCTGCCAGGCCCATGACAACTGTGGCACAGCTGTGGTGGCTAAAGCCTTAACGCCAAAAGAGAATGTTTTTTTCGTCTCCGGCCATACCGAGTTACTGGCCGGACAAACAGTGCAAATCGCTGTCACTGAACAGCAACTGCTCAGTGCCGCCGCTCTGGTGTACCTCTGGCCTCTGGCCTGCCTTATCCTGATGGCGTTGTTATTGCAGCATCTGCAGTTCCCCGATGGAACTGTTGCTTTGGGGTCTCTGTCGGCTATGGGCCTGGCTTTTGCCCTGGTCCGGCTGCGCCGGCAGCAGTGTGCCGCTGAACCCGTACATATCCTGAAGGTGTTACCGCAAATCAGTCTGCAGCATCACTGAAACCGCTTGTTCTGTTACAACTGCATACGTAGCAACCAAAGCTGAGATCGAGTACAATCCGCGCCAAATTGTTCTGAATTAACCATCAGGCCGTCTTCCCCGCCATGCTGTGGGGCGCCTTAGCAGCTTTAACGGAAAAAATGCCAAAATTAACTCATATTCGTAACTTCTCGATCATTGCTCACATTGACCATGGTAAATCGACCCTGTCTGACCGGTTGATCCAACACTGTGGTGGCCTGAGCGACCGTGAAATGCAACAACAGGTGCTGGACTCCATGGACCTGGAGCGTGAGCGTGGCATCACCATTAAAGCGCAGTCGGTGACCTTGCACTACAAAGCCAAAGATGGTGAAACTTACCAACTGAACTTTATCGATACGCCAGGCCATGTCGACTTTACCTATGAGGTATCCCGTTCGCTGGCAGCCTGTGAAGGGGCGCTGCTGGTGGTAGACGCTGGTCAGGGTGTAGAAGCGCAGACGGTTGCTAACTGCTACACGGCGCTGGAGCTGAACCTGGAAGTGCTGCCTATTCTGAACAAAATCGATTTGCCTCAGGCGGACCCTGATCGGGTGGCGCAGGAAATTGAAGACATTATCGGTATTGAAGCCATAGGTGCTGTGCAGTGTTCTGCCAAAACCGGTATTGGGATTGAAGATGTGCTGGAGACCATTGTTGCCAATATTCCATGCCCGGAAGGGGATGTGGATGCACCCACTCAGGCGCTGATTATCGATTCCTGGTTCGACCCCTACCAGGGGGTTGTGTCGTTGGTGCGGGTCAAACATGGTGCTATTCGTGCCAAAGACAAAATCAAAGTGATGTCGACCGGCCAGACCTATGAAGTGGACAAAGTGGGTATTTTTACGCCCAAGGCCAATAACACCGGCATTCTGAGCGCCGGTGAAGTAGGTTTTGTTATCGCCGGTATTAAAGAAATCAAAGGTGCGCCGGTAGGCGACACCCTGACGCTGGCACGGAACTCAGCCACTCAGGCGCTGCCTGGTTTTAAACGTATTAAACCTCAGGTCTATGCCGGTGTGTTCCCGGTGTCCACCGACGACTACGAAGATTTCCGTGACGCGCTGGAAAAACTCAGCCTGAATGACTCTTCATTATTTTATGAACCAGAAAACTCCACAGCACTGGGCTTTGGTTTCCGTATTGGCTTCCTGGGGATGCTGCATATGGAAATTATTCAGGAGCGTCTGGAGCGGGAATACGACCTGGATTTGATCACCACAGCGCCGACTGTAGTGTACGAAGTGGTGCAGAAAAACGGTGAAATCGTGATGGTCGACAACCCGTCTGATTTACCGCCAGTCGGCAATATTGATGAAATCCGTGAACCTATTGTGGAGGCCCATATTCTGGTGCCGCAGGAATATCTGGGCAACGTGATCAACCTCTGTATTGAAAAACGTGGTGTGCAGATCAATATGACCTATCACGGCCGTCAGGTGGCTGTGGTGTATGAACTGCCAATGGCCGAAGTGGTGATGGACTTCTTTGATCGCCTGAAATCCACCAGCCGTGGTTATGCGTCGCTGGATTACAGCTTTAAGCGCTTCCAGGTGTCAGATATGTCGCGGGTCGATATTCTGATCAACGGCGAGCGGGTCGACGCACTGGCCATTATCAGCCACCGGGACTTTGCCCAAAGCCGTGGCCGTGAGCTGGCCGAAGCCCTGAAAGAGCTGATCCCGCGCCAGATGTTTGATATTGCCATTCAGGCGGCCATCGGTGCGCACGTGATTGCCCGCACCACGGTAAAACAGTTACGTAAGAACGTACTGGCCAAGTGTTATGGCGGTGACGTCAGCCGGAAGAAAAAGCTGTTGCAGAAACAGAAAGAAGGTAAAAAACGTATGAAGCAAGTAGGGAATGTGGAAGTTCCACAAGAAGCCTTCCTTGCTATTCTGAAAGTCGGTAAATAAACCAAAGGATCTGTATGGCGGGTTATTTCGCAATCTTTTTAGTGGTACTGACAGTTGCCAGTGGTTTGATCTGGTTATATGACGCTATGGTGCTGGCACCCAAACGCAAGCTGAAACTGGTGCAGGCTGAAGCTGCTGCCGGAGGGGCGCTGCCACCTGAAGCTGCGGGGCTGATTCAATCCCGCTCTTACATTGCTGAAACTGCAGCTGAAATTTTCCCGCTGATTCTGGCTATTACCCTGATCCGCTCCTTTTTATATGAGCCGTTTCAAATTCCGTCCGGTTCGATGATGCCTACTCTGCTGGTGGGTGATTTTATTCTGGTGGAAAAATATTCCTACGATATCAAAGACCCGGTCTGGCGCAAAACCCTGTACAGCAACGGCAAACCGGAACGTGGCGATGTAGTGGTGTTTAAGTACCCTGAGCAGCCGACTGTCGATTTCATTAAACGGGCTATTGGCTTGCCTGGCGATCGCATTGTTTATAAAAACAAGCAGTTATTTATTCAAAAAGCCTGTGACAAGGCGGATAAAGCCCAGTGCCCTGCTTTAGAACCGGTGCCGCTGACTTTGCAGGCGGAAGGCGAGTTTATGGACGGTGAGTTGCCCACCAAACGTTTTACTGAACAGCTGGGTGAGCATAAACACGATATTCTGCAGCATCCGTTTAAACCTGAACAACTGATGCATTATTACAAACAGCCTGGCACCGGTATTGAAGAGTTTGTGGTGCCGGATGGCCATTATTTTGTGATGGGTGATAACCGCGACAATAGCCGAGACAGCCGCTTCTGGGGTTTTGTGCCGGAAGACAATCTGGTCGGTAAAGCGGTGTTTATCTGGATGAGTTTTGAATTCAGCAGCGATCCGGACAGCAGCCTGCCTTCCTGGGTGCCGGTGGGTGTGCGTTTTGAACGCTTAGGTAAAATTCAGTGATTACACAACCTGTCACTGGCCTGATGAAAAAACTGGGGTATCAGTTTCAGCAGGCCAGCCTGCTGGAACAGGCCCTGACCCACCGCAGTTGCAAAGGCGCCCATAATGAGCGCCTTGAATTTTTAGGTGACGCCATCTTAAGTCTGGTGATTGCCGAAGCGCTGTTTCAGCATTTTCCCAAAGCCCGTGAAGGTGACCTGACCCGGATGCGTTCATCCTTGGTCAAAGGAGTGACGTTGGCGGAAATTGCCAAAGAACTGGGCATTGCAGAGTATTTGCGGCTTGGGCCCGGCGAAATGAAAAGCGGTGGCCTGCGCCGGGAGTCCATTCAGGCGGATGCTGTCGAAGCCATCTTAGGCGCCATTTATCTGGATGCTGGCATTGAGGTGTGCAGAGAGCGGATCCTGACCTGGTACGGCAGCCGGCTGACAGTGATTCAACCTGGGGTGCAAAAAGACAGTAAAACTCAGCTGCAGGAATACCTGCAGGGGCGGCGGTTGGCGTTGCCTTTGTATGAAGTGATCGACACCAAAGGCGACGCCCACGATCAAACCTTTACAGTACGCTGCACAGTGGCAGGCCGGGAACCTGTGATTGCGACCGGCAGTTCGCGGCGTAAAGCCGAACAGGACTGCGCCCATATTTTATTGGAACAAATTAACCATGAGCGCTGAAACTTACGCCGGGCTGGTGGCCATTGTTGGCCGACCTAATGTTGGCAAGTCCACTTTGCTGAATCAGCTGGTTGGGCAAAAAGTCAGTATTACCTCGAAAAAACCCCAGACCACCAGGCATCGTATTATTGGTATTGATACCAAAGACAACTACCAGACGGTTTATGTTGATACGCCGGGCTTACACAGCGACGAAAAACGCGCCATCAACCGCCTGATGAACAAAGCGGCCGCCAGCTCTATTCTGGATGTGGAGCTGGTGATTTTTGTCGTCGATGGCAGCAAATGGACGGATGACGACCAGATGGTGCTGAACCGCTTAATTGCGGCGCAAAAACCTGTGATTCTGGTGGTGAATAAGGTCGACCAGTTTAAAGACAAAGAAGAGTTGCTGCCGCATTTACAGTGGTTGGGTACCCAGCTGTCCTTTAAAGAAATTATTCCGGTGTCGGCACAAAAAGGCACTAACGTGGACCGTCTTCGTACTTTGGTGCAAAGCAGCCTGCCGCCTTGTGAGTTTTTCTTTCCGGAAGATTACATTACAGACCGCTCCAGCCGTTTTATGGCGTCTGAAATAGTGCGGGAAAAACTGATGCGTTTTTTAGGCGACGAGCTGCCTTATTCCGTCACTGTGGAAATTGAACGCTTTAAATGGGAAGAAAAACACTACCATATTGCGGCCTTGGTGCTGGTGGAGCGCGACAGCCAAAAACGTATGGTCATTGGCAATAAAGGTGAGCGGCTGAAAACCATTGGCACTGAAGCTCGCAAAGATATGGAAGCCCTGTTTGAACAACCGGTGTTTCTGCAAATCTGGGTCAAGGTGAAATCAGGCTGGGCCGACGACGAACGGGCGCTGCGCAGCCTGGGTTACGGCGAAGACTAAATGCAAGGCAACGTCTGGCCTGGGTATGTGTTACACAGCCATGCGTACAAAGAGCAGCAATTGCTGTTGCAGTTGCTATTGCCTGAACTGGGCCGGGTCAGCGCTGTGGTGCGCAAAAGCAGTGGTAAAACCAAAAGCCGCTTAAGCTGGCAACCCTTTCAGTTACTGCAGCTGCAACTGACAGGCCGCAGTGACCTGAAAACAGTGAGCTTTGCCGAAGAGGCAGAGCCCGCACTGCCACTGCAAGGGGAACTGCTGTTTGCCGGCTTGTATCTGAATGAACTGATTTGCCGGCTTTGGCCCGGTCAGACGAATTCTGAGCAGTTGTTTGGGCTTTATCACCATACATTGCAGTTGCTGCCTGTGCAGGCGTTGGAACCTTGCCTGCGGCAGTTTGAATTTGCGTTATTGGCAGAACTGGGCTCACCGCTGGATTGGCAGCAGGACGCCAGTGGTGCTGAACTGAAACCAGGCCAGTATTACCAGTGGTGGCCTGAACTAGGCTGGCAACAGGCCAGTTCGGGCTGGTTGGGGGCCGATCTGCAGGCGATAGGCCAGGCCGACTGGCAAGCGCAGAGTTTAAAAGCGGCCAAAAGTTTAAGCCGGGCTTTATTGGCACCTTTGTTGGGTTCCAAACCTTTAACCAGCCGCACTTTATTTCAACAGCTAAAGGACAACGGATGAACCCTATCTATCTTGGTGTCAATATTGACCATGTCGCCACCTTACGTCAGGCCCGTGGCACCCATTACCCAGAACCTGTGCACGCGGCGTTAATGGCTGAGCAGTTTGGCGCCGACGGTATCACTGTGCATTTACGGGAAGACCGCCGTCATATTCAGGATCGCGATTTATTTGTGCTGCGTCAGACCATGAGCACCCGGCTGAATTTTGAGATGGCGGTGACCGAAGAAATGTTGGGCATTGCTGAACAGCTGGACCCACACTTTTGTTGCCTGGTGCCGGAAAAACGTCAGGAGCTGACGACCGAAGGCGGCCTGGAAGTGGCGGGCCAATTCAGCAAAATTCAGGATGCTGTGCAGCGCCTGCAGCAAAAAGGCATCCTGGTGTCGCTGTTTATCGATGCGGATGAACGCCAAATCGAAGCGGCTGCCCGCACTGGTGCGCCTTATATTGAAATTCATACTGGCCAGTATGCCGAAGCCGAAGACCCCAAGGTGCAGCAGGCCGAGCTGGATCGCATTCGCCGTGCAGCCGCTTTCGCCCAAAGCCAGGGCCTGATTGTCAACGCCGGCCATGGCCTGCATTACCATAATGTGCAGCCGATAGCCGCTATTCCGCAAATGCATGAACTGAATATCGGGCATGCCATTGTGGCCCGCGCTATTTTCTCCGGCCTGGGTGCTGCGGTGGCTGAGATGAAACGCCTGATGCTGGAGGCGCGCCGTTAATGGCTATTGTGGGGCTGGGTACTGATATAGTCGAAATCAGCCGTATCGAGCTCAGCCTGGCCCGCTCTCCCCGTTTAGTACAACGGGTACTGACTGAAGCTGAGCAACAGATTATGGCGGCGCATGGTCAGCCGGCCCGCTATTTTGCTAAACGTTTTGCCGCCAAAGAAGCGGCCGCCAAAGCCTTGGGTACCGGCATAGGCCGGGGTATTTCCTTTCAGCATTTTATCGTCAGTAATGACAGTCTGGGCCGGCCTGTGCTGGAGCTGACCGGACCGGCCCGTGAACTGGCTGACCGTCTGCAAGTGAGTTCTGTCTGGTTATCTATCAGTGACGAGCAGGCTTATGCCTGTGCCACAGTTATTTTAGAAACGTAAATTTTTATAAGAAAGGTTAACAACCAACGCGAGGCTTGTTGTTTTTTTATCCGCCCTTTACCCTAGATAAAACGCAAAAGGAGTTGTGCTGTGTCAGGTCGTCTGTGGTGCTGTCTGTGGTTGTTTTTCCCCTGGCTGGTCTGGTCTGCAACAGGGAGCTGGCATGAGCAATTGCAAAACACGGATCGGATCAAAACTGTGGATTTTGCCGAGTTTCAGCTGCGTCTGCATAGCTTTGAGCAGCGTAAATCCAGTATGTCGCCGGCTGATCTGGCTTATCTGAACTTCTTACTCGCTTATGCCGAACTTTACCTCGGCGATCCGGATGCGGCTTTGCAGCGTCTGGTGCCACTGAGCCGGCAGCAACCTGAGTCCGCTTTAGCATTCCGGGCCAGGGCGCTGATGCTCAACAGTTATCTGATCTCTCAGCAGTATCTGGAAGCTTTTACCCAGCTGGAACTGTTGTTGCAGCAGTTGCCTGTGGTGACGCAGACTGCAGCCCGGGAACAGGGGTTACTGGTGATAGCTCTGGCCTATTTGCATGCGGGGCAACCTGAACTGGCGATTGAATACGCCAGCCAACTGGAAGCAGAGCCCGTGTCGGCGACCAGTCTGTGCAAAGCCAAACAGCAAAAAGCGCAAGCCTATCTGCAAACCGGGCAGTTTGCCGCCCAGCGTCAGTATCTGGACTCTGCAGTGCAGTTTTGCCTGAAACATAAGGAATGGCTGTTCGCCGGTATGCTGAAAATCAGTCAGGCCAATGATCTGGTGCAGCAGGGGCAGTACCAGCAGGCGCTGAGTTTGTTACTGAACTACCAGCAAAAAGTGACAGATCTGGCGTTTCCGAGACTACTGGCAGATTTTGATCTGGCATTGGCCGAGGTCTATTTCGGACTCGAACAACCAGAACTTGCCCGACAGGCTGCACAGCGCGTGCTGCAGATCAGCCGGCTTGCCGATAAGGATCAGAGTAAAGCCTCGGCCTGGCTGGTGTTGTACCGACTGGCCCGGCAACAAGGCCAGTATCAGCAGGCGCTGGAATACCATGAAGCCTATCTGCGGGCCTTTAGCAGCCTGATGCAGCATCAACGGCAACAACAGCAGGCCTATTACAATGCTCAGCTGAATGTGGAAGCCAAACAACGCCAGATCGAATCGCTGGACAAAGACAACCGGCTGCTGAAAGCCGAGCAGTCCTCTATGCAACATCAGGCGGCTTATACCCAGGTGCTGATTCTGTTGCTGTCCCTCTTTGTGCTGGGGCTGAGCCTGTGGTTATACCGGTTGTACCGGAGCCGCTCTGCCCTGAAACAGCAGACCGAAATAGATTCAGCCACAGGGATCAGCAATAAAAGCCACTTTTCGCAGCAAGCCAGAGCCTTGCTGGAAAAAGCCGCGCAGAAGCAGCAGGAGCTGGCGCTGATCCGGTTGGAGCTGACCGCCTTGCAACAGATCCAGCAGCAACAGGGGACGCAGGCTGCAGACCAGCTACTGGCGCAGGCCGTACAGGCATGTCGCAATTTTTTGCGCAATCAGGACCTGCTCGGGCGGGTCGGGCCTTTTGAATTTGCGTTGCTGCTGCCGGGAACCGATCCGGACAAAGCCATGATGCTGGCTGAGATTTGCCGGGATGCGGTTTTGCCTATCCTCAGCCCGCTGGTGCCGGAACAGCAGGCTCTGGTGAGCGGTGGGGTCAGTCTGTCGCGCTGGTCGGGTTATCACCTGACTTGCCTGGTGGATGATGCCGAAAAGGCCATGCTGCATGCCCGCAAATCCGGGCAGCAGCTGGCCTTGTACAGCCCTGATCTTCAGACCAGTTCAGGCCAGTGAGTTGCATCCTGCAATAGAGCACTCAGCCTGTCCTGCAGCTCAAATAACTCGGGTTCCAGCTCCAGAATACTTTTGCCTTTTTTCAGCTGGGTTTCCAGCAGCTCAGTCAACTGCTTCAGTACAGGCAATCCGGTGTAACAACTGGCCCCATGCAATTTGTGAATATGCTGCAACAGCGCCTGGCTGTCGTTCTGATCCATGGCCTGGCCGATAGCCTGTTGCGCGTCAGGCAAGGATTGCACCAGCATCCACAGCATTTCTTTGGCTAAATCCAGTTTGCCGCCAGCCCGTTGCAACGCCAGAGTCCAGTCCAGTTGTTTACTGTGTGGCAACTGATGTTCAGGCTCCAGGCTCTGGCTGCCCTGGAATTCCGGACAACATTCGCGCAGCGTATACAACAGCAGTTTTTCATCCAGTGGTTTGGTCAGAAACTCACAAAACCCCAAATCCAGCAAGCGTTCGCGTTCACCATCCAACGCATGGGCTGTGACCGCAATAATTGGGGTGGCCTCATTGAGCGAACTTTGCTGAATACGCTGGCAGGCCTGGATACCGTCCATGACCGGCATATTGATGTCCATAAAAATCACGTCATAGTGCATTTGCGAAGCCTTTTGCCAGGCTTCTGCCCCGTTCGTGGCAGAATCGACCTGTTCCACCATTTCACTGAGTAATGCATTGATCAATTTCAGGTTGGCTTCGTTGTCGTCGACGGACAGCACCCGCAGCCGGGCTTTGGGTTTTTCCGAGGCCGGGCTGTGTTCATTGTGTTGCAGGTAAGGTTGGGCCAGGGTTGTTGCCAGCTTGCGGTAATGCGAGGGTTTGGCCAACACAGCGCTGGCACCGGATGCCTGCAGCACTTCTCGCAGATTGGGGGACAGGGTGTTGACCAACATATAGATATGGTCGCTGTGCTGGCGCAGCTGCTGCAGCAGTTCAATCACCTGATTGACCTGTGTCAGCGAGATAGCCCGGCCCAGCAGGATCAGATCAAAATGCGGCTGCAGCGACAGCGTCTGGCTCAGTTGGGTCATATTACTGCAACTGGTCACCTGAAGCCCCCAATGCTCCAGTTGTGCCAGCATGGCCTCCCGCGAATTTTGCTGTGGTTCAAAGTACAGCAGGTTTTTTTGTTTCAGCTCGGTCAGAGGCAAGGGTTCGGCAATGGACAAGGGATGGCGTTTGCATTGCAGGGTAAACCAGAACACAGAGCCTTCGCCTGGCCGGCTGTCAAAGCCAATACGGCCACCCATCGCATGCACCAGCCGTTGTGAGATCACCAGGCCAAGACCAGTACCACCGTACCTTTTGCCTATATGTTGGTCGCCCTGACTGAAACCATCGAACAGCTGCTTTTGTTGCTCTTCACTGATGCCAATGCCGGTGTCGTGAATAGCGAACTTCAGTTGCCACTGGTCATCGGCCAGGGCCCGGCCACTGACCCGGATCAGCACACTGCCCTGCTCAGTAAATTTGATGGCGTTACCGGCCAGATTGGTCAGGATCTGATTAATCCTGACCGGATCAGCCACCAGGTCATCCGGGCAGTTATTTTCGACAAACAACACCAGTTCCAGCTGCTTATCAAAGGCATTGGCGGCCAGCAGTTCGGTGGCATCATTCAGCAAATCCCGCAGTGAAAAGGGTTCGGGGTTAATCGGCATCCGGCCTTCTTCCAGCTTGGCGTAGTCCAGCACATCATTGACCAGCGACAGCAGACTGTTGGCAGATTTTTGAATAGTGGTCAGATAGTCTTGCTGGTTCGCGGTCAGATTGGTTTTCAGCAGCTGGCGGGTAAAACCAATAACCGCATTGAGAGGGGTGCGCAGTTCATGGCTCATTTTGGCGAGGAAGTCTGACTTACTGCGGTTGTCTTCCAGAGCCCGTTTACGGGCGAGATCCAGCTCAATATTCTGCATCTCCAGCTGTTCCAGGCTTTGTTGCAGATCCGAGGTGGCCTGTTCAATGCTTTGTTGCACTTCGTCATCATGTTGTTTCAGTGCAGATGCCAGATTATTAATATTGTGGCGCAGAAGCTCCAGCTCGCCCAAATACCCCGGCAGCAGCTGCTGGCGGTAGTGGCCCTGACACAACTGCCGGATCACCTCATTCATTTGTCGCACCGGGTTGCTGATCCGTTTTACCAGTTTCAGGCTGGCGTACACGGCAAAGCCCAATGCCAGTACCACCAGCAGCAAGGTGCCAAGCAACGCACTTTGCTGACGCAGCCGGTTTTTGTCCCTCGACAGTTGTACCGCTACATAACCAAGAGGCAAAGGCTCGGCCACAGCAGCCACTGATTCAGGAATAATAGGGTAGCGCATGACCAGATAGTCATCCGTCAGGTCCAATTGGGGCTGAGCCGGAATGGCACTAAAGAGAGGAAACTTCAGTAAGTTAAAATCTTTGTGGTAATTGGTGGTGACCAGCAGTTCGTGGTCGGCATTAAAAATGGCGATACTTTTTACCAGCGCCGGGTTTTTGCGGTGGCTGGCGTCCAGTAACCGTTTTAAATCCTGACGGCTGTTTTGCAACAACGCATGTTCGCTGGCTATGGCCAGTGGGGCGGCAATATTTTCTGCCTGCTGGGTTAAATCAGCGGCTAAATCCTGATGCCGGACCCAACTGAAATAACTGGCCAGACCCAGGCTGACTACCAGAGTCGGCATCAGGGTCGTCAGCAGCACCCAATGTCGCAAAGCAAGTTTCGTCATCTGTTGCAGGGCTTGATAGAATAGTCGTCAGTATCATGACATAAGGCACAGTGAAAGCCTACCTCGAGGACCAGATGGTCAAAATTTATCAGGCCGCCAAAGCCAAAAAAAACACGGCCAGCCCAATTATTCAACTGGAGATCGAACGTTTGGATCATCAGGGGCAAGGCATAGGGTTTTGGCAAGGCAAAATCGTGTTTGTCAGCGGCGCTTTGCCTGGTGAAACCGTAGAAATAAGCCTGACCGACAACAAAAGCAAAGTGGCCAAAGGCAAAGTCCGGCGGGTGCTGCAGCCATCGGTCCATCGTCAGAAGCCGGCCTGTCCGCATTTCTCCAGTTGCGGTGGCTGTCAGTTGCAGTATCTGTCGACTGAAGTGCAGTTGGAGCTGAAACAGCAGGCCGTGGACCAGATGATTTGCCACCAGACAGGCTTGCAGCAGTTGCCCTGGCAGGCCGCTATTCACAGTCAGGGCTCGGGGTACAGACGCAGGGCCCGAATAGGTGTCTGGTTTGATGCCCAACAGCAGCGTTTTACTGTAGGTTTTCGTCAGGTCAGTGACAAAACCATCAGCGCTGTGGAGCATTGTCTGGTGCTAAGCCCGGTGCTGGCACCGGTGTTTTCGGTATTAAATCAAGTGTTGCCGAGACTGAAACAAGGCAAAGCCATTACCCATGTCGAAGTGCTGGATGCCGACGGCCAGGCCTATCTGATCGTACGGCATGTCCGGCCGCTGCCAGAGGCCGATCAGCAGCAGTTGATTGCCGCCTGGCCCGACGCTTTTTGGCTGGGCGAAGCCGAACCCGGCCAGTTTACCGCCTGGCAGACGAATTATCAGGCACCACAGTATCAGTTAGCTGGACAAAAACTGCGTTTACAGTTTGAACCTGATGACTTTATTCAGGTCAACCCTCAGGTTAACGAACAGATGGTGCAACAGGCGCTGGATTGGCTGGAGCTGGATCTAACTCAGAACATTCTGGAATTGTATTCTGGCATCGGAAACTTTAGTCTGGCACTGGCGCAGCGCACCAAAGCTGTGCAAGCGCTGGAAGGCGTGGCCACTATGGTGCGGCGTATTGAGCAGAATGCGCAGCTGAATCACATCAGCAATTTAAAGGCGGCTCAGGCGGATCTGCATTTACCCTGGCCCAAGGCGGACTGGAACCAGCCAGTCTATGACGCCGTTTTGCTGGACCCGGCACGTGCAGGCGCTGTGGGCGCGGCTGAACAAATTGCTGCTTTAGGTCCGGCACGGATATTGTACGTGTCCTGCAATCCTGTCAGTTTTGCCGCCGATGCCAAGCTGTTGTTGGCGGCTGGCTACCAGTTGGTGAAACTGGCCGCTATGGATATGTTTCCGCAGACCAGCCATCTGGAACTGATGGCGCTGTTTCGAAGGAGAAAGTAAGTTATGGTCACTGTCCGGCAGTCTCACAGCTCTGACTATCATCCGGGTGGTACAGCCGCATGGCTGGCCTCTTTGGGGTTGCCAGAAGCCAAAATTGAGTATTTGCTGGAGGCCGAACTCTGGTTGCAGCAGCAGGCCTGTACCGATCAATTACAGCAAGTGCAGACTGGCTGGGAAATGGTGGAAATTCTGGCCGACTTACGGATGGACAAGGACGCTCTGCTGGCCTCTTTGGTGTTTCCGCTGCTGGAAGCGCAACTGATTAGTCTGGAGCAGATACAGCAGCAATTTTGCCCGGCGGTGGCGGCTATGCTGGCGGCCGTGCGTCAAATGGAAGCGATCCGTTCTATTCCGGTAGGTCCGAATCAAAGTGCCAACCCACAACAGGCTGATAACCTGCGGAAAATGCTGCTGGCCATGGTGGAAGATGTGCGGGCTGTGGTGATCAAGCTGGCGGCGCAAATCTGTTATCTGCGCCAGGTAAAAAACGCCGATGAAGAAACCCGGGTACTGGCCGCCAAAGAAACCAACGCCATTTTTGGCCCGCTGGCCAACCGGCTGGGTATAGGCCAAATTAAGTGGGAACTGGAAGACTTAGCCTTTCGTTACCTGCACCCGCAAACCTACAAACAGATTGCCAGCCTGTTGGAAGAAAAACGGCTGGACCGCGAACATTACATGCAGGATTTTGTCGCCGCTGTGCAGGACAAAATGACGCAGGCTGGTATTCAGGCGGAAGTCTATGGCCGTCCCAAACATATTTACAGTATCTGGAAAAAGATGCAGAAAAAACACCTGGCCTTTGACCAGCTGTACGATATCCGTGCAGTACGGCTGGTGACAGAACGGGTGCAGGACTGTTATGCCGCTTTGGGCATAGTGCACACGTCGTGGCGGCATTTGCCGAAAGAGTTTGACGATTACATCGCCACGCCCAAACAAAATGGTTACCAGTCTATTCACACTGTGGTACTGGGCCCCGCCGGCCGGCCGGTGGAAATTCAAATCCGCACCCGCCAGATGCACGACGATGCCGAGCTGGGGGTGGCGGCGCACTGGCGTTACAAAGAAGGTGCCAGTGCCAAAGAAGGCCAGCTGGATGAAAAAATCGGCTGGTTACGCAAGCTGCTGGCCTGGCAGGAAGAACTGGCTGATGGCTCTGATTTAGCCGAAGAGCTGAAAAATCAGGTCATCGAAGACCGGGTTTATGTGTTTACCCCCAAAGGCGATATTGTCGATTTACCCCAGGGCTCCACACCGCTGGACTTCGCTTATTATGTGCACTCCAACGTCGGGCATCGTTGTATAGGTGCCAAAATTTCCGGCCGTATTGTGCCTTTTACCTACCAGTTGAAAACCGGCGATCAGGTGGAAATTCTGACCGGGCGGGAGCCCAATCCAAGCCGCGACTGGCTGAACCCAAACCTGGGTTACTTAAAATCCGGCCGCGCCCGTTCTAAAGTGCAATACTGGTTCCGGCTGCAGGACAGGGACAAAAATGTGTTGGCGGGCAAGGAACTGCTGGACACAGAACTGGCCAGGCTGAATCTGACGCTGGACAACCCCAGCAAAGTGCTGCAACGCTTTAATGTGAACAGTCTGGATGAACTGTTGGCCGGCATAGGTGGTGGTGAAATAAAAGTCACCCAGGTAGTGCACTACATTCAAAGCCAGTCCGGCAAGCTGCAGCAACCGGAAATCGATCCTCGTCTGATTAGTAAGCCACTGAATACGCAGCCGAAAAGCCATGTGGTTGTGTTGGGCGTGGGCAACCTGCTGACCCATATGGCCGGTTGTTGTCAGCCGCTGCCGGGGGATGCCATAGTCGGATATATCACCCAGGGCCGGGGCATAGCGGTGCACCGTGACGACTGTGACCAGTTCAAATTGCTGCAGGAAGGGCATCCGGAACGGGTGGTGGAAGCCACCTGGGGCGATAAATACGCTTCTGGTTACGAAGTGACCATTCGTATTGTGGCGCATGACCGTAATGGTTTGTTGCGGGATATCACCAGCATTCTGGCCAACGAAAAAGCCAACGTGCTGCGGATGAGCAGTAATTCTGACATCGCCCAACAAACCGCCACCATTATTATGACGCTGGAACTGTACAACCTGGATTCACTGAACAAGCTGCTGACCAAAGTCAGCCTGATTGAGGATGTGATCGAAGCGAAACGCTTCCACTAACAGAAAGGACACTGCATTGTCTGCCGCTATTGACCGTTTGCTGGCCATTATGGCCCAACTGCGCGACCCGGTAACGGGGTGCCCCTGGGACAAAGAACAAAGTTACCAGAGCATAGTGCCTTACACGCTGGAAGAAGCCTATGAAGTGGCCGATGCGATAGCCCGTGAAGATTATGCCGAGCTGAAAGATGAGCTCGGTGATTTGTTGTTTCAGGTGGTGTTTTACGCCCAAATCGCCAAAGAAGAACAACGTTTTGTGTTTGATGACTGTGTTGACGCCATTTGCCAGAAGCTGATCCGCCGCCACCCTCATGTGTTTGGCACCGAACAGGCCGACAGCAGCGAGGCTGTATTGCAGAACTGGGAAGCCATTAAAGCCGGTGAACGCCAGCAGCAGGGTAAAACCAGTGTACTGGACAATGTACCTCAGGCGCTGCCAGCGCTAAGCCGGGCTTACAAGCTGCAAAAGCGTTGTGCTCAGGTGGGATTTGACTGGCCTGATGTGCAGGGGGCCTGGGCCAAAGTGCAGGAAGAAGTGCAGGAAGTGGCTGAACTGGACAGTGGGGATGCCCGGCTGGAAGAAGAGCTGGGTGACCTGATGTTTGCTTTGGTGAATGTGGTGCGTAAACAGGGCTTTAACCCAGAAACAGTGCTGCGCAACGCCAACCTGAAATTTGAACGGCGTTTTCGTGCTGTGGAGCAACAACTGGCCGAGCAGCACTTAACCCCGGAGCAGAGCAACCTGCAACAAATGGATGCACTGTGGGATCAGGTGAAACTTCAGGAAAAACAGCAGGGGTTCTGATGCTGCAAGGTATTCATCATGTGGCGTTGATTTGCAGCGACTACCAGCGCTCGAAAAACTTTTATACCCAAGTGTTGGGTTTTTCCGTGCTGGCCGAACATTTCCGTGCAGAGCGCCAATCCTGGAAACTGGATCTGGCCTTGCCGGATGGGAGCCAACTGGAACTGTTTTCTTTTCCGTCGCCGCCGGAACGGCCCTCCCGGCCTGAAGCCTGTGGTTTACGGCATCTGGCTTTTAAAGTGGCGGACATGGCAAGTGCTGTGGCTCACCTGACCGCCTGCGGTGTCGAAGTGGAACCTGTCCGCACCGACCCCTACACCCAGCGCCTGTACACCTTTTTTACGGACCCTGATGGTCAGCCACTGGAGCTGTACCAGACGCCAGTTGTGGTGGTTGACTGAACTCCAGAGCGGCGGCGGCCCGAGGTTGAGCTGCGCGGTAATCCAGCCCCAGGCAGGCGGCCAGCGTGGCTGCCAGCTGCCCCTGCAGGAACTCACCCTGCACTAAGCCAGCCGCCGGGATGTCCGGTCCTAAAGCGGCATACCAAATTTGTTCTGAACCTGCCACGCCTTCGGGGGCAGGATAACCGGGCAGTGCTGCGGTTTGACCATGGCGATGCCATTGCTCCGCCTGGCCCCGGCCATGATCAGTGGAAATCAGTAAGGTGGTCTGATCGCGGTAGGCTGGCAAGCTTTGCAAGGTGCGCCATAGTTCGGCCAGAAAAGCATCGTGATGGTGAATCGCCTGCAGGTATCTGTCGTATTGTTGCTGGTGAGCAAAATCATCAGCCTCACCAAGCGCAATATAAAGCACGTCCGGTTGCTTCTGGCGTAAATACTCCAGCGCAAATTCCTGAGTGAAAATATCGGGTCGCACTGCGGCAAAGCTGGCCGGGGTTTTCAGCTGCAATTCGTTTAAATAGTGCACCCGCTCGGAGTTCAGCTGCTGCAGTGGCATAAAACCGGCATTCACCAATAAACCGCTGCGTGCTGTGTTCAGAATTTGCGGCAACAACTGCCAGGAGCCAAACACGGCGACCTGCCTGGAATGCTGTGTGGCCAGCCACTCCAGTACTGTGTGGTTAGGGTTGGCAATAGCGGCATTGGACAGGAGTTTAGGGTCGGCAAAACCGGCCAACAGTTCCTGATAGCCAGGATAAGACACTTGTGCAGGGTTGGTCACTGTGACGCTGGAAGACTGAGTCCTGTCGCCTGCCAGAACTCCCTGCCTGGCAACAGTTTGGTGTAAAAAAGGCATCAGCTGTTCAGTCTGACCAGGTGTGTAGGTGTGTATAAGTTGAGGCTGCTTCACATAGGCAGGAGAGACGATCAGCTGAGGATCGGCGCCGCCAAAGACTTCCTGCCAACGCACACCATCCAGACTGACCAGCACCACTTTGTTGCCAGCCAGCGCTGTGGTACTGAAAAGCAGCAGCGCAAACAAAGACCAATACCACATAGGGGCACTCCGGGTTCAACAGAGGTGCCCAGCATGGTGGTTTTATGTGACATAAAAATGTGTGGCCAGTGGCAATTCGGTGACAGCGGGCAGGCCTGGGACAAAACCACTTGCGCTGCCAGGCAGAACCCCGGAATATAGCCATCTATAACATTAGCCGTCTGGATGTTTATTTTCCGGCGCTAAAACTAAAAAAGAAGAGTGGTCCATGACAGATTTTAGTTTTCAGCAGGCCTTTGAATGGCTGAGTTCCAGCCTGGCTGCTGTGGTGTTTTACAGTTTTGAGCTGGCCGGGGTGCAAATCCCGATCACTGTGCTGTGGCTGGTCACAGGCGCAGTGGTGTTTACCTGCTATCTGGGTTTCATTAATATCCGTGGCTTTCGCCATGCGGTGCAGGTAGTTCGGGGCAAACACAGCACCCCGGATGACAAAGGCGACATCAGTCCTTTTCAGGCATTGTCGGCGGCGCTGTCAGGCACTGTCGGCACCGGCAATATTGCCGGTGTGGCCGTCGCTATTGCGTTGGGCGGGCCTGGTGCCACCTTCTGGATGATAGTCGCTGGTTTTTTGGGCATGACCACCAAGTTTGTGGAATGCACCCTGGCGGTAAAATACCGGGTTTACCATGCCGATGGCAGCACCAGTGGCGGCCCTATGTATTACATCAAAGCGGCACTGGACAAATATGGCTTGCCACGGCTGGGCACTGTGCTGGCGGCGTTTTTTGCCATTGCCTGTGTCTTTGGTTCCGCCGGTTTTGTTCATGTGAATCAGGGCTTTTCTCAGGTCAAACTGGTGACGGGGTTCGACAATGCCTGGTTGTTTGGGCTGATTTACGCGACCCTGGTCGGCTTGGTGGTGGTTGGAGGTATTCAGAGCATAGCGCGGGTCACCAGTAAGCTGGTGCCTGCCATGTGCGTCATTTATCTGGGTGCAGCGCTGGTGATTCTGGGACTGAATGCCGGGGCTGTTCCGGCAGCGCTCTGGACTATTGTGCAGGGGGCTTTTGCGCCTGAGGCGGCTTATGGTGGCGCCATTGGCGTGATTATTCAGGGCTTTCGCCGGGCGGCCTATTCCAATGAAGCCGGTATCGGCTCGTCACCGATAGCGCATTCGGCGGCCCGCACCAATCAGCCGGTGTCTGAAGGTTTTGTCGGTTTGCTGGAGCCTTTTATCGACACTGTGCTGATTTGCACTATTTCGGCTTTGGTGATTATTGTCAGCGGTGTCTATACCCAACCCGGTCTGGACGGGGTGCAAATGACATCTGCTGCTTTTGCTCAGGTGTTTGACTGGTTCCCGTTGGTGCTGATGGTCGCACTGTTACTGTTCGGTTATTCCACAGTGATCAGCTGGGGTTATTATGGCCTGAAATCCTGGACCTACTTATTTGGCCACAGCCCTCTCACCCAACGCAGTTTTAAATTGCTGTTCTGCTGTGTGGTGGCGATGGGGGCCGTGCCCAATATGCTGGCGGTGTTTGATTTTATCGACTCAATGATTTTTCTGATGGCGGTGCCCAATATTCTGGCGCTGTATTTGTTATTACCGGAAGTAAAAGCGGATTTGGCGGACTACTGGCAAAAACTGCAACACTGACAAATGGGCTGCAGGTGCAGCCCTCGGACTCTATAGCGCCTGTACAGCGGTTTATTTGGCCAGAAAAGCGTACGCGCTGATAAAGGCCGGTTCCTGAAAACCTTTCAGGCCGGTTTCTTTAAAGTCGATCGGCACCGGGTGACGGCTCAGGCTTTCTTTAATGGCACCAGACGACAGGATCACGGTTTCCACACTTGGGATCAGCTGCAATGCCGCTTCAATTTTAAAGCCAATAGCACTGCCGGCAAATTTGCCTTTTTGTGGCCGTTCTCTAATGACAAAATGACTGATACGGTAATCTTCGGCCAGTTTGGCCAGTGCAAACTGAAACTTGCGGATTTGCTCCGGATCCTGATCATTGACCAGCTGCAGTCTGTTGCTGCGGCAATCCGGCAGCTCAAACAAACCCTGGTTGCTGGCCATCAGGCATAAAATCGCCTCATTGCTTTTAATTTCCACACCGCATACGCGCATTCGATTGATCCCGTTCAACTGACAATGGCGCTTATTATGACAGGAAATGGCTGAGGGACAGAAAGAAAAAAGCGGGTGCACCCCAACAGGGACAGGCACACCCGCATTGATGGACTGTTAGCCCAAAAACTCTTCGTCATCCAAATCCCATTGGCTGACATTGATTTGCTGGTAAAAGGACCAGTGTTGCAGTAACCAGCTCAGCCAGGCACTGCCAGTTTGAGTATTCTGTTCAACATGCATAGCTCTGCTCCTTTAAAATCCGGCTGCCCCCGCAGCCGGCTTTACCCTGTCACATCTGTGTGACAGGAGGCTGTCAGTTGGCGGCGGTCAGCACTGGTGCCACAGCAGCTTTCAGCTTTTGCTGTAACAGCGACAGGTTGTACTGGCCGTACTCTGTTGAGCTTAAGGATTGCGCCTGCTCAAAGTCTTCCAGCGCGGCGACAGGGTCTTGCATCAGTAATCGGGTGACACCACGGTTACTGAACGCCAGAGCGCGCATTTCGCGTTTGTTGCTGGAGGTTTCACCTTCCAGACGACGGGCGGTGACAATGGCCTGGCTACAGGCTTTTTCCGCCAGTGCGAACTGAGACAGTTGAGTGTGGGCGACACACAAGCTGATTTGTTTGCTGAACAGGTCAGTCGCGCTGTTGTTCAGTTCGATAACGGCCTGCTGATACTGGCCTGCTTTGATCGCATCCGCAGCCGGTCCGTTTTCAGGTAATGCCATTTTAAATGGACCAGTGGCTGCGTTGGCGACGAAGGTACTTCCGGCCAACAGCCCCAAGGCTACCAATTTGCCAAAGTTGAAGGTTGTCGCTTTCATCTGAGTTCTCCACTGTAAGTTTCTGCAGCACCCGCTGCATTTGTACTTTAGAGTTTTGGCTCAGATCTGACAAAGGATATAAATCACGCTGATGGATTAACAAAATTCAGCTGTGCAAACGGAAACTGCTCAAGATCCATTCCACCAGCTGCTGGATCTCGGGTTTGTTGGTTTCAGATTCATGCTGCACCAGATAGTACTTATCCCGGCTTTGCAGTTCCTCGCTGAACAGCCGTTTCAGGCTGCCGCTGGCAAACCAGCTGTGGCTGATAGGCCAGGGGATCAGTGCAATACCCAAACCTTGCTGGCTGGCGCGGGCCACGCTGAACATACTGTCCAGCTGGATCACCTGTTTAGGTGAAAACTGTTCAATACCGACCTGATCGGCCCAGTGATGCCAGGCCCAGGGCCGGGCCTGATGCACCAGCAGCGGGGCTTTTTGCAACGCATCAAAACCCAGTGGCAGCAATTGCTGGTACAGGCTGGGGTTACAGGCCGGAATATAACTGATGGGAAACAGCTCGTAGCTGACATGATCAACAGGTTTAGCACTGGCCAACAGTATTTGCAGATCGGTGTACTTGGGTGAATCCTGCCGTGATTTTATGGTTTCCACCGTCAGGTTGATGTCCGGGTGCTGCTCTGACCAACCGACCAGCTTGGGGACAAAAAACTCACTGGCAAAAAACTCTGGCATGGAAATACTGAGTTCTGTCGGCGGTTTCTGTGACGCAAAATGCCGCAGGGTTTGTTCCAGGTCGCGCATTATGGGTAACAACGCCTGATAAAAAGCTTTGCCCTGATTCGACAATTCGATGGCGCGGGTCTGACGGATAAATAACTCAAAACCCAGTTCGGTCTCCAGTTGTTTGATTTGATGACTGACCGCTGAAGGGGTCAGATACAGCTGACGCGCTGTTTCTTTAAAACTTAAACAGTCGGCGGCAACACAAAAACAGCGTAAACCACGTAATGAACTATGAATGGCCATGACAGGAACCTGAAACTAATCTGCTTACAAGGGTAGCAAAAAAGAAACCATAATTTAAGATTATGATTTAATTGCGAAATATTTATGAATTTTCATGCCAATGAGTCGCTGTGTTGCAGGCTTGCACCGCAACGGTGCAAGCCTTAGTCCAGCAGCGGAAACTGCTCCGCAATGGGGCTGCCGCTGAACTGAGCCACCCAGCCTGTGGGGTCGGTAAAGAGGCGAATGGCGGTAAAACAAGGGGCTGAACCCATATCAAACCAGTGCAGGGTGCCAGCCGGCACGCTGATTAAATCCCCTTGGGTGCACCGCAGTTGCAGCACTTGCCCCTGGATATGGAAACAAAACAGGCCCTGACCACGCACAAAAAACCGCACTTCATCTTCTTGGTGGCTATGTTCTGCCAGAAATTTTTGCCGCAGCGTTGCTTTGTCCGGATGATCGGCATGCAGACTGACGACGTCGGCGGTTTGATAACCCGCTTCAAGTTTCAACTGGGTAATTTGGCTCTGATAGCTGGCGAGGATTTGTTCCGCTGTTGCCTCATCCGGCAAATCGGAAACCGGCCACTGCCGGAAGCTCAGTCCAAAACCGGCGAGCTTGTCAGCAATGGCAACAGGGTTGTCTGATTGCCAGAGTGACTGAGTCGCATTCTGCGCTGAGTACAAGGTCAGTTGGCTCATAGTGCTTCCAATAGCTGATTGACCTGAATGAAATCTGTTGCTTGTGGCTGCAGCGCACTGTATTGGCCGTCGCGCAGCAATTGAATGCAGTGCCAGCCAGCGGCCTGAGCGGCCAGAATTTCATCCGGATGGTCAGATAAAAACAGGATTTCGGCTGCAGGTAAACTTAATTCAGCGGCAATACGCTGATAAGACGCACTGTCTTTTTTGCCGCCTGTATGGGTATCAAAATAACCCTGAAATAAACCGGTTAAATCCCCTTCCACACTGTAACCAAACAGCAGACGCTGCGCGGCAACTGAGCCTGAGCTGTAGACATAAAGCGCTTTGCCTTGCTGCTGCCAGTGCTTTAATGCGGGGGCTACGTCGGGATAAAGCTGACCTTTAAGCTGTCCGCTCTGGTAGCCGCGGGCCCAGATCAGACCTTGCAATTCTTTCAGCGGTGTTATTTTCTGGTCTGTATCTATCCAGTGCAGCAGACTGCTGATCACCAACTCCAGTTCAGCTTCAGGTTGTTGGATCTGGTGGCGGACTTGTCGCAGTTGTTCAGCGACATCAGCCCTGTGTTGATTCTGGCGAATAAAGTCCGGTAACGCTGCTGCAGCATAAGGAAACAGCACCTGGCTGACAAACTGAATCTCTGTGGTCGTGCCTTCAATATCGGTCACTATGGCTTGAATAGGCATAGGCACTCCGTCAGCTGAAACCGCAAATTTTAATCCGCTCCAGCTCACAGGCAATCAGAAATTCCCAGGCTTCCAGGTGGCGTTTGCATTGCTCCAGGCTGTCTCCCCAGACATAGAGGCCATGGCCCCGCACTAAAAAGGCATAGGGCAAGGGCTGGCTGGCCGCGAGCTGTGTCACTTCAACCGCCAGTGCAGGCATGTCCTGGTTGTTTTCCAGCACAGGCAGCTGCAAAGCCTGTTGATGGCTTTGAATGCCCTGAATGGCTTTTTGCATTTCATAGCCAGCAAAACAGTGCTGGCGTTGGCTGATTAAGCGGGAAAACACTGTGGCTTGCACCGAATGGGTGTGCAACACCGCCTTGGCATCCGGGTACAGCTGGTACAAGGCGCAGTGCAAGGCGGTCTCTGCCGAAGGTTTGCCCTGACAACTGAAACCAGCTTCATCAAAATTAACCTGCAGTAAATCAGCCGGGCTGAGTTCACCTTTGTCTTTGCCAGAGGCTGTGACCAGGCAGCTTTGGGCTGAGCTGCGGATGGAAAAATTGCCCCCTGTGGCAGGCACCCATTGCCGCTGTGCAACCCAGCGGCCAGTGGCACACAGCTGAATGGCATAAGGGTTTAACTGATGGACCTGAGCCAGGTTATTCATCTTTGCCTCTTGATGTGTAGACGTCTAAACGTGAGAATGCCCAAATGATAGCACCGGTGATGAGCCCAGGCCAGCGCTGACAGCCGCAAAAACTTTGCCTTTGGCCCGGCAGGCGGCGCACAATACTGTGATTCGCTGCTACCACTGAATTGAAATGAAGTTACAGAGCAAACTCCCTTCGGTCGGAACCACCATTTTCAGCCAGATGTCGCAACTGGCGACTGAGCATCAGGCAATAAACCTGTCGCAGGGTTTTCCGGATTTTCCTTGTGACCCTTTGTTGCCTGAATTGGTGTTTCAGGCCAGTCAGCGAGGGCTGAACCAGTACGCCCCTATGCCTGGCCTGTTGACTCTGCGTGAACAGATTGCAGCGTTAACCCAGCGTTGTTATGGCCGGGTTGTCTGTCCGGAGCGGCAAATCACTGTGACCAGTGGCGCCACTGAAGCTTTGTTTGTGGCTGTGCAGGCGCTGGTTCGCAGTGGCGATGAAGTGATCCTGTTTGACCCGGCGTACGACAGCTATCAGCCCGCAGTAGAGCTGGCGGGTGGCCGCACCGTGCATATTCCGTTGCAACCGCCTTTGTACCGGGTGGACTGGCAGGCCGTGGAACGCCAAATCAGCAACAAAACCCGGCTCATTATGGTGAACAGCCCGCATAACCCCAGCGGTATGGTGTTCAGCCGCGAAGACTGGCTGGCGTTGGAAGCGTTGGTGGTAAAACACCGGCTGTTTTGTATCAGTGACGAAGTGTATGAACATATGGTGTTTGATGGGCAGGCGCGCCGCAGTGCCAACCAGTTTGCTCAACTGGCCGAACGCACTGTGGTGGTATCCTCATTCGGTAAAACCTTCCATGTCACTGGCTGGAAGCTGGGTTATGCGGTGGCTCCTGTCGAGCTGAGCGCGGAGTTTCGTAAGATCCACCAGTACGTCACCTTCTCCAGCTTTACGCCAGCGCAGCAGGCTATTGCCGAGCTGATGCAGAAAAAGCCGGAGCTGGTGACTCAGCTGGCAGATTTTTATCAGCAAAAACGCGATTATTTCCGCACATTGTTGCAGTCCTCCGGATTTGCGCTATTGCCTTGTCAGGGCACTTATTTTCAACTGGCCGATTACAGTGCACTCAGTACTTTGGATGATGTCAGTTTTTGCCGGCAACTGACGGTGGAGCACAAAGTAGCGGCTATTCCGTTGTCGGTGTTTTACCGGTTGCCACCCCAACAACAGGTGATCCGGTTTTGTTTTGCCAAAGAGCAGCAGACGCTGCTGCAGGCTGCGGAGCAGTTATGTCGTGTATCAAAATAGCTGTGGTACAAAGCCCGTTGGTCTGGCAGCAGCCTGCGGCCAACTATCAGCTGCTGGCCGAACGGATGGACAGTGCCGCCGGGGCTGATCTTTACGTGCTGCCGGAAATGTTTAACACAGGTTTCAGTATGAACTCGGCGCAGATTGCCGAAGGCATGGACGGACCAACCGCCAGCTGGCTGCGTTCACAAAGCAAAGCACGAGGCGCGGCTATTTGTGGTTCGGCCGCTATTCGTGTGGAGTCCGGTGTGGTGAACCGGCTGTTGTTCGCCACGCCAGACGGCCAGCTGCAGTATTACGATAAGCGACACTTGTTCCGCATGGGCAATGAACATCAGCATTATCAGGCCGGTACGCAGCGGGTGGTGGTGGAGCACCTGGGCTGGCGCTTCTGTCTGCAGGTCTGTTACGACCTGCGCTTTCCGGTGTTTGCCCGCAACCGGCAAGACTATGATGCGCTGATTTATGTCGCGAACTGGCCAGCGTCAAGGCGTCAGGTTTGGCGCACTTTACTGCAGGCCAGAGCGCTGGAAAATCAGGTGGCGGTGATTGGCTGCAACCGTATTGGCAGTGACGACAATGGCTTGGAGTACAGCGGTGATTCGCTGCTGGTGGATCATTTGGGGTTAATACAAGCCGATGGGGCCGATGGCCGGGATGGCGTGCTGCAGGCCGAGCTTGATCTGAGCAACCAACAGCAGTTTCAACAGAAGTTTCCGGCTTATCTGGATGCCGATACTTTTAGTCTGAGTGGGGTCTTTGATGGATAACCAATACCGGAACCAGGTGACAGTGCTGGTCTACCTGAGCTTTATGCTGCTGGGGTTGATGGGCATTTTATGGGGCATTTTGCTGCCTGACATGATGCAGCAGCTGAATATGTCTGCAGCGGCCAGCGGTTTATTTTTTGCTGTGTTGTCACTGGGTTCCATCAGTGGTGCCTTTTTAGGCGGCAAGTACATTCAGAAATTTGACTTTGTGCCTTTGTTTGCAGTGCTGATGCTGGTGTTGGTGCTGTTGCTTGGTCTGGCCTCGCTGCAGACTTACTGGCCAGTCTTGTTGGGTTTTGTCTATTTCCTGGCTTTGGCCTGTTCCGGTCTCTTTACCATAGGCCATACCCTGATTGCCCGGCTTTATGTGACCAAACGCGCCAAAATGATGGGCCTGATGGACTTTATGTTCAGCCTGGGCACCTTGCTGGCACCGCTCTATGTCGTAGCCTTGTACTGGGTGCAGGAGGACTGGCGCTGGCCGCTGCGTATTCTGGCACTTTGCCTGTTCTTCACTGCCTGCTTTGCCTGGTACCTGGGCCGTACCCATGAAAGCCCACCCCATATGGCGCACAGTAAAGGCAGTTTGTCGTACCGTCAGGTGCTGAAACAGCCGGTGTTTTTTGCGCTGGCGCTGATGATGTTTGGTTATGGTGCTGTGGAGTGGGGTCATGGCAACTGGTTTGTCACTTATGCCAGCCAGGGGCTGGGTTACAGCACCGAAGACGCCCGGCTGACCATCGCCTTTTTTACCGGTGGCATGGTGTTAAGCCGGTTAGGGTTTTACCTGTTTTTGCGTTGGTTCAGCAGCGCACAGTTGTTGGTGATACTGGGCACGTGCGCCTTATGCGGCGCCTTGCTGGTAAAACTGGCCGATCTGCCTGTGCTACTGAAGCTGGGCAACTTTGCCTTAGGCTTGGGCTTAGGGGCTATCTTCCCGCTGATGCTGACGGCTGCAATGGATTTGGACAGCGACAATGGCCCAGTCTTGTCCGGCCTGGCCAATATGGGAGGGTCTATTGGCTATCAGGCGGCGGCATTGGGCACTGGTCTGGTGGCGGAACAGCTTGGCATTGCGCTGGCCTATTGGTTAATCCCGACGCTGGCACTCTGGCTGTTCTGCACTCTGGCTTATTTCAGCTACTTGTTGCATAAAAAGCAGGCAGAACGTGCTTTGCATTAACTTTTTTGCTGCATTTACTGGCCGGATGGCCGTTTTGCTCTTGATTTGAAGTGGATTTAGCGCGATAAACTCAGTCCGTCTACTGACTGAGACTTTGGACAATGAGTCATGACATTCCCTGGGCCGAACTGGCCCGCCTGGCCCAACAGGCTTCAGAGCACGCCTATGCACCCTACAGCAAGTTTCCGGTTGGCGTGGCTGTGTTAGCCGCCTCCGGCAAACTTTATAGCGGATGCAATGTTGAAAATGCTTCTTATGGTGGCACCACTTGTGCTGAACGCAATGCGATAGCCGCGGCCGTGGTGGCCGGAGAACGCCGTTTTCTGGCCTTAATGGTGTACACACCACAAATTCAGCTGACTCCGCCTTGCGGTATCTGCCGCCAGGTGATTGCCGAATTTTATGCGCCGGACAGTCCGGTGCGCAGCTGCAATCATTTGGGGCAGCAACAGGAATGGCGACTGGATGAACTGTTGCCATCCGCCTTTACACCCACTTATCTGGCGAACAGCAGCAAAATTTAACCGGAGTTCTCTGTGTATTTACCTCAGGAAATCATTAAACAAAAACGTAACGGTGGTGCGCTGACGGCCGACGCTATTGAACAGTTTGTCGGCGGCCTGACGGATCAAAGTTTCAGCGAAGGCCAGATTGCGTCGCTGGCGATGGCGATTTATTTAAATGGCATGCAGACCGAAGAGACAGTGGCGTTAACCCGCGCCATGCGTGACTCAGGCGCCGTGCTGAACTGGTCTGGCTTAAATGGCCCTGTGGTGGATAAACACAGTACAGGCGGTGTAGGTGATAAAGTCAGCCTGATGCTGGCGCCTATGGTGGCCGCCTGCGGTGCTTATGTGCCGATGATTGCAGGCCGGGGTTTAGGCCATACCGGTGGCACCATTGACAAGCTGGAAGCCATTCCGGGTTACCAGACCCAACAGAGTCTGGAATCCATTCAGCAATTGGTGCGCCAAAATGGCGCAGTGATTGTGTCGCAAAGTGCCGAGCTGGCACCGGCTGACCGGCGTCTGTATTTAATTCGTGATGTGACGGCGACGGTCGAATCCATCCCACTGATCACGGCCTCTATTTTGTCGAAAAAGCTGGCGGCTGGTCTGCAGTACCTGACGATGGATGTAAAAATTGGCTCGGGTGCCATTATGAAAAATGTGACCGACGCGTCGGCGCTGGCCCGCAGCATTGTGAACACCGCCAAAGGTGCCGGGGTACCGACCCAGGCCTTGCTGACTGATATGAACCAAACGTTGGGCACCAGTGCCGGCAATGCACTGGAAGTGATGGAAACGCTGGATTACCTGACCGGCAACTACCGGGAGCCGAGGTTGCATCAGGTGACTCTGGAGTTGGGCGCCAGCATGCTGCAACTGGCTGGTTTGTACCCGGATAAAACCAGCGCCGTGGCGGCACTGGAACACAGCTTAACGTCAGGCAAAGCGGCGGAGCTGTTTAGTAAGATGGTGGCTGCTCAGGGTGGACCGGCGGATTTAGTGGAAAAACCCGCACAGTACCTGGCCTCAGCCAAAGTGGTGCTGGACATTACCGCCCCTGCATCTGGGTATCTGGCGGGCGCAGACACCACAGCCATCGGCATGGCCGTGGTGCGTTTGGGGGGAGGTCGGGCGCATCCGGCCCAGGTGATTAATCCTGCCGTTGGGTTCAGTGATGTACAACCTCTTGGTGGCAAATTCAGCCCTGGTCAGTTGCTGGCTCGGGTGCATGCCGACAGCCAGGAGCAAGCTGACAAAGCCAAAGCTGAGTATCTGGCGGCTTTGAACTGGTCCGATACGTTACCGGCTATCGATCCATTGGTGCACCGGGTGATTGATTAAAAAGTCGTCTGTTGGTCGCAAATTTGGATGCGACCAACTGCCTTGTTGCTCAAAAAGCCTTTTGTTACTGTAGCGGCGGGCTGTAATAACGAGACATGGATGATGAAATTCTGGTGCTTTATGCTGATGGCTCTCGGCAGTGGTGTAGCCGCAGCGCAACCTGTGATGCTTTGGTACAACAGCCATTGGCCGCCATTTCGGATCGCGGAAGGGCCCAAAGCCGGGCAGGGGCGTTACGATGTGCTGATGCAGCAGCTGATGCAGGCTTTACCTCAGTATCAGCATCAGGTCCGGCAAATTCACCTGGCCCGGATCACCAGGGTGTCAGCCTCTACCAAAGAAAGTCACTGCACTTTTGGCCTGCGTTACACCGCAGAGCGTGCCAACCGTAGCTTTTTTTCTGAACCCGCCGCACTGATCACCAACCTGGAAATCAATTTTACTGAAGCGAACTCCAAGGCTCAGCGATTCTTGTCGACTGTTCAGGCCGTGGATATGGCGCAGTTGAGTCATCAGCCAGAGTTATTGGGTTTATTGGAAGCGGATAGGGCTTACCCTAACCTCATTTCACACCATCTGAACCAGGAGGGCAGCAATCTGGGCAGCAGTTCAATGTCGACATTGAATCCGGCGCAATTGCTGGAAGTTGGACGGGTCGACTACGTGGTGGATTATCCCAACCGGCTGGCTTTTTTTGCCAAAGAAGCGGGGCTGGAGTTACCTCTGGTGTCTCGTGCTATCGAAGGGCTGGAACCGCTGTCTTATGGCTATGTCAGCTGCACCAAGAGTGTGGAGGGGCAGCAGTGGATTGCCGACATCAATAAAGCTTTGTCCGGATTAAAATTGCAACCGGGCTACCGGCAAGCCATGCTGCTGTGGGCGACAGAGCCGGAAAAACAACTGTTATTGCAGCATTATTCCGAGTTCAGCCTGCAGCGGCAAATCCGGCCGGAGCAGGCTGAAACACGTGAATAACTAATGAAGTTTCAGCCGCGGTCGGATGATTTTATTGATTTTGCCAATCACTGAGATCATTAGGGTGCGCCACCAGCCATGCAACGCCATCTGGTGCATACGGTACAACGAGATGTAGGCCATGCGGGCAATTCGGCCTTCAATCATCATGGCACCGCCGACCAGATTGCCCATCAGATTGCCAACAGTGCCAAAACGGCTCAGCGAAATCAGTGAGCCATGATCCTTGTAGATATAAGGCGTCTGTGCTTTGCCCGCCAGCACCGCCAGCAGATTACGGGCGACGTGGCTGGCCATCTGGTGGGCGGACTGAGCCCGTGGCGGCACCCATTTATTGTCCGGCAGCGGGCAGCCGGCACAATCCCCAATTACATAAATCTGGCTGTCGATGGTGCTTTGCAAGGTTGGCAGCACCATCAGCTGATTAATGCGGTTGGTTTCCAGACCATCCAGCTCTTTCAGGAAGTCCGGTGCTTTGATGCCGGCAGCCCAGACCATCAACTCAGCATGCAGTTGTTCGTCACCCAGAGTCAGACCATCTTCAGTAGCCGCCGTCACTTTGGTATTGACCCGTACTTCCACCCCCAGTTTCAGCAATTCTTTATGGGCGGCGGCCGCAATACGTTCCGGTAAGGCGGGCAGAATTCGGGGGCCTGCTTCAATCACTGAAATTTTCAGCCGGTCGCGTTTCACATCATCAAAACCATAAGAGTTCAGTTCAGCCGCTGCATGGTGCAGTTCGGCGGCCAGCTCTACGCCAGTCGCGCCTGCGCCGACAATGGCAATATTCAGGTTTTCTTTCGGGTGTAATGGCGAATTCAGTTTCAGATAGGCTTCTAACAAGCGACGATGAAAACGGTTGGCCTGGGTTGGGCTGTCCAGGAAAATGCAGTGCTCCTGCACGCCAGGTGTGTTGAAATGATTGGAAATACTGCCAATGGCCAATACCAGGTAATCGTATTTCAGCCGTCGGGACTCCAGCACCAGGTCGCCGTTTTCATCTTGAATAGGAGCCAGAATGACTTCGCGTCCGGCGCGGTCCAGCCCTGTCATGGTGCCAAGCTGAAACTCAAAGCCATGGGCTTTGGCATGGGCTCTGTAGGTCACCTGGTCAATATCAACATCCAGGGTGCCTGTGGCCACTTCGTGTAATAAAGGTTTCCAGATATGGGTTGGGTTACGGTCAATCAGAGTCACCCGGGCTTTGTGGCGGCGGCCCAGCTTATTGCCCAGCCGGGTTGCCAGTTCCAGCCCACCGGCGCCACCGCCGACCACCAGAATATGTGGAGTAGTCATTGTTTCTCTCATCCGCTGCTGCCGCCAGTCCTGTTGGCAGCACTGCCTGCTTTGCCATCTGCACAATCATCCCTGAGTTGTGCCTTTGTCATTCCCTCGCGCGGCTGCATGGGTCGCACGTTATAGTGATTTCTCGCCAGCAATTGCACCGGCATAACTCTGTACATAAAAAAAACCGGCCACAGGGCCGGTTTTTGTCTTAACTGTTTTTCTGCCGTTTCATAGCTTCGAAAAACTCGTCGTTGGTTTTGGTCATCGACAGCTTATCAATCAGGAATTCCATGCAATCCGTTTCGTCCATTGGATTCAGGATTTTGCGCAGGATCCACATTTTTTGCAGCTCTTCCGGCGACGCCAGCAGTTCTTCACGGCGAGTACCGGAGCGGTTGAAATCAATGGCCGGGAACACACGGCGCTCGGCAATTTTACGCGACAGGTGCAATTCCATGTTGCCTGTGCCTTTGAATTCTTCGTAAATCACTTCGTCCATTTTCGAGCCTGTATCGACCAGCGCTGTGGCGATAATGGTCAGGCTGCCGCCTTCTTCCACGTTCCGGGCGGCACCAAAGAACCGTTTAGGCTTATGCAACGCGTTGGCGTCCACACCACCTGTCAGTACTTTGCCTGAACTTGGGATCACTGTGTTGTAAGCGCGGGCCAGACGGGTGATGGAGTCGAGCAGAATAATCACGTCTTTTTTATGTTCAACCAGGCGTTTGGCCTTTTCGATCACCATTTCTGCCACCTGAACGTGGCGGCTGGCAGGTTCGTCGAAGGTCGAAGCCACCACTTCACCTTTCACCAGTCGCTGCATCTCAGTGACTTCTTCCGGACGTTCGTCAATCAGCAGCACCATCAGCACACATTCAGGGTGATTGGCGGCAATCGACTGGGCAATGTTCTGCAACAGAATGGTTTTACCGGCTTTTGGTGGTGCCACAATCAGCGCCCGTTGACCACGGCCTATCGGGGAGGCTAAATCCAGCACCCGGGCTGTTAAGTCTTCTTTGGAGCCGTTACCACGTTCCATCCGCAGCCGTGAATTGGCATGCAAAGGGGTTAAGTTTTCAAACAAAATTTTATTACGGGCTTGCTCAGGGCGACCAAAGTTCACTTCGTTTACTTTGAGCAGCGCAAAATACCGTTCGCCTTCTTTCGGCGGGCGGATCAGGCCAGAAATACTGTCACCGGTACGCAGGTTAAAGCGGCGGATTTGGCTGGGGGAGACATAAATATCGTCCGGACCTGCCAGATAAGAACTGTCTGCAGAACGCAGGAAGCCAAAGCCGTCGGTCAGAATTTCCAGAACGCCATCGCCGTAAATTTCTTCACCGTTTTTGGCATGGGCTTTCAGGATGGCGAAGATAATGTCCTGCTTGCGCAGGCGGGCCATATTTTCCAGGCCCATAGATTCAGATAAATCAACCAGCTCGTTAATTGGCTTTAGTTTCAGTTCGGTTAAATGCATAGTGTGTGGATTCTTGTTGGTCAAACAGAATTACAAGCTTATCGCGCTGATTAAAAGGAAGTAGGCTTAGGTTTAGTCAACGGGACAGCGTGGTTTTAGGGATTTGTTGCTGCGATACACCTTAGCAGGATAAATTTCTGGCGTCCAGATGAAAACGAGAAAAGCTGCATTTTTATACGGCGAGTGCTCTGTTCGGGTTAAATGAGCGGAAACAGCAGGGAACAGGCGAAAACCCTCAACAGATTGTCGCCTGAATTCAATCAGATATGGCTGTCTAAAAACTCTTTTAACTGAGTTTTTGATAAAGCACCTACTTTAGTGGCCGCCACCTGGCCATTTTTAAACAGCAGCAGTGTTGGGATGCCACGAATACCGAACTTTGGCGGTGTGCCTGGGTTGTGGTCGATATTGACTTTAGCGACTGTCACTTTGCCGGCGTACTCTTTGGCGACGTCGTCCAGAATAGGTGCAATCATTTTGCACGGACCACACCACTCAGCCCAAAAATCAACCAGAACAGGTGCGTTAGCTTTTAACACATCGGCTTCAAAGCTATCGTCTGACACCTGCAGAATATGTTCACTCATTGTATTCTCCGTTAGTACTGGGCAGTTGGGTACTGCAAAAATTTAAAGCCAATTTTATCCGGACTGTTCCTTATTGCAAGCGTAACGGTTATGCTTAGCGCGTATGAATAAAACACACTTAACACCACACAAATTCGCCGATTTTGCATTGGCACCTCAGGTTCTTGCCGCACTTTCTGCGCAAGGTTTCGAGCATTGCACACCAATACAGGCGCAGTGTCTTCCCATAGCTCTGACCGGCAAAGATATAGCAGGACAGGCCCAGACCGGAACAGGTAAAACCCTCGCGTTTTTAACCGCCACTTTCCACTATTTACTGACACACGAACCTCGTGGGTCAGGTCAACCGCGGGCCATTATTATGGCGCCGACCCGGGAACTGGCAGTGCAGATCCATCATGACGCTCAGGCGCTGGCCAAACACTCAGGTTTGAAGCTTGCTCTGATCTATGGGGGCGAAGGGTACGATACTCAACGTCAGGCGCTGGAAAAAGGTGCAGATATTTTGATCGGGACCACAGGCCGTCTGATTGACTACCTGAAACAAGGCCTGTACGACCTGTCACAAATTCAGGTGGTGGTGCTGGATGAAGCGGACCGGATGTTTGATCTGGGCTTTATCAAAGACATCCGCTTTTTGTTTCGCCGGATGCCACCGGCCACAGAGCGCCTGAGTCTGTTGTTCTCCGCAACCTTGTCTTACAAAGTGCAGGAACTGGCTTTTGAACAGATGAACCAGCCTGTGCATGTGCATGTGGCGCCAGAGCAAATGACCGGCAGCCGGATTAGCGAAGAGCTGTTCTACCCGTCCGATGAGCACAAGATGAAACTCTTGCTGACGCTGATGGAAGAAGAGTGGCCGGATAAGGCTATAGTGTTTGCCAATACCAAACACTGCTGCGAAGACATTCACGCCTGGCTGGAAGCCGACGGGCATCGTGTTGGTTTACTGACAGGTGACGTGATTCAGAAAAAACGTCTGCGTATTCTGGAAGAGTTTACCAAAGGACAGCTTGACATTCTGGTCGCTACAGACGTGGCTGCCCGCGGGCTGCATATTCCGAAAGTCAGTCATGTGTTTAACTACGACCTGCCGGATGATTGTGAAGACTATGTGCACCGTATTGGCCGCACAGGCCGCGCTGGTGAAAGTGGCAAAGCCATCAGTTTCGCCTGTGAGCGTTATGCGCTGAACCTGACGGCCATTGAAGACTATATCCGTCATGCCATTCCGGTGACTCAGTACGATGCGACTGTGTTGCTGGATGATGTTACCCCGCCCAAACCCCGTGTCCGTCGTCGGCCTGGACAGGCCCGTACCGGCCAGCGAAGTCAGTCGAATGGCTCGCGGAACCCACGCAGCCGTCCGCGTTAAGGCGATGCAATTTGGTCAGACCCAATCACAGCATAATGATATTTATGCTGTGATTGACCTCGGCTCGAACAGCTTCCACATGTTGATGGTTAAAGTGGTGGCTGGCAGTGTGCAGGTGATAGGCCGGGTGAAACGTAAAGTGCGTCTGGCGGCTGGTTTAAATGACAGCCTGGTGCTCAGTAAAGAAGCCATGACCCGTGGCTGGGAATGCCTGGCGTTATTTGCTGAACGGCTGCAGGATATTCCGGCCAGCAATATCCGTATTGTCGGCACGGCCACCTTGCGACTGGCCCGCAACGTCAAAACCTTTCTGACGGAAGCCGAACAGATCCTTGGCCATAAAATTGAAGTGATTTCCGGCGAAGAAGAAGCCCGTATTATTTACCTTGGTGTGGCCCATACTTCCAATTGTGAAGCCAACCGACTGGTGATCGACATCGGTGGCGCCTCCACTGAAGTGGTGGTCGGACAGGGGTTTCAGCCATTACTGTTGTCCAGCCTGAATATGGGCTGTGTCACTTACCTGGAACGGTATTTCCAGAACAACGAACTCAGTGAACAGAACTTTAATGCTGCTATTGCGGCGGCGGAGCGGGAAATTCAAAGCGTAGCGGAGCAGTATCTGGCCCAAGGCTGGCAAAACGCCGTAGGCGCCTCCGGCACTGTGCAGGCATTGCAGGAAATTCTGGTTGCACAAGGCAAGGACGAAGTCATTACCTTGTCCCGTCTTGAGACTGTGCTGCAACAAGCGCTGGCTTGTGGTCATATGGACCAATTGATGATTCCCGGTCTGGCGCAAGAACGCAAACAGGTCTTCCCGTCCGGTCTGGCCATTCTGATCGCGTTATTCCGGGTGTTGCAGATTAAAGGTATGACTTTGTCCGGTGGTGCACTGCGTGAAGGTGTGTTGTACGGCATGTTACCGCAGTTACAGCATCAGGATGTGCGGGCCAGCACAGTGCAAAGCATGATGGTTCGGTATTTTATTGACCAGCAACACGCCAACCGGGTGGCGGATATGGCGGCCATGCTGGCTCAGCAGCTGGACTCTCAGTGGAAACTGCAAAGCTTTGAAGGTTTAAGTATTTTGCGTTGCGGCGCTTTGTTGCATGAGCTGGGTTTGCTGATTGAATACAAAAACCATCACCATCATGGCGCTTATATTATCAACCATGCGGAGTTGCCGGGATTCACCCGGGCGCAGCAGCAGTTGTTGATGGCCCTGGTTCACAACCACAGAGCCGATCTGAATAAAGATATTCTGGCACGCCAGACCATGACATCTGTGCTGCTGGCGGTAAGGCTGACCCGCATATTGCGGCTGGCAGTCATTCTGTCGATGCGCCGCCGCCATGAAGCTTTACCTGCTGTGCAAGTGCAGGCCCATGCGGAGGCATTGCATTTAACCTTACCTACAGGCTGGCTGGAACATCATCCACTGATGCGGGCTGAACTGGAACAGGAAGCTGTGTACCAACAACAGGCTGGGTGGCAGCTGATAGTGCAATAAAAGATTGGGGGGCAGAGCCATACCCTGACCCCTTTTGTTATTTCAGCCACTGCGCAGCGCGTTTGGCAAAGTACGTCAGAATGGCGTCGGCACCGGCGCGCTTAAATGCCAGTAAAGACTCCATCACTACCGCTTCTTCATTCAGCCAGCCATTTTGAATGGCAGCCATATGCATGGCGTACTCACCGCTGACCTGATAGGCAAAAGTCGGTACCCCGAACTCGTCTTTGACACGACGGACTATGTCCAGATAGGGCATTCCAGGCTTAACCATCACCATGTCGGCACCTTCTTCCAGATCCAATGCCACTTCACGCAGGGCTTCGTTGCTGTTGGCCGGGTCCATCTGATAGGACTTTTTATTGCCACCTTTCAGGTTGCCCGCGGAGCCTACCGCATCCCGGAAAGGACCGTAGTAGGCTGAAGCATATTTGGCTGAATAGGCCAGAATTTGGGTGTTCACAAAACCGGCGTCTTCCAGTGCTTCCCGGATAGCGCCAATACGGCCATCCATCATATCGGACGGGGCTACTATGTCTGCACCGGCTGCTGCGTGCGACAAGGCCTGCTTGACCAGAATGTCGGTCGTGATGTCGTTCAGTACATAACCATTCTCATCAATAATGCCGTCCTGACCATGGGTAGTAAAAGGGTCCAGAGCGACATCGGTAATAATGCCCAGTTCTGGCACCTGTTGTTTTAATAACCGTACTGCGCGTTGCGCCAATGCATCCGGGTTATAGGCTTCTTCGGCCATCAGTGATTTTTTTTCAGCGGGCGTGACCGGAAACAGTGCTATGGCCGGAATACCCAAATCGGCCAGCTCCCGTGCTTCCTCAAGTAATAAATCCAGCGACAGCCGTTCTACACCTGGCATGGAGGCCACGGCCTGACGCTGGTTTTCACCTTCGACAATAAATATCGGATAAATGAGGTCGTTGACGCTAAGTTGGTTTTCCGCCATCAGCCGGCGGCTGAAATCGTGCGCTCGTAACCGGCGCAGCCGGCTGGCGGGGAAATATTCATTGGTTTTGCTCATGGGATTCTGACTCCTGTGCAGCCACTTCATGCTGCGAAAGTTCCGAACACACCACTTTGTTGCGTCCGGTTTGTTTGGCCTGGTACAAGGCCGCATCTGCGGCCTGAATAAAGTCACTGCTGGTCTGCAGGGGTTCGGGGATAGCCGTATAACAGCCGATACTGGCGTTGACCAGTAACACCAGTTGCTGATACCTGACCTGAGAATGCGCCAGGTCATGCCGCACCTGTTCGGCCAGCAGCATGGCTCCCTCTGAATTGGTATTGGGCAGGATCAGCGCAAATTCTTCACCACCATAGCGGCATAAATGATCGCTGCTGCGTTTCAGGTGGCTTTGAATACTCTGCGCCACTTGCTGAATGACCGCGTCCCCGGCCAGATGACCATGTTGGTCGTTGATGGCTTTAAAATGATCGATATCAATCATCAGCAGCGATAAAAAGCTGCGTTCACGTCGACAGCGTTTCAGCTCGGCCACCAGTTTCTGATCAAAAAACGCCCTGTTACGCACACCAGTCAGCGCGTCCAGCGTATTTTGCTGTTCCAGCTGACGGTTTTTATCGGCCAGCTCATTCAGGGTAATTTGCAACTCCAGTGTCCGTTGCTGAATTTTTTCTTCCAGCTCATCCGCCACTTCCTGTTGCCAGCGTCGTTGTTGCCAGACAAACAGTAGCCAGGCCAGCAACGAGATCAGGACAGTGGCCATGGCGAAACCGGCCCCCAGGCCCTGCCATTGCTGAGATAACCATTCATTATCCATCCCTGTGCTCCATCAGACGAAATACACGGCTAAAATTCAGGCTGGTTTGTTCGGCCAGCTGCGCCAGGCTGAGCTGCTTCAGCTCTGCAAGATACCTGGCTATCTCAGGGATAAAGGCCGGTTCATTGCGACGGTTTTTCGGTTTGGCAACGAGAGTCCTTGGTAACAAATAAGGCGCATCGGTTTCCAGCAGGATCCGGTCCAAAGGCAGGTACTGGATGGCCTCTGTCAACTCCTGGTTCCGGCGTTCGTCACAGAGCCAGCCGGTAATACCAATCAGTAAACCTAAATCCAGATAAGCTGTCAGTTGGGCTTTGTTGCCGGTAAAACAATGGGCGACTCCGGTGATGCCCGGGTAAGCGCGCAGCAATGCCAGTTGGTCGGCAAAAGCGTCCCGTTCATGTAAATACACAGGTTTCTGTAATTCAGACGCCAGTTGCAACTGCTGTTCAAACACCTGAAGCTGGGTGTTTCTGGGGCTGAAATCCCGGTTAAAGTCCAGTCCGCATTCGCCGACAGCCACCACGGCAGGCTCATTCAGCAGCGGACGCAGTTGCTGAACCCAGTCTGAGGGTACGCATGCTGCCTGATGTGGATGCACTCCGGCAGTACAGAATACACCAGGATGCTTTTGGCAGAATGCCAGATTCAGGGCACTTTCAGGCAGATCTGAACTGATCAGCAGCAACTGTTGCACTGCATGCTGCTTTGCGCGCTCAATCACCTCAGCCCGGTCAGCATCAAACTGATTGCTGAATAAATTGACTCCGGCATCACAAAAACTGGCCACTTACTGATCCCGACGAACCCGGGTTTTACGTGGTGAATCTTGTTGTCCGAGGAAAAATGAGTTCAGCACACCACGGGTTAACTGATAGGTTTCGCCTGTTTTGGCGACGAAGGATTCTTTGGTGATCTGGCGCCAGACCTGACCATTGTCGAAGGTAAAGATCTTCTGACCATGAGGAGCTGTCGCAATTTTTGTTAATACGACAGTGACTGCTTCTGGTAAATCTTCCGGTGGTGCTGCTCTGTGTTCAATACCAAAGTCCTGTTCAGCTGTTTTTTCCGGTGCAGGGCTTGCGGCTGCTGCCTGAACAGGCTGTTGCGCGACCACTAGGGGGACCGCTTTTGTTGTCACAGTTTCGGCAACGGTCTTGGCTGGTTGTCCTATCTGGTCATAACACAGCAGCCGGGGCAGATCTTGACTGATTTGGCGGCATCTCTGCAATTCGTCATCGACTGTTGCCGCCTGAACCGACGCCAAAAGCAAACTCATTGTCACAACTACAGCTTTCATTGAATTTCCTCGTTTGTAGTGTCGTCTGTGCCGGGCTGATAAAACCGGCTCAGCCAGATCCCCAGTTCATACAACAGGCACATAGGCACAGCGAGCAGTGTCTGTGACAGCACATCAGGTGGTGTCAGCAACATGCCGATAATAAAAGCGAACACCACAAAATAAGGCCGCTTTTCTACCAGACTTTTCCGCTCTACGGCGCCTGTCCAGACCAGTAATAACACGGCGACCGGAATTTCGAAAGCCAGACCAAAGGCAAAAAACAATTTCAGTACAAAGTCGAGATAGCTGCTGATATCGGTGGCAATGGTCACCCCTTCAGGAGCCACACTGGTAAAGAAGCCAAAGACAATAGGGAAGACGACAAAATAGGCAAAGCAGATGCCGAGGTAAAACAGCAGGGTGCTGGAGACGATCAGTGGTGCCACCAGATGTTTTTCTTTCTGATACAAAGCGGGCGCCACAAACAACCAGATCTGCCACAAAATATAAGGCACCGCCAGACAACAAGCGACAATAAAGGTCAGTTTAAAAGGCGCGAAAAAAGGGGCCGCCACGTCGGTGGCTATCATGGATGCACCTTGCGGTAACACCGTCATCAATGGCGAGGCCAGCAGGTGGTAAATGTCGGCTGCCCAATAGGCCAGGCCAATAAACACCAGCAGCACAGCAGCCACCACATGCAACAGCCGACGACGTAACTCGATCAGGTGACCTAACAGGCTATTGGGATTTGTGCTGCTCATAACTGTCTGTGGTTGGAGAAGAAGAGGCGGGCTGCTCTGAAGTCACAGCTGCTGAGGCAGCGGGAGCGGCAGCTGCAGGATACGGGTTGGTCACATCCGCCGCCGCCTGACGCAGTTCAGCAATGGCCTGCATTTCTTCGTTGTTGAGATTCAGCAAACCCTTTTCTTCGGCCTGCTTCAGCTTTTCGTGCAGTTCCTGTACCCGCAGTTCGTCATTCAGCTCGGCCTGCATTTGCTGGCCAAACTGTTTTACTCCGCGGATAAAGTCGCTGACACTCCGGATGGCGCCAGGAAGTCGCTCTGGCCCTAACACCAACAAAGCGACAACGGCGATAACCACCAGCTCCCAAAAACTCATTTAGCGCTGATCAGTTGATTTTTGCTGCTCCTGCGCAGCAGTAGTTTGCTGGGCTGCAGGTTTCTGTTCGACTGCCGGCTGAGCAGACGGAGCTGGCACTTCGGTATCCTCGGCCTGCTCTTTCACTGAACTGCGGAAGCCTTTAATAGCAGAGCCTAAGTCTGAACCCAGACTGCGTAAGCGTTTTGTGCCAAATAGCAGAACTATAATGACCAGAATAATCAGAAGTTGCCAGATACTGATGCCACCAAAACCCATGTTGAATATCCCCTTGTTACTGCCTGCTGCACCTGCTTCAGGTCAGCGTATTTTCCAGAGCATAGCCGCCGTGACTAAGCCACCGCAGGCTGCTGTTATAGTCCAGCCAGATGTCAATAATAAGACAGTGGCTACAAAACTCATACCACCAAACACCGCACAGGCCAGTTTTTTTGTCTGTTCCTGCTGTTGCAGTTGCAACTGCTGCAGTTGTTGCAACAGCGCCTGTTGGTTCTTTGGCCCTTGCTGCAGGTAGTTGTGCAATAAACCCGGCATGTCGGGCAGTTTTTCTGCCCAAAACGGCAAATTGGCTTTTAATTCGCGCCACAAGGCGACCGGCCCCATTTGCTGTTGGACCCAGTTTTCCAGAAAGGGTTTCGCGGTCTGCCATAAATCCAGTTGCGGGTACAGCTGACGGCCCAGACCTTCGATATACAGCAGGGTTTTTTGCAATAACACCAGCTGAGGTTGCACCTGCATATTAAAACGGCGGGCTGTGTTGAACAGGTTAAACAACACCTGGCCAAAGGAAATATCCTGCAGAGGTTTCTGGAAAATCGGCTCACAGACAGTGCGGATAGCGCTTTCAAACTCTTCCACGCTGGTATCCGCAGGCACCCAGCCGGAATCAACGTGCAGCTGTGCAACTTTCAGATAATCGCGGTTAAAAAAGGCGACAAAGTTTTCGGCCAGATAACGTTTGTCTTCTTTATTCAGGGTACCCACTATACCGCAATCAATGCCGATATATTTAGGGTTTTCCGGTGTCTCGCGTGAGACAAAAATGTTGCCTGGGTGCATATCGGCATGAAAAAAGCTGTCGCGGAACACCTGGGTGAAAAACACCTCCACCCCCCGCTTGGCCAGCAGTTCCATATTGGTGCCTTGTGCTTTTAACGCCGGAATGTCGGAGACCGGGATGCCGTAAATGCGCTCCATCACCATCACGGCAGGGCGGCTGTAATCGGCATACACATAAGGCACATACAGGGAGTCTGAGCCTTCGAAATTACGCCGCAGCTGAATGGCATTGGCGGCTTCCCGCTGCAAATCCAGTTCGTCCAGAATGGTTTTTCGGTATTCGGCCACTACTTCTTGTGGCCGCAGCCGCTTGCCGTCTGGCAGGTAACGGGCCACCAGTCCGGCCAATGCGTCCATCAGCTCCAGATCGGCCAGAATTTGTGGCCGGATAGCAGGCCGGATCACTTTAACCACCACATCAACCACAGCACCATCAGCCTGTTTCAAACCTGCGGTGTGCACCTGAGCAATAGAAGCCGACGCCAAAGGGGTCAGCTCAAAATAACTGAATAACTCGTCCAGACTGTGCAGGCCCAGCTGCTTTTTCACTACAGCTTCGGCCTGTTCACCAGGGAAGGGGCTGACTTTATCCTGCAGTTTGGCCAGTTCGTCGACCCATTCATCAGGGAACAAATCGCGGCGGGTGGACAACATTTGACCAAATTTAACCCAAACCGGCCCTAACTGCTGCAAGGCCAGTCGCAGTCTCTCTCCCTGCGATTTTTCCGGATGACGGTTACTGAGCCAGAAGGCGCAGCTTCGCACCAGTTGCCAGTACCAGGGGCGCCATTTTTCAGGCACCAGATTGTCCAGGCCAAAGCGCAGTAAGGTGCTGAAAATCTGATAAAAGCGCTTGATACCCACTACGACTCCTGCAGGGTTTTTAATTGACGGCTGAGCTGCTCAAGCCGGGTTTGCACTGACGTCAGGCTGAGCTGAAATTGCTGAAACTCGGCACGGCTTGGCGTGCTTTGCAATTCGTCCTGCAGCAATTCGACGCTTTGTTGCTGCAACTCGGCCAGCTTATGCAGCAGCAGTTGCTGCACCTGCCGTAGAGCAGTCGCCAGCTTGTGGGCCAGTGCGTCGCCCAGCCAGACGGACAGCTCTTGTTGCCAGTCGGGGTCTAACTGCTGCAGGACCTGGCTGAATTTTTGCGCCACCTGCAAATCACCCTGAATGCTGAGTTTGTCTTGTTTAATCAGCCGGGTCAGTTGGCTGGGATCGGCCAGTTGACGGACTGTGGTCAGATCGGTGCTGATTTCGCAGTCCGCCTGCTCCAGATGCTGGTTTAACAACAGTTGCCGTTCCGAGGCTGACAGCACAAAACGCCAGGGCAGCTCCTTTAACTGCAATGCCAGCTGTTTGCCTTGCACTGGGGCCAGTAACTGAACAGAGGTAGGGTCCATTGCCAGCAGCTTCTGCAGCACCTTTTCAAAGGCAGCACAGAGCAGCTGTGGCAGCAGGTTCAACATCAGAACTTGTATCCTTTGTGCAGGGCGACAATGCCACCGGTCAGGTTGTGGTAACTGACATGCTCAAAACCGGCGCTTTGCATCATCTGTTTCAGGGTGTCCTGATCCGGATGCATCCGGATGGACTCGGCCAGGTACTGGTAGCTGTCTTTGTCATTGGCGACCAGCTGACCAATGGCTGGCAGCAGTTTAAAGGAGTAGAGATCGTAGACTTTGCTCAGCCAGTCGTATTCAGGTTTGGAAAACTCCAGCACCAGCAGGCGGCCACCTGGCTTCAACACACGGTACATGGAGCGCAGCGCGGCATCTTTGTCGGTGACGTTGCGAAGGCCAAAACCTATGCTGATGATGTCAAAACTGTTATCCGCAAAAGGTAAGGCTTCGGCATTGGCCTGCACATACTGAATGTTATTCACTAAACCCAGGTCACGCAGTTTGTCGCGACCGACATTCAGCATGGACTCATTGATATCGGCCAGCACCACTTTGCCTGTTGGGCCAACCCGTTTTGAAAACAGTGCCGTGATATCGCCGGTGCCACCGGCCAGGTCCAGTACCTGATGACCAGCGCGTACACCACTGCTGTCAATGGTAAAACGTTTCCACAGCCGGTGAATACCCATCGACATCAGGTCGTTCATCAGGTCATATTTGCCTGCCACCGAGTGAAATACATTGGCCACCAGCGAGACTTTGTCTTCCTGCCGCACTGTTTTAAAACCAAAGTGGGTTTGATTGGATGGGTCTGACATAAATAAGCCTCGGGCAGAAAAATTGGCGTTAGTGTAAAAGATTCAGGCGGCCACGCCAATCATTGCGCGGACTTTCTGTGCGGTCTGAACCAGGCTGTCCTGTCAGTTCAGGGCAAAGGACTGGCTCGCAATACAACGGCCATTCAGCCAGACTTCCAGTTGGTGTTGTCCCGGGTAGTGCTTACGGGTAGTCAGGTCGACGAATGCCTGTTGTTTATTTAGTTGCAATGGCTGACCTTGCCACTGGGGTCTGGCCCATTGAAACACTTTGTAGCTGAGCTGGCCGTTTTTTTTCAGATAACCAATGCGATACTCCAGCCGCAAGGGACCAGCGGGCGCCTCGCCTGTTAAGGTCAACTGAAACTGCAGCGGCTGGGTGGCCGATGCGGTGGTGGAGATCAGACTTAACTGCGCCTGTAAATCCACAGGCATAATACCAAACAGCTGTAACGCCTGAGGATTGGCCTGCTTCAATAAACCACGCAGTGCATGGCGTACAATCCAGTGGGTGGCATGGCTGTGATTCAGCCAGCGTTCCGCCAGTTGTAACACCAGCTGTGGATGATCTTTACTGATGTCATTCAGATGATTCGCCACACTGCGCTGCACATAGGCTTCTGGATCCGCTTTCAGCCGCTCCAGCACTGGCATTAGAGGGGTTGGGTCCTGTTGATAGGGTTTCAACGCCAGCCCCCAGGGCAAGCGGGGCCGGGCGCCTTCACTGGCCAGCCGGCGCTGATGTAAATCGTCCGATTCAGCCCATTGCAATAACTGGGGTAACACCAGTTCAGGGTACCGCAACAAAAAGGGCCGGATAGCAAATTCACTGCTGGAATAGCGGGTCAGTTCACCCAGTGCCTGAATGGACAACTCCGGCTGTTCCAGCCCATAAGCCTCAACAAAGTCAGGAAACACCAGACCCTGTAAGCCGGAAAACTGCACAGCCACCTGTTGCACAATGGGGAGTGCAGTTGCAAAGGATTGAGGTAAATGCAGCGCGAGCGCCGTACTGATCCGACGCATACGTTGTTTCAGTTCCAGCTCAGACCAGTCATCCGCCAGCACATAGGTACTGAAAGCGCTCAGATCAAAAGCCGGGTGCTGTTGCTGGCACAACAATCCCAGCTGTCGTATAAAAGAGGGGGAATAGCAGTCTTTCAGTGCTGCTGCCATTTACAGAGCCAGCATCAGCTCGTTCGCAACCTGGTTACGGCCGCGTTGCTTGGCTTCCTGCAGCACCCGGGCTGAGCGCGATAAAAACTGATGCCAGTTTTCCGCGGCGTTGTAGATGGAGACCCCCAGAGAAATGGTGATTTTCGGTAAGGTCTTTTTGCTTTTTGATGAAACAAACCGCAGTTTTTCGACGCCGCGCCGCACTTGTTCAGCAATTTCGCCGGCTGTACGTAAATCGACATCTGGCAGCAAAATAAGGAACTCTTCGCCACCACAACGCACAGGCAAACCACTTTCCTGCACATAACTGGCAATTTTGCGCGCCACTTTACTTAAAATCACATCCCCAATACCAGCGCCATAGTCCTGATTAAACTGGGCAAAATGATCCAGATCGACCGCTATTGCCGCAATACGGCGATGCGGGTTTTCACTGAGCCATAAGTCCAGATGCTCCTGCATGGCCAGTCGGTTGTAGAGACCGGTTAAGGGATCGAGCTGGCGTTCCTGTTTCAGCCGGTCCAGCTCATCACGCAGGAGGTGACATTGCTCGTTGGAGAACTCGAGTTGGTCCTGCAGCTTTTGCTGTGAGGCTTTGATGGCGTAAGTGGCGCTGATGGCTTTATTGATGCTGTCTTTGCTGCGGTTGCTATTGTTTGGATCCAGCCCCAGCAACACCTGATCCAGCATATCAATGTAGTGTTGCACTGCTTCGTTGGCAATGTCGGTGGTGCCGGACAGCTTGGCCAGCATAGTGGTGACCTGATGGGCTAAGGCTTCTTGCCGTGCCTGTTGCGGCACCAGCCACTGACTGTACAGCTCGGCCATCACAAAATCATCAAAACTGGCCTGAGCGGCCAGTTTCTGTTCGATAGCGTGGCATAAACCGGCGTTGTGACCACTGATGTACTCATAGATCACTGTGTAATTGACCGGGTGGGCTGCCAAACGATGCCGCTGTAAAAAAGCGGCCGTCAGCGCCGCCTTTTCACCCGCTTGATCGATTGAGTCCTGATATTTCATGCCAAGCCTGACTCCAACTAAATACTACTGCTCATTTAGCGTTGTTTTTGCCATGTTACGCGAATCTAACACTAAGGCAAGCCGCTGCTTTCAACTAAGCTGACATATCTGTTTAAAAAAGTCTGCATTTGCTTGGAACTTAACAATTAATTTTTTTACTTTTTTGTATTTTCAATTGTGGTTTTTGTCATTAATGCAGAAAAATCTGCCCAATTACCTCGTTTTATCCGCTGAATACGTCCAATCTCCAGAAAGCACAGATAGTTCCGCTGGAGCTATGGAACCGACAGGGTAGAATCGAAAGAAAACAAGGAGAACAAGAATGCAACGCACTTTAATCGCTTTGGGTCTGACTTTGTCTTTGGCGGCCTGTACGGCCAAAGTTTCATCACCTGCGGTTGATTTTGAGCAGTTGTCTGCACAAATCTGGCAACAGCAGCAACAACTGTCGGATCGCAGCAGCACCAGCCTGCCAGATATGTCGCCTGAAGCATTGGAAAAAAAACAGCAGAAACGGCTGGAGTTGCTACAACAATTGCAACAGACGGAACTGAAAGGTCTGACGGAGCAGCAGAAAATTAACCATCAGATCCTGCTGTATGGTTTGCAGGATGCAGTGGATGAATACCGTTTTGGTGCCCACTATATGCCGCTGACCTCGGAGTCAGGTTTTCATTCCAGCCTGGGGTTTATGGTGTCAGGTACTGATTTCAGCTCAGCCCGCTCTTATCAGGATTACCTGAAAAAACTCAGTACTGTGCCGCGTTATATGCAGCAGCAAACGGACTGGATGCGCCGTGGTATCGAAAAGGGCCTGACTCAGCCAAAGGCTGTGTTGGCGGGCTATGAACAGGGCATTCAGGCCTATATCAGCCAAAACCCGGAGCAAAGTATTTTCTTCCGCCCGTTCCGGCAGCAGCCCCACTTTGTGTCAGATGCCGATTGGCTTTCATTGCAACTGCAAGCAAAAACCTTGATCAGCGAGCAGATCAACCCGGCTTATCAGCAGTTTTATGACTTTTTCCTGCAAAGTTACCTGCCCGCGGCTCGGGAGCAGATAGGCGCCAGTTCTTTGCCGCAGGGGCGCGAGTTTTACCAGAATCGATTGGAGCATTACACCACACTGAAAATGACGCCACAGCAGGTGCATCAGTTGGGGTTGGAGGAAGTGGCCCGTATTAAAACTGAAATGCAGCAAGTGATTGCGCAGGTAGGTTTTCACGGCAGTTTTGCCGACTTTATTGAGTTTCTGCGCACCGACCCGCAGTTTTATGCCAAAACAGCGACAGAATTGCTGAAAGAAGCCTCTTTTATCGCAAAAAAAGCCGATGCACAATTGCCCGCCTTGTTTAAAACCCTGCCCAGACAGCCTTATGGCGTAGCGCCGGTTCCGGCGGAAATCGCCCCCAAATACACATCGGGCCGTTATGCGGGCAGCGGCAGAGCAGACAGAGCCGGCTTTTATTGGGTCAATACCTACGCACTGAATCGTCGACCTTTGTATGAGCTGGAAGCTCTGACCCTGCACGAAGCGGTGCCTGGTCACCATCTGCAAATTGCGCTGGCTGCTGAGATGGCTGACCAACCCGATTACAGACGTAACTTTTATACCTCTGCCTTTGGTGAAGGCTGGGGTTTGTATTCTGAATACCTGGGGCTGGAAATGGGTTTCTATCAGGACCCTTACAGCAACTTTGGCCGGCTGACTTATGAAATGTGGCGTGCTTGTCGCTTAGTGGTGGATACCGGTATGCATGCCTTGGGCTGGAGCCGGCAGCAGGCGTTGGATTACCTCGGTAGCCATACGGCACTGTCAATGCATAACGTGACGACGGAGATTGATCGCTATATCAGTTGGCCTGCTCAGGCGCTGTCTTACAAATTGGGTGAAATCACCATCAAAAAGCTGCGCCGGCAGGCCGAACAGCAACTGGGCGACAAGTTTAACCTGCGTGACTTCCACGAAGCTGTGTTACGTAACGGCAGTGTGCCATTGTCGCAACTCGAATTGCAGGTCACTCAGTATATTGAGCAGGCAGGCAAAGCCTGAAAAAAATTCATCCTCACTGGCATAGCCAGTCAGGATGCTCTTTGTTAGAGTGCGCGCCCTCAGCCTGCTGCGATGTGACCTTTTGGCAGGACACGCCAGCAGGCTGAATTATCCTTAGGAGAGATGCCGGATGTGGTGGTTAGTGTTTCTGGTACTGGCAGTGGCACCTATAGTGGTGTTGGTTCTGAAACTGGATCAACAGACCAAAGCACTGAACCGGCTCAAAGTGCAGCTGCATTTTGCAGAGCAGCAGTCTGTGCAGGTGGAGCACCTGGCATTCTGGCTGGCGGAAGAACAAAGCCAACAATTACAATCCAGGCTGCAGCATTGGGTGCGTCAGCAAGCCAAACTGCCGTTGCATGCCCCTCATCTGGAGCAGTTGTTTAAGGCCATCCCTACCTTATGCCGGGATCAGTCCAATAAAGGTCTGGCGCCCAGGCAGAGTTTTGGCTTCTACCTGAAAAAACATTCAGAACTGACGATGAACGACATCGAAAACTTCCTGCGTCACTATCCTGTGCTGACCGAGTTATGGCAAAGCAACACGCTGACAGCGTATTTCAAATTGTGCCACAAGGGGCTGGAGATACTGCAGGAACAAAGTTCCAATGCGGCTGACCGACGTGCCAGTTAGTCCCGCAGCACGACGGTCGGGGCTATATTGATTTGCCCTTCTGCATCAACGCTGGCGAGCCTGTCGCCAGCTTTTAACACAGCAACCCGCTGCTGTTCCTGCTCACGAACAAAAGACAATTCATAACCAAAACGTTGCAGTTCAAACACGGAAAACTGCTGAGCCGGATTTAACTGCTGCCAGAACTGGTGAAAACTTCTGGCACTGCGCCGACGCTCTTGTTTCATCTGCATTACTCCTTTGTGGCCATGGCCAACATCACTTGCCACTCGTCCGGTTGGACCGGCATGACTGACAATCTGCTGCCCTTTTGCACCAGCGCCAGTTGTTCTAGCTTAGATGAGCGCTTTAGTTTGTCTAGCGGCACCACAGAGGGAAATTTTTGCACAAATATCAGCTCAACGGCGAACCAGCGAGGTTGCGTCGCACTGGACCTGGCATCGAAATAAATACTGTCTGGCTGAAACTGCGAAGGGTCCGGGTAGGCGGTTTTGACCACCCTGGCAATACCGGCCAGCCCAATAAGCTTGCAGCTGGAATGATAAATCAGCACCAAATCATCCAGTGCGGCGGCGCGTAAAAAGTTACGAGCCTGATAATTACGCACTCCTTCCCATACAATGGGCTTGGTGGGATTGTTGGCGAAGTCATCAATACTGCATTCTTCTGGTTCGGTTTTGTACAACCAGTACATAGCATTCTCCGTTGTGTCTGCAGAACAGGTTGAATCGTCGCAGTTCAGTCGGCAGAATACCATGGTAAATCAACAGAGGAAGTGCCGCATGAGCCAGGTGTTAGCCGATTTATTGTCCTTGTTAAAACTTGAAACCATAGAGCAGGGCTTGTACCGGGGTCAAAGCCAGGACCTGGGTTTTAAAGCAGTTTTTGGTGGTCAGGTGATGGGGCAGGCCTTGTCCGCTGCGAAAGAGACGGTCGACCCGGACCGCAAGGTACACTCCTTTCACTCCTATTTTTTACGCCCGGGTGATGCCAGTAAACCCATTGTCTATGAAGTGGAGAATATCCGCGATGGCAAAAGCTTCAGTACTCGCCGGGTCAGTGCCATCCAGTTTGGCAAAGCCATTTTTTATATGACGGCGTCTTTTCAGACCGAAGAGTTAGGGTTTGAGCACCAGGACCTGATGCCCCAGGTTCCGCCACCTGAGGATTTACAGTCGGATTTGGTGTTTTACCAGCAGCATGCCCATCTGATCCCTGAAGCGCTGCGCAGTAAGTTTATTTGTGAAAAGCCGATCGAAATGCGCCCGGTGGATTTTCAGAACCCCTTTAAACCGCAAATCAGCCAGGCGAAACGTTATGTCTGGTTTAAAGCCAATGGTCAGATGCCGGATGATCTGCGGGTACATAAGTACCTGTTGGCCTATGCGTCCGATTTTAACTTCCTGCCAACGGCCTTGCAGCCACACGGCAAGTCTTTTATGGCGCCTAATATGCAAGTAGCCACTATCGATCATGCGATGTGGTTTCATCACGATTTCCGCTTTGACGACTGGCTGCTGTATGCGGTGGACAGTCCAAGCGCTTCAGGCGCCCGTGGATTGGTGCGAGGTCAGTTCTTTAACCGCGATGGTAAGCTGGTGGCGTCCACCATGCAGGAAGGGGTGATCCGCAGTTACGAAAACAAAGGGCAAAACGGTTAGTCCGCTTTGCCCTGTTCGATCAATGCCCTTTCACAATACTGAGTACCGTCTGCAGCACGTCCGCATGCAATAAGGCATTGACGGTTTGTTGCACCGGCTGGGCACTGCTGCCGGCGATCAGGGCATTGTTGTCCGTCAACTGGCAATAACCTGCGCCTTTCAGTGCGTTGACCAAAGTAGCAAACAGGTTTTTGTCCAGGTATTCAGGTGAACTGACACCATGTAAGGTGTTCAGCCGTTTGGCCATGTCCTGGCTTTTCTGCTCCAGCTCTTCCCGGCTGATGGGGTCGCCCGACAGCAGGTTTAACACCACGGCATAACGCTGCAAAATATCCTGTGCATTAAAGGCCAGCAGTTCCAGCATGCGATGCCCGGCTTGCTGCACAGGAACCGCGCTGAACTGACCCTGATGCTGCTGAATGAGGCCAGCCTGTTGCAGGCAGCCCAGCAACTGCGACAGATACAGATCCAAATCATCCAGTTGCAGGAATAATTCATCAGCCAGCAATGGCTGGATCAACTGGATGATATTTTTCAGCTGCACTGAGCTGAGCTCGTGATGCTGCAACAAAGCAGTAGCCAGCAGGGCCGGTATCACAAACAAATGGCTGACATTGTTGCGGTAATAGCTCATGGTGATCGTCTGCTCAGCCGTTAACTGAATGATCGAGCCAAAGCTGTCATGCTGTTGCTGAATTTTTTGCAGCTTCAAAGCGTGATCAATCCACTGCGCTGCCGAACCTTCAGCGCAGGTGACTGAGGCCGCATAAGGGGCTTGCTGCTGCAGCTGCTGATAAAAGGCCAGCTGTTTTTCCAATTCCTGACGGGACAACGAATGCTGACGGGTGGCCAACAATACTGTGGCAATCATATTGATGCTGTTCAGTGCTGCGCTTTGGTTCACCCGCCGCATCAGCTGATCGGCCAGGGTGGCAACCAGCGGATTGAGCCAGCTGGGTTTGCCCTGGTCCGCGCTCAGACTTTCGCGCCATTCCGGTTGCTGCTGGTTGATAAACTGGGTTAAAGCGATCGGCTGACCGAAATTGACGTAGCCATAGCCGTAATCCCGTAACTTGCGGATGGCGCTGAATACACCCCCAATGGATTCTTTCTCTTTGCCTGAACCTTTGAGTTCCTTCAGGTAAGTGTTCACTTCCATCACATGCTCATACCCCAGATAAACAGGCACCAGACTGATGGGTCTGTCTATGCCTTTGAGCATGGCCTGCACCGTCATCGCTAACATACCGGTTTTGGGTTGTAATAGACGACCGGTGCGGCTGCGGCCGCCTTCGGAGTAATACTTGACTGGATAGCCTTTGCTGAATAACTGGCTGAGGTATTCACGGAATACCGCAGAATACAGCTTATTACCGCTGAAACTGCGGCGGATAAAAAAGGCACCGCCGCGACGGAACAAAGGCCCGACCGGCCAGAAGTTCAGGTTGATACCGGCTGCAATATGGGGTGGTGCCAGTCCCTGGTGGTAAATGACATAACTCAGCAGCAAATAGTCCATATGGCTGCGGTGACAGGGCACGTACACGATTTCGTGGCCTTTTTGCACCAGCTCGGTCAGCACTTTGCTGTTATTGACCACTATGCCGTTATACAGCCGTTGCCATAACCAGCCCAGCACCCGGTCACCCAGTCTTAAGGTTGATTCACGGTAATCGGCCGCTATTTCCTGCAACAATTTCAGGGCTTCGGTGCGGGCCGCCGCCACAGAAATCTGTTTACTTTGCGCCTCATCTTCAATGGCCTGTTTCAGCCGGTCGGACGCCAGCAGCGCATTAAACAAAGCACTGCGTTCCGGCAATTTGGGCCCTGTGGCCGCCAGGCGCTGACGGAAAAAATGCACCCTGGCGACACGCAATAACTTATGGGCAGTGTCGGTATTGACATCGGTCTGGGCAACCATTTGGGCGACCGACACCGGACGGCTGAACCGTACCAGGGTATGACGGCCGGAAATCAGTACGATAAAGAGTTTGGCCAGCCAGCTTGGCGATTCTGATTCACCCAACACCGATTTGATGCTGTTTTCTTTGCCGGGTGCCCGGCCCCATAACACCGAAACAGGCACCAATTGCGCCTGCAACTCGGGATGACGCTGCTGGGTTTGTAATAAGGTCAGACCTTGTTCCAGCGCTGTGGTGGCGGTCCGTGCCCCCCATAGCACATGGGGTTGCTCGAGAAACACTACCCTGGGCAGTCTGCTGGCACCAAACTGTACAGGTTGCATTGGGTCGGGTAATCCCAGTTTGCGACAGATCCGCACTAAGGTGGCCAGGTCGCTGGCAGATTCAGTTCTGGTAATGTAAAACACCGGTCTGTTGGGATTCAGCTCCAGGTTTTCCTGCACTGCGTCAGGGACTATTTTGCAGCGCACCAGAGGTTTCAGCGGCCAGTACAACAATTTGGCCAGCCAGCGAACAGGTCTTAACATAGAGGTTCCACTCGAATCACAGGGCGCTAAGAATAGCATGAATGGTTAGACCCACAAAATTCAGGCTTGGGCTTGGCACTGGCAATAATGCTGTATATACTCACAGTATTCACTGTATAGGTATTCAGCATTATGCGCCCATTAACGCCACGACAAGCCGAAATTTTACAATTAGTGAAAGACTACCAGGCCGAAACCGGTATGCCGCCGACCCGGGCTGAGATTGCTGCTCAGTTGGGTTTCAAGTCGGCCAATGCAGCAGAAGAGCATTTAAAAGCGCTGGCGAAAAAAGGTTTTATTGAAATGATGCCTGGTACTTCCCGTGGCATCCGTTTAGTGGATGATGAAGCCGCCAATGAAGTGGACGAAGAGCCGGGTTTACCTTTGGTGGGTAAAGTGGCGGCCGGTCAGCCTATTCTGGCGGCTGAACATATTCAGCAGCGTTATCAGCTGGACGCCAGCCTGTTCAGGCCTCATGCCGATTTTCTGTTGCGGGTGCAGGGCATGAGTATGAAAGACATTGGTATTCTGGATGGCGATTTACTGGCGGTGCATAAGACCTCTGAAGCGCGGCAGGGGCAGGTGGTGGTGGCCAGAGTGGAAGATGAAGTCACAGTGAAGCGTTTTCGCCGTGAAGGTCAAATGGTTTTTTTACATCCGGAAAACGACGATTTTAACGTGATTAAAGTGGACTTAACTCAACAGCATTTTGCCATTGAAGGCCTTGCCGTTGGTGTGATCCGGGCTAATGGCTTTTAAAAAAGTTGCCCTTTCTCAATAGCTTGCCTTTCATCTTTGGCTGGTACGACCAGATGGTTTTATCAGCCACTCAGGTTTACATCCCGAACTTCCTTGTCTAATTCTTAAACTACACAGGTGCAGGAATCTGTGCACCGGCTTCAGCAACTGATGTCGGAATTATAAGAATAATGGCGGTTGCATCACGAAGACGAAGTGTTGGGTGACGTGTCTTCTTTTCTGCAACATGCCAACGGCAAAGACAGAGGAGAAGTTACGTGGCGAAAACACGTCGTTGGAGTGGTTCGCTGCTAACCTTGATGCTTGCGTTTCGTGCGCAGTCCACAGAAATGCCCCTGAATATGACGCAGGGGGTGACGGAGATCAGTCAGAAGGTCTATGACCTGCATATGACGATTTTCTACATTTGCTGTGCCATAGGGGTAGCAGTTTTTGGGGTGATGTTTTGGTCTATTCTGCGTCACCGCAAAGCCAGAGGAGCCGTGCCGGCTCAATTTCATGAAAGTACCAAAGTTGAGTTGGCCTGGACGGCTATTCCGGTGATTATTCTGGTGTTGATGGCGATACCTGCCACCAAAACCCTGATTGCCATGGAAGATACCTCTGAGGCTGATTTAACCATTCTGGTGACAGGTTCACAGTGGAAGTGGCATTACAAATACATGGACAAAAATGTCGAGTTTTTCTCCCTGTTAGCGACACCACGTCAGCAAATTGCCAACAAGCTGGCCAAAGGTCAGAACTACCTGCTGGAAGTGGACAGGCCATTGGTGATCCCGTCTGGTAAAAAAGTCCGTTTTCTGATGACCTCTGACGACGTGATCCACTCCTGGTGGGTGCCAGCCTTTGCCGTGAAAAAAGACGCGAACCCCGGATTTATCAACGAGGCCTGGACCAAAGTTGAACAAGAGGGCATTTATCGTGGTCAGTGCGCGGAGCTCTGTGGCAAGGACCATGGTTTTATGCCTGTGGTGGTGATCGTCAAAGAACCTGCCGAGTTTGACAGCTGGCTGGCAGAGACCGCAGCTGTGCAGGCTAAAGCCAAGGAAGAAGAACAGAAACTACTGGCGATGACGATGAGCAAAGAGGAGCTGATGGCCTTGGGTGAAAAAACCTACAACGGCTATTGCGCTGCCTGTCATCAACCGTCAGGTCTTGGCATTCCTGGTGTATTTCCGGCGTTAAAAGGCAGCAAAATGGCGCTGGAAGATTTGCCGGCCCATATAGACATTGTGTTGCATGGTAAAAGCGGCACTGCGATGCAGGCGTTCGCCAAACAGCTGAGTTTGCAGGAAATTGCTGCGGTCATTACCTATGAACGCAATGCCTGGGACAACAATACCGGTGATGTGGTGCAAGCCGCTGACATTGCCAAAGCACAACAGTAGGGGGCTGTGATGAGTACAGTAACAACAGACCATCATGATGCCCATGCTGAGCATCATCACGGGCCAGCAAAAGGCATCAAACGCTGGTTATATACCACCAACCATAAAGACATTGGCACTTTGTACCTGCTGTTTGCATTGCTGATGTTTTTTATAGGTGGTGCTATGGCGATGGTGATCCGGGCCGAGTTGTTTCAGCCCGGTCTGCAAATTGTAGAGCCAGATTTTTTTAACCAGATGACTACAGTGCACGGCCTGATTATGGTGTTTGGTGCCGTAATGCCTGCCTTTACCGGCCTGGCGAACTGGTTGGTGCCTATGATGATTGGGGCGCCGGATATGGCCTTGCCGCGGATGAATAACTGGAGCTTCTGGATTTTACCCTTTGCTTTCAGCATTTTGCTGCTGTCTTTATTTATGGAAGGTGGTGGCCCGGCCTTTGGCTGGACCTTTTATGCACCGCTTTCCACCACCTATAGCAGTGACAGCACTGCGCTTTTTGTGTTTTCTGTACACATTATGGGTATTTCGTCCATTATGGGGGCCATCAATGTGATCGTCACCATTATGAACCTGCGTGCGCCTGGCATGACCTATATGAAAATGCCGCTTTTTGTCTGGACCTGGTTTATCACCGCATTTTTGCTGATAGCTGTGATGCCAGTGCTGGCTGGCGCTGTCACCATGGTGTTGACTGACAAGTACTTTGGCACCAGCTTCTTTGAAGCGGCTGGTGGTGGCGACCCGGTGTTGTTTCAACATATTTTCTGGTTTTTCGGCCACCCTGAAGTTTACATCATGATTCTGCCGGCTTTTGGCATTGTCTCAGCCATAGTGCCCACCTTTGCCCGTAAGCCGTTATTCGGTTATGCGTCCATGGTGTATGCCACGGCCAGTATTGCCTTGTTATCGTTCCTGGTCTGGGCTCACCATATGTTCACCACAGGCATGCCGGTGTTTGCCGAACTGTTTTTTATGTACTGCACCATGTTGATTGCCGTGCCAACCGGGGTGAAGGTGTTTAACTGGGTGGCGACCATGTGGCGCGGGGCCATGACCTTTGAAGTCCCCATGATGTTCGCCCTGGCCTTTATTGTGCTTTTTACCATTGGCGGTTTTTCCGGACTGATGCTGGCGATCACACCAGCTGACTTCCAGTACCATGACACTTACTTTGTCGTTGCGCATTTTCATTATGTGCTGGTGACAGGGGCCATCTTCTCCATTATGGCGGCTGCGTACTACTGGTTGCCAAAATGGACGGGCCATATGTATGACGAAACCTTGGGGCAATGGCATTTCTGGTGCTCGCTGATCTCAGTCAATCTGCTGTTTTTCCCGATGCATTTTGTCGGTCTGGCCGGTATGCCACGGCGTATCCCGGATTATGCGCTGCAGTTTGCCGACTTTAATGCCTTTATCAGTATTGGTGGTTTTGCGTTTGGCCTGTCACAGCTGTTGTTTGTTGCTGTGGTGGTTAAATGCATTAAAGGCGGGCAAAAGGCCACAGCTCAGGTGTGGGAGGGTGCTGAAGGTCTGGAATGGACCCTGCCGTCGCCCGCACCTTATCACAGCTTTACCACTCCACCTGACGTGAAGTAACGGAGGTCCTATGGCATTGGCTCATCAACGCCTGACAGTCAAACTGAGCTTAGCGGCTGTGGCGATGTTTGGTTTTGGTTATGCGCTGGTGCCTTTGTACGACGTGTTCTGCGACATCACTGGCTTAAATGGCAAAACCTCTGCCGTGGCTGCCACCGCAGAGGCCGCAGTGGTGGATGCCAAACGAGAAGTGCTGGTGGAGTTTATTGCCCGGCCCAATAAAAACATGCCCTGGGTATTTGAACCTGTGGTGACCCGGTTGCGGGTGCATCCGGGGGAAATTCACAATGTGAATTATCTGGCCAGAAATGAAACCGCCTTACCTATGGTGGCACAGGCAGTGCCATCGGTGTCGCCGGGTCAGGCGGCGTTGTACTTTAATAAAATCGAGTGTTTTTGTTTTAACCAACAGGCTTTGGCGGCAGGGCAGGAATTGCTGATGCCGCTGCAGTTTTATGTCGATCCCGCTCTTCCCAGCCAGTTCAGCACTATTACCTTGTCTTACACCTTGTATGAGGTGCAAGGGGCTGCAACGACTGCCTCTGCGGGAACAGTAACAGGGGATACCTATGAGTGAACAACATCAACATTATTATGTGCCCGAGCAGTCGCCCTGGCCCATAGTGGGCGCCGTGGCACTGTTTTTAATTGCCTTTGGGGCTGGCCATTTTGTCAATGAAGTGACCAAGGATCAGCCAGGTTATGGTGGTTATCTGATACTGGCTGGGGTGGCTGTGCTGCTGTTTATGCTGGTGGGTTGGTTTCGTAATGTGATCGACGAATCCATGCATAACCTGTACAGCCCGCAGATGGACAGATCGTTCCGGCAGGGCATGAGCTGGTTTATTTTTTCTGAAGTGATGTTTTTTGGTGCTTTTTTTGGTGCCTTGTTTTACGCCCGCCTGATTGCAGTGCCTTGGCTGGACGGGGCCAGCAACAATGCCATGACGGCTGCTGTGCTCTGGCCTGCCTTTGAAGCCGTCTGGCCTTTGCTGACTACCCCGGATGGTACCCAGACCCAGGCCATGCCCTGGCAGGGTATTCCGCTGTACAACACCTTGATCCTGCTGACCTCGTCAGTGACTTTACAATTTGCCCATATTGCGATGGAAAAAGACAAACGTGGCCAGTTGAAACTGATGCTGTTTCTGACCATTGCTCTGGGGTTTCTGTTCCTGTGTTTTCAGGTTTATGAATACATCCATGCGTACCGGGATTTAGGCCTGAAACTGGATTCAGGGGTCTACGGCAACACTTTCTTTTTATTGACCGGGTTCCATGGTTTGCATGTGACCCTGGGGGCCGTGTTTCTGACAGTGATTTTTCTGCGTATTTTGCTGAAAAACCATTTTACCGCCCACAAGCATTTTGCCTTTCAGGCGGCTGCCTGGTACTGGCATTTTGTCGATGTGGTCTGGTTGTGCCTCTTTGTGTTTGTCTATGTGCTCTGATCAGTAAGGCCTGGGGTGAGGACTGATCAGGCCCAGCCCCAGAGCCAGCACAATCAGCAGGATAACGGCGACAGACCAAATCAGGCGACGGCCTAAAAACACCGACATAGGTGGCTGGTTAGGATCGTTTTTTAACATCAGAAGCAAGGCGCGGAATAAGTTAAAAATAATAAAGAGCAGCAGCGCTATGAGCAGTAATTTAATCAGCATACAACCTCAGTTCAGGGCAAAGGAATGGCAGCATTGAACCTGACGCCACAATGGCGGCCGGCACAGTGGCTGCTGGTGTTGTTCACTCTGGCTGCTTTTTTGCTGCTGTGCAAGCTGGCGTTGTGGCAGTGGCACCGGGCCGATGAAAAACAACAGCTGCTGCAGCAACAAACCAACTGGCAGCAGCAGGGGGCCATGGCCTGGACGCAACTGCCGCAGGCAGATGCGCAGCAACTGGACGGTATTCTGATTCAGGGCAAGGCGGTCTGGCAAAAGCCGGCGCTGTGGCTGCTGGATAATCAGTTGGTCGGTGGCAGATCCGGCTACGACGTGGTGATCCCTGTGCTGGTGGATCAGAGTCCGCCGCTGCTGCTGGTGAATTTAGGCTGGGTCGCAGCCCCGTCCAGCCGTGATGAGCTGCCGCAGATCCAAATTCCTGTACAGTTTGAGTTGCAGGGGCTGTTACGTACTCAGCTGGGCGGTGTGCTGCTGGGGCAAAATCTGGAGGACACCGGCCTGTGGCCACAGCGGATGCAACAGGTGGTGCCGGCTGAGCTCAGCAAGGTGTTGGGCCAGCCTCTGTATAGCGGCTTGGTCTATCAACAGCAATCCCCTTTTCGTTATCACTATCAGAGTGTGGTCATGCCACCGGAGAAACACCGGGCCTATGCAGTGCAATGGGCCTTATTGGCGCTGGTGGTGCTGTTTGTTGCAGGCGCTTTATGGCGCCGGGAGTTCTGAATGCAAAAATCCCGTTTTCTGATTCTTTTTATTTTATGCCTGGGGTTACCACTGGCCGCTGCGCAGGCGGTACTGAGTTTTGGCTGGTTTGGTGACAGTACCAGTAACAAAGGTCAGTGGCTGACTCAAGAACTGCTGTTACTGCCAGCTGTTGCTGGCAAACAGCACTGGCGGTTGGTCTATTTGAGTGCTGAGCCACACTGTGACAGCCGCTGTGAAGAAGCGGCTTATCTGCAACAGCAGGTGTATCAGGCGTTGGGTCGTAAGCAAGATTACCTGGCATTGTGGCAACTTGGAGCTGGCACCGCAGCCACCATGCAAAACGCTGAATTACCCGCTGTTGCTCAGGCATACGCAGGCCAACTGGTTGTAGTGGATGCTCAGGGACTGGGGTTGTTGTCTTACCCTGTCGCCTTGCAACGACCGAAGAATGTGCAAACAGGAAAAGCCATTCTGGCCGACCTGAATAAATTGCTGAAATACGAAAGGGGGCTCTGATGCGGCTGCAAAAGATGCTGGTCGTTGTCGCTGTGCTGTGGACCATGGCCGTGATTGTGCTGGGGGCTTATACCCGACTGACCGACGCGGGTTTGGGCTGTCCGGACTGGCCGGGCTGTTATGGGTTTTTGCAGGTGCCACAGCATGAAACCCATATTGAGCTGGCAGAAGCGCGATTCCCGGATCGGCCGCTGGAGGCTGGCAAAGCCTGGAATGAAATGGTGCATCGTTATTTTGCCGGCACTTTGGGGCTGCTGATCCTGGTGCTTTTTATCAATGGCTGGCGGCATCAGCAGCGACGGGTACCGGCTTTGTTGCTGGCGCTGGTGGTGTTTCAGGCGGCGTTGGGCATGTGGACTGTGACGCTGGCACTGCATCCAGTGGTAGTGATGGCGCATTTATTGGGTGGTTTTAGCTTGTTGTCTTTATTGGCTCTGCATTGGTGGCAGTTGCAGCCCAGGCCTGTATGGCAGGTCAGTCAGACACTGAAAAAGCTGTTCTGGCCCGTGTTGCTGGTGTTGACCGGGCAAATAGCTTTGGGTGGCTGGACTTCGGCCAATTACGCCGCTTTGTCCTGTATTCAGCTGCCTTTGTGTGAACCGGGCTGGATGGACAGGCTGAACTTCGACGAAGCCTTTTCGCTGCACCTGGGGTATGACAGTTATGAGTTTGGTGTCATGAGTCTGGATGCGCGGGCCACAGTGCATTTGATGCACAGGGTCTGGGCACTGGTCACTGCAGTGGTGGTGCTCGGTTATGCCTGGTTGTTATGGCGGCAGGGGGTCGCTGTACTTCGTACATTCGCGCTGCTGATTGGACTGCTGCTGTTATTGCAAATCAGTTTGGGCGTTGCCAACGTCGTGCTGCATTTGCCCCTGATCAATGCTGTGGCGCATAACTTTGTCGCGGCCAATTTATTGATGTGTCTGGTGTGCAGTGGTTATCTGCTGCACAGTACCAAGGAGAGTCTCTATGCAGAAAACTCAATCATTGCAGCCTCTGGCCAGCAATCAGTGGCGTGATTATCTGGAGCTGACCAAACCCAAAGTGGTGGCGCTGTTGGTGTTGACCGCTGTGGTGGGTATGGTGCTGGCCCGGCCAGATTTCCCACCGCTTGGTTTAATGCTGGCGGCGACAGTGGGGATAGGGTTGTTGTCCGCAGCAGCAGCGGCCTTAAACCATGTGGTGGATAGACGCATTGATGCACAGATGGCCCGCACCTACCACAGACCAGTGGCCAAAGGCCGGATCAGCAGCCGTCAGGCTGTGCAGTTTTCGTTGACTCTGGCCTTAAGCGGGTTTTTGTTGCTTTTTGTCGCGGTGAACCCGCTGACTGCCTGGCTGACTTTGTCCAGTCTGTTTGGTTATGCGGTGGTGTACACCATGTTTTTAAAACGAGCGACGCCACAAAACATCGTGATAGGCGGCTTGGCGGGTGCTATGCCGCCCCTGCTGGGCTGGACAGCCATGACGGCCGAGGTACATGCCCATGCCTTGCTGCTGGTGATGATTATCTTTACCTGGACCCCACCGCATTTCTGGGCTTTGGCCATTCACAGGCGGGATGATTACGCCCGGGTGAATATGCCGATGTTGCCGGTCACGCATGGCATTGAGTTCACCAAAACCGCTATTTTCCTTTATACCCTGATGTTGTGCCTGGTCTGTTTATTGCCTTACCTGGTCGGTATGACCGGGGTGCTGTATCTGGCAGGCAGCACAGTGATCAACCTGGGTTTTGTCTGGTATGCCTGGCAGCTGAAGTATCAGGCGAGCGCTGGCACGGCCATGGCCACCTTTAAGTACTCCATTTGGCATCTGATGGTATTATTCCTGCTGTTGTTAGCTGACCATTATTGGTTTTGGCCAGCCTTTTAACAGCGGTGAAGGAATAACGATGAATAAGTATGTGATATGGGTGCTGTTGGTGCTGGCGTTATTGGCCGGGGTCTGGTTGTCGCAGATGCAGCAGGATGCCAGACAGCCGCAGCAGGCTGTGGTTTATCCCAAAGCCAGGCCGCTGAATGACTTCAGCCTGCTGGATGAGCAGGGCCAGCCTGTGGGTCTGGACGCGTTGCGAGGTCAGTGGACCCTGGTGTTTGTCGGCTATACCTCGTGCCCGGATATCTGCCCAATGACCATGGCGAAACTGGCGGCACTGCAGCCGAAACTGCAGCAAATGACCAGCACGCCGGTACAGATTTGGTTTGTGTCGGTGGACCCAAAGCGGGATACCCCAGCGCAGTTGGCGCAGTACGTGAAACACTTTAACCAGCCAGCCTTAAAAGCCCGCACTGCCGATCACCCGGCATTGTTTCCGTTTGTCCGACAATTGGGGCTGATGTATGCCATTCCGCAGCAGCAGGAAGGTCGTTATCTGGTGGATCACAGCGCCAGCATTGCACTGATTGGCCCCAAAGCGGACGTGGTGGCCATGTTTAAGCCGGAAATGAAAGCCGGGCAGTTGCCGCTGGTGGACAGTGACATCTTATTGGCTGATTTTCCTTTGGTGCTGGAACGCAGCGAAGGCTGAGCTGCTGCGCTCTTATGTTTATACCCAAGTAACTTGAAGTTGCGGGGGGGGGGGGGGCCCCC
>NZ_JBBIQD010000003.1:0-419407 GCF_037442525.1 Rheinheimera sp. | reverse complement strand
TAGTCAATCGATGTGACTGGGGCGAAATGGCGCAGTCAACAAAGCCGCAGCTTCAGGTACGACGGGTATATTCAGTCCAGCACCCAGGGCTGCGAATACCAGTAAAAATAACCTTTGTGGCTGCGTGACGGCACTGTGCAGTTATAACGTTTGTGGCTGCTGCGCAGCGGCTCTTTGGCTTTGGCGCTGAAACTATCGTTGCTCAGCCAGCGCACTTCAATGGCTTCACCATTACTAAAGCAGTTCAGCTGCTTGGGGTTTAAATCGGTTAAATCCAGCTGCAGGCTTAAGGTCGGTGGATTGGGTCCTTTAACCGGATCCGCGGCCAGTGCTTTTTTTACCGGCATCGCCAGTGTTTTCAGTTTAGGTTCAAAGTGTTTCAGTGCCGCGTACTGGCTGGACGAAGGGTAACGGGGTAACCGAGTCAGACTGCTGGCAAGCCCGACAGCTCCAGACTGCTGGCCTATGCCGATAAAACCAAGCTGGCTGACCAGCTGTTCCAGTTCTTCACTGAACTCGCCATAGGGATAGGCCAGCCATTTGTGTTTGATGCCCAGCTGCTGCTCCAGTTGCTGCTGCGCCAGTTCAATGTCCTGTTTAACCCTGTTGCGCCAGTCGGCCTTGCTTTCACCTGGTCTGGGTTTGGCCAGATGATCGTGATACGAGCTGTGGTTGGCAATCAGGACACCATCGGCCTGCAGTTTTTTAATCTGCTGCCAGCTCATCACAGGCCCTTCGCGGCGGTCGATCAATGCAGGGCTCAGAAAGACGGTGTAAGGAAAACCAAACTGCTGCAGTATGGGGTGCGCCTGCAGGTAAATATTGTCATACCCATCGTCAAAGGTGATCACCACAGCATTGGCGGCAGGTTCCTGGCCAGACTGCAACTGGTTAAGCAATTGGTCCAGGCCAATCACCTGATACTGCTGGTCTTTTAAAAATTGCAGATGGCTGCGGAATTCTGCCGGAGTCACGCTGGTAGAGCGAGGCGTGCTGGTGCTGACATGGTGGTATTGCAAAATCACCGCGGCCTGGCTGCTCAGTGTCAAAGTCCCCAGTAGCAACAAAGCAAATTTCAGCATGTTTTGCTCCCTGAAATAACAAAAGGCCACCAAGTGGCCTTTTGAGCTGTATACAGATTAGTAATAAGAGTGCTCACCACGCTGGTGGTCGGTGACATCACGCACACCACTCAACTCACCGGAAAACCGGTTTAACAGCTCTTTTTCAATGCCTTCTTTTAAAGTCAGGTCTACCTGGGAGCAGCCGTTACAGCCGCCACCAAACTGCAGCACGGCGACGCCGTCGTCGGTCAGTTCGACGACGGAGACCCGGCCGCCGTGATTGGCCAGCTGAGGATTGATTTCCGCATCAATCACATACTGCACCCGCTCTTTCAGTGGCGCGTCGTTATCCACCTTACGGACTTTGGCGTTGGGCGCTTTTAACGTCAGCTGGGAACCCATCTGATCGGTGACAAAATCAATTTCGGCGTCGACTAAAAATGGTTGGCTTTCGGCATCGACTATCGCAAAGAAGCCATTAAATGACAGCTGAATATCGGTACTTTCCACTGCATCGGCCGGGCAATAAGATACGCCACACTCCGCAGAAACAGTGCCCGGGTTGACCACAAAGACCCGGATATTGGTGCCGGCGGCCTGCTTTTCCAGCAGCTTACTGAAGTGAGCCTGAGCGGTTTCGGAAATTTTGATCATCGGTAGTACCTGACTGAATTACTAGGTTAATGGCTATGATACTCCTGTTCCTTTCCCCCTGCCAGCCCGGCTTGTCGGCAACAAAGCTTTATTGCTAAGGTGAAAACAAAAAGAAGGGGAGCAGCAATGCCACAATTCAAACTATTACTTTGTTCGTTGTTATTGGGGTGCAGTAGTCAAATCGCAATGGCGCAGCCACAAAGTCCTGCGCAATTCTTTGGTTTTCAGTCCGGCGACTGGCATTTACGCCATGATCAAATTCAGATGTATTTTCAACAGTTGGCGGCGGGCTCTGACAAAGCCCGCCTGGAGGTCATTGGCCATACCCATGAACACAAACCATTGCTGCAACTGATAGTGTCTGCACCAGAGAATCTGGCCCGTCTGGAGCAAATCCGCCAGCAGCATCTGGCACAACTCAGTGCGGGCACCGAGCTTTCCGCTGATATTCCGCTGGTGATCTGGCTGGGTTACGGGGTGCATGGCAATGAAAGCAGTGGCCCCAATGCAGCGGTGCGGGTGGCGCACCATTTGCTGACCAGTCAGGATGTCGAAGTTCAGGACTGGCTGAAAAATGCGGTGATCCTGATCCAGCCAAGTTTAAACCCGGACGGACATGAGCGTTTTGCGACCTGGGCCAATATGCACAAAGGCAAAACAGCGGTGGCCGACCCACAAAGCCGCGAACATAGTGAACCCTGGCCCAATGGCCGGCCTAACCATTACTGGTTTGATTTAAACCGGGACTGGCTGCCCTTGCAGCATCCGGAAAGCCAGGCCCGCATTGCCCAGTTTTACAAATGGCGCCCTGAAGTCGTGGGGGATTTCCATGAAATGGGCCCGAACAGCAGTTACTTTTTCCAGCCAGGTATTCCAAGCCGCACTTACCCTCTGACGCCAGCCCGCAACCAGCAACTGACCGCGGAGATTGCGAAATTTCATGCCAGGGCTTTTGATGATCAGGGCAAGCTGTATTACACCGAAGAGAGCTTTGATGATTTTTATGTGGGTAAAGGCTCAACTTACCCAGATGTGAATGGTTCGGTCGGCATTCTGTTTGAGCAGGCCAGCAGCCGGGGTCATCTGCAAGACAGTATCAACGGACCTCTGAGTTTTGCCACCACCATCGACAATCAGTTCACTACTTCCTTATCAACTTTACGTGGTGCACTGAGCCAGAAAAAAACGCTGCAAAATTACCAGCAGGCGTTTTTTCGCGAGTCAGAGCGGTTAGCGGCAGACGAAGCCTACAAAGGCTATATCATTGCGGAAGACCGGGATGCCAGTCGGTTGGATGCTTTATTGAGCCTGCTGGCCAGACACCAGATTAAAGCCTTTGCGCTGACTGAAAAGTGGCAACACAAAGGGGTGACCTATCAGCCGGGCCAGGCCTATTACCTGCCGTTGCAGCAGGCGCAGTATCTGCTGCTAAAAGCGGCTTTCAGCACTGAAACCAATTTCCCGGACAATACCTTTTACGACGTGTCTGCCTGGACTTTACCTTATGCCTTTAATATTGAGTTTGCCAGAACCGGTCGCAGCCCGGCTGTGGCTGAACATGCCTGGCAGGCTACAGCTTCTGTGGCAGTGGCTCCGGTGGCGGGTGCTTATGCGTATGCCTTTGACTGGGCCGACCAACAAGCCCCTCAGCTGACACAGGCGTTATTAACACAGGGCTTGGTGTTGCGGGCGGCCAGCAAAGATTTTGTTGCCCAAACCAAACAGGGCGAACGCAGTTTTAAAGCCGGTGCCATGGTGGTGGCTGCTGGCCTGCAGACGCAGACTGACTGGTTTGAGCGGCTGGGCCGCGTTCTGCAACAAATCAATTTGCCGGTTTATGCCGTGACATCGGGTTTAACAGGGCAAGGCCAGGATCTGGGCAGCAATGGTTTTGTGCCTGTGGCTAAACCCAATGTGCTGCTGGTGGCCGGGCCGGATGTGAATTCTACGGAAGCCGGTGAAGTCTGGTTTAACCTGGAGCAACTGGCAGGTCTTTCGCCAAGCCTGATTGAGCCGCAACGTTTAAGCCGGGTCGACTTAAGCCGTTACAGTCATATTATCTTGCCGGACGGCAGTTACCGGGGATGGGGGGCTGACGAGCAACAACTTCTGCAGCAATGGGCCCGGCAAGGAGGTGTGCTTTGGGGTCACAAAGGCGGAGCTGCCTGGTTGAGCCGGGCTGGTCTGCTGAAAGCCAAAGCCTGGAATCCGGCAGAAATGGCAACGCTGGTCAGTGATGAAGGGGCCGCTTATGGCGATAAAGAAAAACAGGCAGGTAAACGCCGTATCGCCGGTGCCATTTATCAGACCAAACTGGATCTGACGCATCCTCTGAGTTTTGGGCTGAGTCGTGCTGAGCTACCGGTGTTTAAAAACGGCACCTTCCTGCTGATGCCGATGCAGCAGGCCTTTACCAATGTGGCTTTGTACAGTGATAAACCTCAGCTGGCGGGGTATACCACGGCTGAATACGTGGATCGCATTGCTGAGGGGGCTGCCCTGGTTGCCCATAACCTTGGGCAGGGCAGAATCATTGGTATGACAGATAATCCGGTATTTCGTGGTTATTTTGTCGGTTCCAGCCGGTTGCTGATCAATGCGCTTTATTTAGGCAAAATGTTCAGCGCCGATTCGGCTGATGACGATGGTGACGATGACGCCGTCGAGTAAGGGGTCACGGTAAGGCTCCAGATATCCACCCGCTGCACCCCGGCGTTTTTTAACAGCCGGGTCAGCCAGTCCATTGTTGCGCCTGTGGTGACCACATCATCCACCAGCGCAATATGGGCCGGCAAAGGGCCGCTGTTCAACTGAATTTTACCGGCCAGATTGGCCAGCCGCTCCCTGCGTTTCAACCCCGTCTGATGCGGCACCAACGCAGGGCTGTGAAACAAACTCAGGCAGGGCTTCTGCCATTGCCTGGCTATCGCCTGAGCCAGCAACTGAGCCTGATTAAAACCCCGCTGCCTGAGTCTGGCCGCGGATGTCGGCGCAAAACCTATAGCGTCCGCCACTATAGCCGGGCTCTGCGACAGGGCTGCGGCTTTTTCTGCCAGTAACTGGCATAATAACTCGCCTTCAGCCAGTCCCTGCTGAAACTTCCAGCGTTGGATCCAATGCCGGTAAGGCTGTTGGTACCAGGCTAATGTATACAAGGCATCAAAACGGGCCTGTGATAACCCTTTTTGCACGGGTGGCAAAAGCAGCGAGTTCTGCTGGGTCAGGCTGGCGTCCAGTCTGGGTAAATGCTGGTGACAACAGGTACAAAGCTGAGGCTCGTCTGGGGCCAGAGGTTGCTGGCACCATAAACAGACAGACGGCAGTAACTGGTGGGCGAAGCGGCTGAGCCAGAGATTGATCGCGGACATCCTGTCCATCTCCAAACGAAAGAGAGTTCAAGTATGGTGGATTCACCAACAAACACCAGTACTTTGGTATTGCTTCATGGCTGGGGCCTGAACCAACAGGTCTGGAGTCAGCTGTTGCCGCAGCTTCCGCCACAGCAGCCGGTTTTGGCGCTGAATATTCCGGGGTTTGGCGGAAGTCAGGCTCCTGCGCCTTATCAGCTTGAACTGGTGCTGGATCAACTGGCCAGCCAGATCCCGCAGCAGTCGGTGTTGGTCGGCTGGTCTTTGGGCGGGCTGCTGGCACTGTTGCTGGCCAGCCGTCACCCGGCAAAAGTAAAAACCCTGGGTTTGGTGGCCAGCAGCCCGAAGTTTCTGAAAGGGGACGACTGGCCAGGAATGGAAGGGGCTGTGATGCGTCAGTTTGCACAATCGTTACAACAGGATTTGGCTGGGACTGTGGAACGGTTTCTTGCTATCCAGGCCATGGGTAGCAGCTCAGCACGTCAGGATATTAAGCACTTGCGTCAGGCGGTGCTGAGTTTGCCATTACCCACCGCGCCAAGCCTGGAGCAAGGACTGCACTGGCTGGCTGAACTCGATGCCCGTGAGCAGCTTTCTGCTTTGCCGCACAAAGTGTTTGGCCTGTATGGCCGGCTGGATTCCTTAGTGCCCGCTGCTGTGCTGCCTCTGCTTAAGCAGCTTCGGCCTGATGCCGATTGGACCTTACTGGACAAAGCCTCGCACGCACCTTTTATTTCCCATCCTGATTATTTCCTCTCCTGGGTACTCAAGCTGCTGGCTGTCGAAGATTAGAGAGTTTTTTCTACAGGAAACGGCAAAAACTTGCCGTTCTGCTTCCGTTTTTATTGGTTTTGGCCAATAATTAAGCACTTTATCCATTAACGGAGGCTTGTGATGGAAATCAGTTCAGCTTTTTCCAGTGGTTTACAGGGCTACCAGCGAGCATCAGACCGAGTCACTGAAGCGACCATTAACATTAATCAGCAAACTGCCGCATCCCGCAACCAGCAGCAATTGGAAACTCCGACCGAGCCTGTCAGCGCAGTGTCGGTGGAACAAAGCCTGGTTGATTTAACCGAAGCGCAGGATCAGGCGGAAGCCAATCTGAAGTCTGTGCAAACCGCCGATGAGGTATTGGGTTCTATTATTGATATCCGGGTGTAACTAACCAATGATCCTCACTTCGAATTATCCAAACGTACCTTTGTATGTGGGTAATCCGGCCACTGATTTGGTCCGGCGCGACAACGCGCGCCGCGAAGTGATAGAACCAGTGCGGGAGATGGAACGTTCTGCCGCCGAAAAAGGTGTCCAGACCGACGATAAAGGCCGGGACGCCCGTCAGACCCAGCTCTCCTATCAGGAAGACAGCAAAACCAAAGGCTTGGACTATGAACAGGCTGTCACTGGAAAAGACCCAAAAGACCAGGATCAAGAAGGCAAACAGCAATCTTCGCAACAGCAGTCTGATGCAGAAAAACGGCAGCAGCAGGCGGAGAAAAAAGAAGTTGCTGAATTAAAAGCCAGGGATCAGGAAGTGCGGGCACATGAACAGGCCCATGCGGCTGTAGGGGGGCAATATGCCGGCTCGCCCAGTTATGAGTACCAAACAGGTCCAGATGGTCAAAAGTACGCTGTGGGTGGTGAAGTTCAAATTGATATCTCTGAAATCCCGAATGATCCCCAGGCCACCATTGCCAAAATGCAGCAGGTGAAAGCGGCGGCTTTGGCTCCGGCTGAACCTTCGGGGGCTGACCGGGCCATCGCCGCAGAAGCCAGCCGCCGGATGCAGGAAGCCCGGGCTGATTTGGTCAGTGAAACGCATCAGGACTACCGGGAAGCCAGTCAGCCTGACACTGAAGAAACCTCAGACCCTGACACGGTGCCGGACTCAGAAAATGGTCCTGTGTACAGGTCGAAAGTGTCGAAAACCTTGCAGGAGCCGTTGATGCAACTGCGTTCAGAAGTGATTGCGGGTTTTTATTCACGTTCAACCATTCCCAGTGAACGTCCTTTGCTGCAAACCGCCTGACCTTTTGGTTTTCAGAAAAAAGGCCGCTGAGTGCGGCCTTCTTCATTGGGGAGCTGTTACTTTTTCAGCTTGGCGAACGCAGCAGCAAAGGCATTGCCCATAGCTGCATTGGGGTTGTCCATGGCTTTTGGTGTTTTGGCGGCTTTCACTGCAGGGCCGCGGGTGCCCGGCTCTTTGCCTGCAGCCGCTTTAGCCTGAGGTTGTTCGTCCATCCGCATGGTCAGCGCAATACGTTTGCGGTCCAGCTCGACTTCCAGCACTTTTACTTTGACAATGTCGCCGGCCTTGACCACCTGATGCGGGTCTGAGACGAATTTGTCAGTCAAAGAGGAAATGTGTACCAGACCATCCTGATGCACGCCGATATCGACAAAAGCACCGAAGTTGGTCACGTTGGTCACCACCCCTTCCAGCAGCATACCAGGCTTCAGATCGGCCATGGTTTCGACGCCATCTTTGAATTGTGCCGTTTTAAACTCAGGACGGGGGTCACGGCCGGGTTTATCCAGCTCGCGGATCACGTCTTCCACAGTCGGCAAACCATAACGTTCGTCGACAAACTCAGCCGGGTTCAGGCTGCGCAAAAAGCTGCTGTTGCCAATCAGTTCAGCCACAGGTTTGCCGAACTTTGCCAGAATTTTTTCCACCAGGGGATAAGCTTCCGGGTGAACGGCGGAGGCATCCAGCGGGTTGGCGCCTTGGCTAATCCGTAAGAAACCAGCGGCCTGTTCGAACGCTTTGGGGCCAAGGCGCGCCACATTCAGCAAATCTTTACGCTGAGCGAAGCGGCCATTGGTGTCGCGGTACACCACAATATTCTGCGCCAGAGTTTTGTTCAGCCCGGCCACCCGGGCGAGCAGCGGGACTGACGCTGTGTTCAGGTCGACACCGACGGCGTTTACACAGTCTTCAACGACCGCATCCAGTGATTTGGTCAGCAGGCTTTGGTTCACATCGTGCTGATACTGACCGACGCCTATGGCTTTGGGCTCAATTTTCACCAGCTCAGCCAGCGGGTCCTGCAAACGACGGCCAATGGAGACAGCACCACGCAACGACACATCCAGGGCCGGAAATTCCAGCGCTGCCAATTCAGACGCCGAGTATACGGATGCACCAGCTTCAGACACCATAATTTTGGTGATGGCCTGCTCAGGCAGCAGTTTAATCACTTCCGCAGCCAGTTTGTCGGTCTCCCGTGACGCAGTGCCGTTCCCAATAGCTATCAGTTCCACTTTGTACTGTTTGCAATAAGCTGCCAGGGTGCGGACTGACTTGTCCCAGTGGTTCTGTGGCGCATGCGGAAAGACAGTGGTGGTGTCCAGCAACTTGCCGGTTTCATCAATAGCGACCACTTTCACTCCTGTGCGTAAACCCGGGTCCAAAGCCAGGGTCGGGCGCAGGCCGGCAGGGGCCGCCATCAGCAGGTCTTTCAGGTTACGGGCAAACACTTTAATGGCTTCTTCTTCCGCCATGTCACGCAGCTCACCCAATAAATCGTTTTCCAGGTGCAGGTGCAGTTTCACCTTCCAGGTCCATTGCACCACGGTGCGCAGGAAATCATCGGCCGGCCGGCCTTGCTGGCGCAGGTCAAAGTGGCTGGCGATCATCTGCTCACAGCTGGCATGGGCTGTGGTTTCATCGGCATCAGGTTGCAACTGCAGGTTTAAAATGCCTTCGTTACGGCCGCGGAACATGGCCAAAGCCCGGTGTGACGGCACCGACTTCAAGTTTTCGCTATGGGCAAAGTAGTCACGGAACTTCACGCCTTCCTGCTCTTTACCTGCGATCACAGTGCTTTTCAGCACGGCATACTGGCCCAAATGACGGCGCAGTTTCGCCAGCAGTGCCGCATCTTCGGCAAAACGTTCCATCAGAATGTATTTGGCGCCATCCAGCACAGCTTTGATGTCGGCAAACCCAGCTTCGGCATTGAAATAACGGCTGGCTTCCTGCTCAGGGCTTAATTCCGGATCGGCCAAAAGTGCCTCTGCCAGTGGCAATAAACCGGCTTCGATGGCGATTTGGCCTTTGGTACGGCGTTTGGCTTTGTAAGGCAGGTACAAGTCTTCCAAACGGGTTTTGTTGTCGGCGCTTTGAATATCGCGCTCCAGCTCAGCAGTCAGTTTGCCTTGTTCGGCAATGGTTTTCAGGATCACCTGACGACGATCTTCCAGTTCGCGCAAGTAGGTCAGTCGGCTTTCCAGGGTCCGCAGTTGGGTATCGTCCAGTCCGCCAGTGACTTCTTTGCGGTAACGGGCAATAAAAGGCACTGTGGCACCTTCATCCAGCAATTGAATGGCGGCAGCCACCTGTTCGGCTTTGGCGGCAATTTCTGCTGCAATTTGTTTGGTAATCATTGACATAGAATCAATACATCCTTGGTCAAGGCCGCTACATCATGGCCTTTGGTCAGTTCAGGTGCAGGCATTGTCCACTTTTACACAAAGCTTGCCAATGCCATTGCGCTGGTCGCTTAACGCAACCAGCCCAGCACACGCTGTTTCCAGCTTTGATAGGGGGCGAAACGCAGAGGAGGTTCTGGCAGGAAGGTACGGCGCAGTACAGATTTTAAGTGGCTGAACTGGTCGAAACCTGCTTTGCCTGAATACTGTCCCATACCACTGGGGCCTGTACCACCAAACGGCAGTTCAGCCACAGCCATAAACAGGATCACGTCGTTAATGCACTGGCTGCCGCTGCTGATTCGGTCCACCCACTGTTGTTGCTGCTGGCTGTCGGCGCTGAACAGGTAAGCGGCCAGAGGCTTCTCCCGGCGACGGATAAACTCCAGCGCCTGCTCATAGTGGCTGACTTTGAGTATTGGCAGCACTGGGCCGAAGATCTCCTGTTGCATCAGCGGGCTGTCGACAGCGGGCTCCAGCACCAAAGTCGGTTCGATGTAACGGTCAGTTTCATCGGTTTTGCCACCCAGCACCTGAGGTTGGTGCTGCAGATAACCCAAAATACGCTGCATATGGCGGCTGTTCACAATACGACCATAATCCGGGCTTTGCTGCGGGTCGTCGCCAAACATCTGTTTGATCTGTTGCTGCAACGCTTCAATCAACTGCGCTTCGACATCTTTATGCACCAGCACATAGTCCGGTGCAATACAGGTTTGGCCGGCATTCAGCCATTTGCCCCAGGCCAGTCGCTGCGCGGTCAGTGGGATATTGGCACTGGCGTCCACATACACCGGGCTTTTGCCGCCCAGCTCCAGGGTGACAGGCGTCAGATGTTCGGCCGCGGCACGCATCACTATTTTGCCAACCTGGCCGTTGCCAGTGTACATCAGGTAGTCAAAAGGCAGCTCCAGCAGGGCTGTGGTTTCAGCCACACCACCTTCCACCACCTGTACCGCTTGTGCGTCCAGGTAACGGGGGATCAGCCGGGCTATTAAAGCAGAGGTGGCTGGCGACAGTTCAGAGGGCTTGATCACGGCCATATTGCCAGCTGCAATAGCGGGCACCAAAGGCCCCAATGCCAGCTGCAGCGGGTAATTCCAGGCACCGATAATCAGCATGACCCCATAAGGCTCAGGTTGAACGTAAGCCATTGAGGGCCACAGCATCAGGGGGGCTTTGACCCGCCGGGCTTTGCTCCATTTTTTTAACTGCTTCAGGGTATGACGGATCTCGGCATCCAGGTAGGCAATTTCAGTCAGCCAGCTTTCAAATGGTGCTTTACCCAGATCTTGTTGCAAGGCTTCCTGCCATTCTTGCTGATGGTTCTGCAGCATCTGCCGCATCGCCTGTAATTGCTGACGCCTCCATTGCAGTGAGCGGCTGGCGCCTGAAGCAAAGTACTGTTGCTGCTGCTGAAATGGGGTTTGATACGGATTCATTGTTGCTCCTGTGGGTACCAAATTTTATTCACCAGCCAGGTCTTAGGGCCTGCCGGGGTATTCACCTGAACTTCGTCGTCTATCTGCTTTTTAATCAGCGCTCTGGCCATAGGCGCATCAATAGAGATGTAATCTTTCCGGCCATAAATTTCGTCCGGCCCGACAATACGAAAGCAGAGTTGCTCACCTTCGTCATTTTCTATTTCCACCCAGGCACCAAAAAACACTTTACCCTGTTGTTGTGGTGAATAGTCCACCACTTTTAACACTTCCAGCCGTTTTCGCAAATAACGGACCCTTCGGTCAATTTCCCGCAACAACTTCTTGTTGTATTGATAATCGGCGTTTTCGCTGCGATCGCCGAGGCTGGCTGCCCAGGCCACTTTGGCTGTGGTGTCTGGTCGTTTTTCCCGCCACAGCTGGTTCAGTTCTTGTTGCAGCGCTTCATAGCCTTCACGGGTGATTAATTCTGTTTTCATACCAATTGGATGAGAGTTGTTATTCCCTGACGTTATAGCGATTCTGCAGCGCGCTGAACAGAGAGCCTTGATTTTTCTTTGAATTATTTCCGCTGCATGACAGGGAATTACAAAGTGTGAAATTATTTTTCCATTTAATTCATTGGGTTACGTGAATTTCTCCACTTATTTGAAAATAATCTTTTACTGTCATTTAGGTGTAACAAAAATATGCTAGGCGTTTGGCGCGTTGCTGGCTATAGTGAACTTGTGTTCAGATAAAAGGAGACCACTATGAAAGCAAAAATCACAGGTCTGCTGGTCCTTGCAGTAGCACTGATCCTCGGTGGTTGCAGCTCATCAGCCAACTACGCGTACCAGATTGACCAACAACAGTTAGAAAAACAGCAAAATTCGACCCGGTTAAGTGCGCATACCGGTCACGTGGTATGGATGAATCCACCGCTGAAAAAAGTTGAAAAAGTGCAGACAAATTAAGTCGTTCCGACAAACTTTGTAACACATGAACCCGTCACAGCAGCTTCTGTGACGGGTTTTTTCGTTTATAGTGGTCTGGTGGCGTGGAGGGGGATTTATGTTAGGACAGGAAACCACCAAGATCTTAGTGGTCGACGACGATATGAGGTTGCGGGCTTTGCTGGAGCGTTATTTGGTCGAGCAGGGGTATATAGTGCGGACTTCGGCCAACTATGAACAGATGCAACGGCTGATGGAGCGCGAACATTTCCATTTGCTGGTACTGGATTTGATGTTGCCGGGCGAAGATGGTCTGTCCATTTGCCGTAAGTTGCGTCAGCAGGACAATGAAATTCCTATCATTATGCTGACAGCCAAAGGCGATGAAGTGGACCGTATTATTGGCCTGGAGATGGGGGCAGATGATTACCTGCCAAAACCCTTTAACCCGCGTGAACTGCTGGCGCGCATCCGTGCCGTGCTGCGCCGCAAGTCCAAAGAGTTACCTGGTGCGCCAACCCAGGAAGAAACCTTGGTCAAGTTTGGTCCTTTCACCTTCAATTTAGCCACCCGTGAAATGCACAGGGGTGACGAGCTGATGCCACTGACCAGCGGGGAGTTTGCTGTGCTGAAAGTGTTGGTCAGCCATGCACGCGAGCCGTTGTCGCGTGACAAACTGATGAATCTGGCCCGGGGCCGCGATTATTCCGCGATGGAACGCAGCATTGATGTCCAGGTATCGCGTTTACGCCGCATGTTGGAAGATGACCCGGCCAACCCACGTTACATTCAAACGGTCTGGGGCCTGGGTTATGTGTTTGTGCCGGACGGTGCTGTCAGTTAGATGCGTCTGATCCCACGCAGTGCCTTTGGCCAGACCGTTTTTCTGATTGGCATTCTGTTATTGATCAACCAGCTGGTGTCTTACCTTTCAGTGGTTTATTACGTGATTAAACCCAGCTACCAGCAAATTAATCATCTGATCGCCAAACAAATCAAAGTGGTGTTTATTGATGTGGACCATCGGGACCATTTGTTGTCTGAAGAATTGACCCGGCGCTTTCAGCAAGCGACGGGTATTGAAGTGTACACAGATGCCACAGCCCTCCAACATGGCTTAAACGAAGCCAGTTATTACCAGTATTTTTCCGAAGAAATGTCGCATGAGCTGGGCGGGCCAGCGGAAGTCCGTATCGCCCAACAAAACAATTATGCCTTTTGGGTGAAACCACCCCAGGCGCCACAGTATTGGGTCAAAGTGCCTTTAACAGGGCTGGATGAAACTGATTTTTCTCCGCTGAAAATTTATGTGCTGGTGATTGGCTTTTTAAGTGTGGCGGGTGGCTGGCTTTTTGCCCGACAGCTGAACCGGCCTTTGCAGGCCTTGCAGCAGGCGGCATTAAAAGTCGGGCGGGGCGAAATTCCTGAGCCTATACCTGAGCAGGGCTCCACTGAAATAGTGGCGGTGACCCGGGCTTTTAACCATATGGCCAAAGGGATAGGGCAACTGGAACAAGACCGTAATCTGCTGATGGCCGGGGTGTCGCATGATTTGCGCACGCCCCTGACCCGTATCCGGCTGGCCAGCGAAATGGTCAGTGAGCAGGACAACTGGATCCGCGATGGCATCGCCAGCGACATCGATGATATGAACGCCATTATCGACCAGTTTATTGATTACATTCGCCACCACAAAGAAGAAAACCTGCAAAATGATGACCTGAATGCGCTGGTGTCTGAACAAATCAGTGCTGATCGTCTGCAGAAACGTGAGATCAATGCGCACCTCGACCACCATTTACCGCTGGTCCCACTGCGGCGTATTGCGGTGAAACGGGTACTGACCAATCTGATCGAAAATGCACTGAAGTACTCAGATGGTGCCATTGAAGTCAGTACCGGACTGGAACGGGCCAGCAAAAGGGTGTTTGTCCAGGTACGCGACCACGGACCTGGTATTCCGGAGCCGGAAATGGCGCGCATGCTGGAACCATTTGCGCAGGGCGACATAGCCAGGGGCAGCGGCGGTTCAGGGTTGGGTCTGGCCATTATTAAAAAAATTGTTGATATGCACCAAGGGCAAATCAGCATGCATAACCATGCTTATGGTGGCCTGGTCGTGACAGTGTACTTTCCGCTGAAACAAGAAAAAGGGACCGGAGTTTAGCCCGGTCCCTGAGTTCATTCTTGGTTGCAGTTACACTTTAGGACCGGCGTTACGGATAGCGTCCGATACCTCGTATTTCTTAAAGTTATTGGCAAACTCTGCCGCCAGTTTGGCCGCGTACTGATCATAAGCCGCTTTATCGGCCCAGGTGTCACGTGGGTTCAGCAGTGTGCTGTCCACCCCTGTTACTTGCAGCGGCACATTCAGGTTCAGCTGTGGCAGGTGCACAGTTTCAGCGCTGGCCAGCTCACCGGACACTATGGCGTCAATAATGGCGCGGGTGGTCGGGATATCAAAACGTTTGCCAACCCCATGTGGGCCGCCGGTCCAGCCGGTGTTCACCAGATAGACTTTGGAATTGAATTCACGCACCCTTTTGATCAGCAATTCAGCATAAACACCGGCCGGGCGTGGGAAAAACGGCGCACCAAAACAGGTGGAGAAGGTCGATTCAATGGCGGCTGTGGAGCCAATTTCGGTCGAGCCTACTTTGGCGGTGTAACCACTTAAGAAGTGGTAAGCAGCCGCTTCTTCTGACAGCACAGACACAGGGGGCAACACACCACTGACGTCACAGGTTAGAAACACCACAGCTTTAGGTTCACCGGCGCGGTTTTCCAGCACACGTTTTTCCACATGAGCCAGTGGGTAAGCGGCGCGGCTGTTTTGGGTCAGGCTGGCGTCTTTGTAATCTGGCGTGCGGTTATCGTCCAGCACCACGTTTTCCAGAATGGTACCAAAGCGAATGGCGTCCCAAATCACAGGTTCGTTTTTCTGTGACAGGTCAATACATTTGGCGTAACAACCGCCTTCAATATTAAAGACGCTGCCTGGTGCCCAGCCGTGTTCATCGTCACCTATCAGAAAACGTTTCGGGTCGGCAGACAAGGTGGTTTTGCCGGTGCCAGATAAACCGAAGAACAAGGTGGTGTCGCCATCTTCCCCAACGTTGGCAGAGCAGTGCATGGGCAGCACGCCTTTGGCGGGCAACAGGAAGTTCTGTACAGAGAACATGGCTTTTTTCATTTCACCGGCATAACGCATACCGGCCAGCAGCACTTTACGCTCTGCGAAGTTAATCATCACAGTGCCGTCGCTGTGGGTACCATCACGCTCCGGGTCGCAGCTGAAGGACGGGACGTTCAGAACTTGCCAGTGATCTTTGCCGGCTTTATTCCAGTGCGCAGGGGTGATAAACAGGTTTTTGGCGAAAATATGCTGCCAGGCTGTTTCTGTGGTCACTGTCATGGGAATGTAGTGCTCGGCGTCAGCACCTACTTCAAGGTGCGAAACAAAATGCTCCCTGGTCGCAATAAAATCACTGACCCGGGCCCACAAGGCGTCAAATTTGGCGGCATCAAAGGGCTGGTTCACATTGCCCCATTGAATATCTGCTTCAGTGCCAGGCTCTTTGACAATAAAACGGTCTTTGGGTGAACGGCCGGTCCTGTGACCGGTTTTTACCACTAAAGCGCCGTTATCTGCCAACACACCTTCGCCACGGCGAATCGCATGCTCAACTAAATCCGCCACAGGTAAATCAATGTGACGAGTAATTGTAGAGGTCATTGTAGGGTGACTCCTTGAGGTACATAAGTCGGTTATTGAGGTGTTTTATAGCTATTCTGGCGGGGATTGTACTGTATTTGACCTGTCGATACGACCCTTGGAGTGGGGATTTGACAGCTTTTTATCAGCTTTTTTGAAAGTTTACAGGGCGGGTTACAATCCGCCCTGTCAGATGGCTCAGAACTTCGTCAGTATCAGCGCCAGTTCGCTTTGATCAAAACGGTAGGTGGTATTGCAGTAATCGCAGCAGATGTCCAGCTTGCCTTCGGCTATATGTTCTTCAACCGCATTTTTGCCCAATGAAATAATGGCGGCTTCGCATTTTTCTTTGGAGCAACCACAAACAAACTGCACGGGCTGCGCCGGAAACAGTTCCACATCTTCTTCGTGGTAAAGGCGGTGCAGCATTTGTTCGACCGGCAATTCCAGCAGCTCAGGTGCCGTAATGGTATCCGTCAGTACCACCAAATGGTCAAAGTCCTGTTTGGCTTTTTCCGGGTCGACCGGCAGCACCTGCAGCAACAAGCCAGCGGCTCTGCTGCTGTCGGCTGTCAGATCGCTGAACAGGTACAAGCGGGTGGGTAACTGCTCAGACTGAACAAAATAAGCTTCCAGCGTTTCTTTTAAGCTGTTGCCAACCAGTGGAATAACGCCCTGATAACGTTCGCCTTGTTTGGGCGTAATGGTGACCAACATAAAACCTTCACCAATCAGCTCACGGAAACTGTCTCCCGCGATTTCAGCCTGTAACCGCGCTACGCCACGAAACTGCTGGTTGGAACTGCCGTTGACGGCCAGATAACGGATAGTGCCATCCCCCTGCAACTGCACAGCAATATCACCATCGAATTTCAGCGTAGCGGTCAGCAGGCTGGTGGCTGTCACCAGTTCGGCCAGCAGTTGTTTGACAGGGTAAGGGTAATTGTGGTTTGCCAGCATCTGGTGCAGGCTGTCACTGACATACGCCAGTTCACCACGCACATCGCGGTGGCTGAATAAAAAACGTTGTAGTAAATCTCTGTTCATGGGCTACCTGTCTGAACGGTTCAGGATTGCTGAGCTTTGATCAGCAGCAACTGCCGGCGCATTTTTTTATCCGGCTTGGTGTCCGGATGCGGAGCGAATAAGGCGTTCAGTTTACGCAATTCAGCTCTTTTGGCACGGTCGGCAATGCTTTCTGCTGTTTCTTCATATAAAGCCTGGGCTAAAGGGGCGGACAAACGCTGTTCCGACAATCCAAGCACGACGACGGTTTTTTCATCCGACCCCTGGGTCAGCCGAATGGTTGCACCGGGCTCCACTGTTTTGCTGGCTTTACAACGCTGGCCATTATAATGAACTTTTCCGCCTTCGATCATGTCTTTTGCCAGGCTGCGGGTTTTGTAAAAGCGGCAGGCCCATAACCATTTATCTAATCGTAATGTATTTGTGGTAGGCTCAGACATCCGTTGCTCCTTTGGCTGGAAAAACGCCAGTGTTGTACTGGCACAAATTACCACAAATCGCGCGCCGGCCCTAGCGTAGAATACCCGTTTACCCTTCCAGAAACAGCGGGCTTGTTGCGCTTAAGACAACTGAGTAAGATAAACCGAGTTTTGTAAAAGAATTATTAAAGAATGAATTGGCTTGCTTCCGTCCGCCCTTATCTGGCCTGGTTGTCCCGGGTGCCTCAGAACCGCGTCAATACAGGTCTGACGGCGGCCTTGTTGCTGCTGGGCTGTTATCTGGCCGCTCAGCTCACCTGGCAATTATGGCCCGCACCTGCCACGCCGGGGTTACCCCTGAGTGCCGCTCAAGTCCGTCAGGCTTCTGCTGTTGATATTCAGCCGCTACTGGCCGCGCAATTGTTTGGCAAGGCGGAGGCCACACCTGAGGTTGTTGCTCCCGCACCGTCTGACGCACCTAAAACCAGCCTGAATCTGAAACTGACCGGAGTGGTGGCCGTGAAAGGCAAACCTGAAGCCGGCTCCGCTATTATTGACAGTCAGGGTGCTGAACAGACCTATGGGGTGTCTGATCGCATTGAAGGTACCAGTGCCAGTTTAAGTCAGGTGTTTGATGACAGGGTGCTGTTGAATGTTGGTGGCCGTTTTGAGACCCTGATGCTGGACGGTGTGGAATACCAGCAAATGGCGCAGCAAAACCAGGCGGTGGAATCCTATCAGGCGTTGCCTGAGCCTATGGAAGGCCCCCAACTGGTGGAAGTGCCTGAAGATATGGCGGCAGCCCGGCAGGAAATGTTGCAGGAGCCCATGAAGTTTTTTGACTATGTCCGTATTTCACCACAATACCGCAATGGCAAATTGTATGGTTATCGGGTGACACCGGGCAAAGACCCGGCTTTATTTGAACGTATGGGTCTGCAGACCAATGATATTGCAGTTGAAATTAACGGTACGCCGCTAAACGATATGCAGCAGGCGATGGTGGTCATGCGTGAATTACGGGAAGCGACCCAGGCTTCCATTAAAATAGAACGGGACGGCCAGACCCGGGACATCGTCTTTAGTCTGTCGCAATAACAATTACATTAAAGAATGGTTTAAACCCAATGAAGTCAGTCAGATTTTCCTGTATGCAGATGCAGCGCTGGTTAGGTGCCGGTGCTTTGGCATTGCTGAGCTTTTTTGCTGCCGCTGTGGAATACCAGCCCAATTTTAAAAACACCGACATTAATGAGTTTATTAACATCGTCGGTAAAAACCTGAACAAAACCATTATTGTTGACCCGCAGGTGCGCGGCCGTATCAATGTGCGCAGCTATGAAATGCTGAATGAAAAACAGTATTACCAGTTTTTCCTGAACGTGCTGGAAGTGTACGACTTCTCCATAGTGGAAATGGACAATGGCGTACTGAAAGTGGTGCGGCAAAAGGACGCCAAAACCGCCAATATTCCGGTGGTTGGGGACAACAGCAGCGCTCAGGGTGATGAAATGGTGACCCGGGTGGTGCAGGTGAAAAACGTCTCAGTGCGTGAATTGGCGCCGTTGCTGCGGCAGTTTGTGGACCAGAGTGGCGGTGGCAGCGTGGTGAACTACGACCCATCCAACGTCATTATGATGACGGGCCAGGCCGCCACAGTGAACCGGCTGGTCGATATTATTGCCCGGGTGGACAAAGCCGGTGATCAGGACCTGGAAATTATTAAGCTGAATTACGCTTCTTCGGGTGAAGTAGTGCGTATTCTGGAAAATATCTATAAAAATCAGGGCAAAGGTGAAACACCAGAGTTTCTGATCCCAAAAATTGTGGCGGACGAACGCACCAATAGTGTGATTGTCAGCGGTGAACGTCAGGCGCGGCAACGGGTGGTGTCTTTGGTGCAGCGGCTGGATGCCGAACTGGAAAGCCAGGGCAATACCCGGGTTTATTACCTGAAATACGCCAAAGCCGAAGATTTAGTCAAAGTACTGCAAGGCGTCAGTGCCACCATTGCGGCTGAGGCTCAGGGCGGTACGGCGGCCAGCGGCCAGCAGGGAGCCCGCAGCCGTGGCAACCGCGATGTCAGCATTGAAGCTCATGTCGAAAGTAATTCCTTGGTGATCACGGCGCAGCCGGACGTATTACGCTCGCTGGAAGATGTGATCCGTCAGGTCGATATCCGCCGTGCTCAGGTATTGGTCGAAGCCATTATTGTGGAAGTGGCTGACAATGCCGGGGTGAACCTGGGCGTACAGTGGATCAGCGCGGACGGTGGTTTTACCCAGTTTAATAATGGCGTGGTGCCTATTACTTCGGTGGCAGCTGGCGCAGCAGCGGCTAGGGTAACTAAGGGAACAACGACCACTACTACTAATGCAGAGGGCACCACAACCACCCAAACGACTCCTGATTCCAATGGGGATTACACTGCACTGGGCGAAGCCTTGGGTGGGGCCACAGGGATGATGCTGGGCGTGGTGAAAAACGACTGGGGCGCTATTTTACAGGCGGTCAAAAGCGACAGTAACTCCAATATTCTGGCTACACCCTCCATTACCACCCTGGATAACCAGGAATCCTCTTTTATTGTCGGTGAAGAAATTCCGGTGAAAACCACCACCAGCCCAGGTCAGGGGGGCACCAACCCCTTTACCACGCTGGACCGGATTGAAGTGGGGATCAAGCTGAAAGTCACGCCGCAAATTAACGAAGGCAATGCGGTTAAATTAACCATTGAGCAGGAAGTGTCGGGCCGTAACGGGGATATTGAAGGCAACCCTATTGTTTCCAAACGTGAAATTAAAACCACAGTGCTGGCCGATGATGGGGCCACAGTGGTACTGGGCGGTTTGATTGACGAAGATGTACAACAAAGCGAAGCCAAGGTGCCGCTGTTGGGCGATATCCCGGTACTGGGTGCTTTATTCCGCTCCACCTCATCCAGCAAACGTAAACGTAACCTGATGGTGTTTATTAAACCCACTATTATGCGCGACGATGCGCTGGTGAATGAAATCAGCCAGCGTAAATACAATTACGTGCGTGCAGCCCAGCTGGCACAGGGCGAAAAGGGTATCAAGCTGATGTCGGATACCGACACTCCAGCCATGCCAGAGTTTGATTCGACACTGATTATTCCGCCAAGCTTTGACGAGTACCTGGAGAAGAAAAAGGCGCAGGATCAGGCGGAGCGATTGAAGAAAACCCAGAACGGCGGAGAGCAGCCCTGATGGCAGAGGTTGAACAAGCTCCATTGGCCGCTCCAAGAACACGGCTGCCTTTTGGTTTTGCCAAACGTTTTGGGGTGCTGCTGCAGGCGCAGGAACAAGGTTGGGTGCTTTATGTCAACCCAAACACAGCACCAGCCGCACTGCTGGAGGTCCGGCGTTTACTGGGCACGGCTTTTGTGGTGCAGAAGCTCAGCAGCACCGAGTTTGAAGCCTTACTTGAGGCTTCTTACCAGCGCGATTCCACCGAAGCGCAACAAATTATGCAAGACATCGGCAACGAGGTGGATTTAGCTTCGTTGGCGGATGAAATCCCTGAAACTGAAGATCTGCTGGAAAACGAAGACGACGCGCCCATTATCAAGCTGATCAACGCCATGTTGGGTGAAGCCATTAAACTGGGCGCTTCGGATATTCACGTCGAAACTTTTGAGAAGAACCTGGTGGTGCGGTTCCGGGTCGATGGCGTATTGCGTGAGGTGCTCAAACCCAATCGCAAACTGTCCAGCCTGTTGGTGTCGCGCATCAAAGTGATGGCCAAGCTGGATATCGCCGAAAAACGGGTGCCACAGGACGGCCGCATCAGTTTGCGTATTGCCGGCCGGGCTGTGGATGTGCGGGTCTCGACCATGCCGTCCAGCCATGGTGAGCGGGTGGTGCTGCGTTTGCTCGATAAAAACAACAGTCATCTGGATCTGAACAAGCTGGGCATGACACCTTCTGTGCAACACGCCTTTTCCCGTCTTATTTTAAAACCACACGGCATTATTCTGGTCACAGGCCCGACAGGTTCAGGGAAAAGTACCACGCTTTATGCGGGTCTGACCGAAATCAACACCAAAGACCGCAATATTTTGACGGTGGAAGACCCGATTGAATACGAGCTGGAAGGCATAGGCCAGACCCAGGTGAACAGCAAAGTGAATATGACCTTTGCCCGTGGGTTGCGTGCTATTTTGCGTCAGGATCCGGACGTGGTGATGGTGGGTGAAATCCGGGATTTGGAAACAGCGCAAATCGCGGTGCAGGCGTCACTGACCGGTCACCTGGTACTGAGTACATTGCACACCAATACCGCCGCTGGCGCCATCACCCGTCTGGAAGATATGGGGGTGGAGCCGTTTCTGCTGTCGTCCAGTTTATTGGGGGTGTTGGCGCAACGTCTGGTACGGACCTTATGCCCGCATTGCAAAGAAGCGCATGAACCGGATAAAGAAGAGCGGGCGCTGCTGGCCGTCACCAAAAAAGAGGCGCCGCTGATTTACCGTGCCATCGGCTGTGAACATTGCAACCAGACCGGCTATCGCGGCCGCACAGGTATTCATGAACTTTTGGTGGTGGACGAGCACACCCGTGAGCTTATTCACAACGGCAAGGGCGAACAAGCGATTGAAAAATATATTCGCAGCCAAAGTCCCAGTATCCGTCAGGATGGTTTCAGCAAAGTGCTGGCCGGTGAAACCACGCTGGAAGAAGTGTTGCGTGTCACACGTGAGGATGCCTAGTGGCGGCTTTTGATTATCAGGCGCTGGATGCCAGAGGCCGTAAAACCAAAGGCGTGATGGAAGCCGACAATGCCCGCCATGCCCGCCAGCTGCTGCGCGAACAAAAGCTGACGCCGCTTAGCCTGGAACTGGTTGCCAGGCAGGAAAAGCTGCTGTCGGCCGGTTCAGGCTGGTTTAAACCCCGGGTGAAAGCGTCGGAGCTGGCTCTGATCACCCGCCAGCTGGCCACTTTGGTCGAAGCCGGCCTGCCGATTGAAAACGCCCTCTATGCGGTGGCGGAACAATGTGACAAGGCCCGACTGAAAAGCATGATGATGGCAGTGCGCTCCAAAGTGGTGGAAGGTTACAGCCTGGCCGAAGGCCTGGCTGAGTTTCCTTATGTGTTTGACCACTTATTCAGCTCGATGGTGGCGGCCGGCGAAAAATCCGGTCACCTGGATGCGGTGCTGAACCGGCTTGCTGATTACACCGAACAACGCCAGCATATGCGCAGCCAGATCTTACAGGCGCTGCTGTATCCAGCCATTCTGACGCTGGTGGCTATTGGCGTGATCAGCGTGTTGCTGGCGGCTGTGGTGCCCAAAATTGTCGGTCAGTTCGAGCATATGGGGCAGAGCTTGCCGGGTTCAACACTGTTCTTAATAGCGGCCAGTGACTTCGTCCGTGATTACGGTTTGCTGCTGCTTGGGCTGATAATTCTGGCCATTGCTGCTTTTAAACGGGCGCTGCGCAGGCCGGCTTTCCAGCTGAAGGTGGATCGGCGTCTGTTACGGTTGGGTCTGGTCGGCAAGGTCAGCCGCGGCCTCAATACAGCCCGCTTTGCCCGTACTTTAAGTATTCTCAACGCCAGCGCTGTGCCTTTATTGGAAGCGATGCGTATCAGTAGCGACGTGCTGGAAAATACCTATATGCGTCAGGCCATAGGTGAAGCCACTGCCAAGGTGCGCGAAGGGGCGTCGCTGCGTTCTGCCCTGGAGCAGACCAAACTGTTCCCGCCTATGATGCTGCATATGATCGCCAGCGGGGAAAAAAGTGGTCAGCTCGATGGCATGCTGGAACGGGCGGCCAACACCCAGGACCGGGAATTTGAGACCCTGGTCACTGTGTCGCTGAAAGTGTTTGAACCTGTGCTGGTAGTGTCCATGGCTGGCATAGTGTTATTTATCGTCATGGCAATATTGCAACCTATTTTGGCATTAAACAATTTAGTAGGAGGTTAGGATGCAACAGCAAAAAGGTTTTACGTTGCTTGAAGTCATGGTGGTGATCGTCATTCTCGGCATTATCGCCAGTATGGTGGTGCCCAACTTAATGGGAAACCAGGAAAAAGCAGCGAAGCAAAAGGTGATAGTGGATATTCAGCAGATAGAAAATGCGCTGGACCTGTACAAACTGAACAATGGCTTTTACCCGACCACTGAGCAGGGTTTACAGGCCTTAGTGACCCAGGCCACCTCTGAACCTGTACCCCGCTCTTTCCCTGAAGGCGGCTTTATCAAGCGCATGCAAAAAGACCCGTGGGATAATGAGTATCAGTTGGTCAGCCCAGGTGAAATGGGCCGCATTGATGTGTTTTCGATGGGGCCGGATCGGGTTGCCGGTACCGAAGATGATATTGGCAACTGGAACCTGGATTCGGAAGAGCAGCAAAACTGATGCGTCGCCTGCAGCACCAGGGGTTTACCCTGATCGAAGTGATGTTGGTCATGGTGCTGATGGGCTTACTGGCGTCTTTTGTGGTGGTGAATTTTGTGCTGGAACCACGGGAAAAAGTGTTGCAGCGTGAGACTGAACGTTTGCAGCAACTGGTCCAGACGGTGTCAGAAACCGCAGTAATGAAACAAATGGATTTTGGCCTGTTGCTGGATGACAAAGGCTATGAGTTTCTCTGGCATGACGGTACCCGCTGGCAGCGTGCCGCTGAGCCCAGGTTTATGCAGTTTCACGCCTGGCCTGAACAGTTGACGGTTGAATTGCAACTGGATGGTCTGCCTTTTGCCGAAGACAGCATTATGGGGCAGGAAGAGTTCCGTGAGCAGCAACAGCAATGGCTGGAGCAGTTGATGGAACAGGACGAAGAAACCGGTGAGAAAACCGGAAGCGACGGCAAAACTACGGAAAAAACTCCGACAGACGCCAAAGAAAAACCTTTGCTGCCCCAGGTCTATATTTTGTCATCCGGTGATTTAAGCCCTTTTTTGCTGGTGTTGTCGGACGACACCGACGACCCGGTTTGGTATCAGTCGCTCAAAGGCGAGTACAGTATTCCACTGAGCCGGACTGAACCTGATACGGTGCGGCCATGAACTCCCGTGGTTTTACCTTGCTGGAGCTGCTGATCGCAGTGGCCATTTTTGCCACTGCCGGTGTGGCGGCAATGAAAGCCACATCAGAGCATGTGCGAGCCATCGGCATGCTGGAAGAACAAACCTATGCCGGTTATGTTGCCGAAAATCAGCTGAACGCAGTGTTTCTGGAAAAAAGCTGGCCACTGAAAAATGAACAAAAAACGGTCGAGCTGGCGAACCGGCAATGGCTCTGGCGGCAGGAAATCCGCAAAACTGCTGATGCCAACTTCAGTGCAGTCGTGGTGAAAGTCAGCCTGGCGGATGAACCGGAGCGGGTGATTTATCAGCTGCAGACTTATGTAGGTAAGCCTGATGCGTAGCCGGGGTTTTACCTTTATTGAAATGCTGCTGGCAGTGGCTATTTTTGCCATTGTCGGCCTTGCCTCCGCCAGTGTGTTGTCATCGGTGCTGGATACGGATGCTGCGGCCCGCAACGCAGAACTGCGGTTGGTGCAGTTGCAGCGTTTTTTTAATTTGCTGGAGCGGGATCTGGCGCAAATCAGCGCCCGGCAAATCCGGGTTGATGGTGAAGAGCCGTTAAAAGCACTGCTGATTGGTGAAAAACTGCTGTTTGACAGTGAAGAAGATGCACTGGCTTTTGTGCATCATGGCTGGCGTAATCCGGGTATGGTGTTGCCCCGCAGTGAAATTCAGGCCGTCGCTTATCGTTTAAAAGAAGGCCGTATAGAACGTTTATTCAGTCTGTACCCGGATGCGGTGACAGGAACAGAGCCGAAAGTGCAGCCACTGCTGGACCAGATCACCGGCTTTAAGCTGGAGTACCTGCAAGACGAAGAGTGGAAAGAGCAATGGAATGCGGAGCGTCTGCCTAAAGCCATACGGCTGACCATTACCCACGAAAGTCTGGGTGAGATTCAGCGTTTTTATACCTTAGTGGATGGCCTGACCTGATGCGGCAACAACGGGGTGTGGCACTGGTGGTGGTGATGCTGATCCTGGCGCTGGTGGTGGTCATCGCAGTGGAGATGAGTGGCCGGCTGCAGTTGCAGTTGCAGCGACAGTTTAACCGCCAGCATCAGCAGCAGGCGTATTGGTATGCCATAGCCGCAGAGCAGGCGGCTATTCAGTTAATCAAACGCACAGTAGTCAGCGAAGAAACCACCAACTTATCGCAGGACTGGGCCAAGCTGGGAGCCACCTTCCCGGTGGATGATGGCAGCATCACGGGCAAACTGATTGACTTGCAAAGTTGCTTTAACCTGAACAGCCTGCAACGACCTGCCGGTGAAACTCAGGTAGGGACAGGTAAAAGTACCACGCAGCAGGCGTTTGAACGTTTGTTGGACTTAAAAGCTACGGATTTGTCGATGCCCTCTGAATACCTGGTGGCCCGGGTCAGCGACTGGCTGGATGCGGATTCTTTGTTACAGACGGCTGGTGGGGCAGAGCAGGATGATTACGCCGGGTTGCAGTTGCCCTATTACACGGCCAATAGCCTGATGGGGTCGGTCTCCGAATTGCGGGTGATGCTGGATATGACGCCGTCGGATTATGAACAGGTGCGGCCCTTTGTCTGTGTGATCCCAAAACTGCGGGACAGTAAGGTAAATATCAATACCCTGAGTTCGGAGCAGGCGGTGCTGTTAAGTGCGTTTATTCCGGAGCTGGATGAAGGGGCGGCGCAGGATTTAATTGGCAGCAGGCCGGAACAAGGTTTTACCACTCTGGACGAAGTCTGGCAAAGCCAGCAACTGCAGGGCAAAAACATACCAGATGAGGTCAAAGCCTTGTTTGTGTTAAAAACCAATTATTTTGTGCTGGAAAGTACAGTGACCTACCAGGACAGCCTGTTTAATCTGGCGTCTGTGTTGCACATAGATGAACAACAAAAAGTAAAAGTGATAGCCCGGCGTTTTGGAGGCCAGTGGTGACAGAACAATTAATAATCCGGCTGAACAGCCGGCCCGACCAGGCGGTGGTGTGGTTGGTTTGGTCGGCGGCCAGCTCCGAGGTCATCGCCTCAGGCCAGCTGAAAGACAGCTCCGAACTGCCCGCTCTGGCAGAGCGGCTTGGTGCCAGACCTGTCGTGGCCTTGGTGCCCGCTGCCGACGTGGTGATGACCAAAGTGGCGTTGCCGGGCAAACCCAATCGCCAGCTGCTACAGGCTTTGCCTTATATGCTGGAAGAAGAGCATGCCGAAGATATCGATCAGTTGTTTCTGGCGCTGGGGCCTTGTGTGCAGCAGGAACAGCAGTATTGGCAACAGGTGGCCTTGTGTAAAAAAGCGCAACTGGAGCAATGGCTGGCCCAACTGACAGCCGCCGGTTTTACCGCCAGCCGTATGCTGCCCGACGCGTTGCTATTGCCGCTCTCTGTGCATGCCGCCAGTGCCATAGAGCTGGCGGGGCAATGGTTAGTGCGCCAGTCTGACTGGCAGGCGACCAGCATTGACAGCAGTTGGTGGGCCGACTACCTGACGCTGGCCGACATTCCGCTTATCACCAGTTACAGCCCCTGGCCGGAACAGATACTCCAGCAGGTGCAGTTGGCAGAACCTGAATTGCCGCTGGCCCTGCTGGCCGCTCAGTTGCCAGACCAGCCGTTCAGTCTGTTGCAGGGCCCCTATCAGCCGAAAAAACCACAAAGCAAAATCTGGCTGACCTGGAAAACGTCAATGCTGTCTGCCGCTGCTTGTGCGCTGATTTACCTGAGCTCAGTCGGGTTGCAGGTCTGGCAGCAAGGCAATCAGCTGCAACAACAACGTGCGCAGCTGGTGCAGTTGTATAAAAGCCGTTTTCCCGGTGAATCGACCCGGGATATCAGCCGGGCGCTGGCACGCAAAACCGCCGGAGCTGGTCAGGGTAAAGATGTCAGTTTGTTTGGCTTATTGCAGGATGTGCAGCGGGAGTTGGCTGCGACAGAGCAGGTCCGTCTGGATAGTCTGCGCTACGACCAAAAAAGCAATGAGCTGCGTTTCCAGGCGCAGGCCGACAGTTTCCAGCGGTTTGACAGCCTGAAAACCCGGCTGGAGCAACAGGGCTTTGAGGTGAAACAAGGCGCACTGAGCAATGAAGGCAACAAAGTGGTTGGTACTGTGTCGGTGAGGGTCAAATCATGACGAAGCAACAACTTCTGGCTCGCTGGTCGGCGTTGCAACGCCGGGAGCAACAGCTGTTGATGGTGGCGGCCGTCGCTGTTCTGGTCGCTGTTTTTTATTATCTGTTGTGGCAGCCGCTGCATCAAAGCCTGAACCAGCAGCAGCTTGATCTGGTGCGGGTACAGCAACAGCTGACTCAGGTGCAGAGTTTTCCGGTCGCCACCGCCCAAACCGCCCCGGCTGGCAGCCTGACCGATTTGTTGAGTTCCAGCGCCCGCAAACATAATATTCAGGTCAGCCGGATGCAGCCGCAAAATGAACAAATGCAGGTGATGCTGAATGACCTGAGTTTTGATCAATTATTGACTTGGTTGCATGAGCTGCAGTACCAACACAAAGTGTCAATAGTGCAGCTGGACCTGAGCAAAGCCGATCAGGCTGGCCTGGTCAGAGTGCGACGTTTAGTGGTTGAAAGTTGATGAAAAAAATAAAAACCGGCCTGGTGATCCTGGCGTTGTATCTGGGGTTTGTGTTGCTGCTGAGCCCAGCGGCTTTGTGGCTCAAATTAGTGCCTTTGCCCGCCTCTGTGCAACTGGGCCCCGTGTCGGGCACTGTATGGCAAGGGCAGGTCCAGGCGTTGTCCGTGCAGGGGCTGACACTGTCGGATCTGAAATGGCAGCTAAACCCCTGGTTGCTTTTCACTGGTAAACTGGCGCTCACGCTGGAAGCAGGGCAGCCACGCCAGACTCAGTTGCCTTCACTGAAAACCGAACTGCGGTTCGGCTTTGACTCCATGCAAGTGCGTCAGTTGCAGGCACGTCTGCCGGTGTCTTTGCTGCAACCTGCATTGCAACTGCCTTTGCCAGTGGGACTGGACGGCGCTGTGTTACTGAAAATTCCACAGCTTGAATGGTCAACTGCAGGTTGCCAGCAGTTACAGGGGCTGGTGAGCTGGCTGGATGCAAAAGTGCAGCCACCAACGGGCTGGATAGGTTTAGGAACTTTGGATGGCCAGTTGAGCTGTGCCGATAACCAGCTGCAACTGGTGACCCAACCCAGTCCACCACTGCATTTGGAGGTGACTGCGTTGGTCAGCCCGGCCGGGCGTTACCGGCTGGATGGGTTTATCAAACCGGACAGCTCCATGCCGCAGGATGTGCACCAGGCCATGCAATTTGTTGGCAAAGCTGATGCACAAGGTCGTTTCCCGGTGCGCTTAGGCAGCCGTTAAGTCATCCAGCAACACGGCATAGTTATCAATAGCCGGAAACTCAGTGATGATACGGGCGGGTTGTTGGCTGTCCGGATTGGTGATGGCCAGCAAATGCCGGATGCCAAACTGTTGAGCTGAGCGCAGCACTGGCAGACTGTCGTCAACAAAAAGCGTTCGCTCCCTGTCAAAGCCATACTTTTGCTGCAGCAGTTGCCACAGTGGCTGCTGTTCTTTGGTGTAACCAAACTCATGCACAGACACCAGGGTATCTATGTAACTGGCCAGTTCCGTCTGCTCAATTTTCAGCGACAGGCTGTCCGGATGGGCATTGGTCACCAGGATCACTTGCTTACCCGCCTGCCGTAGCGCAGTTAAAAAGGCCGGGCTGTCGTCCCGCATACGGATCTTATGCTGAATTTCCCGTTTCAGCTCTGTGATAGCTAATCCTGTGCGGTTGGCCCAGTAGTCCAGGCAATACCATTCCAGTTTGCCCATTAACAGGTCGTATTCAGCTTTCAGCTGTGCCTTGGCCTGGTCCGCGGTCTGTCCGGTTTCTGCGGCCCAGCGCTCAGGCAGATATTCCAGCCAGAAGTAGTTATCAAAATGCAAATCGAGCAGGGTGCCGTCCATATCCAACAGCACCGTATCTATTTGTCTCCAGTCCAGCATAGGTTTTTTCAGCCTTTCCATTTATAGTAGAGCGGTCGCTCATTGTAACAGAGGCAGTCTGATGACGCAGAAGGACCCGGCGAAAGTCAAACCTGAAATTCTGGCAAGCCGGCTGGTGGCCGAAAGCAGGCTGTTCAAAGTGGAACAGCTGGAGCTGAAGTTCAGTAATGGTGAACTGCGTACCTATGAGCGCATGAAAGGTTCAGGCCGTGGCGCTGTGATGGTAGTGGCCTGCGCCAGTGCAGACGAGTTTTATCTGGTGCGGGAATACTGTGCCGGCACCCACGATTATCAGCTGGGCTTTCCCAAAGGCTTGATAGACCCAGGGGAAACGGCACTGGAAGCGGCCAACCGCGAATTGCAGGAAGAAATTGGCTTTAAAGCCAACCGTCTGATTGAACTGAAAACCCTGGCCTTAGCTCCGGGGTACTTTAATGCTACAATGCATCTGGTGTTAGCGCTGGACTTGGCACCGTCCAGGTTGCAGGGCGATGAGCCTGAACCTCTGGAGCTGGTCAGCTGGCACTGGTCACAGATGCAGTCACTGCTGGCGCAGGTGGATTTCACCGAAGCGCGCAGTGTGGCTGCTTTATATCTCGCCCGGAATTATCTGGATACTCATCAGGATGTTTTTAAGTAGGTTAATAGAACCTGTTAAGCAAACAGCACAACGTGCCGGAGAGGCGCTTTGGTCCATTTACCAGAGCGGAGATTACCAGCATGAACAAAAACCCGATGCCAGCCCGGTCACTTCGGCGGATTTAGCCGCCAATTCCCTGATCCTGCACGCGTTAGCTGAATTCAGTCCTGATATTCCGGTGGTGTCAGAAGAAATGCATTTGTTGCCGCTGAAGCAACGGCAGGACTGGCCACGTTACTGGCTGATTGATCCGATGGACGGCACTCAGGAATTTGTTGCCCGCAGCGGTGACTTTGCTGTCAGTATCGCGCTGGTGGAGCATGGCTGGCCTGTACTTGGGGTGATCTATTGGCCAAAAGAACACACCTGGTACTACGCCAGTCGTGGGCACGGCGCTTTTAAACAGCAGGGCTCGCTGATCAAACGTATTCAGGTGCGTCAGCATCAGACCGGTCAGCCGCTGCGCATCGCAGTCAGTCGGCGTCAACCTTTGGCACCCATTCAGCATTTACTGAACGAACAGGTGCAGCCGGAGTTTGTTGCTTTGGGCAGTTGTTCACTGAAAAGCTGCTTAGTGGCGGAAGGTGGGGCAGACTGTTACCTGCGTCTGGGCCCTACAGGCGAGTGGGATACCGCCGCTGTGCAGATTATTGTCGAAGAGGCTGGTGGCAAAATTCTCGACAGTCAGTTTATGCCTTTAAGCTACAACCAACGCGAAACCCTGGCGAACCCGGATTTTATGGTGCTGGGCCGCGCTGAGCAGCCCTGGCAAAGCCTGATCCGCGCCCACAGTGCCACCCGCACTTTGGCTTAACTGCCACAGTTCTGCTCAGACACACGCACCAGCCATTGCTGGCGGGTCAGCAGGTCGACACTTTCATGCAGTTCTGAATACACAATCACCACCAGTCCGGCCTCGATTTGCTGGCGGATCTGACTGACTTTGTCGGTCAGCGTCATTTCCTGTTCACCATAATCCGTACCTTCGCGTAGCACAAAAGCTTCAATCAGATTATCCAGTGTGTTGCTGTCCAGCTGCTGGTACGGAATTAACATTGGGCGACCACCTGTGGGAAAAACTGCTGTAAATAAGCCGGAACATGCTGGTCCAGATAATAACGCGGCTTCAACGGAATAGCGCCGCTGACAAAGCCGACATGACCGCCCCTTTTGGACAACAATAATGACACCCAGGGTGGCATTTCGTCGGCTTTGGGTAACACTGCGGCGGATAAAAACGGGTCGTCTTCAGCGTGGATCAGCAGGGTAGGCTTTTGGATCTGTTTTAAATACGCCTTGCCGCTGCACAGCCGGTAGTATTCATCGGCGTTGCTGAAGCCATGCAAAGGTGCTGTCAGTACATCATCAAACTGGCGGATACTGCGCAGGCTGAGAATTTGTTGTGGCGTGATTGGCAAAGGAAAGTCTGTGTGGCGTTTAAGTTTGGCCAGCATACTGTGTTTCAGTCGCCCCAACAGATAGTGTTGATAGATTCTGCTGCTGCCCTGATTGATCCGATCTGCACTGGGCGCCAACGCCAGCGGCGCTGAAACAGCGACCAGAGCCTTGAGTGGGCAGGCCGAACCTGTCTCGCCAGCATACTTCACTAACACATTACCGCCTAAGGAAAAACCAACAGCAGCCAAGGGGCGTGTAGGGTACTGATGTTGCAGCTGGGCAATCAAATACGCCAGATCGGCGGTATCGCCAGAGTGGTAAGCCCGCGGCAGGCGATTGGGCTGACCATTGCAACCACGAAAGTGCATCAACACGGCGGTAAAGCCTTGTTGCTGCAACGCCGCCAGCATACCAGCCGCGTAATGACTGTGAATATTGCCTTCCAGGCCATGCAATACAATGACCAAAGGCGTATCAGGGCGAACTGCTGGTGCCTCAGTCCAGCTCAGTTCCAGCTGATCCCCATCCGGCAGTGCCAACATTTCACTGAAGGCTGGTGCCTGACGGCGCGGCGCCAGGTATTTGGCGGCTATGGTTTGCAGATGGCAGTTACGCAGCCACCAGGCAGGCTTAAAAGGTGGTGGATGTTGCACCGAAACGGGCTGGGCTTGCAAATTCAAGGTGACTACTCAACAATCTAGGTTCGATTTCCTGGCCGGACCAGAACAATAATGCATAGACGCCAGTTTCTTTTCAGCGCCCTGGCTTTGCTGGTGGGGACCAGCACAGGCCTGGCAGTATACCAGTATCAGCAGGCCGAAGGCAGTGACGACACGGCGACTTTGGTCGTAGATGCATTGCTGCCAGCCTTATTGCTTGGTGCGTTGCCGGACGAGCCGGCTCTGGCAACGCAGCAGCTGCAACACAGCCGTCAGGCCGTGCTGGACTATCTGCCTTACCTGTCACAGAGTCAACAGCAACAGCTGCAACAACTCTTTGTGGTGCTGGAGACGGACTTACTCCGGCTGGCACTGACCGGGCACTGGTTGTCGTTGGCCCACTTGCCTCTGGGCGACCGGCTGGCGCTGCTGGACAGCTGGCGCAACAGCTACCTGCACCTGCTGCAGCAGGCTTATGCTGGCTGCAAAGAACTGTTACTGGCGGCTTATTATGGCAACCCGGCAACGTGGCACGCGCTGCAGTATCAAGCCCCGCTGTTGAACCCGGAGTCCAGCCTGTGAGCAAAAATCGAATCGCCGACGGTATAGCTGCGGGCTGGCGTTATCTGGATGCCCGCAGCCTGACCGAAACGCAGACACTGCAGGCTGATGTCGTTATCGTTGGCTCGGGAGCGGGCGGGGCCACGGCCGCAGAGCAGTTAAGCCGCGCGGGTCTGCAGGTGATACTGCTGGAGATGGGGGGCTTGTTGGAAGGTGGCCAGTTTCAGCAACAGGAACGTTGGGCTTATCCGGCGCTGTATCAGGATGGCGCAGGCCGTAAAACGGCCGATCAGGCCATCAGCATTTTGCAGGGCCGCACTGTGGGGGGGTCTACCACAGTGAACTGGACCACTTCTATTCGCACACCGGAACCGACCTTGGACTATTGGCGTGCACAGTTTGATTTGCCATTTAGCAGCGCCCAGCTGGCACCTTATTTTCAACAGGCCGAGCAGCGGCTGAATATTCAGCCCTGGGCGCTGCCCGCCAATGCCAACAACGATAAACTCCGCCTGGGCTGTGAACAGCTGGGTTGGCGTTACAGTCTGATCAACCGCAACGTCAAAGGCTGCGCTAATTTGGGTTATTGTGGTATGGGTTGTCCACTCAACGCCAAACAGTCGATGCTGGTCACTGCTGTGCCTGCGGCTATGCAGCATGGTGCGCTGTTAATCACTCATGTCAGTGCCAGACGGCTGGTTTGGTCTGGCTCCGCTGTGCAGGCGCTGGAGGCTGTGCCGGTCGATCAGTATTTCAAAGCCAAAGCCAGCCCTGTACTGCGATTCGAGGCCAGGCATTTTATTTTGTCGGCCGGGGCTATTGGCTCTCCAGCCTTGTTGCTTCGCTCCGGGGCACCCGACCCGTACCGGCAACTGGGGAAACGCACCTGTCTGCACCCCAGCCTGATTTCCGGTGCTTTGTATGACGAACCCATTTTTGGTCACAGTGGGGCTCCTCAGTCGGTCTATTCGGACCAGTTTGTCTGGCCAGAGGATGATCAGATGGGGTTTAAACTGGAAGCAGCCCCTGTACACCCTGTTTTGATGGCGTCTAAGCTGATTGGCCACGCAGAGTCGCATGCTGCGCTGATGCGGCAGTTTAACCAGTTGCAGGTGTGTATTGCTTTGCTGCGGGATGGCTTTCACCCGGACAGCCAGGGCGGCGAAGTACGTCTGGACAACGCAGGCGAACCTTTGTTGCATTACCCGCTGACACCTTACCTGTGGCAAGGCGCCCGCAGGGCTCTGCTGGCCATGGCGGAGCTGCAGTTTGCTGCAGGAGCCAAGGCGGTGTTGCCTATGCATCAGCAGGCGCAGCACTATCACAGCTGGGCGCAGGCCAAAGCTGCTATTGCCGGTCTGCAGCAGGCGCCCTACCAAAGCATTTTGGCCAGCGCTCATGTGATGGGAGGCTGCGGTATGAGCAAAGACCCGGCCAAAGGGGTGGTGCGCCCAGACGGTGGTCACCATCAATTACATAACCTGTCAGTGCTGGATGGCTCCATTCTGCCCAGCAGTCTCGGGGCCAACCCGCAGCTGAGCATTTTTGCGCTGACTTTATGGCAGTTGGAACAGCTGCACCATCAACTGGCCGCAGGCTGAGCCGGCACTATTCGTTATGGCTGGTTTTGTATAAAAAATAAGCTGCATAAAACAGGCAAAGTCCAATCACCAGCGCCAGGCCGCTGAATGAGATAAAAATGACTGGGTCTTGCAGAAATTGTTGCCAGACAGACATGGTCGTGCTCCTTCGCTGTGGATACAAACCCAGCTTAATGAGGAAGACGCATGGCTGAACTGATGTAGATCAAAATCTGCCGCAGGTGGCAGTTACAGGGCGGCCGCTTGTTGATACAGATCAAAAATATAGGGCTGCAGCTGCAAGGTCGGGGCCTGTAATAACTGCAGGTAGCGGGTCAACAGCTCAGCTTTGGGAGCAGTAAGGTCAGCGTCAGGCAACTCTGCGTAGTGCTGCAGCAACAGCTGCTGCTCCAGTTGTTCTGCTGCCAACTCGGTACTGAGCAACTGCTGGCGAAAAGGCGTCTGGACCGCGGGATCCAGCCAGGGGGTTGGCACAGCGCGGCGCACAACGCGCAACGGCTGAGTGATCTGCCGACTGAACTGCTGCAACTGTTGTTGCAGCGACATTAAGCCTGTTTCAGACAGCGGCTGTTGCTGCCGGTGTAAAAACAGCAGAAATAGCGCCAGGTTGATGTTCAGTCCATACTGGTCCTGCCAACGCAGCCACAACTCTTTGTTGGGGCTGTACAAGGCCAGGCTGAATTGCCAGAACTGGTCTTTATCCATTGTTTTGTGCCCAGAAGGCCTCATTTTGCTGTTCCCACTCTTCCTGTGCGGCAAACCAGTCTTCTTCGGTTTGTTGCAGTGCTTTTTGCTGCTGTTGCTGTTCAGTCAGCAGACGGGTTAAGTCGGCTTTGCGGCTGGCGTCGTACAGGCTGGTATCGGCCAGTTGCTGCTCAATGGCTGCCAGCGCCTGTTGCAGCTTGTCCTGTTGTTGCTCCAGCTTTTCAATTTTTTGTTTCAGTGGCCGCAGCAGGTTACGCAGCTCAGCTTCCAGCCGTTTTTGATCTTTACGTTGTACCGCACTGCCAGCGGTTTCGGCTTTGGGTTCGGTGCTGGCTTTTTGGTCCTGCTGCAGCCACTGGTAATAATCCGTCAGATCGCCGGCAAAAGGGGCCACTTTGCCATGCGCCACCAGATAAAACTCGTCTGTGGTGCTGGCCAGTAAATGCCGGTCGTGCGACACCACTACAATAGCGCCTTCAAAGCTTTGCAGTGCCATTACTATGGCTTCGCGCATGTCGAGGTCCAGGTGGTTGGTTGGTTCGTCCAGCAGCAGCAGGTTCGGGCGCTGATACACCAGCAAGGCCAGCACCAGTCGGGCTTTTTCGCCACCAGAAAAAGGCGCACAGGCTTCCAGCGCTTTGTCACCATGAAAACCAAAACCACCGAGGAAATCCCGCAGATGCTGTTCGGTGGCCTCCGGGGCCAGCCTGACCAGGTGCTGCAAGGGGGAATCCTGCGGCCTTAAGGTTTCCAGCTGGTGCTGGGCAAAATAACCGATAGACACACCGCTGGCGTACCACAGCTCACCCGCCTGTGGTGCTAAGGAGCCGGACAGCAGTTTAATCAACGTCGATTTACCGGCGCCGTTGCGGCCCAATAAGCCGATACGGCTGCCAGGCAATAACTGGAAATTAATTTGCTGCAATATACTGGTGTCCGCATAACCGGCTTTAACGTTTTCCAGTTTCAGCAGCGGGTTGGGTAAAGCGCGTGGTGGTAAAAATTCAAACTGGAACGGGGAGTCGACATGGGCCGGTGCCAATAAGGTCATACGCTCCAACGCTTTGATCCGGCTTTGTGCCTGCTTGGCTTTGGTCGCTTTGGCTTTAAAACGGTCGATAAACTGCTGCAGGTGCGCCACCTGGCGTTGTTGTTTTTCGTAGTTCGATTGTTGCTGCGCCAGGTGTTCAGCCCGCTGACGCTCAAAGGCGCTGTAGTTGCCTTTGTACAGGGTCAGGGTCTGGTGTTCGATATGCACAGTGCCATCGACCACAGCGTCGAGGAAATCCCGGTCGTGGCTGATCAGCAACAAAGTGCCGTCATAACCGGCCAGGTATTTTTCCAGCCAGAGTACAGCGTCTAAATCCAGGTGGTTGGTCGGTTCATCCAGCAGCAACAGTTGGGCAGGTTGCATCAGCGCGCGGGCCAGGTTCAGTCGCATCCGCCAGCCACCGGAAAATGACTTCACAGGATGTTGCTGGGCTGCGCCGGAAAAGCCCAGGCCATCGAGCAAAGTGCCAGCTTTGGCTTCGGCACGGTAACCATCCAGCGCTTCAATCTGATGGTGCACTGTGGCCAAATCAACCGAACCGTCGGTAATTTTCAACTGCTGTAACAAGGGGTACAACTGGCTGTCCCCCTGCAGCACATAATCCATGGCACTGATGTCCAGAGCTGGTGTTTCCTGCGCTACTGTGGCGATGCTCCAGCTGGACGGAATATTGACCGACCCGGCGTCCGGCTGCAGCTTATGCTGCAGCAGTGCAAACAAACTGGATTTGCCGCAGCCGTTGGCGCCAATTATTCCGACGCGCTGGCCGGGAAATACGGTAAGATTAGCATCCTTCAACAGGCATTTAATGCCGCGGCGAAGTTCAAGTTGGTGCAGCTGGATCATAAAACGGGGTCCCGAACAAACTGGGCCTGAGTGCAGGCCAACCATCAGACATCTGACAAAAAGCGAATTGTAGAGTATGAACACGACAATCCGGAAGAAAAAACGTTTTATTGCTGGCGCAACCTGCCCTGAATGCAAAGCCGTCGACACCATGATGTTGTTTCAGGAAAACAATGTGGAAAAGGTGGAATGTGTGCAGTGCCATTACCAGATGGTGCAGCCTGAACAGCAAGTGGCCAAACAGGCACGCCCTGCTGAACAGGTGATTGGGGTGTTTAAACCCGAATAACAGGTAGATACCCAAGTAACTTGAAGTTGCGGGGAGGCGGCAAGCCAGTGAAACCCCAGGAGCATAGTCAACCTATGTGACTGGGGTGAGATGGTGCAGCCAACAAAGCCGCAGCTTCAAGGACGACGGGTATAGATTAATAATGCGGTGGTGGCGGTTCTTCTTCAGGTCTTAGGATATCGCTGTTGTCACTGCGGCTCAGTTTTTCTGCGAGCAGCAGCACCTGTCGCTGCAGTTTTTCAATGCGTTTCTGGTGCTCCAGCAGTTCATTGTTCAGCGCCAGCACGGCGTCTTCCTGAAATGCCAGTTTACTTTCTAAATCAATAAGCTGCTGTTGCAGTTCATTGGTGTCGGCTTGTGTCATTTGTGGATCTCCCATACTTCGGCTACGCCACTGGAACTTTCACTGAGAATCTGGTGGCCGGATAAAAAGGCCACTGCATGCACTACGGCGCTGGCCGGTCTGCTGTTCAGAATGGCCCGGACCTGCCATTGCTGGACTTTTTCACCAGTTTGCACATCCCACAGTGCCAAGGCACGGGACGGCGACCCTGTCACTAGATAACGGCCATCCGGGCTAAAGCGGGCTGCGGTAATGATTTGCGCTCTGGACAGTTGCAATTGGCTGATTTGTTTGCCTGTTTTTAGATCCCAGATAAAAGCAGTGACTTCACTGCCTGCGGTAAAAGCGTAGCGGCCCTGTTGGTCCAGTACTACTTTGGTCACCCGATTCGGGTGCGGGAAACTGTAGATGATCTGCGCGCTGCCGGTATCCCAGAAGTAGGCATGATGATCATTGGCCCCGGTCAATGCAAAACGGCCATTGGCAGACAAATCCACTGAATTAACATTTTCTGTATGACCGAGAAACTCCAGCCGTCGTCCGCTCGCCAGGGTGACATGCTGTATTTTGCCATCACTCTGGCCAACCAGCAGGCTTTGGCCATTATCCGCCACGGCCAGATCACGGATTGTGGCATCCTTGATGGACCAGAAACCAAGGTTTTTACCGTCACTCATCTGCCAGAGGGCGAAATTCTGACTGTCTGCCGTGACGAGAGAGCTGCCATCCGGGCTGACACTCAATGCGAGGATTTGATTGTCAGCCTGCCCCTGATGGTTCAGCTTGTATAACGCGGTGTCGCTATGAATGTCCCAGACGGTCACGCCGCTGTCGACAGAGGATACAGCAACCTTGTTGCCCGCCTGGTCAATACTGGCGGCATAAGAGGGATTTTCACTGTGCAGGACCTGTCGGACGGGCTCTGGCTGAACTTTGTCACAACCAAGCAGACCAATGACCAAGAAAAGCGACAGATATTTCGCACCATGGGTTAACGTCATTCGCACAAACCGTTAGTATAGGACAGTGGTTTCACACCTTTAGACTTATTAAAACATACTTTTGGCAGCTCAACCTGCGTAATTTATCGGAGAACTACATGCGCTTAATGACTAAGGTATCGCTGATTGCGGTAGCCGTCTTCACTTTATCTGCTTGCAACAAAGAAGCAGAACAACCAAAACCTCTGACTCTGGACACAGACGCAGCCAAACAATCGTACAGCCTGGGTGTATCAGCTGGCCGTTTTATCGACAGCACTATTAAAGAGCATGAGAAGCTGGGTTTACCTCTGGCTTCTGACGTGATTCTGCGTGGTATCCAGGACCAACTGGCAGGTAAAGCTCAGTTGACTGAAGAAGAAGTGCAGAAAGTAATGATGGCTTTAGAGCAAACTGCCCGTGAGAAACAAACTGAACTGGCGAAAGCTCAGGCCGAGCAAAACATTGCTGCTGGGAAAGCGTACCTGGAACAAAATGCTAAGAAACCAGGCGTGATAGTGACAGAATCTGGCCTGCAGTATGAAGTAGTGCAAGCCGCTGATGGTCCAAAACCAAAAGCGACGGACGTAGTACGTGTGCATTACACTGGTACACTGACTGACGGTACTGAGTTTGACAGTTCCAAAGAGCGTGGCCCGGCACAGTTCCCGCTGAATCAGGTGATCAAAGGCTGGACTGAAGGTGTGCAACTGATGAGCGTTGGTTCCAAGTTCAAGTTCACTATCCCAAGCGATTTAGCCTACGGTGAGCGCGATATGGGCACTATCCCGGCGAACAGCGTGTTGGTATTTGACGTTGAGCTGTTAGGCATTGGTGAAGAAGAGCCAAAAGCTGAAACCCCGGCAGAAAGCAAATAAGCCGGATGGATAAACAAAAAAGCCTGCACACTGATGCAGGCTTTTTTGATGCTGAATTTTATTTTTTGATGTTTAGGGCTTGTTGACGTTTCAGGGTTATTTTTGCAGCAGTCTGGCCGGTTTTTATGCAAGGCAGTGCGAGTGCAGTGTAGTTATTCTACATAAACGAGCGCTAACGCAGCAGAAAGACCGGCCAGGCGCTGCCCTTCGGGTTCGGTCTGGCGGCGCCCTGCACTTTGTCACTCGTCACTCATTTAGAATGACTAAACTTCGTTCCTCGTTTCGCGTTCAGAACGCCGCCAGAGCGAACAAAATTTAATCTCGAAACGTCAACAAGCCCTAGTAAAAAGCCAGTGCAGAGACTGGCTTTTCTGACTGACGCTTCATTCTTAATGCAGACCACCAAGGTATTTGGACAAGATTTCAATGTCTTCGTCGGTCAGCTTTTTAGCCACATCACGCATCATGCCATTCATATCATTGGCACGAGTGGCACCGCGGAAGGATTCCAGCTGAGTTTTGATATAAGCGGCATGCTGGAACGAAATTTTTGGGAAACCCGCCAGACTGTGACCGACACCCCGTGGACCGTGACAAGCAATACACGCAGCAATACCACGTGCTTTATCCCCAGAGCGGAATAATTTTTCACCTTTAGCCACCACATCTTCAGGAGTGCTGCCAGGCTTCATGGTTTGGCCAGAGTAATAGACAGCCAGGTCTTTCATGTCCTGCTCAGACAAAGCTGCAACCATACCGGCCATCACAGCGTTGTTACGGCCTTGTTTGCCACCGGTTTCTGCACCCAGCTTAAATTCTTTTAACTGCTTAAAAATATAACCTGCATGCTGACCAGCAATTTTGGGATACATATCGGTTGGGCTGTTACCATCCGGGCCGTGGCAGGCAGCACAAGTAGCTGATTTGGTTTTTCCTGCTTCTGCATTGCCGTCCAATGCATAAGCTGAACCCACTAGACCTAAAAATAGCGTGAGTGGAAGTGCGAATTTTTTCATTTTTTTCCGTCTCTGTCCGCGATGACCCACCAGCAAGCTGGCAACCAAGTTGTGAATGACCTTATAATTTTTGCCTATTTTACACGATTCTGGCGTACTGAGAATCCCATAAAGTGGAGTAATGCTTCTGTGGATCGGCAGGATCCGTTACACTAACGCAAAATTTTCTATCGGAGCAGGCTGTGTACAAAGCCTTAATCAATTATCAGAAAGCCAGTTTTCTGACCAGCGCCCCAGACATTAAAGCATTACCAGCGGATACTGGCATTGAAGTTGCGTTTGCCGGTCGCTCCAATGCAGGTAAGTCCAGTGCGTTAAATACACTGACCCGGCAAAAAAGTCTGGCCCGTACCAGTAAAACCCCGGGACGGACTCAGCTGATTAATACTTTTACGCTGGGAGAGAACCAGCGCCTGATCGATTTACCTGGTTATGGCTATGCCCAGGTGCCACTGGAGGTCAAACTGAAGTGGCAAAAATCTTTAAGTGAGTATTTGGTGAAACGCGACAGCCTGAAAGGGTTGGTGGTGCTGATGGATATTCGCCACCCGCTCAAAGACCTGGATCAGGATCTGATCCATTGGGCGGTGCAAAGCCAATTGCCAGTCTTATTACTGCTGACCAAAGCGGACAAGTTAAGCCCTGGACCACGGAAAAAAGTGTTACTGGAAGTGCGGGAAGCGTCATTAGCCTTTATGGGGGATGTCACAGTGCAGGTGTTCAGTTCGTTAACCAAGTTAGGTTTGACAGAATTGGAGCAGGTGCTGGATCACTGGTTTTACCCGCAGGGCCTGGAAGGGCAAACCCAAAGCCTCTGAGCGCAGCTCAATCCACAGGGGGCTTCAGGCCCCTGCGGATATCAGTATTTTCTTCCCGGAATTTCAATCCTGTGTAATCTGCAGCCAAACAGCTACCCAAGACATACTTTGTCGGGGGCATGGTAAGTTTTCAGATTTACAGTGCGCAAAATAAAGAAAACCGGCCTTTATGGGGCCGGTCATAGCAAACGGGGAGAAGCTATTCAATAATTTCAAATCAACAGGGTGTCTTGTTTGACAAGACATCTGCATTATACACAGAATTTCTCATGTTTGAAGTATTTGCTCTAGAAAATCTAATTTTATTTCATAATTTCGTTATTTTAGCGAACGACAGACAAAAAAAACGCCCCACTGCAAGCAGTGGGGCGGCTAATAAAGCCTTTCTTTCTGGTCATTAACTCGGCAAAACTGCCTGTTAGTGCTGAAAGATAGAACATCTTACCTCTGTACCCTACGTTTTGAATTCTACAACTGTTGAATAAAAAAGCAAGGCGAAGTTTGTAATTAAACTACAGAATTTCTGTTTTTAGCAGGCGAAACAGCTGAAATGTAACCCAATTACTCAGCAGGAACGGCTTAACACAAGCGAAATCAGGCGAAGGATGTTAAAAAAGCTGTAAGGATGGGCTGGCATAAAAAAGCCCCGGATATACCGGGGCGGAAGGTCAACATACCAGGAATGGGCATTCACACATCTGTTCAGATAATGGCGGAGCTGTGAAGTTCACTGGTTCGGTAAAAATATTTTTAGTGTGCCTGGTCCCAATTCAGCCCAAAGCCGGCTTCTGCCAGCAAAGGCACGTCCAGACTGGCGGCAGATTCCATCAGCTTTACCAATTCGGCCGTAATTGGCTGAAGTTGTTCGGTTTTCACTTCAAACACCAGTTCGTCATGCACCTGCATAATCATCACAGCATGAGGTTGCTGTTGTTGCAGCCAAAGATCGACCTGAATCATCGCCCTTTTGATAATGTCGGCGGCAGTGCCTTGCATAGGGGCGTTGATAGCGGCCCGCTCAGCGGCCTTTTTTCTGGCCATATTCTGGGCATTGATTTCCGGCAGGTAGAGACGGCGGCCAAACAAGGTTTCGACATAACCTTTGTCATGTGCCTGAGCCCGGGTGCGTTCCATATAATCGAGTACACCAGGAAAACGTTCAAAGTACAGGTCAACATACTGTTGGGCCTCTGAGCGGCTGATATCCAGCTGCCGGGCCAAACCAAAAGCGGACATGCCATAAATCAGACCAAAATTCACGGCTTTGGCGCGGCGGCGCTGTTCGGAGCTGACGTCAGCCAGGCTGACACCAAAAACTTCTGCTGCTGTGGCCCGGTGAATATCTTTACCTTGGGCAAAGGCGTTCAGCAACGCCTGATCTCTGGACAGATGCGCCATGATACGCAACTCAATTTGCGAGTAGTCAATCGCCAGAATGGTGTAACCATCCCGGGCAATAAAGGCTTGCCGGATACGCCGGCCCTCTTCACTGCGGATTGGAATATTCTGCAGGTTAGGTTCGGTGGAGCTTAAGCGCCCGGTTGCCGCGACCGCCTGATGATAGGAGGTATGAACCCGGCCGGTTTCGGCATTCACCGACAATGGCAGCTTGTCAGTATAAGTAGATTTCAGCTTGCTCAGACCCCGGTGTTCCATAATCAACTTGGGAAATTCGTAGTCATGAGCCAGCTCGACCAGCACTTCTTCTGCGGTCGATGGGGTGCCGCCCGGGGTTTTCTTGATCACCGGTAAACCCATTTGCTCAAACAGAATTTCCTGTAACTGCTTCGGGGATGCCAGGTTGAATTCTTTGCCGGCCAGCTGGTACGCCTGTTGTTCCAATTCGGCAATACGTTCTGCCAGTTGCTGGCTTTGCTGGCGCAGCAACTGTGGGTCAATCCGCACGCCCTGGCGTTCCATACGTGACAACACACTGAGCAGTGGAACCTCGATCTCGGTCAGCACTTTGGCTTGGTCGGTATTTTCTGCCAACTGTGGCCACAACGTCTGATGCAGACGTAAGGTGATGTCCGCATCTTCGGCGGCATAAGCCGTCGCCTGTTCAATGGCAATCTGGTTAAAAGTGAGCTGTTTAGCGCCTTTGCCAGCGATCTCTTCAAAGCTGATGGTTTTATGGCCCAGGTACTTCAGCGCCAGTGAGTCCATATCATGGCGGGAGCCGGTGCTGTTAAACACATAAGACTCCAGCATGGTGTCAAACTGAATGCCCTGCAGTTCGATACCATAACGGGCCAATACACTCATATCGTATTTCAGGTTCTGGCCCACCTTGGCTGCTTTGGCGTTTTCCAGCCAGGGTTTGAGTGCTGACAGTACGTGCGCACGGTTTAACTGTTCCGGTGCACCAACGTAATCGTGAGCCAACGGCAGATAACAGGCGTCACCCGGTGCAAACGCGAAGGACATACCGACCAGTTCAGCCACCATATAATCCAGGCTGGTGGTTTCAGTATCCAAAGCGACCAGCCCGGCCTGCTGCAGCCGCTGAAGTAACTGGTCAAAGGCGTCCTGTGTCAGGATGCAGCCATAGGCTGGGGTGGCAGTAGCGGATTGCTCTGGCGCAGGCAATTCGGTTTGTGCTTCGGCGTCGCCAAATAAACTGGCTTGTGCAGGACCTGATGATTTTTCCTGGGCAGACAAGACTTCACTGAGCCAGCGTCTGAATTCACAGTCTTTGTATAATTCGGCCAGAGCTGGCAAATCTGCGCTGGTGATTTTTAACTGCGCTTCATTCAGGTCCAGCTCCACATCGGTTTTGATGGTGGCCAACTGGTAAGACAATGCCAGTTGTGGTTGATGCTCACGCATTTTATCCGCAATCGTCTTGCTACCCCGGAAACCTAAAGCGGCGATGTCATCGAGGCGCTGGTACAACTGCTCAATGGAGCCTATGCCTTGTAGCAGGGCTAAGGCTGTTTTTTCACCGACACCGGGTAAACCCGGAATATTGTCGACTTTGTCACCCATCAGGGCCAGATAATCAATAATGAGGTCTGGGGCTATACCAAACTTCTCGCGCACACCGTCCGGATCTAACAGGGTATCTGTCATCGTATTGATCAGCGTGACCTTGTCCGTCACCAGCTGCGCCATGTCTTTATCGCCGGTGGAAATCAGGACGTGCCGGCCCTGCTGGCTGTATTGCACCGCCAGAGTGCCAATCACATCATCAGCTTCAACACCGCTGATACAAAGCAAAGGCAAACCCATGGCCTTAATAATTTTATGCAAAGGTTCAATCTGACTACGCAGATCATCTGGCATGGGTGGCCGGTTGGCTTTGTAATCGGCATACATGTCGTTGCGGAAAGTCGGCCCTTTGGCATCAAATACCACCACCATTTCGTCCGGCTGGTATTGCTTCAACAAACTTTTCAGCATATTGACCACACCATATATGGCGCCGGTGGCTTCTCCACGGGAGTTGGTCAGGTGTGGTGGAGAGTGATAGGCACGGAATAAATACGACGAACCATCCACCAGGATCAGTGGATTTTGTGGGACTGAGGCCATAACGGATTATCCTGAAAACATTTTAGTTAGCATGCCATAACATCAGGATCGGAGCCAGCTTCATGCGGGTATGGAAAGTTGATTAATCTGTGGATAACTTTGTGGAAAGACAATAGGATTTATACAGCATTTGCCGTAACAGATACTGATAGGTTATTTGTATGTGTTTGTTTTTAAAAGAAAAAGAAGGGTCAAACTGCTTGTTCCCTTATTGTTTTTCTTATACATCCAATTGTGAATATTTTTTCGGAGCTGGCGACCCTGTCAAAGTGGGGGGTGGGGTAAGGCCAAAACCGGACAAACAGACTACCACAATCATCATCGTTGCATAGGCCTGAGCAGAACTTTTTTTAGATAAAAAAAGAGTGAAAGAAATACCTCGTTATAATGATTTGGCTCAAAGAACTGACATGTATTTCGTCGCAAATGAAACCCCAACAAATACAGGGGCTTCCACTGGTCAGGCTGGCAACGCTATAATGCCCCAAAACTAACAAGGCTTTGAACGGGATCCACAGATGAAAAAATTAACGCTCGCCCTTGCCCTGATCACTTCTGCTGCCCTGGTCAACGCAGTAGCTCAGGAAGCCGATAATGACGCACTGAAGAAACGTCTGGAGCCTGTAGGTCAGGTGTATCTGGCGGGTGCTGAAGCTGCAGCAGACACAGGCCCGAAAGGCCCACGTTCTGGCGAACAGGTTTACCAGGGCGCTTGTTTTGCCTGCCATGGCACTGGTGCTCTGGATGCTCCGAAAAAAGGTGATGCGGCCTGGAAGCCTCGTTTGGCGCAAGGAATGGATGTGTTGCTGAAGCATGCTGTGGACGGTATTCGTTCCATGCCACCACGCGGTACCTGTGGCGACTGTTCTGACGAGGAGTTGGCTGCAGCCATTAAATTCATGACTGACGGCGTATAATTTTTACGCTGCAAAAAAAGCCGCCTCAGTTGCGGCTTTTTTTATTGCGCCAACTCTGCTGGTCTCGGACATCAGCGGTTCTATGGTCTTTGATTCTGAGCAAGGCCCAACTTTGTTTCATCTGATCGGTTCAGTGTAAAAATCAGACGTTCCATTTGTTCAGACTTTGTGCATAATAGAGGCAGCCGCCTGGCACTCGCCGCAACTAATAATAAGAATACAGAGAACACCTTGAAGGACTCAAAGCTCAGCTCCGTTATTCCTGCAGTCTGGCACAGTCAGTTACGCCGTATGCGTATGCTGCTGTCTGGCTATAAGCGGGCATACAGTATTCAGGGCGCTTTGTTGCACTTGTCTGAGCTGGCGTCTGGTATTAAGGAAATGCGCGAGTTTTATCCTGCTATTCATCAGCTACTGAACCAACAGTTACGTGCAGATAATTTTTATGTGGTGCTGATTGATCAGGACAACCAATTCCGGCTGGAATACTTTGCGGATGAAAAAGATCAGCAGATCTTGCCAGATGCACCTTCCGAAGCTTTTGCAACAGGCCTGACCGGGTACGTCGCCCGGCAAGGCAAAGCCTTATTGTGTGATGAAACTGAATTTGAACGGTTGGTTGCAGCCGGTCATGTCCAGGCACAGGGCTCACCATCCAAGCATTGGTTAGGTGTGCCTTTATGCCGTGGTGAGCGGGTTATTGGTGTGATGGCGATTCAGAGCTATCAGGCAGATACCGGCTATAACGAACATGATCGGGCGCTGATCAGCCATATTGCTATCCATACAGTCACCGCCATTGACCGGGTGCGCAGCCGCGAATTGCTGGAGCAGACAGTGCGTGAGCGTACGGCGCAACTGCAGAACACCAACGCCTCCCTGCAACATGAAATTCGTGAACGCAGCCATGCGGAACAGCTGCAGGCTGCGTTGTATAAAATTTCCGAACTGACCGCGGCCAGCTCGGATATGCCAAGCTTCTATCGGGAAGTTCACAGCATTCTCAGTGGGTTGTTACGGACTGAGAACTGCTATATCGCCTTGCTGGACAAAAGTGGGCAACAATTGAACTTCCCGTTTTATCTGGACCAGTACAGCCCGGCGCAGCAACAGCGGCCTTTACAGCGAGGCCTGACCGAATATGTCATTCGTTGCGGTGAAGCCCGGTTAATCACACAAGCGCAGCTGCAGCAACTGATGCAATCCGGTGAAGTAGAGCGGCAAGTCAGCAGCCCAGGCTATCAACCCATGTGTACCAGTTGGCTGGGAGCTCCGCTGCAGATTGGCAGCCAGATCCTGGGGGTGATTGCGCTGCAATGCTATGACAACAGCCATCATTACAGTGAGCAGGAACTGGTGTTGCTGAAATTTGTGTCGCAGCATATAGCGGTGGCCATCAGCCGTAAGCTGACGACTGAACAGCAAAAGCAACACCACGAAGACTTAGAAAAGCGTATTTTTGAACGCACCCGTGAACTGCGCCAGACCAATTTGTTTTTGCGTCTGCAGGTGGAAGAACGCAAAAAAGCTGAAGAGCAACTGTTTTTTGAAGCCAATCATGATGCATTAACAGGCCTGGCCAACAGGCAGATGTTTTTGATGCAGCTCAAGCAGCGCTTTTCGTACCGCAACCGTGATTCGGCCACCAACTTTGCCTTGTTGTTTATCGACCTGGATCGTTTTAAGTTAATCAACGACACACTTGGCCATCACATTGGTGATTTGTTCCTGATTGAAGTCAGTCGTCGCTTGCAGCAGGCGGTGCGTGAGCACGATTTGGTGGCCCGGCTGGGTGGGGACGAGTTTGTGATTCTGCTGGGGAAGATCCAGCATGAAGTAGACGCCGAAGAAGTGGCCGAGCGCTTAATTGAATCTGTACGCCAGCCAATGAACCTGGAAGGCAACCAGGTGTGTTCCGGTGCCAGTATTGGCATTGCCTGTTATCAGAACTGGTATCAGCATGCTGATGAGTTGCTGCGTGATGCCGATGCGGCCATGTACCAGGCGAAATCTTTTGGCCGCAACCGCTTTGTGATTTTCAATGACAGCATGCGGGCACAGATGCTGCAGGAACTGGGGCAGGAACAGGCCCTGCAACAGGCTGTACAACAACGCAGGTTCAGGCCGCAGTTACGTCCTATGATGGCTGGGGATCAATCGCAAATGGTGGGTTATCAGGCCAGTCTGTATTGGCTGCAGTCCGATGCTGAACAACAACAGGAGTTGAGCCGTCAGGCCACTCAGGCGGGTTTGATGCCGGATATTGAACTGATGCTGCTGCAACAGCTGACCCGGCAGTCAGGCGCTATTGAGCAAGGTGCTGTGTTATGCCTGAGCCTGAATTCAGCCTGGTTGAGCAATCATTTACTGCTGGATAAGTTAACCTTAGAGTTGCAGCAGTCCCTGTTACCTTTGCATCAATTGGTATTGGGCTTTACCGAAGCAGATTTACTGCGTTTGTCTGCGACACAGCTGGCGAATCTGCATCAGCTGAAACGTTTGGGCGTACGTCTGTCGCTGGATCAGTTTGCTGCGGAAGTGGCGGCCCTGGGCTTATTGGTGCAATATCCCTTTGATTTTGTCGTACTGGATGCCGCCTTCAGCCGCAGTCTGCCACGCAGCGAAAGCCGCCGTCAGTTGCTGCAGGTACTGCAACAACTGGCACAGAGCCGTCAGTTTAAGCTGATAGCAGGCACTGCAGAACAAGCTGAGATCCAACAACTGATGGCGCAGGCCGGCGGCTATTATTTTGCTGACCAGCAGGTTGAACTGGCGGCGCAGGAGTCAGGGTTTTTTCAGCAACTGGCGTAATCTGTTCAGGTGAGCCAAGCCGGTTTGTTGCCGTTCCTGCTCCGATTTCACGACCCCTGGTTTCACCCATTCCAAATCGTCGGCTGGCAGTTCTTCCAGAAAGCGACTGGGTTCAGGTTTGACGATTTCGCCGTACTGACGTCGTTCGCGCGCATAAGTGAAGACTAACTCGCGTTGTGCGCGGGTAATGCCGACATAGGCCAGCCGGCGCTCTTCTTCCACATTGTCTTGATCAATGCTGCTCTGGTGCGGTAACAAGCCTTCTTCCATACCCACAATAAACACATAAGGAAATTCCAGGCCTTTGGAGGCGTGCATGGTCATCAGCTGCACCTGGTCGGCGTCGTCTTCCTGTTCCTGCCGTTCCATCATGTCGCGCAGCGTCAGTTTGGTCACCACTTCACTTAAGCTCAGTGGTTCTTCATCGTCTTTGCCGTCCAGCATTTCACTGACCCAGCGGTACAGCTCATTGATGTTTTTCAGTGCCATTTCAGCGGCTTTGCCACTGGCGCTGGTTTCGAACAGCCAGGCCTCATAATTGCTTTGCCGGATCAAATCCCGCACCGCTTCCTTAGGATCGCTGCGTTGCGCCTGATCAGCCAGCCGGTTGATCCAATTGGCAAAACTGGTGACAGCAGTCAGGCTGCGGGCCGGCAGACGTTCCGCCAGTTCAGGTTCAAAGCAGGCCGCAAACAGGCTGATGTGCTTTTCATTGGCCAGACTGCCGACTTTTTCCAGCGTCGCCGCGCCTATTTCCCGCCGCGGCACATTCACAACCCTCAGCAACGCATTGTCATCGTCCTGATTCACCAGCAACCGCAGGTACGCCATGATGTCTTTAATTTCACTGCGGGAAAAAAACGAGGTGCCGCCGGAAATTTTGTAAGGGATACGGTTGGTCATCAAGGCTTTTTCAAAGACCCTGGCCTGGTGGTTGCCGCGATACAACAAGGCATAATCCTTGTATTGGGTGCGGTTGACAAAACGGTGCGAAATAATCTCGGCCACGACTTTTTCAGCTTCGTCTTCTTCGTTACGGGTCGGCAGGACCCGCAACGGCACCCCATAACCCAGTTCACTGAACAGCTTCTTGTCGTATTCATGTGGGTTATTGGCGATCAAAATATTGGCACATTTCAGAATACGCTCTGCCGAGCGGTAGTTCTGCTCCAGCTTGATCACTTTCAGGTTTGGAAAGTCTTTGCCGAGCAGCACCAGATTCTGTGGTTTGGCACCACGCCAGGAATAAATCGACTGGTCGTCGTCCCCTACCACAGTAAAACGTTGGCGCTCACCGACCAACCATTTCACTAACTCGTACTGGCTGGTATTGGTGTCCTGGTATTCGTCCACCAGCAGGTACTGAATTTTTTGTTGCCACTTGTGGCGGACCTGTTCGTTGGCGGCAAACAGCAGCGTCGGCATCATAATCAGGTCATCGAAATCCAGTGCATTGTAGGCACGAAGTTGCTGGGCATACTGCTGGTAATAATTGGCAAAACTGATGCTTTGCGGGTCTTGTGCCTGAGCCAGCGCCTGGCCCGGCAATAACAAATCGTTTTTCCAGTTGGAGATTTTCCCCATCAGCAGTTTCAGCTGATCCTTGTCCCCCTGGAGTTCCTGTTCAGTCAGCTCTTTGAGCAGTGCCATGCTGTCCTGATCGTCAAACAGGGTGAAGTTGGCCTTGTAGCCAATGGCCTTGTATTCTTTTTTCAGAATATCCAGCCCCAGGGTGTGGAAGGTGGAGACCGTCAGGCCGCGCAGCAAAGGGCGGGGCAATTGGTGGCTGATCCGCTCTTTCATTTCCCGGGCCGCTTTGTTGGTAAAGGTGACCGCCGCTATATGTTTGGCCGCCAGCCCACATTCTTCAATCAGATAAGCAATCTTGTTGGTGATCACCCGGGTTTTGCCGCTACCGGCGCCAGCCAGCACCAGGCAAGGGCCACTGATGTACTTTACGGCTTCGTTTTGTTGGGGATTAAGCTTCACTGTGGTTGGGTCCTCCGCTGGGCTGGGTATTCTATCTTTTTTTTGCGGCAGATTTCATTCGCGTTCTGCAGTTCTGGTCGTAGAATGAAGGCAACCAAAGGAGAACGACCATGATAGATCCAAAGAAAATTGAAGAGATGGCCCGCCAGATTGGGAACAGCATCCCGCCAAAAGTCCGGGAAATGGCCGATGATATTGAAGGCAAAATAAAGCAGGCCTTGCAGCAAAAACTCAGCCAGCTGGATTTTGTCTCGCGCGAAGAATTTGATGTGCAGACCCAGGTACTGGCCCGTACCCGCGCCAAGCTGGAACAACTGGAGCAGCAGGTGGCTGAATTAGTGGCGGCACAACAAGGAAAAGCGGAATGATCAAGTGGGTAGTCCCGGGGTTGTTGGTGCTGGCAGGACAGGCAACTGCCGTGGAGCAAGTGATCCTGACAGGGAAGTTATTGGACGTTCGGACCGGAAAATACCAAGACAATCAGGCCGTGTTGATTGAGCAGGGCCGCATCAGTGCCATAGTACCGGCGGCCCAAGCGCCCGCTGGTGTGCCTGTGCTGGACTGGTCGGCCTACCACGTACTGCCCGGCTTTATTGACATGCATGTACACCTGACCTCGGACCCCAATAAACACGGTTACCGGGCTTTGGCAGAAACACCGGCCCGTGAAGCTATTTATGGCGTCAAAGCAGCGGAAGCTACCTTAAAAGCAGGTTTTACCACAGTGCGTAATCTGGGCGCCGGTGGTTTCTCCGATGTGGCTTTGCGTGATGCTATTGATGAAGGTGAAATCGCCGGACCACGGATGCGCACGGCCGCCCGCACTATCTGCATTACCGGTGGCCACTGTGACAACAACCTGCTGCCGCATATTTACCGGGCCAGCAGTGGCGGGGTCGCCAACGGCCCGGATGAGATCCGCGCCAAAGTGCGGGAAAATATCAAATACGGTGCGGATGTGATCAAGTTCACGGCCACTGGCGGTGTGTTGTCAAAAAATACCGACGTCAATGCCAGTCAGTACAATCTGGCGGAAATGACGGCGCTGGTGGAAGAGGCCCATGACAGAGGCCGTATTGTCGCCGCGCATGCCCACGGGTTACAGGGCATTAAACGTGCTATTCAGGCCGGCGTGGATTCGATTGAACATGGCAGTTTTATTGATGATGAAGCGATCGCACTGGCGAAAAGACATGGCACCTACCTGGTGATGGACGTTTATGTCAGCGACTTTATTTTATCCGAAGGCGAAAAGGCTGGTATTTTGCCGGAGTCACTGGAAAAAGAGAAAAAAGTTGGCCTGATCCAACGGCAGAATTTCCAGAAGGCGGTGAAAGCTGGCGTGAAAATGGCGTATGGCACTGATGCCGGGGTCTATCAGCATGGCCTGAACGGCCGGCAGTTTGCCTATATGGTGCAATGGGGCATGACACCTCTGCAGGCGGTCCAGGCGGCAACCTTAAACGCAGGCACTTTGCTGAACTGGAAAAATGAGCAGGGCCAGCAAAATGTAGGGGTGATTGAAGTTGGCGCCTTTGCGGATTTTGTCGCTATCAAGGCCGACCCATTGCAACAGATCAAATTGCTTGAACAGCCGGCTGCAGTGGTGAAAGCAGGCAAGCTGGTGATTTAACCGACTCGCCAGAATGACAGAAGCATTAGTTAAACTAATGCTTCTGTGCTGTTTTTTCTCCGCTATCTGTCACTGGACTGTCACATAATCTGCTCAAAATGCGCGCAGTTAAACGAACTGCCCATAGGAGCCGACCATGTCTGTTTTATTCACTGCTGCTTTATTCAGTATGTCTGTACAAACCAAACCTGTGACTGTTGAGCAACAGTACCAGTACAGCAACCAGGAGTACTGCACTCTGGTTCGTCAGGATGCCAGCAAGCAATTGTTGAGCGCTTACGCCGATAAGTTGGGTTTTGTGCCAGCCAAAGCAGAGTGTAAAGCCTTATTGAGCGCATCAAAAAGCCCGGTCGCTGAGAGCTCTGCTGAACAGCAAATCCGCGAGTTCAGCCGTGGTTCAATTCGTAAGCTGACCCCCTCAGTGATCCAGCAGCTCAAAGCCATGTCTGAAGAAGAGCGTCTGGCTGAACTGCAACGTATTTTTGGCTAAAAACAGCCTTGGGTCTGACTTGAAAGTCCGTTAAAGTGACTCCACTGACCATGCATAGCAGTGGAGGAAGGACAATGAGTGACTTTGATTTTGATTTAGACCACCTGGATTTTGACGCCGCGGAACAGAAAACCAACGCGGAACAGCACAAGCAGCAGCAAGCGCAGCTGGCGGAACAGCACAAGCAGCAGCAAGCGCAGCTGGCGGAACTGGCAGAATTGCAGGATGGTGGTGATGATTGTGCAGGCGGTGCCTGCAAGATCTGATGAAACGCAGCTGGCTTTGGCTCATGCTGTGGAGCTCAGCCCTGGCAGCGCAAGCTGACAGGGCTGAGCTTTTTCGTATTGACAGTCAGACCCTGCACTATCCGCTGCAATACTGGCTATACCGGCCTGAGGTACCAGCCGGTGATTCAGTGCAGCATATTCTTTATGTCTCAGACGGCGCGGCTTATCTTCAGCAAGGCCAGATGATGGCTGTGTTGGATCAGCTGATTCTGAAGCGACAAATTGTTCCTCTTTATGTGGTTTTTGTCGACAGCAGGGACCCCGATCAGCTGACAATGGACCGACGTAATCAGCAGTATTTATGCAATACCCGCTATGCAGCTTTTTATCGCGACGAGTTAATACCCAAGGTGGAAGCTCAGCTTGGCATTCAGCCGTCCCGCGCAGAACGCGGCATTATGGGATTGTCGTTCGGCGCGACGAACGCCTTGTGTTTTGGTTTAATGCTGCCGGAATACTTTGGTTTGTATGGCTTGCAGTCGCCGGCCAATTCTCAGCATCTGAAAGTGCTCAGGCAAGAATACAAAAAGCGGCAAGGCCCGAGGATGCGGCTGTTTTATTCGGTTGGCAGCCGTAACGACAATCTGAATGCGAACACTGCACTGATGAAACTGCTGCAGCAACAGGGGCATCAGCTGACCAGGGTCAAGGTTGAACAAGGCCATGACTGGCGCAACTGGCAACCTTTGCTGGACGATCTGCTGCTGGATTTATTTCCAGTCACATACAGCGGCAACCACGGCTAGTTGTGTTGTCGCAGAGCACTCAGAGTGCCGCTACCACTTTAATCTCGACTTTCCAGTGCGGATCGGCCAGTCTGGCCTCGACGGTAGCGCGGGCCGGAGCCTGACCTTCAGCAACCCAGGCGTCCCAGGCCTCGTTCATGGCGTTGTAATCCGCCATGTCCGCCAGATAAATGGTTGCATCAACAATATGGTTTTTATTCACACCTTGTTGTGCCAGTAACTGATCGATCTGCGCCAGCACATTCTGCGTCTGAGCTGTGGCGTCAGCTCCGGTATTCTCCGGCACCATGCCGGAACAGAAGATCAAGCCATGGGCAATCACGGCTTCGCTGTATCTTTTGCCTGGTAAGATTCTCTGGATCATAACACGCCCTCGAGGTTGCTTTTAAAGCCTGGTGCGGTACTGTCAATTAAGTCCAGATCCGCCAGTTGTGGGATTTGCCGCTGCAGCTGCATTTCAACCTGATCCAATTGCTGCAACTGCTGGCAGATTTGTTGTCCCCGCTGTTGCAGAGGTCCGCTGGCCGATTTCAGATCGGCCTTGAGCCTGGAGCCAAATTGTCCGATGCCATTGCTGAAGCGTTGCATTTTTTCAGCTGCAGTGCCGTTCCCTTGCAGTGCCTGCTGGCCCAGAGTCAGCATCATCTGGCTGCTGATTTTCAGCATAGCCTGCTGGATTTTTTGTTCTGCTTCCTGCGCCAGATTGCTGTTGGCTGAAGCCAACTGGCTGCCATAGATATAAATAGACGAATCTTTGCGTTCCACCAGCTGGTTCAGTTGTTGTTCCAGTTGCCTGACAACAGTCTGCAGTTGGGGGTGATCAGCCAGTCCTTGCCCTGTGCTTTGCTGCAGGTTCTGGTCCAGTACAGCGCGGGCGAATTGCAGACTGTCATCCATCAGTGCAGCGGAGGCCGTAACCTGACTGCGCAGCTGTTGCTGGTATTGTTTCAGCACCAGTTGGTCTGTTGAACTCACTGTAACTTTTTGGCCGTTTTGCCACAGCTGGCCTTTGGTGTCCATGCGCCACAGTTCCTGCTGTCCCTGTTGCAGGCTGATTTGTGCCGGACTGACGGTTAAATCCTGCTGCAGTTGCAGCGAACACTGATTGGCCAGGGCGACTGTGCTACTGAGGCAGCTCAAAACGATCAGAAGAAATTTCATCATGGTGATACCTGTGTCTGTACTGCGGTCATAGTGAATAAGAGCCTCTGAATCAGCGCTGAACTGAACCGTCATCAACGCCAGCCAGTTGCTGCCAGACTATCTGCTGGCTTTGTGTCAGGCAAAGCCTGAGTTGTGCCAGCATCCAGGGGTCTGGAGGCTGGTTGTGGCCACTCTGGGTGGCCAGCCGGCATAGTTGAGCCAGCCGTAACAAGCCAAGCTGGCCCATAGTCCCGATCATACGGTGCATCAGTTTCGCATCAGGGCTGGCCTGCTGTATCTCGTGCTGCAGAGCGGTGAACTGCGTCGTCAGGTGCTGCATCAGCTGCTGGCGCTGTGTTGCAGTCAATGCCTCCACATTTTGTTGCAGATAGGCCAGGTCGTACAGCGGCATCAAAGGTTCAACCCGCGCCAACTGACTGACCACTGCTTGCAATTGCTCACGCCGCCAGGGTTTGAGCAGCAGAGTGCTGACGGACGGATCAAGGGGTCCATCAGCACTGCCACTGACCAGCACCACCCGGCACTGCGCAGGCAAGCGGTGCTGGGCACGTAACCAGTCCAATACCTGGCTGGAACTGCCATCGCTCAGGTGGCCATCCAGAAACAGCCAGCCCCAGTCCGTCAGCGGCATCTGCTGCAATTGTGTCAGACTGTCTGCTTGCTGCACCCGAAAGCCAAGCTCTGTCAGGTGATGCACCAGACTGACCCGGCAAAGCGGGTCGTCGTCTACGACCAGAGCCAGTTCGTGCTGAAGCTGTACAGGCAGCTCAGGGCCGGGGCTGACGTCTGTCAGCGCCAGAGCAAAACTGGCTTCGGTACCATGGCCGGGAACTGAATGAATATGCAGTACAGAATCTGCCTGTGCCAGCAATTTTTGACACAGGACTATACCAAGACCCGGGCCTGCCTGCAGAGGTCGCTGTTGTTCCAGCCGTTCCCCCCGCAGCAACTGGCTGATTTGCAATTGGGTCAGCCCCACGCCGGTATCGCGGACCTTAAACCAAAGCTGATGTTGTTGCAGTTCAATCCTCAGTTCTATTTCGCCCTGTTCAGTGTATTTAACGGCATTGCTGATCAGGTTCGTCAGCAACTGGGTCAGCAGATTCTCATCCAGCATCACCAGGGCAGGTACTGCAGAAGCGATATGGCAATGCAGCTGCAGGCCTTTGTTTTCTGCCAGAGGTTTCAGCAAATCCTGGAGTTGTTGGGCCAGGGCTGTCAGGGCAACAGGCCTTAAATTCAGCTGATACTCGCCATGTTCCAGCCGGCTGCTGGTCAGGATATTGCTGATGATACTGTCCAGTGATCCCAGGCTCCGGATCACCAGTTGTAGCTTTTGCTGCACGGCCGGGGTGCGCAGTTCCTGACTTAGTTGCTCAATGACCAGGTGGATCCCTTGCAGTGGACTGCGGATTTCGTGGCCAAGCGATGCGATAAATTCATTTTTAATGGCTATTTTCTGCTGAGCCAGCAGTTGCTCCTGCCGCAACTTAAGCTGGCTGCGGCGGTTTTTGTGATACAGCAGCGACAATAACAGGGCAGAGGCCAGTAAGACGCCGGTGGCAACTGCCAACGTCAGGCGTTGCCGGTGCTGGTATTCCAGTTCATTCAGGGTTTTTGCCTGCTGAGCTTCCTGTAATTGCCTTTGCAGCAGCGTTTTATGTTGCTCCATGCTGATCACCAGCGCCTGTTTGGCCAGTTTGTCATCAAACTGGCGCTGTTGCAGTTGCATCAGGCGCTGACTGAGCTGGGCTGACTGCTGGTACTGCTGCAGATGCTGCCGAACTGCAACACTCAGCAGCAGGTAATCAATTTCATGCTGGGTGTTGGCCGATGGCTGGTAGTGCTGCAACTTTTGCTGATAGAGAGCGGCAGCCTGAGCGGGCTGACCGTAGTTCACCAGATGGTTCAGGTACTGCACTGTCAGGATATTCAGATTGCTGCTGAACTCTTCTGCAGCCAGTAACTGCCGGATTTGTTCAAAACGTTGTCTGGCTGCGTCTGGCTGGCCACGGATTAAATCCAGTTCCGCCTGACTGAGCAGCGCATCTGCCTGCTCCTGAGCATTTTGTACCTTGGTGGCTGCAGCCCAGGCCTGCTCCAATTCGGTCTGAGCCGCGTCCCAGTTCCGCTGGGCCAACAGCGTCCGGGCCAGGCTCAGGTGATACTGCGCCAGCAACGCCGGCTCCTGGCGGCTTTGACGGACACTCAAAGCCCGGCGGCCAAAATCTTCTGCGGCACTGTATTGTTGATAGAGGCGGCTGGCTTCACTGAGCAGGTGCAGAAATCCGGCCTCTTTGTCGCTGTCTTGATCCTGCATGGCCTGAGTCAGACCGGCACTGGCGATCTCAAGTGCCTGCGGGTAAGCAAACAGGTTGATGTAAATATGGGCAAGATCATAACGCATAATCTGCAGTGGCACCGTTTGCGCCGAGTCGGTGGCAATCTGCATGGCTTGCAATGCAATTGGCAACGCTTGGGCGCTTTGTCCGAGCCGGTTCAGATTATCTGCCTGACGGCGTAGTGCATTAAACAGCAGGCGCTGATCGTTGGACTGCCGGGCCAGAGGTTCCAGTTCCAGGCCTAACTGGTAGGCGATCTGATACTGGCCCTGCAGCATATAAGCGGTAATTTCGCTGATTAACAACCGGGCGTAGTGGTTACTTTGCCTGTCCGGAGTCAGTGATCGCCATTGCTGAGCATACTCCAGACTCAATGCGGGATTTTGCCGTACAGCCACTTCTGCCAATTGCAGCAGCAGTGCGGGTTGCTGATCAGGACCAGCTCTTTGGTAGTGCTCCTGCAATTGAGGCAGGCTGGCCTGTTGGGCCAAAACCGGCCAGCAACACCACCACAGCACCCCTATCCATACTCTGGCTGACATACCCACACACCTGAACTACTGTTACCAGCATGCTAACAATGGCCCGTCATCCCGGCAAGGACTAGCGACTAGTTATATGAGTATGCCGGATTTTAATAACCAAAAAGTATAAAGAAGATAGAAGGGTTATTTCTGCAGCATCCGTATAGATGGCTAAAATGCGCGGAGTTTTGGTATTACAGGTGAACTCATGCTTTTGGCATCTTTGGCGGCTCAGGCCAGCCCGCTGTCGGCGCAGCAAATCAAAGATCTGCAACTACTGGTCAGCCAGCTTAACCCAATCCAACAGGCGTGGGTCAGTGGCTATTTGGCCGCTTCTGCTCAATTTGCCGGGCAAAGTCTGGCGGCTGGTGCTGCGGTTCAGGCCGCGGAGTCGGCAAGCCTGACTATTTTGTTTGCGTCGCAAACCGGCAATGCCAAAGGCGTGGCGAACAAAATTAAAGCCGCAGCTGAGCAACAGGGCCTGGCGGTGCAGCTGCAGGATATTGCCAGTTATAAAACCAATCAGCTGGCGAAAGAGAAGTACCTGCTGATTGTGACCTCCACCTACGGCGAAGGTGAACCGCCAGAAAGCGCTGTGGCTTTTCATAAGTTTTTGTTCAGCAAAAAAGCACCCAAGCTGAAGGAGCTGAAATTTGCTGTTTTAGGCTTGGGTGATACCAGCTATGAGTTTTTCTGCAAAACAGCCACAGACTTTGATGAGCAGCTGCAAGCCTTGGGCGCGACCCGCCTGCATCCGGTTGCACTGCTGGATGTGGATTACGCCGCTGCAGCCGCCAGCTGGACTGAGGCTGCAGTCCAGGCTTTTGCACCCGAATTAAAGCAGGCCGGTGCCGGTTCTGCGCAGGTGATTGCCTGGCCAGGCCAAACATCGTCCCACGACAGTCTCTACACCAAAGAAAAGCCTTTTGCGGCAGAGTTGCTGGTTGGCCAGAAAATTACCGGTCGCGACTCGGTCAAAGATGTGCGGCATATCGAAATCTCACTGGCCGGTTCCGGCCTGACGTATCAGCCAGGCGATGCCTTAGGGGTGTACTTTACCAATGACGAACAACTGGTCGATTCGATCCTGGAGCGGACTGGCTGTGCGGCCGATACCCTGGTTAAGGTGGCCGCCACTGAACTCAGTTTGCGTGAAGCGTTAATCAGCCAGCTCGAGCTGACGCAGTCTTACCCATCTTTTGTTGAGAAGTACGCCCAGGCGACACAGCAGACGCAGTTGCTGGAGCTGGTGGCCGATAAAACCAAACTGCGGGCTTTTTTAGAGCAACACCAGACGGCGGATGTGATTTTGCAGTACCCGGCAGCCATTGAGGCCCAAACGCTGGTGGATGCGCTGCGTAAACAGCAGCCGCGTTTGTATTCCATCGCCAGCTCACAGGCGGAAGTAGGTGAAGAAGTGCACTTAACCGTCGGTGTGGTCAGTTACGACGCGTTCGGCCAGCCCCATTTAGGCGGCGCTTCAGGATTTCTGGCGCACCGGCTGGACGAAGGCGCAGAAGTGCGGGTCTTTGTCGAACACAACGACAACTTCCGCTTACCGGACCATGAGGCACCTGTGCTGATGATTGGCCCAGGTACAGGCGTGGCGCCGTTCCGTGCTTTCCTGCAAGAGCGGGATCAGGCCGGTGCCACAGGGCAGAACTGGTTGTTCTTCGGCAACCCGAGTTTTACTCAGGATTTCCTCTACCAGGTCGAACTGCAGGACTATTTAAAGCGTGGTGTGCTGAACCGGCTGGATGTGGCCTTCAGCCGCGACCAGGCAGAAAAAATTTATGTGCAGCATAAATTGCTGCAAAAAGGCGCGGATGTCTGGGCTTATCTGCAACAGGGTGCTTATCTGTATATCTGTGGTGACGGCGCCCGGATGGCAAAAGATGTGCATCAGGCATTATTGCAAATCGCACAGCAGTATGGCGGTTTAGACGCTGAACAGGCAGAAACTTATTTTGATGATTTACGTCAGGCCAGACGTTATCAGAAGGACGTGTACTAATGACTCACCCAATCAATCCGGAATTTCAGGTTCAGGGCCAGTTGTCGGACAACGAGCGGCTGAAAAAAGACAGCCAGCTGCTGCGCGGCACTATCACCAAAGATCTGAAAGACGAAATCACCGGTGGTTTTAACGGTGACAATTTTATGCTGATCCGTTTTCACGGCATGTACCAGCAGGACGACCGTGATATCCGGGCTGAACGTGCCGAACAAAAGCTGGAACCGCTGCATAACGTGATGTTAAGGGCCCGTTTGCCGGGTGGCATTATCACTACAGCGCAGTGGCTGGCCATTGATGAATTTGCCGGTGCCAACACCCTGTACGGCAGCATTCGTTTAACCACCCGTCAGACCTTTCAGTTCCACGGCGTGCTGAAGCCGAAAATCAAAAGCATGCACCAGATGCTGCACAAAATAGGCATGGATTCGATTGCCACCGCCGGTGACGTCAACCGTAACGTGCTGTGCACCTCGAACCCGGTAGAGTCAGAGTTGCATCAGCAGGCCTATCAATGGGCGGCAAAAATTTCTGAGCATTTATTGCCAAAAACCCGTGCTTATGCCGAGATTTGGCTGGATGAAGAAAAGGTTGAAACCACCGAAGTGGAACCTGTGCTGGGCGAAACTTACCTGCCGCGTAAGTTTAAAACCACAGTGGTGATCCCACCGCAAAATGATGTGGACGTGCACGCTAACGACCTGAGTTTTGTCGCCATTGCTGAGCAGGGTCAGCTGATTGGTTTTAACGTGCTGGTTGGTGGCGGTCTGGCGATGACCCACGGCGATAAAAGCACTTACCCGCGTAAAGCCGAAGACTTTGGCTTTATCGGCCTGGAGCATGTGCTGGCTGTGGCTGAGCATGTGGTGACTGTGCAGCGTGATTATGGCGACAGGGTTAACCGCAAAAACGCCAAAACCAAATACACCATTGATCGTATTGGCGTGGACAACTTCAAAGCCGAAGTGGAAAAACGGGTTGGTGTGAAGTTTCAGCCAAGCCGCCCTTACGAATTCACCGGCCGTGGTGACCGCTTCGGCTGGGTCGAAGGCATTGACGGTAAATGGCACTTAACTGTCTTTATTGAAAATGGCCGCCTGCTGGATTATCCGGGCAAAGCGCTGAAAACCGGTGTCGCCGAAATTGCCCGCATCCATTTGGGTGATTTCCGTATTACCGCCAATCAGAACCTGATTATTGCTGGCGTTGCGCCTGAACATAAAGCACAGATTGAGCAACTGGCCCGTGACCATGGGTTGATCAATGACAGCGTCACACAACAGCGGAAAAACTCGATGGCTTGTGTGTCGATGCCAACCTGCCCACTGGCCATGGCCGAAGCAGAACGTTACCTGCCAACACTGGTCACTTATGTCGAGTCCATGCTGGTCCGTCACGGTATTCCTGACGACCACCTGATTTTACGGGTGGTGGGCTGCCCGAATGGTTGTGGCCGCGCCATGCTGGCCGAGGCCGGTCTGGTTGGTCGTGGTCCGGGTAAATACAACCTGTACCTGGGCGGTAACCGTGAGGGCACCCGTATACCGAAGCTGTACCTGGACAACGTTGGCGAAGCGCAAATTCTGCAGGCGCTGGACGAGCTGATTGGCCGCTGGGTCGCAGAGCGCACGGCTGGTGAAGGCTTTGGTGATTTTGTGATCCGTGCCGGTGTAGTTGCGGAAGTCAAAGTGTCAAAAACCGATTTCCATGCCTGAGGGCGGGAGTAAAGCATGAGCAGTGTGAACGCCATAGTCCAGCAAGACCAGACGACACAGCAGCAATGGCTGGATGAAGTCAATGCGCTGCTGGCTCCTATGCATCCGTCCGAACGGGTGCAATGGGCGCTGGCTAATTTGCCGCAGCAGCCAATGCTCAGTTCCAGCTTTGGTATTCAGGCCGCGGTGATGCTGCATCTGGTCACCCGGCACAAGCCGGATATCCCGGTGGTGCTGACCGATACCGGTTATTTATTCCCAGAGACCTATCAGTTTGTCGACGAGCTGCAAAAACGGCTGGATCTGAACCTGAAGGTATACCGCTCTGCACTGAGCCCGGCCTGGCAGGAAGCGCGTTTTGGTCAGCTGTGGCAGACCGAAAGCGGCATCAGGCAATACAACCAGATGAACAAAGTAGAGCCGATGCAACGGGCACTGAAGGAGCTTCAGGTGGGCACCTGGTTTACCGGCCTGCGCCGCAGCCAGTCGAAAAGCCGGGCCGACAAAAGCTTTGTGGAAATCAGCCGGGGTGTGGTGAAAGTGCAGCCGATTCTGGACTGGTCCAATAAAGACATTTTCTATTACCTGAAAGAGTTCGACTTACCCTATCACCCATTATGGGAGCAGGGTTATGTGTCGGTCGGCGATGTGCATTCCACCCGCAAGCTGGAATTGGGCATGAACGAAGAAGACACCCGCTTTAATGGCTTTGGCCGTGAATGCGGCCTGCATCTGGACGGCGACGGCATTTAGCCAGCGCCTTCACTCTGGCTGTTGGCTCAGCGCTGCCAGTTTGGCCTGATAGAAACTCTGCAGTCCAGGTTCATAGGCGTACTGTATCGCTGTTTCGGCGACCTGCCTGGCTTGTTGGTATTGGCCTTCTTGCAGGTAAAGGTCCAGTAACGCCAGATAGGCTTTCTGCAAATGAGGTGCCTGCCTCAGTACACGTTGATAGTACCTTTGTGCCTTCTGATAATTCCGGTGATGGTAAGCTTCCAGTGCCAGCACCAAATCGGCAAAAGGATTACCGAAATGTGCCGACTCTATTTGCTGCTCTATGTGCAGAGCGGCCTGCAAATCGCCTCGTGTTTTCATGAAATCGCGGTAATTGGCCAACAGGCTCAGATTGGGGTCAGCCAGGTGGGTGCCGTAGTGAAACCAACTCTGCGCCTGGTCCAATGCGCCAGCCCGTTTTAGCGCCAGTGCCAGCAGATTAACCGCAGGTACATAACCTGGATCCTGCTGCAATGCGGCTATGGCCAGCGCATAAGCTTTTGGGTTTTGTCTGGCGATAAAGGCATCGGCTGCCAGATTGTTGAAGATCATGGCGTGAAAACGCGTTTCTGGCAGCGTCGGACCACTGATATCCTGAGCGTCGGGAAAGTAATCCACCACTATGGCGCCACGCTCCAGCAAAGGCGCGCCTGGTTCCGCCGGTTTGTACAATAAGGTACGGACATGGTCCGAGCTGAGCCAGACGCCATTTTTTACATTGATCACAGGTTGTGAAGACATCAGCTGATAACCCAGGTCAATATTAACCAGCCGGGCTAAGGCTGTGGTCACCACGGCCAGAGTCAGGCAATTGCCTTTGTTTTCCCGTAAAGCCTCGCTGGCGGACAGGTTTTCGCCCAAATAATGAAAAGTTACCAGCTTGTTGTGCAGATACAGAGACAAGCGCTGTGCCGGGCTGTGATGAGCAAAGTCAGGGTTATGAAAAAAACTCAGAAAATGCTGCTGCTGTTCTGTACTGAGATCAAACCAGCTATCCAGTGACGGCAAATATTCCTGAAAGGGAATCAAATTCTGATCCATTGCAGGCATCGAAACAACCATGTTGGCTGGTGGGCTTTTTGTCTGACAGCCCGACAGCAAAACCAGGGTAACAAGAATAAAAAATCGCAGTGACATAGAGGTGTTGCCTGAAAAATAAACTGAATCTCGTTGTTTAGTTACATTTTTTTGCATCTTTTTACAACAAATTTTCCTGATTTTTCACCTTAGTTGTTATTTTTTAGACAAAATGATAATGGCTCTGTTAAGGTACGCGCCTCGGGCAGTAAGCAGGGATATCTGTCATGCAGTGGTTTCGACAATTTTTACGACTGACTAAGCACGATCTGGGTTCTGCTGAGACGGCACTTTTGCAACAGAGTGTATTGCGCATTATTCTGCTGTCTGGTTTAGCGCTGGTGCTGGGGATTGTCCTGCACAGTTCATGGCAAGCCTGGCAGCAGAGGTCTTACCATGTGATAGCGATTACCTGCAGTTTTTATGTTTCGTTGCTGGCTGCCTTATACCTTTCCCGCCACCATACCAAAGTTGGCGCTGTTGCCCTGTTGGGCGTAGTGGTGGGGGCAGGCTTCTGTATATCCTTGTTTATTGACGATTTTAGTCTGGCAAAGCTCGGTGTGGTCTTCGTATACACTTTGCCGATGATTAGCCTGATGTTTTTTGGGAGTAGGACTGCGGTGTTTTTTATGCTGCTGAACTGCATTCCCTTTGGTTACCTGATCTGGCTGGAGCAGCCACTGCATTTGCTCCCTTGGTCCATTACCCTGCCAGACACCACGCTCTATCTGCATGGCCTGCTGTTTCTGTTTTTTAATTTTTGTATACCTTTGGCTTTTGCCCGTATTTTGGGCACTTTACGCCGTGCCTCACGCCGGCTTGGTGTACTGAATCTGCAACTGGAACAAAGTCACAATTATTATGAAGAGCTGTTTGAGAATAATGGCTCTGCGACTTTGCTGATGCACAGTAATGGGGATGTCATCAAAGCCAATGGCCTGGCGCGACGTTTATTGCAGTGTGAAACCGGCCCCTTGCGGCTGGACCAGTTGCTGCAGACTCAGACCGGTCCGCTGGATCCGGCACACTGGGCGCAAGACAAAATCGAATGTCAGCTACAGGCCGATCCTGATCAGCACAGGCAGCTGAAACATGTGATCCGGACCCGCAGTGGCCATCATATTCTGAACCTGCAAGACATCACGGCGCTGAAACGGCTGCAACAACAATTTGAACAGTATCAGCAAAAGCTGGATGTCTGGCAGCACTACGACTGCATGACCAGTTTGCCAAACCGGGCTGGTTTTCTTGAGCTGGGGGCACAACGCCTGAGTGCCTTGCAGTCGAACCAGTTTGCCTTGGTGGTGATAGTGCGGCTGTGTCATATCAAAACCCTGAATCAACAATACGGCTACGATTTTGGTACGCGCCTGATGCAGCGTTTTGCCGAAAAAAGCCGCACCGTGTTGCCTGCCGACGCCGTGCTGGCGCGGGTGCGCGGAGTGAAGTTCGCTATCTGGTTACAGGCCAATCTGAATGCGACAGACCCAGTGCATCTGGCCCAAATGCTCTGTTCCAACCTGCCGAGTGAAATTCGTATCGATGGATTGCCGGCTCGTATGCATTACCAGTTTGGTCTGGCGGTTGCCCGTCAGACGACGGATGAACCTTTGGTGCTGCTGGAACGTTGTGAACTGGCGCTGGAACACAGCCACCCGGCGCAGCCTCTGAGCTTTTACGACCCGGGTTCGGCCTTAAAGCTGGAGCAGGATTACCGTCTTGGCAATGCGCTGCGGGACGCACTGCGCCTGCAACAGCTCGAATTGCATTTGCAGCCCAAAGTCAGCCCCGATGGAGAGCTGCAAAGTTTTGAGGCGTTAAGCCGCTGGAGCCTCAATGGGGAAATGGTGACGCCAGACCGGTTTATTGCGCTGGCCGAACAACAAGGAATTATTGTGCAGTTCTCCCGCTGTGTGCTGCAGCAGGCTGTGCGTCTGTTGCAGGATTGGCAGGAAAGAGGCTGGCTTTACCCTGTGGCGGTGAATCTGGCCGGTCCCGAGCTGCTTGATGACAGCTTTTTTGCCGAACTGATGAGTCTGGGGGCGGATTATCCCTGGCTGATCAGCCAGCTGCAGCTGGAAATTACTGAAACAAATATAGCGGTGCAGCACCCGACTTTGCATAAACGCCTCAAAGCGCTGAGCCAATATGGGTTCAGTATTTCCATTGATGATTTTGGTACTGGCCATTCGTCGCTGAGCCAGCTGGTGGATTGCGCGGCGGACACCTTAAAGATTGACCGGCGTTTTGTCCGCGCTGTGCCGCAGGACAGCCGTACAGTGAGGATTTTACATACCACAGTGCAACTGGCCAAAACCCTGAACCTGAAACTGGTTGCTGAAGGGGTGGAGCTGGATGTCCAGCGCCGCTTTCTGCAGACTCTGGGTTGCCAGCAATTGCAGGGCTATCTGTTCAGCCCTCCACAAGCTGTCTGCTACTGGCAACAACTGCTCAGTGAGAACGCCAGACCCAATCTGCTGCAGCAGCAGGATCCCATAGTGCCTTAGGAGTTCGCCCTATTGTCGCGTCCTTGTGACAGCCAGACCAGCTCTGACTTGTGGTCAGCTGGCTTTTTCGGCAGAATCGGGTGCTTATTCCAATAAGCCGGAGCGCGCACTCCGGCGTCAATCAGAGACATCCCCGATGACAGGTTCGACTTTCGTTTCCCCGCTGCACAAGCTGCTGCGTATTGGCCTGGTGCCACAAATTGTAATTGGTATTTTGCTGGGTATTCTGGTCGCGGTCGCTTCTCCCGAGCTGGGGCAGCAACTGGCGTTGCTGGGCACCATCTTTGTCAAAGCTTTAAAAGCCATAGCTCCTTTATTGGTGTTTGTGCTGGTGGCGTCTGCTATTGCCAATAAGCAGGCCAGCGACAACAGTGCAATACGGCCTGTATTGATCTTGTATATGGTGGGCACTTTTCTGGCGGCCCTGGTGGCGGTGGTGCTGAGCTTTCTGTTTCCGAGCCGCCTGGTACTGGAAGCCACCCCTGAAGCCATAGCCGCGCCTGAAGGGATAGGTCAGGTATTGACCACCTTGTTGCTGCAGGTGGTGGACAATCCAATCAATGCACTTATTGCTGGCAACTATATTGGGGTTTTGGCCTGGGCCGTGGGCCTTGGTCTGGCACTGCAACATGCCAGCAAAAACACCAAACTGATGTTTTCAGATTTATCCCATGGTTTGTCGTCGCTGGTGAAGTTTATTATCCGGCTGGCGCCTTTGGGTATTTTTGGCCTGGTGGCCGACACCATCGCCACCACAGGCTTCAGCGCTTTGGCCAGCTATGGTCAGCTGATTGTGGTGTTGCTCAGTGCGATGGCCATTATTGCTTTTGTCGTGAATCCGGCACTGGTGTATTTCAAAATTCGCCGCAATCCTTATCCACTGGTGTTGCGTTGTCTGCGTGAAAGTGGCGTGACGGCTTTTTTCACCCGCAGCTCAGCGGCCAATATTCCGGTGAATTTGCAGCTTTGTGAAAAGCTTGGGCTAAAAGAAGAATTGTATTCAGTGTCTGTTCCCTTGGGCGCCACCATCAATATGGCAGGTGCAGCCATTACCATCACAGTACTGACGCTGGCGACTGTACACACCCTGGGCATAGAAGTCGATTTTGCCAGTGCAGTGCTGCTGAGTGTGTTGGCCACTGTATCGGCCTGTGGCGCCTCAGGTGTGGCAGGCGGGTCGCTGCTGCTGATCCCTCTGGCTTGTTCACTCTTTGGTATTCCGAATGATGTGGCGATGCAGGTGGTGGCCATCGGCTTTATTATTGGTGTGGTGCAGGACAGTGCCGAGACGGCACTGAACAGCTCGACTGACGTAGTTTTTACCGCCGCCGTCAGCCAGTCTGAATAAAGGCAACCAGCCCCGACCTGCGGTCGGGGTTGTGTTTTCAGCCTGATGCTCCGCTTTTTTATTCTGAAAATGGAATGATGACCATGACGATGTCTCCCCAGCTCTGTGCCTTTTTGTTGTTAAGTGCTACGGCTTCTGCTCAAACATGGTATGAGCTCGACTTATCCGGTCGTGAGCTGCATCAGCTGGCGGTCAGCGCTGAATACCGGCTGGACCCGAATGAGCCTCTGGATCTGCGGATGGCTGCTGCCTCGCCAGGCCGTTATGCCCGGCATGACTTTGCCAAAAACGTCTATGCGTTGAGCGCGACGGATGGCAGCGGTCACCCCCTTGCTGTTGAGCGATTGACACCGTCCAGCTGGAGAGTCAGTCAGCACCAGGGCGTGGTGCGCGTTACTTATCTGCTGTTTGGCAACAGAGCCGATGGGACCTACAGCCAGATCGACAGCCGCCATACGCACCTGAATATGCCAGCCAGCTTTTTATACGCACCGGCTCTGGCAAGCCAGCCGATCACGGTCAGGCTGAAGGTTCTGCCTGCAGGCTGGTCTGTGGCCAGCCAGCTGATGCCACAACCGGATGGCAGTCTGACAGCGCCGGATTTGAGCTACTTTATGGACAGCCCGCTGGAGCTCAGCGACCATCAGCTGCTGGGTTTTGACCAGCCATCCAATGGCAAAAACTACCGGATTGAACTGGCGTTGCATCATCAGGGAACTGCAGAGGCTGCGGCTCAGCTGCTGAAAAAAATCAAAGCTGTGGTGCAACAGCAGCAGGCTGTGTTTGGTGAGTTGCCTGATTTTGAAAACCAGCGTTATACCTTTATCGCTGATTACCTGCCTGGGGTAGACGGTGATGGGATGGAACACCGCAATTCCACTGTCGTCACCAGCAGCAAATCTCTGGCCCAGGCCGATTTCGCCCAGATTGAAACCATCTCGCATGAGTTCTTCCACGCATGGAATGTGGAGCGGTTGCGGCCGAAGAACCTGCAACCCTTTGATTTCAGCCAGACCAATATGAGTGATGCCTTGTGGTTTGCCGAAGGTTTTACCAACTATTACGGCAAATTACTGCTAAAACGCAGTGGGCATTTCACTCTGGACAACTACCTGGAAAAATTGCAGGGGCCTCTGAACACTGCGTTGCAGGCCCCGGGCCGGCGTTGGTATGGTCCTGCGGCTATGAGCCAGCAGGCGGTGTTTGTCGATGCCGGGGTGTCGATCGACCCGACCAATTACAGCAACACCTTTTTATCTTATTACACCTATGGTGAAGTGCTGGCTTTGGGGCTGGACCTGATTTTACGGACTGAATACGACACGGATCTGGATGCATTCATGCAGCTGATGTGGCAGCGCTTTGGCCGTGCGGAAAAACCTTATCAGCTGGCCGATATTGAGCAGGCGTTGGCTGACATCAGCGGCAACAGCAGCTTCGCCCGGCGCTTTTTTCACGACAGCATCGAAGGCTCTGCTTTACCGGACTACCAGGCCCTGTTCGCCAGACTTGGGCTGATGCTGGCTCCGGCTGATCCTGAACAGGCCTGGCTGGGCCGACTGGGGCTGGAGTCTTATGGGGATGCATTGCGGGTGCGGGGTGTCGCGCTGCATGGGTCGCCCTGGGCACAGGCGGGTGTGACGGATGGCGATTTACTGCTGCAGCTGGGGGATGTGCGCCTGCAAAGTACTGGTGACCTGAACAGCGCGTTAGCCAAAGCTAAAGTGGGGGATGAACTGATACTGACCCTGCGTCGCTTTGACCAGCAGTTGCAGCTGAAACTGAAAGTGCAGGCCGACCCGCAGCTGGTATTAACGGAAGATCCGAAAGCCAGCAAAGCGCAGCGGAAAAAGCGCGACGCCTGGTTGGCCGCGAAGCAGATTTAATACAATCACCTTTTAGGAAGGCTGAAAGCATTCATTCCATTTGGTTATAAGAAAGCTCGCAGCAATCTTGTAAAAAAGACGTTTAGACGTCTAATATCCACAGCACTACTACAGCAGTCAGGTTGAGGACAAGGGCCCAAACCTGACTCTGATGCTTTTGTGGAGTCTGGATGCAGTACCTGCCTATTTTTGCCCAATTGCAACAACGCCCGGTCTTACTGGTGGGCGCTGGTCTTGTTGCATTACGCAAAGCCAATACCCTGCTGTCGGCCGGTGCCCGTTTAACCGTGGTGTCCACCGAGTTCCATGCCGATTTTCTCCACTGGCAGCAACAAGGCAAAGTGCAGCTGATCCAGGCCCCATTTGCGGCTGAACAACTGCACGGCCAGTTTTTGGTGGTGGCAGCCACCGATAATGATGCCGTCAATCAGGCGGTGTTTCAGGCGGCTGAAGCACGGCAAATGCTGGTCAATACAGTGGATGATCAACCCCTTTGCAGTTTTATTTTCCCCGCCATAGTGGACCGCAGCCCTTTGCTGGTGGCCATTTCCAGCGGAGGAGCGGCACCTGTACTGGCGCGGCGAATCCGTGAAAAGCTGGAGAGCCTGTTGCCCCAGTATCTGGGGCCTTTAAGCCAGCTGGTGGGCAATTTTCGCGCTGTGGTCAAACAAAAGCTGGACGGTCTTGCCGCCCGGCGTTTGTTCTGGGAAAAGGTCTTTAATTCCAGTGTGGTGCGTGAAGTACAAGCAGGACGGCTGGAGCAGGCCCAGCAACAGCTGGAGCAGTTGTTACACAGCGAACAGCCGGAGCAAGGCGAAGTCTGGCTGGTGGGTGCAGGCCCGGGCGACCCGGAATTGTTAACGCTGAAAGCGTTGCAATGCATGCAACAGGCCGATGTGGTGGTGTACGACTACTTGGTGTCTGAACCTATTTTGCAGCTGGTCCGGCGCGACGCCGAGCTGATTTGTGTCGGCAAAAAAGCCGGCGCTCACTCGGTATCGCAGGAAGATACCAACAACTTATTGGTTTCATTGGCGCTTTCCGGTAAAAAGGTGTGCAGGCTGAAAGGCGGCGACCCTTTTATTTTTGGCCGTGGTGCCGAAGAAATAGAGGTGCTGCTGCCGCATAAGATCGCCTTTCAGGTGGTGCCGGGTATTACCGCGGCCGCCGGTTGTGCCGCTTATGCCGGGATTGCGCTGACGCACCGCGATTACGCCCAGACAGTGCAGTTTGTCACAGGTCACTGCCGTAAAGATGGCACTGAACCGGACTGGAGCAGTCTGGCGAAACCGAACCAGACGCTGGCCATTTATATGGGGTTGATGAAAGCCGACCATATACAGCAGCAACTGCTGCAGGCGGGCCGGGCGGCACAAACCCCGGTCGCCATTATTGAAAACGGCACCCGGCCGGAGCAGCGTGTCTTTACCGGGCAGCTGGCTGAACTGGCTGAACTGATTGAGCAGCATCAGGTCCAGTCACCGGCCTTGCTGATTATCGGCGAAGTGGTGGCCCTGCAATCCCAATTAGCCTGGTTTGGTGCATCCACCAATCAGGCGGCGCCACAAGCGCTACTAAATCAACTTTAACGGAGCAGTAAGGATGGCAAAGCCTGTGCAGTCCCTGACGCATTTGCAACAACTGGAAGCTGAGAGCATTCAGATCTTCCGCGAAGTGGCCGCCGAGTTTGAAAACCCGGTGATGTTGTATTCCATTGGCAAAGATTCCTCTGTGTTGCTGCATCTGGCACGCAAGGCATTTTATCCGGGCAAAATTCCATTCCCGTTATTGCATGTGGACACCCGCTGGAAATTCCGCGAGATGTACAAATTCCGTGATGAAGCGGCAAAAAAGTATGGCTTTGACCTGCTGGTGCATATCAACCCGGAAGGCATAGCCATGGATATGAATCCATTTACCTATGGCAGTTCCAAGCACACAGACGTGATGAAAACCCAGGGCCTGAAGCAGGCGCTGGACCATTACAAGTTCGATGCGGCTTTTGGTGGCGCGCGCCGCGATGAAGAAAAATCCCGCGCCAAAGAGCGGGTCTATTCCTTCCGTGACCAGCACCACCGCTGGGACCCGAAAAACCAGCGGCCCGAGCTGTGGCATACCTACAATGGCCAGATTAACAAAGGCGAAAGCATCCGGGTGTTCCCGCTGTCGAACTGGACTGAGCTGGATATCTGGCAATACATCTACCAGGAAAACATCGATATAGTGCCACTGTATTTTGCCGCACAACGGCCTGTGGTGGAGCGTGACGGCACCCTGATTATGCTGGACGACGACCGGATGAAACTGAAAGAAGGCGAGCAGGTGCAACAGAAACTGGTGCGTTTCCGTACTTTGGGCTGTTACCCGCTGACCGGTGCCATTGAAAGCACGGCCAGTACCTTGCCGGAAATTATTGAAGAGATGCTGTTGTCGACCTCCAGTGAACGACAAGGCCGGGTGATTGACCACGACTCCAGTGGCTCGATGGAAAAGAAAAAGCGTGAGGGGTATTTCTGATGTCGGTAGCACAAGAACTGGCGCAAATTGGCATTGAGCAGTATTTGCAGAACCAGCAGCACAAATCCTTGCTGAAGTTCCTCACCTGCGGCTCTGTGGATGATGGCAAAAGCACCCTGATAGGCCGCTTGTTGCACGACAGCCAGCAAATTTATGAAGATCAGCTGGCGGCCTTGCATAAAGACAGCAAAACCCATGGCACCACAGGCGAAGCCATTGACCTGGCGCTGCTGGTTGATGGTTTGCAGGCGGAGCGTGAGCAGGGCATTACCATTGACGTGGCGTACCGCTATTTCTCCACCGACAAACGCAAGTTTATTATTGCCGACACACCGGGCCACGAGCAGTACACCCGCAATATGGCCACCGGGGCTTCGACCTGCGACCTGGCCATTATTCTGGTGGACGCCCGTTATGGCGTGCAAACCCAAACCCGTCGCCACAGCTTTATCTGTGCGCTTTTGGGCATTAAGCAGTTTATTGTGGCGGTGAATAAAATGGACCTGCTGGGGTTTGACCAGGCCCGCTTTGAGCAAATCCGCGACGACTACCTGGCCTTTGCCGGTCAGCTGAATGTACCGGATATTCAGTTTGTGCCTTTGTCTGCGCTGAACGGCGACAACGTGGTGCACAAGTCAGCACACAGCCCCTGGTATCAGGGCGAACCTTTGCTGAGCTTGTTGGAGCAGGCCCCTGTGACGGGCGCCAATGTGCAGGCAGAAGCCCGTTTCCCTGTGCAGTATGTCAGTCGGCCTAATCTGGATTTCCGTGGTTTTGCCGGTACCTTAAGTGCGGGCAAATTCAGTGTCGGTGACGAAGTGACAGCGCTGCCGTCGGGCAAAAGCTCACGTATTAAAAGCATTGTCACCTTTGACGGTGAACTGCCACAGGCCATTGCCGGTCAGGCGGTGACCCTGACGCTGACCGATGAAATTGATGTCAGTCGTGGCGACGTGCTGGTGCCAAAACAGCACCATGCTCAGTTATCGAACCGCATTCTGGCCAAAGTGGTCTGGATGCACGAAGAGCCGCTGGTTATTGGCAAGAGTTACAACATCAAACTGGCCAGTAAAAAAGTCAGTGGCCGGGTCACCGCCATTGCCCACAGCATTGATGTCAACACACTGACTGAACAGACGGTGGACCAGCTGGAGCTGAACAGCATTGCACTGGTGGAAATGGAGCTGACCGAAGCCGTGGTGTTTGACCCCTACAGCCAAAACCGGGATACCGGCGGTTTTATTTTTATCGACCGGCTGAGCAATATCACAGTGGGGGCGGGTCTGGTCGACTCGGCTTTGGCGAGCACCAGTCAGCGTGCCCAGTTTTCTGAGTTTGAGCTGGAACTGAATGCGCTTATTCGTAAACACTTCCCGCACTGGCAAGCGCTGGACCTGAGCAAGCTGGGCTGATGATGACGCTGGAGCAGTACGCTGTCTTTGCCATGCTGGCCGGCCTCGTTGGCCTGCTGACCTTAACCCGGCTCTCTGCGGCCTGGGTGTTTGGTGCTGTTGCCATTCTGGCGTATCTGACCGATTTGCTGAATGTGCAGCAGTTTGCCGCCAGTTTTACCGATTCGTCTTTGCTGACCCTGGTGTTGTTGCTGCTGGTGTCGGTGGCGCTGGAAAAGACCCGGCTGATCAGCTGGGTGGGCCAACAACTGACTAAAGGCAGTTTTCGCACTGTGCTGGGCCGCCTGTGGCTGTCGACCTCTGTGTTGTCGTCCTTCACGGCAAACACGGCCGTGGTGGCCAGCCTGATTGGCGCCATTAAACGCAGCCAGAAGTTTGCGCCCAGCAAACTGATGTTGCCTATGGCTTTTGCTGCCACTTTTGGTGGCACCCTGACGCTGATTGGCACTTCGACCAACCTGGTGGTCAACAGCTTTTTGGACAAAGCCGGTTTACCACTGCTGCAGTTTTTTACCACCACAGGCGTGGCTGCCGGGGTCGTGATTGCTGGCATGCTGATGATTTGGTTGATTGCCGACAAACTGCCGGTCACCGAAAAGCCGGTCGATGAAGCCGACCTGCCTTATTTTCTCGAAGCCCGGCTGGCGGCTGATTCCTGCCTGATTGGCAAATCGGTCAGTGAGGCCGGTCTGCGCCATTTACGTAAACTGTTTCTGGCGGAAATAGTGCGGGAACAAGGCAATGTGGCGCCTGTCGGGCCAGACGAACGGCTGCAGTCCGGTGATATTCTGCTGTTTGCTGGTGATATGGAGTCGGTGGCCTTATTACAGGAAATTCAGGGGTTAACCTTATACGGCCATCACAGCATGAATGGGCAGGCCTTGCTGGAAGCCGTGGTCAGCCCCTCTTCGGCTTTGGTCGGTGTCTCTCTGAAAGACAGCCGCTTTCGCGAAGAATTTGATGCGGTGGTGGTGGCGATTAAACGTGACCAGCAACGTTTACAAGGGGGCCTGGGCACGGTCGAACTGCAGGCTGGTGATACCTTATTGCTGGTGCCTGGGCGCAGCTTTTTGCAGAACAGTCGGCTTAGCAAAGAGTTTTTGTTAGTGAATGGGGTGGATTCAGCCACCCGTCTGTCGCGAGGCCGCAGTTGGGGAGTATTAAGCGCTTTTGTCGCCGTGATTGGTTTGTCGATGACAGGCGTATTGCCGTTGCTGAAGGGCTTGGTGCTGTTACTGGTTGGGCTGCTGGCCACCCGCATTGTCACAGTGCAGGAGATCCGCCGTCGTTTTCCTATTGATATAGTGCTGATTGTTGGTGGCGCTCTGGTATTGTCGCAGGCAATGGAAAATACCGGGGTGTCGGCCATGTTAGGCCAGAGCCTGCTAAGCCTGTTTTCCGGCCATCATTTAATTTGGGCTTTAATCGCTTTGTATTTTTTCACCTTGCTGCTGACTGAGCTGATGTCGAATAATGCGGCGGCGGCATTGGCCTGCCCGTTGGCGATTAGTCTGGCGAAAGCCTTTGGCATCGACCCTATGCCTTTTATTATGGCGGTGCTCTTTGGCGCCAGTGCCAGCTTTATTTCGCCCTGGGGGTACCAGACCAACCTGCTGGTGTTTACCGTCGGCAACTACCGGCTCAGCCAGTATGTGAAGGTGGGTCTGCCCATGGCGTTGGCCTATTCGGTCGCTGTGCTGACCTTGATCCCTGTGTTTTTCCCCTTTCAGAGCCTGTAAGGAGCCTTTATGTCGAATGTGGTCTGGCAACACTATCAGGTGAGCCGGGTGGAGCGGGAGCAACAAAAGGGTCATCAGGCCGTGGTACTCTGGTTTACTGGTTTAAGTGGGGCGGGCAAATCCACCGTCGCCAATGCGCTGGAGCAGGAGCTGGTACGTCGCGGTATTCACAGCTATTTGCTCGACGGTGACAATGTGCGCCACGGCTTATGTGCCGATTTAGGCTTCTCTGAAGCGGACCGCACCGAAAACCTGCGCCGGGTGGGTGCTGTGGCTGGTTTAATGCTGGACGCTGGCCTGGTGGTGCTCAGTGCCTTTATTTCGCCATACCGGGCTCAGCGCGATAAAATCCGCCAGAGTCTGCCTGAAGGCAAATTTCTGGAAATTTATGTGGCGACTTCGCTGGATGTCTGTGAGCAGCGTGACGTCAAAGGTTTGTATAAGAAAGCGCGTCAGGGTGAGATCAGCCATTTTACCGGCATCTCTGACCCCTACGAGGCGCCAGAGCAGCCGGACCTGGTGCTGGACACCGCCGCGCTGTCGCTTGAACAAAGTGTGGCTGCGCTGATAGCGCTGCTGCAACAACAGGGAGTGATCCGTTAATGCTGGCGTTAACCAAGGAATTAGTCGAACAGGTGAAACAGATCGCAGAGGCGGCAGGCCAGGCGATTTTGCAGGTCTATCAGCGCGATTTTCAGGTCGAGCAGAAGGATGATGATTCACCGCTGACGGAAGCCGATTTAGCAGCGCATCAGCTGATCCTGGCTCAATTGCAGGCGCTGACGCCGCAAGTGCCTGTGTTGTCTGAAGAGGCGGCCGATATTCCCTGGTCAGAGCGTCAGCATTGGCAAGAGTACTGGCTGGTGGACCCGCTGGACGGCACCAAAGAGTTTATTAAACGCAATGGCGAGTTCACTGTGAATATCGCTTTGGTGCAGCAAGGGGAGCCTGTGCTGGGTGTTATTCATGCGCCTGTATTGGATAAAACCTACACAGCGGCCGAAGGCTTGGGTGCCAGCCGCAGCCAACATGGCCTGACCGAAAGCATCCGCACTGCGGTCACGCCATCGGCCGGGGAAGTGGTGAAGGTGGTCGGTAGCCGTAGCCATCAGTCGGCTGAAATTGACGCTTATTTAAGCCGCTTTCCACAGCATGAGTTGATTGCTGTAGGCAGCTCACTGAAGTTCTGCCTGGTGGCTGAAGGTACAGCTCATCTCTACCCAAGGTTGGGCCCGACCATGGTATGGGACACTGGGGCTGGTCATGTGATTGCGAAGGTTGCCGGGGCAGCAGTGACCTACAGCGGCATTGAAAACCCGGCGTACCACAGGGAAAATCTGAAAAACCCGAACTTTTTAGTCAGTGCGCTTTGAGCGCACGGCAATACCAGTTGAGCTGACAAAATAACGCTGTTCTGTCCGCCTGTTCCGGCCGATAATAAGGGCTGAAGGGTCTGAGGTGGTTATGAATGTGTTAACGCGGCTGCATAAAGCGCCGATCCGGGTTCTGCGGATACAACGACGTAAAACGCTGTCGCGTTTTCGTTTTAGTATGATCCGCCTGAGGACAGCATTGGCTCAGGAAACGGATGAGACCCGTCGCATGCTGGTGATTTATCAGCGCTCCTTGCAGGGCAAAGCCACCGAAGCCGAGCTGCGTTTTGCCAATCATCAGCTGGTGGACGTATTAAGGGCCACCGGCCTTGGCGTTTTTGCGGTGTTACCTTTTGCCCCTATCACTATTCCTATCCTGATTAAACTCGGCCGTAAAATTGGCATTGAAGTGCTGCCAAGTTCGTTCCAGCCCAGGACGGAACGCCCAAAACGAATCAAAGCAGAACCGGATGATGTGGTTTAAGACTCGGTCTTCGAGCCCTTAAACTTTTTCAGCAGTTGGTCCTGCTCGAACCAGACCACAAAAATCAGCGAAATGGCAAAAGGAATAATCAGGTAAAACAGCCGGAATACCAATAAGGCTGCGATCACATCCGCCGGGTTCACTTCCGGCAACGCCAGCAGGAACATCACTTCCAGCACCCCCAGACCACCGGGCGCATGCGACAGCAAGGCGGCAGAAAAAGACGCCAGGAAAATCCCCAGTACCATAAAGTAACCAGGGTTACTTTGTTCCGGCAGGGCGTAATAAATAATGGCGGCGGCAGCCAGCAGCTCCAGAGGCGCCACAATCAGCTGACGGCAAATCAATGAAAAACGCGGGTATTCCAGACGAATTTTCCACAAAGCAATGGAACGGCGTTTCATCAGGCTGCCATACAGATACAACACCACCACAAACATCATGGCCGCCCCCAGAGCCTGAGCCAGCCATTGGGGCAGATCTTTATGGAAATGCGAGGGCAGGGTGGGTTCGATCAGCAGTGCCATGCCGCCGAGCAAAATGGTGCCCAGTACAAAGGTAAAGGAACAAAATGCCACCAGAATGCCAACTTCGGCAGGGGTCAGGCCTTGTGACCGGTATGCACGGTACCGTACCACAGCGCCGGAAAACACCGAGGCACCCAGGTTATGGCCTATGGCATAAGCCACAAAGGAAGCCACAGAAATAAAGCGCCAGGACACTTTTTTGCGCAAATGGGATAAAGCCAGCCGGTCATAACCTGCCAGAGCTACGTAAGCGGCGACTGTGGCCAGTGCAGACATCAGCCAGCCATGCAGGCTGATGGCGTTCAGACTGTCGAGCACATCTTCATAGGAGATGTCCCGGAGCTGGTCTATTAATAAATGAACAGAGAATGCTACCGCGACCAGACCTATGACTGGCCAGAAGTAGTCTTTTTTCGTCATTGTCTATCCCTTGCCAAAGTGGTTCCGCCGCAGCGGCCGCTTTGCTGTGTTTATCCAGCGATGTGCTGGTCTCGTATCGAGCAATTTGCCGTTATATCAGCATTGTGGCTGTCTTTTGGCAAGTAAAACAGCCGGAGCGGACTCTGGCTGCTCAATTCCTACGCTATTTGTGGGGCCAACCCGCTTAGCTGGCCCGAATCATCATAATGGCGACTATCGCAATCAGCACCGGAGACACCACAGCGGCCACCAGCCAATAGATCTTCTGTATCAGCGCCGGAACTTCACCGGCCAGAATGGTTTTAATCTGTGGCCAGATACGCCAGCCAACAAAGAGAGCGGCAAACATCCCGCCCAGCGGCATCAGCACGTTGGACGCCATAAAATCCATCACGTCAAAAGGGGTTTTGCCAAATATGGTGTAGCTTTCCATACCCCCACCAAAAGACAGGGCCGCCGGAATGCCTAACAACAGGTAGTTCACCAGGGCCACGCTCACAGTGGCCACTTTACGGTCCATGCCATATTCGTCAATCAGGAAGGCCACCACAGGTTCCAGAATGGAAATGGAGGAGGTGACAGCGGCAAACAGCAACAGGCAGAAAAACACCAGCGCCAGCACCTGACCACCGGCCATTTGGGCAAAGAGGGCAGGCATGGTAATAAAGGTCAGGCCAGGGCCAGCACCCGGGTCTACGTCAAAGGCAAAGACTGCAGGCAGAATCATCAGGCCAGCCAAAACAGAGGCCAGGGTCGCTAAGCCGGCAATCCATAAACCGGCACTGACCACTTTGGTTTCCGGGCTCAGGTACGAACCATAAGCCACCATTAAACCGGCACCGACCGACAGACTGAAGACCGCCAGGCCTAAGGCGTCCAGCACCATCTTGATGCTCAGTTTGCTCCAGTCCGGCGTAATAAAATACATCACGCCTTCCAGCGCGCCGGGCAAGGTCAGACTGCGTACCACCATCACCAGCATCAGCACAAAAAGGGCGGGCATCAGAATTTTACAAATCCGTTCAATCCCAGACTGCACACCGGCGATCACCACCAGCGCTGTAATGCCGAGGAACATCGCGGTAAAAATCAGCGAGGAGCCAGGGTCAGCAATAAAGCCGGTAAAAATATTATTCAGCTCTGTGGCATCTGTGGTCAGAATATTGCCCTGTACCGCCTGCACTATGTAAGCAATGGTCCAGCCACCCACCACACAGTAGAAGCCGAGTAATAAGAACACCCCAAGTACCGACAGCCAGCCAGCCACATGCCAATACCCTTTCCCCAAGGCACGGTATGCGGAGGTGGCCGATTTTTTCGCGCTGCGGCCAATCATCATTTCGGCCAGCAACATCACCACACCGACAGAAAATACACAGGCCAGATACACCAGCAGGAAGACACCACCGCCGTTGGCGCCTGCAATGTAAGGGAATTTCCAGATGGCGCCTAAGCCGACGGCGGAGCCGGCTGCGGCCAGAATAAAACCTATACGCGAACCCCAGCTGCCGCGTGATACAGAGTTAGTCATGCTGATCTCATTGTTTTAATTTTATTTGTGTCAGTACTCAGCTGCTGATGCGCATGGTTCAGCAGTGGGTTAAGTACGTGGTGCAGCAGCAAGATAGAGTAATAATGCAACCAAATGCAACCAAAAATCCGTGGTCAGGCCGGATTATCTGGTTAAATCCGCTATCTGGCTTGGCACATCCTGTCCAAACACCGAAAGAAATTTTTCATCTTCGCTGTCTATAGTAAAGAAGCCGGACTGAGGCAGGAGTGTCAAATGCGTTTAAAACTAATGGTTTGGGTAATAGTCATGATCGGCAGTTTAACTTTGGGTCTGCAAAAAGTGGCAGCACGCACCAACAGCGTCGATTTCCCGCCGTCCTTACCCTGGCTCAATGTCAGCCAGCCACTGACCATGCAGCAGCTGCGTGGCAAAGTGGTACTGCTGGATTTCTGGACCTATGGCTGTGTGAACTGCATTCACGTGATCCCGGACCTGCATAAACTCGAACAGAAGTACGGCGACAAGCTGGCGGTGATTTCTGTGCATTCGCCCAAGTTTGACAATGAAAAGCAGCTCAGCACCTTAAGCTCCATTGTGCGTCGTTATGGTATTCAGCACCCGGTGGTGAATGACGTGGATTTTGTGTTGTGGCGTCATTATGCCGTGCGGGCCTGGCCAACCTTTGTGTTGATTGCACCGGATGGCAAATATGTGGGGCAGACCTCAGGCGAAGGCCGCTACCAGCTGCTGGATGAGGCGGTGGCGCAACTGCTGGCGGAGTACAAAGGCGAGCTGAATACAGAACCATTGCCACTTAAACCGCTGGACCCGCTGAGCACCCCATTGGCCGCCCCAGGGGCTGTGGCGGTTGATGCGCGTTACATCGCCATCAGCGACACCCTGCACCATCAACTGGTGCTGCTGGACCATCAGGGCAAGCTGGTCAAGCGTATCGGCAGCGGCATTGCTGAACTCAAAGATGGCCATGCCAGCAGTGCTGCCTTTCATTCACCGCAAGGTATGGTGCTGACTGAAGATGCACTTTATCTGGCGGATACCGGCAACCATGCCATCCGTAAAATTGACTTAAAAACTTTTGACGTCAGTACACTGGCAGGCACCGGCGAACTGGGAGGCCGTTCAGCCGGCAGTGAAGACCCCCGCAGCATGGCGCTGCGTTCCCCCTGGGATTTAGCGCTGGATGGCCGCACCCTGTATATAGCGATGGCAGGCAGCCATCAAATCTGGACTTTGGATTTAGTGCGTAACCAACTGGAAGCCTATGCAGGTACCGGGCAGGAAGCTTTGCTGGACGGCCGTCGTGATGACGCGGCTTTTAATCAGCCGAGTGGCCTGGCGCTGGCCGCTGGCAAATTGTGGGTGGCCGACGCCGAAGCCAGCGCGGTGCGGCAGATTGATCTGAAGTCCAGCAAAGTCAGCACTTTGGTCGGGCAGGGCCTGTTTGAATTTGGCCTGAAAGATGGAGCATTCCGCCGCGCCTTACTGCAACACAACAAAGACGTGGCGGTGCTGGACAGCAACACCCTGGTGGTGGCCGACACTTACAACCACAGGTTACGCCTGCTGCATCTGGACAAAAAGCAGGTCAGCAGCATCAGTCTGAATCCGCCGCTGAATGAACCCGGTTCAGTCGCGGTCTGGCAAGGGGTTATTTATATAGCCGACACCAATAACCACAGGGTGCTGAGTTACCAGCCACAGACGGGGGAGCAGAAGGTGCTGAGCATTGCAGTGCCATGACAAGGCTGGAGTTGTGTTTCGCTTCTGGTTAGACTGGAACGCAGAAACAGGAAGCCCATGATGCGATTAGATAAGTTTATTTGTGACTGCACCGGCCTGACCCGCAGTCAGGCTGGCAAACTGATCCGGCAAAGCCTGGTCACAGTGAATGGTGTGACGGTCAAACAACCTGCACTGCAGCTGAAACCTGAGGATAAAGTCTGTCTGGATGACGAAGAGCTGCAGCTGATGGGGCCGCGCTACATTATGCTGCATAAACCAGCAGGTTATGTCTGCTCCACCGACGACCCGGACCACAACACCGTCTTTACTCTGCTCGACGAGCCGCTGACTGAACGTTTGCACACAGTAGGCCGGCTGGATTTGGACACCACGGGTCTGGTGCTGATCACGGACGATGGCCAGTGGTCGCATAAAATCAGTTCACCCAAACACCACTGTGCCAAAACTTACCGGGTCTGGCTGGCCGATCCGGTGCCGGACTCGGCCATTGCGCTTTTTGCTGAAGGTGTGATGCTGCGCGGCGAAAAAACGCTGACCAAACCAGCACAGCTGCAAATTATTGAACCTCAGCAGGTGCTGCTGACCATTCATGAAGGCCGTTACCATCAGGTGAAACGCATGTTTGCCGCTATCGGCAACAAGGTGGAGCAGCTGCACCGCGAACAAATTGGCGCTTTGGTGCTGGAGGACAGCCTGGCTGAAGGCGAATACCGTTTTCTGACCCCAGAAGAGGTGGCCTCGTTTCGTTGAATCGGGTTGCGGGGCTGTCGTGTTAGGTAGGGGCGGGTCTTGACCCGCCCCTCATCTGAACGCCGTGGTCCCGTGCTGAATTTACACCTTGGTCAGATAGAGCGAGCGCAGGGTTTCCAGTGAGGCTGGGGTCAGCCCCAGCTCTTTTTGCAGGTAGTGCTCGACTGAACCATAGTCCTGGTCAATTTGCTGGAAAAACGCCGTGATTAACGCCGGATCTGTGCCCATCATCACCTGAATCACTTCAGGTTTTAACTGGCGGAACATTTGGGTATGAGGCGACTGCTCTTTAGCACCGCCACTGGCCATTTTTTTCAGCGCCTGCATGCCAAAGTCATAGGTTTGTTCCGACAGCGCATAGTCGGCGACCACCACATCACGGGGCACCCCCAAAGCGGTGAGAATCAGCGCTGACGCCATGCCGGTGCGGTCTTTGCCTGCTGAGCAGTTCACCGCCAGCGGCGCTTTGCCTGCCAGCAGCTGGGCAAACATCTGTTTAAACTGACCGGCATAGCTGGTGGCACCTTTGCGGTAAAAACCACTGAACATCTGCAGTGCCTGCTCCCGGTTCTGCACCTGGGCCAGGGCTTTGCCAAACTCGGCGTTCATCATTTGCGCCATCGAGTAGTCTTTCACCAGCATTTGCGCTTCTGGGGCAAACTCTTTGTACAGGGTAGGCTCGTCGGCGCGCTCTTCGTTGGAGCGGAAGTCACAGAAGGTGCGAATACCGAGCGCACTCAGGTACTGGTAATCCGCGCCGGTCAGGTCGCTCATGCTGCCGGAGCGGAACAGCTTGCCCCAGACCACAGCCCGGCCATCGGCGCCTTTATAACCACCCAAATCGCGGAAGTTCACACCGCCCTGTAATGGTAATACACGTTCAGCCACCCAATAGCCCTCCTGCTGCTGCGGTTTAATAAACACATACTGGCGCTGCGCATCTTTTGCAGGCAACAGGTAACTGTTGCCATTCAGCTTCTCTGCAACCAGTTCCATCCTGGACTGATCCGGGCTGCTGGCACGGTACAAAGTGACAGGGCCCAGGCTGGCAGACCAACTGACCAGCACAGTTTGCGGTAACAGGGCTTTATCCTGTTTCACCATGACCGCCCCTGCGGATTGCAGGATGCGCTCATTACCGGTCTGGAAATCGCTGCTGGCCGCCAGCAGGCTGAAGCTGAAACCCGAAACTGCGAGCAGCAGAGTTTGAGTGATTGTATTGATGTTCATACCTATTCCTTCAATAAGACCTTAAAAACTGACTTTGACGCCGGCCATATAACGACGGCCAAAACCTTCCACTTCAATAGGGCGGCTGGCATCGCCTTCGAACCGTTCGCCACCTTCATCGGTGATGTTGTTCAGGTCGGCATACACGGAAACCTGGTCGGTCAGCTGGTAACGCACTGACAAATCCACTCTTTTGCTGTCCTGCCAGTAAATGTCGCCTGTGGCCTCATAGGAGATATCGTCCAGCCACTGGTCGCGCCATTGGTAATTCACCCGTACCGACCAGCCATAGTTTTCATAGAAAAAGGTGCTGTTTATCACGCGGTCTGAGGTGCCGGGTAAGGCCACTTTGCGCCCCTCTGGTGTGGCGAATTCGCTGTCCAGCAAGGCATAGTTAAACTGCATACCAAAACCCTGCAGGCTTTCTGGCAGGAAATCCCAGGGCTGAATGTAGGTCAGCTCCAGGCCGGTTAAGTGGCCACTGCCACCGTTTAATGTGGTGCTGTAGTCATACCCTGAGCGGTCGATGCCGTCGGTATCAAAACGGCTGTCGCCAACAGTGGTCACTGAGCTGAACAGCACATGGTCCAGTTCACGGTGGAACAGGTTGACTGAAGCCAAAGAGGCGTCGGCGAAATACCATTCCAGCGACGAATCCACACCTACGGCTTCTTCATCTTTCAGGTAAGGGTTACCGCCACTGATGCTTTCTTCGGTATCGCTGACAGAAGCGCCAGCGCGCACCTGACTGAAGCTGGCGCGGCTGGACCCTGTCACCCCGGCTAAACGGAATTTCAGATCCTCAGTGATATCCATATTCCAGTGAATACTGGGGAACAGCCTGGTGTCATCCCGTGACATGTGCAGCGCTTCGGTGGTTGTGGCTGTTTTGACAAAACCTGCACTGTCCAGGCTGACCCGCTCAGCGCGTACACCCATCAGTACCTGGTGTTGGTCCCAAGTCCAGGTATTCATCGCATAAGCGCTTTGAATATCTTCCTGCACTTCATAGGCACTGTCGGCAGAACGGAAGGTATCGGGGTTTACCAGGCCCATGTCGGTCAGGCTGGCCAGCGTCTGGTCTAACAGCTGGCGGGCACCGGCATTGTCAAAGTAATTTACGCTGAAGCCATGGCCCATATCTGTGTCCCAGGGTGTGCTGGTATTAAACTGGTTCAGGTCAAAATCAAGACCTGCCGCTTGCGCCAGTGGGCCGACATAAATAAAAGGTTGGGCCGAACCTGGTGACTGAGCTTCCCGTTGATCCAGCTGCACACCAAATTCCAGCCTGGCGTCGGCATCGGCATGTTTAAAGCTGTAGGCACCGTCGAGCTTCAGGCCCAGCGCGTCCGTGGTGTTTTCCATGTCATAGATAATCACGCCGTCAAAGCCAAAAGCGCTTTGGTTCAGCGCAGACACAGCGCTGCCACGGCTCATGCTGCGGTCCGCATTCACCACAGTGTTGTACAGCTGCATTTGTGGCAGGGCCGGATTGCTTATGTCGTAATGCATGGAGGCGAACTGCGACGGGTTGGTTTGCATCCGACGGATAATAGGTAAATTCACCGTGCTTTCGGTTTCGGTGTAATTGACCGACCAGTTCCACAGCCAGTCACCACGTTCATGTTCACCGGCCAGGGTGTTCACCCAGGTGGAGTTGGCGTAGTCACCGTCCTGATACATAGCGGTGACGGGCACCGCCACCAGGTCACCTGAGCTGACGCCACGGCTGCCGGACACGGAAGCCGCATCCAGGTCAAAGGTAAACTGGTTACGCAGTTCGTGGTCGAGAAATTCGGTATAGAGGCTGGACAGTGACAGATAGTCGTTGTCCGTGGGGGCAAACTCAAACTTCACGGCGCCAGAGTTGGTTTCGCGGGTAATTTTGTAACTGCGAACGTCAAAGCCGGTGGGGGCGCCATTGGCATCCCAGCTGGTTTCGTTGTTGTCCGTGGTTTGTTCATTGCTGTAGGTGGAACCTGCCACCATCACACCATAAGTGCCGTCGGACCAGGACAGGCGACCGGCATAACGTTCCTGATCACCATCCCCCAACTGGTTTTTACCTAAACCTAAATCCAGATCGGCAGCAAAGCCTGGTTGGGTCAGAGGGCTGAAGGTTTTAATATCCACCCGGCCAGCCACAGCTTCCGACGGCATTTGTGGGGTCAGGGTTTTGGCCACCACCACTTCACTCATCAGGTTGGCTGGTACGGAGTCAAAGCGGAACACCCGCTCTTCCGCACCTAAGACGTTCACGCCGTCAAAGGCCACCACTGTCCAGCGCGCAGGTGCACCACGCATCTGAATATAACGTTCCTGGCCCTGGTCGCGTTGCACCGCCACTGCAGGTAAACGGGCTAACGCAGCGGCAGCGGTTTGGTCCGGAAAGCGGCCAATATCGTCTGAAGCAATGACGTTGACCACGTTAGTGGCTTCCCGTTGAAGCGCAATGGATTGTTCCTGACTGTTGCGGATGGGGCTTGCGACCACAGAGATGCGTTCCACGGCTTTTTCTTTTGCCCTGGCGTTTGGCCGGGTGGCTTCACCACCCGCCTCAGCGACGGCGGCCTCAACAGCTTCAGCGGCGACATCTGCCAGCACTGGTGTTGCACAGGTTGCAGCCAATAACAGGCAACCCAAAGTAATGCGGTTCAGACGAAACGGAGCCGGACCCGTACGGGGCAGTCGCGTTAAAGCAGACATAAATTTACCTTCCTGATAGTGCGTGAATACAGTGCAGTGCCTGTCTGGCGGCTGCGTTTTTGCTCGCTCCAAGGTAAAAACTGAAGATGAAAGATTTGTGTATTGGATGTCTCTGCGGCGTTTAGAGACATCTATAAAGAGGCAGGCTCAGATGAGTTCTATCTGCTCTGGGGTTGTCATCATTCTGTAATGAGAACGGCTGGATTTGACATCTTTATGACAGTCGAACAGGAACTGCTGCGCCAGCGCCGGCCCCAGCTGTTGTTCCAGTTCATCCCGCAATTTGCTGCGGTTCTGGTCCAGGGTTTTGGCTTTGACTCCGGCTTCAATATCCTGCAGTGCTTTTTTATGGCCATGCCCCTGCAGCATCAAAGCGGTTAATTCGGTGGCATAGTCGGTGCTGGGTCTGTTACTGGCGGGGTTCAGTACCCAGCCATCCTGCAGCGCAGATTTACGCCGGCTGGCATACCAGTAGTAATACAGAAAAGGCGTACGGCTCAGTTTCAATTCCAGGCCATGCACCCAAAGCTGGCCTGTCTCCAGCTGGAATTTCAGTTGGGGCTCCGCCGTGGCGACAGCCCAAATGGCCGCCGGGTCATCCGGTCGTTGCCGGGCGGCCAGCACCAGCCAGTCCGGTTCATTGCAGTGCAACTGATGCCGGATGCCATGGTTGATTAAATCCAGACAGAGCTGGCTCGGCAGCAGGGGGCTGATCTGCGCAAAGAGTTGCCAGTGAGGCTCCTGCCAGTGCTGACGACAGTCCTGCAACACCAGTTTCTGCTGGGTGTCGCTGCCAGGTACAGCATTCTGCAGCAGGCTGTGAGTCAGTTGCTGCTCTCTGGGGCTGAGGACCGTCTGGCTCAATTGAGTGCTAAGCCAAATCAGGGTTAGCATCAGCGCCAGACAGGCAGACCAGCTGAGGGCCGACGGGGTGCACACCGACTGATAGCGGGCGTAAAAAGTCACCAGACCGGATTGCCACACCAGCGACGCATCCACAGGCTGGCCTTCGCCTATGGCTTCAAAACTCGCCTCACACACCAGCAGTTCGTCAGAGGCCAGGCTGGTGCTTTGTTGATTCAGTTGCGCCAGCAACGCAGGAAGCAGCTGACGAATGTAGCCATGGTTGTTTTGCAGTGTGGCTTCGACCACGGCCGGCAACTGGCTGGATATCTGCCCGGATAACTGGCGGGATTTGTACAGGCTGGTGCCCAGCAACATCAGTCCAAGCAACAGCAGCCAAACCAGGGGCCACAGCAGGTGTTTGTTCCGGCTCAGACTCATGGGCATGGCACCTTGATCACACCATGCCAGAGCCTGGATTCTTTCAACAGCCCGGCCAGCTCGCAATTCAGTGGAGCCAGGCTGTTATGCAGGTAAAAGCTGCCACCATTGCTGGTGCCGGACATTGGATGCAGATGGGCCATTGGCAGCGGCTGCCCGCTGACATCGTAATAAGGTGGGGGGTCTGTGTCTGACAGGGCCACCCCTTGTTTGTTGAGTAATACAGCAGGGTAAAGGCTGATTTCACCCCGAGCAAAGGCATCTGTTAAGGCCTGTCGGTCGGCATAAAAACGGAGAGTCAGTTCAGACAAACTCAGATCCGGCAGCTGCAACGATGCCAGTGGCAACTGATAACCGCTGTAACTGTTGCGATCCGCCAACAAGCCTATCTGTTGTTGCCGGACAAAAGTGGCATTCCAACGGGGAATAGCCGACTGACTGATCCAGAATACGCGGTAATTCGGGTTGGCCCAGAGTTCGGTGTAGTAGGCCTCAAAGTTATGCAACACAGCTTTCAGGGTTTCAGGTCTGGCCCAGACCAGAGCGTATTTGCCCAGGATCAGGTCATCGGCCTGTAATTCACTGAGGGCAGGCCAATGCAGCTCAACCTGCTGGTAATGCGCGGCCAGCAACGGACTCCTGCACAACAGGGGTAACAATGCCTTGGCTACTATGGGAGATGCCAGCACGGTCAGGCTCTGTGGCTGATTGCCATTGTTAATCGCACAACGTTCTGAACTGTAGGGCTGAATATCAAAGGCTATGGGCGCAGACGCCAGAGTCCAGCCCAGCGCCAGAAGCAGCAGGGCAGCGGTCAGGCCGGTCATAGCCCAACGGAACTGCAGTGGTGTCAGATACCTGGTCAATGTCAGCGCTCCAAATTCCAGCGCATCACTTTAAAGATTTTGTATGACAATCAGGTGACATTGGGTGTTGGCGATAAATTGCCCTAAGCAATTATTCAGAATAGGTTCAGGCAGTTAGCGCTACTATTGGCTTGAAACGGCAGCAACAGCACAGGCTGTTACAAATATTTTTAGCGATGTACAAGCTCAGCCAAGGGCTGTCCGTATAAACTAGGCCCGTCTTTATGACAGTCAATATGGAGTTATGTATGTCAAAATTGAAATTCGCTGCAGCGGCCCTGGTGGTTGGTGCACTAGCTTTATCTGGTTGTTCTGCCACTCATACTGCTATCAGCAAACGGAATCTGGATGTGCAGACCAAAATGTCTGACACCATCTTTTTAGATCCTGTTGCTGATGACAAACGCACAGTGTTTGTGCAGGTGCGTAACACCTCAGACAAACAGGGGTTGAGCCTGGAACCTGCCATTATTGAAGCGGTACAGTCTAAAGGTTATCGCGTAGTGCGTGACCCGGAACAAGCCAACTTCCTGTTGCAGGCTAATGTGTTACAAGCTGGTCAGACCGACCTGCGCGCCCAGAATGAAGCCTTTGGTGGCGGTTTTGGCGGTGCTTTAGTCGGTGGTGCTATTGGTAACCAGTTTGGCAGTGGCAGCGGCCGCGCTGCAGCCACAGTAGGTGGCGCCTTGATTGGTCTGGCGGCTGACGCTTTAGTCAAAGATGTGCATTACAGCATTATCACCGACCTGCAGATCTCTGAGCGGGCGAAAAAAGGTGTGGTTGTAGTGGAAGAAAACAAGGCCGCATTGAAGCAGGGCAACAGCGGTTATAAAAACGTCAGCTCCACCGAAGAAACCGAGTGGAAACGTTACCAGACCCGCATTATGTCGACCGCCAATCAGGTCAATATGGAGTATGTTGAAGCTGAGCCTGCGCTGATCCAGGGCCTGGTCCGCTCTATCTCCGGCATCATGTAAGTTTTCTACCTGTTGATGTTCCCTTAGGCCGGCTTTGTCCCAAGCAAAGCTGGTTTTTTTTCGTGGGACGAAAGTTAGTGCTGGACTCAGAGGTCTTTTCTGGTCACTTGCGAACCTTACAGGAAACTCACGATGAAGCCACTCACCCTTGCCATACTGCTGGTGTTAAGCCCTGCCCTGAACGCCGAAACTGCCACACCAACAGCCCTGATCGATACCTTTGCCAAGCTGTTTGGTGAACATAAAGGGCAACGGAAAGGTCACGCCAAAGGCTTTTGTGCTGCCGGTGAGTTCACGGCCTTGCCTGCCGCAAAGCCATTCAGCCAAATCAGCTGGCTCAGTGGCGCGACTGTGCCGGTCACGGCACGTTTTTCCATGGCTGGAGGTAACCCGAAAGCGCCGGAAAACAGCCGCAGCCCCAGGGGGATGGCGTTGCAACTGAAAAGCCCCAATGGCGAGCTGCAGCACTTTGCCATGCTGAACACCCCCATCTTTGGCGCCAAAGATCCGGACGTATTTTTAGGTTTATTACAAAGTTCCTTGCCAGACTCAGTTACCGGCAAGCCCGATTTGGCCAAAGTTCAGGCCTTTCGTCAGGCCAATCCGTCCACCTTGCCGCAAGCGGAGTACCTGCAAAAAAACTCACCTCCCTGGAGTTACGCCACCAGTTCTTATTTTGGTATTCACACCTTTTTCCTGACCGACAGCAGTGGCAAAGAACACAAAGTGCGTTGGCATTTTGTGCCTGTTGATGGTGTGAAGGGGCTGACTGATGCAGAAATCAAAGCGCCACCAACCGATTTTCTGCAGCAGCGGCTGGCCACCCGGTTGCAGCAAGGCCCGGTGCACTGGACTATGCAGCTGGTGCTGGGCGAGGCTGCTGATACCGAGACTGACCCGTCGCAAAGCTGGCCTGCAAGCCGCACAACCCTGGATATTGGCCGGTTGAGTATTCAGCGTCAGGGTGACGACGCCTGCACCGGCATTAATTTTGACCCCAATGTGCTGAGCACAGGCGTCAGGGCCAGCAGTGACCCTGTGTTGCAAATGCGTTCCCCCGCTTATGCCATCTCCTTTGGCAAGCGCCTGACCGGCCAATAACAGCGTCAGTCGTTTCGCATTCGTATGCAGTCTGGCCCGGTCCCGGCTTTTTGACTAAGCTGGGGCCAACAAGAAAACAACAGGGATCAGACGATGTTTAAATCAACAGTTATAGCGCTTTCACTGGCGCTGGCGTTAAACGCCTGCACCAAAGCCCCGGACAACAACACAAGCAACGCGGTGGCCGCCGCACCTGCTGCCACAGCTCAGGCGCAAGCGCCCTGGTGGCAGGACGCTGTGGTCTATCAAATCTGGCCCCGTAGTTTTTACGACACCAATGCCGACGGCATTGGCGATTTCAAGGGTATTCAGGCCAAACTGCCATACCTGCAGGATTTAGGCATTAACGCCATCTGGCTGACCCCTATGTTTGAAGCGCCGTCTTACCATGGCTACGACTTCACTGAATTCTATGAGGTGGAGCAGGACTATGGCAGCATGGCCGATTTTGAAGCCCTGGTGCAGGACGCCAACAGCAAAAATATCAAAGTGATTCTGGATTTGGTGATTAACCATATCTCCAGCGAACACGACTGGTTTAAACGTTCTGCTGCCGGTGAAACCCCCTACAAAGATTATTTTATCTGGCGTGACGAACTGCCACAGGACGGCTGGGGCCCGGCCTGGAACAAAGAGGTGAAACCTGAAGCGGTCTGGCATTGGAACGAGCAGCGCAAGGCCTACTATTACGCTGCTTTTGGCGCGTCACAGCCCGACCTGAACCTGACGCATCCGGATGTGGTGGCCGAAATGAAAAAAGCCGCCAAATTCTGGCTGGATAAAGGGGTGGCGGGTTTCCGGCTGGACGCGGTGCGTTATGCCATTGAAAACGGCCCGGGTCAGCAGGCAGATACACAACAAACTATTGATTATTGGGTGGACTTTACTCAGTACGTCAAAAGTGTAAACCCTGAAGCTTATCTGGTCGCTGAGGCCTGGGTGGATATTCCGGTGGCGGCCCGTTATTGGGGCGAAGGCAAAGGTCTGGACGCAGGTTTTGATTTTGACTTTGGCTACAAAGTGTTGGAGCTTTTGAACGCCGGGGCACAAAACGCCGAGTTTGGCACCATGGCGCAGCACAAAAGAGCCGGCAACAGCCTGCAAAACAACTTTGAGGACCGCAAAGCCTCTGGGGCGCCTTTTGAGTTTTTCAGCCCCTTCCTGACCAATCACGACCAGCCCCGGCTGGCCTGGCAGTTGGGCCGTGATTTCAACAAAGCCAAGCTGGCGGCCGCCATGTTATTCGCATCCCCAGGCACCACTTACATCTATTACGGCGAAGAAATTGCGCTGACCCAAGCGTCGGACAAAGAGCATATGCACCGCCGCTCGCCTATGTTCTGGGATGGCTCCAATCAGGCGGGTTTTACTACAGCGGATAAAGTCTGGGTGCAATCGGACCAGCTGTTCCCGCCTCAGGGCGACACCAGCTGGTGGGCTCCTTTTTTAGCTGAGCAGCTAAAAGGCGCCACTACGGTAGCGGCGCAGCAGCAAGACCCGAAATCGGTCTGGTCTTTGTATAAATTCCTGATCGCACAGAAAAAACGGCCGGAGTTTGGCATTGCAGGTGAGTACAGGGCCGAACTGTTGGCCGACGGCAAGCTGCTGAAACTGAGCCGTACTTTGGGGCCGCAGCAGTCCGTGATCTTGCTGAACCTGTCAGCAGAAACGCAGGCCATTCCGGCAGAACTGGTGCCACAGGGCTTACACATCAGCTGGCAGGAAGATGAAACGCCTGAATTGGGTGCTTACCAGCTGCAAATCTGGCAAAGCTAGAGCACCGATTAGTTTAAGAAGTGAGCAGCAGAGCAGCCTGAAAAAGGCTCAATCAAGGCGTAACAGCGAAGGAATAGTGGGGCTCTTTCGAGCTGTTACAACGCGGAGTGAGGGTTTTTCAGGCGCTCCCGTAAGGGCGAAATCAGAATGGCCGCATTCGGCGTTAGATTTTCTCGATTTAGGCCCACCCCGCTTCATTGTTTACCCATGTTTGCTGTAGGGGAGGGTCTTGACCCTCCCGAGCCCCGTATCAGGCTCACAAATGAATACCGCCAGAGGCTTCAATACGCTGGCCGTTAATCCAGCCGCTGTGATCCGATAACAAAGCCACCACAGCCCCGCCAATATCATCCGGCAGTCCCACCCGGCCCAAAGCCGTTTGCGACGCAATCAGCTGGTTTAAACCGGCGTTGTCGCGCACCACACCACCGCCAAAATCAGTTTCAATGGCGCCCGGTGCCAGCGTGTTGACCCGGATGCGGCGTGGCCCAAGTTCCAGTGCCAGATAACGGCTGAAGACTTCAATACCCCCTTTCATCATGGCGTAAGCGGCGTAGCCAGGCAGCGAAAAACGCGCCAGACCACTGGACAGGTTCAGCACCGCGCCGCCGTCTTTCAGTTGTGGCAATAAGGTTTGTGTCAGGAAGAAGACGCCTTTTAAATGCACATTGACCATGGTGTCAAACTGCGCTGCCGTGGTTTCGCTGATCGGGCTATGTACCCCAGTCCCGGCATTATTGACCAGATAATCCAAGCGGTCACGTTGCCAATGTTGCTGTAAGGCTGTGGCTAACTGCTTGGAAAAGTCGGTAAATCCAGCAATGTTGCTGGTATCCAACTGAAGCGCAACCGCCTTGCGGCCAAGGGCTTCAATGGCGCGTACGACCTCTGCCGCCGCCTCGGCCTGGCTATGGTAGGTGATCACCAGGTCGTGGCCTGCTCTGGCTAAGGCCAAGGCAGCGTTTTTGCCCAAACCGCGGCTGGCGCCGGTAATTAATGCAATTTTTGTGTTCATGCTGTGCTCCTCTGTCTGGATGATGCCTAGCTTATTGCATGGAAATATCTGGATAAACGCGCTAATTTCGAAATCACTATTCGTAGTATCCGGATAAACAGGCCAAACAATGGACAGAATTTTGCAGATGCAGATCTTTGTGCGGGTGGCGGAACTGGGCAGCTTCAGCCGGGCTGCTGAGCAACTCGGGCTGCCAAAAACTTCAGTGTCGGAAGCCGTGCAGCAACTGGAGCACAGTCTCGGCAGCCGCTTGTTGCACCGCACCACCAGACGGGTGGAACTGAGCAGTGACGGCCAGCAATTCCTGCGCCGCTGCAGCGAGTTATTGCATGAGTTGGAGGAGTTGCAGCAGCTGTTCAAACCCGGCGATCAGCAACTTAACGGCGTGCTGCGGATTGATATGCCCACAGGCTTGGCGAAAAATCTGGTGTTGCCCAAGCTGCCTGCCTTTTTGCAGCAGCACCCGGATTTGCAGTTGCAGCTGTCCAGCACAGACCGGCGGGTTGATTTAATAGCCGAAGGTTTTGACGCCATAGTCCGGGTGGGGGCGCTGAAAGACAGCAGCCTGATCGCCCGGCCGCTTGGGCAGATGAACCAGATTAACTGCGTCAGTCCGGCTTATATCCAGCGCTTTGGTACCCCCACGCGGCTGGACGATTTAGGCAGGCATCAGCTGGTCAATTACAGCCAGCAACTCAGTGGGCAAAAAGCCGAATTTGAATACCAGCAGGGGACTGAAGTGAAGCGTATCCGCATGCACAGTCAAATCACCGTCAATAACACTGAAGCTTACAGCGCCGCCTGCCTGGCCGGGCTGGGCCTGATCCAGCTGCCGGAAAGTGGTGCCCGGCCTTACCTGCAAAGCGGTCAGATGATTCAGGTGCTGGCTGATTTTAATGCGCCAGCCATGCCGGTGAATTTGCTGTATGCGCACCGTAAGCTGATGAGCCGGAACTTAAGGGTATTCAGTGACTGGCTGAGTCAGCTGTTTCAGCCAGGTGCTGCGGCGGCAGGCAAATCGACGTAAAAGGTACTGCCCTGATCCGGTGCGCTTTCAAACCACAACCGGCCGCCATGTTTTTCCACCAGCGCTTTGCTGATACTCAGGCCCAAACCTGTGCCGCCAAACTGGCGCCGGTCTGAGGTATCGGACTGGCTGAATGGCTGAAAGATGCGCTCTTTAAAGTTATCAGCAATGCCGGGGCCCTGGTCGGCAATGGCGATACGGCAGCCAGTGCCCAGACACTCCAGCCGGATCTGCACCACAGCCCCGGCCGGAGAGAATTTGGCGGCGTTGGACAGCAGATTGCCCATCACCTGCATCAGTCGGTTGCTGTCTGCATTCACCCAACAAGGGCAGCCGGGCTCTGCCAGCTCAAAGCTGACCTGATGACTGATGGCATAACCTGACAGTTGCTGCACAGCGGTGCGTAACCAGGGCCCCAGCTGAAAGCAGCTGAGGTCAAAGGCCAGCTCGCCCGCTTCAATTTTTTGAATATCCAATAAGTCATTGATTAAGCGAATTAAATGCTGGCTGTTCAGTCCGGCAATTTCCAGCATGGCGCGAATTTTTTCCGGTGGCTCGCCCAATGCATTGCCCAGTACCAGCTTCAGTGCCCCGTGGATGGAGGTCAGTGGCGTGCGCAGTTCGTGGCTGACGGTGGAGACAAACTGGTCCTTCACCTGCTCCAGTTTTTTTCGGGCTGTAATGTCTTCGTACACCGCAATACCAAAGCTCAGTGTGCCATCGGGGTCATACCCAGGCCGACCCCATGCCTGCAGTAAACGGGCGTCATTGTGTTGCTGCAGCTGCAGGTTATCCATTTGCACCCGTTCACCCAATAAAGCGCGTTGCTCCGGCAACTGGCTGTCGTCCAGCGGGCAGGCCTGTTGGCCCAGCAGCAGGTTCAGCTGAGTCTGATCAGCGTCAAACCACTGCTGGGCCGTTTTATTGCGGTAAAAAGGCTGGCCCAGTTTATTCAGTACCACTATGCCCAGAGGTAAATCTTCCACCCATTGGCGGAACTGATGCTGGGCATAGGCCTGCAGCGCCGCACTGTGGCTGACCACGGTGCGGAACACCACCACAAAAGCAATAAAGTTCACCGTCAGGTAAGTGGCCCAGGCGGTGGGGTCTGTCATATAAGAGCGCACATTAAAGGGAATGCTCAGATAACCGTAAATAAAGCCCAGCGCCAGGCTGAGCAGGCTCAGTGAGGCCGCCACGGCCAGCAGCACTGTGACCAGGGGCCGGAATAACAGATGCGATACCACACAACTTAACACCAGCCACCAGATGCCGGGAGAAGCAAAACCAAAGTGCATGGCACCCGGCAGACCAATCAGCCAGAACAGCAGGATCAGCAAACCCCCTTTGAGTGCCGTCGTCAGCTTCGGCAGCAGCCAGAGCCCCGCAATAAACACCGTACCTACGGCAATATGCAGGCTGTACAGCGGCAACCAGCCGGTATTGAACGCCCGCAAACAAGACAAAGGCACGCCAAACAGCGAAATCAGTGCAAAGTTACGCCACAAGGCGTCAGCAAATTCGCCCCGTATATGCTGAAGTTGCTTTTGAAGGATTTCGGATGACTGGGATAAAATGGCGGACACTGCTGATTTCCAGGAAATGTTCTGAATCCACTGTAGCCATTGCGCTCAGAATGCGCAATCCATCTAGCTATTGCGGCGGTCTCAGAAACCAAACAGGTCTGGCGTTGGATCCGCATCTGCTTCCAGGCTGCTGTCTGGTTTACCAGCCAGCCGGGCGGCATCACGGCGGGCGCGGCGTTGCTCCAGCAGTTTCAGAATACGGGCACGTTCGGTCACCGGCTTGTTATGCCAGTCAAAACGTTCATCGCGTGAGCGCAGGCAGCCAACACAATAACCGCGGTTATTGCTTGTGCAGACCCCAATACAGGGGTTGGGTAAGTCGAATAGTTCTAACTGATCCATACCTGCTCTTTATCCCCGTCGCCCTTGCAGCTGCAGCTGTGTGGACTGCAGCAATAAGCGGCTTGGAGATAGCGTTACTGATTTGTTTGACCACAGCACAGTCCGGATAACTGCCTGTGCGGCTTGTAATTTTTTTACAAAACGCGGCAAAAAGCAAAAATAGTTGTTGACTAAAGATGTTTAGACGGCTATTTCTAGTAGCGCAATTTTCCGGCATCCAACGTAAAAACAGCGCCGGAACACTAAATAAACAAAATTAACCTAAGAGTTAAAATACAAAAATGCGTTTAGCTTCAATTCTGAACATTATTGTGGTCCTCGTGCTCGTGGTGATTAGTCACTGCGGGGGATCGCGTTTGGAATTTTAAGCAGCAAAAAATTCTCAACAAAACCCCCGCACCGAAAGGTTCGGGGGTTTTGTGTTTTAAGGTCCCCGAAAAGTTTCGAAACAGGTTTTGTTGGTTACTTGTATCAACGATAGAACACAAACTGACTAAGTTGGCCAAAGTAATTGGCGTTGCAAGCCAGATGAATACGTAGGGGCGGGGTTTAGCCCCGCCCGTCCAGCGTCCAAAGCGGTGCCGGGTGAGTAGTCAACAACGCGGCAGCCTCAAGTACGAGGCCAAATAGGGGATAGGGTATGAAAGGCGCAGAACTGGTGATAAACCTGCTGGAACAACAAGGAGTTGAACATGTGTTCGGCTACCCCGGCGGTGCCATTATGCCTATTTACGACGCGCTGTACGGCAGCAAGGTCAAACACTACCTGTGTCGCCATGAACAAGGCGGCGCGTTTTCAGCCATTGGTTATGCCCGCAGCTCCGGCAAAATTGGCGTCTGCATGGCCACCTCAGGCCCGGGCGCGACTAACTTAATCACCTCGTTGGCCGACGCTTTATTGGACTCAGTGCCCGTAGTAGCCATCACTGGCCAGGTGTCGCAAGCCGTGATGGGCACCGACGCTTTTCAGGAAGTGGACGTATTGGGTTTAAGCCTGAGCGTGACCAAACACAGCTTTATGGTGCGCGACGTGGCAGAGCTGGAAGCCACCTTAAACCAGGCTTTTGAACTGGCCGTCTCTGGCCGCCCCGGCCCTGTGCTGGTGGATATTCCAAAAGACATTCAACTGGCCGAAGTGCAGCTCAAACCCCGTTTAGTGGCCGACAATGTAGCCGAGCCAGCCGTTACCCATTTACCGGTTGCCGCCTTGGACCAGGCCCGTTTGCTGATCCAGGGCGCGAAAAAACCAGTGGCCTACATTGGCGGCGGCGTGCATATGGCGGGCGCCGAAGCACAACTAAATGCCTTTTTAAGCCAAAGCCCTATGCCGTCTGTGACCACCTTAAAAGGCATGGGCACAGTGGCGGCGAACAACCCCTATTACCTCGGCATGTTGGGTATGCACGGTACTCAGGCCGCTAACTTTGCAGTGCAGCAGTGCGACTTACTGATTTGTTTAGGCGCGCGTTTTGACGACCGCGTCACTGGCAAACTGGCGGCTTTTGCACCGGACGCCAAAGTGATCCATATCGACATAGACCCGGCCGAACTGCACAAGCTGCGCCGCGCCGACTGCGCCATGCTGGGCGATTTACGTGAGCTGCTGCCAGCCATGTCAGTCCCCACTTACTGCGCCGACTGGCTGGCACATTGTCAGCAGTTGAAGCAGCAGCACGGCTGGCGTTACGACCACCCGGGCGAGCAGATTTTTGCGCCTTTAATGCTGAAGCAACTGAGCGACCGCGCGCCCGACAACGCCGTGGTGTGCTGCGACGTGGGTCAGCACCAGATGTGGGTGGCGCAGCATATGAGCTTTTCCAGCCCGCGCAACCATTTAAGCAGCGGTGGCCTGGGCACTATGGGTTTTGGTTTACCGGCCGCCATTGGTGCTCAGCTGGCGCGGCCAAAAGACACTGTCATAGCCGTGAGCGGTGATGGCTCCTTTATGATGAATGTGCAGGAGCTGGGCACCATCAAGCGCTTCCGGCTGCCGGTGAAAATTGTCATTGTCGATAACCAGAAGCTGGGCATGGTGAAACAGTGGCAGGAGCTGTTTTTTGACGAGCGCTACAGCGAAACCGATTTGTCGGACAATCCGGATTTTGTCTCGTTAGCCGCTGCATTTGCCATTCCTGGCCACAGCATCAGCCGCAAGGACGAGGTGTTACCGGCGCTGGAGGCGATGTTTACCTGGCCTGGGCCTTATTTACTGCATGTACGAATTGACGAAAAAGACAATGTCTGGCCTCTGGTACCGCCGGGCGCCGCGAATCAGGATATGTTAACGGGAGCGAACAAATGAACCATGTTTTAACGATACAGACCAAAAATGAGCAAGTGGCGTTGGAGCGTGTGTTGCAGGTAACGCGCTACCGGGGTTTTGAGCTGGCGTCTTTTGAGATGAAGCCCATGGCGGATTTCAGCGGTTTGCTGTTGACCTTGTCTGTGACCACTGACAAGCCCATCAGTTTGCTGACCAACCAGTTGGCTAAGCTGTATGACGTGCAGCATTTGGAATGCAAGGCGGCAGGCGCTGCGGGTTCGATGCGGGCTTGATGGGCTGGGGTTGTTGATGGTTTGGTGGCACGGAGTAGATGGAGCGGCTGCAAAGGGTTGTTGCATTCCAACAGCGACACGCCCGTGAACCCATCCCTGGGGGGCTCGTTTCGCGCCGTCCCTGGCGCTCAACGGTCGCTTTATGGAACACAGCAACCCTTTCGGTAAGTTCGTTCTTTGCCGTAGACAAAAAGACGCAAGCCATTAAATAAATTGATAAAACCCAGACTTGTGTTGGGTAAACAAACTAAATACAGCCCAAATGCATTGGCGTAGTAGCGAAGAGCGCAGGCAACAAAGCTACGGCGGCAAGGCAGCAGGGGAACGAAACAGAATCGGAGAACATAAGCAATGCCGAAGTTACGATCAGCCACTACCACCGAAGGCCGCAACATGGCCGGAGCCCGCGCCTTGTGGCGTGCTACTGGTGTTAAAGATACCGACTTTGGTAAGCCTATTATTGCGGTGGTGAACTCTTTTACTCAGTTTGTGCCGGGCCATGTGCATTTACGCGACTTAGGCAAACTGGTGGCCGAGGCCATTGAAGAAGCGGGTGGTATTGCCAAAGAATTCAATACCATCGCCATCGATGACGGTATTGCCATGGGCCACGGCGGTATGTTGTACAGCCTGCCGTCGCGCGAAATTATTGCCGACTCGGTGGAGTATATGGTGAACGGCCACTGCGCTGACGCTATGGTCTGTATTTCCAACTGCGACAAAATCACGCCGGGCATGTTAATGGCCTCGTTACGGCTGAATATTCCGGTGATTTTCGTGTCCGGTGGCCCAATGGAAGCTGGTAAAACCAAGCTGTCGGATCAAATTATCAAGCTGGATTTAGTGGACGCCATGGTGTCGGCGGCTAACCCGAATGTCAGCGACGCCGACAGCGAAAAAATTGAGCGCAGCGCCTGCCCTACTTGTGGGTCTTGCTCTGGCATGTTTACCGCCAACTCCATGAACTGTCTGGTCGAAGCTTTAGGTTTGGCTCAGCCGGGCAATGGCAGTTTGCTGGCCACCCACGCCGACCGTAAGCAGCTGTTTATCAATGCCGGTAAACGCATTATGCAGCTGACCAACCGCTGGTATCAGCAAGACGACGCCAGTGCGCTGCCGCGTAATATTGCCAATAAAACCGCTTTTGAAAACGCCATGATGCTGGACATTGCCATGGGCGGTTCCACCAACACAGTGCTGCACTTATTGGCCGCGGCGCAGGAAGCCGAAGTGGATTTCGGCATGGCCGACATCGACCGCTTATCGCGTATTGTGCCGCACTTATCCAAAGTGGCGCCTTCTACCCAGAAATACCATATGGAAGACGTGCACCGTGCCGGTGGCGTCATCGCCATTCTGGGCGAGTTATTACGCGCTGGCCTGCTGAACCCGGACACCCCGCATGTGTCGGGCAGCTCGTTGGGCGATGTAATCAGCCGTTACGACATTACCCTAACCAAAGACCAGGCGGTACACGACTTTTACCGCGCAGGCCCGGCCGGTATTCGTACCACCCAGGCCTTTTCGCAGGACTGCCGCTACCCAACACTGGACGACGACCGCTTTGACGGCTGTATCCGAAGCAAAGAAGGTGCTTATTCGCAAGACGGCGGCCTGGCCGTGTTGTTCGGCAATCTGGCGCCGAATGGCTGTATTGTAAAAACGGCAGGTGTTGAAAAAGAAAACCTGGTGTTTAATGGCCGCGCCCGTATTTTCGAAAGCCAGGACAGCGCGGTAGACGCCATTCTGGCTGGCCGCGTGGTGGCTGGCGACGTGGTGGTCATTCGCTACGAAGGGCCAAAAGGCGGCCCGGGTATGCAAGAAATGCTGTACCCCACCAGCTACTTAAAATCCATGGGCTTGGGTAAAGCCTGTGCGCTGATCACCGACGGCCGTTTCTCGGGCGGTACTTCGGGTTTGTCGATTGGCCACGTGTCACCAGAAGCCGCCAGCGGCGGTGCCATTGCGCTGGTAGAAGAGGGCGACGGCATTGCCATTGATATTCCAAACCGCCGCATTGCCATTGAAATCAGCGACGCCGAGCTAAATGCCCGCCGCGCCGCGATGGACGCCAAAGGCAAACTGGGCTGGAAACCGGCCAACCGCGAACGTGTGGTCAGCCCGGCGTTAAAAGCCTACGCCATGCTGGCAAGCAGCGCCGACAAAGGTGCAGTGCGTGATTTATCCAAACTGGAGCAAGAATAGTGATGGCAGAGGCGAGTGCGCTGAAAAAGCAGCAGGCAGAAGCATCTGCTCCTGTGGCAGAAGTAGCGGTAAAAAATGCCGCGCCGCAAAGCAACCATACGCTCTGGCAAAAGCCAGAGCCAGACGCCGCCTCGCAGCAAGCCTATTTGCGCGACATTTTGCTGTCGCCTGTCTACCAGCTGGCGGTAGAAACCCCGCTGCAGGCCATGCCGAAATTAGGCCAGCGCTTAGGCCATCAGGTGTTTTTAAAACGCGAAGACATGCAGCCGGTGTACTCCTTTAAGCTGCGTGGCGCCTTTCATAAACTGATGAAAGTGAAAGAGCAGCAACCCGGTAGTGCTGTCATTTGCGCTTCGGCAGGCAACCACGCTCAGGGCGTGGCCATGTCGGCGCGCAAACTGGGCCTGAAAGCCACCATTGTAATGCCAATCACCACGCCAGAAATTAAAGTAAATGCAGTCAAAGCCTTAGGCGGCCAGGTGCTGCTGCACGGCACCGCCTTTGATGAAGCCAACCGCCATGCCATTGCGCTTTCTAAACAGCAGGGCGCTATTTATATTCCGCCTTTTGACGACCCGGACGTAATTGCCGGCCAGGGCACAGTGGCGAAAGAGCTGCTCAGCCAACACAACAAGCTGGACGTGGTGTTTGTGCCCGTCGGTGGCGGTGGTTTGCTGGCTGGTATGGCGCTTTATATCAAAGCTGTGATGCCGGGCGTCAAAGTAATAGGGGTAGAACCCGACGACGCCGCCTGCTTAAAAGCTGCGCTCGAAGCCGGTGAACCAGTGACGTTAGACAGAGTAGGGCTGTTCGCCGACGGCGTGGCGGTAAAACGCATCGGCTCCGAGACCTTTAAACTGGCGCAGCAGTATTGTGATGACGTGATTACGGTGTCCAGCGACGAAATTTGCGCCGCCATCAAAGACATTTTCGACGACTTACGCGCTGTGGCCGAACCTGCAGGTGCGCTGAGTTTGGCGGGCCTGAAAAAATACGCCGCGTCGAGTGACCACAGCCAGCAATTAAGTGCAGTGCTAAGCGGTGCCAACTTAAACTTCGACACCCTGCGTTATGTGTCGGAACGCTGTGAGCTCGGCGAGAAAAAAGAAGCGGTGTTTGCCGTGACTATTCCAGAGCAAAAAGGCAGTTTCCGCCGTTTTTGCCAAACCATTGGCGGGCGCGCCATCACCGAATTTAACTACCGTTACGCCAGCGACAACAAAGCGCATATTTTTGTTGGCATTAAGCTGCGCCACGGCGCCGACGAACTGGCTCAGGTGACACAGGCCTTATCCAACGCCGGTTACGAATTTCAGGACTTATCTGACGACGAGCTGGCTAAACTACACGTGCGCTATATGGTCGGCGGCATGCCACCACGTTTAGTGCAAGAGCAGCTGTACCAGTTTAACTTCCCGGAATACCCCGGTGCGTTAATGAACTTCCTCACCACCCTGGGCGACGAATGCAATATCACTTTATTTCATTACCGCAACCACGGCGCCGCCACCGGCGACGTATTGGCGGGTTTTGAAATAGCTGATCACAGTGAAATTGCCGAGCACTTGGACCAGCTGGGTTACGAATACCGGCTGGTCACAAGTAATGGGGCTTATAGGGCGTTTTTGACAGGGGGGTGAGTCCGGGATCTCAAAGCGCAAAAAGTTTTGCGCTTTGCCGGGCGAACGCCCGAGCCTCTGGTGAAGGACTGACTTAATCCTGAGTATGGAACATACTCCATTGAATCATTTTGTCTGATCTGGCCTGTGTGAACAGTTAATACATTGATAATATCTAGAATGGAAACTCAATTCTCTTTATCTCTCTATTTATTTATGTCAATTTTGGATTTGTCTATATTTCATTCTGTTAATTCTTCATTAGATTTTTGGTGTCTTCCCTTTCGATGGTGAATGTGAATTATATTTTTCCAAGCATTTTTGAAATGTTATTTTCTAGCTTATCAAATAAATGAATCATTAGTCCTCCATTGCTTACAACTTGTTTGTTTGATTTGTATAATTGATAGGCAGAGATAGATATTGAGAAAAATAGGCCAAAAATTGATATCCAAAAACTTGCAGTTGAAGTTGCTAAATATTCTTTTACCAATGTATTCTGTTTCGCTAGCTCTTCCGAGATTTTGACTACATCAGCTTCTACCAAGGGATATTGTTCGCCAAGCTTCGTACGCACATTGTTGAATCGTTCTCTCTGTAAATCTTGTAGAATTGCGAATGGATCTGATTTTCGATGTTCTTCTATTATTAAGTTGATTTTTTGCAGGGTAGAGTCATCAGGTTTATTCATAAATAGTTGAGACTTTATATCACCTAAAACATCTTCTAGTTTTATTGGTTCTTCATAGACATTGTCAGGCTTCAGATAAATTCTAGTAATAAATGAGTCTGATACTTCTCTGTTTTCAAATAAAATCTGAATTGATTCTAGATCTGCCCCATTTGATATTGCTTTTGTGATGACAGTCGAAATTTCTTCTTTATTTGAGTAGCCTTCAAATGGTGAGATAATTTCAAATAGCCAGTATCCTCCTCGAACTAACCCTATAATAATACCTGTCATTATTACAAGTGCTATAAAGACACCAAATTTTTCAGCAGCACCGTTTTGTTTCTTCTGACTTTCCACCGTTTTTTGCTCCAACTGCGAACCACGAACCAACGTGGTCAGGTCTTGCCCCGTGCCCCAAAGGTTGAATCGTTAATAAAGCAGAAATTGGATAATTAAAGCGGAAGAGTTAAAAGCGGAAAACGCCTGAAAACCAAACTGCCCAAACATCCTTTTCCGGCAACCTGCAACATGTTGTTGTTACTTAGATAGAACCAAGTTAAAGCAGCCCGAAACAAACGGCAAGCAGTTTTTCGGTACGCCTGGCTGATATGCTTTAGTTGGCGGGTTTTGTTTGCTACAAGCTGGCTTCGGCAGCTACCACCAGTTCAAACAACACAGGAAGATCCGCTTCAATGGTTTTCCACACCAGCTCATAATCCACTTTAAAGTAACCATGAGCGACGGCGTTACGCATTTGGTAGGCGCTGGAAAGTGGCAGCTCTGGGTGCGCTTTGGCAAATTCCGGGTAGTGTTTTTCTATGTTGTTACTGGCTTCACCAATCACTTCAAAGTTACGTACCACGGCGTCTTGTACCAATTCGTTTTGCAGGAAATCGAGTTCAGATAAATCATCGCAGTAGCGGCTGATACGCTCTATAGCTTGCCGAATGTGGGCGAGGTAATCGGCCAGACGCTGCTGGTCCCGGCTCATACCGGCCTGGCCTCGGCGAGCACTGCGCTGCGGAATTTTTCCGGCAGGGCATTTGGCGTTAGAACATCCACCTTTACCTGCAGCAACTGCAGCAGTTGGTGGCGTATAGCACCTATATCGAACATCGTCATTTGTGGGCTTGGGTCAACCAATAAGTCGAGATCGCTTTGTTCTGTGTCGGTGCCCTGCAGCACGGAACCAAACACTCGCACGTTGCTGGCGCGGTGCGCAGCCACAACCTGGCGGACTTGTTCACGGTGTTTGGCTAAGGCCACAGAAGGTTTCATTAGGATCTCCATTGATTCTGTTCAGATTTTAGCCCTCTGCCTGGGCGCTTGCAACCACAAGCATGGTTGAGTGAGCACTACGGCTGGAATTAACCCCAGCTGCTCGTTTGTGTTGCAAGATGCTTTTGGCAGCAGGCTGCTGCTGCGGTATGCTTATAAACAATTGATTTAAAGGCAGAGCAAAGCCATGGCACTGGATATCACTTCGTTAGAAAACGCCATTTTGCGGTTGGATGAAGGCTGGGCGCGCTATCAGCAAGACATTACCGACACGCAAATTCGTGATGGTTTGGTGCAGCGTTTTGAATTTACCTACGAAATCAGCCACAAAATGCTCAAACGCTACCTCGAGCAGAGTTCAGCCAGCCCCGAGCAATTTGACACTATGCCTTTTGCTGATTTAATTCGTTCGGCCAACGAACAAGGCTTGTTATTGGGCGATTGGCCGGTTTGGCGCAGTTACCGTGATATGCGCAGTAAAACCAGCCATACCTACGATGAAGATATTGCCCTGCAGGTGGTGGCGGGTATTCCAGCCTTTTTGCGTGAAGCGCAGTTTCTGGCGGCCCAGTTAACACAGCGGTTAAGCCATGCATAAACCCGATCGACTGCTGGTTTCCATGTCAGAATGGCAGGAATTGCAGCGCATTTTGCAGCAGTATTTGCCCCTGCATGAAGTGTGGGCCTTCGGTTCGCGGGTGGATGGGCCCTGTAAAACCTTTTCTGACTTGGACTTGGTGATTCTGACTGAACAGCCTATGCCTCTGGCGGCTATGGCTGAGCTGTCGGAAGCGTTTTCTGAATCAAACTTACCCTGGAAGGTGGATCTGGTCGATTGGGCCACCACCGCAGAGTCTTTTCGCACCATTATTCAGGGCCGAAAGCTGGTGCTGCAAAAGGCTGGCTCGCACAACTAACGTAGCCAACAAAGCTACAACCGTCGCTAAATTGGCTTCAATTCTTGCTATGGCAAGCTAAGCCGCGTTGATAAAACAGCTGGCCGACTCGGGCTATATGCTCCAGCAAGTCGGGGTGGCTGATGTCCTGCTGGCGGCACAGGTCGAAGCTATAGGGCGTCAGCAGGTCGTCCAGCTCGTTCATCAGGTGCAGTAGGTCGGTATGGCTGAAGTGTTCGCCCACTAACATCAGGTCAATATCGGACCCAGGCTTTTCCCGCCCCAAAGCCCGGGAGCCATAAATGATGGCTTGTTCGAGGTTGAGGGTATTCGCCAACACCTGCTGAATGGCCTGAAATTGTGAACTGGTTAAACCAAAGTGCGCTGACACTGTCATTGGCCGGAATTTGTCTGTTGCTTATAGGTGGATAAGCTGAGTTGCAAGGCGACAAAAGCCGGGTAAAACTGGCTCTGAATGGCCAGTGCCAAAGCCTCAGTCAATTCAGCCAGCGCTTTATCAAAGTTAGCCAGGCGTTGGTGCCAGCGAATATCGGTCGTCATTGTGAGTTGCTCCTGCCCTGATAGGGTGATTCTATGCCAGACGAGCTTTGGCAGACAACCAGAGTAGGGCTTAACCTTGAGACTTGCAGCTCAACACAAGTCTCAAGGTTAAGCTTGCAGCTAGTTAATTTTTATCACCGCCGGTGAGGTGGTTGGCTGAGTCTGACCATTTTCATCGTCGCCCTGGGCCGGGGGTTGGCTGTTCATATTGCGGGTGGCCACAGCCGCCGTTTCCAGGCCGCTGATAATATTGCACACCGCATGGTACTGCACGGCGTCGGCAATGGCCCGGTTCACCGGGTACTCCACCAGGCTTTGCTGCCTTTTGCTATTAATTTGCTGCAAAATGCCTTCACGTTGTGAGGTAATGCCTGACGAAATCACATTAATGGCCAGGTTATTAAAATAGGCCTCGTTGTATTGCGACAAAATACCATTGGACACAGTGCTGCCCGCCGCCAGGGCTTTGGCTGTAGTGGCGGGTGTTACCACGGCTGCTGCACCGCTTAACAGCGTGGCTAATCCACCCCACCCCAACTGAGTTTGCGCTTTGGATGAGGTCAGCACCCGCAGGTACATACCGCATTTCTGGTTGGACGCCGCTATCACTCTGTCTTGCAGCTCGTTGCGCTGGTATTTGAGTTTGTCGCTGCCAAGGTCCGTGTTGGCCAGCTGAGGGATATCCGAAAAGCCGTAATCGCTGAGCAACGTACTGATATCTATGGTTTCATAGGCTTCGGCTTTGTCTTCGGAAACCAGTAAAGAGCCAGAACCGCTGAGTAAATTGGCTTCTTCCGGCATAGTGTATTGGCGCATGGTGGAGCAGGCGCTGAGCAGGCTGACGAGCAAAAGGCTGGTAAGTACCGATGTTTTCATTATGTTCTCCCTGGTGTTGGTAGGTAAAAACCTGCACCGCCGGGCCGGTTTTATTCTGATGTGGCCTGTGGTGCAGCTTCTAACCCTAGTCAACTTTGTTTCATTTAGCGAAACTTTTGTAAATGGATTGCAGGGAGGGATGGCTGGGCGTTAAGGATCTACAGGGGTGAGTTGCTGAACCAGCTGCTCCATATCGCGGCGCTGCTGCTGCAGTTGTTGCATCTGCTGGTCCAGCTCCTGCAGTTTTTTTTGCAGCATCGGCAGTAACAACTGGCAATCCACCGGGTGTTCTTTGCTGCCGTGCTGGCGTTGCACGGCACGAATTTCCGCCAGACTAAAGCCCATTTGCTGGGCTTTTAAGATAATCTCCAGCCGTTCTTTGTTGTCGTCGTTGTAATACCTGTAACCATTGGCCTGCCGCACCGAGTGGATCACGCCTTGCTCTTCCAAAAAGCGCAGTTTGGATTCCGACACATTCAGCAATTTGGCGAGCTGACCAATCCGGTACATAACAAAGGTTCCGACAGCAATGAGTTATTTTGCCGGATACTGGCACAGAAGGGCTTGACTCTCAACCTGGGTTGAAGCTTTACACTATCTGCGTCGTCATTCGTGTTATAGCGGCGTTGACTGCGGCGCTTTCGTTAAAGGCAATGGCCCCAGTCACATAGGTTTCTATGCTCCTGGGGTCTCTCGGTCTTGTCGCCTTGCTGCAACGCCAATGATTTAGGAGCAAGCTCGGTATTCGTTGACACTGCGGCGGCGGGCGGGTCAAGACCCGCCCCTACGAGGATGGTAAACCTGTTGCAACACCTTTAATGGGCGGTGATTGGGCAGATGAGCGAGTTTAAATAGCTGTAGGGGCGTAGCTTGCTGCGCCCGTGGGCACAGGACCTGACCCCAATTAAAGAGGTGGTGTGATGTTATTTGAAAGTTTGATGCTGCCAAGTGGTGTGCAGTTGCAAAACCGACTGGTGAAGGCGGCGATGGAAGAGAATATGGCGGCCAGCGGGCAGAACCCGTCGGACGGCCTGATTCAGCTGTATCAGCGTTGGGCGCAAGGCGGCACTGGCTTGCTGATTTCCGGCAATGTGATGGTCAGCCGTACTGCACTGACCGGCCCGGGCGGCGTAGTGCTGGATGTGTATTCCAACCTGGAGCTGTTTAAACGCTGGGCTCAGTCCGTGCAGACTGGCACCGGTCAGCAGCAGGGCAGCAAATTGATTTTGCAGCTCAACCACCCAGGCCGACAGCTACCCACCAATCTGGGCCAGCCTGCGCTGGCGCCCTCCGCTGTGGCGCTGGATTTAGGCAAGTTCTCCAACATGTTTGTGAAGCCGCGTGCCATGACGCTGGATGATATTGAGCAAGTCAAAACCCAGTTTTTAACCTCGGCCCGGCTGGCACAACAAGCGGGTTTTAGCGGGGTGCAAATTCATGCGGCGCACGGTTATTTGCTCAGCCAGTTTTTATCGCCTTTGGTGAACCAGCGCACTGACGCTTACGGCGGCAGCCTGGAAAACCGCGCCCGGCTGTTGCTGGAAATAGCCGCCAGGCTGCGCAGCGAATTACCTCAGGGCTTTATTGTCAGTGTGAAGCTGAACTCGGCGGATTTTCAGCGTGGTGGGTTTTCGGCAGAAGACGCCAAACAAGTGCTGCAATGGCTGAACCCGCTGGGGCTGGATTTTGTTGAGCTGTCGGGCGGCAGTTATGAAGCGCCGGCCATGCAAGGCGACAGTCGCGATGGCCGTACGCTGGCGCGCGAAGCTTATTTCCTGGAGTTTGCGAAAGAGCTGCAACAGGCCGCACAAATGCCGTTGATGGTGACAGGTGGCATTCGCCGTCGCGAAGTGGCCGAGCAGGTGTTGCGCTCTGGTGTGGCCTTGGTGGGCATTGCGACTGCACTGGCGCTAAGTACAGATTTGCCGAAACGCTGGCAGGCTGGGGAGCAACTGGCGCCGGAATTGCCGCCGCTGGAATTTAAACAAAAGCCGTTAAAAGCTTTGGCGGCTATGGCCTATACCCGGCTGATGCTGCGTCGTTTAGGCAAGCCTTTACCATTCTGGTCACCGCTGCGCTGGCCTCTGTGGATGCTGCTGGCAGATCAACTACGGCTGAAAACACTGGCGAAACGCTACCGCCGCGAAATGGCCGACCAAGGCCCAAGTTGTTGTCATTAATAAGCTGAGGATGGGTCAAGACCCACCCCTAATCAGGTTTAAAGATCGGTAGGGGCGCAGCTTGCTGCGCCCGTGGGCATTAGATATGGGTCAGCCAGCCGTGCGTGTCGGCCGCTTTGCCCCACTGAATATCATTCAGTGCCTGACGCAGTTTGGCGGTGGTGGCGCCTGGCTCACCTGAACCTACTTTGTATTCTTTGCCCTGATGGATCAGGGTGCCGACTGGCGCCAGTACTGCTGCAGTACCAGACAGTGCCGCTTCAGTGCCTGGTTTAGCGGCACGTTCCAGCAACTCGGCGACAGTCAGTTCGCGCTCAGACACCGTCATGCCCAAATCACGCGCCAGCGTCAGAATGCTCTCGCGGGTCACGCCGTGCAGGAACGAAGCGTCCAGCGCTTTGGTGATAATTTCGTTGCCGTCAATCAACAGGAAGTTGGCCGCGCCGGTTTCCTGGACATCGCCGTTCGGGCAGAACAACACCTGATCGGCCTGGTACTGAGCACGGGCCTGCAGCGTCGGGTGCAACGCGCTGGCGTAGTTACCACCACTTTTGATCATGCCCATATGCGGTGCACAGCGGGCATTGTCTTCCATCAGCAAGCGCAGGCCACGGCTGCCACCGGCGAAGTAATCGCCCACAGGCGACAACAGCACATACAGCATAGAGGTGGTGGTTGGGTTGGCCGCTTTACCAATGGCAGGTTCAGTGCCGATATGGGTTGGGCGGATATACATTGAACCCGGTGGCGTTGGTACGTCGGCGGCATGGTGTTTCACCACGTCGATAATCATCTGCTTCAGCAGGTCGGCGTCAAACTCCGGCAGCGACAGCAGTTTTGAGCTTTGCTGCATACGGGCAATGTTTTTATCCATACGGAAAATAGCGATGCTGCCGTCTTCGTGGCGAAAGGCTTTTAAGCCTTCAAAACAGGTACTGGCGTAGTGCAGCACATGCGCGCCCGGGTGCAGTGAAATGCTGTCGGCGCTCACCAGAGCGCCTTTGCTCCAGCTGCTGCCATCAAAACGGGCCAGTGCCATTTCTGGCATAAATACGCTACCAAATGCTGCCATCTTCTTTATTCCTGTTGCTTACCGGCCTGAAAAAGCCGTTCATTATTGTTACTGCAAATTCTGACTTGTCTTGTCGGTTTCGGGGCAAAAAAAGCGGATGGGGGGAACTGGCGCTGGGCCATCAACACCTTGTGGGACTTCATCTGCTGCGCACCCGAACTCTCGTCCACCACTGCCACAAGGCGCCGGGTCATTGTACAGCGCTTAAACACAGATGGCATTAGTTAAATGCTGTGTTTAATCAATCAAATTCTTGTGAATTCCGCTGATGAATTTGGCCGGTACAGCTGCTGCAACTGGACCTTATGGAGGTTCAGAACCTGCAGTAGCCTCAGAATTTTCTGAATAATAAATTTGACCTCATGTTAAACAATGCTAACATTGGGTCAGGTTTAGTATCCATTAATTGCTGGTTATTGCACTGGAGACTGCTATGGAACACGCAGAAGACTCACAAGTCAGCTACCGCGAGAAAACGGCCTGGCTGGCCATTCTGGCCCGACTGCTGGCCTTTGGGCCTTATTTTGTCTGGGTATCGCTCAATGCCGCTCAGGAGCTCAGTTTGTGGCAGCAACTGCAGGCTTATGGTCTGACAGTGGCTGTGCAGCTGGCATTGCTGGGCGGCGGTTATCTGTGGTTGCGCTGGCAGATGCCGCTGGATGCCAAAGCAGCCAAAGACGAACGTGATAAAGCCATTGAAGCGAATGCACTGAAAGGCGCTTATTACCTGCTGATGACCGGCATGATTTTGGTGGGCTGCCTGATGCCGTTTTCGCAAAGTGGCTGGCCACAGTTTCAGGCGGCGGTGTTTTTTATTGTGCTGAGTGAGTTGTGGCATTACAGCCAGATGGTACTGAGTTACCGCAGGCAGGCCCTATGACTGAACAGCTGACCAACAGGATCCGGTTGCTGCGTTTTATGCAGGGCGAAATGACGCAGGCTGAACTGGGCGAAAAAATTGGCGTCACCCGCCAGACCATTGCCGCCATCGAAGCGGGCAAATATTCCCCCAGCCTGGAGGCGGCTTTTAAAATTGCGCGGGTCTTTGGGGTGCCGCTGGAGGAGGTATTTCAGTGGCGGCAGGCGGATTGATAATGTAAAACACTAAATTTTTGTCAGCATCTTGCAGTTCATCCGGCTTCTGCAATAATGTCGGCCAAGTTGAGAATGATTCTCAACTTCTAGCATGGTTTGTACAGAGGTTCAGGATGAACAAAGTTTTTAGTCTGAGTTGTTTGGGTTGGTGTTTTGCGCTGGAGGCGCAGCAAGAGTTAGTGATTCCAGAACCCACTATTCCTTCCCCCGCAGTTGCAGTGCTTGCTGAAACTCCAGCAGATCAGGCCACGACAGAACTGATGCTGACACTGGAGCAACAGGTCAGGCAAGTGGCTGATAAATATGCCGACGCGCTGAGTTGCGGCGAGCACGAAATCATCGGCACTTTACCATGGACTACCAGCACCGAAGGCGAAGGGGCGATGTTGTCCTGGCTGGTGTTATGGGCGGCCGATCTGGGCTGTTACGGCGGCAGCGGTTCTTATGCTTATCACCTGACGCTGGTGGAAAAAAATGTCGGTGGCTTGTTTGTGAACGCCAAAGGATCTTCACCCGTGATTCGGATCAAAGGCATGCCCAGTGCCAAAGCCCCGGTCAGTGGTATTGAAAAAATTTCAGATGACCAGATAAAAATTTTCGGCATGGACTATGGCCCGGACGACGCCCGATGCTGCCCTTCCAGACCTGTTGCTGTGATACTGCAGCGCGACAAGCAAGGCAATTGGCAACAGTCCGTCTTTTGACGCTGCACAAGCCCAGAGAAAAACAGCCAGCGAACCGCAAAGCCTGAACTACACTCAAGCCTGAGCCTTGTTTTTAAGGGTTCCAACAGTTCCGAAAAAGGTGCAGGTCTGCAGCGAGTTCAGGTTTGATATGGCATTCGAAATAGTTCACGCGGTAGGCTGTGCGCTTTACCTGCTGTTTTTCGTATTGATGTTAGTGGCCCGTCAGGTTCCGCGTACTAACCCGGGGTGTGGCTGGTGGGCGCTGGCTATACTGGCAGCCTTTTGTTCCCGTCTGGTCTATGTCTGGGTTTACCAGTTTGATTCTGAAGGCGCCAAACTGGCGTACAGTTTGTTGTCGCTCAGCGAGAAATTATTCTTGTTATTGGGGGCCAGTGCTTTTTTTGGATCCCTGTTCAAGCCCTGGTTATACAGCGGATTGGTGCTGGCCGGCCTGGTCTTTTTACTGGTGGCTTACCTGCTGCAGTGGTCGCCCTGGGTGTCGGGTCTGGTGCTTGGCCTGATCAACAGTGTCACCTTGTTGATGCTGGCTTTTGTTGTACTCAAAGGCGAGCTGACTGTCCCCCTGATCATCCGGCGTCTTATCGCGTTGTTTGCTGTATTGCGGGCTGTGCACTGGTTTCTGTTTGAGCCTGTCTCGCTGGTGCTATACAGCGACTGGCGTACTCAGGCGTTCTGGTTGGGTACAGTGCTGGTGGCAGGCATGTACCTGAGCTTCATCAGTGCTGTGTTTGCGATGTTTCAGAAGCGGCTGATCGAGTCGGAATCCAAAGCGCTGGAACTGGCTTACAAAGACCCACTGACTGGCCTGAACAACAAACGTTATGTTGATGCCTTGTTTGAACAGGTGCTGCTGCTGGCCAACAGGCCGCATCAGTTACTGGCGGTCATATACATTGACCTGGATAATTTTAAACCCATTAATGATCAGGCTGGCCATAAAGCCGGCGACGCTGTGCTGCGCGAAGTCGCCCGGCGCTTGCGGCACAGTATGCGCAGTACAGACGTTTGTGCCCGGGTCGGTGGTGATGAATTTCTGGTGATTGCGACTCAGCTGGAGCACCAGGCCGGAGTTCAAATGGTGGCTGAGAAGCTGTCAGAGCAACTGGAGTTACCTGTGGAGCTGGACGGTCAGAGTTACAACCTGGGGGCCAGTATAGGTATCAGCATTTACCCACAACATGGCAGCCAGATTGCCGAGCTGATTGAAAAAGCCGATGCCGCCATGTACAGAGTGAAACGCAGCGGCCGTCATGGCTTTACGCTGTACCAGGTTGAACCTGCGCAGGCAGAAAACTCCTGACACCGCACCGGGCCAGCGTTAGCGCTGGCCCTTTCGTCAACTACAGCCAGTAACTGATATGCTGATGGAAGCGGATGTGCACATCCTGCTTTTCAGTATTCAGCATCAGCTTGCGTGTCAGCTGTTTCATGCATTCCTCAACCCGCTGCAGAAAACGGGCATAACCTCCTTCCGTGAGCTGGCTGTCATCGGCCACCAGCAATAAATGCACTGTGTCCGGGCAGAGTTCGGGTTGCCAGTAGCACTGCAGCATGGTGTCTGTGTTGCTGGTGTCAAAGCTAAGCAGCCGCAGTTCTTTGCTGACGTGTTCTTTGTCGGACTGAAAGTTGCGCACCAATGGGGTACGGCCGTCGGCCACCAGGGCGGCCAGCTTCAGATGTTGGGCTGTGACCTGCTGAAAAAACAGCTGTTCCAGCGCAGGTACCAGCACACTGCTGCTGGCCAGTGTGTCATGTTCCAGGGTCAGTGCCTGGCGCAGTTGCCGGTTAAAGGGCAGGCTGATCACGGCGTAGTTCATTTGGTGATACTGTGCCGGCAGCAGGCAGTTGCGGCTTTCATATCGTTTGGGTACGGCGCGCATTTTGTAACCGTAGCTTTGGTCTTGGCCTTTTTGCCGGGCAAACAGGTCGTAGCCTATATGCTGGTGATCCCGCAGTTTCAGGCCGACATTCAGGCTGGGCAGGCTTTCCCGGAAGCCGAGCAACGCCTGACGCACTGCACTGTGAAAAGTGGCGGCATGGGTGCGGATTTCGTCACCCGCACTGAGCAACAACAAGCTGATTTTCCGCGCTCTGTACTGGCTGTCAAAGTAGGCTTGTTGGCCTTCATGATAGGCCGGGTTGTAGAAAAACAGCATCTGGTCCTGGGTCTGCACTGTCAGTGCTTCAGGCAGGTAACGCACCACCGGCACTTTGTCATTGGCGATAAAGTAGCAGTGGTGCAGGCCTTGCTGCTGGCAGTGCTGAAAGAAACTCTGGCTCAGCGCCTGGTAGCAGCTGATCAGGTCGGGGTAATGACTGAGCAGTTCGTTGCACAGTGGCAGTTCGGCCAGCAGGTATTGGCTGGAACGGGCGTTTTGCGGCAAATAAACCTTGTGCATGCGGTTCTCCTGATTTCTCAAACTGGTGGCATTGTGCGCCTGTCGCCGATGACAAATGCTGATCCAGAGCAAACTTCAGTGCGGATCCTGAGGTGAAAGAGTGGACAGGTATTCGGCACAGGGCCCCTGAAGGGGGCGCTGTTGCTGTTCGTTGCCTCTGTTGGGGTATCGCTGTCCAGGCCGGCGTCGCGCCACCGTGCTGGAGGGGATGGCTGTACAGCTTAGGGTCGTGTGGGGCTGCTTAAAAAGCCTTTCACCAGGGCAAACTGAGCTGCGTAGTAGGTGAGCATAATCCAGCTGCCCGCGTAAGGAATGGGCTGATAAAACTTGTTCAGACCAATCAGGCTGTCGGAGATAATAAACAGCAGGCCACCTGCAATCAGCCAGGGGGTGGCGCGGCCTGAACACCAGGTGCCGAACGACATGCAAAGGATCACCACCATATAAATGCAGACCGGCACCGCCATAGCGCCAAGTTGTGGCCACATCAGGCTTACGACCAGTGCGGCAAAACCTGCATAGGGCAGCAACAGCAGCGGGTAAAACCGGCTAAAGGGTCGCAGGTTCATCAGGTAACTCAGATGGCCCAGTAAAAAGGCCGCCAGGCCCACGACAAAAAGACGCTCGCCGTCCCAGGCCAGCACTACATCTCCCAGCATGGAAAAACCTAAAGCAGCCAACAGCCAGGGTTGTGTCACACGGCTTTTAATCAGCCAGCCGCAGAGCAGTAAAAGCGGAAGTATTTTCAGCAGAAAGCTGAGCGGGAACTCTCCGGAGCGGGATAACCAGATATAAGCAAAGGCGAGCAGGCTGTAGCAAAACGGGATTGTTATTGTCATTGGAGTTCCCCGCAGAATGGTTGCTTTCAGTCTGCCGCGCAATTGCTTTGGCTGCAAGTGCGGCGCACAGCGGCTTGTTGCTTTGGCCGGATTTCAGCTTGCTGGCTCTGCAAAAGCATGAAATATTTAGCGAAACCCTCCGGAGCCTGCATTTCAGGCCTGGTTTTGATGACAAGGAGATGCGGGTATGGCACATCAGTGGCGTTTTTTCCGTTCAGGCGGTTTTGATCAGGTTCGGCTGGATAAAATTGAAGACTGGCAGCATTTGCACGAACTGGACCCCAAATTATGGGCGGCGCTGAGCTGCCCGGTTAAAGGGCTGGAGTTTGACGAACGCACCCTGAGTTATCTGGACAGCGACCATGATGGCAAAGTGCGTATTGATGAAGTGCGGGGGGCAGTCCGTTGGGCTTTGTCTGTATTAAAGCATCCGGCTGTATTACTGTCCGGCGACGAATTGCCACTCAGCGCTATTGACGACAGCACGGAGCAAGGGCGGAAATTATTGGCCTCAGCCCAGCGTATGCTGACTAATCTTGGCAAAACTGCGGCGTCGGCACTGACGGTGGCGGATACTGCGGATATGGCGACCGTATTTCCACCCGATCAGCTCAACGGCGATGGTGTCATCACGGCTGAACTGGCAACCACAGACAGCCTGCGCCAGCTGATTGGCGCCGTGCAAAGCTGTGGCTGGACAGTGCAGGACCGCAGTGGTGTGGCCGGTATGGATCAGGCCTCGCTTGAGCAGTTTGTTGAAGCTGGCCGGGCTTATACCGGCTGGCTGGATGCAGCGGACACTGTCGCTGCAGTGGCAGGAGAACACACTGCCGAGTTGTATCAGCTGGTGCAGGCGCTGGATGCCAAAGTGGCTGACTTCTTTACCCGTTGTCAGCTGGCCGCTTATGACGCCAATGCCACTGAACCGCTGAATGCGGCCCTGGCGGATTACGCGGCCTTATCCCGCCAGTTATTAAGTGCTGACAGCGCTGACGCCAGCCATTTGCCTCTGGCGCGTATCAGCGCCGAGGCGGTATTGCCATTAACGGCCGGTATTCACCCCTATTGGGCAGATAAACTGGATCGTCTGGCTCTGCTGGCCAAGCCGGTGTGGAAAACAGCCAAAGAAATAAATGCCGCCAAATGGCAGCAGTTGAAAGACAGGCTGCAACCTTATGCGGACTGGAAAGCGGCTGAGCCGCAAAGCCCGGTCGCGGCGCTGGACATGTCGGTGTTACGGGCCTGTCTGGATGACAGCGTGCTGGCCGATGCTACGGCATTAATAGCGCAGGATTTAGCCCGTCAGGCAGAAGCGGAGGCGGTGCTGGAGGTGGATAAACTGATCCGCTACCAGCGTTACCTGCGGGATTTGTTGCATAACTTTGTTAACCTGCAGAATTTCTACAGCTTAAAACAGCCTGCCATATTCCAGAATGGCCGGCTTTATATTGATGGTCGCAGCTGTGATTTATGTATTGAAGTGCATGATGCGGCCAAACACGCCAAAGTGGCCGGTTTGTCCGGTGCTTACCTTTTGTATATGGACTGCAGCCGCCAGGGCAGCACTGAGAAAAAATCCATGGTAGCGGCGATGACGGCTGGGGATGCCGGTAATCTGATGGTCGGGCGCAACGGGGTCTATTACGACGCCAAAGGTCAGGACTGGGACGCCACTGTCAGCCGTATTGTCGAAAACCCTATCAGTATCCGCGAAGCCTTTTTTACGCCTTACCGTCGGATTGGCCGGATGATTTCTGACCAAATCCAGAAGTTCGCTGCCAGCAAAGACAAAGAAATTGAGACGAAAAGTGCGGCGGGCGTCGGCGACGCTGCCAAGGTGGCCGAAACTGCGGCCAAACCGGCAGCACCCTTTGATGTGGCTAAATTTGCCGGTATTTTTGCCGCTATTGGTCTGGCCCTGGGCGCCCTGGGCACAGCGCTGGCCACAGTGTTCAGCAGTTTCCTCGGTCTGAGCTGGTGGCAAATGCCGCTGGCACTGGTGGGCATAGCACTGGTGATTTCTGGCCCGGCCATGCTGCTGGCCTGGTTTAAACTGCGGGAGCGCAACCTGGCACCATTACTGGACGCCAATGGCTGGGCACTGAATACCAATGCCAAACTGAGTATTCCTTTTGGCACTAAACTGACGGCGCTGGCGCTGTTGCCTGCAGGTTCCAGCCGCACCCTGACTGACCCTTACGAGCAAAAAAGCAAGGCAGGTCTCTACCTGAGTTTGCTGGTGCTGGCCTGTTTTGCGGGTTGGGCCTGGCAGGCCGGATTATTCAGCCGCTGGTTAGGTTAAGCGGTTGCAGTTCTGACAAAAAATGGGTGGCACCAGCCACCCGTTTTATTCGTGAATCAGTTCAATCTGCGGAGCATGCTGGCGGAAAAAATGCCGCACTGTCGGGATTTCTTCCAGCGGAAATAACCACTGCTCACCGCCATTCCAGGCCAGCTGCAAAAAGCCAGGCCCGTTGATGTCCTGTCGTCCTATCACCAGTTTGCGCACTGTAGCCGGAAACACAAACTGACCAATGCAGATCTGTCCGTTGTCCAGCCGGAGTTCTTCAGTCAGGCTGGTTGTTTCTAAGCGTGGATGACCACGGCTATGCAGGTATTGCAGTGCAAAGAGAACACAGACTGGAATGTTGCAGAGGGCAATCAATAAACTTTGCAGCTTGGTACTGCTGCCAATAATAAACGCCAGATAAACGAGCGACAGACTGCAAAGCACAAGTCGTCCTGTGCCACTCAGCACCCGCCATCCCTGTTTGATGCTGGTGAATGTCATCGTCTGATAAGGCCAGCGGATCTCCCGCTGCGATAGCATTTTCATGCTGTGCGCTCCCTGCGTTATGTTGAAAAAATGTAACCTTACTAAGGCCTGACTTTGGTATCAAGCCATTATTTCTCAGTATTCAACAGATTGGGGGCGGATCACCATCATGTCACCAAACCAGTGCTCCATAGAACCGTCCTGCAACAGACTGTCCAGGCTTTCTTGTATACGCTCGCGTAATTGCGGATGTGGGCTGTGTTTCGCAAACCCCAGATACACCGTCTGGGTGTCATCTGCTGCCACAGGCAGCTGCTTTTTTCTGAGCAGGTTGTGCAGCTCAGGTTGTTTCTGGATAGCGGCCCTGGCCAGCTCACTGGGCAACAGCGCGAGGTCCACCCGGCCTTTTTCCACCATGCGCAGCGCGAGTTCAGCTGAAGGGGCCAGCACTTTTTGCCGCTCTGGCATGGCATCAACCACGGCCCGTACTTTGGGGTGCAGGCCATAGCCCCGCACTGTCACCAGGGTGAAGTTAGCAAGAGATGCCAACAACGGAATTGGGCGTTGGTCGTTGTAACGTTGCCAGGCGGCGTCCGGGAAGCGTCCGGCATAGCTGTACATCCACATATAATTTTGTCCGGCTGGCGACAACACCAGGTTCATCATCAGATCGGCTTCGCCACTTTCCATCAATTTAAGGCAACGCTTGCTGGGTGTTTTGGTGCTCATTTCCAGGTCAACGCCTGCCCGGCGTGCCAGCTCCTGCATAAAGTCGACACCAGGGCCAGTGGCTTTGCTGCCTGATGTCGTAAATTCATGAAAATTCGGGAAATGGTCCAGGCACCAACGCAGCCGAATGGCTTCTCCAGCCTGCAGGGCTGCGCTGAAACAAAAAAAGCTGAACACAAACAGGAGCCTTCTCATCCATCTGTCCTTGCTGTGGTGCAGGAGTTGCTACTATACATGCCCCAAGCGACTAAACTGACTTTTTTCTGTAACGGGCAGGTCAGACAGTTTTTTAACTTGCCATGCCCCAGTGGCATCTTTTACCCTTGCCAGACCTGAATTCAGCGGATTTTGACCATGTCAGATCAGTGTTTACCTCTGGAGCAGCCTGCCGCGCTGCACCTGGACAATCAGTTGTGTTTTGCCTTGTATTCGGCGTCGCTGATGATGACCAAAGCCTACAAGCCTCTATTGGAAAAACTGGGGCTGACCTATCCGCAATACCTGGTGATGCTGATCCTGTGGGAAAAAGACGGTATTGGCTTAAAAGACATTGCAGAACGGCTGATCACGGAGTCGGGCGCTTTAACCCCGGTGTTAAAACGGCTGGAGCAGCAGGGCCTGTTAACCCGCCAGCGTATTCCGGATAACGAGCGTGCTCTGGAAATTAAGCTGACCAAAGCAGGCAAAGCCATGCAGCAACAGGCCTTTGTTGTACTGCAGCAAATTGGTTCAGCCTGCGGTATGGGGCTGGATGAACTGGTGCGGCTACGCACTGAACTGCAGCAATTGCGCGACCGTATTGCCACCAGTCTGAACGCCGGTTAAGCCTGATGACAACTGAACTTAAAATTGAAGATCTGCAGCTGGGGGAGGGCAAAGCCGCCAAACGAGGCTCGCTGATCACCGCCCATTACCGCGGTTGGCTGGAAGACGGTACTGAATTTGATTCGTCCTGGCAGCATGGTGAAGCTTTTGAAGTGGTATTGAGCAACAACAGGGTGATTCAGGGCTGGGTGCTGGGCTTGCAGGGCATGAAAGTAGGTGGCAAACGCCGGCTTTGGGTACCGGCGGCTTTGGCCTATGGCGAACGTCAGGTGGGCAGCATCCCGCCGCATGCCAACCTGAGGTTTGAGATCGAACTTTTGGATGTGAAAAACCGCGACGATTAGGCTGGTGTCACGACTCGGTGATCTGTGCCGCAATCTGTTCCAGCGCCTGTGCCAGCACTTCGGGTTCACGGGCGCCGGAGATCAGGTACTGCTGGTTAATAATAAAAGCCGGCACCGACTGAATTCCGGCCTCTTGATACTTAGCCTCTTCAGCACGCACGTCATCGGCATAGGCATCACTGTCCAGCACTTGCTGGGCCTGGGCCGGGTTCAGGCCTGCCACCTGCACTGCATTCAGCAACACAGCCGGGTTGTTGACGTCTTCGGCCTGACCAAAATAGGCGTCGAATAACGCCAGTTTCAGTGCACTCTGCTTATCAAAGGCGGCGGCCCATTTCACCAGACGGTGGGCGTTAAAGGTGTTGGTGGTGTAACGCCGCTGCATGCCGGAGAAATTCAGCCCCAGGCCTTTGGCGATGTCCATCAGCTGCAGCTGGGATTGTTCCATTTCGGCTTCACTGCGGCCATATTTGCGGGCCAGGGCCGGCAAAATAGGTTCAGGTTGCAGCGCCGGGTCCGGGTTGAGTTCAAAGGCGCGCCAGGTCAGTGTCACCTGCACTTTTCCTTGCAGTTGCTGCAGTGCTTCCAGCAGACGCGCATACCCAATGGCACACCAGGGACAGGCGATATCCGAGACTAAATCAATATGGAGCTGACGCATCAGGCTCTCCTTCAGGCAGGCTAGTTGTACAGTGATGGGGGCGGATTGGTTAAATACAAGTTAACCTGGCAAAATGCGCAGTAAAGAAATAACAATTTATCTCATCTGCATTTGATAATGGTTTGCATTTGTGTATGATCCGCCGCAATTGGAGGATCTTGTATGTCAAACACCGTAAAATTCCGTAAGTTACCTTTAGTTGTTGCCACCCAAATGGCACTGTTCAGCCTGGCGACTGTGGCCGCAGAGGACGCTGATGTTGAAAAGGATGTTGAACGCATTGAGGTGGTGGGCAAATACACCATCAATGAGACCATTGATACGGCAACAGGTTTAGGCCTGAGCCTGCTGGAAACCCCTCAGTCTGTCACTGTGATCACGGCAGAACGTATTATGGATCAGGGCTTTAGCGGCATTAATGAAGTGGTTGCCCAAACAGTGGGTGTGTCTGCCAAGCAGCTGGATACCACCCGTAATGTGTTCAGCGCACGCGGTTTTGATATCGACAAATACCAGATTGACGGTGTGCCTTTGGCCTGGTCACTGGCGGGCGATTCCGGCGAAACTGTGGCTGACGTGTCCATTTATGAACGGATAGAGGTAGTGCGTGGCGCTACGGGCCTGTTAACTGGTGCAGGTGACCCATCCGCGTCCATTAACCTGGTGCGTAAACATGCCAACGCCACCGAGCTGCAGGGGTATGTCAATGCAGGCATCGGCAGCTGGAACCAGCGTTATGTGACTGCTGATGTGGCCAATGCCATGGACAGCAATGGTGACTTGCGTTTCCGCTTTGTCGCGAAAAAAGAAGTCGGCGATACCTTTATGGAGATAGTCGAAGACGACAAAACAGTGCTGTATGGCATTGTCGACGCGGATCTGACCGATCAGACCTCGCTGAGTTTTGGTACCAGCTACCAGGACAATGACCCTGCAGGCTCTACCTGGGGCGGTTTGCCAGCCTGGTTCAGTGACGGCACGCCAACAGACTGGGATACCTCAGTCACCACATCGGCCGACTGGACCTACTGGCAGTCGAGCAACACCAATACCTTCGCCAACCTGGTGCATAACTTCAGCAATGGCTGGCAAGGCAAAATCAGTTACAACCACCTGAAAAATACCGCCGACACTCAATTGCTTTATGTATACGGCACGCTGGATAAAACCACGGGTCTGGGTTTAAGCCCATGGCCGTACAAAAGCTCGGGGTACAGCAAACAAAGCAGCTGGGATATTCAGTTAAAAGGCGATTATTCATTGTTTGGCCGCACTCACGAATTTGTGGTGGGTGCGTTGACCAGCGAGCAGGATGCGTACACTGAAACTTTCGCTCAAACCTCGGCTTTTATTCCGGTGGGCAATTTCTTTGACTGGACAGGCGCCACCTACCCACAGCCAGAGTTTTCTGCCACAGGTGCCGCTCAGGTGGATCTGGAAACCCAGCAGGATGGTTATTATGCGGCTACCCGCTTCCTGATCACTGACGACTTAAAACTGATTGCCGGTGCCCGGGTGTCCAAATGGGAGCGGGTGGGTTTTAACTGGAACCCAACAGCGGAAAACTACGGCGACAGTGGTGTTTTTGTGCCTTATGTCGGCCTGATGTATCAGCTGACACCAGAGCACAACCTCTATGTCAGCCAGACCGAGATTTTCAAGCCGCAGCAGGCGCGTGACGTGAACAAAAACACGCTGGACCCGGTGGAAGGTACCAACGCAGAGCTGGGCCTGAAGAGCTCCTTTATGGACGGCGCACTGCAAACCTCAGTCGCCATTTTTAAAATTGAACAGGACAATCTGGCACAAAGCACAGGTGTGCCTTTCCCGGATAACCCGCTGGAAATGATTTATGTGGCTGCTAAGGGCGTGGAAAGCGAAGGCTTTGAGCTGGAAGTGATTGGTAACCTGACAGCTCAATGGAATATTTCGGCTGGTTATTCGCAATACGAAGCCAAAGATGCGGCTGGCACCGAGGTAAACACCGACCATCCGCGCAAAAAGCTGAACGTCTTTACAACCTATAACTTTGCCGGTCTGGTCGAGGGCCTGGTTGTGGGGGGCGGTGTCAACTGGGAAGACAAACAGTACAACGGCACTGGGGCATTCCAGCTGGTACAGGACTCTTACAGCCTGGTCAGCCTGATGGCGCGTTATGCCCTGTCGGAGCAGCTGTCTGTGCAGCTGAACATCGACAACCTGTTTGATGAGAAGTACTACAGCCAGATTGGCTTCTTTGAACAGTATGGTTATGGTTCACCACGCAATGCCAGCCTGGGTGTGACCTACGCATTCTAAGCAGCTACCCCGCATAAAAAAGCCGGCTGTGCCGGCTTTTGTGTTTCAGGCTGTCAGTTAGCCAAAGCAAATTGCATTGCCGCCACCACAGCGGCCACCTGGGCCTGATTGCATTCTGCCGGGTTGGTGTTGGGGCTGTCCGGGTACACTTCGGTGGTGGTGACAAAAGGGGCGTCGGTAAAACCGCCGCATAATCCCAGGCTGCGTTTCGGGTAATTCACCACTCCAAACTGCTGCAGTTTTTCGCCAATCAGGCAGCCATGTTCATCGGCCGGTGCAATATGTGTGACTTTCGCGACCGCATCGATCACTGCTTTCTGAAAGCCGGCTTCAGGCCGCTCTGTGTCACCGACCAGATAAAACCCATCGGGGATATTCCAGTTGGTATTGACGCTGCCGTCACGGGCGGCTTTGGCCGGGCGAAACTCGCTGTTGTCAGAGTCGGTGGTTTCATGCAAATCAATATGCATCAGCACTGTTCCGCTGTGGCTTTGAATGCAGGCCATCGCCAGCTGGGCTTCCGCCGCTTCCCCTGTGGGGCTGAATGAACGGTTCGGGTCAACTGCATCCGGGTTCCACCGGTTAATGGTTTCATAGCCCCAGGGGCTGATGCAGGGCAGGATTAACAGGTTTGCCTTGGCACTGAACTCAGTAAAATGCTGCTGAATAAACGCCAGCGCCCCATGCACCCCGCTGGTTTCATAGCCATGGACACCCCCCGTCACCAATAAAACCGGTAACTCTGGCTGCCAGTTTTTGCTGCGCACGGCATAAAGGGCATAGTCAGGCAACTGATGGCGGCTGTAGTCGATATGGCCGTACTGCAGCAACTCAGCTTCGTCCGGTAAAGACTGCAATGCACTGACGACATCCTGCTGGTAGCTGCGTTTGGTCTGTTTTTGCTGGTTGAGCCAAAGGGATTTTTCGGCGTCGCCCCACGGCTGGCCTACTGTGCCTATAGGGTAAATAAATGGTGTCACTGCTTTCATGCGGCGGTTTCGCTCTGGTTCTGCACTGGTGCGCGCACTATAGCACCGCCCCGGCGGTGCCGGAAGTTCAGTAGTACCGCAGCCAGACAAATTACCACTATTTTTTAGTCAATTTGGCTAACAGCAAAACAGGGTTTTGCGATGGGTTTTTATTTAAATTGATTTAAAACAGATAGTTACGTATTGGCATTGGCTTTGCAGATTCTTTGGCATCACCCCTGAAAGGACGAACTCTGATGAAAACCCTGATTGCCAGTTCCATCTTGTTGTTAAGCGCCACAGTGGCGGCTGAATCTTCACAGTGCAACCTGCAACTGAAGCAGGATTTGCGCATCACGCCAGCTCTGGTGGAGTTGTCTGAGCAGGGTCAATCCTTATGGCAAATCGACGCACAGGGCAACCTGTGGCTGAATGGCAAAACTCAGCAGGTTAATGCTGAGCAACGTGCATTGCTGCTGCAGTACCAGGCCGGTTTGCGCGACCAGACGGAAAAAACAGTGGTACTGGTTGGCGACGCGATGAAACTGGCGGTGAGCGCTGTGGGCCAGGCGATGACGGAGCTGACCGGCAAAGACCTGGCGGAGTTCGACGGCTTGCAAAGCGCGCTGCAGAAGGTCGAGCTGACCACGGACGAGCTGATTGTGCGGGACGGCCAGAGCATTGAGATCCGCGGCAGCCAGATGCAACAGCTGGATGAAGCCTTTGGTCCGGAGTTTGAACAGGCCATCGAAGATGCGGTGCAGCAGTCTATGGGCTCAGTGCTGTGGCAAATGGGGCTGGCGATGATGTCCGGTGACGGTGACTTCGAGCAGCGAATGAATTCCTTTGGTGAACGGATGGAATTAGTTGGCGAACAGATTGAACAAAGCGTTGAATTAAAAGCCTCTGCACTGGAACAACAAGGCGACGCCTTATGCCAGAACCTGCAGGCGCTGAACCAGGTGGAAACCCGTCTGCAACAGCAATTATCGGCCTTCGCCGCTTATGATTTGCTGAGTACAGAGCAGAACGGGGAGGATGCCGCGCTGGTGAGTTTCTGAACCCTGGAGTAGAACTACTCTGTTGCCCGCCAGCCCTGGCGGGCTTTTTTAGTGGCGGGATCCGCCGTTGTTCAGCCTGAGTTCAATTGCAGCCGCTAAAGTCGGCAGGCATTCAGCCGTCAGTTTCTGACCATCCACTTCGTCGTGTTCAGAGGAAATCCTATGTTCGATTCACAGTTTCAGCATCTGCATCAGCTTATTCAGGGGTTAATCAACGAAAACCAGCAATTGAAACAGCAGGTGGATGACACCAGGGCTCAGCTGGAAACGCTGGAGCTGAAAACCTTGGAGAACGAAGAGCAACAGCAGCAGGTGCAGGCGCACTTACAGCAATTACTGCAGCTGTTTGGCCACTCTGCCAGGTAACTTATGTCTGCTGCGCTTATCGAACAAAAGCTGCTGATCTGTGGCCGTGAGTACCGTCTGCGTTGCCGGGTGCATGAGCAATCCTATTTGCAGGAAGCCGCCCGTCTGCTGAATGAGCAGGTCGGCACTGTGCGTAAAGGCAACGGGCATTTATCGCAGGAACAAAGCATAGTGCTGGCGTCGCTGCAAATTGCCCAGATGCTGATGCAGCAACAACAACCTCAGTTACAGAACTGCCAGCAGCAGCTGGATAACCTGATCCTTTTGCTTGAGCAACGTTAGCCCAGGCCTCTCCTTTCAGGCAGCCTGGCTGCCTCTTTTTTGGCTCACTGACAGCCAGCTGCCGCGCGCTGGTCGCAGACATAAATGCGGTTGCTGTACGCCAGCCAGAGATCCCATTCGGTTTGTAATGGCTGGGTGCGCCAGATACGGTTAAACACATACAGCGACTCTTTACCTGCGATGGCTTTGTGTAACACCTTGGAGTATTGACCGGTTTTACTTTTGCACTCCGATACCCAGGTCAGCTGCGGGTAACCCTGCTGTTGGGTCTGGCTCAGGATCTGGCTGTCGAACAATAAATCGCAGTTCAGCTGGCCCTGCTCGTCATCAATACGTTTGGTGTCCTGCAAATTTACATTGGGTTGTTGCTCAAATACGAAGCTTTGCACCAGGTCCTGACTGTTTTTATCCTGCCAGCGCATTTCGGTGACCAGGTCCAGATCATTGGGATGCAGCCGGGTCATGGTCCATTCACCCTCCGGCAGTGGCATCGGCTGCTGCAGACGCTCCTGGTAATAGGTGGTGCTGCAGCCGGATAACAGCAGCAGGAAAAAGCAGAGGTAAAAAGGCTTCATCAGTTCAGTCCGTTTCTCAGGTGTGGGCCGTGTTTAGTTCATCTTGCTAAGCCACGGCTGAATTCGCAATATCTTTACTGTGGTGAGACTTCTTTTTCCGCCCATTTCTGCTGAATAGCGAGAATGTCCGGCAGTTTTTGTTCCAGCAGCTCGATCAACACAGGTTCAAAATGCAGTCCCTTTTGTTGCTGCATATAGTCCATGGTCTGCTCCAAAGACCAGGCCGGTTTATAGGGCCTGGGGCTGGTCAGGGCGTCAAACACATCCGCCACGGCCACAATACGGGCTTCCAGCGGTATTTGCTCTGCTTTCAGTCCGTATGGGTAGCCGGTGCCATCCCACTTTTCATGGTGGTATAAGGCGACCTGCTTGGCCACTTGCAGCAGGGCCGAGTCACAATGGCCGATAATTTCAGCCCCGATCAGCGGATGCCGCTTCATTTCGGCAAATTCTTCTGTGGTCAGCTTGCCGGGCTTCAGCAGAATATGATCCGGAATGCCTATTTTGCCTATGTCGTGCATAGGGGCGGCATGCAGTAAGTTTTCCGCCTGCTGGGTGTCCAGGCCATAAGCCAAAGCCAGCACATGGGCATAATGGCTCATACGAAGTACATGCAAGCCGGTTTCATTATCTTTGTATTCAGCGGCGCGGCCCAGTCGTTGAATCACCTGCAGGCGGGTTTGTTTCAGCTCTTCAGCCTGTACCAGCGACAAATGGGTTTTTACTCTGGCCCGCACCACGGCCGGACTGATGGGTTTGGTGATGTAATCCACGGCACCCAATTCAAAGCCTTTAGTTTCGTCCAGCTCTTCTTTCAGCGCTGTGACAAAAATGACTGGAATAGCACAGAGCTCGGGGTTTTGTTTCAGCTGTGCACACACCTCAAAGCCGGTTTTGCCCGGCATCATCACATCCAGCAGTATTAAATCCGGTTTGTGTTCAGCCGCCAGCTGCAGCGCTTCATCCCCCTGTTTGGCGAACATCAGCTGGTACTGATCCTGCAGCACATTACGCAGCACTTTGAGGTTGGTGGCTTCGTCGTCGACCAGCAAAATTTTGGCCTGGTTCATCAGTGATTTTCCTGATTAAGCTGCGGCTTTAGCTGGTCCAGTTGTGCTAAAGCGGCCTGAAATTCAAAATCATCTGCCAGCTCCAGAATGTGGCGGATTTCCTGCTGCCAGGGGCATTGCACCTGGCTTAATTGCTGCACCAACTGGCTGTCGAGCTGGTGTTTGGCCAGTCCAGTCGCCAATTGCTGCAATAACTGCTCTAACTGCGCCAGAGCAACGGGTTCGGCGGCGGTCTGCTGATGTTGTTGTACCTGCAGCGCTGCGGCTGCTTTCTCCAGGCGGGGCCAGCCACTTTGCAGTCTGCTGATCAGCTGCAAACAACGTTCAGGTTGCAGCTGCCGGGCCGCCTGCTCCAGTTCGGCGCCAATCCGGCTGAAGGCTTCCAGCGCCAGATTGCCACTGACTCCTTTGAGCGCATGGGCTTTGTGTTGTACTTCGGTCAGGTTGTTTTGCTGATAAGCACTGAGCATCAGTTCCAGCTGGTCTGGCACTTGCTGCAGAAACTGGCGCAGGTTAAACAGGTAGCTGTCCTGGTGCCCCCACAGCTGCAGCGCTTTGTTCAGATTGATCAATTGCTCTGGTTGCACATCTTCAGGTGCGTCGGCCGGTTCCGGCAGGTCGATGCCAAGCACTGCGGCTATTTCCCGGCTCAGGGCGACAAAATCCACAGGTTTGGTGGCAAAGCCCTGCATACCGGCTTCACGGGCGGCTTGTTTATCCTCATCCAGCACACTGGCGGTCAGCGCAATGACAGGGACTGTGTTGAGCCCCAGTTGCGCTTCCAGCTGACGGATCTGCCGGCAGGCTCCCAAACCGTCCAGATGGGGCATCTGAATATCCATCAGAACCAGCTGAGGCTGCTGTTGCTGATACAGCGTGACGGCTTCCAGACCATCGCGGGCACAGATCACGGCATGACCGGCGCGTTGCAGTAACAGCTGCAACAGTTCCAGATTCTGCGGAATATCGTCGGCAATCAGCACCTTCAGCGCAGGTAATTTTATGGCCTGGCCCTGTACAGGTTGCGGCTGATACTGGCCCGGTTGCAGCGGCAGTGTAAATTCAAAGCAACTGCCGACCCCTTCGGTACTTTCCACCCGAATTTGCCCACCCATCAGCTCCACCAGTTGCTTGCTGATGGTGGTGCCAAGGCCGGTACCGCCAAAACGCCGGCTCATCGACGCGTCGGCCTGGGTAAAGGCATCGAAAATAAAAGGCAACCTGTGGGCGGCGATGCCAATGCCGGTATCCGTAATGCGGAATTGCACCTGCTGATCGGCCGTCAGACCTGCCAGCACTGTTACCTGCCCTTTTTCGGTAAATTTAATGGCATTGCCAATCAGGTTGGTCAGTATTTGCCGCAGCCGATCGGGCGCTCCCAGGTAAAACTCCCCCAATTCAGGGGCCAGCTTCAGCTCCAGCGCCAGCTGTTTTTTCCGGGCCTGCAGCCATAAGGTAGACACCACGGAGTCGAGCAAGGCAGGTAAGGAGAAATTGTCGATTTCCAGCTCCAGCTTGCCTTTTTCCAGCTTGGCACTGTCCAGTACGTCATTGAGCAGATGCAACAGTGAATGGGCTGAGCCATGAATAGTCGACAGATGCTTGCGCTGCTCGGGCTGCAACTGGGAACTCAGCAACAGGTCACTGAAACCAATAATGGCATTCATTGGGGTGCGGATTTCGTGGCTCATATTGGCGAGAAAAGAAGCGCGGGCCGCGGCTGCGTCTTCGGCCTGGTTTTTCGCCTTCAGCAGTTCAACTTCCATCTGCTTACGCTGAGTGATATCCATCAAAAAGCCGTCCAGCCAGAGAATGTTGCCATCCGGGTCCCGAATCGCCTGGCCTTGTTCCAACAGCCAGTGCACCGAGCCATCCCGATGCAGAATACGGTATTCCAGCTGAAAACTGTTTTGATACATCTCCATCTGTTGCACTACGGCTAAATCATCCGGATGGATCAGGGAGGTCCAGCGCCGGACCTGATGGGGCAACATAAAATCAGAGGCCGGGTAACCGCAAATGCCTTCAATGGCGTCACTGATAAACAACATGTCCCACTGCTCGTTGCACAGGCAACGGTAAGCGGCGCCGGGGATATTGCTGATCAACGAACGGAATTTTTCTTCGTTTTCTTTCAGTGCCTGCTCCATTTGCAGGCGGGAGCTGATGTCGGTAATAAAAGCGACAAACAAGTCCTGTTCTGGCAGCCTGGCGTGGCCTATAGCCAGACGCACAGGCAGTGACCGGCCATCTTTGTGGCAGGCCATCACATCCCGGCCCTGGCCAATAATGCTGGCTTTGCCGGTGTGCAGGTAGTTTTGCAGGTAACTGTCATGTTCGGCTTTAATCGGGTCCGGAGTCAGCATGGTGACATTGCGTCCCAGCATTTCTGCCGAGCTCCAGCCGAAAATACGTTCTGCTGCTTTGTTGACACTCTGAATGATGCCGTTGCTGTCGATGGTGACAATACCATCCACCGCAGTTTCCATCATGGAGCGGAGCCGGCTTTCGCTGGCTTTGGCCTGTGCGCTGGCTTCGCGATAACGCAATAACATGGTCACAATCACGACCAGCATAGTGATCACCAGCGTCAGCACAGTAATGCCCGCCGCCAGCACCAGCGGGGTTTCACCGCGTTCGGTTTGTGGCACAAAACCCGGTGGCGGCACAAAACGTGCGGCGGCCATGCCGGTATAGTGCATACCGGCAATAGCGGCGCCCATCACTGTGGCGGCCAGCAGCGTCAGGCTGATTGGCTGCAGTTTCAGCCGCTTCAGTCCAAAGCGGATCCACAACGCCAGCATGGCCAGTACCACTGCAACCAGAATAGATAAAGCAAAGATTGACAGATCATAACGCAGTGCGGCAGAGAGCTGCATCGCGGCCATACCACTGTAATGCATGGTGCCTATACCGGCGCCCACTAAGAGGCCGCCTGTGGCCAGCTGCAGCAGGCTGATTTTTTTCTGACTGATCAGATTCAGCGCCACCCAGGATGCAGCAATACTGGGCAACATCGACAGTGCGGTCAGGCCTGGTGTGTAGCTGACCGGTGTGCATAAGGCAAAGGCCAGCATACCGATAAAGTGCATAGACCAGACGCCACACCCCAGACTCAGGCTGCCACTGGCCAGCATTAGGCGGCGCAGCCCTTTGCGTTTCACTTCAGTGGCCTGGGCTGTCACCTGCAGCGCCATTGCAGAAGCAAACACGGCGATGGCTACAGACAACAGCACCAACCAGGGATCGTAAGACCCAAGCAGCAGTTCGGAATTGGCCGGATGGGTAAAAAGTTGATTCAGCCAGGACCACATACTCAGGCCTCCACTGTGATGAGGTTAATGTTTGGCGGCGTAGTCTTCCACAGCACGCCACACCCGCAACAGGTTACCAGACAGCACTTTTTCAATATCCTGCTCTGAATAGCCCCGCTCCAGCAAACCTTTGATCAGGTTGGGGTACATCGACACATCTTTCAGTTGCTCCGGTAATGAATCACCGACGCCATCAAAATCTGAGCCTATGCCCACATAGTCGATGCCAACCAGCTTGACGACATAATCAATATGGTCCAGTACCTTTTCCAGGCTGGCAAAAGGGTAAGGCTGTTGTTTTTTGTACTCGGCGGTAAAGGCATCTTTGTCGGTCTGGCCTGAGGCTTTAAAAGCGGCGTCCCGCTGTAAACCCCATTGATTGGCCGCCTGCACGATAAAAGCGGAGCCGAAGTTGATTTGAATGACACCGCCGTTTTTCGCCAGCGCTTTGATCATCTTGTCATCCATATTCCGCTCAAAACCCGGCACAAAGGCCCGCAGTGACGAATGCGAGGCAATCACCGGGGCTTTGCTGAGTTCCACTACCTGGTAAAACGCGGCATCCGACACATGGGAAATATCAATCATCAGGCCGGTGTTGTTCATGGCCACCACCAGCTCTTTGCCAAAGGGGCTCAAACCTTTCCACTGGCGACGCAGGTCATAGCTGGAGTCGGCAATATGGTTACTCTCGGAGTGCGTCAGCGTGATATAGCGAATGCCTCTGTTGTAAAAATGCTGCAGGTTCTCCAGCTTGCCGTCGATTGGGGTGCCATTTTCCATGCCCAGAGCCAGGGAGATTTTGCCCTGGCGGAATTGTTCAGCCAGGTCTTTGCTGTGGTAGGCCATGGCAAACTTATCCGGCGCCCGGGCCACCAGGGCTTCCATGCCATCAATCAGCTGATTGGCAAACTGGTAACCGCCGCCGCTTTTTTCATAAGACGAAGGGATGTATATGGACATAAAAGGTGCGTTCAGACCACCGGCTTTGGCGCGCGGGTAGTCAAATTCACCGCGCTTCGTGGCCTGGGTCACATCTTCCCAGTCATCGTGCAGACGGTAAGGCACATCAATGTGGGTATCGATAATCAGTGTCTGCTGTGCCAGTTGCTGTGCTTTGGTCGCCAGATCACTGGCCAGACTCTGGCCGGATATCAGTGTAAGTAACAAAGAAAAAGGTAAAGCAGACAAGCGCATAAGTTCCTCAACAGCACGTTAAACTAGTCCAAGGGACTAATTTAACGTGCTTTGCCCGGGGCGACCAGCCAGGTTGCCGCAGTTTTTCTGCTTATGGCAGCAAGGGACTGTGCAGCCAAATCGCATAAAACAGGCCGCCATTGAGCATGATGGTCAGATAAAAAAGGATTTGGAAACTCAGTTTTTTGTTTTTATGCCTCAACCAGTGCTGTGCTACTAAGGCGGCAGGCCAGCCCCCCAACAAGCCGAGCAACAACAGGCTGCTTTCCTGAGTCCGCCAGCTTTGCTGCTCTGCCGCCTTTTTATCGCGCCAGTAGGCCAACAAAGTGACCAGGTTCAGACCCAGCAGCAGGTACTTGAGCCAGCCAGGAATGATCAGCTGCCAGTCCAGATACAACAGCAGCAGGGTCAGCAGGCCAAAGACCAGCAGACTGAGTTTCAAACCAACAGCAACAGAAGATTGGGTCATCTGAGATCCTTGTAAAAAGTTGGCCTGGGCCGTGACAAAGTATTTCAGGTGCGGCAGCTGATGTGGTACTGCCTGACCAACTGATGGCAGCAGACTGCACCTCAGTGCGGGAATCAATAAGCTAACTCATTCTAACTTAAAGGATCTTAGCTGAAATTCAACTGAATACACCTAGGATGGCTGTTGCTTTTACTGCCTACATTCTTTCACAACTGCAGCTGATGTTCCCCGGTACAGTGCCGCTTTCTGCTTTTTGAGCGGAATTTAACCAAATCAACAGCAGGCCTGCGACCAGGGTGTACAGCTGGGCTTGCGGACGAGCGACAGGAACAAATGATGTGGAAATTATTCGTGATGGCTGTAAGCCTGCTGCTCCAGGCTGCAGAGGCATATGGCCTGCCGGTGGCACAGGCCGAATACAGCGCCGTGCGTCAGATTGAATATTCAGGTGGGGTCTTGCAGCAGCAGTTGTATCACTCCTTTGGTAAAGAACGTATTGAAATGAATGTGGAAGGCATGCAGAGGGTGATGATTGTGCGGCCCGATCTCGGCAAGTTCTGGCATTTGATGCCGGTGTTTGAAAGCTATTCAGAAATTGCCGCTCATCAGGCCAGCCAGATACGAGGCGAAATGCCGGGGAATGTCAGCATCGAGCTGATGGGCTCAGAATACCTGGATGGGATCAATACCATCAAATACCGTATCCTGTTGCAGGACAAATCCGTCGGTGGTTTTATCTGGTTCACTGCAGAACAGATCCCGTTGCAAATGCACTTTGTCAGCAAAGAAGGGAGCCATGAATCCAGAATCAGAATGAAACTGACAGACCTGAAACTGGGGGCTCAGGACCCGGCTTTATTTGAGTTACCCCAAGGGCTGAAACCCATGCCGGCGATGAGGCAGCGGTTCGAAGGCGATGAATGACGGTCAGGGGATCGCTGCCGGCCTGGTGCTGATGGTCTTATCAACGCCTGTTGGGCTTTTCCTGACGCCCAACAGGCTTGTGCTTGAGGACTGACTGCCTGGGGTTAGCTTTTCGCGCTCAGGCTGCTGTGAAAGTCAGGCTTGCCGTCAACCACGGGCACCCGCTCAGCGGGCTCTTGATCCAGCCGGGTTTTGTGGACTTTGCCATCCATAATGTAGGTGACATCGTAGCCAATCAGCTGTTTTTCAGTTTTCTGCACTGTTTTGCAGACACGGCGGGTGCTGGTTTCTACATCCTTGTTCTGCATGTCGGTTTGTACTTGCTTACCGGCATAACCACCGGCGGCTGCTCCGGCCACTGTGGCAATTTTTTTACCCGAGCCTCCACCCACCTGATTACCCAGTACACCGCCGACCACTGCACCAATTACAGTACCGGCAATCTGATTCTGATCCTGCACCGGGCGGCGTTGCTGCACCACCTGGTCTGTGCATTGTTCGGCCGGTACAGAGACGGACTGATACAGGGCTTTGCTGGCCACCACTTCGGCAAATTGTGGTTCTTTATCCAGATAGCTGTAGCCAGCGATAGAACCCAGAGCTGTGACGGCAATACCCCCTACCACGACACCTGCGATTAAAGACTTGTTCATGATTCACCTCGTATCCGATTCAATTCAGCCTGTGCTGACATCATCAAGATAACCGGCTTTAACTTTATGCCCGCTGAATCAGTTCAGAAACTTTTGCACGTACCAGCAATCAGCTTTGATCTGCAGCAGCTGTTGCTGAATAACCTTGTGTTGCATAACAAACTCCGTGCGAATGACCGAAAACATGCCTATCTTTTAACAAAAGGTGCTGGCGTTGTCCCTGCCCAGAGGAGAAGTACCACGCATGAAAATGCTCCTGTTCGTTCTGACCCTGCTGATGTCCTGTTCCGCTTTGGCGAAAACCAGCCTGACAGTATTGGTGGGGCTGGATAAACCGCCATACATTAACCTGTCGGATCAATCCGGATTTGAGCTGGATTTGATACGGCTGGTGTTAAAAAAGATGGGAAGCGAAGCGCAATTTTTGCATGTTCCCAATGCCAGGCTGCGTGACCTGCTGCTGGAAGGCAAAGCCGATATAGCCACCTTGCAAAAAGTCGACCCCAGCCAGCCGTTGTTTTATTCCACGCCTTACATTCAGTATCAGAATGTGGTGGCGAGCCTGAAGATCCGCTCCATTCAAATTCGTCGTATGATGGATATGCAGCCCTATGCTGTGGTGGCTTTTCACAATGCACGGCGTTTATTGGGCAAAGAATTTGAAACCAGCGTCAATGCGGTAGAAAGTTACCAGGAACTGGCCAATCAGAGCCAACAGGTGCAGATGTTACTGATGAGTCGCTGTGACCTGGTGATTGCAGATAGCAATATTCTGAACTACTACCTGAAACTGCATGGCCGGTCGCCGGACGAACTGGACTTCGCCAGACTGTTTGCGCCCGCTTTGTACCATGCCGCCTTTCGCAATGACGCCTTGCGCGCCAGGTTCGACAGGGCCTTGGCAGATGTGGTGAAATCTGCGGACTATCAAGACTTACAGCTGAAGTATTTTGGCCAGCGGAATCAGCTGTTTTCTGAGGAAGATGCGTCAGCCACCTCAGGCTGAGGGCTGCTGTCCTGCTCAGACTGAGCCTTTTGTTTCAGTCGGATGGAGTTTTTCACCTGAATGTTTTTCTTCTGTTTGGCCCGTTTGGCGATTTTCTTTTTCAGTGCTTTGCTCGAACTCATCATAACCTCCGGACCGGACGCCCCGGTGAAAAAAGGGCGCCAGTCTAGCTGGTTTACCCAAACTTTAAAACCACTGATCCTTGATACGGCCATACTGAAAATAGCCCCATTGCCCCAGACGACGCAAGGCTGGCAGCGGGAAGCGGGGTAAGGGGTGCTGGTACAGCGGGATCGCAGGCAACTGCACTCCGGCAATACGCTGGGCCAGTCGTTTGCCGGCCTGAGCAGAAAAGGTCAGGCCAGCCCCACAATAACCCATGCTGTACAGGACTTTACCGCTGTCATCGGCAGCGGCCAGATGCGGAATATCATCCAGCGCCATACAAATCCAGCCAGACCAGCTGTAATCATAACGCAGCGTCTGCAGTGCCGGGAAACTCTGCTTGAGCACGGCGAGCAGACGGTTGGCAAAATAAGGGTCTTCAGCGCCCTGGCCGGTAATAGCGCCGCGACCGCCAAACAGAATGCGGTTATCCGGCAGCTTGCGGTAGTAATACTTCAGTGCCCTGGTGTCCATGACCACCTGGCTGGTCAGCAGGTTACAGGCGGCCAACTGCTCCAGAGTTAAAGGTTCTGTGACAATAATTTGGGACAACACAGGTAAAGACCGCGCCTGCACACCAGGGTGTAAGGCTTTGGGTGTGTAGCCGTTGCTGGCTATCACCACCCGGTCCGCCCGGACCCGGCCTTGTGGTGTGATCAGCAGTTGTTTGCCGTGTTCGGTCCGCCAGTCCAGCACCGGGCTGGCGCTGTGGATCGTTGCGCCATACTGCATGGCCAATCGCTGATAACCCCAGGCCAGCTTGAGTGGATTCAGGCCAAAACCATCATAAAAGCGCAAGGCAGCGTAAGCCTGCTGATCGGCCACATAGTGCTGATGCAGCTGGTCCCGTCCGATGAATTCCACCTGATAGTTAAACTCTCGCTGCATCAGCGCGGCCTGCGCCTGCAGGGTTTTAATCATGGCTGGTTTATGCGCCATGCGCAGGTAACCCATCTCCTGCTGATCGCAATCGATACCGCTGCCGATCAAGCCTTTGACTGTGTCCAGCCCTTCACAAAACTCGCGGTAAATGGCCTGCATGACATCGGGGCCATACTGTTGTTTCATCACGGAATAAGGCTTGCGGCCGGACGACTTCAGCACAAAACCTGCGTTGCGGCCACTGCAGCCCCAGGCCGTGCGGTTGGCTTCCAGCACCAGGGGCTGAATACCATGCTCTGCCGCCAGGTGGTAAGCACAGGACAGGCCGGTATAACCGGCGCCGATAATCGCCACTTCGGTGTCAGTGTCCTGTGTCAGTGGGCCCTGATCGGCAGGCGCCTGCCCAGAGTGGCTGGCCCAGTAGCTGTCCGGGTAGGACAAACCAATGCCTGGATGCGGGTCGTGCAAGGGATCGTACATGCGGGGTCCTTCTTGTCAGTGGCGGGACTTTTCGCGCATCATGGCAAGATTCACCGGAAAAACCAAGAGGGCCTGCCGTGAGCATGTCAGACCGCATTTATTACCGTCAGCTGCAGCTGCAGGATTATCAGTCATTGCTGATGCTGGCGAACACTGTGCACGGTGCCGGTTATCTGGACCAGCCGACTCTGGCTTATTACCACCAGCTCGGCATTCAACAAGGGCAGGATGCCAGTTTTGTGGCTTATCAGGACGACCAACTGGTGGGGTTCCGCCTGGCCTGGGCGGCGGGTAACTGGCAACCTGATGCCTGGTGCAGCCCGGAACTTTGGCCTGTGCCAGCTGCGCAGGTGGCCTATTTTAAATGCAACACTATCAGCCCCAGGTTGCAGGGGCGGGGCATTGGCGGCGAACTGATGCAGCGTTCGATCCAGGCATTAAAAGCACAGGGCGCCAAGGCCGGGGTGGCACATTTATGGCGGCAAAGCCCAGGCAACGCGGCGGTGCGTTATTTCAGTAAACAGGGGGGCCAACTGGTGAAAATTCACCCGGATAAATGGCGTGCTGACAGCCACAATGGCTACGAATGTGTGCGTTGTGGTTTTGATTGCCGCTGTGAGGCGGCGGAGATGATTTTGCTGTTTGGTGAACCTTTTAAGGTGGACTGAGCTGGTGCTCAGCCAGCCAGGTCTGCATCACTCAACCAGGGCGTTTCCGGTAACAGCGCCAGATGTTGCACATACCGTTCCAGGTTAAAGCTTTGCCCTTGTTCAATCACGGCCTGCATTTCCGGTGCTAAGGCGCAGGCCATCAGTTCAAGCGCTTCTTCATTGCTGTGACCTGTCATACGCAGCCGCAACATGGTTTCTTTCACCTGTTTCGGGTGATTGTCGGCCAGCTGGTTTTCCAGCACTTCAAATAACAGGCTCTGATCAAGCTGTTCCTGATCCATTGTGTACTCCGGCAGGCAGAAAAATCGCAGCATGCCAGAGCCAGGGCGGAGCGGCAAGTTGGTTGCGCTGCGATGGCTATTTTTCCGCCCGGGCATGGAGTTCGTGTTTTGCTTTGGCTAAGCTGGGTCACTTTTCATCAGCCATAACTACAACCAGATGACACAACAGGGAAAACAAGAGTGGCTCAGTCGCCTGCAGGCGTTGGGGCCGGGCATTTTATTGGCCACAGCGGCCATTGGCGGCTCGCATATTGTTGCTTCTACTCAGGCCGGTGCTTTATTTGGCTGGCAGCTGGCGCTGCTGATTGTGCTGGTGAATGTACTGAAATACCCATTTTTCCGTTTTGGTGTGGAGTACAGCCTGCAAAGCGGAGAAACCTTGCTGGAAGGTTACCGCCGGCAAAGCCGTGGCTATTTATTGGGTTTTGTCTGGCTGAACCTGATTGCGGCTGTGGTCAATACGGCCGGGGTGCTGATTTTAACTGCGGCTCTGTTGCAGTATTTTATTCCGGTGCCTGTCTCCCTGACCCTGCTGTGTTGCCTGTTGCTGCTGGTCTGCGTGCTGCTGTTGCTGGCAGGCCAATACCGCGTGCTGGACAAAGTGTCCAAGTGGGTGATGGTGCTGCTGACCCTCACTACCCTGGTGGCTGCTGTGATGGCCTGGCAAAAAGGTATGCAGGCCCCTCCAGACTATGTGGCGCCTTCGCCCTGGCAACTGGCTTACTTAGGCTTTCTGGTGGCTTTAATGGGCTGGATGCCGGCTCCTATTGAAATTTCCGCCATTAACTCCTTGTGGCTGAAAGCCAAACAACAACAGAACCCGGTCAGCCGGGCCAATGGCCTGTTTGATTTCCATCTGGGGTACTGGAGTACCACGGCGCTGGCGCTGGTGTTTCTGGCGCTGGGAGCCCTGGTGCAGTTTGGCTCAGCGCAAGAGGTCGCGCTGGCCGGTGGCAGCTACATCCAGCAGTTTGTCGGCATCTACGCCAAAACCATGGGCGACTGGTCGACCTTGCTGGTCGCTTTTGTCGCTTTTTTATGTATGTTTGGCACCACCCTGACGGTATTGGATGGCTACGCCCGCACTATCAACGAGTCCTTTCAGCTGCTTGGCTGGCAACACACCAACAATCACCGCAGTTATTCCGTCTGGCTGCTGCTGCAGGCCCTGGCAGGTCTGGCTGTGATTTTATTCTTTAAATCTTCACTGGGTCCTATGCTGACCTTTGCGATGAGTCTGGCTTTTGTCACCACGCCTGTGTTCGCCTGGCTGAACTACCGGCTGATGCAAAGCGCTGGCCAAATGGCCTTGTGGATCCGCTGTTTATCCTGGGTGGGGCTGCTGTATCTCTTTGGTTTTGCCTTGCTGTTTATCGGGTGGCTGATGTCCGGTTAAACCAGGAGCCGCCCGGCTGAGCCCAGTCTGGTCTGAGTTCTAGGTCTTTAGTCTTAGCCGGGTAGGACCTCTGCGTTATGGAGCGCGGCAGGCTATCTTCCTATACTGCGGCCCGAACAAGTGAACCGGGCTCAAACGTGGTGTATCCAAAACTGATTGTGGCTGATGCAGAGTTGTTATTTCGCGACTGCCTGGTTGAGCTATTAAAGCAGCATCAGTATGAGGTGCTGGCCACGGCAAACAATGGGCCTGACGTGCTGAGCCTGTGCCGGCTGCATAAACCTGATGCGTTGCTGCTCTCTGCCCGCCTGCCTGAAATTACCGCCACTTTGGTGACAGAGCAGTTGCGGCACCAATTTCCTCACCTGAAGATTCTGTTGCTTGCCAGTCCGGCCGATTTTGTACCTGTGCTGCAGGCGGTGCGGCTGGGTGTACAGGGCGTTTTATCCAAAATGGCATCTGCAGCGCAAAGCCTGCACGGCCTGCGTCAGGTGCTGGCCGGGCAGTTTTATCTGCCGGAACAATTTTCACCCTTATTGGTGCAGGCGCTGGTGCAGCCTGAGCACCTGAGCGCCGACCAAGGGCTGTCTTCGTTAAGTCTGAAACAAAAACAAATACTGCAGCTGACAGCAGAAGGTCACACTGCCCGTGAAATCGCTGCCAGACTTTATATCAGCAATAAAACAGTTGAGTTTCACCGATCGACAATCAGTAAAAAACTGGGACTAAGTTGCCCCAGTGACTGGATCCGCTTTGCCTTGCGTCATCAGTTAATTCAACTTTAGGAACAGCTGGTTAAAAAGCCGTCAAAGCGGCCGCCAGGTGGCTAGTAACCTTACTGGTTTTGGGGTGGGTACTTTTCTAAAGTACTACGCAGGCAAATTTAAGACACGCTGCTATGCTAGTTTGGCCCTTAAATAAAATGCTTAAGCATGAAGTGGTTAGCTGAAACATTATGACGTCACAATTTCATCTTCTTTCCAAAAACTCCATTCAACCCTGGTTTCTGACAAGTCTGGTCAGTGCGGTTCTGGCGCTGGGTATGGTGTGGGCAGGTGTCAGTCCATGGGGACCTGCACTGCTGATCCTGTTGACCATGGCGTTGATTCTGGCCGGGCTTTGGAGCCAAAAACAGCAGCACCAACAGCAGAGGGTGCAGTGGCAACAGCTGCAGAAACAGCAGCAGGAAACACTGCAGCAGTCTGTGCAGGTGCAACAGCACTATCAACAGCTGTTAACAGCCTTATTGCCACTCTGGATGAATCAGCAGGGGTTGGTCAGGGAACAGACCGAAACAGGCATCACCCAACTGGTGCAACAGTTTATGGCGATCAGCGAGCAGCTGGGTAATGCGGTGGCAGCATCCCGGAAAACCGCCGGCGCCATGCATGGTGGCCAGGGGCTGGATCAGGTGGTGGCGACGGCAGACCAGGAGCTGAATCTGGTGGTTGATCAGCTGCGTCAGGCGATGCACAGCCGGGATCAATTGTTGGCTGAAATCAAATCGCTGGCAGCCATCACCGATGAACTCAAAGCCATGGGGTCGGAAGTGGCTGGTATTGCGTCACAGACCAACTTATTGGCACTGAATGCTGCCATTGAAGCGGCCAGGGCCGGTGAACATGGCCGCGGTTTTGCCGTGGTGGCGGATGAAGTCCGTACTTTATCGACCCGTTCCGGGGCCACGGGCAGCCGTATTACCCAGCGTATAGAAGAAGTGAACAGTACACTGGAAAACACATTGAATTCGACCCAGCGTTTTACCGAGCAGGATGAACAACGTCTGGAGCAGGTCAGTCAGGCCATTGCCAAAGTGCTGCATGATTTCAGTTCTGTCAGTCAAAACCTGTTGCAGTCTGCGGTGGAGCTCGAACACGAAAGCAGTGAAGTGCAGCAGCATATCCAGCAGGTGGTGGTTGAATTGCAGTTTCAGGACAGAGTCAGCCAGATCCTCGGCCATATCATGGCCGATATGGAAAAGCTGCAGCAGTATCTGGGACAACACAGTCAGCAGCAGGGCCCTCTGGAGCTGGTGCGTGTGCAGGACTGGCTGGAACAGCTACAACGGACTTACACCACTTTAGAGCAGGTGTCCGTGCATCAGGGCCGGTCTGCATCCAAAGCGGCCGCCAGCTCAGATATCACTTTCTTTTAGGAATTTCAGGGTATGACTAAAACTATTCTCGTCGTGGACGATTCGATCAGTATTCGTCAGGTGGTTGGCATGACATTGCGCAATGCCGGTTTTCAGGTGCTTGAAGCTGTGGATGGCAAAGATGCATTAAGCAAATGCTCCGGCGACAAAATTCATCTGGTGATTTCAGATGTCAATATGCCCAACATGGACGGCATTACCTTTGTGACTGAGCTGAAAAAGCTGCCTGCCTACCGCTTTACCCCCGTAATTATGCTGACCACTGAAGGGGCGGAAGAGAAAAAAGCCGCCGGCAAAGCGGCCGGAGCCAAAGCCTGGGTGGTGAAACCCTTTAAACCTGATCAGATGTTGGACGCGGTCAATAAACTGATCCTGCCCTGAGGTTGTTATGGCGCTGACTTTTTCCCAATCCGCCGATTTTCAGATCTGGGCTTTTAACCAGGACCTGACCATCTTTACTGTGCATGAGCTGATGGAGCCATGCCGCTCTGGTCTGGCGAAAGCCGGAGCCAAGGTGTTGCTGGATTTATCCGCAGTTGAAGACATCGACAGCGCTGGCTTGCAACTGGTGTGGTGGTTAAGTCACCAATTGCAACTGCAGTCTTTGGTCAGGGTCACAGGCACGGAAAACACCATGGTGCAGCGCTTGCTGAATATCTATCAGTTTGAGTTTCCGGACAATCTGGAATAAGGGGCCGGGCTATGGATATGGAACAGGCGAAGCAGCTGTTTATTGATGAAGCCAGAGAATTGCTGGAATCGATGGAACAGTGCCTGCTGGATGTGGAGTCCGGTGCAGCAGACGTTGGAGAGCATATAGACGCGGTATTCCGGGCCGCTCATACCATTAAAGGCTCTGCTGGTATTTTTGGTTTCGACGACATAGTGGCTTTTACCCACAATGTGGAGACAGTGCTGGACAAAGTGCGGGATCAGAAACTTGAATTGAGCCCGCAGTTATTGTCACTGATGCTGGATTGCCAGTCCCATATGGGCCATCTGGTGGAGGCCGTGGCGGAACCCGGCGCCGAGGTTGATAAACACACCGGTGCTTTGTTACTTCAGCAACTGCTGGCTGTTCTGCAGCCTGCCACCCAGCCCTCGCCACCCCAGGCTGAGGTGGGAACAGAATCATTGCCCGGACTGTGGCAACTGAAAATCCGTTATGGTCAGGATGTATTTAAAGACGGCATGGATCCTTCGTCTCAGCTGGTCTACCTGCAAAAGCTGGGTCAGTTGTCCGCAGTGCAGTTATCGGCCCAGTTTCCGCCCGCGGCCGACTTTGACCCGGAAAACTGCTATCTGCAGCTGGATATGCAACTGCAGTCAACCGCCAGCAAGCAAGACATTGAAGATGTGTTTGAGTTTATTCAGGACAGCAGTGAGGTGCTGATCCAGGCACCGGCTGAACTAAAGCAAAAATTGCAGCAATTGCCAATGGTGGATCAACCTTTGGGTGAAGTATTGCTGGAAGCTGGGGCTGTTACGGCCAAAGAACTGGAAAAGGCCCTACAGACACAGCAGCAGGAAATCCGGCAGGATAAATCCACAGTCGCAGTGGGGCAGATGCTGGTGCAACAAGGGGTTTTGGATCCGGCCTTGCTGGATGTGGCGTTACACAAACAAAAAAGTACGGAGCATAAAAGGCCGGCGGACTTGCAGTTTCTGAAAGTGGAAGCCCGCAAGCTGGACCAACTGATCAATCTGATTGGTGAACTGGTCACTGCAGGTGCAGCCAACCAGTTGCTGGTGCAGCAACGGGATGACGAAAAACTGTCGGAATCCTTTGGGGTGATGACCTCGCTGATCGAACAAATCCGTGATGGCACCCTGGGGCTGCGTATGGTGCAGATTGGCGATTCATTCAGCCGGTTGAAACGTATAGTGCGGGATGTCTCCAAAGAGCTTGGCAAAGAAATTCAGCTGGAAATTCTGGGTGCTGAAACCGAGCTGGATAAAAGCATGGTGGAAAAGCTGTCGGATCCGCTGATGCATATAGTACGCAATGCGTTGGATCATGGCATTGAGGCCAAAGAACTGCGGCTCTACCAGGGGAAACCGGCCCAGGGGTTGTTGCGGCTGAATGCTTACCATGAGGCTGGCGCTGTGGTGCTGGAGATCCAGGACGACGGGCAGGGCCTGAATGCGGAAAAACTGCGGCAAAAAGCCATAGAAAAAGGCCTGATCAGCGCCGAGCAGACACTGACGGAAGAAGAGTGTTTTAAGCTGATTTTTGCACCGGGTTTCTCCACTGCATCCCAGGTGACCAACCTGTCTGGCCGCGGTGTGGGGATGGATGTGGTGAAACGCAATCTGGAAGAGCTGCGTGGCCAGATTTTTATTGAATCCCAGCTGGGCAAAGGCACGTTGTTCCGCATTCGACTGCCGCTGACCCTGGCCATTATCGATGGTTTTGAAGTCAGCGTGGCGGACACTCATTTTGTGGTGCCGCTGAATATGGTGCAGGAATGTATTGAATTCAGTGCTGATTGTCAGGCTGAGCAGGCCGAGCGACGGGACTATTTTAATCTGCGTGGTGAAGTCTTGCCTTTTGTCCGGATCAACGACTTGTTCCGTTTGTCATCCGGTAACGCCACAGAGCGGGAAAATATTCTGGTGGTGCAGTACGGCCATCAACGCGCCGGCCTGGTGGTGGATGCTTTGCATGGTGAATTACAGGCCGTGATTAAACCTTTGCACGCTGTTGTCAAATCAGCACGAGGTCTGAGTGGCACCACTATTCTGGGCAGCGGTGAGGTTGGCTTTATTCTCGATGTACCACAACTGATTGATTTTGCAATTCAGCAAGAAAGCTGTGTTGCCCATTCGTAGTCCGGGGAGTGAATCAAACTATGGAACCGCATAAATCTGAGTCTGTCACTGAGCGTCAGTACCTGACCTTTATGATCCGGGATGAGTTTTTTGGCATCAGTATAGAAACAGTGAAAGAAATCCTGGAGTACGACAATGTCACTGCTATTCCGCTGATGCCGGATTTTGTCAAAGGCGTGCTGAATCTGCGCGGGGAAGTGGTGCCTGTGATCGATCTGTCGTTACGCTTGGGTAAAGGCGCCACAGAACTGAAAGAGCGCACCTGCATTGTGGTACTGGAAATTCCTTACGAGGACCAACTGGTGGTGCTGGGGGCCTTGGTAGACAGCGTGACTGAAGTCATTGAAGTGGATACGACCCAAATTGAACCTGCACCCACTTTTGGTGCCAGGGTCAAAGCGCAGTTTATTCATGGTGTGATCAATGTGGACGGTCAGTTTGTGATCCTGCTGCGCGGTGACAAAGCCTTATCTGTGGATGAACTGGCTTCACTGGTGGAGAAAGTCAGTGAAAAATAACCTGACTGTCAAGCAGCTGTTCACTGTACTGGTGCTGGTCATGACTGCACTGATGGCCGCCTTGGCAGTGGCGCAATACCGCTTGTCTGAACTGAACCAGCAGGTCAGCAGCACCCACCAGCAACGTTACCAGTCGTACTTGCTGGCAGATGAACTGCGCCAGAGTTCTGATGATCTGACCCGTCTTGCCCGGACCTATGTGGTGACTCAGGACCCCCGGTATGAACAGGTGTACAACCGTATTTTGCGTATCCGAAATGGTGAACTGCCAAGGCCACAAGACTATCAGCGCATTTACTGGGATTTTTATACCGCGGATGGCCGCCCGCCCCGGCCTGACAGCAACGAGCAAAAGCCGTTACTGGATCTGATGCAGCAAGCAGGCTTTACCGAGCAGGAACTGGCGAAACTTGCCGAAGCCAGCCAGAACTCCAATGAGCTGGTCAATACAGAAGTCATTGCAATGAATGCAGTGAAAGGGCTGGTGCCGGATGGCAAAGGTCAGTTTGTACCGGGGAAAGCCGATTTGGCACAAGCCAGAGCGCTGATGCATGACGAAGCCTATCACCAGGATAAGGCCCGTATTATGCGGCCTATCGACGAGTTTTTTGTGTTGCTGGATACCCGCACACTGGACGCTGTGCAGCAGGCTGAAGAGGCCGCGGCCACCATGAAAACTGTCATTTATGTGATGCAACTGGCCATTGTGTTGTTACTGGCATTGGCCCTGAGCTATAGCTATCTGCTGTTACGGAAAAAGCTGGGCGGTGAACCTCAGTACGCCGAACAGGTGATATCCCGGGTGGCTGCCGGGGATTTGACTGTTAAGGTGCAGCTTCTGAATGGCGACCACAGCAGTATGCTGGCGGGTATGGCAACGATGATAACCAAGCTGAATCAGATTATTCAGCAGGTACGCGCATCCACCGACAGTCTGTTGGTGGCTTCAGAGCAGATGAATGCAACGGCTCAGGCGTTGAGCCAGTCATCCAGTCAACAGGCCGCCAGTGTGGAAGAAACGTCCGCAGCGATGGAGCAGATGAGTGTGTCCATCAGCCAGAACAGCGACAACGCCAAAACCACCAATGAGATTGCCACCAAAGCTGCCTCCAGGGCGCAGCATGGCGGACAGGCGGTGCTGCAGACCGTCAGCGCCATGAAACAAATTGCCCAAAAAATCAGCATAGTGGACGACATTGCCTATCAAACTAACTTATTGGCGCTGAATGCCGCTATTGAAGCAGGCCGTGCCGGTGAACATGGCCGTGGTTTTGCTGTAGTTGCGGCTGAGGTCCGTAAACTGGCCGCCCGCAGTCAGACGGCCGCCAAAGAGATTGGTGAAGTGGCGGGGCAGTCTGTCACTCTGGCTGAACAGGCTGGTGGTTTGCTGGCCCAGATAGTGCCCGCAATAGAGCAGACGGCGGAACTGGTGCAGGAAATTGCGGCGTCCAGTCAGGAACAATCTGCCGGCACTTGCGGTATTAACGAAGCCATAGCGCAGATCTCGCTGACAACGCAGCACAATGCCGCGGCCTCAGAAGAATTGTCCTCCACCTCTGAGCAGTTGACTCAACAGGCTGAGGACTTACAGCAGATGGTGTCTTACTTCAAAACTTAACGCGTTGCCGTGGTTCCCGCCCGGACGGGAAACCAGCAGAACACAAACTACAGTCTGGCCCTGCCAGAGAGCTGACAACAAAAGGTGTTTTATGTTTAGAAAAATGAAAGTAGCCACCCGGCTTGCTACTCTGGCCGGCGCGATGATTGCCCTGATCCTTATTGTTGGTGTAATGGGCATTCTGGCCATGCAGGACTCCAACCGGGCTATGGGATCTGTGTACAAAGACCGGGTGATCCCGCTGAAAGACCTGAAGCTGATTGCCGATATGTATGCGGTTAATATTGTCGATACGGCACACAAGGTGCGTAATAACGGCCTGAGTATGGCTGACGGCCTGGCCAATGTCGACAAAGCGGATGCCATTATTCATGAGCGTTGGAACGCCTACCTGGTCACTGAACTGGTGCCTGCGGAAAAAGAACTGGTGACGCTGATCAAGCCTCAGCTGGCCGAAGCGGATGCCGCTGTGGCTAAGTTAAAGCAGGTACTGCGTGATGGCGACCGCGAAGCATTGGATACCTTTGTATTGCAGCAGTTGTATCCGAAAATAGAGCCGGTGTCGGACAGTTTCGCCAAACTGGTGGATGTGCAGTTGAAAGTGGCGGAGCAGTCATTTAATGCCTCCGAAGCCAGTTACACTACTGCGCTGTGGGTGAACCTGGGCTGTATCTTTGCCAGCATCCTGGCCAGTCTGATTCTGGGGGTGCTGATCACCCGCAGTCTGACCCGTCAGTTGGGCGGTGAGCCGGCTTATGCGGAAGATGTGATTACCAAAGTGGCGGCCGGTGACTTAACTGTGAATGTGCAGCTGGCGGAAGGCGATCAGTCCAGTATGTTGTTTGCCATCAGCCAGATGGTGCAGAAATTATCGGAAATCATCAGCGAAGTGCGGTCCTCCACTGACACTTTATCTTCGGCGGCTGAGCAAATGAATGCGACGGCTCAGTCGTTAAGTCAGTCCTCGTCTGAGCAGGCCGCCAGTATTGAAGAAACCTCTGCCGCCATGGAGGAGATGACCGCTTCCATTACGCAAAACAATGAAAATTCGAAAATTACTGAGGGCATTGCGTCGAAAAGTGCCAATCAGGCGATCAGTGGTGGCAAAGCGGTCAGCGAGACTGTGGCGGCCATGCGTCAGATTGCGCAGAAAATAGGCATTATTGATGACATTGCTTACCAGACCAACTTGCTGGCGCTGAATGCGGCCATTGAAGCGGGCCGGGCCGGCGAGCATGGCCGGGGCTTTGCTGTGGTGGCCGCAGAGGTGCGTAAACTGGCGGCCCGCAGTCAGACGGCCGCCAAAGAAATTGGTGAAGTGGCCACCAGTTCGGTCACGCTGGCTGAACAGGCGGGCTCCCTGCTGACCGAAATTGTGCCTTCCATTCAGCGGACCGCTGAGCTGGTGCAGGAAATTTCTGCCGCCAGTAACGAACAGTCGGTTGGCGCGGGTGAAATTAATGACGCCATTCTGCAGATCACCCAGGCCACGCAACAAAATGCTGCGGCGTCCGAAGAGTTGTCATCCACCTCTGAAGAATTGACCCAGCAGGCCGTGCAGTTACAGCAACTGATGGAGTTTTTCAGCATTACCCAGCACAGGGCGCAGCAGAGGCCGAAAAAAGCTGTGCATCATGCCCAGCCGGTAAAAACTGCCAAAGTCAGCAAAAAAGCCACTGCTGCTGATGAAGCCGACTTTGATTTCGAAAACTTCTGAGCCCCGGTAAGACGCAGGAGGGATTGTGCAGGTCAGCAGTAGCATTTCAGAGCAGTCGTTTCGACAAGTCCGGGATTGGTTGTACCAGCGCAGTGGTATTTTTCTGAATGACACCAAACGCAGCCTGGTCTGCGGCCGACTGCAAAAACGCATGCGGGAGCTGGAGCTGGCCAGTTTTGAGCAATACATCCGGGTGTTGCTCAATCCGGCAGAACAGCTGGAGCATGAGCTGGCAGTCAATATTCTGACCACCAATGAAACTTATTTCTTTCGTGAGGAAAAACATTTCCGTTTTTTGGAAAAAGTCGCCGCAGGGCATAAAACCACAACCCCTGCAGCCCCTTTTCAGGTCTGGAGCGCGGCGGCTTCTACCGGCCAGGAAGCCTATTCGGTGGCTATGGTACTGGCACAGCAGTTTGGTGGCTATCAGCCTTGGTCTGTGGTGGGCACGGATATCAATACGGCGGTGCTGTGTACTGCCAGGCAGGCGATTTATCCGATTGAAGCCAGCCGTAAAATTCCACAGGACTTACTGAAAGCCTATGCCCTGAAAGGCAAAGGCAAAGATGAAGGCTGGTTTAAGTTCCGGCCTGAGTTGTGTCAAAAGGTCAGCTTTGAACCGCTGAACCTGATGGAGCCCAAGCAGTTTAACTACCGCTTTGACTTGATTCTTTTGCGCAATGTACTGATTTATTTCGAGTTGGAAGACAAACAAAAAATTGTCCGCAATGTGCTGAAGTTCCTGAAACCTGGTGGCTACTTGCTGGTGGGGCATTCGGAAAGTATTCATGGGTACGATGATCGCTTACAACAAATTCAGCCGGCCTGTTACAGGTTGAAAGCATGACAGCCGCGAAACTGGAGTTAACCAATCTGGCTCCCGGCGACTTTGTGTACGGTACGGGCGGGCGTCAGTTGTATTTTACTGTGTTGGGTTCTTGTGTGTCGCTGGTGTTGTGGCATCCGGCCAGCCGCTTTTATGCAATGTGCCACTACATTTCGCCCCATACTCCGGCCACAGAAGCTGGCAAAGTGCGGGTGCAGGGCAAGTATGCGGATCAGGTGTTGCCTTACTTATGGCAACAGGTGCAAAAGCACCAAATCCCACCACAAGAACTGCAGGTCAGTCTGGCCGGTGGTGCCGGTAACCTGCTCAGTGGCCAGCTGGCCCGGCAGTTTCAGATTGGTGCACTGAATCTGGAAATGGCCCGGCACTTTATCGCTGAGCACCAATTAAATTTGTACAAGGATGATACGGGAGGGCAACCCGCCAGACGGCTCCGATTTGACAGCCGCACCGGGGCGCTGGAGATAGAGCAGGTAGTGGCGGGGTAAAGGCAAATGGACAAAACCAAAAAAATCAAAGTATTGATTGTGGATGACTCGGCCGTGGTGCGTCAGGTTTTGTCTGACATGATGGCCAATCAGCCTGACATTGAAGTCACTGGCACGGCGGCCGATCCTATTTTTGCGGTGTCCAGAATGAAAGCAGACTGGCCTGATGTGATCACTCTGGATGTGGAAATGCCGCGGATGGACGGTATTACCTTTCTGAAAAAAATTATGCAGGGCAGGCCGACTCCAGTGGTGATTTGTTCTTCCCTGACAGAGCAGGGCGCAGAGACCACGATGGAAGCTTTAAGCGCAGGAGCTGTCGCCATCTTTACCAAACCGCAAAGCGGCGTGAAGGGCTTTTTGCAGGACAGTAAACAGGAGCTGCTCAGCGCCATTCGTGAAGCCGCCCGTTCCAATGTGGCTGTGCTGAGACGCACCAAAAACAGTCCGCAGCCGGTCAGTCCCGCTTTGGCGCAGACCGACACTCAGGCGACGGCCATGAGCAAAACTACCGAAAAAGTGGTCGCCATTGGCACTTCCACTGGCGGCACCATAGCGCTGGAGCAGATCCTGACGGAGCTGTCGCCTGGCTGCCCAGGCCTTGTCATTGTGCAGCATATGCCGGAGAAATTTACTGCAGCCTTTGCCAGCCGGCTGAATCAGATTTGCAGTATTGACGTGAAAGAGGCGCAGGATGGCGACAAAGTGCGGCCTGGTCTGGCATTGATTGCACCAGGCGGTAAGCATATGAGCCTGGTCCGCAGCGGCGCCTTTTTTCAGGTCAGTGTCAAGGCCGGCCCAGCGGTAAACCGGCATTGCCCGTCGGTGGACGTGTTATTCCGCTCTGTGGCGAAAAGTGCCGGTAAGAATGCCGTGGGTTTTATTTTGACCGGTATGGGAGATGATGGTGCCCGTGGCCTGTTGGAGATGCGAGAGGCGGGCGCCATGACCTATGCGCAGGATGAAGCCAGTTCAGTGGTGTTTGGTATGCCTAAAGAAGCCATCAAACGTGACGCTGCTGCAGTGGTCCTGAGTCTGGAGCAGGTGGCTGCGGTAATCAGTAGTTACAGCTTTAAATCGCAGAGGAACGAGGCATGAACGATTTATCATTGTTGGTGGTGGAAGACAGCAAAACACAACGTGAATACCTGTTGAGTTTATGCCGGGAGTTCGGCTGCAGTCACTTGTCCGGCGCAGAAAACGGCCGCGAAGCCCTGGCATTGATTGAACAGGGTGAACATGATTTTGATATTTTGATTTGCGATTTAGAAATGCCGGATATCGACGGCATTGAACTGATTCATCTGCTGGCGGCGCGCCAGCAGCGCTCCGCCATTCTGATCGTCAGCTCCCGCGAAGCCGCTTTGATCTCAGCGGTTGAATTTATGGCCACAACAGAGGGGCTTTATGTACTGGGCTCACTGCAAAAGCCGGTGCAGCGCAGCTCCTTGCTGGAAAAATTGCATCTGTATAAAGGACGGGTTGAGAGCCAACAACACAAGGTGCCTGCGGTCAGTGCGCCTGTGCTGGGCAAAGCAGAACTGCAGCAGGCACTGGCAGAACGTCGTTTTGTGTTGCATTACCAGCCGAAAATTGAATTTGCCAGCGGCGAACTGACGGAAGTGGAAGCCCTGGTGCGGCTGAAATACGATGAACGTATTGTGTTCCCTAATGACTTTATCCAACTCTGCGAAAACTACCAACTGATCGATCAACTGAGTTATGAGGTGGTGCGTATGGCCGCTGAGCAGCAGCAACGTTGGGCTGCTCAGGGTTTTGCTATCAAAATTGCTGTCAATTTATCTGCGGTGTCTTTTGATAATGATGAGTTCTCTAAAAATATTATGGCGCTGCTGAAACAGGCCGATGTGGCAGCCAAAGGCCTGACCTTTGAAGTGACGGAAACCTCGGTGATCCGCGATATAGGCAAAGCCTTGTCCATTTTGACCCGGCTGCGGCTGGCCGGTGCTGGCTTGTCCATTGATGACTACGGTACCGGCTATTCTTCTGTTAAACAGCTGGCGCAAATCCCTTTTACTGAACTGAAAGTTGATCGTTCCCTGATTAAAGGCATTGCCGGGAAATCGCATTTGCAGGTCATTTTTGAAAGTACCCTGCAAATGTGCATGAAACTGGGCATTGTTGTCGTTGCTGAGGGCATTGAAACGGAAGCGGACTGGAATTACCTGAGTGGTGCCGGTTGCCATGTCGGACAGGGCTACTTTATTTCTCCGCCTATGCCGGAAGATAAATTGTTCAGCTGGTGGCAGGCGGGCATGAATTTTCTGCGTTAAATCCTCTAATCTCAAGCAGTTTACGGGTCTGACTGCATCGAGTGCTGTTCAGGGGTTGCTGCTTTTTTCAGCTGTTTTGGCTGCGTTGCGCTCCCTGAATAAAAGTACCTATACACTCTTGCAGTGCCAGCATGGACTGCAGGTTCACCACAAAGACAATACTGCCTTCCAGTTCCCGGTCTTCCAGATAAAACAGAATTTGCAGCAGGATCAGCACCTGTTCGTCTTCATACTCACTGAGCACCTGGCTGCTGTCACCCATCACCAGCTGCGGAATGGTTAAGTCAAAACGTTGGTTGAATAGGTTGGATAACGAGGCCAGACAGGCGTTCAGCACTATATTGCCTATTTCAGCCATCGCATCCTGTTCCAGCTCGGTGATTTGCTGCACCGGTGTATCCAGCCCCACCATCAGCCGGACCAGTTCCAGGCTGCGGTGTTCAGGAAAAAGTAAAATGGCCTGGCCGCTGAAACTGCTCTGGAAACGCTGGGCTATCCCACAAATATCATAACCTCTGTCCAGCTGGCTGATGGCTTGGGAAATATCACAGACATCCACCTTGGGCACCGTCATCCGGATCGGTTGCTGCACTATCTCACTCATAGCGGCGGCCGCCTGACCGACACTGATATTAAAAATTTCGCACAGGGCGTCTTTTTGTAAGTCACTGAATTGCATTGTGGTACTCCTCAGCATCCTGTGCTATTTGCCGGATCAGGTCCGGGGTGACAGGTTTGCGGTAATAAAACAGCCGGGCCTGTTCTGCTTCGTCCTGAATGTAACGCTGTATATTGGCGGTGAGCAGTGCCATAAAACATTTTTTTTGGTTTATTTTAACCTTTTCAGCAACATGTAAGCCATCTATATCCGGCATGTTGTAATCCAGCACTATCACGTCAAAGTGCTGACTTTCAGCCATCTGAATGGCCTGCTCGCCACCTTCGGCTTCAACAAAAATCCAGTCCGGGCGCAGGTCCCGCCAGTAATTCACCACAAAAAGGCGGGATACTTTACTGTCATCGACCACTAAAATCTTCTTCTGCATAAATTTCATTCTCTTCCGACACAGCGGGCAACGGAGCCTGACTGACCCTGTTACGCCCCTGTTGTTTTGACTGATACAACATAAAATCAGCCCGACCTAAAGTACGATCCACAGCCTCTGCAGGCTGTTTTTGGGCGACACCTAAAGAAATGCTGATTTGAAATGGCTGGTCAAACTGCAACAGCTGTACCTGCAGCCTGAGTTGTTCTGCCAGTTCGGCCGCTTTCGGCAAGCGGTAACCCGGACACAGTACCAGGAATTCCTCTCCCCCCCAGCGACCAAACAGGCCGGGTGGCTCCACCAGCGGCGCTAAACGGGTTGCCACCTGTTTTAGCACCAGATCACCGGTCTGATGTCCATAAGTATCGTTGATTTGTTTGAAATGATCGATGTCCAGCAGGATCAGGCTGAGGTTACCTGGCACAGCCGCCGTCGTGTAACCGGCCAGAGCCAGCTCCAGCGCCTGGCGGTTGGCGACGCCGGTCAGGCGGTCGGTGCTGGCCTGATGCTGGTAATGCAGACTTTCAGCTTCCAGTTGTTGTTGCGCCTGATTGGTTTGTTGCAGTTGCTGGTTGCGTTCATGCAGCTCAAACACCATGGCGCGGAAATTATCGACCAAAGTACGGATTTCCAGAATGCGGCTTTGGTCGGTCAGGGGATCCGGGCTGGGGACAGTCCCCAGGGTGTTGGTCCAGCTGGTCAGGCGGCGGATAGGGTGAATCAGGCTGACAGCAAACTGGCTGGCTTTCGCATACATAAAACGGAAATACAGACTGACCAGCAAAAATAACACGACAAAGGCTGCCAGATGCAGCTGAAGTTCGTTCTGCTCCTGCTGAGTGACAGTGTTGTTGATCAGGGTCATAGGCTGCAGCAATACCAGCTGCCAGCCGGTTGCTGCCACCTGGTGTCTGCTCAGCACATAATCCTGCCCCTGAAGGGTCACGATTGGCCGCTGTTCTGTGCTTCCAGGCCATTCGCCTAATTGCAGCTCAGTGTGGTTGCGCTCTGTCAGTTGCAGTTGAGGTTTCAGCGTCGCCGATACGGCCAGAATGTCTGCTTCAGCGGATAGCAGCAGCACCTGATAGCCATGCTGAGAGGCCCGTTGCAATAAAGCAGCGGCCAGGCTGGGTAAAGTGATATCAGCACCCATAACCCCCGCCAGCTGGTCGTGCTGATACAGGGGCTGCAGGGCTGACACCATCAGGCCCATACCAAAGGCGTCAGGGTATGCCTGAGTCCAGGTCAGTTGGCGTGTCGGGTTATGTTGCTGATCTGCCAGGTAATAAAAGTTCTGTTGCACCAAAGGCTGTGGTGACTGCAAGGAGGCGGAGTCTGCAGGCAAAGGCGGGTAGATCCGGCTCATATTGCCTGCGCTGATAAAATACAGTTGGTCAATCAAAGGGTTGGTGTCGACCACCGCCTGATACAGCAGGTTCAGCCGTCTGGTGTTCAGCGCCAGCGCCAGCTGCTCAGGGCGGTAGGGCCCTTGCCCCTGATAAAACATATGCACTCCCTGGCCCGATTTTTCCACTAAAACTCCATTGGGCAACAAGGCAAACCCCAATTCTGCCGCTGTGCGCTGTGGGTTTGGAGTGGGTACATTGAGGTAATACAAATGTTCAGGGGCCAGGATGTGCAGCTGTTCGGCCACAGTGGTCAGTTGCTGCGACAGCAGTTCGGCTTCCGTGAGCGCAGTGGCTTGAAGGTTGGTTTCCAGCTGGCTGAGCAGGCCGCGTCTGACCTCGGTACTGCGATACCAGGAGCTCAGGCTGACAATCAAGACTATGCTCAGTGTCAGCGCAATAAAGGGGCAGAGGGCAAATACGGAAATGCCCTGAGCCAGGGTCTGGGCTAAAGGCTGACACTGTTCCTGAGGGGGTGGGGTCATGGCAGCCACTGGTAACAGGCTGGTTGCAACAGCTTTAACCCTTCATCATAACCGTTGATGCTTTCGGTATGGCCTACCAGCAACAAGCCACCTGGTTTCAGACGCTGCAGCAGCTGGTTGACCAGGTATTTACGGTCGGTGGCTTTGAAATATATCAGCACATTACGCAGCAATATCACGTCAAAACGCACAGTCTCAGCGGACATCTGCATCAGATTCAGCTGGAAAAACTGCACTTTTTTCCGCAATTCCGGCGTCACCATAAAAGAGCCGCTATCTTTGCCCCGGCCTTTACGGCAGTATTTTTGTAACTTCGGCAGCGGGATGCGGTCTGCCTGTGCCAGTGGGTAAACCGCACGTCTGGCCGCCTGCACCATTTCACTGTTGATATCTGTGCCCTGAATATTCCAGTCCGTATTAAAACCATACTTATCGGCCAGCATCATGGCCAGACTGTAAGCTTCTTGCCCGCTCGATGCGGCGGCGCTCCAGCAATGCAGCGGCTGGCACAGGGGCGCTTTAGGTAACCAGCGCTGCAGAAACTCAAAATGTGCTTCTTCGCGGAAAAAATAAGTTTCATTGGTGGTCAGCGAATTGAGCGCTATCTGTTGTTCTGAGGCTGCACTGTGACTGTTGATCAGCTCCAGATACTGCTCAAAATTGCCCAGTTGTAAGTCCCGCAGTCGGGCGGCTAACCGGGCTTTGACCAGCACTTTTTTTTCGTCGCCCAAATGAATACCACTGCGTTGATACAGCCATTGGCTGATCAGGCGGAAACTTTGTTCGGATAAGTCGGTTTCAAGTTGCATGCGCAGCCCCGGAAACAAAAAATGCACTTGGCCCAGACTCAGAGTGTAAAAGCGGGTCAGGTTCTGCACTATTGACCTCAAGGGCTAGAACCGCTAGGTCTTTAGGCCTATACCCGTCGCATTTGCAGCCGCAGCTGTGTTGACAGCGCCTTCTCGCCCCAGTCACATAAGTTGACTATGCTCCTGGGGTCTCACTGGCTTGTCGCCTTGCTGCAGCTTCAACTGATTTGGGTATACACCCGTCGCATTTGCAGCCGCAGCTGTGTTGACAGCGCCTTCTCGCCCCAGTCACATAAGTTGACTATGCTCCTGGGGTCTCACTGGCTTGTCGCCTTGCTGCAGCTTCAACTGATTTGGGTATACACCCGTCGCATTTGCAGCCGCAGCTGTGTTGACAGCGCCTTCTCGCCGGGTTGCAACTTGAAGTGGCGTGGGGTCAGGGCTGGAAGCCTGTTGAGTGGGTCAGGAATGGGGAGGGGCTTTCAGCCAGGAGGCGGCAGCATCAGCCAGCAGACAGGCGGCCTGAGTACGGTTGTCGACTTCCAGTTTTTCCAGAATGGCGGACACATGCACTTTGACGGTTTTTTCGGCCAGCCCTAACTGATTGGCGATCTGTTTGTTACTGTAGCCTTCAGCCAGCAGTTTAAACACTTTGTATTGGCCAGGGGTGAGGCGGGCTATACGCAATTGGGCTGAACCCGCTTCGGGCTGGCGTTGCACTGCGGTTGGGAACTGGTAATCGCCTTGCAGCAGTTGGCTGATGGTGTGGATCACATCCGCACTGTCGGCCGCTTTGGACAAAAATGCCGAAGCACCGGCGCTCAGACAGAGCTGACGCATTGCCAGGTCGTCATGACCACTCAGGATCACAATAGGCAACTCGGGAAAACGGCTGCGGATAAAATGCAGGCCACTCAAACCTGAGCTGCCGGGCATCGACAAATCCATCAGCAATAAATCCAGTTGGTCACAGTACTTTTCCAGCAGCTCAAACAGCAGCAGGTAATCTGCGGCCTGGTACACCTGCAACCCGGCAATAGCCTGTTGCAAAGACCGGCTCAGTGCATCCAGGTAAATAGGGTGGTCTTCGGCCAGCACAATCTGAAATGTCATCTATTGGTCCTTTGCTAACAGCCAGGCAAGGCGGGCGCGTTTCACAGGTTTCAGCATAAAATACACGGCTTTGTGTTCTGGCAGGCGCTGACGCAAGGTGGCGTCGGCCGACATCAGTAACAGCTTACCGCCAGGGGCTAACCTGGAGGTTAATAAGGTCAATTCCGTCAGGTGGTCATCCGTCGCGTTCAAGTGTATATCAGAAATCAGCAGGCGAAACCCGGTCTGACCTGAACGCTGAAAGTCGCGCAAAGACGAAAATACGCTGACCTGCAAACCATGCCGCACCAGTTCGTAGTACAAGGATTGCCGGACCTGAGGGTCCGGATCTATCACCAGCGCTGAACCAACAGCGGCTGCAGGCAGGGTATAAGGCTCTGCCCGGACAAAACGCAGACCAAAACTGGTGCCCCGTTCTGAACTGTATAAGTTGATCGGCAACACCAGTAACTCGGCAATTTTGCGTACTATGCTCAGGCCCAAACCTGACCCCTGATAACTTTGGTTACCGCGCTGAAAAGCGTTCCCCCAATGGCGTCGCATCGGTTGGGGTAACCCAGGGCCTGAATCCCGGATTGACAGATACAACTGCTGGCTGTGCGGGTAACGGTGTTTCAGCTCCAGTTGCACCAGTTCACCTTCCTGCAGGTTTTTCAGCGCATTGTCCAACAGATTCATCAGCATACGGGCCACCAGGTGTTTATCGGTAACCACCAGCAGATCGGGTTCGACCTTCAGTTCCAGCCGGACTTTTAACTCCGCCGCCATAGGCACAAAAGTTTGGTAGACCTGCTGCAATAACTGACTCAAGTTCACCAGTTGCAGTTGAGGGGTGATCACACCGGCGTTCAGCCTGGATAATTCCAGAATGTCGTCGACCAGGGTATTGAGTAACTTGCAGCTGTTATTGACCGTGTGCCAACCCGGTTCACCGGAGGGCTGCAGATGTTGCCGTAAATCCGTCAGATTCAGCCGGACCAGGGCAGATAAGTTTTTCAAGTCATGGCTGGTGCTGCTTAAAAACGCAATTTTTTCCTGTTGCAGCAAAACCAGTTCCTGCTGTTGTTGTTCCAGACTCGCTGTGCGCTGTCGCACGGCCAGTTCCAGCTGATGGGTGTAGTCCTGTTGTAATTTATGCTGAGCTTCGGCGGTTGCCAGGCGGGCCTGCTGAATTTGCCAGCGTTGCCGGAAATGCAACCAGAACAGCAAAGTGGCCAGCAACAGATACAGCCCGTAAGCCGCCGGGCTGCGCCAGAATTTCGGCTTGACGGAAAAATGCAGCTGAAGTGGATCAGACCAACGGCCGTCTGCGCCAATAGCCCGGACGTTCAGTTGGTACTGACCTGTGGCCAGTTGAGAGAACCTCAGGGTACTGATGTTGAGATCAAACCATTGGGGGTTGGCAGGCTCCAGCCGGTACTGATAACGCACCGGTGCCAAAACAGGGGCTGGCCCCAGGTTGAAACTGAATTCAATGACATTGGGCTCGGTCAACTGCAATGGGCTGTCTGGGATTAAATGCTGGACGCCGTCAACCAGAACATGGCTCCAGTCCAGCCGGGCCTGCACAGTCGAAAGCTGTTGAGGTGGACCCAGCAAGGTGACACCAGAGTCGCCCGCCATATACACCTGATTTCCCAATGGCCCACATTGAAACTGATTAAACTCGTGCTGTACCAGGCCGTCGTATTCACTAAGTAATCGGATCAGCTGATTGCTGCGATCAAAGACGGCGATGCCCTGATGGGTGGCGGCAAACCAGTAACCATCCGTCAGTTCCGCGCTGCAGACCACCGTCTGGTTCGGCAATTGGCGCATCGCCTCAATGGGGGTGGCATGCCAGCCATCGCTGTTCTGGTTCAGCAAACGCACCCCCTGTTCGGCAGACCAGAGCTGAAGTTCGCCGCTACCGGTACGACGCAGGCCTAACACCGGGTCGCCCGCCAACTGAGATTGCCAGTGCAGTGGCGGCTGGCTCCAGTCCGTCCAGTGGCTGCTGCTGAGCAGCCCCTGATAATAAGCCGCAACTAGTAACTGACCCTGCTGATACAGCAAACCCGAGGTGTCTTTTGTGGGCAAGTCGGTGATCCAGACTTTGTCGAAGCCGGTTCCTTGCTGTCGCATCAGCATCAGCTTGCGGTTAAACAGCAGTAAGAAGTGGTGTTGATCCAGGGGCAGCACATCAATCAGGATCTGGTTATCCTCCAGTTCGGCAAACTGATAAGGCCAGGGAGCTATTTCAGCTTTATCCAGGTCCACCAGCTGAATGCCTGCTGCTGCCGTTGTCATCAGCAGCAGCGGCCCCAGGCGTTTAAACAACAGCGGAACCATAGGTTTGGGGTAAGGCAATTGCTGGACCAGCGCAGGTTGTGGCAGGTCGGTTCGGTAAAGTTCCAGCGCCTGATCGGTGGCGACCAGCAGTTGATTCGTGCCGACACTGGTCAGAGTGTTCAGTGTGGTGCTGAATGCAGGGGCCTGCACCGCAAAACTACTCAGGTTCTGGTAACTCAAAGGCACCAGTAACACCCCTCTGTCGCGGCCAATGGCCAGCTCTCCGGTGCGCAGCATTTGCAGCTGAATTTGTTTGGTGCGGGAGCTGTAAGTGCTGCTTTTCAGCTGTGGCAATACCAGCCTGGACTGGCCGTTTTCGGGTTGGTACAACACAATGCTGTCCTGACGCACGATCACCAGTTGCTGTTGCCAGCTGGTCAGGGCTGTGACCTCACTGAACGATTCTGTTAAGGCCGGTAACTGCACCTGCTCACAGCTTTGTGCTGTGCAGTTCCACAATTGCCAATCTGAAGTAACCAGCCATAACCTTTCTGCAAACCACAGACTGCTTCTGATATGGGTTGGTATGGTCGCAGCTAAGGGCAGTTGTTGGGGGTGCTGAGTGGATGGGTACAGAAAATACTGATTTTGGTTGCGCAGCAACAGACCATCGGCCATGGGCTGCAGTTCATGCACTGGAAAATTCAGTGTTGCCTGACGCAATTGCTGGCTTTGGGTATCCAGCAGATATAGTTGCTGATCTTTGGTCAGAATGCCCAGTAGGGTGGCATTTAACCAGGCCAGTTTATGGATCTGCTGCAAGGCTGAAGCTGCGGTAATGGCTTCGACGGTCAGGGTCCGGCTGTCGGCTTTATACAAGCCGGTATTGGTCGCAATCCAGATACCAAATTGCTGATCGATCAGCAGGTCCTGAATAATTTTTCCGGCTGTCTGGCCCCCCGGCAACTGCACTAACTTCACGGTGTCGCCTTCCACCAGATGTAAGCCCTCCAGCGTGCCTATCCAGAGCCGACCCCACTGGTCTTCTGCCAAAGCCCGCGCCATATTCTGTTTCAGGCCATTTTCACTGCTGAGTACCCTGGCCAGCGGCCTGTGTAACGCCAAAGGTTCGGCAGCCTGCAACGAGGCCTGGCCCAAACTCCAGAGGAAAAAAAACACAACAAAAAACCAGTGTTTCAAACCGTGTTCCAGTCAGCTGTCAGCGATCTCAGATAAATCCCAGTATGGCGTTGATCCGTATGAAAAAACAGAAGAAACATATCAGCCTGAAAAGGCGGGTTGACGTTTTTGTGCGTACATCCGGGTATCGGCGAGATGCACCAGGTCGTCCACAGAGCGTAAATCCTTCGCCTGAGGCTCTGCGACATGCACACAACCAAAGCTGGCGCTTAATTCAAGCTGTTGACCATCCAGAGTTAAACCTGTTGCCAATGCGGCATTGATGCGCTGAACCTGGCGAATCGCCACTTCGGCGTTGGGGCAGCCAACCAGCAGTACAATAAATTCATCCCCACCCCAACGAACACTGATATCCGAATTACGGCAGCTGTGCTGCAGGCGCTCAGCAAATTCCTTCAGCACGGCATCGCCGGCCTGATGGCCGTAGTTGTCATTAATTGGCTTGAAGTTATTGATATCGACCATCACCAGAGCAAAAGGCGCATCATAAGCTTTCCAGCGAAACCAGAGATCATCAGCCAGCTGATGAAAGCCGTCACGATTCAGCAACCCTGTTAATGGGTCTCTGGCCGCTTTGTTGCTCAGGGATTGTTCTCTTTGGTGCCAGGCGGTCACATCTTCAAAGGCCAGCAAGGTCACCGGGTTCTTGCGTTGTCGCCAGCTTGAGACTGTGGCCAGAAACAAGCGGCTGCCGCTGTGGCCCTGACGCAATTCCAGTTGGGTATGGAAAGTGGCGCTGGATCCCTGCCGGGCGGCCGCAAGATGGGTTTTGATGGCAGTCGAGGATGCATTCTCCGGCCAGATGGGGGTGGATTCAATATGTTGACCCACAATGCTCTCCCGGGATAAACCAAACAGCCGTTCGAACGCATAATTGACACTGCTGACCCGACCTTTTTCGTCCCAAATCGCCAGCACCGGGGCAGGAATGGCTGAAAGCAGCCGCATGGTCTCTTCAATGCCAAATCCCAGCTGTTTACGGATCTGTTCTATGGTGTCCAGCAAATGGCTGCGAACCTCAGGATGTTCATCTGTCATGGGGTCCAGAGTCAGAAACGGCTTACTAAACAAGGCCGTAGCAGACTGGGTGGCGTTTTGAACAGACTGCAGCGTCAGTTTTGACAAGGTTCTGATCAGACCAGCCACACAGAATAACATGGCCAGCAAGACCAGCACCGTGATGCCATAAGCCAGACGCAGGTTCTGCTGGTTCTCGGTGTAAATACGCTGTGCTTCCGTCAGCTGAATGGCGGACAACTGCTTCAGGTCCAGGTTCAGGCTGTCGATGCCGGGATACAGCCTGTCTCTGGCTATGTGCTGCAATGTGATCAGATCATCTCGTGCTATCGCCATGGTAATCTGCTGATGCAGCGCATTTACTCTGGCCAGTTTGGGCTCTATGGTGTCGATAAGTGCCCGCTCAGCGCCGACCAGTTCGGTCTGCAGATACTGCTGCCAGGCCTGGCTGGCGTTGTATTGTGTTTCCATCAGCAATTGCAATGCCTGCTCTGAGCTGATCAGCGCCGACAATCGTTTATTGGTGCTGTCCACCAGATCAATCGCATAGGCATCCGACACCGTTTTCAGCTGTTGTAAGGGCACCACTCTGTCACTATACAAAGTGCTGATACGGGCATTGGCCTGATACAGATGGCTGAGGAGCAGTAACAGCGCCAGCAGCACGATAAGCAGCGGAAGTCCTGCCAGCAGCAGGAGTTTGACTTTCAAACGGGACTTATTGAAATGGTCAAGTAAGGTCATTCTAGGCTCTGCAGTCGGTGTAGGTTTCAGCATGTGGTGCGCCGGTTGCTGAACTGGGTTCCGGCAACGCCGGACTTGTTCCAGACAGGGTCGTCAGGTGTCCTTCACCATTGAATCATGGCCTCGCTGCGGCAGGTAGAGTCAGACATGATCTTTGGTAATGCCCTGGCCGAAAACTGGTGAGCCTACTGGTGTTAAGCGAGGCTGACGTTGTTCGACGTGATTCAGTCGCAGGATTTCTCGATTTCAGGGAAGTTTGACTATACTGCCTGATACTGGCCGCCGGGCCAGGGATAAAAAGGGAAACGGAGGCCAGCGGGATGACAGTAAGGGTGCTGATTTTGGATGACAGTAAAATATGCCGGATCTTTTTAACCAACTACCTGAGGGATTTATTACCCAAAGCTGAAATTGTTCAGGCCGAGTCCGGCGATGATGCCGTGGCTCAGGCGGCTCAGGGCGAGTTTCAGCTGGCGGTGCTGGATTACAATGTGCCGGATTTAAGTGGTTTGCTGGTCGCCAGTAAAATCAAAGAAATGCAGCCTGTGTGTGAACTGGCGTTATTAACCGCCAATCTGATGCGTTCGGTGGAAGAACAGGCGGATGAGCAGGGGGTGCGTTACTACCGCAAACCTATCACTGCGGATGTGACCCGGCAAATACTGCAAGACAGTCACTTTATCTAAAGCATCAGGTCCGGCATGCCGGACCTGATCAGGTTCACAGTTAAAGACTTAAGGTGCGTTCACCCCGGGCTATGCCCGATACACCAGTTCGCACTGTTTCCAGAATTTGCACGCCTTGCAGGGCCTCAATAAAAGCTTCCAGCTTTTCAGAGGTGCCGACAATCTGAATGGTGTAGGTGGTGGGGCTGACGTCGATGATCTGGCCACGGAAAATATCGGCCGACCGTTTGACCTCTTCACGTTGGTCATTGTTGGTGGCGCGCACTTTCACCATCAGCAATTCACGTTCAATGTGGGCCGCTTCGCTTAAGTCCATCAGTTTGACCACTTCAATCAGCTTATGCAGCTGTTTGGTGATCTGTTCAATCACTTTGTCATCACCACGGGTGACCAGGGTCAGCCGCGACATGGTCGGGTCTTCGGTGGCCGCCACGGTCAAGGAGTCAATGTTGTAGCCACGCTGGGCAAATAAACCCACCACGCGGGCCAGAGCGCCAGATTCGTTTTCCAGCAGAACAGAAATAATATGCCGCATCTTACACCCGCTCCGTTTTGCTTAAGAACATCTGGTTCATGGCACCGCCTGGCACCTGCATTGGGTAAACGTGTTCGGTTGGATCCACATGAATATCCAGAAACACCAGTTTGTCTTTTAATGCAAAAGCACGTTCCAGCGCGGGCTCCAGTTCTTCCGGTTTGGTCACGCGAATACCGACATGGCCATAGGCTTCGGCAAGCTTTACAAAATCAGGCAGAGAATCCATATAAGAGCTGGAGTAACGGCTGTCATAGTTCATATCCTGCCATTGTTTCACCATGCCCAGGTAGCCGTTATTCAGGTTAATCACTTTCACTGCCAGACCGTATTGTTTGCAGGTCGACAGCTCCTGAATATTCATCTGAATAGAACCTTCGCCAGTGACGCAAACCACTTCAGCGTCCGGGTAATGCAGTTTGACACCCATAGCAGCCGGCAAACCAAAACCCATGGTGCCGAGGCCGCCTGAGTTGATCCAGCGGTTCGGTTTATCAAACTTGTAGTACTGGGCCGCAAACATCTGGTGCTGACCGACGTCCGAGGTGACATAGGCATCCCCCTGCGTATGACGGTGCACCGCTTCAATCACGGCCTGCGGTTTTAGTTGTGGGCTGCTTTGGTCATAACGGCCACCATGGCGTTCACGCCACTGGTTAATCTGTTGCCACCAGTCGGACAACGCGGCCTGGTCCAGCTCGCCGTTTTGTTTGTCCAGCTGAGACAACAGTTCCTGCAGCACTGGTTTCACCAGACCAACAATAGGGATATGGGCATTGACGGTTTTCGAGATACTGGCCGGGTCAATGTCGATATGAATAATGGTGGCGTCCGGGCAGAATTTTTTCGTGGCGTTGGTGACGCGGTCATCAAAACGGGCACCGACAGCAAAAATCACATCGGCATGGTGCATCGCCTGGTTGGCTTCATAAGTACCGTGCATACCTAACATGCCAATAAACTGGTCATCCGACGCCGGGTAAGCACCCAGGCCCATCAGCGTATTGGTCACTGGCAACTTTAAACGGCGGGCCAGTTCGGTCAGCTCGTCAGAGGCTTTGCCCAGCACCACACCACCGCCTGAGTACAGCACAGGGCGTTTCGCCGCTAATAAAGTGGCCAGCGCTTTTTTAATCTGGCCTGGGTGCCCTTTGGCATTGGGGTTGTAGGAGCGCAGTTTAATGTCCTGCGGGTATTGATACGGAAACTTCTGGCTGGGCATGGTCATGTCTTTTGGAACATCTAAAACGACAGGGCCAGGCCGGCCGCTTTGGGCAATATAAAAGGCCTTTTTCACCAGGTAGGGGATCTCTTCCGGCCGGCGTACCGACATATTGTGTTTCACAATAGGGCGGGAAATACCAAGCATATCGGTTTCCTGAAAGGCGTCATCGCCAATCAGGTGGCTCATCACCTGGCCACAAATCACCACCATCGGAATGGAGTCCATATAAGCAGTGGCAATGCCGGTGACGGCGTTGGTGGCGCCAGGGCCTGAGGTGACCAACACCACACCGGCTTTACCACTGGCCCGGGCGTAGGCGTCGGCCATATGAGTGGCGGCCTGTTCGTGCCGGACCAGCACGTGTTTCACCTGATGTTGCTGAAACAGCGCATCGTAGATGTGTAACACGGCACCGCCCGGGTAACCATATACATACTCAACGCCTTCATCAGCTAAGGCGCGGATCAGCATGGCTCCCCCAGACAGCAGTTCTGGTTGGGTGTTTTCGCTTGTCATTTGGTCAGGTCTCATCGTTATTGCATACAGAAAAACGGCGTTTGCCCTTGCGGCAAACACCAACAGCCAGCCGACTGCTGGCAGGCTCAGGGTACTGAGCCAAGCTGTTTTTTCACGTGGACGCTGACAGAGGAAAGGCTGTCAAAACTAAGTGCCTGTCTGAATAATGGTTTTAATAAATTGCAGGCTTGCTGGTTAATTTACGGCAAGGGCTGGCGAAAGTCGATGGCTTTTTTGGGTTAAAGCAAAAACTCTAAAAGGGCTGGCTGGCCTTCGCCGCGCGGCTTGCTGCTTGCAAAAGCCGGGTTTAGCCCACATGATACCGGCAGAGATCGGGATTTACAGGTAGCTGATGTGGCTGACAATATTCAATTCGTATCGATGGACAATGTGCGGGCTTTACTGGAGAAATCTTTTAGCCAGCCTGTACTGTTTTATTTTTTTTCTGAACGCAGCCCGGCCTGCCTGAATTTTGGCCCCGTGTTGCAACGGATAGCGCAGCGCTACCCGAATGAGCTGACGCTGGCGGTGGTCGATTGTGACCAGGAGCAGCAACTGGCGGCCCATTTTGGGGTGCGCTCAGTGCCGACAACTTTAGTGATCCAGCAAGGGCAGCCGGTGGATGGTTTTGCTGGTGAAGAACCGGAAGACGCGATACTCAGCCGCTTGCAGGCATTTTTACCCAAACCGGAGCAACAACTGTTGCAACAGGCCCAGGCACTGCTGGCTGAACAGAATTTTGCTGAGGCTTACCCGCTGCTGAAGCAGGCGGCAGAACTGGCACCCCAGGATGTACAAATCCGTTTGCATCTGGCATTGGTACAAGTGGAGCTGGGGCAGTTGGCCGCTGCGGAGCAGGCGCTGGCCACTGTGCTGATGGCTGATCAGGATGCCTTGTACCACAATGTCAAAGCGCGCCTGGAACTGGCGCAACAAGCCTCCGAAAGCCCGGAAGTGAAAGCGCTGGAACAGGCCCTGGCGGCTGATCCGGCCAACAACGACCTGAAACAGCAGCTGGCCGTGCAGTACCATCAGGTGCAGCGTAGCGGCGAAGCGCTGGAATTGCTGTATCAGATCCTCAAGCAGGATCTGAACTTTGGTGAGGCGAAAAAGTTATGTTTGGACATGCTGGCAACCTTACCCAAAGGCGACCCGCTGGCGTCGTCATTCCGCCGTAAGCTTTACAGCCTGCTGTACTAAGCCAAGGGACCTTTCATGATACTGCGCTGCTGGATGCTGTTGTTGTTGTTGGGGGCCGCTTCGGTGCAGGCGGCAGCTGTGGCGGAAAAAGTCTTTGCCGATTATGCCGACGCTTTATTGCAGATTAAGGTGCTGGACAAAAACTCCGGCGCCAAATCGGCCATTGGTAGCGGCTTTTTGCTGGCTGAGCCCAGGCTGATTGTCACCAATTACCATGTGGTGTCGGAAGCGGTGCTGTTTCCGGACAAATACCAGCTGGAGTTTCTGAACAAAGACCAGGCCGCCGGGCAGTTGCAGATAGTGGCGGTGGATGTGGTGAATGACCTGGCGCTGCTGGCGTCAGATTATCAGGCCGTAAAGCCTTTTCAGATCCAGTCACAAGCCCCGGTGCAGGGCGCCGCTGTGTATTCCTTGGGTAACCCGCACGATTTGGGGCTGATTGTGGTGCCTGGCACCTACAATGGCCTGCAAAAACACAGCTTTTACCCCCGTATTCATTTTACCGGTGCCATTAACAGCGGCATGAGCGGTGGGCCTGCGGTGAATGAGCAAGGTGAGGTGATTGGTATTAATGTGGCTTCTGCAGGGAACGATTTAGGCTTTCTGGTCCCGGCCGATGCCTTGCTGAAGTTACTACAGAAGCCAAAAGCAGATGATTTAAAACAGGATATTCAGCAGCAACTGCTGCAAAGCCAAAGACGTATGTTTGAACAAATTCTGCAGGCCGACTGGAAAACCAAAGCTTTTGGCCCGGCCAGGGTGCCGGACGAAGTGGTGCCTTTTGTGCGCTGCTGGGGCAGTTCCAATCTGGAAAAAGACAAAGACGATATCAAACGGGTCAATGCGTTCTGCAATCAGCCGGAAGAGATTTTCCTGTCCAATGAGTTCAGTACCGGCCGCATTGAAATGCAGTTTGAGTGGCAGCAAGCCAAAGGTTTGCATCCGCTGCAGTTTTTCCGCCGCTATCAGAACAGCATCAGCCAAATGAATGCCGACAATAAAGCCGGTGAAGAGGATGTCAGCCGCTTCCGTTGTGATACTCAGGTGGTGCAGGCAAACGCCGGGCAACAGGCCAAAGCAGTATTCTGCCTGCGCTCGTACAAAGACTACCCAGGGCTCTATGACGTCGCCTATATCTCGGCGTCGCTTGACCAGTCACACCAGGGGGTGATTAGCCATTTCACGCTGGCGGGTGTTGAGAAAGAGATGGCGCTGGCCTTTACCCGTAAATTCAGGGAGGCGGTGACATGGCAATTCTAGTGGAGGTGCTGAATGCTCAGCTGAAAGTGGTGGAACGGCATAAATTTAATCAGCCGCATATCCGTCTGGGCCGCGCTTTTGACAACGATGTAATTCTGTTCGACAAACATGTCTGCCCGCATCACGCCAGCCTGAGTCTGGATGAAGACGGCCAGTGGCAGCTGGAAGATTTAAGTTCGGTCAATGGCAGTTATGTCGCCGGGCGTAAAGCTGTGGAGCAAAAAGAGCCGCTGCGTTCGGGGGAAATCTGCTGGTTGGGCGATCAGGCGTTACGCCTGTATGACGATCAGCATCAGGTGGCTCCAGCCTTGCCGTTAAGCTTGCTGACCCAACGCCTGACGGCCATGGGGCATGGCGTGTTAATTCTGCTGTTTGCACTGCTGATTGCGGCTGAACATATTGGCACTGTCTGGCTGACGCTGCCCAGCCAGCTGCAGCAAGCCTGGCCCGGACGTTTGCTGGAAATTCCCAAATCGCTGTTAATGTTTTGCCTGTGGCCAGCCCTGCTGGCGCTGTGGAGCCGTCTGCATCAGCAGGACAGTTTCTTTTTGCCACAACTCAGCCTGACCTACGCTGCTATTGCGGGCTCGGCGGTCTGGGGCATGCTGTGTTTCTGGATAGGTTTTAACACTGATGGGGCAGCCTGGGCCAGCTGGCTGGAGGTACTGGGCTACAGTGCCATTTTCTGGTTGTTGTTTGCCGCGAACTTCTGGCTGGCGACTCAGTGGCGGCGTCGTTATCAACTGTTGCTGGCGACGGTGCTGATGGCACTGGTCAGCGGCCAGCAGTGGCTGCAACTGCTGATGCCGCCTTCACCTTATGACCGCTCGCTGCGATACGACGAACGTCTGTTGCCAGCGGTGTTTTATTTGGGGCAGGGAATGTCAGAAGCAGACTACCAGCAGCAACTGGACGCCTTGTTTCAGGCGGAATCTGCACAGCAGGATGACCTTTAACCAAAGAGTGGCAGCGGCAGCGCTGCTTTCTTCAGCTTTGGCCGAAACCACTCCAGATGCTGCGGATTTGGTCTGATAGCGCCATGGGGTCAAAAGGTTTGACCACCACATCGGCAGCGCCCAAGGCTTTGTAGGACTGAATTTCGCTGGCCTGCACTTTGGCCGTCATAAAGACCACAGGAATAGTGCTCAGATCATGATCCTGCTGCAATTGCTTCAGGGTACTGGGGCCGTCCATGCCGGGCATCATCACATCCAGCAGGATCAGCTGCGGGGCGAAGCTGGTAAAACGTTGCAACGCTTCTTCACCGCCATTGCAGGTTTCCACCGTAAAACCACCCACCACCTCCAGCGCCACTTTGGCTACAGCCTGAATCGAGGGGTCATCTTCCACATGCATAATACGTTTAAGTTCAGTCACCTGGGCTCTCCGCACCTTGGGGTATCCGTGGTTGAGTGTGCATGATTTTGCGCAGAGCTGCCAGTCAAGGCCGAACTGCAGCCAGATTTTTTTTGCGGCTGTTGTTATAGTGGCGCCTTTTCGGGCAGAGGGGAGCGTCAGTGTTCAGTACCTTGTGGCAACAGCTGGACCAGCTGCTGTACCAGTATCAGCCATTCTGGCGGTTTTTACCTTTTTATCAGGTGGAGCCGGGCTGGCAACACCCTGCGTTGCAGGCATGGCTGGACAGGCTGAGTGAAGCGCAATTGGATCAGCTGGAGCTGCATGAGCCATGGCGCCGCCAGCAACTGGCTGATTTTTTTCCACAACTGGCCGCAGTGACTGACTGGATAGTGGCCCGCCAGACTGAGGCAAAACCAGCAGCTGAAGCTATGCCGTTCTGGCTGGCTCGTGATATCAAAGGCCGCAAACAGCAACAAATAGAATTCTGGGTCGAGCAATTGCCGGATTTGCCACTGCCCCTGTTGGAGTGGTGCGCTGGTAAGGGGCATTTGGGCCGTTGGTTAAGTAGCAGTAAAAGCCGCCAGGTGTTGAGCCTGGAATGGCAGGCTGAGCTGTGTGCTCAGGGCGAAGCTGAAGCCCGCCGATTGCAGTTAGCTCAAACTTTTGTACAGGCTGATGTGTTGCAACCAGCCAGCCAGCAGTACCTGCAAGCCAAACAACATGCAGTGGCATTGCATGCCTGCGGCGATTTGCATCTGCAGTTGCTGAGATCGGCTGCGGCCCGGCAGACTCAGCAGTTGGATCTGATCCCTTGTTGTTATCACTTAATAGCCCAACCAGACTACCGGGGCTTGTCGCAGCAGGCTCAGCAAGGGCAGTTGCTGCCCTTGAGTAAAGAACAACTGAAACTGGCGGTGCAGAGCCAGAGTACGGCCGGAGAACGCATAGCCAGGCTGCGGCATCTGGAAGTCTGGTGGCGGCTGAGTTATCAGGCCTTGTACCAGCACTGCACAGGACAGCAGCACTACCGGCCACTGGATTCGGTGGCGAAACACTGGTTTAGTGGGGAGTTTCGGGCTTTTGCCGACTTTGCCGCCGCTGCGCATGGCTGGTCCATCCCAGACGATCTGGATGTAACGCCGTTTTTGGCCGAAGGTGCCGCGCGACAACGGCAGGTGCGCCGCCAACAATTGGTCCGTTCCGTTTTTGCGCCTGCACTGGAGTTGTATCTGGTACTCGACAGAGTGCTGTATTTGCAGGAGCAGGGTTATCAGGTGCAGCTGCAGCGGTTTTGCCCGGCCGCTCTGACCCCACGCAACTGGTGGATCAGCGCGGCCAGGTGCTGAGTTTATGCTGGGCTTTTGTGCCCCAGCCGCTGGAAAGCGCTCAGGGTAAAGAGGGGCAAGGTGGCGAACAGCTGCTCAAACAGCTCGGCTTGCACCTGCTCGTAATTGACCCAAGCTTTGTCGGCACAAAAACAGTAAATCTCCAGTGGCAAGCCCACTTCGTTCGATTCCAGCTGGCGTACCATCAAGGTCATATTCTGGTTAATTTTCGGGTGCTGGCGCAGCAGCCATTCGGCATAAGCGCGATACAGCCGCACATTGGTCAGTTGGGGCAACTGCAGCAACTGCTGTGCGCTGTCGCTTTGCACAAAGTCGCTCAGCTCGGCGTGCTGGCTGATTTGCTGTTTTTCCTGCTCATCCAGAAAACCAATGCTGTGAATATCAATTTTCAGCGCTCTTTTAATACGACGACCACCGCTTTGTTGCATACCGCGCCAGTTTTTAAAGGAGTCGGCAATCAGCGCATAAGTGGGAATGGTGGTAATGGTGTTGTCCCAGTTTTGCACTTTCACTGTGGTTAAGGCCACTTCGATCACTGCACCATCGGCACCGTATTTGGGCATTTCTATCCAGTCGCCCAAAGACACCATTTTATTGGTCGCCAGCTGCACACTGGCGACCAGACCAAGAATGGTGTCTTTAAAGACCAGTAGCAGAACTGCGGTCAGTGCCCCTAAACCGCTTAGCAAATAGACAGGCGATTTACCCAGCAGGGTGCTTAAAATCAGAATGCCGATGACGATGGCATCCAACAGCTTCAGTACCTGAGCCAGACCCAGGTAAGGCACATTGCTGGCCGGGTACAGCGTGGCGTAAATGCGGCAGACAAAGTTGATAAAGGCGGCAAAGGCCAGGCCAGCCACCAGATACAGGTAGACCCACAGCGCATCATCCAGCAACAGCACAAAATCGGGCCAGTGGCTGAAATAGGGGGCCACACTGTTAATCAGTACGGCAGCCGGTACCAGATGGGCCAGGTGGCTGGCTAAGGTGCGCCTGTCCCGTTCGGTTTCCTGCTCCAGCTTGCCATCCAGCCGGTCCAGCAGATGGGTCAGTAAAGGCCGCAGATAACGTCGGGCCAGCGTAAATAAAGCGGCCAGCAGCATAAAAGCCAGCAGCAGCCGGACAAACAAAAATGCCGGATGGGAGACAGGCCAGTCCAAGCCTGCGGCCTGCGCCGCCTGCATAAACCAGGTATCTAACATAAGGCGTTTTGCTCCGCAGCCGAAGCCGCGTTTTGGTACCGGCTGATTTGCCGGTCTTTGTCCAGCCAGCGTTGATTCAGCCAGTTCTGAAAGCGGACTCTGAACTGCTCATCGTTAAAGTAATCGCCGATGATCTGCTCGTCCACGGCCAGTACCTGCACCTGCACCACCACCCGCTTTAGCCGGCCACAGAGCATATCCAGCATCACATGGCCTGGGTTGTCCGGATAGAGAATTGTCACATCCAGCACTGCATCAAACTGGGAACCCATAGCGGCCAGCGTAAAGGCAATACCACCGGCTTTGGGGGGCAATAAATAGGTGAAGGGGCTGCGTTTGGCCTTGTGTTTGGCTGGCGTAAAGCGGGTACCTTCGACAAAGTTAATAATAGTGGTGGGCTGGTGTTTAAACTTTTCGCAGGACTGACGGGTGGTTTCAATGTCTTTGCCCTTCAGTGCCGGGTTTTTGTGAATTTGCGCCTGACTGTAGCGTTTCATAAAGGGCATATCCAAAGCCCAGCTGCCGGAGCCGATAAAAGGCACCCATTTCAGCTCTTCCTTGAGGAAAAACTTGGGTTCAGGAATGCGGTCCAGCGCAAACTGGCTTAACACCGGAATATCCATCCAGCTTTTGTGGTTGGCAATCAGTAAGTACCAGGTGTTCTGGTTCAGTGTTTCAGCACCGCTCACTTGCCACTGCACCGGATTAAACAGCTCCATCAGCCATTTATTGCCGCGTGACCAGCCACGGTAAAAGCGGTGGGCCGGCGCAGACCACCAGGCCCGCAGTGTGGCGGTAGGGGAGAGCAGCTTGCCAATACCTGTCAGTGTGACCAGGGCACCCCATAACGCCAGATTCAGGCTAAAACAAATAAACGCCAGTGGCGCTTTCAGAACCGCAGGTAACCACACCAACATCAGCCTTTTTCCCCATGCGCCAATTCTGTTAACGTCCGGTCTTTATCTAACCACAACTGGTTAACCCAGTGTTGGAATTTTTGCCTGAACTGTGGATCTTCGTAGTCGCCAATCAGGTGCTGCTCTATCGGCAACACCCGCACCCGCACCTTAATGTCCTGCACCTTGCCTGAAATGTAATCCCAGAAACTGGGGTTGTGTTTCGGGTAATAAATGGTGACATCCAGCAGTTTATGCAGGTGTTCGCCCATCGCATTCAGCACAAAAGAAATGCCGCCGGCTTTGGGTTTCAGCAGGTGGGCAAAAGGCGATTGTTGTTTGTCATGTTTGTGTGTGGTGAAACGGGTGCCTTCGAGGAAATTCATCACAGACACCGGTTTGTAGCGGAATTTTTCACAGGCCTTGCGGGTGGTTTCAATATCTTTGCCTTTCAGTGCCGGATTGGCCGCCAGCTGTTTGGCGGTAAAGCGTTTCATAAAAGGAAAATCCAGTGCCCACCAGCAGGTGCCAAGTAAAGGCACATAAATCAGCTCTTTTTTCAGAAAGAACTTCAGAAAAGGAATTTTGCGGTTAAATATTTTCTGTAGCACCAGAATATCGACCCAGCTCTGATGGTTGGCGACGACCAGATACCAGTCTTTCAGGCTTAACGTCTCCAGGCCTCTGACGTCCCAACGAATGCGGGTAAAGACCCGGGTGGTCAGGTTATTCAGGCTGATCCAGGAGCTGGCACAGAAATCCAGTAAATGGGTGATCCAGATGCGCCAAATTTTTACCGGCGGCAACTTTAATAAAGCCAGTGCCGTGACAGGTACAAACCAGAATAAAGTATTGAGCAGATACAGCAGGAAAGACAAAGAGCCGCGCACGGGCGAAGGTAAAAAATGCAACATAACACCACCATCTGAAGCTGGGGTCAGAGTAGTACTCTGACCCCCGTAACTGATCCGATCAGTGGCTAGTTTAACTTAATCTTCGAAGTAGGTGTAACCATAAACGCCGGATTTCAGCTCTTCCAGTAACAGGCTTTGCTGCTCCGGAGTCACATCTATTTTGGCCAGCTGTTTCTGGTACGAGGCAATCAGCTTCTTGGCGTCGAACTGCACATAACGCAGGACGTCGGCCACAGTGTCGCCTTTGATCGGGTTGGTCAGGCGGTAACCGCCGGATTCGTCCAGCTCGACATGCACAGAGTCGGTGTCACCAAACAGGTTGTGCAAATCGCCCAGAATTTCCTGGTACGCCCCCACCATAAACATCCCCAGCAGGAACTGCTCATCTTCTTTGTACGACGGCAGTGGCAGGGTGGATTCAATGCCGTTGCCGTCGGCATAGCTTTTCAGCGCACCGTCCGAGTCACAGGTAATGTCCTGAATAATGGCGCGGTGTTCCAGGCTTTCGTTCATGCGTTCCAGCGGCATCACCGGGAACAGCTGGTCAATACCCCAGGCATCCGGCATCGACTGGAACAAGGAGAAATTAACAAACAGCTTGTCGGCCAGTTTCTCGTTCAGCTCGTCGTGAATATCCCGGTGTGAACGCGACGACAGGTCGAGCATGTTTTTCACCTTGTTTAAAGTGGCGAAATAAATCTGTTCCAGCAGTGACCAATCCTGCAGCGTCAGCAGGCCGTGTACGTACTGGGCGTGCGCATCGGTAAAGAAATGCACCGCGTCGTGGTAGGCTTCTACCGCTGAACGTGGCGTGACGTTTTTGTACGAATCCCACAGACCCCAAATCACCGCCGGTGAATCTTCGCTTGGCTCTGGCAGCTTGACCAGGCCGGGTGCCCGTTCGATGTCAATGGCGTCTGTCACCAGCACGGCGTGGTGCGCTGTCATGGCGCGGCCCGACTCAGTGATGATATTCGGGTGAGGCAGGTCATATTCGTCACAGACTTCTTTTAAGCCGTACACCACGTTACGGGCGTATTCCAGCATGGTGTAGTTCATCGAGCAGGCAGAACGGCTGTTCGAGCCTTCGTAGTCCACCCCTAAACCACCACCGACGTCGACCGTTTCAATAGGCACACCTAAAGTACGCAGCTCCGCGTAGTGGCGGGCACATTCGCGAATGGCGTTGTGAATATCGCGGATATTGGCAATTTGGGAGCCGATATGGAAATGCACCAGTTTCAGCAAATCCAGCTTGCCAGCGTCACGCAGAATATCGATGGCTTGCAGCACCTGGGTGGCGGTCAGGCCGAATTTGCCTTTTTCACCGCCTGTGTTTTGCCATTTGCCTTTACCGACCGAGTTCAGCTTGATGCGGATACCGATATAAGGTGCATGGCCCAGGCTGTCGATTTCCCGCAGCAGGGTTTTCAGCTCGGTAATTTTTTCGACCACTACATAGACGCTGTGGCCCATCATCTGGCCAATGGTGGCCAGACGCAGGAATTCGGAATCTTTATAGCCGTTACAGACAATACGCAGTGGCTGGTCTGTGACGCCCAAAATAGCCATCAGCTCAGGTTTGGAACCGGCCTCCAGGCCCACTTTACCGCTGTCATGGCTGACCAGCTTTTTCACCACGGAAAACTGCTGGTTCACTTTGATTGGGTACACGGCGGTGTATTCGCCCTGATAATCCTTTTCGGCTTTGGCCTGCATAAAGGAGCTGATCAGGGTGCCTACGCGGTGCTGCAGAATGTCGGTAAAACGTACCAACACCGGCAGGGTTAAGCCTTCTTCTTTAAAACGTGCGGTCAGCTCTGGCATGCTGATGCCAGGTTTGTTGTGATCCTGATCCGGATAAGCCACCAGATCGCCTTTGTTGTTCACATCAAAATAGCCTTCGCTCCAGACCGCGACGTTATAAATAGAACGTGCCTTTTCAATACCCCAATCTGCCATTGTCATGCCCTGATAAAAAAGATGCGGTATTTTAAAACCAATGCGGCGAAAAAAACATGAAAAATTTGTTTATGCCGGCCTGCGCTGGCAAAATGTTGCGCTTCGTTTTTCAGGAGGGGTGCTTTATGTTGAAAACTGATCAGTGGTTTACCGAAGTTTTTGCCGCCAGCGGCAGTGTTTTTGGTCTGGAAATTACCAAAAAACTGGACGAGGTGCGCTCCCCTTTCCAGCACATTGAACTATTCGAAACCACCCAGTTTGGCAATATGATGGTGATTGACGGCGTCATTATGCTGAGCAGCCGCGACAACTTCCTGTACCACGAAATGCTGAGCCATCCGGTGTTATTCACCCACCCGAACCCACAACAGGTGGTGATTATTGGTGGCGGCGACTGCGGCACGCTGCGTGAGGTATTAAAACACCCTATAGCCCAGGTGACCCAGATTGATATTGACGAGCAGGTCACCCGGATGGCGGAAAAATACTTCCCGGAGCTCTGTGCGTCCAATAACGACCCACGTGCCACCTTACAATTTGCCGACGGTATCGCTTTTATGCGTGACGCGGCGCCAGAGTCGCTGGACGTCGTGATTGTGGATTCCACCGACCCTATAGGGCCGGGCGAAGGCCTGTTTAACCGCGCCTTTTATGAAAGTTGCCTGAAAGCGTTAAAACCAGGCGGTATTCTGGTGCAACAAAGCGAATCGCCACTGATCCATATGCCGCTGTTAAAAGCCATGCGCGAAGCCATGAGTGACGCCGGTTTCGCCGCACTGCAAACCCTGCAGTTCCCACAGATGGTGTACCCATCTGGCTGGTGGACCTGCACCCTGGCACGCAAAGACGCCCAGTTTGAAGGCTTCCGGCTTGAGGCGGCACAACAGGCAACATTTAACACTGAATACTACAACGCCGCTATTCACCAGGCGGCGATGGCGCTGCCCAACTTTGTATTGCGTGAGTTTGGCCTGAAGTAAAACGACCTGAGTGCATTGCAGAAGGGCAGCCACTGGGCTGCCCTTTGTTTTTGGGCTGGATTGATGGCTTTTGGCTGGTTTTCGGAGAGCGGATGTTTAACTGCCCACAGCTCTGCGCTGTGCAGCTTTACGTCGTAAATGACGGGCCATGGCCTGGGTAGATGGGTACTTAGGTAACAGCAGCCACAACACAACATAAGCTATCAGCGCGATAGCAAAGAAAAAACTGCTGATAAGGAAGGCGACACGTACGGCATTTTTAGACCAGCCATAGTAGTCTGCTAAGCCAGCACAAACACCGGCAATAAGGGGCGATTTTCCCAGCGTCAGTACTGGCTGTTCGTGAAGGTTTTTCATGCCTGCTCCTTTTGGCTGTTTATTGCGTCATAACACGCATTTAGGGTGATTATTTCCCTAAAATCAATCATATCCTGAAATTTGTCCAGTTTTTTTGAGAGCTCTGCATGCCGTTCATATGGGAATTGACGTTGCAGTTCAGCTGGCCTTTTGCCTGCCCGCCCAAACCAGACTTAACAAAATCAGCGCTGAACCCAGGCCTAGGGTCCACCAATTCACCTGATGTTGCCAGAAGATAAAGTTGACCAGCAGTCCCGCTGGGATCAGCAGGTTATTCATCACCGCCAGCTGGTTGGCGCTGACCTGGCGCGAGGCGATGCTCCAGATCAGGTAGCCCAGACCGGAAGCGACTAAACCCAACCAGAGCAAAATGCCGTATTCCAGCGGGGTGTCGGGCAGGCGCTGCCAGTTGGCAAACAGCAGGGATGCACTACCACTGACGGCGGCGGCACCGGCAAAAAACCAGCCGTAATGACGAACCTGTTGTTTGGCGCCGCCTAAATCCAGCTGGCGATACGCCACCTGGCCCACAGCAAAACAGAAGTTGGCCGCCTGAATAAGCAACAAGCCCCACCAGAATTCAGCGCTGAGTTGCTGATAACGAATCACCAGCGCACCCAATACGGCCAGCAAGGCTGGTCCCAGCCAGCGCCAGTGCAGGCGGCGGTAACGCCAGTAATAGTCCAGCACCGAAATATACACAGGGGTCAGAATGGTAAACAGCAGCACTTCGGCTACCGACAGGTATAAAAAGCTGTGGTACAGCAGCAGGTACATAATGCCTAGCTGAACAGCACCAATAGCCGCCAACTTGCAGGCAAGTGCAAAAGGCGTGCGGTATTTCAGCAGCAAAGGCAAAAATAGCAGCAGCGCCAGCAACATCCGGCTACTGACGGCCAGATAAGGGTCCACAGTTGCGGCCAGAAACTCGCCAATTAAGGAAAAACTAAAGGCCCAAACCAGAGTGACCAGCCATAACCACGCCATAAACAACTACGCCAGTGAAAAAACACTGGCGCAGCATAAATCAGAACCCAACGCAGGCAAAGTTATTGCGTCACGGGCTCGATATGAATTTCCACCCGGCGGTTCATGGCGCGGTTGGCTTCAGAGGTGTTCGGTACGGCCGGGTAGCTTGGGCCCAGACCCTGGGTTTCCAGCCGGATTGGGTTTAAGCCTTGCGCCATCAGGTACTGTTTGACGCTGTCGGCCCTTTTGGCCGACAGCTGCATATTGTAGTCATAAGGACCGGTGTCGTCGGTATGACCGCTGATCACCAGCAGGGTTTTGTCGTATTCACCCAGCACTTTGGCCACGTCATTCAGCACAGGGTATAACTGCGGCTGAATATCGGAGCGGTTGACCTGAAAGGTAATTTGCGACGGGATCTCCAGCCGTAGAATGTTGCCATCGCGGTGAACTTTCACACCTGTACCGGACAGCTGATCACGCAGCGCCATTTCCTGGTTATCCATATAACGGCCGACGGCGGCCCCAGCCAGCGCACCAATAGCGGCGCCAATGGCCAGTCGCTTGTTTTTATGGTTACCAGTCGCTTTGCCCAATACCGCCCCTACACCGGCACCAATGGCGGCACCTTTGGCGGTATTCTGGTTTTGCGGCGCTACAGCACAACCTGTCAGCACCAAAGCGCTGCACAGCGCCATCACACCTAACCTTGTTGAATTCATTCCGTTCTCCTTGCGTTATTTCGCGGCGCAGACTAACACGCCTTTGTAACCAGTCTATGGCAACTGCCTGAATTGCTGCTGAATTTCAGCGCTGTTGCGACAGCTGGTTAAAATCAGCCTGACGTCGGCTAGACATTTATACGTCCAAACCAGTATGCTCGGGGTGAATTTTAACCAAAGGAGTAAGCCTGTTATGGCGTTGTTATGGCGGCGTCTGGTGCTGAAGGTCGGCAGTGCGCTGATAGCACCGGAAGCAAAAGGATGTTCAACCCGCTACCTGCTGGCCATCGCGAATTTTATCAGCGAATGCCGCCAGCAAGGGGTTGAGGTGGTGTTGGTGTCTTCGGGAAGCGTGGCTGCAGGCCGGGCTGCTATCCCATTCCCGCATCACCCCTTGCCGATTAACGTCAAACAGGCGATGGCTGCTGTGGGGCAAACCCGCATGATGCAAAGCTGGCGCAATCTGTTTGACTTTGATTGCGCGCAGATTTTGCTGACCCACGACGATCTGTCGGACAGGCGCCGGTACCTGAATGTGCATAACACACTGCGTACCTTGCTGGACCACGGCGTGCTGCCGATAGTGAACGAAAACGACACTGTGGCCACCGCCGAGCTGAAAGTGGGCGACAACGACAATCTGGCCGCATTGGTGGCCAGCGTGGTGGATGCTGACGTGCTGGTGATTTGTTCCGACGTGGACGGCCTCTATACCGCCAACCCAAGAACCAACCCGGCGGCCAGCTTGCTGGCGGATGTGCATCAGCTAAGCAGCGACATTTATGCCATGGCCGGCGGCAGCCATCATCAGATTGGCACAGGCGGCATGGTCACCAAGTTGCAGGCGGCGCAAAAGGCCACCAGTCTGGGCATAGACACCTTAATTATCAATGGTCAGAAAGCCAGCAGTTTTGCCAGCCTGCTGGCAGGGCAAAACCCCGGCACCCTGTTTCATAAGCAGTTATCCCGCGTCAGCGCGAAAAAACACTGGTTGCTGCATAGCCTGAAAACCTATGGCGAAGTGCAACTGGATGAAGGCGCCGCCAAAGCGGTGCTGGAGCGGGGCGCGTCCTTGTTGCCCAAAGGCATTACGGCGGTCAGTGGCGATTTTGAAAAAGGCGATGCCATTTGGTTATGTGACAGCGCGGGCCAGAAGCTGGCCAAAGGCATCAGCCAGTACAACACCGCTGAGCTTGGCAAAATTAAAGGGGTGCATAGCCAGAGCATTGCCCAGGTGCTGGGGTATTGCCCCAGTGAAGTGGCGGTGCACCGGGACGATTTAGCCCTGCTGGAGGCAACGTCATGAGTTTTTCTGTAGTGGAGTTTTGTCAGCAGGCCAAAGCCGCTTCGCTGCAGCTGGCGCAACTGTCTGAAGCGAAAAAAAATGCCGCGCTGGAAGCGATAGCGCAGGGGATAGAAACGCAGCAACAACCTATTCTGGCGGCCAATGCTTTGGATATGGCGGCGGGCCGCGGCAAAGGCCTGAGTGACGCCATGCTGGACCGCTTGCTGCTGACGCCGGAGCGCTTACTGAATCTGGCCGCTGCGGTGCGCCAGGTGGCGGCGTTGCCTGATCCTGTGGGTAAAATCCGTGATTTAACCAGCAGGCCCAATGGCATTCAGGTGGGCCGTATGCGTATTCCGCTGGGCGTCATTGCGATGATTTATGAAGCGCGCCCCAATGTCACGGCCGATGCTGGCGCTTTGTGTTTAAAGTCCGGTAACGCGGTGATTTTGCGGGGTGGCCGCGAGGCCTTGCAGTCCAGCCTGGCGATAGCGGCTGTGATGCAGCAGGCTTTGCAGCAGCAGGGCATTCACCCAGCGGCTGTTTCTGTTGTACCGGACCCGGACCGCGGGTTATTGCTGCAGCTGTTGCAGCAAAAGCAGTACATCGATTTGGTGATCCCGCGTGGTGGCGAAGGCCTGATCCATTTTGTCAGTGACCACAGCAAAATTCCGGTCATTCAGCACTACAAAGGTGTTTGCCATTTGTATGTCGATAAAGACGCCGATCTGGACAAAGCCATGGCGTTGCTGCTGAACGGCAAAACCCAAAGGCCCGGGGTTTGCAATGCGCTGGAAACCTTGCTGGTGCATCAGCAGATTGCCGGTCACTTTTTGCCCAAAGCGGCGGCCGCACTGGCAGCGCAGCAGGTGGAGGTGTTTGCCTGTGCACAAAGCCTGGCTTTCTTCAGTGGCGCAACCCTGGCTGATGAAACCCAGTATGACACTGAGTACCTGCGTCTGGCGTTGTCGGTCAAAACAGTGCCGGATTATGCCGCGGCCATTGCTCATATTCAGCGCCACAGCTCAGGCCATACCGAGGTGATCTGCACTCAGGATTACAGCACAGCACAGCGCTTTATCCGTGATATCAACAGTGCTGTGGTGATGGTAAACGCCTCATCCCGTTTCAGTGACGGCGGAGAATTGGGCCTAGGGGCCGAGATTGGCATCTCCACCTCCAAACTGCATGCCTACGGCCCTATGGGGCTGGAAGCGCTCACCACGGAGAAATACCTGGTGCTGGGGGATGGCCAGATCCGCAGTTGAACTGCGGATCTGCCTAATGCGCTGGTGCTTTTTCCTGTTTGTACTGCTGAAACAGTTGTTCCACCAAACCTTCTGCGCGCAACTGGTCAACCGCCTGTTGCAGCGCTTTGACTTTTTTGGCCGGTACATCCAGGTTCAGCGCCAGATAGTTTTGCCCCACATAGGAGATATCCAGTACAGGTTCGACATCAGCACGGCTTTTGCCATAAGGCCGCAGCCAGCCGTCTATCACCTGATCGGAGCTAATCAGTAAATCCAGTTTTCCGGCCAGAAACAGCGGTACCGCATCAAGCCTGCTTTGCACCAGCAGCAGGTTTTTGTCCTGCTTAAAGCCCTGGCTGAGCAGGTATTGTTCAAAAAAATCGCCATGGGTGACGGCCACACCAAAAGCCTTGGCCTGTTCCAGATCCGCCGGAGCCACTTCGGGTCGGCTTTTTAACCGGTACAGATAGGTGTTGGAGGACGCCAGTGGGCCCACCCAATGAAACTGGCGTTCACGTTTGGCGGTGCGGACTATGGAAAACACGCCTGAGCTTTCGTGGTGCTGCGCCAGTTCATAAGCCCTTAACCAGGGCAGCGACTGAAAACGGCATTCCAGATTGGCGGTCTGACAGGCTTGTTTCAGCAAGTCGGCATTAATACCCATGACTTCATTGCGCAGGCTGTAGTTGTAAGGGAAAAACTCTTCGGTATACAGACGTAAAGGGGCTGCCACAGCGGTTGCAGAGGCAAAAAGCACAATCAGTTGGACCAGATTTTTTGCTGTGCCACCCTTCATTGCTGTGCCTCCGTTGCTCCCGCTATGACTGACACTACTCCAGTGAGGTGCAAAGTCAAGATGTCGCTTTATTCGACAACTGCGCCGGGCTCTGCTTTGATAACTAAATCAGCTGGTTAGCGGGTGCAGTTATGAAGGTGGCAGTAGTAGGGGGAGGGATCAATGGCTTGTGCTGTGCCTGGCAACTGGCAGTGGCTGGTTATCAGGTACAGCTGTTTGAACGGGATGAGCTGATGCAGGCCACCAGTCAGGCGTCCTCCAAGCTGTTACATGGTGGCTTGCGTTATCTGGAACAGGCGGAATTTCGTCTGGTGCACGAAGCTTTGCAGGAGCGGCGTTGGTGGCTGAAAAAAGCCCCAAGCCTGACCCGGCGTTTGCCGCTGTTGTTTCCGCTTTACCAGGGCGGCAGCAGACCTCGCTGGCAGCTAAAACTAGGCCTGATGCTGTATGACTTTTTATCCGGCAAAAAAGGCATAGGCCGACACCGTTGGCTGACTCCACAACAGGTGTTGCGCTGTTCTCCTGCATTAAAACCACAGGGGCTGACCGGGGCGTATTTGTTTTTTGATGGCCAGATGGATGATTACAAACTGGGGCTTTGGGTGGCAGAGCAGGCCAGAAAAGCCGGTGCCATACTGCACTGCCAGAGTCCTGTGGTGCAACTGAGTGGCGCCGGAGCTTTGGTGGTGGCCGGGCAGGCGCAGTGGCAGCAGTTTGACGTCGTGATTAATGTGGCCGGGCCCTGGAGCAATGCCTTGCTGGAGCAATCGGGTCTGGTGGTGGATACCCCACTGGATCTGGTGCGGGGCAGTCATTTGGTATTGCCTGCTGTCAGCCGGTACGGCCATATGCTGCAGGTGCCTGGCGAGCAGCGGCTGGTGTTTGTTTTGCCTTATCAGGGCGACACTCTGGTCGGCACTACCGAAGTGCGGCAGCAGTTGCATGAAAAGATTGTCGTCAGCGATCAGGAGCGGCACTACCTGTTGAGTCTGTACAACCATTATTTTAATCAGCCCGCTACCCGCAACGACATTGTGCGCGAGTTTGCCGGGGTGCGGCCTTTATTGGGGGGAAGTCAGGACGCAGGGCGGGCCAGCCGGGAGTATCAGCTGCACTGGCAACAGCAGGTGCTGACGGTTTCGGGTGGTAAATGGACCACAGCCCGGGCTTTGGCCCGGGCTGTGGTGGAACAGGTGAAACAAAACGCCTTATAAATCCAGCGCCAGGATTTTGGAGCGACGCTGGTAGTTATAGAGTTGTTTCTTTTTCGCTGGCAGGTCTTCCACCCCAACCAGTTCAAAACCCTGCTCCTGAAACCAGTGAATGCTGCGGGTGGTCAGTGCAAATAAGCGGTCATATTTGCGTTGACGGGCAATTTGAATGATGTTTTTCAACAGTGCGGTACCACGGTCTGCATCACGGTAATGTTCATGCACGGCCAGGCAGGCAAATTCACCGACATTGTCTTCCGGAAACGGGTATAAGGCCGCGCAGCCGATGATCAGGCCGTCACGTTCAATCACGGTAAACTGGTCAATTTCCATCTCCAGTTGTTCACGGGAACGCCGTACCAGCAGGCCCTGTTGCTCCAGTGGCCTTATTAAGTCGAGAATACCGCCAATATCGCTGATTGCCGCCAGACGCAGCCGTTCCGCTGCTTCGGTGACGATTTGGGTGCCAATACCGTCGCGTGAAAACAGCTCCTGCAGCATGGCGCCGTTTTCGCTGAAGCTGACCAGGTGACAGCGTGACACGCCGGAGCGGCAGGCGGTAATAGCCGCATGCAAAAAGGCCAGAGTTCCGGTGCAGGCACCTTCCTGCTGCTCCATCTCCAGCATGACCTTTTCGGCGTAATTGGGCATCAGTTCGGCGGTAATTTCTCCGTCAGCGCCCATAATGCCGCCTGCTTCGTTAAAGCCGATCATTTTGTCGGCTTTCAGTTTGATGGCTACCTGGGTGGCAATTTCTTCAGCCGTCAGGTTGAAACTTTCGCCTGTGACAGAAGCCGCGATTGGCCCCATCAGCACGATGCCGTTGGTGTCAAGCTGACGGCGGATACCTGCCACATCGATACGGCGTACCCGGCCGCTGTGCAGATAGTCGACGCCATCATCAACCCCCAAAGGCTGCGCTATCACAAAGTTGCCGCTGACCACGTTGATCTGGGCATTATGCATGGGGGTATTGCTTAAACTCATGGACAGACGGGCGGTAATATCCAGCTGCAATGCGCCCGCCACCTGCTTGATGACTTTAAAGGACGCATCGTCGGTCACCCGAATTCTGTTGTGGTAATCGCAATTCAAACCGGCTTCTTCTAAGGCGGTATTAATTTGCGGTCTGGCGCCATACACCAGCACAATCTTGATGCCCAGTGTGTTCATCAGGGCTATATCATTGATGATGCTTCGAAAACCGGGTTGAGCTATGGCTTCGCCGCCCAGCATCACTACAAAGGTTTTGCCGCGGTGGGCATTGACGTAAGGCGCCGACTGGCGAAAACCATCAACAAGTTCAGTGGTACGCACGGACTCTGTTGTTCCTTATCAGGTTGAGTAAAAACGAGTATCTTCGTTTGATAACCCTGTGACGACAGGGCTCCCTGAGCCTAGCAAAGCTCTGGCAAAACGAAAAACGACTTTGGCTGAAAATGCTGCGCACTTTAACTAAAAAATGACTTTTTATCCACTTTTTGTGCAAATAAATTCAGCCGTGCCCCGGGGCACAGCTGATCGATCAATCCAGAATGATATGGGGCAAAAAGCGTGACGAGTCTTTGGTGATCAGTGAGTTATCTTCACGAATGCCAATACCTGCAGCACTGTTGCCAACCACCCAGCTGCCTATCATGGTATAGCTGTCGCCAAATTTAGGCAGCGGCTGCAGGCGCTGACGGATAAAAGCCGCGTCATGATAAGGCCCCGGTTCTGAGATATGTTCGCCCGCTGTGGTCACCAGCTCGACATTGGCCCCTTCGCGCGAGAACAAAGGTTTACGCACCCAGCCCGCACCCAGGCTCTGCCCTGCTTGCTCAAAATGGCTTTCCAGCAGATTGGGGTGGTTCGGGTATTTTTGCCACAACAGCGGTAAAATGCCTTTATTGGACAGCAGCATTTTCCAGGCCGGTTCCAGCCACTGGGTCTGACTGGTCAGCACCACAGACGCAAACTCTTCCTGCAGCATAAACTCCCAGGGATAGAGCTTAAACAGCCCACCTATAGCATAGCCGTCCAGATCGACCAGCTGACCGCCGGCGGCTCCGAGCTGTTCCAGCTCAATAAAACGGCTGTCGAGACCAGCCTGACGGGCAATGTCCATCAGGTAATGCACTGTGCCTTTGTCTTCAACGCTGTTGCCTACGGCAGCGAAATACAGCGGGTTGGCCAGCGGCAGAGAAGCAAAAGCGTTTTCCAGCTGGTCTTGCAGTGAGTTGAACTGATCGGCCCCTTTGGGCACCTGTCCCCGCATTAACTGATCTTCCAGCCAGACCCACTGGAAAAAACCGGTTTCAAACAAGGAGGTTGGGGTGTCGTAATTCAGTTCCAGCAATTTGGCCGGGCCTGTACCGTCGTAGACCAAATCCATCCGGCCATAAAGCGATGGCTGCTGGCTTTGCCAGGACTGACGCACTGTGTCCCAGAAAGGCTGGGGTATCGCAAGCTGCGTCAGCTTTTGTTCGTCTTGAATGATGTCCGCAACCAGCGCCAGGGCCATTTGATGCAACTCTTCGGTCGGCGCTTCCAGGTCGTTTTCAATCTGGTCCAGGCTGAACTGGTAATAGGCGCATTCATCCCAATAGGGCTCGCCGTCAAAGGTATGAAAATTAAAACCAACAGATTCAGCGTAAGAGCGCCAGCCCGGGCGCTCTGTGCAGGCAATTTTCTTCATCCGGGATTAACCACCGTAGCTACTGCTGCTTTGCTGGCGTTGCTGCGCCTGAGCACCAAAACCACCCCGGCTGACTAAACCTGCAGGTTTGGCTTGCACGGCGGAAGGCCGGATATAGGTGCTGCCGGTGCTTTTGGCAACAGGGGTATTGCTGGCCGTGCGGAAGGTCCCCTGGTCATCACGGGATTTATACAAAGGCTGAGGCTGCACCGGCTGTTTCAGTCTGTTGCCGCCGTTCATCATCTGGCCCATCAAAAAGCCCATCATCATCGGCATAAAAAAGCCGCCGCCGGACTGGGCCTGAGTGGCCGGTGGCGTTTCGCACTGGCCTGCACCAAAGTCGGCTTCACAGGCCTGCTGGCTGCTGTACTTCGGCGCTACCTGGCTGTGCAGTGCCGTGGCCTGGGCCAAATCGGCCTTGCATTGTTCCGGGTTGTAATAAGCCGCACACTGATCAAGGGTTTCAAACACGGCGCTTTGCACCGGCTCTTCCCCACAACCAGCCATTAAAAAGGTGGCGGTGGGCACCATCATCACCAGGGCCGCTTTTTTGCTGCGTTTTAACAGTTTCTGTTTCATCGGCAACTCCTTAATAGGTCATGCTGGCGGCGTTCACCAGACCAATGGCTACTGAACAGCCAGCCGCAAAGACGCCTGCTGCCAGTTCGCCATTTTGGATCCGCTGTGGCAGTTGTTTCAGCGCAAAGCGCACCACAGCAAAGGTCAGCACCTGCACCACCAGGGCAATGGCGCCCCAGATAGCGCAATCAGCCAGCGACAGCGAATGGGTGATGGCGCTGGACAGTGGCAGGGCAAAACCAACTAAGGCACCGGCGAAAGCGACGGCTGCAGCCACATTGTTTTCTTTAATCAGCGCCAGCTCGTCATGGGGGGTGACCCAGGTGTAGAGACGGCAGAACACCAGCACCAACACCACAGCCAACAGGAAAAAGCTGAAAAACTCCGGCAAACCGGCAATGGACGCAAGCAGGGTATCACTCATCATTCGATCCTTCTTCAGAGAAATTGCTTCGATGATCAGGAAAAGCCCGGCAAAACGCAACCTGCACTGCCGGACTTTTTTCAGCAAATGGCCGTCTGGCATTGAAACTCAACTATGCTGAATGAGATAGTTGTGAAGCTAAGTTACTGATTTGTTAAAGAGGTTGCTATGTTAAATTCGTTTTCTGTCAAACTCAGATTGTTGGTGCTGGTCAGTGTGCCTTTATTGGTGCTGGTGCTGATCAGTCTGATTTCGTTGTATGAAATGAAAGTACTGAGTGCAGGAGCCAGCAGTATTTATCTGGACAGGGTGGTGCCGCTGAAGCAAATCAAGCAAGTGTCGGATGCCTATGCGGTCAGCGCTGTCGATTTATTGCACAAGGCCAGAGGAGGAGTACTGACGCCGGACGCTGCAGAGCGTGAACTCAGCGCCAGTATTGCACTGGCCGACCAGGTGTGGCAGCAGTACCTGGCGACCGAGCTGACGCCGGAGGAAAAGCAACTGGCGACTCAGGCCAGCGAGCAAATCCGCCAGTTTCGCAGTCAGCTGCAGGGTTACCAGAGCCAGCTGGGCAATGGAGAGCTTATTAGCTTACCAGCAGAAAACTTTAACCGGGAGCTGTATCAAAGTGCCGATCCGCTCAGTCTGACACTGGCCAGACTGATTGATATCCAGCTGCAGGAGGCCGGTAAGTTTAAAGAGCAGGCGGAAGCAGGTTACGCCTTTTTTATCCAGCTGTTTATGGCGTCCTTACTGCTGGTGTTTCTGCTGCTCGGCCTATTGTCTTTCCTGATTTACCGCTCTATTCATCATCCACTCTCTGCCCTGCAAAACGCCATTACTGTGGTCGGCGAGAAATCGGATCTGCGCGTCCGGGCCGAGGTACTGGGGCAGGACGAAATAGCGCAGACAGCCACAGCTTTTAACCAGACGATCAGCCGGGTACACCAGTTTTTCAGTGAGCTGGCGGATGCGGTTGCTCAACTGGCTGCTGCCTCTGAGCAAATGAGCCAAATCAGTCAGCAGGTCAGCGGCACTGCCTTTGAGCAGGAGCAGCAGGTGAACCTGATCGCCACCGCCATTAATCAGATGTCAGCAGCCATACAGGAAGTGGCCAACAGCGCCTTGCTGACCTCAGAGCAGGCCACCAGTGTTGATCAGCGCACTCAGGCGGGTTATCAGAAAGTGCAGCAAAACAAAGCGTCGATTGAGCAGCTGTCCACTGTGGTGCAGGGGGCCAGCGGTGTGATTGAGCAGTTGAAACTGGAATCAGAAAAAATAACCTCAGTGCTGGCGGTGATTCAGACTATTGCCGGTCAGACCAACCTGCTGGCGCTGAACGCCGCCATTGAAGCGGCGCGTGCCGGTGAAGCCGGAAGGGGGTTTGCTGTGGTGGCTGATGAAGTCCGCACCCTGGCGACCAATACCCAGAAAGCCACTGAGTCGATTAAACAAATGATCGACACGCTGCAGCAATCCGCCCTGGAAGCGGTCAGTGCCATGGCACAAAGTGGCCGTTATGCCGGTGAAAGTGTCGACAACGCCATGCAGGCAGCGGCGGTGCTGGAGGAAATTAAAGGCTCGGTGGAAACCATAGTGGATATGAATGTGCAAATCTCGGCAGCGACGGAACAACAAACCATAGTGGCGGAAGATATTAATAAGAATATCAGTGAGTTCAGTGTCAGCATTGCGGATATGAGCCGCAGCGCCACCCACAGCGCCGACGCCAGCAATTCCTTGTCCCAACTGGCCAGCCGGTTGCAGCAGCAGGCGGCTATGTATCAGGTCTGAATGAGCTGTTCTGGTGCGCCCGGTTGCCACTGCACTACTTTGGTGGCCCGGATGCACCACTGAATACGTATTCATGTTGTGGGTCCACCCGTGCTGGTTAATAAATAAGCTTGGAACCGAATTCCAGCAACATAAAAGTTCCAGCAGTAACGGAATAAAAACAAGTCAACGGGGACAACAGGCATGACATACCGCAAGCTCAGTATACTGACGCTTGCTTTTGCTGCTGCCGGTTTCAGCACTGTACTCAGTGCGGAACAGGCAGACCAGCAATTGCAAGAACAGCAAAGCACCGATGCTGACAGCAGCAGAAAATCCAGAGAACAAATAGAAGTCATTGAAGTCAAAGGCTTCTCGACCAGTCTGATTAAATCTTTAAACGACAAGCGTTTTGCCGACACTGTGGTTGAGGCCATTTCTGCAGACGACTTAGGCGCCTTGCCTGACGTGTCCATGGCCGACGCCCTGACACGTTTACCCGGTATTTCAGCGGTGCGCACCGGCGGTCAGGCGTCAGAGATCAATATTCGTGGCATGGCCGGCGGTTTTGTCTTTTCCACTCTGAATGGCCGTGAGCAGGTGTCCACCAGCGGTCAACGTAATATTGAGTTTGATCAATACCCGTCAGAGCTGATCAATTCGGCCGCTGTGTATAAATCACCCAAAGCTTCGCTGATTGAAGGGGGGGTGGCCGGTACAGTGGAGCTGAAAACAGCCAGTCCGCTGGCCGCAAAAAAACAACATAACGTGACTGTGAATTTGCGTGGCATGTTTAATGACCGCGCCGATGAAATTCCGGATGGCAATGAATACGGCGACCGCTTCAGCCTGTCGTACCAGGGCAAGTTTCTGGACGAGACCCTTGGGGTGGCTTTTGGTTATGCGCGGTTGTTTCAGCCAAGCGTTTCCACTCAATTTGTTGGTTTTGCTTACAATGCACAGGCTGACATTGATGGCGTGACTGAACCCGAGCCCAATGAGCTGATCAGTGAAGGTTTCGAAATGCAGCACCGTGGCGGAGAAGAAACCCGTAATGGTTATATGGCGGCGCTGGAATGGGTGCCGTCGGACAAACTGACACTTAAAGCCGACGCCTTTTTATCTAAGTTTGATACCGACGCTTTTGCCCGCGGTTTTCGTGTCAAGTTTGATGGGGCCAATGCGGCGATCGGCAACCCGGTGATTGAAAACAATATGCTGGTGGGCGGCACCATTAACCGCAAAACCAATGGCAATACCCGGGTCGAGCTGGTCAACGACGACAACACCGACCAGGACGAAGTAGTAAGCCTTGGTTTCAATGCAGATTTTGACGCCACCGACAACCTGACGCTGAATTTTGATATCTCCCATTCTGCTGCCAAAAGTAATTTCCGCAACGGCCTGCTATGGTCTCTGGTGGCAGAAGATGCCAATGCGACTGTGCCTGTGGTGGATTCCAATGTGTCGATCAGCTACCTGCTGAATGGCCTGAATCTGCCCTCTGTAGGTTTTAATCAGGAGGGGGCTTTTACCGATATCAACAGGGTAATGGTCAGCAAATACGGCATTTATCCTTATGTGAATGAGGACGAAGTGAATGCCTATAAGCTGGACGGAAAATACCGCCTGGACAACGATTTCTTAAGTTCTTTTGAAGCGGGTGTCCGTTATTCCGAGCGGGATTACTCCAATGATCGTTCGGTCTTTGAATACGGTTCTGATGGGATGTTCCTGTCGTCTCAACCGCCGCTGAAACTGACGCAGGACATGGTAAAAGTGGTGAACTTCACTGGGGCTTTCAGTCACTTTCCGGGTTATCTGGCCATTGATCAGGACAAAGCGCTGAATGCCTGGTTCCCGCAGGGCATTCCGCAGCCGGTGCAAACCTGGGGGACAGGCAATACAGGTATTCTGCCTGAGCAACGGGTATCCGGCGGGCCTGATACGGCCTGGTCTGTGCTGCAAAGCGGGGAAGTGTATGAAAATGTCCTGTCGGCTTACCTGATGGCCAACATCGACACCGAATTGCTGGGCTTGCCTGTCACAGGTAATGTCGGGGTGCGTATGGTGGAAACAGAGCAGTTGGCTACGGACCTGACCGATGTCGGCGGCGATGCCACCTTGGGCGCCCAGAATATAATGGATGACGCAGGTCTGGTGAATACCCGCTACAAGCCCGGTGTGATAGGACAGAAATACACAGACTACCTGCCATCGTTAAACCTGAACTTTGCACTGACCGATTCGGATCAAATTCGCTTTGCGGCGGCCAAAGTCATGTCACGGCCGCCCATAGACCGGCTGGCGTCCAATACCAGCTACACCATTGACGACATTACCGGTAAAGTGAATGGTTCCAGCGCCAACAGCCCGTTTTTAAAACCTTTTTACGCCACTCAGTACGACATTTCTTATGAGAAGTATTTTGAGGATTCAAACGGAGCTTTGGTTGCCGCCTTGTTCTACAAGGATATTGAGTCCTTTATCAATACCTTCACCATTACCGACTTTGACTTTGCCGCTGCAGGTTTCCCTATTCCGGCTTATGTGCCGGGCACAGAGCCAGGGAACCCGGATGGTTTGCCACCCGTCAGCACCAAACCCGGTGATTACACCACGGCCGTCAACAATGACAAAGGGGGGTATATCCGTGGTGCTGAGCTGGCATACACCCAGGTATTTAAGTTCCTGCCGGGATTCTGGTCTGGTTTAGGCTTCAGTGGCAGTTACTCCTACACCGAAAGTGAAATCCAGCAGCAGGTCAGTCTGGGTGCCCAGACCATCGATATCACCTTGCCGGGCCTGTCGAAAAATGTCGCTACAGCCACCTTGTTCTGGGAGTACCAAGGCTTTGAAACCCGGCTCAGTGCGCGTTACCGCGATAAGTTTGTTTCAGAGCAGGTGGCTGTTGAGGCTCAGACAGTCAATTTTGACGGCGAAACAGTACTGGATTACCAGGCCTCTTATCAGATCAACGAGCAGTTTGGTGTGTTGTTTCAGGTCAATAACCTGACGGACGAACCAACCAAAAGCTACTTCGGCACCCCAACCAACACCGGCACTATCCAGTTTTTTGGCCGGCAGTATTTTCTGGGTGCGAATTACGTGTTCTGACACTGATCATTTCAGGCCTGGCACTGCCGGTCTGAAAAAAACGAATTGGAGTAGAAAAGAATGTTACAACTCACTCACTTGCTGAAGCTCAGCCTGATTGGCTGTGCCGCTTTGCTGCTGTCCGCCTGTGGCGGTGGTGGCGACGATTCCGTTGAAGGTGGCAGCAAACTGCTGACCTGCAACGTCCCACAAATTCCCAATGCGGCCGGTACTGCCTGTATAGACCCGCCGCCAATCAAATGCCCGGCCCCTACGGTGCCGGATGCAAAAAATGAAAGCTGTGTGGTTGGGGTTGACCCCAATGCTCCGGAGCCGGTGGTGTTCCCGACCAGCAGCCAGGCCGTTCTGTTTTACAAAAGAGCGGATGCCAATTATGAAGGCTACCGGCTGCATACCTGGAACAATGACGCCTGCAGTGCGTATCAGGACAGTTCGATAGCGCCATCCTGGGACAATGGCCTGCAAATCAGTGGGGTGGATCCGAACTACGGTGCCTACTGGATACTGGCGTTGAAGTCGGGTTATGCCGGTACTGAAGGTGCCTGCGGTAACTTTATTATTCACAAAGGTACAGATGATGCAGGCAAAGAAATGGGCGGTGGCGACCAGAAAATGCCGCTGGGGCCAAAAGAGGTCGAAAAATTTGCCCGCATGGCGTTTACCTTCTCTGGAGTGAATTCCATTTTTGACTACCCGCTGTTGTCGTTGGGCGTTTCTATTGCCGATTCTGCGGCGCACTGGCTGGACAGCGGGACGCTGCTGTGGAATGTCGACAGGGCTATTGCCACCAAGGTGCAGCTGCACTATTCCGACAAAGCCGATCTGGCTATTGATACTGACAGCAAACTTAATGGTCAGGCGGTGCTGCTGGAAGAAACGGCACTGACCGAGGCACAGCAGGCACTGGTGCCACATTTAAGCAGCTGGCATGCCTACCGCCATAACCTGACGGCTGATCAGGTTAAAAACCTGGTGAAAAACCAACTGGTGCTGGCTGCCTATGATGCAGAGAACACACTGACTGCAGCCAGCTATGTTCAGGTGGCCAGAGTACTGGATGATCTTTACACCAAAGGCCCAAATGACGCTGACGAAGCCACTTTGGGGCTGAGCTACGACAGCAGCATTAAAACCTCGCTGTGGGCGCCAACGGCCCGCGATGTGAAGTTAAAAGTGTATAACGCACAGAAAGTACTGACGGCCACTCAGGCGATGACACTGGACAGTGCCAGCGGGATCTGGAGCTACACTGGCGCGAAAAGCAGCCTGGACCGTCAGTTCTACCGTTTTGAAATCACTGTGTATCACCCGGCCACGAAGAAGGTGGAAACCTATGAAACCACCGATCCCTATTCCGTCAGTTTGGCACTAAACGGTCGCTACAGTCAGTTTGTGAACCTGAGCGATGCCGATCTGAAACCAACAGGTTGGGATGGTCACGAGGTGCCAGAAGTCACCAACCCGGAAGACAGTGTAATTTATGAAGGCCATATCCGGGATTTCAGTATTCGCGATAACTCCGTCTCTGCGGCAAATCGCGGCAAATATCTGGCTTTTACTGAAAGCCAGAGCGCCCCTGTACAGCATTTAAAAGCATTGGCCGACAGTGGCGTGACGCATTTTCATTTGCTGCCAGCCACAGATATGGCCACAGTCAACGAGGATGCCAGCAAAAGGGTGGAGCTGACCGACACTGTGGCTGCTTTGTGCAAAATCAAATCCACTGCAGCGGTTTGCAGTGAAGAAAATGCCGCTACGCCGCTTATCGATGTGCTGAAGTCGTATGCGCCGTCGGGTGAACGGGCTCAGGCGCTGGTGGAGGCCATGCGTGGCACCGACGGCTTTAACTGGGGTTATGATCCGCAGCATTTTAATGTGCCTGAAGGCAGTTATGCGTCAAACGCGGACGGTGTCAGCCGGATCAAAGAGATGCGTGCGATGAATCAGGCACTGCACAGTATAGGTCTGCGAGTGGTGCTGGACGTGGTATACAACCATACCAGTTCATCCGGTGTCTTTGATAATTCAGTGTTTGATAAAGTGGTGCCTGGTTATTTCCACCGTTACAACCCGACCACTGGCAGCATTGAGCGTTCAACCTGCTGTGAAAACACCGCGACCGAACACAAAATGATGGACAAGTTTGTGAAAGACTCACTGGTGCTGCTGGCGAAAGAATACGGTTTTGACAGCTTCCGTTTTGACATCATGGGGCATCACCCGAAAGCCGGTATTCTGGCAGCGCGGGACGCGGTAAAAGCGGTGGACCCTGATACCTACTTTTACGGTGAAGGCTGGAACTTTGGTGAAGTGGCGGATGACCGGCTTTTTGTACAAGCCCGTCAGGCCAATATGGCCGGTACCGAAGTAGGCACCTTTAATGACAGGATCCGCGATGCGGTGCGCAGCGCCGCACTGTTTAACGGCAAAGGCACAGCCGCTGAACTGCAGCAACAAAACTATATCGAAATCGGCCTGGCCGGTACCTTAAAAGACTTCCTGCTGAAAGATTATCGCGGCAACACAGGCACAGCGTCCGGTATCAGCTGGAATGGTCAGCCAGCCGGTTACGCGACAGATCCGGCCGACATTATCAACTATGTATCCAAACACGATAACGAAGCCATTTGGGACAAGTTGCAACTGGAACTGCATAACGCTGGCGTGAACCTGAGCCTGAAAAACCGGGTGCGGGTGAACAACATCGCACTGGCGATCCCTTTACTGAGTCAGGGCATTCCGTTCCTGCAAATGGGGGATGACCTGTTACGCTCCAAATCCCTGGACAGGAACAGCTATGACGCAGGGGACTGGTTTAACTTTGTTGATTTCAGCAAAGAAACCAATAACTGGAATGTGGGGTTACCACTGGGGCAGGACAACAGGAGCAACTGGACGACCATAGCGGCGGTGGCCTCCAATCCGGCGACAAAAGCAGCTCAGGCGGATATTGAATTTTCCACGTCGGTTTTTCAGGAGTTTCTGCAAATCCGTAAAAGCAGCCCCTTGTTCCGGCTGACCACAGGGCAAGAGGTGATGGACAGGGTTGGCTTCCACAATATTGGCAAAACCACTGTGCCTGGCCTGATTGTGATGAGCATAGATGATGGTCAGGGTCTGGCTGACCTGGATCCGGCCTATGATGCATTGGTGGTAGTGATTAACGGCACAGCAACAGAGCAGTCTCACACCGTGCCCACCGCAACTGGTTTTAGCCTGCATTCAGTGCAGCAACAATCGGTGGATCCGGATATGCAACTGGCCAGTTTTGCGACAGGCAGCAACGAAGGCACTTTCACAGTGCCAGCCTACAGTGCTGCAGTTTTTGTCAAAGTTCAGCAAGGAGCGCAGGGGCCGGGTTTAAAAGCTGATGCCACTATGGGCGCACCGGATATCCCGCCTTATCAGCTGACCACTGTCTATCTGCGTGGTGCTATGAATGGTTGGGGAACGGAAGACGCCTTCAGCTATGACGGTGAAGGGGTGTACAGCATCGTGAGGGAGCTGGATGCGGGCGACTATGAATTTAAAGTGGCATCAGAAAACTGGAGCACGGTCGACTTTGGTTCCCCAGATCAACAAGTCTCTCTGGGGGTGGCTAAAACGCTGAGCCGGGGGGCATCTAACCTGAAGTTAAACCTGGCAGCCAAAGGCATGTACCAGTTCAGGCTGGATGCTTCCAATCCGGACGCACCGGTTCTGACAGTGTCTGAACCCGCGCCTTATGGTGAAACCACCGTCTTTGTCCGCGGCGATATGAACGGTTGGGGTACCACCAATCCGATGCAGTTTGGTGGCGGCCTGTACAAAGCGACCATCACAATGGAAGCCAAGGAATATAACTTCAAAATAGCGTCGGAAGACTGGAGTACGGTCGATTTTGGTTCATCCGACGCTGTGGTTGTGCCAGGTGAGAGCAAAGTATTGCAAAGCAAAGGCGGCAATCTGAAAGTGACGCCAGCACAGGCCGGTGAGTACAGTTTTGAGCTGGATGCGTCAGACCCGGCAGCCCCCAGCATCAGAGTGCTCAAGCTGTAAGTAGATTGAGCAGAAAAGCCACTGAAGCCACTGACTTCAGTGGCTTTTTTTATTCGGCCAGGCAGGCAGTCTGAGGCATGTGGGGCTCAAAGCGAAAAAATACAAAGAGTCAGGGAACGGGTAAAAACGGCTGGAAAATCTACCGCGCTGAGCTAAGGTTTTGCTTAGGAATGATGCAGCAGTGAGGAGGGAAAAACTCTAAAGATATCAGAAGTTTTTCTGATTAATTTGCACTGATTTGGGGCGTGTTTTTGTGGTTTGCTCCAGAATGTGACAAGCCTTAGGGTTTGAATACGTATTCATGTTGAAGATAGACAGACTTGGGTTTAATAAGTCAGAACGAACCAAAAGAAACGCCTCCAACAGGGCTGGTTTGTGATGACACACAAAAGAACATAACCGGGGATAAGGGCATGCATAAATTCAAATTAAGTATGTTAACAGTGGCTATGGCAACCGCAGGCTTGATGTCTGGTGCTGTCGCTGCTGATCAGGCTGCGGACACTCAAAATAACAAGCAGCTGTCTGCCAAAGAAAAAGCCAAACAAGAAGCTCAGTTAGAAGTCATTGAGATTAAAGGTTTCCGCCGTTCAGTGGTCGATTCGATCAACACCAAACGTTTTTCACCAAACGTGGTGGAGTCTATCTCTGCGGAAGACATTGGTAAGTTACCTGACTCCAGTATTGCGGAATCTATTTCACGCTTGCCTGGTTTAACCAGCCAGCGTCTGGATGGCCGCGCCAGCCGCGTCAGTATCCGTGGTTTTGGTGAAAACGAAAGCGCTACTACCTTCAATGGCCGTGAACAGGTCTCTATCGGCGATAACCGGGGTGTGGAATTCGATCTGTACCCGTCTGAAATTATGAGCGGTGTCACCGTTTATAAAACGCCAAACGCCACACTGGAAGCTGAAGGTATTGCCGGCGTGATCGATATGCAAACCGTGAAGCCACTGAGTCGTGAGCGCACCCTGCAGTTCAGTGGTCAGTATGAGAAAACCAGTCTGGACAAACTGAACCCGGATGGTAACGACTCTGGTGGCCGTGGCACTATTTCTTATATCGACAAATTTGCCGACGACAAAGTAGGTATTGCCTTTGCGTACACCACTATGGCGTCACCTAACCAGGAAAAACGCTGGAACGCCTGGGGTTTTAACGACGCTGAAGTAAACGGTGAGAATGTTGTGATGTTGGGGGGGGCCAAGCCATTTGTCCGTTCTTCGACCTTAGAGCGTGACAGTGCACTCTTCGTGCTGGAAGCCGCTCCGAATGATGATCTGAAGCTGACCTTTGATGCTTTATACGTGGATTTTAACGATGAGAAAATTCTGCGTGGTATCGAGATCCCAATGCGTTGGGGTTATAACGGTCCTGGCAACGTCCCGTTAAATGTCGATATTCTGGAACGTGATGGTAACTTTGTAACCAGCGCCCGTAAGTCAGGCGAAAAACTGGTGGTGCGTAATGACGCGGAAGACCGTTCTGCTGAAATGACCGCTGTTGGTTTTAACGTGAATTACAACCTGAACGATGACTGGTCTTTGGAATTCGATGTGTCGAACTCGCAGGTCGACCGTAAAATCTGGAGTATGGAAAGCTACTCAGGTTATGGCCGTGGTGACTTCAATGGCCCCTACGACACCATTAGCTACAGCTTAGTGGATGGCACCAATGGCGCTATTTTCACGCCGACTCTGGATTACAGCGATTTTAACCTGGTGAAATTAGGGGGTCCACGCAGCTGGGGTTCAAGCGCAGTGCTGAACAACACCTATGGCATTAATGGCGACCCTATTTACCAGAACTCAGCTCAGGACGGCTTTATCAACGCGCCTGAAATCAGTGACGAACTGACCAGCTTTAAACTGGCGGCCACTCAGTTGCTGGAAGATGCCGGTATGTTCACCAAAATGAGCTACGGTATTTCTTACCGTGACCGCGAAAAGCAGAAGAAGTCTGAAGGTTATTTCATGACCTTAAAAGACTTCCCTGCCATGGTTTCTGTGCCAGAGCAGTACCGTTTAGGTACGGTGAATCTGGACTTTATCGGTATGGGCGACATGATTGCCTATGATTCCCGTGGTCTGGTGCGTGACGGTTACTACAACCTGATCCAGGAAAGCCTGACCAACCCGGATCACGCGGCGAAAAGCTGGACTGTTAACGAAGAAATTCTGGCCTATTTTGTACAGGCCGATTTCGAAACTGAACTGGGCAGCATTCCTGTGACTGGTAACTTCGGTCTGCGTTATCTGGATACAGAGCAGTCCTCTCAGGGTACAGCTTACAGCACAGACAATGGCCAAGTGGTGTTTACACCAACAGATGTCAGCCACAGCTACTCACACCTGTTACCAAGCCTGAACCTGACCTTCGACGTCGCGGAAGATCAAAGTGTGCGTTTAGGTGCGGCCAAGACGCTGTCTCGTGCCCGCCTGGATGAAATGCATTCTTCAGTCAGTGCAACTTACAATCCTACTGCAGATGCCAACGGCAACTTCTGGGCTATCAGTGGCGGTAACCCGTTACTGGAGCCAAAAGAAGCGACCGGTGTGGATTTAACCTACGAAAACTACTTCAGTGATGAAGGTTATTTCTCTGTGGCGTACTACTGGAAGGACCTGAACCAGTGGATTTTTGATGGGGTTTATCAGTTAGAGCTGGAAGGGGTAGCCGACCCAAGCACTGGGGAAGTTCCAGCTACTTCAGGTGCGACAGGCTCAGGTAAAGTCAATGGCGGCGGCGGTACTCTGCATGGGTATGAACTGTCTGTCACGCTGCCATTTAACATCGTCAGCCCTATGCTGGATGGTTTTGGTCTGATTGCCAGCCACAGCCGCGTGTCTCAGGATGTGACGGATCAGAATGGCAATGCCTACTCGCTGCCAGGTCTGTCAGATACCGTTCAGACTCTGACGGGTTACTACGACCACAATGGCTTCCAGGCCCGTGCCAGCCTGCGTAAACGCAGCGACTTTAAAGGCGATGTCTACGGCATCGGCTTTAATACCCAGCAGGTTGACGTGAAAGGTGAAACCATTGTGGACGCCCAGGTCGGTTATGACTTTGGTGAAGGTGGTTTCACTGAGCTGCAAGGTCTGTCGGTATTCCTGCAAGGTCAGAACCTGAGCGACGAGCCATTCGTTTCGCTGCAGGACGGCCGTGTACGTGACTACCAGCAGTACGGCAGAACCTTCCTGTTAGGTTTCAGCTACAAAATGTAACAGCTGTTTCGGCAGAAAACCCCGGCATTGACTGGGGTTTTTTTTCGTGACCATGTTAGCGTAGTGACAAGGCGTAAAGCGGGTACCTGAAGAGGCAGTGATGCAGCAGAAACCAGTAAAAAAAGTAGTGATTTTAGGTGGCGGCACCGCCGGTTGGATCTCCGCCTCTTTGTTAGTCAAAATTCTCGGCAAGGTGCTGGATATCACTTTGGTGGAATCGGACGATATTGGCATTGTCGGTGTGGGCGAGGCCACCATACCGCCTATTCAAAGCCTGAACGCGGCTTTAGGTTTGCAGGAAGAAGACTTTCTGCGCGAAACCATGGGCAGCATCAAGCTGGGCATCCAGTTTGAACACTGGGGCGCTGTGGGCGACAGCTATATGCATGCCTTTGGTACAGTGGGCAAAGATTTCCCGTTTTGCCATTTCAACCATTTCTGGCGTCGGTCCGAACAACTGGGCATGGGTTATGGTTATTGGGATTTTTCGCTGAACTATCAGGCATCGTTACAGAACAAATTCAGCAAACTGGAACGGATTGACGGGGTGAATCTGGGCGGCCTGACCTATGCCTACCATTTTGACGCCGGCCTTTATGCCCGGTTTTTACGTAAATACAGCGAGTCGGTTGGCGTAAAGCGCATTGAAGGCAAAGTGGCGTCTGTGCAGCAGCACCCGCAAAGTGGCGATATAGAGGCCTTGGTGCTCGCATCGGGCGAGCGTATTGAAGGCGATTTATTTCTCGATTGCAGTGGTCTACACAGCCTGCTGATCGATAAAACCCTGAACACAGGCTTTGAAGACTGGTCACACTGGTTGCCAGCCGACAGCGCTGTGGCTGTGCCTTCGGCCCGAACCGAACCCATAGTGCCTTATACCCGTTCCATTGCCCATGCCAACGGCTGGCAATGGCGCATTCCGCTGCAGCACCGCACCGGCAATGGCTTTGTGTATTCCAGTAAATACTGTACGGATGAAGAAGCCAAACAGCTGTTGCTGAGCAATCTGGACAGCGAAGCACTGGCCGAGCCCAGACTGATTAAATTCCGCACCGGGCGGCGCCTGCAGCAATGGCAGCGCAATGTGGTCAGCATTGGTTTATCCAGCGGTTTTCTGGAACCGCTCGAATCCACCAGCATTCACCTGATCCAGTCCGGTGTGCTGCGATTGCTGAAGTTTTTTCCGCATCTGGGTATCAATGACACAGACAGAGCCGAGTACAACCGGCAGTCCAAAACCGAATTCGAACAAATCCGCGACTTTATTATTCTGCATTACAAGCTGAACCGCCGGCAGGACAGTAAATTCTGGCGAGACTGCCAGAACATGGCCGTGCCTGACAGTCTGCAACGCAAAATGCAGCTGTTCGCCCAGTCTGGCCTGGTGTGTCGTGAGCAGGATGAACTGTTCAGCGAAATTGCCTGGCAGCAGGTGATGATAGGGCAGGGACTGATCCCGGCCGATCACCATCCGCTGGTCGATGCGCTATCGGAAGCGCAGTTACAGGATATGCTGCAGAATCTGAAAGTGATCTTTGCAAAAACCACTGAACGTCTTGGCAGCCATCAGCAGTTTCTGGCTCATCTGGCCAAAAACACCTGAGTATTGTGACAGGAGAATCAATGAATAATCTGAATCTGATGAGCCGCTCTGGTTGGGTGCTGCTCCTTTGGCTGGCGGTTCCATTGTCGGCGGCCGCCGCCGAGTACCAGTCCCACCAGGTGCAGCAAAACAAGCTGCAGGTGCAGACCGATGAATACCAGTTGCAGCTCAGCTTTAAAAGCAGCGGTGCGGTGGAGGTGTTTTACCAGGAGCCCGGCATCAAACAGCTGCCGTCTTTTGCCCTGGCGGAACCACAACAGGCCTTGCCGGCCCAGCTGAAAGAGGACAACACAGCCTTGCAGTTTGGCACTGAACAGCTGCAGGTGCGGCTGCAAAAATCACCGTTGCAGTTGCAGTTTTACCGGGGGACAGAGCTTATTCTGGCCGAAGAAGCCGGTTATTTTGCCCATCAAACCCTGCGTGGTTTTCGTTTTGCCTTAACGCCGGACGAAAAACTGCTGGGCGGCGGCGAGCGGGTGCTTGGTATGGACAGAAGGGGCCAGCGCCTGCCGCTCTACAACAAAGCCAGTTACGGCTACAACGGCGAAACCAAACAGATGTATTTTGGTTTACCTGCGGTGATCTCCAGCAAAAAATACGCGCTGGTGTTTGACAACAGCGCCAGTGGTTTTCTTGATTTAGGCGCCAGCGAAAAAGAGGTGCTGCAGTTTGAAGCAGTGGCAGGCCGCACGGCCTACCTGGTGATGGCGGCGCCCACTTATCCTGAATTAATGCAGCAGTATGTCAACACCACCGGCAAACAGCCGTTGCCGCCACGTTGGGCTTTGGGCAATTTTGCTTCGCGTTTTGGTTACCGTACCGAACAGCAAAGCCGTGACATAGTGCAGAAATTCCATGACGCAGATTTCCCGCTCGACGCGCTGGTGCTGGACCTGTACTGGTTTGGCAAAGACATTCAGGGCCATATGGGCAACCTGGCCTGGGACAAAGACGCCTTCCCGCAACCGAAACAAATGATTGCGGATTTCAAAGCCAAAGGCGTTAACACCATTTTGATCACCGAACCTTTTGTGCTGAGCAGCTCCAAACGCTGGGATGAAGCGGTAGCCGCCAATGCGCTGGCGAAAAACCTGGCCGGGCAGCCCAAGCGTTTTGATTTCTACTTTGGCAATACCGGCCTGGTCGATGTGTTTTCCAAAGAGGGCCAGGCCTGGTTTAACGGCATTTACAACCAATTGGCGCAAGACGGCGTGGCCGGCTGGTGGGGCGATTTAGGCGAGCCGGAAGTGCACCCGTCCGACAGTATTCACGCCATAGGCACCGCCGACGAAATTCACAATGCCTATGGCCATCAATGGGCCGCCATGTTGTATCAGAACCGTTTGGAGCAGCAGCCACAGCAGCGGCCGATGATAATGATGCGTGCCGGTTTTGCCGGGTCGCAGCGTTACGGCATGATCCCCTGGACTGGCGATGTGGACCGCTCCTGGGGCGGCTTAAAACCTCAGGTGGAACTGGCGCTGCAAATGGGCCTGCTGGGCATGGGCTACACCCATTCAGATTTAGGTGGTTTTGCCGGTGGTGAGCAATTCGATCAGGAGCTCTATGTGCGCTGGTTGCAATACGGCGTGTTTCAGCCGGTGTTCCGGCCTCATGCGCAGGAGCATATAGCGCCTGAGCCTGTGTTGCATGACAAAACCACCCAGGATTTATTGCGGCCTTTTGTCAAACTGCGTTACCGGATGGCGGCGTACAATTACACCCTGGCCTACCAGAATTCCACTTTGGGTTTACCGCTGATGCGGCCGTTGTTTTTTGCGGACGAAAGCCAGCCACAGCTGATGCTGAATAAAGACAGCTACTTCTGGGGTGACGCCTTCTTAGTAACCCCTGTCACAGCACCGGGTGTAACAGCCGTGACAGTGCAGCTGCCGAAAGGCGTCTGGCTGGATTATTTCACAGGCCAGCGTTATGAAGGCGGCCGCAGTATTGAGCAACCGACCAGCCTGAGCACTTTGCCAGTGCTGGTTAAAGCCGGTGCTTTTGTGCCTTTGGTGCCGGCCGTGCAAAGCCTGAGCCAGTACAGCAGCCGTCAGCTGGAGCTGCATTATTACCACGACGACAGCATCAGTCAGGCACAGGGACAGATGTTCGAAGACGATGGTCACTCGCCAGACAGCCTGGCCAAAGGTCAGTATGAGCTGCTGAAATTCAATGCCACTTATGCCAAAGGTCAGTTACACCTGAATTTAGACCGCACTGGCCTGGGCTATAGCGGCATGCCGAAGCAGCGCACTGTGACACTGGTGGTGCATCAGGCTGGCCGGGCCGCGGCTGTGCAGCTCGATGGCAAAGCAGTGCCAGAGCTGCCAGATCAGACTGCGCTGAACGGTGCGGCGTTTGGCTTCTACCGGGATAAAGCCAACAACAAGGTATGGCTGAAATTCGACTGGCAACAAGCACGGCATCAGCTGCAACTGACAACAGGGAGCTAAGATGAAACAGATTCTGTGGCTAAGTATTTCACTGATGGCGGCCTCTGCCGGGGCTGCGACTATAGACCGGCTGGAACCCGCCTTCTGGTGGGCTGGCATGAAAGAACCCAGCCTGCAGCTGATGGTGTATGGCAAAGGGATCCAGCATTCAGATGTGAGCCTGAATTACCCCGGTGTCCGCATTACAGGTATTCAGAAGACAGCGAACCCAAACTACCTGTTTGTCGACTTGCAACTGGCGGCCGACGTGCAGCCGGGTCAGTTTGATCTGGTGTTTTCGCGAAGTGGCAAAGAGCAAAGCCGTTATCAGTACCGCCTGTTACCAAGGCGTGCAGGCTCAGCAGAGCGGCAGGGCTTCAGCCAGAAAGATACCATTTACCTGATTACGCCAGACCGTTTTGTCAACGGTGACCCAGGCAACGACAGTGTGGCCGGCATGCCGGACCGGCTGGACAGAAGCAACCCTGGTGGCCGCCATGGCGGTGATATTGCCGGTATGCAGCAGGCGCTGCCTTATTTACAGCAGCTCGGTATCACGCAAATCTGGCCACAGCCTTTGGTGGAAAATAACAGTGAGGCTTATTCCTACCATGGTTATGGCGCCACGGATTTATACAGAATCGACCCGCGTTTTGGCAGCAATGCCAGCTACCAGGCCTTTGTCGCCGCCGCCAAAAAGCACGGCATAGGGGTGATTCAGGACATAGTGGTTAACCATATTGGGGTGGATCACTGGTGGGTCAAGGATGTACCGTCCAACGACTGGCTGAATTATGGTGGCAGCTTCCAGCCAACCAACCATGCCCGCACTACGGTGCAGGACCCTTATGCGTCGGACGCCGATAAAAAAGCTTTTGTCGACGGCTGGTTTGTCGACAGCATGCCCGATCTCAACCAGCGCAACCCGCTGCTGGCGACTTACCTGATCCAGAACTCGGTCTGGTGGGTGGAATATGCCGATTTATCCGGCATTCGGGAAGACACGTACCCGTACGCCGACAAACACTTTTTAACTGCCTGGTCGAAACGCCTGATGACCGAGTACCCCAATTTCAATATTGTTGGGGAAGAGTGGAGCGCCAACCCGCAGGTGGTGTCGTACTGGCAACGCGGCAAGCAGAACCCTGACGGCTATGTGTCCTACACCCCCAGCATGATGGATTTTCCGCTCTATTATGCGCTGCTGGGGGCATTAACGGCGCCTGAAAGCTGGGATGCCGGTTGGGTAAAACTTTATGAAGCGCTGGCCAATGACGTGCTGTACCCGGACCCGACTAACCTGGTGTTGTTTGAAGGCAACCATGACACAGCACGGCTGTTTTCACTGCTGGACAATGACCTTGACCTGTACCGGATGGCGCTGGTGTACCTCTTTACGTCACCCCGTATTCCGCAGCTGTATTACGGCACCGAAATTCTGGCGAAAAGCCCGAAACAACGGGACGATGGCCTGGTGCGCAGTGATTTCCCCGGCGGCTGGGCGGGGGATGATCGCAATGCCTTTACCGGTAAAGGTTTAACAGCGCAGCAGCAACAGGCTCAGCAACTGGTGAAACGGCTGGCCAATCTGCGAAAACAACAGCAGGTGTTGCAGCAGGGCAAGATGAAACATTTCAGCCCCTTGGATGGTGTTTACAGTTACGCCCGTTACAACGACAAGGAACAAATCTGGGTATTTTTTAATAAAAACAGCAGCGACAGTTTGTTGCAGCAAAGCCGTTTTGCCGAGCTGATGCCTGCCGGGGCCAAAGCCACCAACCTGCTGACCGGCCAGGCGGTGCAGCTGGGCTCACAGCTCACTATTCCGGCCCGGGGCACAGTGCTGCTACACATCCTGTTACCTTAAACCGCGGCCAGTTGGTCGTTAATCCATAGAAGCCTGCTGGACATCAGCAGGCTTTTCTTTACACTGGTCCGGTCCAGGATGCGCGAAGGCGCAGTGTGTATCTCAATAAAAAATAACGAAATTCAACGAGGTTCTTATGCAACATCAATCCTTACTGGCGGTGGCCGTACTGGCTGCACTGGCCGGCTGTGGTCAGCCGCAACAGGCCGCGCCTGCTGACAGCAAGCCCGCTGCGGTGGCAGAACAAAAACAACTGACGTCCGGCATTGAAGTGGCCAATATGGACACCAGCGTCAAACCACAACAGGATTTTTTCCGCTACGTGAACGGCCAGTGGCTGGAACGCACCGAAATTCCGGCCGACAAAGGCCGTTGGGGCAGCTTTGATGAGCTGCGCGAAAATGCGGACAAACAAGTGCTGGCTATTGTCAAAGAGCTGGCAGCCAAACCGGCCGACGCTGGTACAGACGCACAGAAAATTGCCGACTTGTACCGCTCTTATATGGACATTGAAACGCTGGACAAGCTGGGCCTGACCCCGCTGACGGCAGGCTTTGAGCGCATCGACAGCCTGAAAACCCACGCGGATTTAGCGACACTCTGGGGCGAATGGCAGGCCTACCGCGTCGGTACGCCTGTGGTGCTCTTTGTCGGGCAGGATCAGAAACAGTCTGATCAATACACCACTATGCTGAACCAGGCCGGTTTGGGTATGCCAGACCGCGACTACTACCTGAACAGCGACGAAAAGTCGAAAGAAACACAGGCCAAATACCTGGCGTATATCCAAAAGGTGGCCGAGCTGGCTGGCTGGCAAGACCCGGCCAAAGTGGCTGCCACTGTGTACGGAATTGAAGAAAAACTGGCGAAAGAGCAGTGGAGCCGGGTGCAAAACCGGGACCGCAACGCCACCTACAACAAGCTGACACTGGCGCAACTGGCGGAAACGGCCCCAGGCCTGGACTGGGCGGCGCTGGTCAAAGCCGCCAGGCTGGATAATGTCAGTGAGGTTGTCGTACGTCAGCCAAGCTACCTGGCTGCTTTTGCTAAACTGCAGGCCGAAATTCCGGTCGCCGACTGGCAAACCTACCTGAAGTTCCATCTGGTCCGCGCCAACAGCGACAGCCTGGCCAAAGTCTTTGACGAAGCCAGCTTCGAGTTTTACGGCAAAACCTTGTCTGGCCTGGAAGCCCAACGTGAGCGTGAAAAACGTGCGGTTGAGTCGGTGCAGCAAGCGCTGGGCTTTATGGTCGGCAAAATGTATGTTGAGCGTTATTTCAAACCTGAAGCCAAAGAGCGGATGGACCAGCTGATCAAAAACCTGCGTGTCGCTTTTAAAGAATCGATTGATGGCCTGGAGTGGATGAGCCCGGAAACCAAACTGGCAGCTCAGGAAAAACTGGCCAAGTTCAACACCAAAATCGGGTACCCGGATGTCTGGCGTGATTACAGCTGTCTGGAAATCAAAGGTGGTGATTTAATCGGCAATATGCAGCGCTCCAGCCAGTGTGAATACGACCGCATGATTGACAAACTGGGCAAACCAGTGGACCGCACTGAGTGGGGTATGACACCTCAGACAGTGAACGCCTATTACAGCTCGACCATGAACGAAATTGTGTTCCCGGCCGCTATTCTGCAGCCACCGTTCTTTAATGTGGACGCGGATGACGCAGTGAACTACGGCGCAATAGGTGGTGTGATCGGTCACGAAATTACCCACGGCTTTGACGATCAGGGCAGCCGCTCTGATGGCAACGGTAACCTGAAAGACTGGTGGAAGCCGGTGGATGCCGAGCAGTTTAAAAAGCGCACCCAACTGATGGTTGAGCAGTACAGTGCCTTTAACCCTATTGACGATTTAAAACTGCAGGGCGCTTTAGGTTTAGGTGAAAACATTGCCGATTTGGGTGGCCTGACCGTGGCGTTCAAAGCCTACCAGAATTCTTTGCAGGGCAAAGCAGCGCCTGTACTGGATGGCTTCACGGGCGATCAGCGTTTCTTTATGGGCTGGTCACAGGTGTGGCGTATCAAGTTCCGCGACGCCGCGCTGCGTCAGCAAGTGATCACAGGCCCTCACTCACCGGGTATGTACCGCGTGTTGGGGGTGTTGTCGAATATGCCTGAGTTTTACCAGACCTTTGACGTCAAACCTGGTGATGGTATGTACAGACCGGACGATGTACGGGTGAAGATTTGGTAGTCAGCCAAGAATCAGATTAAAAGTTCGGTTTCATTGGAAAATGCTCAGTTGTTTACTGGGCATTTTTGTCTCTATTTCCAGCATTTAGATTACTTGCTTCAACAAAAATTAAATCCTTAAATGTTTTGCCTGAAAAAATCTGTTGGAATCTAATGATGCAGAATGCCAAGCTTGCTCAAGCCTACGATTGACTGTCACCAAAATTCATAAACGGTGAACCGACTGTGTAAATCAAGGAATGATCATGAACCGAGCACAAGCCCAACAATTATTGCGAAACGCTTTAGCAAACCCAACAGCGGAATTCCGTGATGGCCAGTGGGAAGCTATCGATGCGTTAGTCAATCAACGACAAAAATTATTGGTGGTGCAACGTACCGGTTGGGGCAAAAGCTCGGTGTACTTCATTAGCACCAAAATCTTTCGCGATCGAGGCATGGGGCCGACCATTATTGTGTCTCCATTGTTGGCATTAATGCGTAACCAGATTGAATCGGCAGTGCGCTTGGGTCTTGTGGCGGTGACAATAAACTCAACCAATCAAAACGATTTTGAATCAATCAGGCAACGCATACTTGCAAATCAGATTGATTGTTTGCTTATTTCCCCCGAGAAGCTGGCAAACGACAATCTTATTGAAACCGTATTGCTGCCAATCGCCGACCGGATTGCTTTAATGGTGATTGACGAAGCCCATTGTATTTCTGATTGGGGGCATGACTTCCGACCGGATTATCGACGTATTGTTAACATTCTGCGTCAGTTACCAGCAAATACTCCGGTGCTAGGCACAACTGCGACGGCAAACAACCGTGTTGTGGTTGATATTCAAACTCAGCTTGGCAATATTCAGATACAGCGCGGCCCATTGTCACGTGACAGTTTGGCATTACAAACAATGATACTGCCTGACCAAGTGTCGCGCTTGGCTTGGTTAGCTCAAGTGATTCCTCTACTGCAAGGCACTGGTATTGTTTACTGCTTGACGATACGTGACGCAGAACAAGTGGCTAACTGGTTGAGTATCAATGGTATAAATGCAAAAGCGTACCATGGTAGTGTTGAAGGTGATGGTTTTGAGAGCAGCAATCTTTACCGGCAGCATTTAGAAGAATTACTACTGAGTAACCGGCTCAAGGTTTTGGTGGCCACTACCGCTTTAGGAATGGGGTACGACAAACCTGATTTAAGTTTTGTAATCCATTACCAAGCCTCAGGGTCCATTGTCGGGTACTATCAACAGGTAGGTCGTGCAGGCCGAGGGATAGACTCTGCTGTCGGGATACTAATGTCAGGTATTGAAGATCGTGATATTCACGAGTTTTTTCGGGAAGGTGCATTTCCATCAGAAGCGCAAGTCAATGAGATCTTGCAGGCTCTGGCACAACACGACGGTTTAACAATGCGTGAGCTCGAAGAGCAGACCAATCTGCGTTTTGGTCAGATAGAGAAAGTATTGAAATTACTAAGCGTAGAAAATCCGGCTCCAGTCATTAAAATAGAGGGACGCTGGACAAGAACTCCTGTCCACTATCGCATGGATACTGCGCGTATCGCTCATTTAACCAATCAACGTTTGCAAGAATGGCAAGAAGTCCAAGCCTATATAGCTGAGCCAGGGTGCAAGATGGCTTTTCTGAGGCGCGCACTTGATGACAGTAAGGTAACGTCATGTGGAATATGTTCGTCTTGCCAAGGCCGACTCATTATTAACGCTGCAATTAAGCCGGCTGTAGTGCATCAAGCTGCAGCTTTCCTAAAGCATGCTGAAATGGTCATTGAACCCAAAGCACAAGTTGCTGCAAACGCATTTATAGAATATGGCTTCAGGGGAAATCTTCCACAGCAACTTCGCGCGCAGGAAGGCAGGGTATTGTCCCGTTGGGGTGATGCTGGCTGGGGGCGCACTGTTGCAGACAACAAACATGCAGGCCGTTTTAGTGATGAGTTGGTTGAAGCTATGGCTGAAATGGTTCAGCAGCGCTGGCGGCCGAACCCAGCACCTCAGTGGGTGTGTTGCGTACCCTCGCGCAACCATCCTGAATTAGTACCGGATTTTGCTCGGCGTTTAGCTATGAGGTTGGGGCTGCCGTTTGTGGATGCAGTTAGTAAAGTCAAAAACAACCAACCACAAAAAGGTCAGCAAAATCGCTTTCATCAATGCCGCAATTTGGATGGTGCTTTTGCCGTGACTCAGCTATATCGGGGACAACCAGTGTTGTTAGTGGATGATATTGTAGACTCAGGCTGGACGCTTACTGTCATTGCTGCACTCCTACAGCAAGCCGGCTGCGGTGTAGTGTACCCGCTTGCACTGGCTTCTTCTTCGGTAAAAGACTAATGAATGTAACCAGATTATTATCACCATCAGCTCAAGCAACGCTTTTGCTGACAAGCTATTTTTCGAAAGCCAGCAGTGAAACTGCAAAGCCGCTAACCAATGCGGAATGGGGGCGCTTTGCCCTATGGCTAAAAGAAAAATCCGCCACACCAGCTGATTTGTTGGTGATCGATCCGAAAGTTTTGTTGCAGGGTTGGCATGATACCCGTGTCAGTACAGAACGGATTCTCGAATTGCTAAATCGTGGGCATAGCCTGGCACTGGCGATGGAAAAATGGCAACGTGCTGGACTTTGGGTGGTAACCCGTTCTGATCCTGAATATCCAAAGCGTTTAAAGCACCGCTTAAAAACCGATTGCCCTCCGGTTCTGTTTGGGTGTGGTAACAAGGCCCTATTAAATGCTGGCGGATTGGCGGTTGTTGGTTCACGTAACGCCAGCGATTTTGATTTGGCTTTCACCAACCAATTAGGCTCTAAGGCTGCATCTGAAGGGATAGCTATCGTTTCTGGTGGTGCTCGCGGGGTTGATGAGGCGGCGATGCAGGGGGCTATCAAGCAAGGCGGAGATGTTATCGGTGTTATGGCTGACAGTCTGCTTAAGGCGGCTACCAGCGCTAAGTGGCGAAAAGGTTTAATGGATGGTCATGCTGTGTTGGTTTCACCCTTTTACCCTGAGGCAGGCTTCAGTGCTGGGAATGCGATGGCACGCAATAAGTATATCTATTGCTTGGCAGACTGTTCGCTAGTGATCCATTCAGGGAAGAGTGGCGGTACTCTTAATGGTGCCGAAGAAAATCTGAAAAAGTATTGGGTGCCACTTTGGGTTAAGCGGACCAGTGACCCTGAGGCTGCGAATGCTGATTTAGTTGCCAAAGGGGGCCGGTGGCTAGAAGGTCATGAGCAACAGTTAACCATTGCAGAGTTGTTTAGAAACGAAAATGGCATTGGCACTCACGTGCGGGAAGATCAAGCTGATTTTTTTAGTAATCCAACACAATCTGATTTTGTTACAGGCGCTGAGCCGCAACAAGAATTTTATGAATCCTCAAGAGATAGTACAAATGTTGAGCATCGGCAGGAAACTGAGGTTTGTTCAGCAATGCCTACTCAGCCAGAAGCTGTTCCATCCGGATATCTGGACTTTTATAAGTTGTTTACCGAGGAACTTGCTCGATTGGCGACTGAACCTGTCAATGTAGATGAGTTGGTTCTAAGCACCAAGCTGCACAAATCTCAATTATCTGATTGGCTTAAGCGTGCAGAGCAAGAGCGGATAGTTGTAAAGCTGAATAGTCCTGTGCGTTATCAAATAACGGATAAGAAGTCGAAGGATTGAAGCGGGAGCATGCAGGATGAATCCCGAGACCAGTAAGTTCGCGCAAGCTAACTACTAGCTCAATTTCCGGAGGATGTATCCGTTTACGAAAACATAGTTGAGCTGACATAGCTAAAACTCTGGATCTATTTCAGCTGTGGTATTGGGCCGCACAGAGCAGCCAAAAGATGGCTGCTTGAATACGTATTCATCTGTAGTAGCATGGAAAAGCTGCTCTAATCGGGCACCCGCGCGTGTTGGCATTGTCTGTCATAGTGCTGCAGCAACGCGGTATCGATGACACACACATTCTATAACAGGACTTCAGTCCGGACGCTCTCTGGCAACAGCCTCCAAGGTTGTTTGCACTGCAGAGCTTATTAAGACAACAGGACAGCAGATGAAACAACCACAGTTAAGCTTCTGGCAGATCTGGAACCTGAGTTTCGGCTTTTTGGGGGTGCAAATTGGCTTTGCACTGCAAAACGGTAATGTCAGCCGGATTTTATCCGACTTAGGCGCCGATTTATCGTCGTTATCGTTATTCTGGCTGGCGGCCCCTCTTATGGGCTTGCTGGTGCAACCTATTGTTGGCGCGGCGTCGGACCGCACCTGGAATAAACTGGGCCGGCGTTTGCCTTTTATGCTCGGTGGCGCCTTGGTGGCCGCTGCGGCCATGTTGCTGTTGCCCAACTCGTCTATGGTGGTGGCCTTTATTCCGCCTATGTTGTTTGGTCTGGTGATTTTTGCCATTAAAGACGCCGCCTTTAACGTCACCTTTCAGCCGTTTCGCTCTCTGGTGTCCGACATGGTGCCAGCCAATCAGCGTAATCTGGGTTATTCAGTGCAAACCTTGCTGATCAATATTGGTGCTGTGGTGGGCTCAATTTTGCCTTTTGTGCTGACCAATGTGATGGGGCTGAACAATGCTTCGACACCTGGTGAAGTGGCGCCTTCGGTGGTGTGGTCCTTCTATATTGGTGCTGCGATTTTGCTGGGTTCAGTGGCCTGGACTGTGTACCGTACCCGTGAATACCCGCCGGAGCAGTACTTTGCCTACAAAGGTGAAACCGCGCAGCAGGTGGAACCTGCTGAAAAAAGCTTTAGCGCCAAGCTGGCCGGTTTCTGGCAAACCACCAAAACCATGCCACGTATTATGCGTCAGCTGGCCTTGGTGCAGTTTTTCTCCTGGTTTTCGTTGTTTATTATGTGGACCTATTTCCCGGCCGCTATTGCGCAGCACAGCTGGGGCGTGGACGTAAACTGGTTTGACCCGGCCTATATTGCCCAAATGGGAGGCTTGCCAGCCGATATCGCCGCCGCCAAAGGCGCAGCGGGTGACTGGGTGGGTATTCTGTACGCCGGTTATTCCTTGTTTGCTGTGCTGTTTGCATTGGTGATGGCGAAACTGGCGAACCTGTTTGGCCGTCGTCTGGTGTATTCAGCCGCGCTGCTGTGCGGTGGTCTGGGTTACCTGAGTTTTATTCTGTTTAAAGACCCCAGCATGATTGCAGTGGATTTACTGATCACCCAGGTCACTATTCCACAAGGTGCCCTGAGTCTGATGTTCCCTATGGTTGGCATTGGTATTGCCTGGGCCGCTATTCTGGCGATGCCATACGCCATTCTGGCCGGCGCTTTGCCAGCCCACCGCACCGGCGTTTATATGGGGATCTTTAACTTCACCATAGCCGCACCGCAGATTATCTCTGGTTTGCTGGCAGGTTGGATTTTAGGCCACCTGTTTGCCAACAATGCGGTATACATTGTGATGCTGGCCGGTGGCTCTATGGTGCTGGGCGCCCTGTCGGTCTGGCTGGTGCAGGATAAAGAAAGCAAAGACTAATTGCCTGTCAGGTAAAACAAAGCCGCTGTAAAGCGGCTTTGTTGTTTGGCAGCAGCGCTACTTTAGCCGGTATTGGCACCACAGCTTGCGTTGTTTGGCGTTTTGCCAGCTCCAGGCCAGAATGCGGCTGCTTTTCTGGCCTTGCTGCATCTCAATTTGTTTGACTTCGGCGCCAGCCTGCTGCAGTTGCTTCACCAGCGTTGGCAGATTGTCGGCTTTGGACACCAGGCTGCTAAACCAGAGCACCTGGCTGGCAAACAGCTGGCTTTCGTTGATCATCTGGCGGATAAAGGCCAGTTCGCCGCCTTCGCACACCAGTTCATGGCGGCGGCCCGCGAAATTCAGCCCGTTGCCGGTTAAGCCCAACTGGCGCTGTTTGCGTTCCGTACCGGCGGCCGCTTCTTGTGCTGTGGCATGAAAAGGTGGGTTGCACATTGTCAGTTCAAATAAATCCTTGGGGCCGATAATGCCGGTAAAGATCTGTCCGGCATCGGTTTGCTGACGCAGACTGATGTTGTTTTGCAGCTGGTTTTGTTCAATCAGCTGCGCGGCTGCAGCCAGTGCATCCGGGTCCAGTTCTGCTGCCACCACTTGCCAGCCATACTCCGCCTGCGCCAACAGCGGGTAAATCAGGTTGGCGCCTGCGCCAATGTCCAGCAACTGCACCTTGCGGCCTTTGACCAGTTTGCCAGCTTCCGCCGCCAATACATCAGCCAGATGATGCAGATAATCCGCCCGGCCAGGCACGGCCGGGCATAAAAAGCCGTCCGGCAATTGCCAGTGCTGTACGCCGTAGTGGTGGGCCAACAAGGCTTTATTTAACTGCAACACGGCAGCAGGGTCGGCAAAGTCAATGGATAAACGGCCATAGCCATTGTCGCGCACAAAAGCTTGCAGCGCCGCATTGACCAGGGTCAGTGCGGCAAAATCATAGCCGTGTTGGTGTGGGTTACGTGGATGCATTCAGGGTCTGTGCTGGCTCAGCTTTGCGCGCCACAGGACTGGCGCACCACAATTTTCGGTTCAATTTCGGTTAGCGCCACTTGTTCATGGTTAATCAGCCGCAACAGATTCACCACCAGCATTTCACCAGCCAGAGAAGTGTTCTGCGCTATGGTGGTTAAGGCGGGCGACGAAAACGACGCCACCGGAATATCGTCAAAGCCCACCACAGCCACATCGTCGGGTATGCGTTTGCCGAGTTTTTGCAAGGCTCGCATCGCCCCTATGGCGATCAAATCGCTGGCACAAAACAGGGCGTCAAAGTCTTTGCCTTGGGCCTGCAGTTGCATAATGGCGTCAAAACCAGCCTGTTCGGTGGAAATGGCATCCAGCTGCGCCACCTGGGTTTCGTCTATACCCGCCTCAGCAATGGCTTTCAACATGCCCTGATAACGGTCAAAAAACTCCGGGCTGCCTGCAGAGGCATTGCCAATAAAAGCAAAACGGCGCCGGCCCAGGCCCAATAAATGCTGGCCGGCCAGTTTGCCGCCTTCCAGGTTATTGCTGCGGATGGTGACTTCCGGATGGTTCAGTACTTCGGCCCCCCAGCAGACAAAATGAGTTTGTTGAGCCAGCAGGGTATCCAGTTTTTCTTCGTAATCTTTGTAGTCGCCATAACCCAGCAGAATAATGCCATCGGCTTTTTTACTGTCTTCGTAATCGGCATGCCAGTCGTTACTCAATTGCTGAAAAGACACCAACAGATCATGGCCCCGCTGGCTGCAGGCGCGGGTGATACTGCCGAGCATCGACAGGAAAAACGGGTTGATTTGCGATTCGTCCACTGTTGGGTCTTCGAATAACAGCAAGGCCAAAGTGCCGCTGCGTTGTTTACGCAGGTTACTGGCGTTTTTATCCACCTTGTAATTCAACTGCTTGGCAATAGCGAAGATTTTGTCTTTGGTTTCCTGATTCACAGCCGGGCTGTCGCGCAGCGCGCGCGACACTGTGGATTGAGACACCCCGGCCAGATAAGCGATATCAAAAGAGGTCGCTTTTCCTTTGAGTACGGGCCATTGCGTTTTGTCTGACGTCATCTTCGGATTCGGAGCTGGTTACCACTGATGCGGCATCATAGCATTATTCCGCCGGATTGGATCGCGGCAGACCAGCATGCAAAAATTGTCGTGCATTTTGTGAAACATTGTTATGTTGGCTTAAGCTGCTTTTTATAAACTGCTAAAGTATCGCCAGCTGAATTTTGAGTGATGCCTATGAAAAAACTGCTGATGATTGTGCTGTTGTGTCTCAGTGGTCTCCAGACGGCTTTTGCCTCCTGCACAGAAACCTCTGCGTCCGCTGACTGTGTGGAACCAGGCCAGCTGAATCTGGCGCTGGCCCTTGGCTTGGGTCAGCGTACCAACCCTTTGCACCAGGGCGAAAATGTGCCTTTGTTACTGATACCGGATGTCAGTTATTACGGCGACCGCTGGTTTTGGGATAACACCACCGCAGGGTACAGCCTGGTGCAGCAGCCAGATTTTGTGCTGAGCCTGGTGGTGAAGCTGAATCAGGAAAAAGGCTATTTTCAGCGCTGGTTTGCCGGCAACCTGATGACCTACAGCACCTCGGGCTCGCTGTTGCCGCCAGAAGTCGATACAGGGGCGACCAAACAAATGGCGATGGTGTCTGTTACTGAGGTGAATAAAAGACCCACAGCCTGGGATGCTGGCGTGCAACTGCAATGGTTTGGTCAGGGCTGGCAACTGGGTATGAACCTGATGCAGGACGCCAGCGGTGCTTATGACGGCCAGAATGCCAGTGTCTCAGCCAGTACTCAGGTCCCTCTGGCCGGAGGACAGCTGCAGCTGGGGGCCAATCTGCACTGGAAAAGCAGCAAATTAATCGACAGGTATTATGGGTTGGATGATTCGGAGCTGTTTTATCTGCAGCGTTATCGGGGGGAAGCCAGCTGGCAGCCTGAATTCAGGCTGGGCTGGCAAAAAGCCTTAACACCCCAATGGTCCTTGCTGAGCTTCTATCGTATGCTGTTGCTGGATGATGCAATGACAGACAGTCCTTTGGTAAAAAGCTCCAGGGTGCATACCTGGTTTGTCGGGGTGAGTTACCAATTTTTTTAAGGCAGGGATAGAGCATGTTTGGGCTGATATTGTCCAGCCAGTTGTGGCTGGCGCCCGCCCCAAAACCAGAATGTAACCAAGATTTATGCTGGTCGGTCAGTCCGGCTTTTTGTATTTCTGCGTTACCTGAACAAGCCTGCGAGGCACAGCTGTCGGTGCACTGGCAACACAGTGCCAGTCTGAATGTATGCCTGACACTGGCGCAGCAGAATTTATCCTGCTGGCAGGATGCTCAATCCGGGCACTGGCAACAAAACATTGTCTGGCCGGATAAAGGCGTGCTGAGTTTGCAGCAGGGAGAGCGGGTGTTATTGCAAAAGGAGTTGGTGGTGTTAAGCCGGCAACCTGAAAAAAGACGGCGTCTGGTAGCGCCCTGGAGTGTATTCTGATGCATAAAATTTTACTGGTCGAAGACGACGCCCGGCTGGCCAGCCTGGTGCAAAGCTTTTTGCAGCAACAAGGTTTTGAAGTGCGGCTGGAAAGCCGGGGTGACACTGTGGCAGCTGCCTGTCAGTCCTTTGCGCCGGATTTGCTGATCCTGGATTTAATGCTGCCGGGTATGGATGGGTTTACTGTCTGCCGGACTATCCGGGCCTGGTTTCAGGCACCCATTCTGATGCTGACTGCCAAACAAAGTGATATTGACCAGGTGCTGGGGCTGGAGCTGGGCGCCGATGATTATGTCATTAAACCGGTGGAACCCAGGGTGTTGCTGGCCAGGGTCAATGCACTGTTGCGCCGGACTCAGGCGGCCAGTAAAAGCGATAATCAGGAATTGCAGTTTGGCAAACTGAAACTGAACAACAGTGCGCGGGAAGCGCATTATGGCGCTGAGCTGGTGGAACTGACCAGCTATGAGTTTGATTTATTGTGGATGCTGGCCAAACACGCTGGCCAGACGGTAAAACGCGAGGCCATTCACAAGCAGATTATCGGCCGTGAATACGACGGTCTGGACCGCACCGTCGATGTGCGGGTATCGCATTTACGCCGTAAATTAAACGACAATGCCGACACCCCTTTTCGGATAAAAACCGTCTGGGGCAAAGGCTATTTGTTTGTCGCTGACGCCTGGAATGACTGACAAAAAGCCATTCGCAGCCATGCCCAGGCTGTTCTTACATTTTTATTTGTTTATCTCGCTGGTGTTGGTTGGCATTGGCTGGACTGTCGAGCGGCTCTGGCAACAGGTGCATGCCGAGCAGGTGCCGGCCTGGGTACTGGTGCTGGCCGGGCAAATCAGTCAGCAGCTGAAACACCAGCAGTTAGCCGCCAACAGCCATGATCTGGTGTTGCCGGTCACCGCTTTGCCTGAAGGCAGCATTCTTTGGTCCGACGCCGAGTTGCAGCAATTGCAACAAGGTGCGGTGATCCCGCTCTTTACCAAAGACCAGGCATTTTTTTACGCCATGCAACAGCAGCAGCTGTGGCAGCTTGGACCTTTGGATCTGACCGAAGACAGTCAGGTGCCCGGTTACTGGTTCAGCCTGCTGTTTTTGGGGTTGCTGGCCGTGGCGGTCTGGTTGTGGCTCTGGCCTGTGGCCCGGGACTTACAACGGCTGAAGCAACAGCTGCAACAGGGCCAGTCACCCGTTGAGGCCTTCCCTGTGCGTTCCTTTATTGCGCCAATTGCCCACAGCTTTCAGCAAATGCGTCAGCAGATTGAGCGGTTATTGGGGTTGCAACGCGAGATGACGCAAGCGGTATCACATGAGTTGCGTACCCCATTGGCCCGGCTCAGTTTTGCACTGGAGTTGTCGTCGCTGCCAGAAACGGACAAAGAGCTGATGCTCAAGGATGTGAAAGAGCTGGAACTGCTGGTCGATGAAATGCTGGACTATGCCAGGTTGGAGTCGGCTCAGCCTGCGCTGGACTGGCAGCAGGTGGACCTGACCGAACTGTTGCACAACCTCTGCGAAAAACTGTCGCCTTTGCCCGGTGCCGCCATCGAAACCCGGCTGCCGCCTGTAGCGCTCTGGTGGTGTGATGCGCATTATCTGGAGCGGGCCGTGCAAAATTTAGTGGTTAACGCCAAACGCTATGCCAAAAGCCGGGTCTTGCTGAGCCTGCAGTTAACGGCGACTGACTGTCTGTTACAGGTGGATGATGATGGCCCTGGTATTCCGCCAGCCCAGCGGGCTGAAATTCTGAAGCCTTTTGTCCGGCTGGACCCGAGCCGGCAAAAAGGTTTTGGTGGTTTTGGCCTGGGGTTGGCCATTGTCTGCCGGGTGTTGGAGTGGCATCAGGCAGACCTGGAAGTGCAAACTAACAGCTGGGGCGGTGCACGTTTTGTTCTGCGTTTTCACCGCTCCGGCAAGCCTGGGGCCCTATAGACCCAGATTCTTCAGAAAGTCATCGTCAGCGTCATCGACCACTGCGGCTGGTGCCAGCTGTTCGCTTTGCGTGGCGTTGGCCAGAATGTCATCCGGGTGCTCTTCGGCATTGGGTGCAAAGTCATGCAGCTGGATAAATTCGGTTTTGTCCATCGACAGTTCCATATAGAAAATGGCATGGCTTGGTGTGCTGAAGGTGACACGGCGGGCCTGAGGCTGGTCCAGCTGGGTATTGACCATGATCTGCACCTGCTTGTTAATGGCCATCATTTTTGGCTGGCTCTGGTTGATGGAGGTTTGCAGTTCCTGCCGTACCCTGTTGGTAAAATCACCGACAATCTGGTTCATCAGTTCACCCATCACGTTGCCCACTTCATCCGAAGTGTGGAACTGCGCCAGTTCGGATTCCGGCATGCCCATGCTCATCAGGTACTTGCGGTAAATTTCCATCGCTGCTGATGCGGTGAAGTTCATAATCACCAGGCCGGAGAAGCCGCCATCAAATAACACAAAACAACCCAGGTCAGGGCGCAGGCAGGTTTTGTGGATCTTCTGCACCATGGGTGAGTAATTGACATTGTGGTTGCCAGCCGCGGATAGCACATCGGTGACAGAGCGGCATAAAGTCAGCAGAATTTCTTCAGTCGTAATAATTTTGTTCTTTTTCATTGTGTTCTCTACAGCCAGACAGAATTTAACCTAGTATAAGCCGATTTTTAACATGAAGACCATAACTCAGAATTGAGGGATGCAGAGGGAAATGAAAAATGACTGAGCTGGAAAAAATGCGCAGCGGGCTTTGGTTTAACGCCGGGGACAAAGAGCTGGTCGCGATGCGGCAAAAAGCCAAAGCCCTGTGCAGGCAAATAAACCAGCAGGGACCTGTGCCGGTGAAGGCGCATCAGCAACTGGCTAAACAACTGTTTGCCCGGGTCAGCCGTTGTTACATTGAGCCAGACTTTTATTGCGACTACGGTGTTCATATTGAATTGGGGAACAATTTTTACGCCAACCATCACTGCGTGATGCTGGATGCGGCGCCGATACGCATTGGCAACGACGTATTATTGGGGCCTGGGGTGCAGATTTATACCGTGACTCATCCATTGGACGCAGAGCTGCGAAAAACTGGGGTGGAGCAAGGTTTGCCTGTCACTATAGGTGACTCGGTCTGGATAGGCGGCGGCGCGCTGATTATGCCGGGTGTCAGCATAGGCAATGGTGCCGTGGTGGCCGCTGGTGCTGTGGTGACCAGGGATGTGGCAGCTTTTAGTCTGGTGGCCGGTAATCCAGCCCGTGAAATCCGCAAACTGGAGCCGGGGCAATAAAAGTCGCAGCCTCAGAATCGAGGCTGCGCATAAATTTCAGCCAGCTTGCCTTGTGTCTTCAGCTGTTCCAGGCCCTGATTAAATTGCTGCTGCAATCCGGCATTCCAGAATGCTGCCGGGTAATCGACTGCAGGGAAAATCGGATAAATGTTCAGTAAATTGGGGCCGTAATAAGTGCGTGAGTAAAACGACAACACCCGCTCGTCGCCGACAATCAACTGCACTCTGTTATTAAACAGCAGTTCAAACTGCTTTTTCCGGTCTGCTTCTTCCAGGTAATAGGCCTGCTTCATTTGCTGGGCAAAATCTGGTCCCAATACGGCGCTGGCCTGTTGATAAGCCACTATGCTTTTGCCTTTTAAATCAGAGAGCTGGCGAATTTGCATTGGACTGTCACGACGGCTGACCACCACGTCCTGGATGGTAAAATAGGGTTGGCTGTAGTAGGCCCCGGGGTAAGGCACAGCCACAGGGCTGGCGATATCCAGTTTGTGCTCTGAAAACAGTTTGAGCAGGCGGCTGTAGCTGTAGAGTTCAAATTCGGCTTCAATGCCTTGCTGGCGCAGAATGTTCTGCACTATGTCGTAATCAATGCCGGTAATTTGTCCCTGGCTGTCGCGGTACGCCCAAGGGGCAGAGTCATGCAAGCCAACTTTGATAGGACTGGTGTGGGCCAGGCTACTCAGACAAAGGCCAAGGCAAAACAGGATAAATTTCATATAGTCCATAAAAACAGGCTCAGCTTTGGGTTCAAGTCTGGCATAAATTGGGTTTAAAGTGGTGCCCTGCGCGACAGATAGTAACAGGTTTTTGTGTCAGATCCGCTATCATAGAAAGCCCTCTCGGTTCGAAACCAAAAGTCAATTGATGAAGTCTCCTGTTTCCTTTGCCATGCTGACATTGTTAGCCAGTATTATCGCCAGTACCCCGCTGGCGATTGATATGTACCTGCCAGCTATGCCTCAAATGGCGCTGGAGCTGGGTACCGATATAGCGGTGATCCAACAATCCCTGAGCAGTTATCTGGCCTTTTATGGCTTGGGTATGTTGCTATTTGGTCCACTGGCTGACCATTGGGGGCGCCGGCCACTGGCCCTGTTTGGTTTAAGCGGTTTTGCGCTGGCCAGTCTGGCATTGTCCTTTTGTCAGGACGCGCATCAGTTGATTTTTCTGCGGGCGGTGCAGGCCTTTTGCGGCAGTGCGGCCACAGTGGTGGTGCCTGGTATTATCCGCGCTTTGTTTGGGGAACACACGGCCAAAGGCATGTCCTATGTGTCGATGATTATGATGCTGGCACCGCTGATTGCCCCTGCTATTGGCAGTGTGGTGTTGTGGCTGGGACACTGGCAGCATATCTTCTTGTTGCTGGCTTTTTATGCGTTGCTGGTATTGGGTTGTGCCTGGCGTTACCTGCCCGATCCGACGCCCAGGCTGGCAGGTAAACTGAATTTACTGACCGGCTACAAAGTGGTGTTTGCTCAGGCCAAAGCCCGGCCTTATATTGCCACTTCCATGTTCAGCTCTTTTGCCTTTTTCTGCTTTCTAACCGCAGTGCCTTTTGTGTATATCCAGTTTTATGGTGTGGGTGAACAGCAGTTCAGCCTGCTGTTTGCGCTTAATGTTGGCGCCCTGATGCTGGCGAATTTTACCAACAGCAGGCTGGTGGTGCGGCTGGGATCGCCTCGTATGCTGAAATTGGGGTTGGCAGGTGCATTGTGTTGTGCCAGTGCATTGGTCACGGTGAACCTGCTGGGCTGGTCTTTGTGGTGGACAGTGCTGTGTATAGCGCCGCTGATGGGCTGTCTGGGGCTGGTCGCCACCAATGCCGATGCCATCATTCTGATGAAGTTTCCGCAGCACAGTGGCAGCGCGACTGCAGTGATAGGCACTCTGAGGTTTGGCAGCGGTGCTGTGGCCGGACCCTTGCTGGCGCTGAGTTATACTGGCACCCCAGTGCCTTTTGCCTGCCTGATGCTGGTTGGGGTGCTGGCGATAACCTGTTGTCAGTACTGGGCCATCAGGACTGGTGCAGGTACTGCAGCAACCGGTCAAAAGCCCGGTAACTGATGGCTTCGAGCATATGCTCCCGGCTGACCTGGGGACTGGCGGCCAGATCGGCAATGGTGCGTGCCACCCTGAGCAGTTTATGGTAGCAGCGGGCTGACAGTTGCAGTTTATCCAGGCTCAGCGCCAGAAAGTCCTTGTCAGTCTGACTTAGCTGGCAATACTGCTCCAGCTCAGCGGGCGACAGCCGCACATTGGCTTTGTGCTGGCGCTGCAGTTGCCGCTCTCTGGCCTGCCACACCCGGCTGCGGACCTGCGCCGTACTCTCTGTTGTTTGCGGTGTGTGTAAGGACTGAATGGGTAATAAGGGTACTTCCACCTGCAAATCTATTCTGTCCAATAAAGGACCTGACAAGCGGCTGAGGTAACGGCGGATTTGCTCGTGACTGGCGCGGCCATCCTGATGATGACCGGACGGGCTGGGGTTAAGCGCGGCCACCAACTGAAATTCGGCCGGAAACTCGGCCTGGCGGGCGGCGCGGGAAATAAACACAGTGCCAGCTTCCAATGGCTGACGTAATACCTCCAGCACTGTGCGGGGAAATTCCGGCAGTTCGTCGAGAAACAACACTCCATGATGGGCCAAAGAGATTTCACCGGGTCTGGGCACAGAGCTGCCACCAACCAAAGCCACTGCTGAACAGCTGTGATGCGGCTGACGAAAGGGGCGCTGCTGCCAGTCGGCCAGGGGTCTGGGCTGACCGGCAATCGAATAAATGGCGGCGCAGCTTAAAGCTTCATTGGCGGTTAAAGGCGGTAACAAACCTGGCAGGCGTTGGGCCAGCATCGACTTGCCGGTGCCAGCCGGGCCGAACATCAACAAGTGGTGGCCACCGGCCGCCGCCAGCTCCAATGCGCGTTTGGCCTGCTGCTGGCCCCGCACATCCTGTAGGTCCGGCCAGTCCGTGGCAGACGCCTGTGGCAGTTCTGGCACAGGCGGCAGAGGCTGACCATGTTGCAGAAAGGCGTGAACCTGCAACAAATGAGCGGCACCATGTACCTGGGCCCGCGGAATTTGCCTGGCCTGACTGGCGTTGTCTAAGGGCATCAGCGCCAGATGACCCGCTTGCTGGCAGGCCAGCATCAGCGGAATTTCACCGACAATAGGCCGCAAGGCGCCGGACAGCGCCAACTCGCCATAAAATTCATAGTCTGAGGTGTCGGCCTGCAACTGGCCACTGGCTTTCAGAATGCCCAGGGCAATGGCCAAATCGAAACGGCCACTTTCTTTGGGCAGGTCAGCCGGGGCCAGGTTGACGGTGATTTTTTTATCCGGAAATTCAAAACCACTGTTCAGCAGCGCGCTGCGTACCCGGTCCCGCGCTTCTTTCACTGAGGTTTCTGGCAAACCGACCAGCAAAAAAGCGGGCAAGCCGCTGCTCAGATGCACTTCGACTGTCACTGTGGGGGCGTGCAGGCCACAACGGGCTCGGCTTTGGATCAGGGCCAGACTCATCACAGTTCCTTTGTGATTCGTGGTGTTTGCTCAGTCTAATTCAGCTGCTGGTTTTTGCCACTGCCCCGACTCTGGCTTGTACCTGAACGGGGGCTGGTCAACAGGCATGGCTCTGCGCTATGTTTAACTGGTGTTCAGTTGTTGTGAGAACCCGGATGCGATTGAAGTTGGTGCTGACTCTGTTTTGCCTCTGTCTGAATGCGGCTGCTGTAGCAAAGGAGTACCTGATAGGTATAGAGCAGTTGGATTATTACCCACATTATGATTTCAAATCGGCGCAGCCCAGAGGTTACATTTACGATCTGATCCAGCTCTACAGCCAGTGGAGCGGGGATCGTTTTCGTTTTGTGCCTTTGCCGGTCAAACGGCTCTATGCCAACGCGGTGGAACTGACCGATTTTGTCTACCCGGATAACAGTGCCTGGCAGGCGCATCTGGGTGTTGCAGGCCAACCGGAAAAAGTCTTCAGTGACCCGGTGATCTACACCCTGGGCAGCACTATGGTCAGGCCGGAAAATGCTGCTATGCAACTGGAACAATTTAAGGTGCTGGCCCATATCCATGGTTTTTCACCGACTTTGTGGGCGCCATTACTGACCCAATACAAGATCCGTATTCTGGAGGTGCCGGACGCCGAGTTTGCGCTGAAAATGACATTGCGGGGGCGGGTGGATGGTGCCAACGTGGAATACAATGTAGCGGCTTATCATCTGGCGCAGATGAATCAGCCTGGCGCCCTGGTGGCCGGGCAGTCGCTGCCGTTCAGCAATCTGGCATTTCATCTGTCCACTCAAAAACACCCGGAGCAGATCCGGCGTTTTAACCGGTTTTTGCGGGAACAGGCGGCAGCGATTCAGGCGCTGAAACAAAGATACGCCTTAATAGAATTTAAACACCAGTTGCCTGCAATTGCACCGACGGCACTGCAAGCTGCTGAAATCCGCCAATAAAGCCGCTACACTAGCCGCAGTTTCTCAACTTTACAGGACATTGTTATGTTTGAATGGATCGCCAGTCCCGAAGCCTGGATTGCGCTGGGTACCCTGGCTGCGCTGGAAATAGTGCTGGGTATCGACAACATCATTTTCTTATCCATCCTGGTCGGGCGCCTGCCTGAACACCAGCGTGCCTTTGCCCGTCGTTTAGGTCTGGCACTGGCGATGATTGCCCGCCTGGCCCTGCTGTTCTCTATCAGCTGGGTGATGGGCTTGACTGAACCTCTGTTCAGTGTGCTGGGGAATGAAATATCCGGCCGGGATATCATTCTGATCGGCGGTGGTCTGTTCCTGCTGGCCAAATCGACCCAGGAAATTCACCACAGCCTGGAAGGGGTGGAAGAGCAGGCTTCAGGTCCGAAAGTGGCGGCCAACAGCCTGATCATGGTGTTGGTCCAGATTGCGATTCTGGACATCGTTTTCTCGCTGGACTCCGTGATTACCGCCGTAGGTCTGGTGAATGATATTGAAATTATGGCCATTGCCATTATTGCGGCTGTCGCTGTGATGATGTTTGCTGCCAAGCCGATTGGGGATTTTGTCGACGAGCATCCGTCAGTGAAGATCCTGGCCTTGTCTTTCCTGATTGTGGTTGGCGTCACCCTGATGGTGGAAGGGTTTGATGTGCATGTACCTAAGGGGTATATCTACTTCGCCATGGCCTTCTCTGTGGCGGTGGAGATGATCAATATCCGTATGCGCAAAGGCAAAGCGGTAAAACTACACAAAGCCATGTCGGATTCTGAGCAGGCATAAGCTGCTGACGTTATGAAAACAGGCCCAGCAGGGCCTGTTTTTTTAGCTATGCTGGCGGCGTTCTAAAACATAAAAGGCGCAAGTCGCCAGAACCAGCATCACCCCAACGGCCACTGTGACAGAGCTGATCCGGTACAAAGCGCTGTACATCATGTCCTGATTGGGTGTCAGGTACTGACCAAAGATAATGGCCATAGTGGTCATGCCGCCAAAAGCGACACCTGAACCTGGTCCTTCTTTTTGCTGAGCCCGGGCAAACAGCAACATGCCCAGAAAAAACAGCGGCAGCACCAGAGTGATTTGCTGGTAGTGGTTGTACAGCAGTACCTGGCATAACGCCGCATAAGCAGAACCCAGCAGCACCCCTGTCGCCCTTTTCAACCCGGCCTGCACTATGGCACTGAATTGCAGAGGCAGCAGGATCAGAATGGTGCTGGCCTGGGCGGATAACGAATCTTTCAGGTCCAGCCACTGAAACGCCAGGAAGGACGCAGTTACCAATGCCGCCAGGACCAGCAGGTGCGGGACTGGAATGGGCGGCGGAGCGGGCCGTGCCGGCGGTGGCGCTGTGGGTAACAGGTAGGTCAGACTGAGTGCAATCAGCATCGCACTCAGATTGGCCACCAGGCTGTTTTCCAGCATGGCTCCGGCGTCCAGGCCAGGGTAGCTGGCAAAATGCAGAAAAATACTGCTGTTGATCAGTGCTGTGGCGGCAAACACAAAATAGACCCCAGCGGTCATCAGACGGAATAACCAGAAAAAATAGCCAAACAACAGCAGGCTCAGTACCGGGCCATAGCCGCCCAGCCACTGGTAGACCAGCACAGTGCTGCCGGACATCAGTGTGGAGGCGACAAACTGCTTCAGCAAAAAGCCATTCAGCGTGGGCAGCAGCCCCAACAGCAATACCGGGCCTATGGTAAAAAATACGCCCCAGTTATCGGAGTCTGTCAGTTTGGCCAGCAGCAGGCTCAGGCTGGCACCTATCGCCAGTCTCAGCACAGCATTAAAAGGGTGAACGGCGGCGGGGCGCATACGGACCTCAGTGGTGAGAGTTCTGCACTTTAATAGATATAGTGCAGCAGGCTGATGGCCTTAATTTGTAACTGCGCCAGACTGCTGAACAGACTCCAGCTGTGCTCAGCAGGTAATAACTGCACAGTGGCGCGCGAGCCGACCACCAGTTTGTCCGGCACCTGACTGTTCAGCGTCAGGTTGACCCGCAGGCGCTGTGCATCCCGCACCCAGCGGGTGCTGCTTTCCACACTGGCCAACTGGCCATCGGGTTTTCCCTGGGCTGTGGCGACACCTGCATCTATGGTATTGACCTGAGCCGCAAATACCTGGCCCGGCAAGGCGTCAAACGCCACCAGGGCCTGAGTGCCCTGCGTGACATGCAACAGGCTTTTTTCACGAAAGGCGGCGCTGATCCAGCTCTGCTGGGTGGATACCAGGGCCAGCACGGCCTGATGGCTGTTCAGATTGGTGCCGACTTCCAGTTGCAAATCGCTGACCACCCCATCGACATCGGCATAGACTTTAGTGCGGGATAAATCCAGCTCGGCCTGCGCCAGCTGAGTACGGGCCTGCTGAATAGCCACCAGTTCAACGCCTTTGGCACCCAGTTCGGCCACCACTTCCGCTGTAGCTGCCTGTGCGGCTTGCCAGGCGGCATCGGCTTGTTGCAGGGCCGTCAGGCTTTGCTCCAGTTGCTGTTGTGGGATCAGTTGCTGCTGGCGTAATTGCCGGGCCCGGCCTGCGTCCAGCCGGCTTTGCTCCAGCTGGACCTGGGCCTGCTGTTGCCTGGCTTTGGCACTGTCCAGCGTGGCCAGCAATTGTTGGTGTTTCTGTTGCATTTGTTGCAGCTGCAGTTGTGCCAGTTCCAGTTTCAGCTGCTGGTCTGTGGCATCCAGTTCAAATAACAAATCGCCCTTTTTCACCTGCTGGTTATTACTGACGGCCACATGAGTGACACGGCCCTGCACTTGCGGTGCCACCTGCACTACATAACGTTGCATCAGGCTGTCCGTGCTCAGCGGCATCAGCAGATCAGCCAGCAGGTAATACCCAAACAATAAAGCAAAGCTCAGCAGGGTCCAGCGGACCCAGCGGTTAAAGAGTTGTTCTGCACTCATGGCTGTACTCCGGATTTTTGCTGCTCCAGTAACAGGCTGCTCTGTTGTACCAGTTGCTGGATCAACAAGGGGAAAAGTTGTTGCTGTTCAGCGCTCAGGCAGTCCAGCATCTGTTGCTGCAACGCAAGACGGCGTTCATTGATTTGTGCCACCAGCGGCAGGGCATCCGGCAGTAACACCAGCACTTTTTGCCGTCTGTCCTGTTCGGATGGCTGGCGTTTCACCAGCGCTTGTTTTTCCAGCTGGTCCAGTACAGGCACTAAAGACGGCGTTTCAATGCCTAATAAGCGAGCCAGCTCTGTCTGGCTCAGGCCCTGATGTTCGGCGATGTAAGCCAAAGCGACCCCTGAACATTGGGTAAACCCCAAAGGGGCCAGTTGCTGATCCAGCAAACTACGCCATTGGCGGGATAATGAATGGATTAACAAACCTATGCTTTGGAAACTCATTGTTCGTCACTTAATAGTTAGGAATCTAATTAAATTATAATTAGCTTCCTAACTAATTGCAAGCGAGCTCTGGCAGGAGGTGTTGTGACTCAGCGTAAATCGCCTTTTTTGCCAAACACCGGAATGGTCAGATGCCAGCGAATAGCGGCCAGCCGCAATGCCAGTAATGCCACCATACCTGCCAGCATGGCCGGCATTTTGGCGGTGCCCAGTGCCAGCAGTTGTACATAGACCAGACCGCCAAAAATACAGGTTATGGCGTAAAGTTCGCCGCGAAACACCAAGGGGATCTCGCGACACAGCACATCGCGGATCATACCGCCACAGACCCCACTCATGGTGCCGAGCATAATAGCGACAAAACCGGATGCGCCGTGGTCCAGTGCTTTTTGTGTGCCCATAATGACAAAAAAGGCCAAACCTATGGCGTCGGCAATCTGCAGCGCATTGTTGGGGATCCGCAGGCGTTTGCGCACCCAGAGAATCGTCAGCAGGGCGGCGGTGAAAATGGCGACAAAATAGCTGTTGTTGCTGAGCCAGATCACCGGGGTATCCAGGATCAGATCACGCAGGGTGCCGCCCCCTATTGCCGTCACAGTGGCCAGTACTATAACGCCAAACCCATCCATTTGTTTGCGCCAGGCCGCCAGAGTGCCAGTAGCGGCAAATACGGCAATGCCCAATAAATCAAACCAGTGAAAGTACTGTTCCATCCCTACAAAATCCTGCTGGCCGGTAAAGCGACAGAGTAGCGTCCGGGCCTTACGGCTGACAAGCAAAAAGCCGCCGTGGTAGCATGGCGGAAATTTCGAAAGGACAAGCAAATGACCAAAAAACTCTGGATAGGTGGAAGTGTGGTACTGATCCTGGCCGCAACAGGGGCTCTGGTCTATGCCAATCATCAGGCTGAGCTTTATGTCGCTGCGCAGATTAAGGATGCGAACCAGCAGTATAAAGAGCTGGCTGAACTGGGCGAAATGCCGCCATTTCAGCTGGCGTATCAGGATTTATCGGCCAATGTGCTGACCTCGCATTACAAGGTGCATGGCCTGACACTGAGCATGGATGGTATGGGAGCCATCGCCAGCGTGGAATTGGTCGACTTAAAAGGGGTGCAGCTGTCTGGCATGCCAAGCCAGAGTTCAGCCCGGCTGGAAGGTATCCGTATTGCAGATGCAGTGTTACAGGGCTTGCCGCCGGAGCTGTCGGCTTATTTGCAACAATTGAGCATGGGACTGAACTATCAGTACCAGTACGATGCCCATCTGGGTGAACTGAATTTTTCCCAGCAGTTGCTGGTGCAGGACAAACTGGAACTCAGTTACCAGTTCAGCCTTGGCGGGATGCAGCCTTTATGGGGCTATGCGGAAGAATTGCAAAAACTCAGCCCTGAGCAGCAGCAACAAAGGGCCGAACAGGAAGATTATCTGCCAGAGCTGATGCAAAAAGTCGGGCAGGCCAGCCTGATCAAAGGCCAGGTGCAGATTGATAACCATGAGTTTTGGCAACAGCTGACCGGCCATTTTGCCAGTGCAGGTTTCAGTGCTGATTTCGCCACGCTGCAAACTTTGCTGCTGGCTCAATTGGACGACAATCCGCAGTTGCCTGACGCCATCAGACAACCTTTGCAGCAATTTATCCAGCAGCCTGAACAGATCCGGCTGAGTTTTGAATTTGCCGAACCCGTCAGCTTTGCCAGCATGCAGGACGGCACTGCGATGCAGGGTATTGAAAGCACAGAGCAGTTGCTGGAAAAAGCGGGTTTTGTGCTGGAAGCCAAAACCTTCTGACGCCCTGTTTGGGGTGCAAGTCAGACCAACTCCAGGTTGACATAAGAATGGTTCGCATTTATAAATGCGAACCTTTTTCAATCCTGGTGTGCCCGAAATGAAACTGACGAAATTCGCCCTGTTATGCCTGCCTTTGCCGTTATTGGCTGCAGAATCTGTTGATCCTGTTGAAACTATTGAGATTTCCGCAACAAGGAGCAGTTACCCGGTCAGTACAGTGCCAGCCACTATTACGGTGATCGATCAGGAACAAATTAAACAACAGTTGGCCACCACCTCGGATTTATCGCAAATTCTCGGCAACCTGATGCCGTCCTTTTCACCCAGCCGGCAGAAAATGACAGCCAATGGCGAAACGCTGCGTGGCCGTGAACCCCTGTATATGATTGACGGGGTGCCCCAATCCACACCTTTGCGGAATGGCTCAAGGGACGGCAACACCATAGACCCGGCCATGATTGAGCGTATTGAAATCATTCGTGGTGCCAATGCCATTCAGGGCATGGGCGCCAGCGGCGGTATTATCAATATCATTACCAAGTCACCGTCTGAGTTGCAGCATCAGGTCAAACTGACCGGCATTGCGCCGACAGCGGGCGGTTCCGACACCCAAAGTTATAAAGCCAGCTACCTGTATTCCGATCAGTTTGACAATGTATCGCTGGTGACAGGCGTGGCCTACAACAAAACTGGCCTGTACCTCGACGGCGATGGCAATCCCATCGGTGTGGATACCACGCAGGGCGACACCATGGATTCGGACAGCGTCGATCTGTTTGTCAAAACCCGCTGGCAGCTGGACACAGAGCAAAGCCTGCAACTGATGGTGAACCACTTCGATCTGCAGGGCAATAACAACTATGTACTGGTGAACGGCAATGCCGCCGCTGGTATTCCGGCCACGTCCAAAGCAGGCGAAACCGAAGGCAAAGCGGCACAAAACAAAGTGACGACAGCCTCTGTGGACTACCAGCACCAGAATTTCGCTGGCGGCTCGCTCAGTCTGCAGCTGTTTGGTAAAGATTTTAAATCCATGTTTGGCGGCAGTCGGGCGGCTACTTTCCAGGACCCGGCTTATGGCAGCAACATTTTTGACCAGTCACAAAACGTGTCACGCAAACTCGGCAGCCGGGCCACCTATTTCAAAACCGATCTGTTGGGTTCCGACATCGACCTGAGTACCGGGCTGGACTGGATGCAGGACACTACTTATCAGCAACTGGTGATGACAGGCCGTAACTGGGTGCCGGAAGCGACTTTCAGTAACTATGCCCCTTTTGTGCAGCTGCGTTATGACGGGCTGAAACACTGGATCTTCAGTGCCGGTGGTCGCTATGAATATGGCAAGTTAAAGGTGGATGATTTCACCACCCTGGCGTCCAGCAACAGCAGTTTTGTGGAAGGCGGTTCACCCAGTTTCAACGATTTTCTGCATAACTTTGGCGTGGTCTATCAGCTGACCGCTATGACCCGGGTGTATGCCAGCTACAATCAGGGCTTTGGGATGCCGGATGTGGGCCGGGTGCTGCGGGCGATCAATAAGCCCAATCAGTCGGTGGCCCAGTTCCTGAATCTGCAGCCTGTGGTGTCAGACAATGCCGAGTTTGGCTTTGAAATGGCGGACGATCTGTACCGCTGGCAGTTGAGTTACTTCCAGTCAGATTCGGACTTAGGGTCTCGGCTGCAGGCCGATGCCGACGGTATTTACAGCGTGATGCGTGAACAGACCGAAATCAGTGGTGTTGAGTTTGAAGCCGAGTTGTATCTGAGCAGTGAAACAACCCTGGGACTGACCTACGCCACTACGGACGGCCAGTACGACAGCAACAATGACGGCCGTGTAGACCGTGATTTAGGTGGTATTAATATTGCGCCTGAACGGTTGAACCTGTACTGGCTGGCCCAATGGCCGCAGCAGATCAGCAGCAGAGTGCAATTCAGCCAGCTGATGGATATGAACTTCAATGATGGCAGTTCCTTTGAGGGCTATCATACGGTGGATGCTTCAGTCCGTTACGACAATGCGACTTACGGCAGCTGGAGCCTGGGGATCGAAAACCTGCTGGATAAGCAGTACATTACCTACTATTCACAGACCACGCCGGCCAATGCGACCTATTTCTCTGGTTTGGGACGCAATGTCACCTTGAGCTGGCAAACCGCCTTTTAAGAGGTTTTGATGAGCCGTACCTGGCACCGACAACTTGGACTTTGGTTTGGCTTGCTGTTGGTGCTGATGGCTTTGACCGGCGGTATTCTGCTGTATAAAAACAGCCTGCTGCAGTGGCACTACCCGCAACTGCAGCTGCCTTACCAGCCGGATTTGAAAGTCTGGGGCCAGGTGCTGGACCAACTGCCTCAGCAGGACTACGGCTACGCCCGCATTCCGACCCCTGAGCGGCCCTGGCTGGAGCTGGCCCGGCACGATGGCACACTGGAGTACTTTTCACCTGCGGGTGAACTGCTGCTGAGCCGCACGCCCTATCAGGATTGGATCGGCTGGAGTTACCAGCTGCATCTGTATTTCTTTGTCAAAAGCTGGGGGCATCAGCTGCCCGGCGTGGTTGGGCTGCTGGCGTTGCTGCTGTTTGCCTTGGGGGCAAAACTCAGCTGGCCCAGACACTGGAGCTGGCGTTTATGGCAGCCTCCTGCAGGTCCGGCCGATGGTCGCCGCGCCCGGCACTGGCACTGGCTGGTCGGCCTGCTGAGCTTACCTTTGTTAAGCTGGACTGCTCTGACCGGCACTTTGGTGGTGTATAACAAAGAAGTGAGCGCCGGTCTGAACTGGCTGCTGCAGCAGGCGCCGCCCGCGAAAACGAGCCTGCCCCCAGTGAATTACCCGATACAACAGGGGCAATGGACTTTGTGGTTGCAGGCGGCTCAGCAGGTCGCGCCGCAAGCGCAGATCCGCCTGGTCAGTTTCCGTCAAACCTCAGACCAGCCCTTGTCGATGCGGCTGCAATTGCCAACAGAATGGCACCCCAATGGCCGTACCCAGCTGCTGCTCGACCCACGCAATGCTCAGCTGTTGCAGCTGAACAAAGCCACAGAAATGGGCTGGGTCAGCCGGCTGATGCACCTGCTGTATCCACTGCATATAGCGGCAGTAGGTGGAACCTGGTACTTGCTGGTATTGTTGCTTGCCTCGTTGTTGGTACCACTGCTGTGGGGACTGGGGTTGTTGTGGCACAAAGGCCGGACTGCCAAATAAAAATCGTCGGGTCGGGAGCGATTTTTAACAACGCAGCGCGTTGGCCTGCAAGGCGTAAAAAAGCGGGAATAAATCCCGCTTTTGTCTGAACCGAAAGGCCGGTTAATCCTGGCCGATACGGGCCTTGATATCGTTCAAAAGGGCGGAGCTGCCAAAACCGTTTGCACCGGCCCAGGCTTCGAGCCCTTCCGCTTCCAGCGCTTTGGCTGGCATCTGTTTTACAAAAAATGCCCCTGTTTCATACGCATCACTGCGGATGGCAAACTGGATCAGGCTGTCGCCATTGCACTTTACGGCATCGTAAATTTTGCGCACGTTCATTTTGTTGTCTGACAACACTTTACGTACCCGGTTTTTATCATCGGCTTTGGTGTATTCGCATAACGACACCAGCCATTGCTCCTGAGCCATAGCCGGGGCTGCAACAGCAGTGAAGGTCAACAGCGCCGCACAGGTAACAAGTTTCTTCATTGGATTTTCCTCAGTGGTTAAATTGATAATATCGAAACTATAGACAGGGTGTTGAGCTTTGCCAAGTATGGTGCTGCTGAAGAAATACGCAAACGAATCAATGTAAAATCAGTGGCTTACGTCTGGATGGCTAAAACAGCCTGAGCTGGCTTTGCTGCACAGCTCAGGCCGGGCGGTTTAACCTAACCAGGGGTGTTGCTGGCGGCGTTTCTGTTCGTACTGCTCTATTTGCGGATTAAACTGCTCGCTGGCACCGATAAAGTCCAGGCCAGACAACAGCCGTTGTTTAATATCCGGGTCTATCTGAAAACCCAAAGCTGCATTGTTACCCAGAATGATCTGCTGGCCTGCCAGGTCAATCGACAGCTCCAGCGGCCCTTGCTGGCAGCGGCTGAACAGGTAATCAATATTGGCCGGGCTTAAGCTGATCAGCAACATGCCGTTGTTAATGCTGTTATTAAAGAAAATATCGGCAAAGCCTTCAGCAATGACCACATTAAAGCCGTACTGCTGGATGGCCCAGGGCGCGTGTTCACGGCTGGAACCACAGCCAAAATTGGCACGGGTTAACAACACGGATGCCCTCTGATACTGCGGCTGGTTCAGCACAAAATCCGGGTTCGGCGCGCCGTTGTCCAGATAACGCCAGTCAAAAAACAGTGCTTCGGCAAAACCATCGCGGCTGACCGAAGTTAAAAACTGCTTTGGAATGATCTGGTCGGTATCCACGTTATTTTTGTCCAGCGGGCAGACCAGGCCTTTTGCAAATATCTGGCTCATTTCAGGCTCCTCGGGCTATATCAACAAAACGGCCGGCAATAGCAGCGGCGGCGGCCATGGCCGGGCTGACCAAATGGGTGCGGGCGCCACGGCCCTGACGGCCTTCAAAATTGCGGTTCGAGGTGGAGGCGCAACGTTCGCCTGCACCCACACGGTCATCATTCATGCCCAGACACATAGAGCAGCCGGGTTCGCGCCATTCAAAACCTGCGGCTTTAAACACCTCGGCCAGCCCTTCGGCTTCGGCCTGACGTTTCACTGAGCCTGAACCCGGTACTATCAAAGCGCGCACGCCGGAGGCGACTTGCTTGCCTTGCACTAGGGCGGCGGCCTGGCGTAAGTCTTCAATACGGCTGTTGGTGCAGGAGCCGATAAACACCACATCCACCGCCAGGTCGGTCAGCTTCTGACCAGGCTCTAAGCCCATATAGTTCAGGGCACGACGGGCAGCGTCGGCTTTGATTAAATCGCTGAAGGACTCAGGGGAGGGCACTGGCTCGTCGACCGCTATTACCTGTTCCGGGCTGGTGCCCCAGGTGACCTGAGGTTTAATACGTTCAGCTGCAATAGTGACGGTTTTATCGAACACCGCATCGGCGTCAGAGAACAGGCTTTGCCAGTAACGGACGGCGCCGTCCCAGTGCGCTGCTTTGGGGGCGTAAGGGCGGCCTTGCATATAAGCGAAGGTCGTGGCGTCCGGCGCGATCAGACCAGCTTTTGCACCCATTTCAATGCTCATATTGCACAGCGTCATCCGGCTTTCCATGCTCATGCCACGAATGGCTTCGCCACAGAACTCGGCGACATAACCATTACCGCCTGCCGTACCTAACACCCCGATCACCGCCATAATCACATCTTTGGCGGTGATCAGCGGTGACAGCTGGCCGGTAATTTCTATTTTCAGGGTTTTGGCACTTTGTTGTGGCAAGGTCTGGGTAGCTAACACATGCTCCACTTCTGAAGTGCCGATACCAAAAGCCAAAGCGCCGAACGCACCATGGGTGGAGGTGTGCGAATCGCCGCAAACAATGATCATGCCTGGCTGGGTTAAACCCAGCTCAGGGCCAATCACGTGCACTATGCCCTGATCCGGGTGGTATAAATCCAGCAGGGTAATGCCATTGGCCTCGCAGTTGGCGGCCAAAGCTTCCAGCTGCTTACGTGAGGTTTCGCCAGCGGCGTCGTAGCTGCGTACCTGAGTCGAGGTGTTGTGGTCCATAGTGGCGAAAGTTAAATCCGGACGGCGGACAGCGCGACCGGCCTGACGCAAGCCGGCAAAAGCCTGCGGGCTGGTCACTTCGTGGATTAAATGCCGGTCGACAAATAATAAGTCGGTGCTGCCGTTGACCGCGGCGACCACATGGCTTTGATAAATTTTTTGGTACAGAGTCTGACCCATCTTTGGTTCCTCGTCAGATAGCAGCAATGACGGCTGCGCCTACATCCGCAGTGCCGTAAGTTGAATTCGGGTGAATGTCGCGGGTGACCACTCCATCACTTAAGGTTTGGGCCACTGCCGCTTCAATAGCGCGGGCTGCGGCTTCTTCACCAAAGCTGTAACGCAGCATCAGGGCTGCACTTAAAATTTGTGCGACAGGGTTGGCGATGCCTTTGCCTGCAATGTCCGGTGCAGAGCCGCCAGCAGGTTCGTACAACCCAAAGTTGGAGCCATTCAGGCTGGCCGATGGCAATAAACCCAAAGATCCGGCAATAGCCGCTAACTCATCCGATAAAATATCGCCAAACAGGTTGTCGCATAACATCACATCAAAGGCCTTTGGCGCACGGATCAGTTGCATCGCAGCGTTGTCGATATACATATGTTCCAGTTCGACCTGCGGGTAGTCTTTCGCGACACGTTCCACCACTTCGCGCCATAACAGGCTGGTGGACAGCACATTGGCTTTATCAATGGAGGTCACTTTATTGCGGCGCTTGGTGGCGGCGTCAAAAGCGACCCGGGCGATGCGTTCAATTTCCGCCACGCTGTAGCGCTGAGTGTCGTAAGCGTCGGTGTCGCTGCGGCCTTTGTCGCCAAAATAAATGCCACCTGTCAGCTCACGCACACAGAGAATATCCATGCCCTGGCTGCTGATGCGCGGATGCAAAGGCGATAACTCAGCAAAGGCCGGGTAAATCTGGCCTGGGCGCAGGTTGCAGAACAAATCAAAGGCTTTACGCAAAGGCAATAACGACGCCCGCTCCGGGTGTTGCGCCGGCGGTAGGCTGGCCGTCCATTTCGGGCCACCTACTGAGCCAAACAAAATAGCGTCGCTTTGTTTACACAGGGCTAGCGTGTCGTCCGGCAGCGCAGTGCCTGTGGCATCAATAGCTGCACCGCCGACCAAAGCCTGAGTGGCGGTCACTGAAAAGCCGAATTTAGCTGAAACCACGTCCAGCACTTTTAATGCCTGGGCCATCACTTCAGGGCCAATGCCGTCACCGGCTAACACGGCAATTTTATAGTTCTTCATGCTTATTTCTCTGTAGGTTCTGTCTGGAATTCCGGGCTGCGACGCGCTTGTTTGGCCGCGTCCACCTGTTTGCTGCGTTCGATTAAATTCAGCACATGCACATAAGCCAGCACGGATGCGCGCACAATGTCTGTGGCCAGACCGGCGCCGTGGTAACGGCGGCCCTGATGCTCGGCAATAATATCGACCTGGCCCAAAGCGTCTTCGCCGCTGCCTTTGGCCTGCAGGTTAAAGTCCACCATCCGTACTTCGGTTCCCACCATACGCTGAATCGCCTGGAAGGCCGCTTCCACCGGGCCATTGCCTGTGGCCGCCTCAGTTTTGACGGTACCATCCACACTGATACCGACGGTCGCGCTGGCCACATGGCCTGTGTGAGTGGAGGAGCTTAAAAACTCCAGTTTGTAGGGTTCATTGGTGTCTTGCAGATTCTGGAAAAACACCAGAGCTTCCAGGTCGTAATCAAAGACCCGGCCTTTTTGGTCGGCCAAAGCTAAAAACGCCTGATAAATCTGATCCAGGTTGTAGTCGTCCTGGGTGTAGCCCATTTCGCTTAATCGGTGCTGGATCACCGCGCGGCCTGATCTTGAGGTCAGGTTCAGTTCGTTCTGACGGATACCGACCTGTTCCGGCGACATAATTTCGTAGGTGTTTTGCGCCTTTAACACGCCGTCCTGGTGAATGCCTGAGCTGTGGGCAAAGGCGTTTTCACCGACAATGGCTTTGTTCGGCTGAATGGGCATATGGCAAATCTGGCTGACCAGGTGGCTGGAGCGGTAAATCTCGGTGCTTTTGATGTCGGTGTAAAAGGGCAGCACGTCGCCACGGGTTTTGATAATCATCGCCACTTCTTCCAGCGAGCAGTTGCCGGCGCGCTCGCCAATGCCATTGACTGTGCATTCAATCTGACGGGCGCCGGCCTGAATGGCGTTAATGCTGTTAGCGACTGCCAGGCCCAAATCGTTGTGGCAGTGCACACTTAAAATGGCCTGGTCGATATTGGGCACTTTGTTTTTCAGTTCGGTGATAATGCGGCCAAATTCATTCGGAATGGTGTAGCCGACCGTATCCGGAATATTGATGGTGCGGGCACCGGCTTTAATCGCGGCTTCCACGGCACGGCATAAATCATCAATAGGGGTGCGGCCGGCATCTTCACAGGAAAATTCCACATCGTCGGTGTAACGGCGTGCCTGCTTGATGGACGCCACCGCCTGTTCAATGGCCTGGTCCAAAGTGCGGCGTAACTTGTACTGTAAATGCAGAGGGGAGGTGGCGATAAAAGTGTGAATACGTTTACGTTCGGCCGGTGCCAAAGCTTCACCACAGGCATCGATGTCGGCGGCGACAGCGCGGGCTAAACCACAGATGATCGGGCCTTTGACGTCGCGGGCAATGCTTTGCACTGACTGGAAATCACCAGGGGAGGACACCGGAAAGCCCACTTCCATCACATCCACATTTAAGCGGGCAATGGCATGAGCCAGCTGGATTTTCTGCTTATGACTTAAGCTGGCACGCAGTGCCTGTTCGCCATCACGTAAGGTGGTATCGAAGATCCAGATTTTGTCGCGGCCACTCATAAAATAATCCTCTTAGCATATGAATTCCTGTGCTGTGGCCTTGGTTTGGATACAAAAAACCCCGGCCTTGGGCACGGGGTTGAAGTGTGTGGTAACTACAGATTTACCAATGCACAAGACCCCGTGGTCCGTTGAGGAGCACGAGGAGGCTGAGCAATGTGGTGTTCTGAGTTACAAAATTCATCGACTGTTATTCGCCGTAGTTGTTATGGCTTTTATTAGTAGCACGGCCACATGGTGATTGCAACAGTATAGATGGCTAAACCGCCATGTTTTTTGACGGCTATTTCGGCAGAAATTGTGCGGGTTTTGCGCAAACACAAAAAAACAGCCTTGTTTTTGCTGAATTTATCAGCAGTTATTTAATTTTTTACGGCTTTTGATGAAAAATACATGACGAACACTGTTTCTGCGCATAGAATACGCGCCGTCGCCCGGGTGGTGAAATCGGTAGACACAAGGGATTTAAAATCCCTCGGGGGAAACCCCGTGCCGGTTCAAGTCCGGCCCCGGGCACCATCTGCAGGCAGTTCATTCCTTATCATTCCCTATCCTTAGCCGCGTAACGCTATCTGGTGCCTGACTGCAACTCTGGGCAAATGCATTCGTTCGCCATCACTCTGTGGCCACTTTTCTGGATAGCAACATAAACAGGACAGCATCTGGTGGACAGTTATGGCTGCTGACTGCAGTGTTTAACATGCTTCCAGTATTGGTGCTCATCTTTTTCCCGGCGCAGATCCTACTCTGGCGCCCTTGCCATGCTTTTTTTTCAGTTCGAATACCACTGCACAGATTCCCCTTTTCTGCCAAAAAAGACGTCCGCGGATGGAAAGCCTGTGGAAAACGCATCGTACCGGACAGACCCTCAGGTTAAATAAACTGAACTCGAGATAACAGGCGCTGGCTTTTCCCCTGAATGAAACTGGCTTTGGCCTCAGCCCTGGAATGCAGAATCCTGATTTTGGCGACTTTTTAGTCACAATTGCTTTGCTAACCTTGCAGCGTTTTATCACATTCATACGCTTGATAATTGGAGGAATAGAAGGATGAGCAGGCAATTTAGAAAGGTATGGTGGTTGACTCTGTGGGCGCTGCTGATTGGCTTGCCACTTTTTAGCCACGCTGCAGAGGCGCCTGGTGCGCTGAGCCTTATCGTCACAGATCAGCAGACTGACCGGCCACTCGCAAACGTGCAGATCACGCTCAGGAAAAGGGAAACCTCTGCCAGCCAAACGTTCGCCACCGACACTCAGGGCCGCATCCTGGTTGAGCAGCTCGAGCCAGGGCTGTATTCGGTAAGCGCAGCCAAAAGTGGGTTCGTGTCCTCCTATGAGCCAAGCGTCCGCGTCATCACACGTAAAACGATGCAGATTAACTTCGAACTACTGAAAGAAGAGGCGATTGAGGTGGTGGAGGTCCGGGCCCGGCAGGCGGATGCCTTTGCCTCAGCATCGAGCACTTACCTCGACAGGGAAGCATTACAAAGTGCCGTGGGAGGAGGTGCAGATCCGTTGTTGTCACTGGATGGCTTGCCCGGTCTGGCATCCACAGGGGAGTTTGCCAACTTTAGCGTACGTGGCCGTGGCCCGCGGGATAATTTGTTATTCGTAGATGAGTTTCCTTTTGATAAGGCAGTGCACTTTGATGCAACTTTGGGTGAAGACGAAGATGTCGGTGGCGGCGGCCGTTTCTCGATTTTTGCACCGAACCTGATCAGTGGTGCAGAGTTCTCGCCCGGTGGCTGGGGGCCCGCTTATGGCGGCCGGGCGGCATCGCTGCTCAAACTGGAAGTCGCCGATGGCAATCCTAGCCCTTCAGCAAGTTTCCGCTACGACCTGGCAGGTTATGAAGTGGGTTACGACGGCCCAACAGGTGTGACCGGGGACTCTACTATGCTGCTTTCGGCCCGGCGGCTGGATTTTGGCGCTTTTTTTGAAACTATCGAAGAACTGGACATTGGTGATCCTGTGTTAAGAGATATCATCGTCAAGTCGGTGATCCCAGTGAACCAGAACCATACAGTTGAAATTCTGCTGATGGATACCTACGAAGACTACATTCGTGACGAGACTCATGTGTTTGCGTCGCCCAATTTCGAAGATGTTGCACTGCTGGATTTCAAACAAGACAGTGACTTGTACGGTCTGACGTTGCGGTCATTGGTCGGTGATGAAGCGGTCTGGACCAACAAACTTTACTCCCGCAAAAGCGACAAGCTGAGTTCTGAGGGCGAAGCCTTTCCGGATCTGGTCCCTCCGGGGTCACCGGCATCCAGTTTTCCGCTGCGGGAGGACATTCTGACCATAGGTGAAAATGAAACTGAGCTGGGCTGGCGAAGCGATTTTGAGACCCTGAACTCATGGGGCCGGTTCAGCGCAGGTGGGCAGGTCACACAAATTGAACTGGACTACAACACTGTGCTGGATGGCGATTGGACCCGGTTTATCTACGATGAAGATGACTTCAGACCAGACCCCGAACAGCGTTTTATTGTGCTGGAGCCCGACAACATCAATTCTGCCATGAAGCGGAAAGAAAGCAGCTATGCGGGCTACGCCGAGCAGGTTTTTGAACTGGGTGACTGGGATTTTGGCACTGGCTTACGGCTTGAGCGGGACGGTTTTGCTGACCAAAGCCTGGTGTCGCCGAGGTTCAATCTGAACTGGCAACCCACTCAAAGGGTCCGATACTTTGCGACCGCAGGACTCTTTTATCAGTCGCCACGCTTTTTACAGCTGGCCGCCAACGAGTCCAATGACCTGAAGAACGAAAAAATCAGCCATGGCAGTGTTGGTTTCAAATATTTCCTCAACTCCCATTGGTCGGTACTCACGGAGGCCTATTATCAACAGCTCGACGATCTGGTGGTTGACCTTGACCGGGCCAGCGGTACCTTTGCCAACATAGGTGACGGTACTTCCTACGGCGTGGATATAGTGGTCAACGGCACAATCCGCGAAGGGCTTTACACGACGGCAACCTACTCGTATAACGATATCGTTATAGACCGCAAGGACGGTCGTGGTGAGGTTGCGGCCGACTTCAGCCGTGAGCATGTCGCGACCCTGGGCCTGACCTGGGAAATTAACGACCGCTGGAAGGTCGCCGGACGCTACAAATATCTGTCTGGCCGACCCTACGACGACTTTATTATTCACTCCGATGTGTTGGGACCCGGACAACCCCTACGCTACTCAAAAGAGATCACTGCCCGCAATGTCGGTCGTTATAGCGGCTATGGCTTGTTGAACCTTAGGGTTGACTATCGACGCGCATTTGGTCCTATTGATGTGACCGCCTTTCTCGATGTGATCAACGCCACCTCAGCGTCGTCGGGCGATGACACCGAGTTTGATTACCGCCGGGGTGTGGAGGTGAAAGACGACAGCGAAGCCGAGCCACTGATTGGTCTTCGGCTGGATTACGCCTGGTAACAGAGGAAAGCAGATGGTTCGCAAACTTGGTGACGCACCGATCAGAGCCTTGATTGTCGAAGACAATCGCGACATTTGTGCAAACATTGCCGCTTATCTGGAAACGCATCACTATATTCTGGATTTTGCCTATGACGGGTTAAGTGCGATGCACCTGGCGTTGACGAACCCGTTTGACGTCATTGTGCTGGACCTGATGCTACCGGGCATGGATGGCCTGAGTTTCTGCAAAAAGCTGCGCGCCGATGCCAATCTGGCAACGCCTGTGCTGATGCTCACAGCGCGAGACACCCTTGAAGATAAACTGAAGGGGTTCGAAGCGGGCGCCGACGACTATCTGGTCAAGCCGTTTGCATTGCAGGAGCTGCACGCACGGTTGCAGGTGCTGTATAAACGCAGCCACGGAAAAATCGACAACCTGCTCACTGTGGGGGAGCTGACGTTCAATAAGTCCACACTGCAAGTCTATCGTGCCGGACGACGTGTCGATCTGAACCCTACTGGAATGAAACTGCTGCAACGCTTGATGGAAGAGGCGCCCTCTGTGGTGGACCGTGATGCGCTGGAAACCTTGTTGTGGGCGGATGAGGTCCCTGACGGTGATGCGCTTCGGTCCCATATGTACAAGCTGCGGCAGGCCATTGACAGGCCGTTTGACAGGCCGCTTATTCACACAGTGCATCGTATCGGCTACCGAATTTCAGAGGATCTTGAATGATGTACAGGCACAGTTTGCGCAAGCGGGTCGCATTTGCCTTTGCGGTCTGTGTCGCTGTACTCAGCGTGGCCTGGGGATTGGCTTTTTTTGCGGCGATCAGGTTGAGCGAAGACCGGGTGCTGACCCGGCAGCTGGAGGTAGCGGCCAAAAGCTATCCGGCAATTTCGGTGAACCTTCGCAGTTACGCTGAGGCTGCCAGCTTGCCGGAATCACTGAAGGAGTGGGCGCAGACGAACCCCGCTGAGGGATTGTACGAATTCGAAGGCGAAGAGTTGCATGTCGCGGTCGTCGCTGCCGGCAAGGCGCAACAACAGGCCTTTGTGGTGTTCGACGTTGCCGGGATTGAAGCGGCGTCGTCAGAAGACTGGTGGTTGCTGCTGGTGATCACCAGTGTGGTGGGAACCCTTGGTGTGCTGGGCTTCGGACTGGGTTTGGTGGTGATGCGCAGAGCTGTCGCCCCTGTCACACAACTTGCCAAGGTGGTGGCGGACATCGACGTAGAGCATCTGTCGGTGGATGATCATAAACGCATTGAGTCTGGCCGTTTTGGCGGTGATGAGGTGGGGGTACTTGCTGAGACTATTGAGCGGACGCTTGAACGTATCAGTGCATTTGTGGAGAGAGAGCGGTACTTTACCAGTTCGGCCAGCCATGAGTTGCGCACGCCAATTACTGTTATTACAGGTGCGCTGGAGTTGATGGAACAAAGTGATTTGTCAGCGGCCGATGTAAGGGCACTCGAACGGGTAAGGCGTGCCACCCTTGATATGAAAACCACCATTGAGATGTTTTTGTGCCTTGCCCGCGAAAGCGACGATGGCTTGTATGACGCGCAGTTTTTTGTGATGCCGCTGGTGACCAAGGCAATAGAACAGCAACGCTACCTGCTGAGTGGTAAGTTTGTTGCCATTGAGATAGACGAACGCGCAAACCCCAGGCTCTGCGGACATCCACAGGCGTTTTCGATTGCGGTCACTAATCTGGTGCGAAATGCGTTTGAGCACACGCTGGCCGGACAAGGGCCGATCAAGGTTCAGATCCATGACCATGAACTGCTGGTCACCAACCAGCTGAGCAATGACATGGATGACCGGTACAGGCCAACCGAGACCCCGTCTTCTCACGGCTATGGCTTAGGGCTGGGAATAGTGCAGCGGCTGTGTGAGCGCAATGGCTGGTCGTTTTCGCTGCTTGCTGAAGAAACGCATGTCGTCGCCCGTCTTTCCTGGCCTGAGGCCAGCACTCCGTCAGACCAATGGCAGCCCCCCTAAGCCGTTCTCCGGTTGCTTTACACCAGCCTTTGCCATTCATGCTAAAACAGCAGTACCGGCGCTTGCTATTGTTTTGTAAAAAGAGATAAAGTCCCGCCGAAATGTTATGGCGCCCCGGTTAGGGGGTCATTGCATTGTTCTCTGGAGCAGTGTGTTGTAAGGCGTGGTGGTGTTAAAGGGGAGGGAGCCGTTGCCGGGCACCAGGACCACTCAGTTTTCTCTTCTGTTGATTCACTGAATTTCTTCGGTATTTTCTTCAAGCACATACTGCTATAACTAAAACCAGTCGTCTTTTTCGTGAGTTTTAGCTGATGCACTATTATTCTTTTGATTTTATTAAAGAAATGCCAAAGTCGGATTTACATCTGCACTTAGACGGCAGTTTAAGGCTCGACAGCCTGATTGAAATGGCGGCCAAAGCCAATGTCAGTTTACCCAGCCAGACGGTGGAAGGCTTAAAGCAACTGGTGTTTAAAGACAGTTACCAGAACTTAGGTGAATACCTGCATTGCTTTCAGTACACCTGTGCTGTGCTGCGCGATATGGAGAATCTGGAACGGGCGGCTTATGAGCTCGCCATCGATAACCAACTGGAAGGGGTGAACTACATTGAGGTGCGCTTTGCTCCGCAATTGCTGATTGATTTACCAAACGGCATTGATTTTGACCGGGTGATGCATGCGGTCAACACTGGTCTGAAACGGGCGCAACAGGAATACAATCAGCAGCCAGCTATTCAGAACGGTGACAAACCGCCTTTTGCTTACGGCATTATCAATTGCGCCATGCGTATGTTTGGTGACAAAGGTTTTTCACCTTATTACACCAACCTGTTCCAGCTGATGCGCGATTTCACTCCAATAGAAGTGATTAAACTGGCGGCGATGGAGCTGGTGCGGGCCAGTGTCAGGCTGCGTGATGAAGCCGGTATTCCTATTGTTGCGCTGGATCTGGCCGGGCAGGAGTCGGGTTATCCGGCGCATAACTTTAAAGAAGTCTATGAATACGCCCACCAGCACTTTTTACTGAAAACCCTGCATGCCGGTGAAGCTTATGGCGCTGAGAGTGTGTTTGAAGCCATTACTGAATGTTACGCCGACCGTATTGGCCACGGTTATTCCTTGTTTGTGCCGGACATGATCCAGGACTCAGCCATCAAAGACAAAGCGCGTTATATCCGCGAGCTGGCGTCTTATATTGCCGACAAGCGCATTGCGATCGAGGTGTGCCTGACCAGTAACCTGCAGACCAACCCGGCTATTGGTTCCATTAAAGCGCATAAATTTGGCGATATGCTGGACCACCGTATTGCCACAGTGATCTGCACCGACAACAGGCTGGTGTCGAACACCACGGTGTCGCGTGAATACAAACTGGCACTGGACCACTTTGATATCCCGCTAAAGCGCCTGAAAGACATGGTGGCTTATGGTTTTAAAAAGAGTTTTTTCCCAGGCAGCTATGTTGAAAAACGTCAGTACGCCAAACAGTGCCTGGAGTACTTTGACAAGGTCGCCCGTAAATACGGTTTTATTGACTAACCCCTCTGGGGTCAGAGTACTACTCTGACCCCAATCCTCCCCAATTGCAGCTCCAAAATCATGTTTTTATCTTGTTGATTTATAATGATTTTAATTGAATTTAACCTTTCTTTAGAAAACTGTCGCTAAAAAGATACAGTTTAAGTTATTGATTTATATGTGTTTATTTTGTGAGGGGTATTTGCTGTCGCTAATTGGCAACAGATCTTTTGTGGTTGGCATTCAGTTTCAGCCCTTTACTAAGGATGAGCTGATATTTTGTTTTGTATCTTATTGTTTTTAAATGAGTTAATTTTTAATTTTAGAGTTGGCATAGTCTCTGCATTGTTAGGGTCGTTACGGTAAATTAGGTAAGAGATACGAGGTTGTTGCTCTTACCTAATTTACCGACCGGCGCAGCCAAAGCTGCAACTCAACTGAAGTAAGAGAGGTCAATCATGGATATGTTTTTAATCACCGCAGTCGCTTTCTTTATGGTTAATGCTTTTGTGTTCGTCAGCTTCCTGCGCAAAATTGATTTAAATGGTGCCCAGGTAAAGGAGTTGGAGCGGGCACAGGCAGCTGATGCTTATGCCCGCACTGCTGCCAAGGCGCGTAAAGCCCGTGCTCTGGCCTCTGCTGTGCAGGTTGCCCAATAAGCTGCTGTCAAACTTGAGAAAAGCCGGTCCTCTGACCGGCTTTTTGCTTTCTTGCGCCGGATAAAATCCGGTATGATACCGGCAGTTTTCTCCGGCCATTGCTTATCCTATGCGTATGCCCATTCAGCCAGCCAGCCTGCGGCAATTTGTATTACTCAGCTTCTGTATGGCGCTGATCCCGCTGACTGTGTTGTTATGGCAAAGCAACAGCTCGTTATCGGATGTCAGTCGTTTTGCTATTGCCGAAGCCGAAAGTTCAGTCGCCAATGTGCGTCGTACTGAAAATATGCAAAAGCTGGTCAACGACATCGAACGGTCCGTGTTGCAGTTCAGTATTCTGAAAACCGATGCCTTGTCTAAGCTCGCCGCGACCCATCTGGACAATTACCAGCAGAACCTGACGTCGGTCTGTCTGAATCTGGCTCAGCCATTGTTATGTCAGCAGCAGCAAACACAATTGCAGTTGTTGCTGGACAATTACCTGACGGAGAATAATGAAGAGCTCAGCCCCATACTGCAAAAAATCCGTCAGCAGCAACTGCAACTGACACAGGCGATTTGGGCCATGCTGGAACAACGGTTACAGCAACAACAAAGTTATGCCGAAGAAGCGCAAAGCCAGCTGGCCTGGCAAACTGTGGCTTTGGTGGTGCTGACCTTGCTGCTGGTTATCTGGGCTTCCGCCCGTATTACGGCGCCGGTAAAAAAACTGGATGTGATGATCCGCTCCATCGGTCAGCCGAGCCATCATTTCCCACATGATAAAGTCGATGGCCCACGGGAACTGACCGAACTGGGCGAACAGCTGCGCTGGCTGGCGTCCCGGTTGCAGCAACTGGAGGCCTTGCGGCTGATTTTATTGCGTCATGCCTCGCATGAATTAAAAACCCCGCTGTCCAGTATCCGCGAAGGTTGCGCCTTGCTGGCTGAACAACTGGTGGGGCCTTTAACGCCACAACAAATGGAAGTGGTGACTTTATTAAATGGCAGCGCGGATCGGCTGAGTGTGCTGACCGAACAACTGCTGGATTACAACAAGTTGCTGCAACAGGCCAAGCCGGAGCTGAGCTGGCATGACAGTGACAAGTTGTTGCAGGACTGTTTTAACGACCATGCGCTGTCATTGCAGCAGCGCGAGCAGCAGATCGAGCTGGATTGTCAGTTGCCGCGTATTTATACCGATGGCATGTTATTCCGCCGTATTCTGGACAATCTGATTAACAATGCCCAGGCTTATGGCGCCGAAGGCAGCAAAGTCTGGGTCAGCCTGCGGCCGCATGACAAATACCTGATTTTGGATGTTGCCAACAACGGTACTCCTATTCCGGCCGAATTGCGGGCCAAACTTTTTGAACCCTTCCAGCGTGGCAAAGCCCAACGTTTTGATTCAGTGCAAGGCTCAGGCCTTGGCTTGTCTATTGTGGCTGACTGCGCCCGTTTGCTGGGAGGAATAGCCGAAATTGTCGATGTGAATTACGCCGATGTCTGTATTCAGGTCCGGTTGCCTTTAGTTGAGGAAAGCATATGAAAGTCTGGTTAAGCATCACTACTGCCGTGTTGTTGGTGGGTTGTCAGTCAGTGAAACCACTGCACCCTGTGGTGAAAAAGCCTGAGCCTCAGCCTGCCCTGGTGCAGCCAAAAACGGTGGAACCGGAAAAACCTGTTAAGGCTGAACTGGCGATAGCAGACGATGTGCTGACTTTACAGGCGTGGCGCGATTTTCGTGCCCAGTTACTGCCCACCACCCAGGATCAGCGCGATGCCCTGCTGCGCAGTCTGACCAGCAGTGCGGTAACCCAGCTGCAAACCTTGTTGATCCGGCTGCATCCGGACAGCCCTTATTCAGTGCGTTTTGCCGCCCAGACGCAGTTGTCTGACCGGCTGAATACCTTACCCAAAGGTCTGGCCGATTTATTGCGTTGGGATTTAGCCTATAACCAAAAGCTGCTGGAGAGTGAATCCGCAGTGACGGCGCTGTCCAGGCTCAATGCCCAGCACCAGGGCCGCATTGAGCGGTTGAACCGGCAGACCAAAGATCTGCAGAAAAAAATCGATGCCTTAACCCAGATTGAAGCCAAATTAAATCAGACAGGTAACTAAAATGAGCCACGGAGCCCGTTTACTGTTGGTGGATGATGACCCCAGCCTGCTGCGGCTGATGACATTGCGGTTGGAAGGGGAAGGGTACCAGGTGACCAGCGCGGACTGCGCGGAAACGGCCTTGCCGCTGCTTGGCAAAAACAGCTTTGATGTGGTGCTGTCCGATTTGCGGATGCCTGGCCTGGATGGGATGGCGTTGTTTGATGAAATTGCCAAACGTTGCCCTGGTTTGCCTGTGGTGCTGATGACGGCGCACGGGTCTATTCCGGAGGCTGTGGCGGCGACGCAACGCGGCGTTTTTGGGTTTCTGACCAAACCGTTGAATAACAATGAGCTGCGCGACATTCTGGCGCAGGCGGTACACCAGTCGCATAGACCCAGCCAGGATCAGTGGCGTCAGGCCATAGTGACCCGCAGTAAAGTGATGGAACAGGTACTGGATCAGGCGTACCGGGTGGCTCAGCGTGATGTCAGTGTGCTGATCACCGGAGCCAGCGGTACGGGTAAAGAATTGCTGGCCAAAGCCATTCATCAGGCCAGCCCACGAGCCAAAGGGCCTTTTGTCGCGATCAACTGCGGTGCCTTACCTGAGCATTTGCTGGAGTCGGAGCTGTTTGGTCACACCAAAGGAGCTTTTACCGGTGCGGTCAATGAACACGCCGGTTTGTTCCGCGAAGCGGACGGTGGCACCTTGTTTCTCGACGAAATCGGCGATATGCCGATGCCACTTCAGGTGAAGTTATTACGAGCCTTGCAGGAGCGGCAAATCCGCCCTGTCGGCAGTACCAAAACCATTCCCATTAATGTGCGGGTGCTGTCGGCCACCCATCGCGATTTAAAGCTGGCGATGCAGGAGCAGAGCTTTCGCGAAGACTTGTATTACAGACTCAACGTGGTGAACCTGCAGTTGCCCAGCCTGCGCGAGCGGGCCGAAGATATTCCGCTGCTGGCTCGCCATGTACTGGCGCAAAGTGCTGAGCGCCATGCGGTGCAGGTCAACCGTTTCTCCGACGATGCGATGCAGGCGTTGGTGACAGCGCAGTGGCCGGGTAATGTGCGTCAGCTGGTCAATGTGGTGGAGCAGTGTGTCGCTCTGACCAACAGCCCGGTGATCAGCCTGGCCCAGGTGGAGCAGGCGCTGTCGCAGAATGTCAGTTTCTGGCCAACCCTGACCGAAGCCAAAGATCAGTTTGAGCGCCAGTACCTGATCAAAGTGCTGAAAATGGCCGAAGGCAATGTGACCAGGGCGGCAGAGCTTGCCGGGCGTAACAGAACTGACTTGCATAAACTGATGAAAAAACACGAACTCAGCGCGGCTCAGGTGGCGGAGCAGGGTGACGAAGTTGAATAGAGGGGCCAGGTGCCCGTGAAGAGAACACAGATGAACGAAAATTTTGCCGTGGAACCTGAAGTACAAAAAGCCAAAATTACCAGCGAAACCGCCCGCATTAACTGGCTGGAGCTGCAAAAATTTTATGCGGCCGGTTCTGTGGTGCAGGTGGCCGCCACCCTGGATTTAGTCGAGGTGGCTTATGCCTTTAGTCAGGATGACAAAATGCAGGTGCAGCTCTGGTTGCAGCAGGGCCTGGTCGATCGTGTCAATGACAGTCAGGCGGGCCTCTGGTTTGAACAAAAGGCGGAGTTATGGGCTGTGGTGGTGTCGCCTTGGGTGCTGGTGCAAGACAAAGCGGGCTCAAAGCTGAATTAGGAGCCGATGATGTTTGCCGAAAATTTTGATTTAGCTGCTTACTTCCAGCGTATTGGTTATAGCGGTCCGGTGGATCAGACGGCCGAAACCCTGCACGACCTGATGCGGGCCCAGCTCTTTGCGGTGCCTTTTGAAAACCTCGATGTGCAGGCCGGCCAGGTGGTGTCTATGGTGCCGGAGCAAATCGTCGAAAAAATTGTCCACAAGCGCCGGGGCGGTTACTGCTACGAGGTGAATGGCCTCTTTGCGATGGCACTGCAGGCGCTTGGTTTTCACTACCGTTTTGTCGCCGCCCGGCCGATGTTTTACCCGGTACGCCAGCCAAAAACCCATATGGTGTTGCTGGTGGAAGCCGAAGGTGAACAGTATCTGCTGGATTTAGGTTTTGGCAGTTATGGCATTCGGGCCCCCATAGCGTTGTCCCGGTTGGATCTGGAGTTGGTGCAGGACTTTGACCGCTTTAAACTGACGCTGGATGACCAGGGTGCTTATGTACTGCAGGCTTATGTGGACGGCCAGTGGCTCAGCCAGTTTGGTTTTGACGGCTATGAAAGTGAGTGGGTCGACTTTATGCCGGCCAACTACCTGAACTCGACGCACCCGGATACTATCTTTGTACAAAAGCTGCTGGTGATCCGGCACAGCCCGGCAGGCCGCGATATTCTGCTGGGGGATCAGCTCAAACAAATTCGCGCCGAAGGCACCAGTGTACGTCAGTTGTCAGAGGCAGAACGGGAAACGGAATTACAACGTCTGTTGCATTAATCGGCTGGAGGGGCGGGTTTTAACCCGCCTTTTTCAACGTTATCACCCATTAGCGTCTGTTGGGGTCAGAGTCGTACTCTGACCCCACTATTGGGTTGGCATTAATATCCGGCGGCCTGGCCATCTTTACGCGACTCAGAGGCGCCGTAATAAACACCGCTGTTCGGGTCGCGGTAAATCGCCTGATAACCACCAAACTCACCTAAACCTGAACGCACGTCATGGCCTTTTTTCATCAGCTCACGGGCGGTTTCATAAGGCACACCTTTTTCCAGCTGCAGATAACCGCCATTTTTCAGGTAGGCAGTGGCCGCTTCGGTAGGCTCTGTGCTGCCCAAATGCTGCCAGCGGGCAGCGTCACCGGCTTCCTGCAGATTCATACCGTAATCAATCATATTGATCACAATCTGCACATGGCCCTGTGGCTGCATGGCACCCCCCATCACGCCAAAGCTCATCAGCGGCTGGCCGTCTTTGCTCATAAAAGCCGGAATAATGGTCTGGAAGGGGCGTTTGCCTGGTGCATAGGCATTGGCATGTGCTGGGTCAAACGAAAACAGCTGGCCACGGTCCTGGAAACCAAAACCTGTGCCTGGTACCACCACGCCTGAACCCATGCCCCTGTAGTTGGATTGGATCAATGACACCATAGTACCGTCCTTATCGGCCGTGGTCAGGTAAATGGTGTCGCCTGTATAGAGGTGTGGGTTACCGGCATCAACCCTTTGTGCGGCTTTATCGGTGATCAGTTTAGCGCGCTCTTTACCATAGGCTTCAGAAATCAGGGCCGCGACTGGTGTTTTGTTAAAGTCCATGTCGGCATAAAATTTGGCCCTGTCTTCAAAAGCCAGTTTTTTCGCTTCAACCTGGGTATGAATGCTGTCCACGCTGTTATAACCCATGGCTTTTAAGTCAAAGTTTTTCAGTATTTGCAGCATTTGCAGCGCGGCTATGCCCTGGCCGTTTGGAGGTAACTCCCAGACATCGTAGCCACGGTAGTTAACCGACACAGGTTCTACCCAATCGGATTTATGGCTGGCCAGGTCGTCATAACGCAGGTAGCCACCATTGGCTGTCATAAAAGCGTCGATGCGCCTGGCAATTTCGCCTTTATAAAACGCATCCCGCCCGCCTGTGGCGATAGCACGGTACGTCTTGGCCAGATCCGGATTTTTAAACAGTTCCCCTTTGGCCGGGGCTTTGCCATTGATGGTAAAAGTGCCTTTAAAATCGCCGGGCTGAACCGATAATTTTGGCACTGACCGATCCCAGTAATAAGCAATCAGTTCGCTGACCGGAAACCCCTGCTCGGCATAGTTGATCGCCGGTTGCAGTACTTGTTGCATTGGCAGTTTGCCGAATTTCTGATGCAGCTCAAACCAACCGTCGACCGCGCCAGGCACACTGATCGGCAACATGCCGTGCGGCGGCAGTTCCGTCAGGTTCTGTTTTTTCAGCTCTTGTTGCAGTCTGTCAAAACTCAGGCCTTTTGGTGAGCGGCCTGACGCATTCAGGCCATACAGCTGTTTGGTTTTACCGTCCCAGACAATGGCGTATAAATCGCCACCAATACCACAACCTGTAGGTTCCATCAGCCCCAAGGCTGCGTTGGCTGCTATGGCTGCGTCGACGGCACTGCCACCTTGTTTCATCACATCCAGTGCAATCTGGGTGGCCAAAGGCTGGCTGGTGGCCGCCATTGCATGGGGGGCAATCACTTCTGAGCGGCTGGCAAAATCAGCACCTGTGATACGGTCATAGGCCAGCAACTGGGGGCTTAAAGCCAACAGGCTGCATAAAACGAGTTTTTTCATTCTGGTTATCCTCTGTGTCTTCAGCACTTCACGCTACCCGGTTCGATGCGGGTTGACCACCTGACATCGACTAAAGGCTGCTTTTTATGGGTAGAGCGCAAAGTTGGTATGGACGAGCAAAACTTTTGCTAATCATCCGGCTGCGGTTGTATTGTGTCTGACCATGACGCGCAAGGTCGTCACTGCTATCACCCGAGGCCGTTTGGTTTTTTTATGCACGATTTTATTGAAGTTTATGATGATGTGCTGTCCGCTGAATTCTGCCAGCAGCTCATCCGTGTTTTTGAACACAGCCCTTATACCACAGCTGGCCGCACGGGCGGAGGGGTGGATACCAGCAAAAAAATCAGCACAGATTTGTACCTGAACCAGCATGCTGAGTATCAGCAGGCGTTGAATGACATTTGCCGCCCTACCAGCCAGTACGTGATGGACTACTTTCGCAAGTACTATTTTGCCCTGATCGGGCCCATCAGTATGACCTTGCCGCATCCTTCCGGTCATGGGGCTGTCACTCTTACTGCAGATAATTTTAATGAATTTGGTATGCCGCAGGTGCCGCAGCTGACACAGACCATTTACCGGCTTGGGCCTGTTCAGATGCAGAAGTACCAACAGGGTCAAGGCAACTACAACTACTGGCATTCAGAGGTGTACCCCCAATTACCGCATAACGAAGCACTGCACAGGGTGCTGCTGTTTATGTTTTATCTGAATGATGTGGCCGAAGGTGGTCAGACTGAATTTTATTACCAGAACAAAGCCATTCAGCCGAAAACCGGCCGCATGGTGATAGCGCCGGCCTACTTTACTCATACCCACAGGGGCTGTATTCCGGTTTCTGGGGATAAATACATTCTGACCAGCTGGGTGCTGTTTAACCGCGCCGAACAGCTCTATGGCCAAGCCGGCTAGCCGTCAGGCGGGTCTGAGCATTTCCAGATGTGGAATATTGTCTTCCAGGTAGGCTTCACTGCAGGCAATAAAACCAAAACTTTCATAAAAGCGCTGCAAATAACATTGAGCTGAAATACGAATAGGGGTGGCTGGCCAGTGCTGTGCAGCCAGTTCCATGGCGCGTCGCACCAGTTCCTTTCCTAGCGCCAGTTGGCGGGCACTCTGTGCCACACAAATCCGGCCCAACGAAGGGGTATCCGGGTAGCTGGCGCCCGGCGGTAAAATACGGGCATAGGCCAGCACTTTTTGCGCGTTGTGCAGGTACAAATGCACAGTACCTGGCAGTAAGTCTTTGCCGTCCAGCTCCGGGTAAGGGCAATTCTGTTCAACCACAAAAACATCCACCCGCAACTGCAGTATCTGGTACAGGGTCTCTGCGCTCAATTCATGAAAACGACAATGCTGCCACTGCATAAATTCTCCTGGGGAAAAAGCTGACTGCATGATAACAGAGCTTCAGCTGAAAAAACTTAAGCAATACAGCAGCTCCTGGTTAACACTTAACTAAACTGTCGGGCAGGCAAACGGATAGCGACGCAGGAGCTGGCCATGGGACTTTTTGAATTACTTAAACGCAAGCAGCGCTGGCAAATCATCTTGTTTTTGGGCGCCTTGTTGTCGCTCAACGCTTTGCTGGCGGTTGCAGCACCGGCCATGCCAGACCGCTATCTACCGCTGGCACTTTGTCTGAATCTTCCTTTTGTGCTGATTACGGCCTGGTGGCTGTGGTGGCAACCTTTTATGCGTGAACAATTACAGCTCTGGCAGCAAACAGAAGTCCAGGCCAGGGCCTTGCTGAATCAACTGGAGATGGACTATCAGGACGCTGTGCCTGTAGCTTCCCAGTTGCAGCGCGCCACACTGAAGCTGAAAAACTGGCAAAAACGCGATGCAGAAACCCGCCAGTTGGTGCGGGTGCAAGGTCTGGTGGATCACGAGCTGGCGGTTGGCAACCGGCTGTATTTTGAAAGCCGGCTGCAGCATTACCTGACCGATAGTGCTGAACCTGCTTCCGGAGCTCTGTTTTTATTACAAATCAGCCATCCGGAAGCCGTACTGCTCAGCACAGTGAAGTTACCAAGATTACGCAGCTGCATTGATTTGCTGACCGAGCTCTGTTCGGTCTGGCCACAAATGGTGATAGCCCGGATGGCCGACAATGATTTGGCACTGCTGATCCCAGGTATGCAAGGTAAAGAAGCTGAGGCTTTTGGTGATCGGCTGGCGCTGGTGCTGAGTCAGGCCAATTGTTTCAGTGAGTTGCAGGATTTTGATCTGATCCATGTCGGATTTGTGTTGTATGAACAAGGTCAAAGCAGCTATCAGTTGTTATCGGAAGCGGATATGGCACTGAAAACCGCTCAGCTGCAAGGACCCAATGCGGCTTATGGTTTTATCGATCCGCAAAAGCCAAAAATCAAAGGTTCTGTCTGGTGGCGCACTGAGCTGAACAATGCACTGCGGGACAAACGCTTTTTATTGAGTTTTCAACCTGTGTTCTCCTGGCAGGATGAAGATGTGCTGCAGCATGAAGTGCTGGTCAGGTTACAAAGCAGTGATGGCGACAAACTGCCTGCCGGGGTTTTTCTGCCGATGGCGGCCAACTGTGGTTTGACAGCAGCTATCGATCAGTTTGTGCTTGCCCAGGTGGCTGGGGTCTGTATCCGTGAGCGCCAGAGCTATCAGGGGCGGCGCTGCAGTGTCAATATTGCCGTGGCTTCCGTGTTGGACAACAGCTGGTGGCGCTGGCTGGAGGACCAGGTGCAACAACGGCTGTTGCCGGTGGATTTAATAGCACTGGAATTTCATGAACATCATCTGCATCAGCACTACCGGCAACTGAAACCAAGGCTGTTGCAATTGCAGCGCTGGGGCTTTGCTTTAGTTGTTGATCATGTAGGCCTGAGCCTGACGCCCGCTCCTTACAGTGATGAGCTGCCGATCAGCATGCTGAAAATCCATCCGGCTGTGGTCAGGCATATTGACCAGCAGCTGGAGCAGCAGTTGTTTGTGCGGGGCTTGCTGGCCAGCAGCAGTGGCACCGATACCCTGGTCATCGCAACGGCCGTGGAGAGCGAAGCTGAATGGTATTGCCTGAAAAAACTCGGGGTTGCCGGGGCTCAGGGGTACTATTTCAGTCAGCCGCTGGCCCGCATCATTGCCCAGAATCAGTTGATGGAATAAGACCGCGATAGGCCAGCCCTGCCAGGCCTTGTAAACCACCTGTATGGAAAAAACTGAGGCGCTGCCCCTCACTGAATTGGCCCTGCTCAATCATCTGTAACAGGCTGTACAGGGCTTTGCCGGTATAGACGGGTTCAAGCATGATCCCTTGTTCTTTGATCCCGCAACAAAAATCCCATAATTTTTGGTCGGTTTTGCCATAACCAGGCAAATGTAACGCCTGCTGCAGTTGCCAGTGGCAACTGAGGTCCCCGGCCAAACTGCTGATCTTATCCCTGAGCCTTGCATCCTTGACCACCTGAATACCCACTACGGAGGCCGGGCCTGCACCGCGAATTAAACCCGCCAAGGTCCCACCGCTGCCAACGGCACTGACAAGCCAGTCCGCCTGGCCTGCCGGGGTTTGCCCCAAAGGAAACTCACTGACGGCCCGCACTGCGGCTTCACAGGTTCCACCCTCTGGCACCCAGAGAAAATCCGCAAACTGCTGCTGCCAGTGCTGTTGCCATTGCGGGGTGTCGCGTTGACGGTAGCTTTCGCGGCTGACAGCAATCAGCTGCATGCCCAGCTGCAGGCAGAGTTTCAGGCTTGGGTTGCGCGGGTCCAGCTGGTCAGTCCGGACCAGACCGACACTGGACAGACCCCACTGAGCGCAGGCGGCCGCTGTGGCCACCAGATGATTGGAAAATGCGCCGCCAAGCGTCAGGAGCCCGGTCTTTTTTTCTTTGAGTGCCTGCTGCAGTGGGTATTTGAGTTTGAGTGCTTTATTCCCGGAAACATACGGATCTGGGCTATTCAATTGACAAACCCAAAGCTGATGCTGAAATCTGCTCAGTACCGGATGAGATAAAAGCTGCCATTCTGTGGTTAACACCATACAATAGCCCCGGTGTTACAGGAGTAGATGAATATTTTTATCATTTTTATCGTTTCTGTGATAACGTAGCGTTGCAATAACTGGATTAAGTGAAGGGTAGTATTTGCATTTATGTTAGCAGCCTGGTTGGAACGCCTGAACCTTAAAAAGAAGCCAGCTGGCTATTATGCCGGTGTTCACTGGTCACCCCAACAAATAAAAGTGGCTGTGGTGCAACATCTGGCCGGGCAATGGGCGAATCCTCAGTACTTTAGCTTTGCCGTGACGGGGCCTGCCCAACTGGCTCCGATCTTTCGCCAACTGGCCGAAAAACTCCCCCCTCATTGTGACTGCACTTTAGTGATCCCGCCTGAACGTTATATGGTGCTGCAGATTGATAAACCTCCGGTACCACCTGAAGAGCTGATGCTGGCTTTACCTTGGACTATCAAAGATTTAGTGGCTTTGCCTGATGATGACCTGGTGGTGGATTATCTGGATCTGCCACTGCAAAACCAATTGCAAAGCGCCAAAGTGAATGTGGTGGTCAGCTCAAAAAGCTGGTTAAAAGAACTGGTGGCTTTGTTTGTGCAAAACAAACTCAAGCTGACTGGTATTCAGCCCGAAGAATGGCTGGCGCGCAATTTATTGCCCAAAAAGAGCCATGCGGTCATGCTGGTTTGTCACCAGCCAGGGCAGGACCTCAGCGTGCAGATCATTCAAAATGGCAGCCTGTACTTCTCCCGGCGTTTGCGGGGGTTTAACCGGCTGGATCAATTCAGCCCGGATGAATTGCAACAAGGGCTGTTTGACAATTTGTTACTGGAGTTACAACGCTCTATCGATTTTTTCGAAGGCCAGCTCAAACAGGCTCCGGTCAGGGAAATAGGGCTCTGGCTCAGTGGACCTCACCAGCAGCAGATAGTGCAGCTCTTTAGTCAGAATGGTTTTACTCAGGTGTTCAGTGTCACTGCGGATGCCCTGCAACTGAAGATCAACGCGGATGATTTTGAGCGCTATGGTCAGGCGCTGGCGGGGGCGATAGAACCTGTGATGGCCGCTGTGGAGGCGTCAGATGAAGTTACGCCTTAACCTCTATACCCAGGCGATCCAACCGGAGCGGGAGAAAGTCAGCCTGAAACTGGTGCTGCAGACTGTGCTCAGTCTGGTGCTGGTCCTGACACTGCTGGGGCTGGTGCTGGATTACCGTGCGGCGTCGCTTACTGAAGAACTGGCGGCGATGCAGCAGAAAACTGCGGCACAACAACATCAGATTGAGCAACTGCGCACCAGGCTGCAGGCGAAAACTCCGTCCCCTTTACTGGTAAAGCAGCACAGTGAACTGAGTCAGATGCTGGCTCAGAAAAATAAACTGCTGAACTTTGTTCAGAACGAGCAAAAAAAGACCGCAGTAAAATATGGGCCTGTGTTTGATTATCTGGCGCAGATTGATCCGCAGGGATTCTGGCTGACGTCCTTTAAGCTGTCGGCACAAAGCAGTACCTTTAAAGGCTATGTGCTGAAGGCGGATCTATTACCTTATTGGCTGAATCAACTGGGGCAGAATGCGTTTTTTAAAGGCCAGAGTTTTGCCCAGTTCGAGCTTGAACAACATCAAAGTCAGGTCCTGTCTTTTGTGGTGCAGTCAGAAAAAGCCACAGCAGCTGAAACCACCGCAGGGGATGCACCATGAATCAATGGCTGTTGTGGCAGGAAAAATTCAGGGCGCTGAAGCCGAGAGAAAAATTAATCACCCTTTATGGTGCTGTGTTGTTATGTCTGTGGCTGTTTCTGCTGCAGTGGCTGCTGCCCGGTCTGGAACAGCAGTGGAAAGATCAGCAGCAGGTACAGAGCCTGACCAGCCAGTTCAATGCGAATCAACAGTTAATCCAGACCCTGACTCAGCAGGAAGGGGTTGATCCTGACCTGAGTTTAAGAGAAAAGATCCAGCAACTTGAGCAGGAAGAACTGCAGCTGCAGCAGCGTATTTCAGCGCTGACCAGCTATTTTATTGGTTCAGAGCGAATGGCGGTGGTGCTGCAGGACGTCTTGAAAAGCAGTGACGAGGTTGTTGTGAAACAGGTTAAAGTGACGCCTCCGGTGCCTTTGACCTTTGCGGATTCCGCGTCTGAGCAAAAAGCTGTAGTGTATCGTCATTCGACTGTGGTGGTGCTGGCAGGAACCTACCCGGCTTTAACTGAAGTACTGCGCCGGTTGGATCAGTTGCCCTGGTCCCTGGGCTGGCAGCAGCTGGAGTATAAAGTGACCGACTATCCCAATGCAGAACTAACTCTGGACTTGTTAACGGTAAGTGACAATGAAAGTTATATTAAGCTTTAGTCTGCTGTGCATCAGTGTTCTGGTTCAGGCCATGCCAGACCCGACAGAACCTGAGCTCAGGCTTAGCACAGCGACCGAAGCGCCGGTTGAGGCAGAGCAGGCGGGTCCTGAGCTGAAACTGAGCCTGATCAGAACAGTGCAGGGCAAGCCGATAGCCCTGATTAACGGTCAGACGCTGCGCCAGGGCGACAGTCTGGGCGAATGGAAAGTGCAGGCCATTGAGCCACAACAGGTGGTGTTGCGTCAGGGGTCAGAGCAAAAAATTTTACAGCTGTTTAAAACGATGAAAACCAATGATTAAACAAACAAGCTTAGTGATCACGTTAAGTTGCCTGAGCTTACTGGGATGCCAGGGGCTGGAGCAAAGCAAGGTTGCCAGGGAAGCCAGTGCCGAGCTGGCCAAAGCCGCGGCTCCTGTAGCCAAACCAGCTGCGACTGTGCCAGACAGCGTGACTGAGGATTTACTGGCGATGACCAGTCCGATGCAGATGGCCGCTCCGGTGTTACCGCGTTTTAATGTGGCCGCAGCCAATGTGGATGTCAGCGACTTTTTTACCTCGCTGGTGGCCGACACGGACTACAGTGTGGCACTGCACCCTGCAGTGAAAGGCCAGATCACACTGGATTTGAAACAGGTGACACTGCAGGAAGCTTTTGCGGTGGTTGAGCAACTCTATGGTTTTCATATTGAGCAGGTCGGCCAGATTTACAAAGTGATGCCAGGTGGCTTGCGGACTGAAACCATAGCGGTGAATTATCTGCTGATGCAACGCTCCGGTAACTCGTCATTGCAGGTGACCGCAGGTGGTATTTCTGCTGCGGAAGGCAACAATAACAGCAGCAATAGCGGATACAGTCGGTCATCTCAATTACAGCAAACTGATAATGGCAGTGAATACAGCAGCCAATCACAATTTGGCCAGACTGCTGGCAGCTCGATTCAAAGCTCCAATAAAACCGATTTCTGGAAAGATTTAAAAGAGGCCATTACCGGCATTATTGGTTCAGGTCAGAACCGGGCTGTGGTGATTAGCCCTCAGGCTGGTCTGGTTACGGTACGGGCAATGCCGGCTGAAATTGCCGCCGTCAAAGCCTACCTGGGGCAAACCGAACAAAGCCTGCAGCGTCAGGTGGTGCTGGAAGCCAAAATTGTCGAAGTGACGCTGAATGACGACTACCAGCAAGGCATTAACTGGTCTGAAATTGCCGGTTCCATTGGCAATACCGACTTTAATTTCAGCACGTCCGGCTTTGGCGTGGTCAGCAGCTCGGCATCAACGGCCAGTGGCCGTACCGGCATTGATTTCAGTGGCCCGGACTTTAGCGGTGTCATTGAACTGCTGGAAAGTCAGGGCAATGCCCAGGTGTTGTCCAGCCCCAGAGTCACAGCCATTAACAACCAGAAAGCGGTGATCAAAGTGGGCACTGACGCCTATTTTGCCGTCGGGGTTAACCCGGGGTATGCCTCCACAGGGGGCACCAGCAGCACAGTGCAGCAGGCCACGGCTGAATATTCGGCTATCTTCTCGGGCATAGCCCTGGATGTCACCCCGCAGATCAGCCCGAATAATGAGGTCATTCTGCATGTACACCCTTCGGTCAGTGAAACTACCGAACTGCCGCGTTCCATAGGCCGGGATGATTCTGGCCAGGATATTCAGGTGGATTTTGCCCAGACCAATGTGCGGGAGTCCGACACCATTATCAAAGCCCGCAATGGTGAGATTGTGGTGATTGGCGGCCTGATGCAGTCGACCATCACAGATTCCGAGTCGAAAGTGCCTGTTCTGGGGTCTGTGCCTGTGGTGGGTAAACTGTTTAGCCGGGTCAGCAAAGTAGAACGTAAAAAAGAACTGATCATTCTGATCAAACCCACTGTGGTCAGCTCAGGTGTGATGCAGCAGCAGGTGCAGCAATCTGCCGAGCTGATTGACCAGTGGTATCCGAAGAAGAACTGACCATGTTGTATCTGAAGCATTTTGGTCTGCAGCAAAGTCCCTTTGGTTTAACGCCGAATACCGCTTTTTACGTGGACCTGCCGCAGCACCACGAGGCCTTGCAGGTACTGACCACAGCACTGCAGGCAGGCGAAGGTTTTATCAAAGTCACAGGGGAAGTCGGCACTGGGAAAACCATGTTATGCCGCAAACTGCTGAACGAGGCCCAGCCCGACTGGGTGGTTGCCTACATTCCGGATCCCTTCCTGTCACCGTCCGAACTGCGTTGGGCAGTCGCCTGTGAACTGGGTTTAAAACACTCAGACAATATTGATCATCAGCAGCTGGGGCAACTGCTGCAGCGGCATCTGATGATGCTGGCCGGTCAGGACAAAAGAGCCATACTGGTAATAGATGAAGCCCAGGCGCTGCCGGATGATACGCTGGAAGCGCTGCGGCTGTTGACCAATCTGGAAACGGAGCAGCGCAAACTGCTGCAGGTGGTGCTGTTCGGCCAGCCAGAGCTGGATGAGCGTCTGGCCAGCCACAAATTCCGTCAGCTCAGGCAAAGGGTCAGTTTTTCTTACCATTTACGGGGCATGTCGTTTGAGGAAGTACGGGCTTATGTCCGGGCCCGGCTGGAAATTGCAGGTGTAATGCAACCTTTATTTGCTGATTCGGCGCTGAAGGCGTTATGGCGTTACAGCCGGGGAGTGCCGAGGCTGGTCAATGTACTGTGCCACAAAGGCCTGATGCTGGCGTTTGGCGAACATAAATTTCAAATCAGTGGCAGTCATCTGCGTTATGCCGCCAAAGACACTGAAGATGTACAACTGAGTCCGGGTCACAAAAAACGCTGGCTGCTGCCGCTGCTGTTGGCAGGTGCCATGGTTGGTGCTGCGGCTTATGTCAGGTGGGCGGGCTGGTTATGAGTGTGATCAATAAAATGCTGCGTGATTTAGACAAGCAGCAACAGCAACGCGGCCATAGCCCGCTGGTCCTGCAAAACAGCACACGACTGAACTGGTTGCCCTGGTTGATTATTCCGCTGGCTTTGCTGGCGGGCTGGTGGGGTCAGGCCTGGTTTTCCCGCGACGAGGTCCGCAAAGCCATGCCTGTGGTGGCTGACCAGCAAACTCCGCCTGCTCAGTTAAGTCCCTTGCCTGGAGTGGCTGCAACAGCAGAGCCTCTGCAGCAACAACCTGTTGCGAAGCCTGCGGAGGTCCAAACCGTTCAGGCAGAAAATACGGCGCCAGCCCTGACGGAGCCTTTGGCTGCAGAGCCTCAGTCTGCGGCTGTTGCCCCAGGTGTGGCTCAAGAGCCGCCGGCAATGCCAGATTCTGCGCCGCTGGTCGCAGTTCCTGCTGAGGCTGAGCAACAGGTGACAGCAGTTGAGACTGTGGGGACTGAGCAGGACGAACCTGATGCTGATTGGCTGCAGGAGTCTGCGCTGGCTCCTGAACCTGTTGCCAAAAGTACCCACCTTGCCATTGAAAAAGTGCAGTTAAGTCCGGCAGAACAGCTGGCGCTGTTGAGCCAGCAGGCCCGTAAAGCTGAAAGTGCAGGCCAGACGGCCCTGGCACTGCAGCTGTGGCAAAAAGCCAGCACAGTGCTGCCGACAGAGGCCGAAACCTATTTACAACAGGCCAGGCTCTGGCAATTGCAGGCCAATTTCGCTGCGGCTGAGCAGGCACTGCAGCAGGGGCTGGAATGGGGCGTCACGGATCCGGCGCTGGTCATGGCGCTGGCCGCTCTTGCGGTCAGGCAACAGCGCTGGCCAGACGTCATACGTCTGTTAAACACCGAACCTGAGCTCAGCCTTTACCCGGATTTTTATGCGCTTAAAGCCACGGCATTGCAGAAAACCGGTCAGCATGCCCAGGCGGTCAGTCTGTTTCAGCAGCTGGCCCGTTTACAGCCGCAGCAGGCTCGCTGGTGGCTGGGCATGGCACTGAGTTTTGATGCAATGAGCCAACCGGAACAAGCATTGCTGGCTTACCGTCAGGCTGAAAAGCAGGGGCAAAATCTGGCGGCTGACAGCCTGAATTTTGTCCGTAGCCGCATTGCGGAACTGGAGTAACAGATGCTTAAACCCAAACTCAAAATGCGCTTGGGCGATTTGCTGGTTCACGAGGGCATCATTAGTGAAGCCCAGCTGCAGCAGGCGTTGGCACAACAGCAAAAGACCGGCCGCAAGCTGGGCAGCAGTCTGATTGACCTGCAGTTGCTGTCCGAAGATCAACTGCTGCGGTTTCTGGCGCAGCAACTGAAAGTGGACTTGCTGGATATCCGCCAGCGCCAGATCGACCCGAAAGCCGTGGCCTTGTTGCCTGAAGTGCATGCCCGCCGTTTCCGTGCTCTGGTGCTGGAAGATAGGGGCAATGAAGTGTTGTTGGGGATGAGTGACCCGGCGGATTTGTCGGTGCTGGACCAGATAGCCCCTATGCTGGCACCCAAAAATATCGCCATTGCGATAGTGCCGGAAACTCAGTTAATCAGCGCCTTTGACCGTTTGTACCGCCGCACCAAAGAGATAGAAAGTTTTGCCACCCAGCTGAAACAGGAATACTCCGAAACTGAAGAGCTGGATTTTGGTGCGCTGAACGACCCCACCGACAGTGACAACACCATTGTCAAATTACTGCAGTCGATTTTTGAAGACGCAGTGCAGGTGCGGGCGTCGGACATTCATATTGAACCGGACGAAAAACTGTTGCGGATCCGTCAGCGGGTCGACGGTGTGTTGCAGGAAAACGTGTTAAAAGAAGTGTCCATTGTGCCAGCGCTGGTACTGCGGCTGAAACTGATGGCACAGCTGGATATTTCGGAAAAACGTTTGCCACAGGACGGCCGTTTTCAGATCAAAATTAAAGGTCGCACCATAGACGTGCGGATGTCGACCATGCCGGTGCAATACGGTGAGTCGGTGGTGATGCGTTTGCTGGACCAGTCAGCCGGTCTGCTGACCCTGGAGCAAACCGGTATGCCGGAGCCGCTGCTGAAAAGGCTGCGGCGTATTCTGAAAACCCCACATGGCATGATCCTGGTGACAGGGCCCACAGGCTCGGGGAAAACCACCAGCCTGTATGGCATGCTCAGCGAACTGAATCAGTCCGGCAATAAAATTATTACAGTGGAAGATCCGGTGGAATACCGCCTGCCCCGGATTAACCAGGTGCAGGTGAACCAAAAAATTGGCCTGACCTTCAGTCATGTATTAAGAACCAGCCTGCGGCAAGACCCGGACATTATTATGGTCGGTGAGATGCGTGACCATGAAACGGCCGAAATTGGTCTGCGTGGCGCTTTAACAGGCCACCTGGTGTTGTCGACCTTACACACCAATGACGCTGTCAGCAGTACACTGCGACTGATTGATATGGGAGCGGCGGATTATCTGGTGGCCAGCGCACTGCGCGCTATTCTGGCGCAGCGCCTGGTGCGGCGTTTGTGTCCTCATTGCAAAAAGCCCTACCTGCCGGATGCCGCTGAGCTGAGCTGGCTGGCGCACAAAGCTATGGCTGCCGGCCAACAGTTCTGGCGCGGCGAGGGGTGTCAGAGTTGCAATCACACCGGCTATTCAGGCCGGATTGGGGTGTTTGAACTGCTGGTGATGAACCGCGAGCTGGCGGATGCCTTGCGGCGTCAGGATCTGGATGGCTTTGCGCAGGCGGCCCGTGCCAACGAAGGATTTAAACCTTTGGGGGATATGGCGCTGGAATATGCCCTGGCGGGCCTGACCAGTCTGGAAGAAGTGATTAAAGTGTCCGAATACCTGGAACTGGATGAAGGGCTTGCGGTGAACAGGCTACAGGCTGACTGATGGCAACCTATAGCTACACAGCGCGGGACCGGCAAGGCCAGTCTGTCAGCGGCACTCTGGAAGCCAGCAGCGAAGCGGCGGCGGCAGACCTGCTGCTCAAACGCAGCCACATTCCTGTCCGCATTCAGTTGCAGCAGGATGAGCCGGAAAAAACCGCCTTGGTCTGGCCCTGGCAGCGGGTCAGTCTGGCCGATTTGATTGTATTTGCCCGCCAGATGTATTCGCTGACCAAAGCTGGCATTCCCATTATTCGTGCCATAGTCGGCCTGGCCGAAAGCACCAGTTCAAAAGCCCTGAATAAGGTGTTATTCGACTTGGCAGAGCAGCTGGAAAAAGGCCGGACTCTGTCTGCAGCTATGGCGCAGCACCCGAAGATGTTCAGCCGTCTGGTGGTGTCTCTGGTGCATGTGGGGGAAAACACCGGCCGGCTGGATGAAGCTTTTTTGCAATTGGCCGGTTATTTCGAGCAGGAGCTGGAAACCCGCAAACAAATTAAGCAGGCCACCCGGTACCCCAGTTTTGTGTTATTCGCCATAGTGGTGGCTATGGTGCTGATGAATATTCTGGTGATCCCGCAGTTTGCGGCCATGTTTGCCCGTTTTGGCACTGAATTGCCCTGGGCCACCCGCTTTCTGCTGGCCAGCTCCGATCTGTTTCTCAATTACTGGAAACTGATGCTGGCCGCGCTGGCAGGCACAGTGTGGGCACTGAAACTTTATGTGGCCAGTGCACAGGGCAGTTATCAGTGGAGTTACTGGAAACTGCGGCTGCCCCTGATGGGCTCCATTATCAAACGCGCCACCCTGGGCCGTTTCAGCCGCAGTTTTGCCATGATGCTCAGGGCCGGTGTCCCCTTAACCTCGGCGTTAACCCTGGTGTCGGAAGCAGTGGACAATGATTATATGGCCGACAAAATCCGTGAGATGCGCAAAAACATTGAACGGGGCGAAAGCTTATTGCGGGTGTCGGTGCAAAGTGAGCTGTTTACGCCGCTGGTGTTGCAAATGCTGGCGGTGGGAGAAGAAACCGGTCAGGTCGATGACATGCTCAGTGAAGTGGCCAGTTTTTACGAGCGGGAAGTGGCCTATGATTTAAAAGGTCTGACGGCCAAAATTGAGCCCATTCTGATCTGCATTGTGGCGGCCATGGTACTGGTGTTGGCGCTGGGGATCTTTACACCCATGTGGGACATGATGAACGCTTATAAAAAAGGTTAGAAAAGTTGCAATTGAATTGAAAGATTTATAACTTTGGTCACAAAGACCGGTTAGAATGCGCAAAAACCATAAATTTATAACCTAGGGGTATGAAGTGAAAAAAATGAAACGTCAAAGTGGTTTCACTATTATTGAAATTATCATAGTTGTGATCATTCTGGGCCTGTTGGCCGTGACGGCTCTGCCACGTTTTTTAAATGTGACTGAGCAGGCGGAAGATGCGTCAATCGACGGTATTGCCGGTGGTTTCGCTTCTGCGGTCGGCCTGGTGCGCGGCCAGTGGGAAGTGGCTGCTCGCCCCAATGGAAACTTTGATAATGCTGGCACTTTATCACCCAATGGCACTTTTGTGACAGTGGATGGTGTGCAGGTGGCGGTGAATGCGGCATCTGGCACAGGGGTGGTGGCGGGTTTCCCTACGGGCACGCCAAGAGCGGACAGCCGTATCAGCAGCATGGATCATGAGCAATGCCGCAATGTGCTGAATCTGATTATGCAAAATGCACCAACTTCGGTGGCGCAAACCAGCGGTGGTGTGGCCTTAGCCGATATTACCGGCTCCAGCCTCTTTGTTCAGGTTGATTCCAGTCAGTGCTATTACTACCAGACCAATGGGTTGGCGGCTGTTCCTGCTGCGGGAGACACCGATTTATTAAACGGCTTTATCTACAATCCGGCCACAGGGGCCGTGACAGTATTTAAAAACAAGGCATAACGGTTTTAGTTAATCAGAGGTAGAAGAAGTATGAAAACTATCAATAAAGCTCAACAAGGTTTCACCCTGGTGGAACTGATTATTGTGATCGTAATTTTAGGTATTCTGGCTGTAACGGCCGCGCCACGGTTTTTGAATTTCTCGGGTGATGCGCGCAAAGCTGTCTTAGATACAGTGAAAGCATCCGTGGAAACTGCCAGCAAAATGGTTTATGGCAAAGCTACTTTAATCAGTGCGACAGGAATTGACGGCGATCTTACAAACCCTGCTGTCAATCTGACATTTGGTTATCCTAAAGCAGTGGCGGTAGATCTTACTCCAGTCGTTGAATTACCTGAAGGTTGGGTATTTAGTGCAGATGCCGATGAGGGTTTAGTGGCCGAAGCAGTCACTGCAGGTGCGATCACAACCCGTGGTGTTATTCGTATGGGTGCTGTCTCAGCAGATTTGGAAGATAACGGCTGCTATGTTGAATATACAGCGGCAGAGGACGCCACTGTCGACGGTGAACCAACAGTGACTGTTGTGACTACTGGCTGTAACTAACTGAGTTATGCCGAAGCTGACACGGCAACAAGGGTTCACTTTGGTGGAGCTGATTATTGTTGTCGTGGTTCTGGCTGTTCTTGCCGCCACGGCTTTTCCGCGTTTTATCGGGAAGGCCGGGGTGGAAGAAATCACCATTCAGGACCGCCTGATTTCTTTATTGCGTCTGAGTCAGACTCAGGCCATGCAAAACACGTCGCAAAAACGTCTGTTTAATTTAGCGGCTGCGGGCCTTACACCTGCCGATGGCAGCGTGCAGATCCGGCTTTTTAATCACAAAACAGCAGCGGGCTCGGTGATCTCTGAGTTTTGGTTTAATGCCTACGGCCAACCTGGTTTTGTCAGCGGCAATCCAGCGACCTTCAGCCAGGCCGCCAATGGTCTGCGTTTTGAAATTCAGGGCACAGTGCAGAGCAGGGTCTGCATCGAATCAGAGGGCTATATTCACCCATGCTGAAGCGAAGCAAAGCCAGCTCAGGCTTTACCCTGGTTGAAATTATTATTGGCATTGTGGTGCTGGGTATTGCCCTGGTGGTCATTACCGGTGCTTTGGGGCCCTTGTACAAACAATCCACCGACCCCTGGCATCAGGTGCGGGCGGCAGAACTGGGTCACAGCCTGCTCAATGAAATTATGGCCCGCAGTTTTGACCAGAACTCCGATCGTGTCAGTGGTGAGTTTCGTTGCGGCGAAAATGGCACTGTATGCACTGCCTGTGACAGCCTTGGCTCAGAAGCAGGCGAGAGCAGAACCAGCTTTAATGATGTGGATGACTTTAACGGGCTCAGCCTGAATGACAGCGATATTCTCGCCAGCCCAGGCGGAGCAGGGCAGCAGCAAAGCCTGGATGAGCTGTATGCAGGTTACAGCGCAGCTGTGCTGGTCAGTTGTGCAGGTGCTGAACTGGGGCTGGCGAATGCACAACTGAAAAAGGTGCAGGTGACTATTACCGCCCCTTCTGGTTCACCAATAGGTTTTGTCTCATACAGGGGAAACTGGTAATGGCTAGGTCAGTGTCCGGTTTTACCCTGGTCGAATTAATACTGGTGATCCTATTGCTGGGTATAGTGGGGACAGCCAGTTTCAGTTATCTGGGCCTGGGCGCAAAAATGTATGCCGATGCGGCAGACCGTGAAGCACTGCTGAGCAGCAGCCGTTTTGCCGTGGAGCGGCTGAGCCGGGAACTGAGAAACGTGGTGCCAAACAGTGTGCGGACTTTCACTGACTCAGGGCGAAACTGCATTGAGTTCGCCCCTCTGATTAAAGCGGGTCGTTACAGCCCGGGTGTCGCTACAGGCTCTGCTTCCGGCACTGTGTCATTGGTCAGCCCTGATGGCTGGACTGAGGTCACAGGGTACAGCCAGCCATTATTGATGACCATTTACCCGACAGACGCCAGCAGGGATATTTATGGCGAAGCACGGGTGGCGGAGTCCTTCAGTTTCACTGCCAGCGGAACTAGCCTCACAGTGACTTACAGTTTCAATGACATTCCTACCGATTCACCGAGCCAGCGTATGTATTTTTTTTCCTTACCTGTGGCCTATTGTCTGGAAGGGACTGAGCTTTACCGGTACCAGCGTACTGCGTTAAACCAGCCCTTGACTGGACGCATGCTGATGGCTGAACACTTAAGTGCTGCATTTTATGGCCCCCCTCGCAATGAGCAGCCTTTTCAATATGATAACAGTCGGGTGCTGACACGAAATTCTGTCGTTCATCTGCGGCTGGCGTTTGAGTCAGCCATGGGAGATGTGTTGGTGTTTAATCAGGAGATCCATACGCCCAATGTGCCCTGAGATCTATGCAGCAAGGCAGAGGCAGGGGGGCAGTGCCCTGCTCGTCGCAGTTTTTGTAATTGTGCTGATGGGGCTGCTGGTGGCTGCGTTGTCCCGTATGCTGCAAAGTAGCACCGAAGCTGTAAGTTATGAAGTACTGGGAACCCGGGCCTTTTTTGCGGCACAGACCGGGCTGGAAGCCGGTTTGGTTCAGCTGTTCCCAGTGTCGGGCGCGGGAACTTATTGTGCGGTGGGAGCAGGACAGCTGACCGGAAGTGCGACAGAGCAGACAAGCTTGTCGACGGCGGATTTAGCTGGTTGCAGCTACCGTCTGAACTGCAAGTCTGCCAGAGAAAGTGCAACGCCTTCCGCTGTGGTGCACTACCAGCTGTCCAGCGAGGGGCAGTGTGTTTCTGGCGCGATTAGCAGTCAGCGTACTGTCACCATTGAAGTCTGGCAGTAGGGGGGATCATGAAAGACATCAGAGTACTCCCGTCAGCTCAGCTGTTTTTCGCTCTGAGTGGGCTGCTGTGGTTGATGCAGCCCCAGGCCTATGCTGCGACCTACAACCTGACTCCACCAAACAGACCCGCCCTCTGCAGCGGCAATCAGGGCAGCTGGAGTGGCAATGTCTATACCTGTACCTGGGGCCAGCCATTTTCGCTGGCATCCGGCGATACAGTCACGTCAACTGCCGCTATTAAAATTCTGTCTTACAGCGGTTTTAATTTAACCAATGTCACTTTGGGCAGCGCCAGTTACAGCATCGATCTTGAAGCTCAGGGGGGCAATATCACCCGGCTCACAGGCTCGACCCTGTACGGCTCCATTCTGGGTTCCAGCAATAATGTGCGGCTGATGACCGGGACCCTGGTGATGGGGGCCGTCAACGTGACAGGTAATTTTCAGGCGGACGGAGCCACCATCTATGGCGCCGTCAGTGCCAATAATGGTATCAGCGCCACCAATACCACCTTTCACAGCAATCTGAGTACGTCCAACAGCTCCATTACCCTGAGCGGCGGCAGGGTGAAAAATAATGTGACAGTCACAGCCCAAAGCCTGACGGCGACAGGCACTGTTTTTGAAGGCAATATTACGGCCAATGGCAATATTGTGCTGACCGATGCCAGTGTCAGTGGCAAAGTCACCAGCACTTCCAATAAAGTAACCACCACCAACTCTGTAGTTGGCAATGGCATCAGCGGCCACAGCGGCATTCAGGTCACTGGCGGCACCATTGCTGGAGACCTGAGGTCGGGATGCAACAATGTCATTCTGACCAATACCACCATGACCTCAGGCACCATTCAGACCACGCCAAACTTAGGCAGCGGTTGCGGTGCTGACCGGGTGGAGTTTAACAACAGCACTATTAACGCCAATATTCTCGGTGGGCCGAACAATGTGGTGTTAAATGACACCGACTACACAGGAAACATTCAGGCCAGGTTTAATGTCACGCTGAATGACAGCACACTGTACGGCAATATCTATGGTGAAACCAATTACGATCTGCAAAAGGTCAAACTGCAGGATTCGATAGTCTATGGTTCGGTGACTGTAGGCACCTCCTGGCAGACCATCGAAGGCAACTGGCCCAATAGCGCTATCTACGGCGACTGTACTTACCACACAGTGCAGCCGCAGCCTTTATGTCAGGATGAACCACCTCCTCCTGCCGGGGTGAACCATTTTCGTCTGAGTTACCCAGTGCAAGGGCTCACCTGCCAGTCTTCTGCGGTGCTGATTGAAGCTTGTGCAGATGCAAGCTGCTCAAGCCGGTACACCGATGCCGTGACGGTCACACTCAGCGCAAGCGGCGGGGGAGCATGGGGGGGGGGCAATCAGGTAACGCTGAGCAATGGTATGGCCACCAAGTACCTGAGTAAAACCAACAGTGGTGATTCGGTCGTGGGGATCAGTGCGACCAGCGTCACTGCCAGTGCAGCAACAGTTTGCCTTGAGGGCACAACCACAGATTCTGCCTGCAGCCATAGTTTTCTGAATACAGGGCTGCGATTCAGTACCATCCCGAATCAGGTGGCCGGTTTGGCCAGCCCGGCGACAGTGAAGTTACAGGTGGTACGCACCGATACGAACACTGGAGCCTGTGTGGCGCGGGTGACCCCTACAAGTGCGGTGCAATTTGGTTATCAGTGTGTCAATCCAACCAGCTGTATTACTGGCCAGAGTTTTACTCTGGGCACGACAGCTATTGCGGCCAATCCAGCGTCTTCAGTCAGTCAGTACACCAGCATCAACCGCAGCTTTAACAGCAGTGCAGAAACTGAATTTACCATTCAATACTCTGACGTTGGGCAACTGAAACTGCATGCACGGCTGGCACTGGCTGCGTCTGGCAATGAGCCTGCGCTGACGCTGGTGCAGGAATCGAACAGCTTTGTGGTAAAACCAGACCGGATTGCCGTGACGGCTGTGCAGCGACTGGATGGGACTGCAAACCCGGCCACCACTTCTGCAGGCAGTGGTTTTGTTGCGGCAGGACAGAACTTCAAAGTGCAACTGGATGTACTGAACAGGGAAGGCAACCGTACACCGAATTTTGGCCAGGAGATAATACCGGAGCAGCTTGGGTTGCAAACTACCCTGGCTTACCCTGTGATCACCGGCATCAGTTGTCAGTCTGGTATCAGTCCTTGCACACCCAACCCGGATATGCAGTTGGGTAGCGGTGGTTTTACTGGGGTGAGTGGCACCGCAGGGCGCTTTGAAAACTCTGAGGTTAGCTGGCTGCAGGCAGGTTCAGTGAATCTGAGCGGTAAAATCAGTGACAACGATTATCTGGGGGCAGGCTCCACGGCATCGGCCAATCCGGCTGTTCTGGTCGGACGTTTTTATCCGGACCGGTTTGTGCTCAGTGCGCCCACGGCCATCAATAGCTGTGTGGCTGGTGGTTTTAGTTATATGTCTCAGCCTGCCGTCAGTGCTTCCGCAGAATTGCGGGCTGTGGCGACAGATGGTTCCACTGTGCTGACCAATTACAATCAAGCCAGCAATAAACAATATACCGGTACGGCGAGCATTCAGCTGCGTGCTGAAAATGCAGGGAATGGGGTCGATTTACAGGCTCGTCTGACAGGTTTTGTCGCATCCTCCTGGCTGGATGGACGCTGGAGTTGGGCTCAGTCGAACCTGAGCTTTGCGAAACTGGCGACACTGCAACCGGACGGGCCTTATAGTTCGTTGCAATTGGGGCTAAAAGCTCACAATGAAATGGACGGCCGCGATGTAGTGTCCAATATGGCAATAGGGGCAGTGGCTGTTGGCAATCCGCTGCTGTTTCGTTATGGCCGTCTGATGATTGAAAATGCCTTTGGCCCTGAAGATGAAGACCTGCCGATACAATTTGCGACTCAGTATTGGCATCAGGAGACAAATAGTTTTGTGCGCAATGCTGAAGACCAGTGCACCGCTATTGATGCCACGCATCTTGCCGTAACCGGGGTGGTAACCACAGCATCGGGCAATACAAGCATAGCGAATGGCCTGAATCCGCCGCGCAGTATCCTGTTACCTGCACCTGGCGTGGCTGGCAGCGCTGCACTGGAATACGATCTGAATACTGGCAACATTGAGTATCTGGGTTACCCCTGGTCCGGCGGAACCAGCAATCAAAACCCGACAGCCGAAGCGGTGTTTGGCCGTTATCGAGGCAATAAACGGCAAATCTACTGGCAGGAACAGCTGAACTAATTTGGGGTCAGAGTAGTACTCTGACCCCAATTCTTTTTTGGTGCCGACAAAACTTTAAACAACTTTCAGGGTCCATCCATCGAAACAATTGGCTTTTCAGTGGCTTTGGTTTAATTTGGACAAAAGCAAAGATAAAGCTATGTTCCCGGCCAATTGTTACTTAAAATAAGCAGCATTTTTTGACCGCCTTTGCGTCACCACACCTAGTTAAAAGGATTAGTCTGTTCCATGTTAAACAAATTACGTGGCCTGTTTTCGAACGATCTGTCTATCGATCTGGGGACAGCCAACACCCTGATTTACGTTAAAGACCAAGGTATTGTATTAAATGAACCTTCTGTGGTGGCGATTCGTCAGGAGCGCACAGGGGGCCCGAAAAGCGTGGCCGCAGTAGGCCATGCCGCCAAACGTATGTTGGGTCGTACTCCAGGCAATATCAAAGCCATCCGTCCGATGAAAGACGGCGTGATCGCCGACTTTTACGTGACTGAAAAAATGCTGCAGCATTTTATCAAACAAGCCCACAGCAACAGCTTCTTGCGCCCAAGCCCACGGGTACTGGTCTGTGTGCCTTGTGGTTCTACCCAGGTGGAACGCCGCGCTATTCGTGAATCTGCTCAGGGCGCCGGTGCCCGTGAAGTCTACCTGATTGATGAACCTATGGCCGCCGCCATTGGTGCCGGTTTACCTGTGTCTGAAGCCACAGGTTCGATGGTGGTGGATATTGGGGGTGGTACTACTGAGGTTGCGATTATCTCGTTAAACGGTGTGGTGTATTCCTCTTCTGTGCGTATCGGCGGTGACAAGTTTGACGACGCCATCATCAACTACATTCGCCGTAACTACGGCATCCTGATTGGTGAAGCCACAGCTGAGCGCATTAAAACCGAAATCGGTTCAGCCTACCCAAGTGATGAAATTCTGGAAATTGAAGTGCGTGGCCGTAACCTGGCTGAAGGGGTGCCTCGCAGTTTTACTATGACCAGCAACGAAATTCTGGAAGCGCTGCAGGAGCCACTGGCTGGTATTGTGTCTGCAGTCATGGTGGCACTGGAGCAATCGCCTCCGGAGCTGGCGTCCGATATTTCTGAGCGTGGTATGGTGCTGACCGGTGGTGGTGCCTTATTGCGTGATTTGGACCGTCTGCTGATGGAAGAAACCGGTATTCCTGTGGTGGTTGCTGACGACCCGCTGACCTGCGTGGCGCGTGGTGGTGGTAAAGCCCTGGAAATGATCGATATGCATGGCGGTGATGTGTTTAGTTACGACTAAACAGCCCGGCGGCTTCTGAATGAAACCTATCTTTGAGCGTGGCCCCTCACTGCCGCTGCGATTGTTTTTTGCAGTGTTGTGCAGTGTCGGGCTGATGGCGCTGGATAAATTTACTGACAGTTCCACCCAGCTGCGCAGTTATTTAACGGCGCTGGTCAGCCCTTTGTATTACGTGGCCAACCTGCCGCAGGCGCTGTTGTCAGATGCCTCAGCCCAGTTCAGCTCACACCAGCGTTTGCTGCAAGAAAACCAGAAACTGCGCGAAACCCTGTTGCGGCAAAACACCCAGGTGCAACGTTTTCAGTTTTTACAGCAGGAAAACGACAAACTGCGCTCCTTGCTTGGTTCTGTGCCTGTGACCGAAAGCAAACGCCTGGTGGCCGAAGTGCTGGCGGTGTACAGCCATCCGTTCAGCAACCAGATCGTCATTAACAAAGGCAGTAACGACGGCGTAGTGGCCCAACAACCTTTGTTGGATGATTTAGGTGTACTGGGGCAAATTGTCAGTGTGGGGCCCACCAGCAGCCGTGCTTTACTGATTTCCGATACCACCCATGCTATTTCGATGCGGATTGAACGCAATGGTGACCATGTGGTGGCTGAAGGCATGGGCCAGTCAGAACAGCTGCGGCTGATTCATTTGCCGCACAGTGCCGATATTCAGCAAGGCGACAAACTGATCACCTCTGGTCTGGATGGTATTTTCCCTGAAGGTTACCCTGTGGCCGAAGTGGTGCGCATTAACAAAGACGCCCAACAGCCGTTTTTGCAGGTGTATGCCCGGCCTTATGCCCAGCTGGATCGTATCCGTTATGTGTTATTGGTCTGGCCTAAAGCCAAACCTGAAATTGACCAGCAGATAGCACCACCAGAAGTTGGGGCTGGTGCAGCGGCCGGAGGCCATTGATGGATAAGTCCAACCGTTTGTATCTGGTCTATGCCTCGCTGGTGTTTGCCCTGGTGCTGGCCGTGGTGCCTTTGCATTCTATCGTCAAACTATTCCGACCCGACTGGCCTTTACTGGTGTTGCTGTACTGGTCGCTGGCGCTGCCCTTACGGGTTACCATAGGGACAGCTTTTGTCACAGGCTTTGTGCTGGATGTGCTTGCAGGGACAGTGCTGGGGGTGAATGCACTGGCCTATTCGGTGATTATTTATTTCTGCTCGTCGCACCATCTGAAAATCCGTAACTTTTCGGTACTGCAACAAAGTCTGGTGGTTGCACTGTTTCTGGCCTTTAACCATCTGCTGGTATTCTGGCTCAGCCACTTCCTGACCGATGTCACCTTTAACCCGGCCTATTTGTGGCCCGTGCTGACCGGTGCTCTGGTCTGGCCCTGGTTGTTCTGGTTGCTGCGCCGTATCCGCCGGCAATTTAAAATCCACTGAGGTATTCCATGATTGCTCTGGCATCTGCCTCGCCGCGCCGGCGTGAATTATTAACCCAGTTGGGCCTGAATTTTGTGGTGGTCAAAGGTGATATTGATGAAAGCCAGTACCCAGGGGAAAGCCCACAAGCTTACGTGACGCGGCTGGCCAAAGGGAAGGCGCAGGCCGGTTATGCCAACCAAAGCGCACCTTTGCCCACTCTGGGGGCCGATACCATAGTCGAAGTGGATGGCCAGGTGCTGGGAAAACCTGTGGATTTTGCTGATTTTCAGCGCATGATGCAGTTGTTGTCCGGTCGTCAGCATCAGGTGCGTACGGCGGTCGCTTTGTGCTGCGGTGAACGTACTGAAAGTGTATTGGTGAGCACAGAAGTCAGCTTCAAAGCCTTGTCGGAGGAAGACATACGGCAGTACTGGCAAACAGGTGAACCGGCCGACAAAGCCGGGGGTTATGGCATTCAGGGCAAAGCGGGTCGTTTTGTCACCCGGCTTTGCGGCAGCTATTTTGCCGTGGTTGGGTTACCCTTGTTTGAAACTGAAACTTTGCTGGCGCAACAGGGAGTGACTGCATGAGCGCAGAATTACTGATTAACGTCACACCCAGTGAAACCCGGGTGGCGCTGATAGAAAACGGTGTGCTGCAGGAAGTGCATATTGAACGGCAGGCCAAACATGGGTTGGTTGGTAATATTTATATGGGCAAAGTCAGCCGGGTGTTGCCAGGCATGCAGGCTGCTTTTGTCGATATTGGCCTGGACAAAGCGGCGTTTTTGCATGCATCCGACATTATCTCCAGCGAACTGCACATTGCTGAACCTGAGTCCGTCAAACCCAATGCCGTCAAAGATATCCGCCTGCTGGTGCATGAAGGCCAATACCTGCTGGTGCAGGTAGTGAAAGACCCGCTGGGCACCAAGGGCGCCCGCCTGACCACTGACATTACCTTGCCCAGCCGTCATCTGGTCTTTATGCCGGGGTCCGGCCATGTCGGCGTGTCGCAACGCATTGACAGCGAAACAGAACGGCAGCGCTTAAAAGACATTGTCAGCACCTGCCTGGATGATTCCGGTGGTTATATAGTGCGTACCGCGGCCGAAGGAGCCGGTGAAGACGAACTGGTGCAAGACGCGCAGTTTCTGAAAAAACTCTGGGCCAAGGTGCAAAAGCGCAAAAAAAACGCCCGCAAAGAAACCATGTTGTACGAAGAACTGACGCTGGCCTACCGCATATTGCGTGATTTTGTCGGGTCGGACCTGGAGCGGGTGCGGGTGGACAGCAAACTGACCTACCAGCAATTGCTGAGCTTTACCGAAGAGTTTGTGCCGCAAATGACGGACAAACTGGAGTATTACCCGGGCGAGCGGCCAGTGTTTGACCTGTTTGACGTCGAAAACGAAATTCAGCGCGCGCTGGAACGCAAAGTGATGCTGAAAAGTGGCGGTTACCTGATGATCGATCAGACCGAAGCCATGACCACCATAGACGTCAACACCGGTGCTTTTGTCGGTCACCGTAATTTAGAAGAGACCATTTTTAACACCAATATTGAAGCCACTCAGGCGATAGCCCGTCAATTGAGGCTGCGCAATCTGGGCGGTATTATCATTATTGATTTTATCGACATGCAAAGCGAAGAGCACCAGAAACGGGTGCTGCACAGCCTGGAAGTGGCGCTGGGCCGCGATAAAACCAAAACCAATATTCATGGTTTTTCAGCCCTGGGTCTGGTGGAAATGACCCGTAAACGGACCCGTGAAAGCCTGGAGCATGTGCTCTGTGGGGAGTGCCCGGTTTGCAAAGGCCGTGGCAGCCTGAAAACGGTGGAAACCGTCTGTTTTGAAATTTTACGGGAAATTGTGCGGGTCAACCGGGCTTACGTGGCCGACAAGTTTATGGTCTATGTGTCGCCTTCAGTGCGCGATATGCTGACCAATGATGAATTTCACAGTCTGGCTGAACTCGAAGTCTTTATTGGCAAACAGATCAGTCTGGTGACTGAACCGGCGTACAGTCAGGAACAATTTGACGTCGTCATGATGTAACAGCGAACAAAGAGAGCCGCAGTGCGAAGTATCCGACAGGCCTTTTGGTATTGCCTGCACAAAGTCTGGATTGTTTTTGCTATCGGTGTGGTGCTGATGGCCGCACTGGTGTCTGCGCTGCGTTTGGGCCTGCCTTATGCGCCCGGCTATAAAACCGATATCGAACACTGGATACAAGCCGAATATGGCACTGAAGTGCGGATTGGTGCTTTGTCCGCAGGCTGGCAGGGCACAGGTCCGGCCTTGGTACTGCAACAACTGCAGGTACTGGACAGTCAGCAGCAACCCCAACTGACGGTGGATGAAATTGGCGTGCGGCTGGATTTCTGGCGCAGCCTGTCGAATATGAAACTGACCGCTGCTCATTTTGAGTTGTCCGGTCTGACCTACCATGTCGAAGCCCGCCGCTGGCTCGGGTCCGGTGTCAGCACTCCTGCTGACAACCAACAATTGTTTCAGGCGCTGCAGGATCTGTTTTTTAAACAACTGCGGCAGTTTTCCGTGATCCACAGCAAACTGGTGTTCAGCACAGAGCAGGACGAGGATATTGAGCTGGCTATCAAAGCGCTGAACTGGCAAAACGACTCCGACCGCCATCAGGGCTGGGGCGAAGTCTCTGTGGCCGGTGTCACCGCCAACACCTTGTCTTTTATTGTCGACCTGAATGGCGAAGCCCATGAAGCCAATGGCCAGCTGTATCTGGCCAGCCAGCAGCTCGACTTGCTGCCCTGGTTCCAGCAACTGATGCCACAAACCCGCAAGCTGAACAGCGCCAAACTGAATTTTGCCGCCTGGGGCGACATTAAAGTGGGCAAGCTGCAACAAATCGATGTGGCGCTGTCAGATAACAATGTCGGCTGGCTGAAAGAAGGCGTCTGGAACAAAGTGGCGCTGTCGGATGGTTACCTGCGCTGGAAACCGACCAAAGCCGGCTGGACTTTAACCTCAAGCCCCATGCAACTCAGTAATACCTCAGAGCAATGGCCCGATCTGCAGTTTCAGCTGAGCCGGACTCAGGACAATTACCATGCCTCCTTGCAAAACCTGCAGCTGGCGGTAGCGGAACCTTTACTTCAACTGTTTGCTGACGACTCAGAGCAGCTGAAACAAGTACTTGAGTATCAGCTGGATGCCAAAGTGAACCGGCTCGATTTACTGATGGAAGGCGAGCACTGGTATTTATCCACTGACTTTGATGGCCTGACATCGGCCGCTGTGGCGGATGTACCAGGGGTTCGGGCTTTGGCCGGGAAACTGGTGGCGTCGCCTTATTTTGGCGCTTTGGAGTTGAAAGGCAAAGACGCGGAGTTGAGCTGGGGCAATGCCTTCAGTCAAAACTGGCCTTATCAGGGGCTGGAATTGTCGATGGCCTGGCGCAAAAGAGCAGGCCACTGGCAGCTGTTGTTACCCTCACTGAGTTTATGGCGCGACAGCTTTGGTCTGGAAGCCGAAATGGTGCTGAACCTGGACGAACAGCCGGATATGGATTTAGTGGCCGAGCTGAAGAATGTGCCGGTACTTGAGGCTGAACACTTTTTCCCGCTGCACCATATGCCACAATCCGTCATTAGCTATTTAAAGCCCGCCTTGTTGTCGGGCGATGTCAGCTCAGGCAAAGTGCTCTGGTCCGGTGAGTTTGCTCAATACCCATACAGCGAACGGAATGGCACTTTCCAGGCGCTGGCTTCTGTAGTGGGCGCCGAGTTTCAGTTTGATCCGGACTGGCCCAGCCTGACCGAGCTGTCTGCTGAACTCTTGTTTGAAAATGCCAGTATGACCATTCAGAGCCAGGCTGGTTATCTGGTGGATGCCCCAGTGCAGCAAGGGGTTACAGTGCGGATCCCGGACTTATTTCATGCCTCAGATTTACTGATCGATATTAAGCAGCAGTTGCTGGCCGAACAAGTGACGACCCTGATGCAAGCATCGCCTTTGCATGATTCAGTAGGGGAAACTCTGGCGTACTTAGGAGTGACAGGACAGGTGCAGGGCGATGTGTCGCTGTCGATTGGTCTGGATCACCCTGGCGTGCAGGTGAAAGGGGATATCGACTTTCAGCAAAATGGCCTGAATTTATCCGGCCCTGCGCTGGTGGGGGAAAACCTGACCGGCCGCTTGAGTTTCGACAATGCCCGCATTGAAGCCAATGAGCTGAACATGTTTATTTCCGCCATTCCGGTGCAGTTCAGTCTGAGGGGCGAGCAGCAGGAGCAGGGTTATCAGGTGTCGCTGCTGAGTCAGGGCCTGCAAAACAGCCAGGAACTGCTGCTGGCACTGGCGCCTGAGTTTGATTCTTATGCGGTGGGGCCGCTGAGCTGGCAGTTCAAACTGGATTTGCAACTGGCCGGGGAAGGCTATCAGTATCAGTCTGATTTAGCACTGGATTTTGTCGACACTGAACTGAAACTGCCCAGCCCGCTGGCGAAAACGCCTGGGCAGCCGGGGTCCATGTTTCTCTCCACGTCCGGTAATCAGGACAGCAGTGTGATCACACTGAATTACCAGGACTTGCTGTTTTTTGATGCCAATTACCAGCATCAGCAAAATCAGGTCAGTCAGGCCCGTTTGAGTCTGGGGCAGCGGACAGAACCAGGCGCAGCACCGGCAGGTTTCAGCATTAACGCCACGCTGGGGCAAACCGAATTTGTGCCCTGGCTGACCTTGATCCAGCACCAAATCAAAGCGGCCGCCACCGAAGAGCCGTCGCCTATGCCAGCGCTGAGTCAGGTGACCGCCAAAGTGGCCACTTTGACTGTGACGGATAATATTCAACTGACCAATCTGCAACTGGAGATGACACCGGCGGATCAACACTGGCAGATGAAACTGCAGTCGGACCAGACCAAAGGCGTTGCCATGCTGGCTAAAGACCTGCAGCAGGGCGGCATTGCGGCAGAGCTGGAGTTTTTAAAGCTCTTCCCGTACGACGCGGCAGCCGCAGAAGCCAAAGCACTGGCTGAAGCAGAAGAGCTGCTGAAACTGAGTAAAGAACAGCAAATTGCCAAAGCGCTGGCCGAAGTGGTGCCGCCGGAGCCGATGCCCTGGCTGGCCGACTTGCCGCCGCTGAGCCTGAATTGCAAAAGCTGTGTCTTTGGCCCTTATGATTTAGGCCAACTGAAGTTGAAGACCCGTTCAGACGGCCAGAGCCTGAGCATCGACCAGTTTGAATCCCGTTATAAAAAGCATCAGCTGAACCTGACCGGCCGCTGGGTGAAAGACGAAGCGGCGGGACGGACCACTGTGGATGCGGAAATTAAAAGCCCGAATTTTGGCGAGCTGATGCAGGACTACGACCTGACGTCGGCCATAGCTGGCAGTGACGGTGAAATTCAGTTTAAACAAATGAGCTGGGCTGGCGGACCGACCCAATTTAACTACGCCACGCTGGGCGGTGATTTGCACTGGCGTTTAGGGGAAGGCTCTTTGTCGGAGGTCAGTGACAAAGGCGCACGTTTATTGTCGGTGTTCAGCCTGGGGTCCCTGGTGCGTAAGCTGAAGCTGGATTTTCGCGATATTTTCTCCAAAGGCTTTTTCTTTACCGAAATGACCGGTGACCTGAAGCTGGACAAAGGGGTGGCTCACACCAATAACAGTAAAGTGGAAGGGGCTGCAGGTAATATTGAAATTCAGGGCTACGCTGATTTAGTCACCCGCCAGCTGGATTACCAGATGGCCTTTTTACCCAAAGTCACATCCAGCCTGCCGGTATTGGTGGCGCTGCTGCAGTTTAACCCGGCTACAGGCCTGGCGGCGCTGGCGCTGGACGAGCTGGTGGAGTCGGCTGAAGTGGTGTCCAAAGTGAACTTTGCCGTCACTGGTAATTTTGCGGCCCCATTGGTGACCGAAGTGGCGCGTCACACCACTGAAATTGAAATTCCGCGCTCTGAGCTGTTAAAAGCGGAGCAGGAAAAACGCCGTCAGTTGCAGGAGCAACAGCAGCAGAACCAGCCGCCAAAGGCCGACAGCACGAAGAAGGACAAAGCCAATGGCTGAGTGGCGTTTATCGGCTGTGCAGCTGACCAGTGGGCCAGACTGGCAACAGAATCTGGCCAAGGTGCGTAGCCTGATGACGCAATTACCCCGTTGTGAGCAGCATCTGGTGGCGCTGCCTGAAGGTGTGGCGGTGTTTGCCGGGCCGGACGGCCTCAACCTGCAATTGGCCGAGCCGCTGGGCAGCGGACCCATGCAGCAGGGCTATGCACAGCTTGCGCGTGAATTTGGCTGTTATTTACTGGTGGGCACCTTACCGACCCAAAGCGACGACCCGCTAAAATTTGCTGCCAGCAGTTTGTTGTTCAACCCGGCTGGTGAATTGATTGCCGACTACCAGAAAATTCATTTGTTTGACGCGCTGGTCAATGACAGCAGCAGGCAGTATCAGGAATCGGCCAGCACGGCGGCCGGGCAGAAGGTCACACTGGCTACGGCGGACGAGCTTAAGCTTGGCCTGATGATTTGCTACGATATGCGTTTTCCGGGCCTGGCCCAGCAACTGGCGCAGCAGGGCATGAATGTGCTGGCGGTGCCTTCGGCTTTTACGGTGGTGACAGGCCAGGCACACTGGGAAACCTTATTACGGGCCAGAGCCATAGAAACCCAAAGTTTTGTGCTGGCACCGGCGCAGGCCGGCACCCATGCCAATGGCCGCCAGACTTATGGCCACAGCCTGATTATCGACCCTTGGGGCCATATTTTGGCAGAGGGCGACAGCAACAGCGAGATGGTGCTGACAGTGCTGGTTGACCTGCAGCAAAGCCGCCAGCTGGCCGACAAAATGCCAGTGCGGCAACACAACAGATTTAACAGTGAGCTGATGAAATGAGCAATGTGGAATTTAACCTGTTAGAAGCCAGCGAGCTGAAAGCAGACGACTTACAGCAAACCCTGGGTTACTTATTTGCGCATCAGCTGGATTACGCCGATTTGTATTTTCAGTCCAGCGTGCACGAATCCTGGGCGCTGGAAGATGGCCTGGTGAAAGAAGGCTCTTTTAATATTGAACGTGGTGTGGGTGTGCGCGCCATCAGCGGTGAAAAAACCGGTTTTGCCTACGCCGACGCCATTTCACTGCAGGCATTAAACCAGGCGGCCAGTGCCGCCCGTGGTATTGCGGCTGCTGGTCAGCAAGGCCAGGTGAAGGCTTTTTCCCGTGGCAACACACCACAAATTTATTTACCGGTCGAGCCATTACAAAGCCTGGATAACACCGCCAAGGTGGACCTGTTAAAGCAGGTGGATGCCTTTATCCGCACCCTGGATAACCGCGCCGAACAGGTCAGTGTCAGTTTAAGCGGTGTGTACGAAGAGATGCTGGTGGCGGCCTCCGACGGCACTTTTGCCACCGATATCCGGCCTTTGGTGCGGCTGAACTGCTCAGTGCTGCTGCAACACAATGGCCGCCGTGAGCGGGGCAATGCCGGTGGCGGCGCGCGGCTGGATTACCAGTATTTTTACGAAGAGGTCAACGGCGAACCGCGCTGGATGGGCTATGCCCGTGAAGCAGTGCGCATGGCTCAGGTGAATTTAACCGCAGTGGACGCACCGGCTGGCACTATGCCAGTGGTACTTGGCAGCGGCTGGCCAGGCGTGTTATTGCACGAAGCCGTTGGCCATGGCCTGGAAGGCGACTTTAACCGTAAAGGCTCGTCCACTTTTGCTGGCCGTATTGGCGAGCAAGTAGCGTCCAAACACTGCACTATTGTGGACGACGGCACTCTGGCGCACCGCCGCGGTTCACTGAATATCGACGATGAAGGCACAGCCAGCCAGTACAACGTGCTGATCGAAAACGGCATTTTAAAAGGCTACATTCAGGATAAACACAACGCCATGCTGATGGGCGTGGCGCCCACAGGCAACGGCCGCCGTGAAACCTTTGCGCACCTGCCGATGCCACGCATGACCAATACCTATATGCTGGCCGGTGACTACGCGCCGGAAGAAATTATTGCGTCGGTGGAAAAAGGCATTTACGCGCCTAACTTTGGTGGCGGCCAGGTGGACATCACCTCAGGCAAGTTTGTGTTTTCGGCCAGCGAAGCTTACCTGATTGAAAACGGCAAAATTACCCAGCCAATAAAAGGCGCTACCCTGATTGGCAATGGCCCGCAGGCCATGCAGCAAGTGTCGATGGTCGGCAATGATTTGCGGCTGGACAGCGGCGTGGGCGTCTGTGGCAAGCAAGGCCAGAGCGTACCTGTGGGTGTGGGGCAACCTACCTTAAAACTGGACGCGATGACGGTAGGCGGCACGGCCTGACGAAAAAAAGCTGGGCCAAAGCGCTGTTTTACGGCAAGATCCTGGGGTCAGAGTACTACTCTGACCCCAAACTTTTTATGGAATGAGAACAGAGCCTGTATGTTACAGACCCTATTAAACCGTCGTCGTCTCGCCCGGTTAGCCAAAACCAATCTGGTGGCTGAAACCGTGTCGGTGCTGAACTCGGCGCTGGACTACAAACAAAAAGTGCTGGAGCTGATTGGCAGTGCGCAGCAACGCATTGTGATCACCGCTTTGTATTTGCAGGCCGACGAGGCCGGTGAAGAGGTTTTGCGTGCTTTATTCGAAGCCAAACAGCGCAACCCACAGCTGGATGTCACAGTTTATGTGGATTACCACAGAGCCCGGCGTGGTCTGATAGGGCAGGAAGGCGCCCGCACCAATAACGATTTTTACCGTGATATTGCCAAAGAGTACCCGCTGCCTATTCAAATCATTGGGGTGCCGGTAAAAAAGCGTGAGCTCTTTGGTGTGTTGCATTTGAAGGGGTTTGTGTTTGACCAGACGCTGCTGTACAGCGGCGCCTCGCTGAACAATGTCTACCTGGCGCAACAAGGCCGTTACCGCGCCGACCGTTATTTGCTGCTGAGCAATAAAGCACTGACCGACGCTGTGGTACACACCCACCAGCAGTTGTTTGGCGACGCCGAACAAACACCGTTGTTGCTGAGCGACGAAAGCCTGTTAAAAGACGCTGCCAAAAAACAAAGCCGCAACTGGCTGAAACACGCCAAAACCATGCACTACGGTTTAGCGGACAATGCCGACGCGCCGCTGCGTGCGGCTTTGTTAATGGGGCTGGGCCGGCGCGACAATGAGCTCAATACCAGTATTCTGGCCATGCTGGCGCTGGCGCAGCGCGACGTGTTTATTTACACGCCTTACTTTAACCCGCCACTGGCCTTGTCGCGTGCGCTGCGTAAGTGCCTGAAGCGTGGGGTGCAGGTGACTATTGTGGTGGGCGACAAAACCGCCAACGATTTCTACATTCCGCCCGGCCAGCGTTTTAGCCGTATCGGTGCTTTGCCTTATCTGTACGAAACCATTTTGCGTAAGTTTCTGCGCGCCAATCAGAAGTTTATTGATGCAGGTTTGCTGACGGTGAAACTGTGGAAACATCAAGACAATAGTTACCACCTGAAGGGCTTAAGTGTGGACGGTGACAAGCACCTCTTTACCGGCCATAACCTGAACCCACGCGCTTTTGCGCTGGATTTTGAAAATGGCATTTATGTGGAAGACGAGCTGCAGCAGTTAAAGCCGGTGCTGGAGCAGGAAAAAGCGGTGATCACCGCCCACGCCAAAGCCATTCACCATTACCGCGACATCGAAACCTTAAGCGATTACCCGGAAGCCGTGCAAAAGCTGCTGGCCCGCATCGGCCGCATCGGCGGCACCTTAGTGGTCAAGCGGCTGATTTAAGCCGCTGCTACCATCCGGTTGCTGTGGTAGGGGGCGGAGTCGGGGCGCAGTTTACTGCGCCCTTTAATCCTGCGCCCTTTAAACCAATGCTTTAAACCCAGCGCTGATGTTTGTATTCCCATCAGGTGGCAGCGCAAACCAGCCTCCGGCAACTACTGCGTTCGCCCGTTCGCGCCTGTCCCTTTTGTTCTCTGGGCTCACTTTTATATTGCTTACTCCGCAATTACCAATGTCTGTTTTGCTGGATGGTCACGTTGTGCCAACAACTGACTAATACTGATCGGCATTGCCTTAAATAGTTTCGATAAGTCCCAAAACTACTGATGAAAAAAACAGCCAACCACCATGAATTAAATTCCGGACAACTCGCGTACAGCGAGTGCGTATTTTGCCCGGCTGGCCTTTGGCTGATTCGAAAAAATTGGTTGAAAAATAGGTACTTCGGCATTAGCTTGGTATAAGTAAAAATCAGCAAAGAAGGCAAAAAGACTTCCGACTTGCGGGCGTTTAGCCTTTGAATAAGCGTTAGCATTTTTGTCGGAGATTATGGCTTGGCTCGAGCAACAAAAATTCAATTGCAAGATTCTATCATTGACGCTTTGGAAAGAGCTTCCAGTGAAGCTTTCGAAAAATCCGGTGTTCATATTCGTAAAATGCCAGAGTATTTTTTAAATGTTTTCATAGCAAATGAGCTTTCCAATAAGTTTCCGACACTTGGTTATAGACTCGAGATGCCTGTTAAAGAGGCTTTAAATGAGTTTGGCCTAGAGGATTATATAAATCCAAATGAACTCAGAATAAATGGAAAATTTGATATAGCAATCATTAGCCGAAACTCAAGGAAACTGAGGCATATTATTGAAGTGAAGCGTTCATTAAGTAAACTACAGCTACTTAAAGAGTCAAAAAGATTAAAGGCTTTAGCTGCGGAACAACATCAATCGAAGCGACTCGAAACCGGTTATATTGCTGCAATTAGCAGATTGGGTTCAACAGCAAGAAGTTATGATGTCGACCAATTGCTGGATACACGACTAGGGTTTTTATCTGATCAGCTAGGTGATGCTGTGAATGTGAGTTGCAGATATAAAGTCATGGAAGCAGGATCTTATGGTTTTGCCCCCAGCACATCATTACTCCTAACAGTATTTTGTATCAAAAAAGCTTATAAATAGCGTTATTCATGTGCTAACAAGCAAATTTTATCGCCAGCAAAAAGCGCTGGCTGCGACGTCAACCCGCTGCGCGGCTTTCCGCGCTAAATTTGGGCGTTAGGAAATTAAAATGGCATCGTTCGTAGGAACCAACAAAGAATTCCGTAGGTATATAGGCCCGAGGTTGAGAAACCTTGTGCAGCAATTTACCAAAAGCCATAAAGCTGAAGTTTCCGCTTGTGAGCACTGTGGTTCAAAGGAAAATCTAGAGTCTGCTCATGTGCATGGACGAGATAGGAATGAAATAATAGATTTGATCCTCAAGGATTATACCTACAACGGTGTTGCGACCGTGGATATTGAAAAGTTTGAAGAACGATTCAAAGACGAACATTTTCCTTTAGAGAGATCAATTCTGATTCTTTGTCAGCCTTGCCATAAAAATTACGACAATAGTATTCCAGTAAATGATAAAGCAGACATATCGGACTGGCAGGAAATTACAGGTCCGCTTTCAGAGGTGATTAGATCTCGCACAGATTATCTACCGATAACACTAGAGCCTGGAGATCCTGAGCTTTTCAAGCAAGAGCTTTTAGTAACAAAGCTCGCAGAAATAGAGACGACTTACAAAGACGGCCGAATAGAAACAAAAAAATGGAATGCGGCCAATTTTGGAAGTTCGTCAAACGTCTTTGGCAATTTGCGTTCTCGCTTTGAGTTTAGAGCTGGAAATTGGCAAGACAAAGATATTGTAAAAGTTCATGTGAGGATCAAGCGCAATGCTTAACAAGCCAATGCACGCGGAGCTAGCTCCGCTGCTTGGGGAGTTACGCTGGATAGGAATAGAAATTGAAGAAGATTGCCATCTTTGTCGATGTTCAGAATGTCTACTACACCACACGGCAGGCGTATGGGCGTAATTTCGATTACAACAAGTTTTGGGCTGTTGTGACCGAAAACAGAGAGGTGGTTAAAGCTATTGCCTATGCAATAGATAAGGGCGACAAGAAGCAACGGGAGTTTCAGAATATTCTGCGGGCCATTGGCTTCGACGTGAAATTAAAGCCATTTATTACCAGAGCGGACGGGTCTGCAAAAGGGGATTGGGATGTCGGTATCACTATAGACGTGCTCGATTACTCGGCAGATGCCGATGTGGTGGTGCTGGTGTCCGGAGATGGCGACTTTGACCGGCTGGTTGACCGCGTGCGCACAGACAGCAGCAAAGAGGTTGAGGTGTATGGCGTTCCAGAGTTAACAGCCACCTCACTTATAAACGCCGCCAGCCAATTTGTGCCCATTGAACAGGAGCTTTTGTTAGCTTAGCCAGTTGTGGCGAGGTGATTACTGCGCCAACTTGAGCGGGCGAACACCGCAGTTGCCAGCCACCTGCTGTGCATTCCCAGTCACCTTTACAAGGTATATACCATTGACATATCCCTGCTCGGCTTCTAGCATGGGATATGTCAGTGGTATATACAGTGAGAGGGGTTTATGGAAAGGGCCAGTATTTTTAAAAGTAACAAAAGCCAGGCGTTGCGTTTACCTAAACCTGTGGCTTATCCGGATTCAGTGAAGCAGGTAGATATTGTGATTCAGGGCCGTGCCCGCATTATCACTCCGGCAGGAGAATCCTGGGATAGCTGGTTTGATGGTGAAGGAGTGTCTGACGACTTTATGCTGGATAGGGAGCAAGCTGAAGCTCAGGAACGTGAGTCATTCTGATGCTGAAATATATGCTCGACACTAACATTGCTATCTATACCATCAAAAATAAACCGCTCGAAGTCAGGGAGGCATTTAAAGCCCATGATGGTCAGCTTTGTATTTCCTCAATTACCCTGATGGAGCTGATTTACGGTGCGGAAAAATCAGCAGCTGTTGCGCGTAACTTACGGGATATTGAAGGGTTCGCTGCCCGGTTGGAGGTGTTGCCGTATGACAATGCTGCTGCGGCACATACGGGGCAATTAAGAGCTGAACTGAAAAAAACCGGCCGGCCAATTGGCCCTTACGATGAAATGATTGCAGGCCATGCCAGAGCCTTGGGGCTCATACTGGTGACCAATAACACCAAGCAGTTTGAACAGGTGCCAGGGCTTCGGCTGGATAACTGGGTGAGCGCCAGTTAACAAAAGGCCGTCTGAGTAGACGGCCCTGTGCGTTTAATTACTCTTCCAGAATGGCGGGTTTAATCAGCTGGAACAGCTCGCGGTAGGCTTTGGGCGGCTGGTTTTTTTCCTGCTCTTTTTTCGCGTTGCGAATTAAGGTGCGCAGCTGCTGAATATCCACTTGCGGGTACTGGGCAATAAAGTCGGTCACTGCATTGCTGTCGGCAATCAGTTTGTCGCGCCAGTCTTCCACTAAATGAAACTTGCGGGTGGCGGCCTGGTTGGTGTTGCGGATCAGCGCCAGCGCCCGTTCAATAGGTTCAATGTCGCGGGTGCGCATCAGGCGGCCGATAAACTGCACATGGCGGCGCAGCGCTTCACGTTTGCTCTTCAGCTTGTCGGCCAGTGCCAGCGCGTCTTTCAGTTCGTCGTCCATCTCAATTTTGGCGCGGGCCACCGGGCTTAATGCAATCAGCTCTTCCCCCAAAGCCTGCAACTGGTGCATCTCTTTTTTCACCTGGGTTTTGCTTTTGCCTTCTTCGACATCCCAGTCATCGCCATGGGTAAAGTCGGTCATATCTGCCATAAATCTTGCTCTGTCGCCGGTAAAATTGCGCTAAGTATACCGCAACGCCGTTCTGGCGGCGAGCAGGCAAATGACGGCCCGCAGGCGGCTGTGGTAAGCTTTGGCAAAATTTTTTCCGGGTGACCTTATGAGTACGACAAGCACTGAGATTTGGCAGGAACTGGACGAAGTAAAAGCCGCAGTAATGCAGGTGTTGCAGCATGCCAAAACCTTGGGCGCTACCAGCGCCGAAGCCTCGATGAACCGCACCCGCGGCCTGAGTGTAGAAACCCGCCATGGTGAGGTGGAAACGGTGGAGTTTAACCAGGACGGTGGCCTCGGCATCAGCGTCTATGTCGGGCAACGCAAAGGCTCGGCCTCTACGGCTGATTTAAGCCCGGCAGCCTTAAAACGCACAGTGGAAGCGGCGGTGGATATTGCCCGTTATACCTCCGAAGACCCCTATGCCGGTTTGCCAGACGCTGCCGCACTGGAGCATAACCCGCCGGATCTGGACCTGTTTCACCCGGCTGCGGTCAGCACAGAGCAGGCGATTGACTGGTGTAAAGCCGCTGAAGACGCCGCCTTTGCTGTGGACAAACGTATTACCAACTCCGAAGGTGCCTCCTTTACCTCACACCAGGGCCTGAAGGTGTATGGCAACAGCCATGGCCAGATGGTGGGCTACCCGTCCAGCCGCCACAGCTTAAGCTGCGTGGTGATAGGCGAAGAAGGCGAGGATATGCAGCGCGACTACAGCTACAGCGTGGCGCGTGAGCTGGGCGAGCTGATGAGCCCGGCACAGATTGGCCGGCAAGCGGCAGAAGAAACCGTCGCCCGCTTAAATGGCCGTAAACTGGGCACTCAGAAGGTTCCGGTCATTTTCCGCGCCGACATTGCCAGCAGTCTGTTCGGTCACTTGGTGTCGGCCATCAGCGGTGGCGCTATTTACCGCAAGTCCAGCTTTTTGCTGGATAAAGTAGGTCAGCCGGTGATGTCGGACACAGTGACCATTCTGGAGCGGCCGCACATCCGGCGTGGCCTGGCGTCCAGCCCGTTCGACAGCGAAGGGGTGAAAACCACAGACCGTACCATTCTGGAAGCCGGGGTACTGACCGGTTACCTGACCACCAGTTATTCTGGTCGCAAGCTGGGGTTGCCAAGCACGGGCCATGCCGGTGGTATTCATAACTGGCTGGTGCAGCATGGTGACGCCGATTTAGCCCAGCTGTGCCGCGATATGGGCACTGGCCTGTTGGTGACCGAGCTGATGGGCCAGGGCGTCAATACAGTGACGGGCGATTATTCGCGTGGCGCTGCGGGTTTCTGGGTCGAAAACGGTGTGATCACTTACCCGGTGTCGGAAATTACTATTGCTGGCACCTTGCAGCAGATGTTTATGGACATTCAGGCCATTGGTAAAGACGTGGACCCGCGCGGCGGTGTGCTGACCGGCTCCGTCTTGCTGGGCCAGATGCAAATTGCCGGGCACTAATGCAGGCCGGGCTGGCTGAACCAGCCCGGAACATCAGGCACTCAGGCGGCAGCAGTGGCCGCTGCTTTCGGCTGATAAATATAGTGTTTCACGGCATAGCCCCAGGGCATAGCGACAATAGCCAATACCACAGGGACAAAGACTTCCACCAGGCCTTCTGCTTCACTGCCAGCCAATTGGTCACGGGACCACAGGGGGTAAGCGACAGTGATCAGCCAGGTCACTTTGTAGATAATTTCCAACAGCAACACAGGCAGCATTTTTAATGGCTTAAACAGCCCGAGAAATGCCATTACCGCGAATGCACCCCAGACACTCCAAATCACGGCCTCACGTGGCCCAACAGTGCTGATATCGTAAAGAATAAAAGACCAGGCTGTGTGGCCCATGACGGCAAACATCAGCAAATACAATAATCTGAGTAAATAAATATTGATGCGACGCACCCCTTCATAGTGCACGTGGTCGCGGCGGAAAATATACCAATAATCCATTTTTTATCCTTGGGTTGACTGTTGCTTGCAGCGCAAGCTGAGCAACCAATGTACAACGGCCGGTGCTGTTGTGGTATGGGTGCAATATTTTGTTACATTAAATTAACTTCGTTTCGGTGCGTGGGGGGGGGAGTGCCAGTTGCCACGGACTTGGGTTACCCTATGCCCAATCCGTTTCAGGGCCTGAGCAGGGCTATATCCCGTGCCGGCGGCTGGCCAAACATCCTGCTGTATTCGCGGCTGAACTGGGACGGGCTTTCATAGCCCACCTGGTAAGCGGTGCGGGTTGCATCCAGGCGCTGGCTCAGCATCAGGGTGCGGGCTTCCATCAACCGCACGGATTTCTGAAACTGCAGCGGACTCATATGGGTGACCGCCTTAAAATGGGCGTGAAAGGACGACACACTCATGCCCGCCTGGCTGGCCAGCTCCTCGATGCGGATGGGCTGGTGGTACTCTTTACGCAACTTCTGAATGGCGGCTGCAATACGCTGGGTGGGCGTTCCGTGCAGGGAAATCTGTGCTATGGCATGGCCGTGTTCGCTTTGCAGCATACGGTAATGCAGTTCGCGCACCAGGGCTCCTCCCAATACCGGAATATCTTCAGGCTGCCGGACCAGGTTGAACAGCCGCAGCAGGCTTTGGGTCATGGCCGGGCCCGCTTCGCCGATAAACAAGGCCGGCCCGGCTTTTTTACTGGCTCTGGCCAGCTGTGGCAGCTGCAGCAACAACTCAGACAGCAGGCGTGTATCAATAGTGAGTTGGATCACATAATAAGGCGCGTCTGCAGAGGCTTGGGTGACGGTGCCAATCACAGGCAGATCCACCGAGGCCACCAGAAACTGCAGGGGGCCATAACTGAGCAGCTCCGGGCCAAGCATCACTGTCTTCCGACCCTGCACAATAATACAAATACAAGGTTCATAGACAGCCGGCATCACTGTGCCTGGTTTGGACACCTTGTAACAGAATAAACCTGGCACCGGCGTGCCATTCAGCCCTTCCTGCATGGCCGTCTGTTGCACCAGATGCAGCAATGGCTGCTGCAGTTCCGCAGGGTTCATCATCTTTTCCTTCAGTTTTGGAGAATTAGGCAATCATAACGCAGCTTTGGGTATCCGTCATCCGGCGCTGCGGGCTTAGCATAACAGCCATCGGGAAGCACTGAGCTTACCCCGAATAACCAGCGAATTATAAGGAGCCTTGTTATGTCAGCTAATCAATCCAAAGTCATTCTGATCACTGGTGCCAGCAGCGGTATTGGTGAAGCCACAGCCCAGGTTCTGGCCCGTGCTGGCCACAAAGTGATGCTGGCCGCGCGCCGGACAGACCGCCTGGACGCCATAGTGCAGAGGATCAGGCAAGAAGGCGGCAATGCCAGCGCTTATCGCCTTGATGTGGTATCCCGTGACAACTTTAAGGCTGTCGTGGCGGCCATTCAGGCCGAACATGGCGCGTTGGACGTCCTGGTGAATAACGCCGGTATTATGCCGCTGGCTCCTATGGCAGCCCTGCATGCCGAGGAGTGGGATCAGATGATCGACGTAAATATCAAAGGGGTACTCAATGGTATTGAAGCCGTGCTGGCGGGAATGGAGCAGCGTGGCGGCCATATTATCAATATCGCGTCTATTGCAGCTCATAATGTGTTTCCAACAGCGGCTGTTTATTGTGCCACCAAGTTTGCGGTGCGGGCTATTTCAACCGGGCTGCGGCTGGAGACGACTAAGGTGCGGGTGACCACAGTGTCTCCTGGTGTGGTGGAAAGTGAGCTGGCAAACACCACCACAGACCAGGCGACCAAAGCCTGGCTGGAAGAGTTTCGCAAAGTGGCGTTAAAACCTGAAGCCATTGCCAACGCAATTGCCTATGCAATAGCTCAACCTGCAGATGTCAATGTGGACGAGCTGATAGTGCAGCCAATTCAGGGCCGTTAACCGGGTTCTGGAAGGGGGGCGGGTTGAGTGTCTCAAGACAGACGACAAGACCCGCCTCCTGTTTCAGCGCATCACCAGAACAGCACCGCTGAACTACAAGGCCGCCTGAAGGACCAGTTCGGCCAGAGCCAGGGCAGTTTGTTCCTGTGTGGCCGTGACATTCTGATGATTCTGCAAAATGGTCACCACCAGGTCTAAATCCGGCGCCAGGATCACAAACTGTCCACCATAACCCCAGGCGACCCGAACCTGCTGTCCAGCCAGTTGCCCTACCCACCACAGATACCCATAACCAGTCAGTTGCATTGGCCCCAAAGTGCGCTGCAGCTGAACCTGAGGTGCACTTGCTTCTGCCAGCCAATAGGCCGGGATCAGCTGTTGCTGTTGCCAGTAGCCCTGCATCAGCACCACCCCAATTTTGGTCAGATCCCTGGCGGTCAGACTGAGCCCTGCACTGCCATTGTTATGGCCATCGGCGAATTTTTCCCAACTCCATTGATTGATTCCAACAGGAGTAAACAAAAACTGTCTGGCATAGTCTTCGGCCGATAGCCCTGTTTGCTGCTGCAATGCAACGGAAATCAGGTCACTGGCGCCTGAGTTGTAATTAAAACGGCTGCCTGCGGTACTGCTTTGCGGTCGTTGCAGCACATAGAGTACAGGCTCGGCAGCCAACACCCAGTTGTTGTAACCGGCCGCAGTACTTTCATCCCAATCCAGACCACTGGTCATGGTCAACAAGTGCCAGAGGCGGATATCGGCTTTATCGCTGAGTAACGGCAGGTAACGGGCTGGCATCAGTTCGCTTAGAGGCTGCTGCACCGACTGCAGCTCCTGCCGTTCAATGGCAATTCCGGTCAAAGCGCCCAGCAGGGTTTTGGTCACTGAGCGTAGCTGCAACAAATCCTGCTGGGATTTTCCGGCGAAATAGGCTTCGGCCACCAGAGCACCACGTCGTGCCACCAGCATGGCAAAACAGGAAGGCAAGCCTGCAGCTTGCTGATAAGCCTGATTGAGCCGCGTTGGATCCATGGCCGCAGATTGGGCGGACAGAACAGGCCAGCCCGGAGCCTGGCTGACCTGCCAGTTGACCGCCGTCTGCACTGGAGGCGCTGTGGGGGTGGATGCTGTTTCTCCACCTCCACCACAGCCAGCAAGGGCCCATAAGAGCCAAAGGGTCAGCAAGCTAAAACCTAATGTGTTCATCGCCGGACTCCTGTGTTGTCGAATTCAGTGTAGCGATGAAATCCAGACCCAGGCTGAACAGCCAAACACTTAAGCTTCAGCGTTTTTCTTCCATCAAGCCAACCAGGTTGCCATCCGGGTCTTTTAAAAAACCAATCCAAAGTTCGTGATCAGGCATTCTGGCGGTTAATTGCGGCTCGCGAAAGCCATTAGCGCCCTTAGCTAGCGCAGCCTGATAAAAGGCTTCCAGTTCAGTCACCTGAAAATATGGAATGGAGTTTTTACCAACCTCGCCGGCACCTTGCGGTGTGGAGAGCATCAGCCGGGTAGTGCCCGCTTGCAAAAAAGCCAGCTGTTCATTGGGTGCAAACAAAAAATCCAGCCCGAGCCGATCGCGATAAAACTGCAGTGCTGTACTGACATCGCTGACGGTGATCGCCAACTGGCCTAATCCGGTGATTTTGTTGGTCATGGGGTCTCTCTTCTACAGGGGAGTGGGTGGCGGCCTTATTCAATCATAAGCCGCAGCAGAGGCAAAGAAAAAGCCAGTCAGGTAAATGACTGGCTTTCAGACACAATCACCAGGGGCGCTTGCCCCTGGGGTTGAACCGGGCTTTAGTTAATACCGGTTTTTAAACCGCGACGGATTAACAGCGCGTCTGTGGTCGGTTCCTGACCACGGAAGGCTTTGTAGGCTTCCATTGGGTCTTTGGTGTCGCCAATAGACAGAATGTTTTTACGGAAGTTAATGCCGTTTTCCAGCTTCAGACCACCTTGTTGCTGTACAAAAGCGTACGCATCAGCGGCCAGAATTTCGGACCACATATAGGCGTAGTAGCTGGCAGAGTAACCACCGGCAAACACATGGGCAAAATACGGCGACTTGTAACGTGGTGGAACGGCCGGAATATCAATGCCGTGTTTTTTCAGCGCTGCGGCTTCAAACTGCTGTACGTCCTGCAGCGGCGCGTCGGCTGGCAAGGAGTGCCATTCCATATCCACTAAGGCAGCGGCCATATATTCCAGCGTGTCGAAGCCCTGGTTGAAGCTGCGTGACTTGATGATTTTCGCCAGCAGTTCAGCCGGAATGGCTTCGCCGGTTTTGTAGTGTTTGGCGTAGTTACCAATCACGTCCGGGTGGGCCGCCCAGTCTTCCTGGAAGGTTGACGGGAATTCAACGAAGTCGCGTGATACCGAAGTGCCTGACTGTGACGGGTATTTCACATCAGAAAACAGGCCGTGCACCGCATGACCAAATTCGTGGAAGATGGTGGTGACGTTGTCATAGCTGACCAGGGTTGGTTCGCCGGCCGCGCCTTTAGGAATATTCATCACATTGACCACGACAGGTTTCTTGTTCAGCAGCTCGCTTTGGTCCACGAAAGAGCTCATCCAGGCGCCACCACGTTTGCCTTCACGGGCAAAGTAGTCGGCATAGAAAATCGCCATGCTGGTGCCGTCGGCGTCGAACACTTCATAGGCTTTCACATCCGGGTGGTACACCGGCAGATCTGGCCGTGGTTTTAAGGTGATACCAAACAGCTTGTTCATGGTGAACAGCAGGCCGTCGTTAAAGACGCGGTCAAACTCAAAGTACTGACGCACTTCGTTTTCATCCAGGTCGTATTTGGCTTTACGCACTTTCTCCGCGTAGAACTCCCAGTCCCAGGGTTGCAGCTCAAAGTCACCACCGGTTTCTTTGATCATTTCCTGAATGGCCGCTGCTTCTTTTTTGGTGTTTTCCACTACGGCAGGCACCATAGAGCCCAGCATGTCATAGACAGCTTTTGGTGTTTTCGCCATGGTGGGTTCTAACTGATAGTCTGCCCAGCTGTTGAAGCCCAACAGTTTGGCACGTTCGGCACGCAGCTGAGCTAAACGGGCCACTATAGGTTGCTGGTCGGTTTCACCTGAAGTACCGCGGTTGGCCGAAGCTTCCCAGATTTTTTTCCGCAGCTCGCGGTTTTCCAGTTGAGCCAGTACCGGCTGACGGGTGGTGTTGGTCAGTTCAATAATGAATTTGCCTTCCTGACCACGGGCTTTGGCGCCTTCAGCTGCAGCGGCAATTTCCGCTTCAGACAAACCAGCCAGGTCTTCTTTTTTGTCGACAAAGACTGCGATGTCTTTGGTGATCTTCATCAGGTTTTGCTGATACTTGTTGGTCAGCTTGGATTGTTCTTCATTCAGGGCGCGGATCTGGGTTTTTTGCTCTTCAGTCAGCAAAGCACCGGCGCGGACAAAACTCTCATAGCGGTCTTCCACCAGGCGGGTGGCGGCTTCGTCCAGGCCTAAGGTGGCACGGGCGTCATAAATGCTTTTGATACGGGCGAACAGTTTCGGGTTCAGGCTGATATTGTCTGAGTGCGCCGCCAGTTTGGGGGCCAGCTCAGCCTGAATTTTCTGAATTTCAGGGTTGCTGATAGTACCGGTCATATTAAAAAACACACCGGCAGCGCGGTTTAACAGTTCACCGCTTTTTTCCATCGCGACAATGGTATTGTCAAAAGTCGCAGCTTCAGTGCTGTTGGCAATGACTTCAATTTCAGCCAGGTGCTGCTTCATGCCCTCTTCAATGGCTGGCTGGTAGTGCTCCACTTTAATTTGATCGAATGGTGGTGCTTCATACTGCAGCGGGCTCATGGTCAGCAATGGGTTGCTGCTGGTGGCCGCAGCGGCTTCCGGTGCTGGTGCTGCCTGTTCAGCCACAGTGGTGCTGGTTTGTTCTGGTTGTTTTGAGCAGGCGGCTAATACCACCGCGGCGCCAATGGCGCTGGCAATCAGAGTTTTGCGCATTTGAATTCTCCCTTTGGACCTTAATGAGGTTAAATTTTTTTGTAATGGACGAGCTGCAATAATGTAACACTATAACTGGTCGAGTATGCCAAAAGCTGCCCTGAAAAAACAGGTTTTGCAATAGACGGCTGACTTCGTGGGATAAAAGGAGTGCCAGTGCGCACAGCGGTGTATTCAGGCCTTTGGCAAACTAAACCAGAACAGGCTGCCTCCGCCAGGGGCGGATTCATAGCCGGCATCCCCTTTCAGTTTCAGCATAATGCGTTTCACGATAGATAAACCCAGACCATGGCTGCTGTGTGCACTGGACTGAAACTGGTTAAATTCAGTAAACAGATCTGCCACTTTCTCAGCCGGTACGCCACTGCCATAGTCCCGCACCCAATACTTCACCTGCGAGCCTGCAGCTGTAGCACCCAGTTCAATACGAGCTGAAGGGCCAGCATATTTAATCGCATTGGACAGGTAATTCACCCAAACTTCTTCCAGCCATTGGGAGTGGCCGACGCACGAGGGTAATTCTGCAGTCAGCGACAGGCAGGCGTTTTCCTGGCTGGCAAAATCTGCCAGCCGTTGCATGGCTTCCTGAGCGCTCTGTTGCATATCGACCACACTGGTTTCCAACTGTTGTTCACTGCGGATACTGGCCAGTTGCAACAGTGCATTGATAATGTCGTTCATCTTCATCGCTGAGTTTTTAATCTGCAGCAGAAACTGCTTTTGTTGTTCCAGTTGCAGCGTCAGTTCAGGTTGTGACAACAGGGTCGAAGCGCCGATCAGGCTGGTCAGCGGGTGTTTTAAATCGTGAGCGACGGTATGGGCATAAGCATTCAGTTCGGCGTTTTGTTCTTCCAGTTCCTGAGATTGGCGCTGCAACAGCTCGGTTTTTTGCTGCAAGAGTTGAGTGCGTTCCGTCACTAACTGCTCCAGATGGTGCTGATGTCGACGCAATTCATGTTCTACCTGCTCACGTTGGGTAAATTCCTGCGTAATACGGTGTTGCATCTGGTTAATGGCCTGCACCACCAAATCCAGTTCATCCGGTTTTTTGGGTGGTTCCCTGTCCAGTTTCAGTTCATGCTCAGGTTGATTCAGATCCAAATGCGCTGCGTAATTGGCCACCTGATCCAGATGTTTGCTGATCCAGTGATGAAACAACCACCACAGCAGCAGTGCACCCAACACCATAGAGGTTAAGGTACTGACTGCCACAGCCACTGCATAACCCTGTATTTGGGCTGTCACCGCCTCTGAACTGAGCTGAACCTCCAGCTCTCCGACTTTATGGCGTTGCTGGCTGTCGACGTCGGTGTAATACAACTGGTAATGGCGCTGGTTCAGTACGTCATCATCCGGAGTTTTCTGCAGCCTCAGCTGACGGCCCAGTTCGTCGCGCAGCGTCAGGCCGTTGACCTCGGGTAATCTTTGCAGACTTTGCAATTGAGACTGGATCCGGGTTTCATCTATAGTCCAGAGCGCTTCGGACAGCATTGGCACAAAGACCTGTTCAATTTCGACCAGCCGTTGTTCGGCCTGCTGTCGGGCGTTCTGATAATAAATCGAAAGTTGTAGTGCGGTGATCAGCACGGCAGTCACCAAAGTCCAGACCAGCACAGCCGACACCATGCGGGCACCCAGACTCTGGTTGGTGGCTTTGAAAGGTAAAAGTCTGAACTGAGGCATCATCAGTAGCCCTGCTGTGGGTCAAACCATAAGGCTCTGTCTTGCAGCGGCGTTTCCGCCGGTAACAAGGGGTTGGTCAATGGCACAATAATCCGGTTTGCCAGGTCGGCCTTTTGCAGGACCTCAGAGAAATGCTGCAGAAACAGCTGTTTCATACTGCCATCCTGCATCGCCAGCCGAAGCCCTTTTTCAATACTGTCTGCCAGCGCTTTATTGTCTTTTTGCACAAAGAAATACAAGGCGGCAGGGTAATACAGTACCAACTGAGGGGCCACCTGCAAGTTCAGTTGGGGTCTGCTGTGCAGTTCAGGCCAAATCTCAGTCACGGAGCGGGGGAAATAATCGACCCGTTTTGACTGCAACATATCAAACATACCGGCAAAGCTGTTGCTGTTAAATACTTTGAAGTGATTGCTTTTCAGAATGGCGTAGTCAGGCCAGTCCAGACCCTGCACAGTGCTTAACTCTTTCAGTTGCCAGGGTGGCAAGGCAGAAAAGCGTGTTTGATCCCCGGCACGGATCAGTAACAGGCGCCAGCCAATCAGGCCCCGGTCTATTGGAATACGGATGGGGCGAAGTTGTCGTTCCCGTTCAGGTGAGGTCATGGTCCAGACCAGATCCACCCCCTGAGCCAGCTCCAGCTGGCGCAGGGTGCGGTATTGCGACATCAGCAGCTCGGAGGGAATGGCTTCGTAGGACTGGCCACTTTTGGCCAGCGCCAGCTGTAATAAGGCAATGGGGTAATGGCCCCGCTCGTCAGCAGCCATGGCTTTGGGCCAGGCATAAACGACCTTCTGCACTGCGGCGAAGCAGTCAGCGCACAACCACCAACAACAGAACAGCCAGCACCAGCGCATCAGGTTAGCCTTACTTAACTCCTTACCCCTACAGACGAATTTATCAGAAGCCTGGCTGAAAATCAGCGCCTTTTATGACCAAGAAGCGCGTAATAAAAAATCATCGCGTAGCAGGGCAACAGCAACCAATAGGCCGCCTGATTGCTGCTCTGTCCGGCCAGATAACCATAGAAAAGCGGCAGCACGGCACCACCGGCTATGCCCATAATCAGCAATGCCGAGGCGGTTGCGGTTAAGGCGCCTAAGCCCTGCAATGCCAGCGGCCAGACGGCGGGCCAGACCAGCGCATTGGCCAGGCCCAGCAGCGCCAGATAAAACACCGGGTCCGGAATGGCGGCAATGCCGAGCCAGCCAGTGAAGAGATCGGCCAGCAGGGTACGTTCTGGGCTGGAGTACAGTACACCGGCACTGAACAGCAAGCCTAACACCGCAGAGGCCAGCAGAGCCTGCGGCTGGGTGATCCATCTTGGGATCAAGGTGATGCCCAGCAGATAACCCAACACCATAAAGGCCATGGTGTAGGAGGTCAGAATGCCGAACTGAGCTACACCCAGCTGTTGTCCGAATAAACCTATGCTGTCCCCTGCAATCACTTCCACCCCGACATAACAGAATAACGTCAGGGCGCCGAGCCAGACTTGCGGATAGTGCCGCAATTCGCTCCAGCGCGCTGATTGGTCAGGCTGCTGTTCAAAATCCAGTTTAGGTAAAGGCGCCCACCAGACAAACAAGGTCAGGGCGCTTAGCACCAACGCCATCAGCAGATAGGGTTGTACTAACCGCTCTGATAATTGCGCCAGCAGCAGTTGTTTTTGTTCTGGTTGCAGGGCTGCTAATGCACTGTCGCTGTAGGCGTCCATCCCTGTCAGCACCCAGGCACTGAACAGCAGCGGCACAATAAAACCGGCGCCTTTGTTCACTATGCCCATGCAGCTGATCCGCATGGCGGCGCTTTCGCGTGGGCCGACGCAGATAATGTAAGGATTGGTGGCGGTTTGCAATAACGTCAGCCCAGTACCAAGCACAAATAACGCCAGCAGAAACAGCCCAAAGGCTCCCGTCAGCGCGGCTGGTATAAACAGCAGGGCTCCGGCCACCATCACCGCCAGGCCCAGCACCATGCCTTGTTTATAACCATAACGGGCCAGCAGGCCAGAGACCGGCAGCGCCATCACAAAATAGGTAATGTAAAATACAAAAGCCACCAACATAGCCTGAAACTCATTGAGCTGGCAGGCAATTTTCAGAAAAGGGATCAGGGCCCCGTTCAGCCAGGTGACAAAACCAAAGATAAAAAATAACACCCCAATCAGCAGCATGGGCAGCAGGCTGCTGTGAGGTGCTGGTGTAACAGCTTCGTGTTGCATGGCACATTCCCCGTTTTATACCCGTCGTACCTGAGGCTGCGACTTGGCTGACTGCACCAGCCCGCCCCGCAACGTCAATGACTTGGGTTTATAGATTTGTTTAATTCTTTTTCTTAACGCTCAAGGCGTGGCTAGGCCGGCAATCCAGCTTTGTTGCACCTGAAACTGGTCATCCAGCCAGAGGATATCTGCACAGGCACCGGCTTTAAGTTGACCCAACTGTGCCGCGCCAATCCAGTGGGCTGGCGTCTGGCTGGCCATTTGCAGCGCCTGCAGCGGGTTGATCCCCAATTCGGTGATGGCATATCGGACGGCGGACTGCATATCCAGCACGGACCCGGCCAGTGAACCGGCGTCATTGGTCAGTTTCAGTCCCTGCCGGGTGACCCGGCCACCGGCAAAATAAAATTCGCTCTGATCGGTCCCCACCGGGGACATGGCATCTGTCACCAGCACCATGCGCTCGGCTCCTTTGGCTTGGTAAGCCAGCCGGGCCGACAGCGGGTGCAGATGCTCGCCATCGAGGATCAGCCCACAATAAGCGCGGTCGTCGGCCAGCGCTGTGCCGACCATGCCCGGTTCCCGCGACGTCAGAGTGGACATACCGTTATACAAATGGGTAAAACCGCTGGCACCTGCATCCAAAGCGGCCAGCACTTGGGCCGCTGTTGCATTGGAGTGGCCTAATGCCACCACCACTCCAGCAGCAACTAACTGGCGAATTTGTGCGGCAGGTACGGCCTCAGGCGCCAGAGTGACCATCACCACGCCCACATCGGCGCGGCAGTACAAGGCCAGTTCGGCGTCTGACAGAGGCCGCAAAAAGGGCAGCGGGTGGCAGCCGCGTTTGGCTTCGGATAAATGCGGCCCTTCAAAATGAATACCGAGAATACCGGGTTCGTTCAGCCGGATGGCCTCTGCCACCGCATCGGCCGCCTGTTGCATCACCGCCAGATCGTCGGTGATCACTGTGGGCAGCATGGCGGTGGTGCCATAAGGCCGGTGCGCCGCCATCATCTGGCGCAGGCAAGCCAGGCTGGGGTTGGTATTAAACAGTTCACCGCCGCCACCGTTTACCTGCACGTCAATAAAACCAGGGCACAGCAGGCCTGATGGCAGCTGGATCAGTGGCAAATCCGCTGTTGGGTTGGCCTCAATCGCGGCGATGCGACCTTGCTCAATTCGCAGCCAGCCAGTGCTGAACCCAGTTGGCCGCAGCAACTTGGGCGCTGTGAGATAAAAGGCATCCGTCATCAGCACTGTCCTGTGGATGGGGCTGACAACTGCAGCGCTAAAATGGCAGCGCCGCGCACGCCGCTGGCATCGCCGCCTTCGGCGCCGAAGAGGGGCGGTACAGAAGCCCCGGCAAACAGGTGTTGTTGCATCACAGCGGGCAAAGCCTCCAGCAGTTCAGGGATTTGTGAAATACCGCCACCCAGCACAATAGAGTCGGGCTCCAGTGCCAGCACCAGGCTGGCCAGGTGAGCGGCCAGCGCATCCAGATACACCGCAAAGGTGGTTTGGGCTGCCGGCTCGCCGGCACGGTAAGCGCTCAGCCAATCGTGGCTGTTGCCTGCAGTCTGACTGTAATGCTGGTAGAGCCGGGCCAGGCCCGAGCCTGAGATATAAGGTTCGACACAACCGGTCAGGCCACAGCCGCAGGGGTACAGCGGCAGTTGATGCTGCAATGCCACTTTGGCCGACAGTGCCATATGGCCATATTCCCCAGCCAGCCGGCCAGCCAATAACTGACCATTCAGGCAAAATCCGCCGCCGGCGCCAGTGCCCAGAATATAACCCAGCACTTTGTTTTGGCCTTTGCCTGCACCAGCTATGGCTTCCGACAAGGCAAAGCAGCGGCAGTCATTGCCAATGGCCACCGGACGTTTCAACAAGGCGGCTAAATCGGCGGCAACCTGCTGGCCGGTCAGGCAAGGTACATTGCTGGAAATCACTGTGTGGTCTTCGCGCAGCACGCCGGGCAAGGCAATGCCCACCCTGGCCTTATGGCCGCTGAGCCGGTCGGCCTGCTCGACTTGCGCCACCACTGTGGCTAAGAAATCGCCATAGTGACGGGTCGGGGTACTGACCCGCCACTTTTGTTGCAGCGCAAGCTGGTCGTTAAAAATGGCCAGTTCCATTTTGCTGCCACCAATATCCAGGCCATAACAGAGCTGTTGCATCATCAGGCCTTAACAAAAGGATACAAAGTGACACCTTGCACCACCCGGTTGACCTGGCCGCCTGGGCAGGGATTGTCTGGGGAGATGCCCAGCTGCATCGATTTAAAGCAGGCCAGTGCCTGGCACCAGAGGATCAGCAGCAAGCCGAGCCAGGCGTCCGGCAACGAGCTGCTGCCGAGCAGTTGCTGTTCGGATAACAGATCCAGCCGCAGTGCTTTCTGGTCGCGTTGCAGTTCGGCCAGTAAATCCAAATCGTAGCGGCTGGTGTAGGCATCTGAGCTTTGTAACACCAGCACCTGAGTGTCGGCGTCCACCAGTGATTTGGGGCCATGGCGGAAACCCAGCGGGCTTTCGTAATGGCTGAGGATCTGGCCAGACGTCAGTTCCAGGTACTTGAGCGCGGCTTCGCGCGCTATTGCCTGCAAAGGCCCGCTGCCTAAAAACACCATACGGCGGCACGGCGTTTCGGCTTGCTGTTTAATCTCGGCCAGCCTGTGCTGCAACAGCTGCTCAGCGCCGTTGATCAGCTGCTGTAAATGCGTGTTGTCCGGGGCAAAAGTCAGCAAGGTCGCCAGATACATAGAGCTGAAGCTGCTGGTCATGGCAAAACTCTGGTCGTGCGTGGCGTCTGGCAAGGCATACAGATAACAACGCTCTGGATCGTGCTGGCTGAACTGCGCCAGTTTGCCTTGTGAATTACAGGTGATCAGCAGGTGCCGGCAACCCGGAACTAACTGCTCGGCCAGTTCGACGGCGGCCACACTTTCCGGACTGTTGCCAGAGCGGCCATAGGACACCAGCAAGGTCGGCAGCGCCGGGTCCAGATACGAGGTCGGGTTGCTGACTAAATCTGTGGTGGCAATGGCTTCCACCCGTTGGCCCGGTTGCAGTTGTTGCTGCAAATGGGCTGCTAAGGCCTGGCCAATATAAGCCGAAGTGCCTGCGCCGGTCAGAATAATGCGCAGCAGCGGCTTTGCCAGCAGTGGCTGTAAAAACTGTTGCAGTGCTGCGCTTCTTGGCTGGTGCTCAGCCGTCACTTGCCGCCAGATCTGCGGTTGCTGGCTGATCTCACGGGCTGTCCAATAACCGCCTGCCTGTTTCAGTGCTGCCACCGGCAGGGTTAAATAAGAGTCAACTGACATAGGTATCCTTAATGAAAACCACAGGCTGTGGCGTAACTGCCGAGCACTGCATCCAACCGGGCGAGCAGCAGGGCCCTGGCCTGCGCCGGAATTTGCCCCAGTTTAACCGCCGGGTACAGGTCCGGCATAAACTGGCGAATAAGAGGCAAGGGCACAGGCTGCGCCAGATTGTTCAGCAATTGCTGCACCGCCTGTTGCATCTGCTGTTCTGGCCAGTAATAACGGATCCGGTCACTGTAGCTGTACAGCAACTGCCAGTCTGGCTTGCTGTAAAAACTTTGCCAGTAGCCGGGTGAGGCCAGCATCTGTTCTTTACAGACAGCTCTTAACCTGGAAGGGGTGGCCGGTTGCAGCTCCTCTTCGATCAGGCTTAAACAAAACAGGGCTTCGCGCAGCGCCAGCGTCAGCTCGGGGCCGACTTTCAGAATAGCGAACTGGTCCTGCACCAGCTGGCTTAACAGCGCGGTGTTCTGGTAGTCGGTCGAGTGGGCTTCAAACACCAGACCCGGCTGGGCTTTGATAAAGCGGCTCAGTTCAACCGCCTGCTGCGGCTGGTACAAATGCACTGACTGGTTATCAAACTCCACGCCGGGCTGCACCACCAGGGCTATCACTTTTTGCCAGACCTCTGCGGCTAAGCCTGCGGCAGCAAAGGCTTGCTGATGGGTGTGAAGCGTATGCTGCACATTGGCCACAGGTGTGGGTTGCAGCTGGTGCTCCAGCTCTGCCACACCACCCGGTGCCGGCACTTCGGTACCAATCACATAACACAAGGTCTGACCGGGGCGGGCACTGCGTTCTGCCACAGCACAAAGCCGCGCCGCGCGCTCTGCTATCACTTCATCCGGCAGCGCCGCCGGGTCGTCGCTGCAGGCCATGCTGGTGTCGAGGTGAATTTTTTCAAAACCGGCTTCGACAAAGGCGGCAATCAACGCTTCGGCTTTTTGCATCGCCTGCTCAGCGGTTTCTTTACGCCAGACCACAGGGCCCAAATGGTCACCGCCAAATAGCAGCTGCTCAGTGGCCAGGCCCAGACTGGCCGCCTGCGCCTGCACTGTGGCAATAAACTGCGCTGGCGTCTGGCCTGTGTAGCCGCCAAACTGGTTCACCTGGTTGGCGGTGGCTTCAATCAGCAGCAGCGACTGATCGGCTTTGGCCCGCCGGATGGCGGCTTCCAGCACCAAAGGGTGGGCCGAACAGACCGAATAAATTCCGCTTGGCTGGCCTGCTTTGGCGCTGGCAATCAGTTGATGGATACGGCTCATCAGGGACCCCTTAGCGCACTATGCCCAGTGGTTTACCGGTTTGCCAGGCGCCACGGGTAAAGTCAGGGAAATCTTTGGAGTTGCTGCGATCGGCCACAGAGGCCACCGACAACGGCAGCACGGCAGACCAGGCGGCACCGTCGTACACGTCCTGATCCAGCGGCTCTGCATTGCGCAGGCAATAAATCATGCGCCAGCACATCAGGAAATCCATACCGCCGTGGCCGCCATTTTTTTCGGCTTCCTGGCCCATCCGGGTCCACAGCGGGTGGTCGTATTGCTTAAACCATTTGTCCATATCGTAATCCCAGTCGTGGTAAGACCCTGAGCCGCCCTGTTCCAGCGCAATACGGTTGGGGAAGCCAGCAAAGACGCCATTGGTGCCCTGGATCAGGTTATGGCGGCTGTAAGGACGCGGTGTGGTGGTGTCGTGCTGCACCATAATGGTCCGGCCTTTCACTGTTTTAATCAGGCTGGTATTGATATCGCCATGAATGTACTTCAGTGAATTGCGTTCATGGTCCGCCGGGAACTCGCGTTTGGCATAGGCGGCGCGGCCAAGCGCCGGTGAGCTGGCGCTGGTCAGGTAATCAAAACGGTCGCCTCTGTTGATATTCATATACTGCGACACCGGGCCCAGGCCATGGGTCGGGTAGATATTGCCGTTGTACCTGGTATGCATGTAAGTGCGCCAGGAGCCGGTTTTGCGCTCAATTTCTTTCATCTGCCAGCGCAGTTCATGGATATAAGCAGCTTCGGCGTGCAGCAGTTCACCAAACAGGCCCTGACGCACCATATTCAGCACCATCAGCTCTTCGCGGCCGTAGTTGACGTTTTCCATCATCATGCAGTTGCGTTGGGTGGCTTCGGCGGTGTTGACCAGATCCCACAAATGCTCCACCGTCAGCGCCATCGGTACTTCGACAAAGGCGTGTTTACCGGCCAGCATGGCGGCTTTGGCCATCGGGTGGTGCCAGTCCCACGGCGTGGCAATCACCACAATATCAACGTCCGGGCGGGCCAGCAGCTCGAGGTACGACTCCTTGTTCTGGCCATAAAAAGCCACATCGGTACGGCCCAGCTTGGCCAGAATGCCTTTGGCCCGTTCAATGGTCAGCGGGTCTGTGTCACAAATAGCGGTAATGCGGGCGCCTTCAATATTACTGAAGTGGCTGATATAACCTGTGCCGCGTTCACCCACCCCAATCAGGCCGACTCTGACCTCGTCCATTTTTGGCACCACCAGCCCCATCACCGATTGGCCTTTGGCTTTGGTGGTCAGGCCCATACTGCTGTTCCTGGCCTGAGCACAGGCGGAGATAGCACCTAAAGCGGCAGCACCCATGGATGCTTTTAAAAATGAACGACGATCAAAACCTGACATAAGTCCCCCGTTGTCTTTTATGTTTTTTCAATAAGATGCAGCTGCACCCCTTGTTTGGTTAAGGCTTCGGCATAGGCATCCGGTATGCCTGTGTCGGTCACCAGCGCATGGATAGCGCTGCTGGCGCAGATCACGTGAAAGGCCTTCTGGTCAAATTTCGACGAATCTGTCACCACAATAATTTCGCTGGCGATGTCACACATCAGCCGGTTCAGGCTGGCTTCTTTTTCGAAGTGGGTGGTTAAACCCGCTTTCAGATCAAAGCCGTCCACCCCCAGGATCAGCTTGTTAAAGTTGTAATCCCGCAGGCTTTTTTCGGCGATATTGCCGTAAAAGGACATCGACTTTTTGCGTAATAATCCGCCGGTCAGCATCACTTCCACTTCATCGCTTTGCGCCAGCTCCATCGCGATATTCAGACCATTGGTCATCACAATCAGGTCTTTATGGCCGGTTAAACTGGCCGCCACCTGCTGGGTGGTGGTGCCGGAGTCCAGGATCACCCGGTCGCCATCCCGCACCAGGGCCGCCGCGGCTTCACCCAGCTGCTGTTTCAGCGCTGAGTAGCAGCTGCGTTTTTCTTTTAACGACAATTCCCGGCTCAGCTCCGAGTTCACCATGGCGCCGCCGCGGGAGCGCACCAGCAGTTTTTTCTGATCCAGCATCGCCAGATCGCTGCGAATAGTGACTTCCGACACCAGAAAGCGGTCGGCCAGCTCTTTCACCGAGACTTTGCCCAGCTGCTGGGTCAGCCGCACTATTTCCTGTTGTCGTTCAATGGTGTTCAGGTGGTCCATAGCTCATTCCGTTTTGTTCAGATGCGCTGAACATACCACGCTGCCTGTGCTTTCGAAAGCTTTCGAAAGTGTCAGCCTGTACCTGTTATCTGCTTTTTTCAGTCTGGCTGCGGCCTGTAGCCCGAAACCGGGGTCGCTGCCTGACTTCAGTTTTAAACAGCATGGCAGATATTGAAAATAAATAAAAGTTTTTTTGTGCTTCGATATTGATCATTGTTCGAAATTAACGCTATAAGTAAATAATCGAAAGTTTCAGCTGTTATAAATTCTTTCGATTAATCACAAATAAAATGCGGTAAAGCACAGCGAACCAGCAGAGAACAGCACAGAATGGGGGAGTCATGAACACAACACTACAGCCAGCCTTACTGAGCCTGGCGATTGCCGCGGCCTTGACGGCCGCTCCTGTATGGTCACAGCAGGACAGCACTGCAGCCAGCAGTACTGAGCAGAAAAAAAAGCAGGCCGACGACAAAGAGGTGGAGGTGATCCAGGTTTCTGGTATTCGCAGCAGTATTAAGGAATCCCTGTTCCAGAAGCAGAATGCGACCAGCGTGGTGGATTTGGTAGTGTCGGATGACATAGGTAAGTTTCCGGACGAAAACCTGGCGGAAGCGCTGCAGCGTATTCCGGGCATTACCATTACCCGCAACGGCGGTGAAGGTCAGAACATTCTGGTGCGGGGTTTAGGTGGTGGCTACAACGTCACGACCCTGAATGGCCGCAAACTGGCGTCTGAATACGCTGGCCGGGATTTTAACTTTGACACCATAGCGTCAGAGCTGGTGAATGTGCTCAAGGTGTACAAGTCACCAGAGGCGCAGCTGCCGGAAGGCGGCATTGGTGCGGTGATTGATATTGAAACCCGCAAACCTTTGGATCAGGATGGCCTGACCTTGTCGGCGTCGGCCAAAGGCATTTATGAAAGCCGCACTGAAGACACCCATCCGCATGCGTCTTTTATCATTGGCCAGAACAATGACGACAATAGCTTCGGAGCCTTGTTTTCGGCCGTCTATTCGAAGAAAACCCTGAGGGCAGATACCTATTCAGCCGACGGTTTTTTTGATGAAGATGAAGGCTGGGGCGTCGACAGCGCTGGTGTGCCCGTGGATCAGAATGGCAATGGCGTCATTGATGACGGTGAAATTTATGCGTCCAAGATCCCAAGTTATATGTACTTTGCCAATGCGCAGGACGTGCGTGAACGCTTAGGCGCCACCCTGGCACTGCAATGGCGGCCGACAGACAAATTAGATATCAACTTCGACGCCTTGTACTCGCGCTACAACACGGACGGTCACCGTTACCAGATAGGTTTTGTCAATTACGACGAAAGCTGGACGCCGGGCACACCGCTGTTTTCCGACGCTCTGTTTGACGAGATGGACAGAGTGGTGAAAATGCGCCAGACCGGTGAAAACACCATGGTCGAGCTGCTCAATATCAGTACACCACGCAAAACCGACACCTATCAGCTGGGCCTGAACACCAAATACAACCTGAGCCACGAATGGACCTTGAACCTGGATGCGGCGCACTCGCAAGCCAAAGATAAAAACGCCGGTGACAACCGCTTTATCGTGGCCCGTGGTTTTGTTGATTCCATCGACATTGACTACAGCCAGGGCAACAAGCTGCCGGACGTGGTGATTGGCCCAGGTCTGACTGCAGACCAGGATTACGGCGCGCATTACAGCTACAACTCTGGCACCGGGGTGAAAGACGAAATCAACGATGTGAAACTGTTTGCTGATTATCAGCCAGAGCAAAGCTGGTTTACCAAGCTCAGCACAGGTGTGCAGTACGTGGAACAAAGCAAAGGCCAGAACCAGTTTGCCTCGGCCAACCCCAGCCAGTTCAGCCGCGGCGGTTTTTACCTGACCCGCGACGGCTACAGTTTTGATAACAGCACTGTGTTTACCAAAGGTGAATTTGAGCTGTTTAAAATTCCAAGTTCAGTCTTTGTTCCCGCCAACTTTGACAATTTCCTCGATGGGGAAAACAGTATTTCCCCCGACCCCTGGCCGAGTTTTGACTACGACAAGCTGATGGAGTACTACCGCAGCCTGAACGCCGCGGCGGCCGACAAGTCGATTGTGGCGGTGCAAAACAAAGCGGGCAGCTACCAGGTGAAAGAAGCCGTCAGCACCGCCTTTGTGGCGCTGACACTGGAACCAGAGCTGTGGGGTATGACGTCCATGCTGAACCTGGGGTTACGCGGCAGCCGCACTGAAGTGACGTCCAGCGGTTTTGGTTACGACTTAAGCAAGGTGCAGCTGGACAGCACTGGTCAGCCCGTCAATAACGACTGGCGTACCGTCACAGCGGTCAGCTTTGACGACAGCTACAGCGATATTTTGCCGAGCCTGAACTTTAAGCTGAACCTGAAAGACGACCTGATCTTCCGTTTCTCGGCTGCCGAAGTGTTGAGCCGTCCGTCTTTGTATTACCTGCGCTCCTGGATGGCGCCAAACTTCACCACCCGTGAGCAAAACCTGCCAACGCTGGCGATGGGGAACCCAGGCGTGGAGCCGGAAAAAGCCCGTCAGGCCGATATCACGCTGGAGTGGTACTATGCCGACAGCAGCGCCCTGAGCGGCGGGATTTTTATCAAGGATATTCAGTCCTTTATTTCCGAGCAGAAGTTTGCCGCCAATGTGATGGGCACAGATTACCTGGTGACCACAGCAGTGAACGAAGGTTATGGCGCCAAAGTAACAGGCTATGAAACGGCCTGGCAGCAATCACTGGATGAGTTATTGCCCCAGCCATGGAACGGGTTTGGCTGGCAGCTGAACTACACCTATGTCGACAGCAGTTATGACGACCCCGAACTGAAGGCGAAAAACCTGCCATTCCAGGGCATGTCGAAAACCAGCTATAACGCTGTGCTTTATTACGAGCAATATGGTGTGCAGGCCCGCTTAGCTTACAACTGGCGTTCGAAATTTGTGTCCAATCCGGAAGCCTGGGGCGGCGCGGCCTGGGTGGCCGATTATGGCCAGCTGGACGCCAGTGCCAGCTATGATCTGATGCCCAACCTGACGGTCTTCCTTGAAGCGACCAACCTGACCAACAGCCGGTATTGGGGCTATATCAAACGGGATGACCAGGTGAATTACCTGGAACGTTTTGGTACCCAGCTGGCCTTTGGTGTGCGCGGCAGCTTCTAACCTGAATTATTGTCCGTAGGGGCCGGGTTTACCCGGCCCTTTTTTTGGGGTCCAGTATGAAAAATTTACACATAGTGATGCTTGCGCTGTTGTTACTGCAAGGCTGTGGCGGTTCAGAGCAGGCTGCAACAACAGTCTCCACTGAATCGAAAGTCCAATTCAGTCAGACGGTCAGCCTGGCGGCCAATAGCTGGGTGCAGGGGCAGCCTGAGCGCACCGCTGAACTGGTGACAGAGCAGGGCATACGCCACTGGCAGCAGCAGGCCGATGTGCTGACCGTCTTTCTGCATACCAGGCAGTCGGGCACCCTGCAACTGGGGCTTAGTGGCCGGGTGGTCAGCGGTCAAACCGGGCTGGAGCTGGAACTGGCTGGGCAGCGCCAGAAAGTGCAACTGAAAGCCGGTGCTTTTTCGGAAAAAGCTGTGGCCGAGTTCAGCCTGTCACAGAGCGGTTATCAGCAGCTGCAGTTGCGGGGGCTGAGCCGTCAAGGCGCTACTTTTGCCGATTTGGACCAACTGCATCTGGCGGGTTCTGCCGCTGAAGGGGCCAGCTTTATTAAAGATGAGGTCTATTGGGGGCGGCGTGGCCCGTCTGTGCATTTCAGTTACAGCCTGCCACAGCCACAACAAAGCCAGTGGTTTTACAGCGAAATGCGGGTGCCGCAAGGGCAGGACATTATTGGCAGTTACTTTATGGCGGCCGGTTTTGCCGATGGTTATTTTGGTATTCAGGTGAATTCTGCCGACGAGCGCCGGGTGCTGTTTTCGGTCTGGAGCCCGTATCAGACCGATGACCCCGCCAGTATTCCGCCCGAGGACCAGGTGAAGCTGCTGCGAAAAGGGGCAGAGGTGCAGACAGGGGAATTTGGCAATGAAGGTTCGGGCGGCCAGAGCTTTTTGCGTTACCCCTGGCAAGCCGAACAGCGCTACGGCTTTTTACTGAAAGCCCAGCCACAAGCCGATGGCTACACCCACTACAGCGCCTGGTTTTACCCGCCAGAACAAGGCCAGTGGCAGTTGATTGCCAGTTTCGCCCGGCCGAAAACCCAGCGGTATATTGAGCGTCCGCATTCGTTTCTGGAGAACTTTATGCCGGAAATGGGCGAGCAGGGCCGCTCCGTGTTGTACCCGGCGCAGTGGTTTGCCGATACAGAAGGTCACTGGGTTGCCGCCAGCTCAGCCCGCTTCAGCGTCGATAACACAGGAGCCCGTGGCAACCGGCTGGATTACAAAGGGGCTTTCACGGCAGAAGGTTTGTTGCTGCAAAATGGCGGCTTTTTCAGTGATACCACAGCGGCTGGCACTGAGTGGCCATTGCCTGCTCCGGCACGGGTGCCGCTGATTGACTTTGCCAAATTGCCTTAGGCTGAGCATAAAGCCAGGCCTCAGTAAGGACTGGCTTTGAGTTTTGTTCGCGAATGCTTTATGGTGTGCCTAGTGTTCATTTTTCCATAGCGCAGAGACGGAGGTTGTTTTTGTTGAAGCTAGCAATAAACTCGCCGTCTTATCACGCCGCGTTTTCTACCGTCTTCCATTTCTGAGCCGGCTCCATCTGCATGGGGCCGGCTGAGCGTTCAGTGCTCACTCTCCTTGTTCATTTGGTCCACACCTATGGAAAACCTATGTTTATTAAAAAAAAGTCGGGTTCTACCGATGCGTCGGCTATGTTTTGGCTGGCGACCTCAGTGATCCAACCTCTGCCCCCATGGCAATTGCAGCAGCTGTTGCAGCAACTGGAATTGCATCAGCCCAGCAAACGCAAATCCTTAACTGAAAGCGGTATGTTGCCGGGGTGTTCTGCACGTGTGCTGAATTTATCCGATCAGACTGAAGCCTGGCTGACATTAGTGTACCCACAACAGGCCGATCCGGCCCGCGGCTTTATTTCCGTGTTGTCCCCCTTAGGCGCAGTGTTGCTGGGTAAAAATGTCGGCGAGGTTGCCCAGCTGCGGCTGTTTCGCCGCTCTATGCGATTTTTGGTATGTGATTTGATGGCGGTGAAACATCCGCCTGCTTTTAGCTTTACCCCAGTGCAGGAGAAAATGATGAATCCAATATTGCCTGAATTAACCCTGTCCAGTTTGGATCTGGACCGTTTAGAACTGTTGCTCCGGAGTTTGCCAGCCTCAGACCCCGGCCGGCTGGCCCTTGAACCTGAGTTGGACAGAGCGGCAGTGTTAGAGCCTGCTGCTGTACCTGACAATGTGGTGACTATGAACTCCACTATCCGGTTGAGGTTATTAAAAAGTGGTGAAGAACCGTGCCTGACGCTGGTGTATCCAAAGGACCTGGATCATTCGGGTCAGAAGGTCTCTGTGCTGGCCCCTGTTGGATCCGCTGTGTTGGGGTTAAAGGAAGGTGATCGGATCCACTGGCCTATACCAGATGGGGATATACAGCAGATCCAGGTAATACAAGTGCTCTACCAGCCCGAGCGCTCGGGCCATCTGCACAGATAAAGGCCCCCGGAACTATGCCTGCTGAATTCTGATCGGTCGAAAGACAAACACCAGTCTGCAGTGGCGATTGGTGTGACGGCCTACCTATTCATTGTTATCGCAGCTGAATATCAGCAGACCAGACAGGACAGCGCTTTCATCAGGACGAAGTCATGGTGAGATGTTGGTTAAAGATGGTCGGAGCCTCAGCTTATTCAGAAGGGCAACTTTGCTTGCTGCTGAGTAACTGGGCTGTGATCTGTTGCAGCTTTGCCTGCTCTGCTGTTGAGCCGGGCAGGCTGCTCTGTTCTGGCAGCAGTTCGGCACTTTGTCCTGTGATGACCTGATACAACACATAAGCGCTGAGTAAGGACCCCAACGCATTGGCGTGATTGCCGTCATTGCTGTGCAGTCGCGGCACACCGGGCTGAAGCAGGGCCAGATCCCAGACCGGGCCTACCGGAGCCACACAGCTGGATTGCTGTTGCGCAATAGACAGATGCAACTGATAGACCCGCTGGCCTTCGGCGCGGTCACCATATTGCGGATGTTCGGGAAACAGAATGGTCTGGCTGCCAGCCGCTTTGCCTTTATTCAGCAAAAACTCGGTTTCGCTGGTCGGGTAATCCACAGTGCCGGATTGCGAGTATTTTTGCCCTTGCAGGATCAGGTGAGTCCAGCCACCCTGGTCAATTTGCTGCAAGGCGCTGCTACTGGCGGCGGCACTGTCCAGAAAGACAAAACCGATAAAACTCAGTTCGTTGTCCGTGCCCGGTAAGCCCAGTTGCAACAGGCGGCTCAGCTGCGGCGCCACACCAGACGCATGGCTGTTACCAATCAGCAGTACCCGGATTGGCCGCGCCTGCCTTCTGTCCGGCACGCTCAGATTTCCGGTCGCAGGTGGGATCTCCCCAGTATCAGGCGGAGGCACCTGGCCTGTTCCGGCGGACGGACTGCTGCCACCACAAGCTGACAACACCAAAGCGGATAATCCCAGCACCCACTGCTGTAACCCATAACCTTGCATACACGCATCTCCTGTCAACGCCAGATTGCAGACTAAACTGCAGTTGCAAAGCGTCGACAATGAAGTAACAATCTTTTAATAATGAATTGGTAATCTCAAATAAAATCATGGGTTTGCAATGGACTATCAGATAGGTGCAGTCCGGCTGTGCCAGCGCAGCGCACAACTGTACAAAGAGGGACAGCGGCTGCACTGCGAACCCAAAATCTATGCGCTGCTGCTGTATTTCTGCCAGCAGCCCGACCGGGCCATCAGCCGGCAGGAACTGATGGATCAGGTCTGGCAAGGCCGTATTGTCACGGATGCGGCCGTGAACCGCGCCGTTGCTGAGCTGCGCAAACTACTGGAACCCGACCCAAAACAGCCTTTGTATCTGCACACTGTCAGCAAGCTGGGTTATCAGCTGACCGGTGTGACGACCCTGCCCGGCAGCATGCCGCCAGAAGCGGTGCTGCAGACGCCGTTTCTGAGGCGATGGCCTCAAATGCTGGTGGGGCTATTGGTTGTGTTGCTGTCTGGCCTGGCGCTGCTACTGTGGCCGTCCGGGCAACCTCGGTATCAGTTGAGCCATGCTGAACCTGTCACCCGTCTTGCTGGCGAAAGCTTTAAAGCCGCCCCTCAGGGCCGGGAGCGGCTGTTTTTTTTACACAGAGCAGCGGCAGACCAGCCGCCACAACTCTGGGTACAGCAGGGGACTGTGGCAAAAGCGGTGACTGCTGATGCTTATCTTTATCTGGATTTTGCACTGATCAGTGAGCAGCAGGCAGTCGCGTTGCGCTGGTCCAATGAAGAAGAGCGTAACTGCGAGCTGGTCAGGCTGGAGCTGACCACAGGTCACAGCCAGCCGTTGAGCCCTTGCCCTCGGGCGTCCGCGAACCAGCTGGCTTATGCCAAAAAATCAGGTTGGCTGTTTTTTAATGAAAGGCCCGATATTTCAGCACCTTATGCCATGCATGCGCTGCATCTGGAAACGGGGCAGCGCCGCCAGCTGACCCAGCCTGTTGTGGCAGGCAATGGCCTGGGCCATTATCTGTTTGCCTTGTCGGCGGCAGAAAAGGAGCTGCTGGTGCTGGAATACCTCGATGGCCAGACAGTGGTGCTGAAACAGCTGGATGTGCAGGGGCGGCTGGTGCAGCAAATGCCTGTGGCACTGGCTCCCACCTCGATGCACTGGGTGTTGCCGGATCAGGTGCTGCTGACCACGGCGCAGGCTGTGTATTTGCTTGGTCTGGCCGATGGCAGGTTGCAGCTGTTGAAGCAGGAGGCTGGCTGGTCGAGGTTTCGGCGTGCCGGGCCGGAGCAGCTGCTGGCAGAGCGTTTTGATTACCTGAGCCAGCTAGTGGCCCAGACATTCAGTGGGGATCTGGTGCCGCTGTACCCGCAAGGGGCGGGACGTTACAGCAACCCGGCGCTGAGCCCGCAAGGAACGCTGGCCTATGTGGCCAGCGACAGCCAGGGCCTTCGCCTGCTGCGGCAACCGCAGGGCGAGACTGCAGTGCCCTGGCCCCTTCCTGAGCCTTTGCATTTTGTGTCAGCGCTTAGCTGGTCTGCCGACGGTGAGCAATTACTGATGGCTGCCAATGACAAATTGTTTCTCTGGAAACAACACCGCTGGCAACAGCTGGTTGCACAGTTCGGCCAGGTGCATTACACCACTTTTGCCACAGACGGCGCTGTGCTGTTCAGCGCATTAGAGCAGGGCATCTGGCGTTTATTCCGGCTGGAGTCTGCGGCTCATCAGCCAAAACTGTTAGCGCCTCCCGAGGGGTACAGTGTGCAGGGGCCGGATCAGCAAGGTTATTACTACTACACGGCTTTTTCGAAACCAGGCCTGTTTCGCTGGCGCCAGGGGCGCGACACTGAACTGATTATGGCGGATTTTCCAGTGCATGGCTGGCGCCACTGGCAGCTGCAGGGGGAGCAGCTGTTGGCGCAGTACCAGGGGAGCTGGTGGCTGCAACAGCTGGATAAAGGCGCCCCACAACGGCTGGGCGCCCAAGGCAAACAGTGCCGCCTGTTGGGCGAGAAACAACTGGTCTGTGAACAAAGCAGCCACCAGCAAAGAGCGATTTGGTCCTTAAAACTGCTTGCTGAATGATAAACCGGCCTGTGATTACTGGTAGTGGGCCACCATGCCAGCAAGGGCTGTGTACAGCAGCATAGGCAGCAGGGTGTAACGCAGTATTTTGCCTTCCTGCTGCTGCAGTTTCACCACGGCACAGGCCGCCACTATATTTACCACACAGACCATATTACCGGCATTGGCACCCAGCATTTGCAGCGCCAGCACCAGATTGGCATCCAGCCCGGCTTGTCGGGCAATTTCCAGCTGCAACTGAGCAAACATCAGGTTGGAAAAAGTGGCGGAGCCAGCAATAAACGAGCCCATAGCGCCCAGCACCGGGGCGCACCAAAGCCAGAGCTGCTGCAGGTGCGCTGCAGCCCAGTCGGCCAGATAAAGCGGCATGGCGGGCAAACCGGCCTGGTTCTGATCGGAATGAATAAAGATCCGCACCATAGGCACGGCAGTTGCCAGGGTGAGGGCCGCCGGGCCAATTTTTTGCAGGCTCTGCCAGCATAAGGTGGCAAACTGAGGCAGGGCAGCACGGTTTTTTGGTAAAAACATCAGCACTGTGAGAACAAACAAAGTGCCGGGCAAATACAAAGGCTGCAGGCTGGTGGAAATAGCACTGCCGAGCAGGGTGTCAAATTGCCACTGATAGCTTTGCAGCCAGTTTTTTAACGGCAACTCGGGCAAGCGGCTCAGGATCAACAGGCTGATCAGGCACAGGTAAGGCAACCAGGCTGTCAATAACTGGCGTGGTGCTGTGCTGGGGGGGATATTCTGCGGTTGGCCTGCTTTAAATGCGAGTGCCAGCAACAGCATGGTGCTGAATGAAGCCAGCACGGTCGGAAACTCAGGCCCCAGGGTGCGGGCAGCCAGCCAGGCAAAAAACGCATAAAACAACCCGCAGGCCAGTGCCCAGAGCAATACCGGCCAGAAATAGCGCCAGCTTTTTTCGGCACTGAAAAAACGGCAATACAGCGCCAGCATATAGACAGGGATCAAAGGCGCGGCAAAAAGATCGATGGCGGCAGCCTGCACCGCAATGTCCTGCAAAGCCAGCGGAGCGTCAATGCCCTGTGCAATACCCACCAGCACCGGGGTACCTATGGCGCCAAAAGAGACTGGCACTGAATCGGCAATCAGCGCCAGAATGACAGCGGCCAGTGGCTGAAAACCAAGGCTGATCAATAAGGGGGCCGCTATGGCGGCTGGCGTACCAAAGCCAGCCACCCCTTCCAGAAAGGCCACCAGCAAAAAACCAACCAGCAGTAGTTGCTTTCTCGGGTCTGGCGTCAGTTGGCAAAAACTTTGCCGTATCAGTTCAAAGCGGCCCTGCAGCTGCAACTGATGCAACAGCAACATGGCGCCAAAGACTATCCATAACACCGACAGCGCAATCACCCAACCTTCCAGCACAGCCGCAGCCAGCTGCAACCAGGGCATCTGCCAGACCAGAACGGCCAGCAACGCCGTCCCCAGCAAACCAATAGCCATCGCCAGACGGGCGGAAAGCTGCAGCATGCCAAGCAGCAGCAAAATGCTCAGCACAGGAAAAAGCGCAGTGGCCAGATGCAAGGCAGACATAGAAGATCCTTTTCCCAGGGTTTTTCATTACGTTAACGGCAGGAGCGGCCACAGAAAAGGGGAGGGCGTGCTTTTTGTGCGCTGTTTTGCGCCAGATCAACTGAAGTGGCGGCTGGCAGGTTGCTGGTTTTTTGTGCCATCACACTCAAGCGGCGCTATTAAACTAATCAGCTGGCTGGACATTAATAACAAAGCTCCATAAAATGCCCAGCGTCGCGCACCCATAGCTCAGCTGGATAGAGCGCTGCCCTCCGGAGGCAGAGGTCTCAGGTTCGAATCCTGATGGGTGCGCCAAACAAAAACACCGCCATTTCGGCGGTTTTTTTGTTTGTTGTACTCACAGATTTGAACCTTTTTCGACAAAAACGCCGGGAGCGTTTTTGAACGTCTTCGCTTGCGAAGGCGGCCCGAAGGGCGAGGCGCAGGAAGCGCCGAGTAATCCTGATGGGTGAGCCAACTCCGTTACCGATCTGCCGTAAGGCTCGAAGCCTCTTAACCCCCACTTCTTTTTCTAAACTGCGCTGCTTTATGGCGGTTGCCGCATAAGGCCATGCTGCACCAACGGCGTTTGTGGGCTTTGGTGCGATCGTAAAACCACAAAATGCAGTCCGGGTGTTCACATTGTTTGACCAGGGCGGCGTTGCCTTCCACCAGCAACTGAGCCACCGCTTCCGCCACCGGGCCCAATAAAGCGCCTGTTCCTTCGGCTGTGCAGTGACGGCTTAACGTCAGTGTTCCTTCGGCGTCTTGTTCTAGATACGGCACTGTGCTGTAGGCCTGTAAGTAGGGGTTTAACGGGCGGTAATCGATCGGTTGCCCCGCTCTGAACTGGCTGATCAACTGATGCGCCAAGGCCCGCAACGCCTTAGCTTGTGGCAGCAAATCAGCCGGTGCCACGGTTGCTGTTTGGCTGATGCCGTAACGCGCCAGCCAGTGCAGCAGATCCTGGTCATTGCTCCAGAACTCCACCGGCTGACCGTCGGCACGGGCTTCGGTATTGAGTAAATCCATCGCCAGGTGATCCCCCAGCATAGGCGCTCCGCTCTGGGGTTGTTCAGTCGTAGTTGCTGCTTCAGACATAAGTAACCTCTAAAAATTAATTTGACAGGTTACTTTGGTTTGGCAATACTTGCTCCATGTAACCTATTAAAGTTGATTATATGGGTTACTTGGTGATGTGCCAACCTTAACTTCACGGAGCAACCATGACAACTCAACATTTACTGCTTGCCGCGGCAACCTTAGCGGTCTCTGTGACCGCCACCGCGGCGCCAACACCCACTCAGGTGCGTTATCAGAACCTTGAAGTTCAGGGAGTGACGGTGTTTTACCGCGAGGCCGGTCCAGCGCAGGCGCCAACAGTGTTGTTGCTGCATGGCTTTGGGGCCTCGTCTTATATGTTCAGAGATTTAATGCCGAAACTGGCGGAAAAGTACCATGTGATAGCGCCGGATTTGCCTGGCTTCGGCCAGACCACCGTCAGCCCCACGGCAAAATTCAGCTACAACTTCGACAATCTGGCTGCTGTGATGGACGCCTTTACCGAAGCCAAAGGGCTGCAGCGCTATGCCCTTTATGTGTTTGACTACGGCGCTCCGGTCGGCTGGCGTCTGGCGGTTAAACATCCGGATAAAATCACCGCTATTGTCAGCCAGAATGGCAATGCGTACGAAGAAGGTTTAAGTGCAGGTTGGGCGGATATGCGTAAAGCCTGGGCGAACCCAACTGCAGAGAACCGGGAGGCTTTGCGTAAGTTTAATACGGCGCAGATGCTGAAATGGCAATACACCCAAGGGGTGGAAGACCAGTCTGTCATTGCGCCAGAAACTTATCAATTGGCTTATGCTGCCATTGAACGCCATGGCGTGGAACCCCAGCTGGATTTGCTGATGGACTATGGCAGCAACGTCAAACAATACAGCCAGTTGCATCAGTACTTTCGCAGCAGGCAACCCCCTTTGCTGGCGATTTGGGGCAACCAGGATCCGTTTTTTCTTCCGGCCGGCGCCCTGGCTTTCCAGCGCGACAACCCAAAGGCTGAAGTGCAGTTTGTCAACAGCGGCCACTTTGCCATTGAAACGCATGGCCATGACTTAGCGGCAGCTATGCTGGAGTTTCTCGACTACAATCTGAAGCCTTAGCCATTCTAAACGGAGCCGGAACTCACTGCCCGGAGCGCGATTCAACGCGGCCAGTTGGCCGCGTTTTTTGCTTCAGAGCCAGCCGGTAGGCGCAGTGTCCGGTTTGCCAGTCGGATAGGCCTCTGTTAGTCTCTAAGGGACAAAACGGCGGAGCCGGCAATGATCAGGCAAGGTGCCTTCAGCAACAGGTCCGTCAGGATTCAGAGAGTGACAGGACTTTATGCTTGCCCCATCTGTGCCACCCAATGAAACTGAACGTTTAAAGGCGCTCAGTTCTGCTGCCTTGCTGGATACTCCGGATGAACCCAGATTTGACCGGCTGACCCATCTGACCAGGCTCTGTCTTGGCACCGAAATTGTGTTGGTGTCTCTGGTGGATCAGCAGCGTCAGTGGTTTAAATCCAGACAGGGGCTGACCGCCTGCGAAACCCCCAGAGATATCTCATTTTGTGGCCATGCCATACTGGCTGACGCTATTCTGGAAGTGCCCGACGCGACACAAGACCGCCGTTTTTCTGACAACCCCCTGGTGCTTGGGCCGCCTTTTATCCGTTTTTACGCCGGCGCGCCCTTAAGTTTTGACGGGCAGCGTATAGGAACCTTGTGCCTGATTGACTCGCAGCCGCGCCAGCTCAGCCACAAGGAGCGCGACATACTGCGTCATTTTGCTGATTCGGTTGAGCAGGAAATTCGCGACAGATTGCAGCAGTTTGCCCACCAGCAACTGGCACAAAGTGAACTGCTGAACAGCTCAGTGCTGGAAGGCACTCGCATCGGCACCTGGCAATGGAATGTGCAGAGCGGTGAAACCTCGTTTAATGAACGCTGGGCCGAGATAGTCGGGTACCGGCTGGAACAACTGGCACCTGTCAGTATCAGAACCTGGCAGGGGCTGGTGCATCCGCAGGACCTGGCGCTCAGTGAACAGCTGCTGCAGCAACATTTTTCCGGGGAAGCGGCGTTTTATGACTGCCGGTACCGGATGCGGCACAAAGACGGGTATTGGGTCTGGGTGCATGACAGAGGGCGTCTGGTGTCCCGCACCGAGGATGGCCAGCCGCTGATGATGTATGGTACCCACGCTGATATCACAGAACAAAAACAGGCAGAACGTGCCTTGGTTGAAAGCCGTGACCGGCTGGCCAAAATGGCACAACAGCTGCCTGGTGTGGTGTATCAGTTTCAGCAATGGCCGGACGGCCGTGCAGCCTTCCCTTATGCCAGTGAATCGATTCGGGAGATCTATGGAGTGACGCCCGAACAGGTACTGCAGGACGCTTCGTCTGTGTTTTCGGTCATTGTGCCGGATGATATTCCCGCGCTTTTGGCCAGTATTGAGCACTCCCGCATCCGGCTCAGCCTGTGGAACCATGAGTACCGTGTTATCAAAGCAGGTGGTCAAACTGCCTGGTTGTCCGGTCGCGCCATGCCGGAACAAATGCCGGATGGCAGTGTGCTCTGGCATGGCTATATCTACGACGTGACGGATAAAAAACAGCATTATCTGGAGCTGGAGCAGGCCAATGACGATTTACACCTGGCGCAGCAGCGGCTGGAGTTGTCCAGTCGCCAGGCCAGAATAGGGTATTGGCGGGCCAGCCTGACCACGGGGGAGTTGTGGTGGTCGCCCATGATTTACGATATTTTCGGTTTTGATCCTGTATTCACCTTGCCCAGCATCGCGTTGTTCAAAAGCACCATTCATCCGGACGATTTGGCGGCAGTGGAAGCAAGTGAAACCAGGGCGTTGCAGAGCGGGGAGCACAATGTGATCCACCGTATTATCCGCGCTGACGGTGAGATCCGCTGGGTGCATGAATTGGCGCAAATGCTGCCAGCCGACGACAATCCGGAGCAAATTATGTTGGGTTCGGTGCAGGACGTCACCGAGTTTATGCGCTTGCAGCGGCTCAAAGATGAGTTTATTTCCACCGTCAGCCATGAACTGCGTACCCCCTTAACCTCGATTGGTGGTGCCATCAAGCTGTTGATTGGCACCCAGCAGCTTCAGTTGAGTGACACAGCTCAGATGTTACTGGATGTGGCGCAAAGCAATATCAGCCGGTTGCAACATCTGATCAACGACTTGCTGGACATTGAAAAACTCAGTGCCGGAAAAATGAAGCTGGAGTTAAAGGCGGTGTTCGTCTTGCCTTTGCTGCAACAGGCCCTGCACGACCATGCCACCTTTGCCGAAAAATCCAGAGTGAAGCTGGTGCTGAATACGCCACCGGAGCTGGCCGAGGTGCAGCTGATGCTGGACGAACACAGGTTCCAGCAAATTCTGGCCAATTTATTATCCAATGCTCTGAAGTTTTCCCCGGATGGCGGCAAGGTGCTGTTGCAGGCCCGCTTCAGCACGGATCAGCTGGAAATTGCGGTGGTGGACTATGGCCCTGGTATTCCGCCTGGTTTCCACAACAAAATTTTCCAGCGCTTTTCGCAGGCCGATGCCAGCAGCTCTAAACGTAAAGGCGGCACCGGTCTGGGGCTGGCACTCTGCAAGGAGCTGACGGAAGTGATGGGCGGCACTATTGACTTCACATCGGAACCAGGAATGGGATCACGATTTTTTGTCTGTTTTCCACTATTGGCCTGACAAAAAGTGGCGCATCCGCTGAATTTATTCCCCAAATAAGAAAAATTTGCTCCGTCTCCGGTATGCTCAGAGGGCTGTTAAATCTGAGTGAACCAGGTTCTGGCTGCACAGTGTGGCCGCAACCGCCGAGGAATACGGATGACAAATGATCAATTGCAGTTGGTGTTTCTGCTTAAAAACCAAAGCGCATTACAGTCGATGTGGGAATTGCTGAGTCAGGATTATGCCTGTCTGATCCTTGCACAGTTACAGGACCCTCCGGTTGGTGTGTCCAAAAAAAAATGACAGTGTATATGGTGGATGACGACCTGATGTTCAGCCGTGTCCAGCAACAGTTTGCTGTATCCCGGCAAGCCGTTGCGCTGATCCATCTGCGCAATAAAACCTTTACCCTCTGCGGTGTTTTATCCGAAGCACCGCTGCAGCAGTTTATGCAGTTATGTCAGCGGATTTTATTGTGTGCTGAACAGGCTGTGCCTGCAGGCCAGCAAGAAAACCCTGTTTCAGTGCAGCCCAGCAAGCAGCAGGAACTGGTCGACAAAACCTGTCGTTATATCCGGCAACATCTGCATTTGCCTCTGACTCTGGATTCCATCAGTAAAGCGATGAATACCAACAGAAACAGCCTGGCCAAAGCCTTTAAGCAGGAACTGAATACCGGAGTCTCAGCCTGGTTGCGTCAGCAACGTATGGAAAAAGCCCGTCAGTTGCTGATGGAAACCAGCCTGAGCATTCAGGAGATTTCGCTCCGCCTGGGGTATCAGTCGCAAGCGAATTTTTCGGCGTCTTTTAAAAGTGTGTTTCAGCAAAGCCCGCTGCGGGTCCGGCGTAAATCCGGATGATGGCGCTGGCCGCGGGCGACCGTCTGCAGCGCCTGTCTGGTCATTTTATGCCAGTTTTAATCCGGGCTGGCGCGTGAAACCCGCCCTGGCGTTATCCGGGTTTTGGCATATATCTGGCTTATGTATCGGTTAACGGAAAATGGGGGAAACTAAACAGATGGAACCATTGATTGTGATCAGTGTGCTTAAACAGCTTTCGGCTCCTGAGGCTGAAAAAACAATACTGCTGGATTGGCTGGGATCGGCGTGTTTGTTGCGGGTTCAGATGAGCGGGGAGGTGGTTTCAGAGCCGTTGCTTTCGCAGCTGAAACACCAGTTGGAGCCGGTGTTGCTCAGGCTGGCCGGGTGGGAGGCTGTTTCTGAGAATCGCGGGTTGTGCCAGCAGCTGGAACAGCAAATCAGCCTTTTTTACAAAGAGATTGTCTCAGTCACAGGCCAAAGCCCGGCGCAGTTGTTACGGAACTGGCGGCATGCGGCTTCTGAGGCTGGCCACGGGCTAGACCCCCAGAGTGCCACGGCGTGTCAGATGCCGACGGAGAGCGCCTTCACTGGCCCAGATGCTGAAGCTTCGCCGGTTCAGCAGCCCGCATCAGGCTACAGCCGTTATGAATAAGCAGGAGAAACAGATGAGTGAGCCGGTGACAGAAGACAGTTATTTAGCGCTGACGGCCTGTTTACAACGGGTGGTGATATTTGCTCAGTCCAATACCGCGATGAACCCCAGGCCTGAAGACGCTGTGTTAGCGCATTGGGCCAGTCAAATGCAACAGCTCTTTGTGTTCCAGCAAAGATGCCTGCTGTTGCCCGCACAGGAAAGCCGGCAGGAGCTTGAAACTGTGTCAGCCTTGTATACCGGCAGTCAGGATGGTTTGCTCAGGTTGTTTTATGCCAGCCCGTCACCGGCCGATGCCTTGCACTGGTTTGATTATCAGCAGGAATACAAAGCCAGATTACAGCAGCTCCAGTCGTTGCAGCTGTTATGGCAATGGCACCAGACGTTTTATAAGGATCTGCTGAACCGCTTTCCCCATTTGCCACTGCCTTTTCCAGCGGAAGCCATCTGCGGACCGGAAGGGGTGGACCCGTCTCCGGCTTCAGGCGCCACGCCTCAGCCTGATTTGCATTGGTAATACCTGTGACAAAACAGGTGCCTGCTGTTTTTGACCGCTTTGGCTGGTACTGGCAGCCAGCCGGCTGGCTGGCTTCGATGTCTGCGGCTGATGTCACAGCCGCCACCAAAAAAGCGATTGACCTGGGTGCCGTCAGCCAGGAATTGTTGACGGCGGCAGCCTTGAATCAGGCACAGGCCAAAGGCACCCGGCTGGCTATGCAACTGATGCTGGACTCGCTGAAGCCTGACCGCACACCCGATGAATAGGGGGGCCGTCTGGCTCAGGAGCTGCAGTTTTGCTGGAAAAATTACCCCTTATCGTCCTGCCTGGGGGATAAGAAATACTGAAACACCTGATCAGGCAGTGTGTAACGCCTGCTGGCTTTGGCCTCTGCGGGGGCGTCCGCTGCGGTTCTGTCTCTGAATTTAGCGTCTGAGGCTGTTTTGCTGGTCGCCTCTGGCGCAGGCGTCAGCCGTTCAGCCAGTGTGGTGGTAGCGGCTTGTGTGTCCAGGCTGGCGCTCTGCACCAGTTCGCTGTATTGAGCACCGAGCAAAGGGTTTTGCAGCCATTTGGCATAAGCAACCCCCATGGCCACCATAGTGACGGTATTCTGGTTTCTGAATGCGTCCACTTCATTCTGCGCGGCCAGCGACAACGATTGCGCAATGGCAGCACCGGCAGCTTCTTCCGCTGTCCAGCCTAATCTGGAAGCGCCTGATTTTGCTTTACTCTTGTCCTCACTCATGGTGACGTCCTCTTCCATCTTTCGTTGTGCCGGGGCCGTGCATCAGGACATGCCCGGCATCAGGCCGGTTGATTGATCCGCATTTTGACGACAGCTAAAAATTCCAGCAGATCATTCAGTCCCGCCGCGTCCAGTGTGCAGATAAAGGGCCCCTGTTTTGCCTGGTCAGGCTGGAACAGCTGAACGGACAAGGTCAGTTTTTGTTGCTGCAGGTTGTAACATAGGCTCCATTCCCCTGGGTTGCTTTTATCCAAGGGATCAAAAGGGGCTTTGATGCAGTTGGAGATACCGCTGGATTGAGATGACAAAGGCATGTTCAGACTCCTGTGATAGTGGCGTAAGGTTGCAGGCTCAGCGGCATTCAGGAACTCAGAATTCGGTTACAGACCTGCACCATGGCCGAGTTGGCCAAAGTCTGCGACGCGTACTGATTGGCGGTGTTATTCAGCATGGTCAGTGTGGTGGCATTGACCAGACCGCCTAAGGACAGGGTTTGCAGAGTTTCGTTGCTCTGGCTCTGTACTTCATCATTAATGGCGACAGAGCTGTTGATGTAATCGGTTTCGGACATAGTCAGTACTCCATTGGTTTGGGCTCAGACAGGCACAGAGCAACCAGGTTGCTCTGCCTGAAATCTAAGTGGCTGGTTGCCAGCCACCCCGTTAACTTACTGATTCTGGGAAAACAGCTTGGTGACACCCAGAGTTGTTGCCGCCTGGTAGGCCACATTGGCTTGTTGCTGCGCATACACCGCATTGGCAGCGGCCATGGCCACAGAGTTACCAATGGTCTGGTACAGGCTGCCCATCGCCATGGCCGGCGCTTCGGCCAGCACTTTGGTGTTGGCAATGGTGACGGCGTCCACAATGGCGCCATTGACTGAGGTGGGTTGAGAAGCGTTGCTCATCATGATCTCCTTATGGGGTTAGTTTTTACTGGTTATCTGAAAACAGTTTGGTCACGCCAAGGGTGCTGGCCGCCTGATAACCGACATTGGCCTGCTGTTGCGCATACACAGCATTGGCGGCCGCCATGGCGACAGAGTTGCCAATGGTCTGGTACAGGCTGCCCATCGCCATGGCCGGTGCTTCGGCCAGTACCTTGGTATTGACTGTGGCGATGGAATCAACAACGGCACCATTGACCACTGTGGGTTGAGTTGAGTTGGACATAAAATTCTCTCCTGAGTTGATGTTGTGTTACTTCCTGCTGCTGTGACCTGAAGTCGCTAGCCGTTCTGACTGAACAGCTTGGTGACCCCCAAAGTTCCGGCAGACTGGGCCGTGACCCACCCCTGTTGCTGAGCATAGACCGCATTGGCGGCCGCCATGGCGACAGAGTTACCTATGGTCTGATACAGGCTGCCCATCGCCATGGCCGGGGCTACTGCACCGACTGAGCTGTTGGTGCCTGCGACGGCGTCAATAATGGCGCCGTTCACCTGACTGGGTTGTGACATCGCTGGATCTCCTGTTTAAAGGGCTGAGGCTGTTAGGCGTTTTGCGAGAACAATTTGGTGACACCCAGGGTCGTTGACGCCTGATACACCACATTGGCCTGCTGCTGCGCATAAACGGCGTTGGCGGCTGCCATCGCCACCGAGTTACCAATAGTCTGGTACAGGCTGCCCATCGCCATGGCCGGAGCTTCGGCCAGTACTTTTGTATTGGTAATAGTGACAGAGTCGACGACTGCGCCATTGACAAGTTGTGCACTCGACATAATCAATCTCCATGATTTAGGTACTGTTTGTACCAGGGTTCGAATCCACAATGTTGGATTCATCTGAGGTACTGCATTGGTTGTGCCAGTCGCCAAAATTGCATGGATTGTTCTTAACGTATTGTTTTTACTTACTATTAATTTTTGTATTGCCTGTTCAGTCAAAGCGGCTGTGGTCTGGATCAGCCATTGGGCCTTTGCTGACGGCCTGATCCGCCCTCTGTGTGGGGCTCAGTAGCCGGTAAAACCGCGCTGGCAAGGGCAACCCCTGAATTTGTGGCCCTGAAGGGCAGGGTCTGAAGCCGTAAGCGGTAAAAATTGCGGCCAGATTCGGGTTGGTCAGGGTGCAGACAATGGCGCTGTTGTGTTGGCTCTGGCTCAGGGCTGTCACTGCGTTGAGTGTGTCGCCGATCAGGCTGTTGATGTAGCTGAATGCCGCCGATGGCCACAAGGGGCTGAACAGACCAAAATCTTCCGGCAGCATCGTCAGGGAGTGCAGGTAAGTGACCTGGTCAAAGCTGCTCAGCACCAGTTCTGAGCAGAGACTGGCGTCGGGTAAGACTAATTGCTGCCAGTACAGTGGCAGCCTGGCTGGCAACTGCTGTGGGGCTGGTCCGGCTCTGGGCAAAAAGGGGTTCAGATAGTCACTGAGCAAATCCTGGTATTGTCGGGGCCGTTGCTGCTGCAGTCTGGACAGCTGATCCTGCAGCACACTGCCAAGCACCACTTTTAAGTCCTGTTCCAGCCGTTTTTGCGGCAACAGGCTGGCTGAACTTAAAAAACTCATGTTCGGAGATCCGGCGCAGACCGCATTCAGCCGTCTGTGGATGGTTCAAACATCTGCCGGACACTGTGCGGTTCAGCCGGGGCTGCAGCACTCGGGGGCTGGTGATTGGCTGTTGTTTCAGCTGGTGGGCTGGTAAACAGCTGCTCCTGACTGGCGTACAGCTGTTGCAGATCCAGCTGCAGCGCTTCAGGTGGAGGGGCGGTGGCGCTAATGACTGCAGGAAATGCCAACTGAACCGGCTGAAAAGGCGCCATATCAAACAGGGCCATAGCCTGCTGCAGCAGCTCCTGCGTTTCCGGCGTTGGCCCGGCAGAGCTGAGATCGGGTTTGGCTGTCATCAGTGCCTCCATTCAGGGACGGTACAATTGCAGCACAGCCAGCACCGACGTCGCTTGCTGACTGATGCAGGCCTGTTGCTGGGCAAAGACCTGGTTCATGCTGGCCAAACCCAGGTTATAGGCCAGATGCTGGTACTGGCTACCCATGGCCATCGCCGGGGCAACACCCAGGGTCATGGCATTCACCAACGCCAGGCTCTGGACTACTGCGGTATTCAGTTCGGTCATACAAGCTCCTGTGAAACTCTGTGTTTCAGAGTGTCAATGCGAAAAACCTGCCAATCTGAGCGGTCATCGAAAACGACGCCCTGATGCGGCTTTATCTGGTGCTGAAGCCGGCTGAATCCCAGGTACTGAGGCCAGAACCGGCCATTCCAGAGACTATCTGCGGCTGGCCGCGGCCAGGGGTTAATCCGGTTTCAGATCCTGTAACACCTGGGCGCCAACAGAACCGACCTGGGCTAAGTTTTCCACGGCAAAGGTAATGGTTTTGGTCGCCGTCTCAATAATTTGTTTGTACGCCATGTTTTCCGGATCGGCCAGCCAGCTGGCAGAAGCCACACCTATCACTGTGGTTTCAATGGTATTGAGGTTACGCATCAGATCGACTGCACTTTGCACGGCCAGCGCCACCGATTGATTTACGGACGGTTGGATCAGCTGCTGGGCTGAGTTGGTACTGAGCTCGGCATTACTCATCACTGCTGTCCCTTTGGTTCATCTCCTGAGCCACCTGCCGGATAAATTTCTCCATGTAACTCAGGCTCTGTGCGGGCTGGTTAAAGCCGCTGGCAGGGATGGATTCTGCAGACAGGGCCGTAACATAGGCCTGATCTGCCGCCAGGATCTGAATGGGTTGCATCCCGTTGGCGGCAGTGCCTTGCTGCAGGCTGTCTATCAGCTGTTGCAGCTGGACAAAGCGACGTTGTGACTGTACCAGTTCAGTGGCGATAGCGCCCTGCAGCGCTTTGCTGGTGCTGATAAAGCGCTGAAACTGCTGCAGTTCTGAGCTGGCGAACGCAGTGCTTTGTGCCACTATGGCTGAAATAGAGACTGTCATGCTGCGGGCTCAGCGCGGCTGGCCGAAACGGGCCAGTTGTTGCTGCAACAGCTGACGCATCAGCTCAAACTGCTGCTGCATCTGCTTAAGGTACTCGGCGTGTCCTCCAGAACTGTTGCTGTGCAGGCTCTGAAAGAAGATAGCCTGCGCCTGTTGTGCCCACTCTGGGGCGACAGCTGCAGCTATATTGGGATCAATGGCAAAAGGCTGGCCGGATGGATCAGGCACTGCGTCGTGCTGCTCTTGCAGCGGGCTATTGTCCGCGGATGAGCCGGCTTCCTGATACACAGCAACACATTCGTAGCGGTCTGGCGCTGTTCTGGTGGTTTCAAACAGCAGGTTTGTTTTGTTCATGCGTTGTCTCCACTGGTTGTTGTTGCAACTGACGCATCATTTGCTGCAGCTTGGCCTGCTGCTCCTGCATCAGATGCTGTAGCAGCAGGCTGGAATCGGCTTTTAGCTGGTTGAGTTGCCGGGCGCTGTGCTCGGCCAGGCAACGTGCCTCGGTCTGCTGTGTGACGGCCGGAATTGGCTGGGTTGTGTTCATAATCTGGCCTCCTGGATCAGAGCAGGCCTGGTCTGAATTTGTGCCAGACGACGTTCAACGACCTTGCGGTGCACCCCCAGCAAGCGGGCCGCTTCAGTTTTGTTCCCATTGGTTTTTTCCACCGCCTGCTCTATCAAGGCATCGTGAATGCTTCTGAGTTTATTGCTGATCGGCATTTCAATGATTTCCTGCGCCACCCGGGCCGCCCAATCGACCTGTTCATCACAAATGGCCAGTTGCTGAATGGTCTGGGCTGTGACTTCCGGCCCGTCTGCCAGCACTGAGAGTTTATCGACGCAGTTTTTCAGTTGGCGGATATTGCCGGGCCAGGCAGAGCACTGCAGCAGTTTCAGTGCGCAGCGGCTGAAACGGATAGTGTTGCCTAAACGGGCGAAATGCTGCGCAAGCAACGGAATATCATCCCGGCGTTGTTGCAACGCCGGGACTGTGATTTCAAACAGATTGATGCGGTACCACAGGTCTTCCCTAAAGGCCCGCCCTGCGACCAGTGCCGCCAGGTTGGCGTGTGAGGCACTGACAATACGGCCGGTAAATGCCTGAGTTTCGCTGCTGCCAATCCGGCTGAATTGGCGGCTTTCCAGCACACGTAACAATTTCGCCTGATGGACCAAAGGCAACTCTGCAATTTCATCCAAAAACAGGGTGCCCTGACTGGCCTGATAAAAGAAACCCTGTTGTTTTTTATCGGCACCGGTAAAGGCGCCTTTTTCATGGCCAAAAAATAAGGATTCAAACAGAGTTTCCGGAATAGCGCCGCAGTTGACACTGACAAGAGGGCCAGGCCGGCCACTGAGCTGGTGGATGGCTTTGGCGAGCAAATCTTTACCTGTGCCGGTTTCGCCATGTAAAAACACAGCGCCATCGCTGCGGGCAATTTTTGCTACATGAGCCGCCAAGGTTTTCATCGTGGCGTTTTGGCTAATCACTCCAGGTAACACTTCAGAAAACAGTGGTAAAAAAGAACTGACAGCACTCATATCTGGCCTCCCTGTGAAATGAATAAAAAACCTATACCAATAAATGAAACATTTCTTATGAATTTGTCACTATTTTTTATGTTTTTGTAACGCCTCGATTTTGTTTTTTATTTTCGGATGAAAGTGTCCTGTTTGTTTTTTCATTTGGATTGAATCGTCCATCTATTAGTGGTTAATGTTTCTGTTGCGGTTATTTTTTGCGGGTTTTTAACTATTATTTCTTTTTTATTTAATGGTTTGTGGGTTTTTTGTTGGTGGGTTCTCTGTTTGGTGCGAATTTTGAAATTAATGGTTTGTGTGTCAAAAATGGTTTTATGCAAAAGGAGATTCGAAATGGCAGAAAGCAAATATATGACAAGCCCAAACAGTGATATGCAACTTCTGTTTGAGCATGTATTTGGGGTCAACTTCACCAGAGCGGCGATCAGTGGGGAAACGCCGACCAAAGAGAAATGGGTGCAACCTCTGTTTAACAGCCGCAACGATGCGCTGATTTTTCAGGATCTGCTGATCAGCAGGCTGATGATTGAACCGACTTCTGCAGACAAGCTGGAGACTCAGCTGATGGGAAGCAATATGAATTACGACATTGCCCAGGCGGTGTTGCTGAAGTTAAGAGAGGAAGTCGAGACCTTTTTGGGTGATCCGCAAACGCTGGTCAGGGGGCAGGGCGCGGCCCTTGAGTTGTGTGGCCTGGGCTGTGCCGGGGTGCCTTTGTTATACAACAGCTACAACCAGGCCATGACAGCCATGGATCTGGTGGAGTATCTGAATGGCCTGACTATTGAATCAAGAGCTGGTCTGAAAATTTATGTCAGCAGCAATGGCAGTGCGGCGGCAACTAACTATTGCTTTAGCAGCCTGCAGGATCTGCGTGACCAGTTTGCGACCAGCCTCAAAGGCAACAGCAGTTTTCTGACCAGCCTGATCGGCACCCAGGGCAGTCTGGCTGCGGAGCTGTACCAGGCGCTGAATAACAAGGGCTCTGAATCCTTGCTGGATTATTCACAAACCGAAGTGTACGGCTATTTGTTCCCATTCCTGCCAGTGGGGGAAGATGCGTATGGCGTGGATGCAGAGACCAAAACGCTGAGCAAATGGATGACCCCCAGTATGGCGGCTATTACGCCTGTCTATACCAAAGACAAGGAGTACTACCAGCGGGTATTGGTGCGGCGTAGCCTGGTGAAAGCCAGGATGCAATAAATCTGTGCTGAAAAGACGGCTACGCAGAGCAACAAGGGGAGCATGATGAGTGATATACCGAATAAAAATCTGTACCCAAAACCGCTGAAAGATGTGCTGAAAACTACGTCGGCTTATGGCCTTTTTGCCAATGCCAGCCTGGAAAGCATCATGGCGTTTCTGGAGGGCAGTGGCAGATTTATGTATCCGCCAGTCAGGTTGGATCCGAAAGATATTTTTAAAGTAGGCGGGCACGCTTATTTGTACAACAAGGTGGCGTTCACCAGTTTTGTCTCTGCCTTTGCGGGCATAGGCTATACAGCTTTGGATATGTATAAATATGGCCTGAATATAAACAACGGCCTGCTGTTTAGCGGGCATGGTCTTTATGCGTTGCAGAGTATCACCTTGTACCGGGCTATGGCCTTTTCCGGTCACAGCTTCCATGCGCTGGGTTTACAAGCCTTGCGTTATGGCGGTTGGGCCGATGGTTTGAAGGCGCTGTATTACGGGAAGCAAGGAGACTATAAAAACAGCCTGATGTACGGCCTGTTCAGCGCGGGTAATTTTGGCATGATGGCGCTGATGAATTCGCATGCCAGTGGCTGGCAGAAGGCGCTTCGGCCCCACCTGAAAATGGTACCACCCTGGGCGATGCTGGCTGCTGGTGCTTTTATCTGGTGGTTGCCTGATCCATGGGAGCGCCGGGACTAAACCCTGGTGTCTTACGGAAGTGCTGAGTTGGGCCTGCTTTCAGCTCAGCGGTTCCAGTTCAATGCCGGAATGAAGTGCCAGCAGCAGCTGTTGTAATTGATGATGTAGCCAGCTCTGATGTTGTGCTGGGCCCAGATAATAAAACTGTTCATCTGCCGAAGGCGCCTGTGCGGAAAACGGCAGCGCAATAAACCCCAGTTTATGCAAAGCCTTTTGCGAAGGCAGGTTGAAGTTGAATGTCTTGGCGTAACAGCAATGCATGCCCAGCCGGCGTCCCAGTCGCAATAAAATCTGTACAGCCAGTGGACCCAGCCCCCACCCCTGAAAATCTTTTCCCAGCCAGTAATAAAAAAAACCGACACCATGAAACAGCTGCAGGCTGACAGAGCCGATAAATCCCCATTCCTGATGCATCACGGCAAATAAACGGCGGGCCCGTTCCTGCCGGCATTGATACAACCAGCCCAGCCAGTGTTCGGCCGACACAAACTGCGGCAGATTGCAGAGACTGGCAATGGACGGATCCGCATATTGCCAGCCAAAGTCGGCGACATGATGGTAGTGCAGTGGCGTCAGGCTGATACACCCCTGGTGTAGTTCGGCTTCGGCACAAGGCAACTGTTGGCGTAATGTCGCCAGTTCCTGTTGCAATGCTCTCGCGCTGTCAGCCTGGGTGGGCGACCGGCTGGCGGCCTGCAGCTGCGAACAGGCCTGTTCGAAGTGCCCTTGCAGTACTGCGGGCTGAATGTGCCGCAATACATCAGTTTTTTTCTGGAGTTGTTGTATTTGTTGCAGGAAAGGCCAGTCGCAAAGATGAGATGCCAGATCCGTCAGGGGGCTGAGGTCTCTGCATTCACCTTTCCGCTGTGTTTGAGTCAGCAGACGGCGCATCTGACGCATCAAAGGCAGGCGCTGTGCAGGGTGAATAGTTTGAAGTGGCACGCTTGTCAGCTGTCTGAGCTGCTGCTGGAGGCTGTCCGATGGTCTGGCTGATGATGGCAACGAGGAAAGCTGCATAATGGATCCTGTAAGAGCGGCTGATGTCTGTACTCAGAGATAGCAACGGTTGTGCCAGTCAGAGGCCGCGCTGCAGCGGCTCAAACCGGCGGCTGTTGGCCGGGATCAGCCAACGCAGCCATAACAACGGACGAAACAGGCGGTGACATGCCGAAAAACTCAGACCGCGGGTTGCGGTCTGATGTTGGGCGCTATGAGGTTACTGTTATTTGGCTAAGTGCTGTTTCAGCGCATTAGCGGCCTGGTCCAGCTGAGCCTGTACCCCTGGCACGTCCGTCAGCGCGTTCAGCAGGCCGAAGTCGTGGATCATGCCGTTGTAGCGTACTGAGGTGACGGTGACACCGGCCTGGTCCAGTTTCACTGCATAGGCTTCGCCTTCGTCACGCAGCACGTCAAACTCGGCAGTCTGCACCAGTGCCGGCGGCAAGCCTTTTAACTGCTCTGTGCTGGCACGCAGCGGTGAAGCATAAATTTCGTTCCGTTCTGCAGGGTTGGTGCTGTAGTTGTCCCAGAACCACTGCATCATGTTCCGGCTTAAAAAATAGCCTTGCTGGAACTGGTTGTACGAGCTGTTTTCAAAGTTGGCGTCTGTCACAGGCCACATCAGCAGCTGGAAGGCCAGTTTTGGCGTACCTGCGGCTTTGGCTTTCAGGGCGACCACTGCGGCCATATTGCCACCGACACTGTTACCGGCCACAGCCAAACGGCTGCCGTCGACCTGAATTTCTTTCCCATGCTGCGCCACCCAGGCTGTTGCGGCATAGGCCTGGTTCACAGCGGTTGGGTATTTGGCTTCAGGTGATGGGGTGTAATCCACATACACAGCCGCTGCACCAGAGCGTTGCACTAAGTCACGGATCAGGCGTTCATGGGTTGGGAAATCGCCCAGCACCCAGCCACCACCGTGGAAGAACATAAAACCAGGTAACACACCTTTGGCACCCGCAGGGCGGACCACCACCAGTTTAATGTTCTGGCCCTCTGCGGTGATCCATTTTTCACTGACCTCTGCGGCAGGCAGTGTGGCGCCGGCCTGAGCCCCGGTTAACACAGCGCGGGCGTCGGTTGGGCTTAATTGCTCCAGCGGTTTGCCGGTGCCTTGAGCCAACACATTTAAGAAGGCTTCAGTTTTGGTTTCAACACCAGGAAATTCAGCGGCAACCAACTTATCTGCCGATAAAGCACTGACCAGACCTAAAGCGACAATGCTGTAACCAAGGGTTTTTTGTAAGCTTTTCATATCTTCAACTCCGTCAATAAAATTTAACTATTTGTGCGATAAGTATTTGCCGGTCAAACGCTGGTTACACCAGCGTCAGACGAACTTCTAATGAATTGCGGGTAGCGTTTGAGTACGGGCACACCTGGTGAGCTTTTTGTACTAAATCGGCCGCGACTGCGGCATCTGTGCCTGGCAGGCTGATAAACAACTCCACATCCAGACCAAAACCACCTGGGATTTGACCAATGCCTACTTCGGCACGGATATTGGCGTCAGCTGCGATGGCAATTTTGCTTTGACCCGCGACATACTTGATGGCGCTTAAGAAACAGGCTGAATAACCTGCAGCAAAGAGTTGCTCTGGGTTGGTGGCTTCACCACCTGCACCGCCCAGTTCACGTGGGGTGCTCAGTTTCACATCCAGCTTGTTGTCGCTGGACAGAGCGCGACCATCACGGCCTGCAGTACTGGTCACTATGGCTTTATAAATCACTTGCATTTTAACTCTCCTGATTTCAGTTGTTGAACTTAAAGTTGTTGCGATAACTATTTGGTTTAAACTACCGCCTTTCTGCGCTGCCACTCTGGTGTGGCGTTGTTGCTGTCTGGCTTGAGATAAATATTATTGCGCAAACTATTATCTTGCAAGTTTTATTTTTGTCTTTTGTGGATTTTTTATTCATCTTATTGATAGTTAAAGAAAGATATTTTGATTTTTTTATGGTCTTGGTGTGAGCTTGGGCAAGGCAGCGTCGCACAACACAGCTGGCCAGCACTCTATTTTCAAATTAAATTTGAATATGTTTTAAAAATTACTAGTTTTTGTTTGTTAATCAGGCTGCGTATGCTGGAGCCTTTGACAAACAGGAGCCCGATTGATGAAAGCTATAGGCTATAAATCCGCGCATGCGGTCAGTGCATTGGCACTGGAAGATATTGAACTGCCAGTACCGCAAGCCTCAGGTCACGACTTGTTGGTGGAAGTGAAAGCCATTTCGGTGAATCCTGTGGATACCAAAATCCGCAAAGGGGTGAGCGCAGCGGCCGGTGGCTACAAGGTGTTAGGCTGGGACGCTGTGGGTATTGTCAAAGCTGTGGGTGATAAGGTCAGTTTGTTCCAGGTTGGCGACCGCGTCTGGTATGCCGGTGATATCAGCCGCAGCGGCAGCAATGCCGAGTTTCAGCTGGTGGACGAACGTATTGTCGGGTTGGCGCCACACAGCCTGAGCGATGCGGAAGCCGCCGCCTTGCCGCTGACTGCTATTACGGCCTGGGAAATGCTGTTTGACCGGCTGCAGGTGAAACCGGGCAAAGACTACAGTGGCCAGTCGCTGCTGGTGGTGGGCGCGGCCGGTGGGGTCGGTTCTATTCTGGTGCAGTTGGCCCGCCAGTTAACCGCATTAACAGTGATAGGCAGCGCTTCCCGGCCTGAAACCCAAAACTGGCTGAAACAGCTGGGTGCGCATCAGGTGATTGACCATAGCAAGCCGCTGAGTCAGGAATTGCGGCGCATTGGTGTTGGGCAGGTCAGTCATCTGGTCAGCCTGACCCATACCAGTGAGCATTTCGCCGAAATTATTGAAAGCCTGCAACCGCAAGGCAAATTTGGCCTGATAGACGACCCGGACCAGCTGGACGCCACCCAGTTGAAACGCAAGAGTTTGTCGCTGCATTGGGAGCTGATGTTTACACGGTCTTTGTACCAGACCAGCGATATGCTGGCGCAACACCAACTGCTCAATGAAGTGGCACGTTTAATTGATGCTGGTTTAATTCGTACCACCCTGGGCACTCATCTGGGCACTATCAACGCCGCCAATCTGAGTGAGGCGCACCGGTTGATTGAGTCGCAGCGCACCAAAGGTAAAATTGTGCTGGAAGGGTTTTAAGCGTCAGGAGCGCTTATGCGGCTATTGCAGGATCTACATATTTTCTTGTCGACGGCCCGGTTGGGCAACCTGACCCTGGTGGCAAAACAGCTCAGCCTGACCCCGGCGGCCACCAGTGCCGCTATTAAGCGGCTGGAGCAACAGCTGGGCGCTGAGCTTTTTGTCCGCTCGACCCGCTCCTTACGGCTGACGCAGGCGGGCGAGCTGTTTTTAAGCCATTGCCAGAGCGGCGTTGAGCAGATTGAGCTGGGCATGCAACTGGTGCGGCAGGGGCGGGAGCAGTTGTCTGGCGAGTTGCGTTTAGCGATGCCGTCGGATTTGGGCCGTAACCTGCTGCTGGGCTGGCTGGATCAGTTTAATCAGCGGCACCCCGGCCTGAGTTTGCGTTTGTCGGTGACCGACCGGATGACCGATCTGTACAAAGAGCCATTGGATGCCGCCATTCGCTATGGTCAGCCGGCCGATTCCACTATGGTGGCTCTGCCTTTGTCTGGCGCTAACCACAGGGTACTGTGTGCGGCGCCGTCTTATCTTGAACGTTATGGTGCACCGGCAGAGCCTGCCGATCTCAGTCAGCACCATTGCCTGCGTTTTGCGCTGAAAGACAGCACCCATAGCCACTGGACTTTTTACCGGCAACAACACACCGAAACTGTGGTGATCCAGGGCGGCTCTGTGGCCGATGACGGCGATGTGGTGCGGCGCTGGCTGGTCAGTGGCCGTGGTATAGGCTTTAAGTCGCTGCTGGATGTCAGCGAGGACTTGCTGGCTGGCCGCTTGGTGCCCCTGTGTACCCACTGGCAAGGTGAAGCGGCACCTTTGCATTTACTGGTGCCTGGCCGCTCGCAGCTGACCCCAGTGGTTCAGGCGCTGCAGCAGTTTCTGACTGAGCAGCTTCAACAGCAACTGCAGCGGGTTTTGCTGCTATTCTGACTGACAATGTCACAGGGCTGAGAGGCTGGGGGCTGTATGGAAAGTTTTGTGATCTGGCTGATGCAGATGAGTGGTTATATTGTCGGGCTGGTGGTGGACCCTGAAGCCCATGGTTTTATTGTGTATCAGATGCTGGTGGCAATTAGCCTGATTGTGCTGGTGGCCGCTTTGTTGGCGTTCTGGCCTTTATGGCACCTGAAAAAACGCAGTCAGGCTAAAAAAGCCGGGCCTTAGGGCTTGAACCCGGCTTTCTCAACAAATTCCCGTTAATCCCAGGCTGGAGCAAAATCCGGGTTGGCGATGCGTTCACCGGCATCTAACCCAGCGATCAACGCTTTGTCTTCTGCCGCTAATGTCACGCTTAAAGCGCCAAAGTTATCGGCCAGGTTTTTCGCCTGGGTCGACATCGGAATAGTGACCATGCCCTGGTCCAGCACCCAGCGCAGCACCAACTGAGCGATACTGTGGCCGGTGCGTGCGGACATCTCCTGCAATACAGGATCAGCGAACACCTTTCCTACCGCCAGCGGCATATAAGCCGTGGGAGTGATGCCCTGTTGCTGCATAAACGCCAGCAGTTTGCGGTTTTGCAGGTAAGGGTGCACTTCCACCTGATTGGTCACAATTTCGCCCGGACCCAGAATTTCTATCGCCTGCTGCAACTGGGCAATGGTGAAATTCGACACCCCAATAGCTTTGGTCAGGCCCTGCGTTTTAGCCTGTTTCAGTTCACGCAAGTAGTCCTGCATGGCTACAGCATTGCTGCTGTCCGGCCAGTGGATCAGTAATAAATCCACCTGGTCTGTCTGCAGTTTCTGCAGGCTTTCCTTTACGCTGGCGATAAACCTGTCGGCGCTCAGATTGCTCAGCCAGACTTTGGTGGTCAGGAAAATTTCGCTGCGGGCAATACCACTGTCGGCCAGGGCCAGGCCCACTTGTTCTTCGTTGCCATAAATTTGGGCCGTGTCGATATGGCGGTACCCTGCTTGCAGTGCCATTGCCACTGAGTCATAGGCCAGTTGGTCTTTCAGCCGGAAGGTGCCCATGCCAAGTGCCGGGGCGAATAAGGTTGTGCTCATTTCATTTCTCCTGGGGTGATGCACTGAGTCTGGGGGCTAAGACTCCAGACTCAAGATGTTAAAGGCAAAACTGCGGTCAGCCGAAGTGGCCGCAGGACGAATTTGTCAGGTTGAATCAACCGAGGCTCTGCTGTTTGCGTTCCAGTGCACCAGACCAACGGGTCAGTCCCAGTGCCAGCAGTACGATCAAGGCGCCAATCCAACCCGTGTCGGTCAGCGGGCGGCTGGCGACCACCAGGCCACCCAGCCAGGCTCCCAAGGCAATGCCCAGGTTAAAGGCGGCTATATTCATGCCGCTGGCCACATCCACCGCTTCTGGCCGGTATTTTTGTGCCAGCTGCACCACATACACCTGTAAACCAGGCACGTTACCAAAGGCAAAAGCACCCCAAATCAGTACGGTTAGCACCGCCAGCACGGCTGACTGCGCAGTCCAGCTAAAGGCCGCCAGCACCAAAGCCAGCAGTGCAAAAATAATGCTCAGGGCTTTCACCGGGCCGTGTTTATCGGCGAGCTTGCCACCCCAGATATTGCCAACAGCCACAGAAACCCCATACACCAGCATAATCAGGCCAATGGCACCGGCGGCAAAACCGGATACCTGCTGCAGAATAGGGGCCAGGTAGGTAAAGGCAACAAAGGTGCCGCCATAACCGACCGCTGTCATGGCAAACACCAGCAGTAAGCGGGGTTCTGTCAGTACCGACAGTTGTTGCATCACAGAGGCGGCCTGACCTGGTTTCAGTCGGGCAGGTACTAACAAAGCGCTGCCCACCAGGGCGATGAACCCAAGGCCTGCGACCACTAAAAAGGTGGCACGCCAGCCAAACTCCTGACCAATCCAGGTACCCAGCGGTACCCCCGTCACCAGAGCGACCGTCAGTCCGCTGAACATCAGGGCGATGGCGCTGGCTTCTTTATCTTTACTGACCAGGCTGGTGGCTATGGTGGAGCCAATGGAGAAAAACACCCCATGGGCCAGCCCGGTCAGCACACGGGCCAGCACCAGACTTTGATAGCCTGGTGCTAAAAAAGCCAGCAGGTTGCCGGCGATAAACAGCACCATTAAGGCCAGCAGCAAAGGTTTGCGTGGCCAGTTGCCAGTGAGGGCCGTCAGCACAGGGGCGCCAATGGCGACCCCCAGCGCATAGAGGCTGACCAGCAGGCCTGCTGAGGGTAAAGACACGCCCAAATCCTGAGCTATGGTTGGCACCAGACCGACAATCACAAATTCGGTGGTGCCTATGGCAAAGGCGCTTAAAGTGAGCGCCCAAAGTGCAAGTGGCATAAAAATTCTCCGCGTTAGTCAGTGCGCGGCAGTGTGCCAAAAGCTACTATTGTGAAAAATGGCATTAATCACAAATATCTTTTGCAAATATGGCAATAATATCGCAAACCGAACAGCTTGAGCTGTTAGTGGCCGTGTACGACAGCGGCAGCTTTTCAGCCGCCGCCCGCTTGCTGGATTGTCAGGTGGCCAAGGTGTCCAGGGCGGTGCAGCAGCTGGAACAGCAATTGGGAGCCAGCCTGTTTACCCGCACCACCAGACGGGTGGAACCTACGGCCGAGGGCAAAGCCTTTGTGCACAAAGTGCGGGACGCACTGACACAGCTGCAGCAGGCGGAAGAGGAACTGAAATTGCAGCAAGGCCAGCCCACTGGCGTGTTAAGGGTGGATGCGGCCAGTCCTTTTGTGTTGCATCAGTTGGTGCCGCTTATGCACGAGTTTCGCACTCTGTACCCGGCTATTGAGCTGGAGCTGATGTCCAGTGACAAACTGATCGACTTGATTGAGCGGCGTACCGATCTGGCGATCCGCATTGGCGGCTTAACAGATTCCAATCTGCATGCCCGTTTATTGGGCCGCAGTCCCCTGCATCTGGTGGCCAGCCCGGCTTATCTGAATTTGCATGGGATACCGCAGCACTCAGCTGAACTGGCCCGGCATCAGTGGCTGGGTTTTGCTGACAACCCCAGACTGAACCTGCTGCCGCTGGCAGAGTCTGTGGTCATCCGGCCTGCGATCCGTGCCAGCAGTGGTGAAACCCTGCTGCAACTTTGTCTGGCCGGGCATGGCATTGCTTTGTTATCCAATTTTATGGTGCGTCAGGCCATCAACTCGGGGCAGCTGGTAGAGCTGCTGCCCGGTCAGTTGCAAAGCCCGCATCCCCGTGAGCAGGTTCAGGCCGTGTATTACCGCCACAGTGCGTTGTCGGGGCGGATCAAGGTCTTTCTGCAATTCCTTGAAGGGCGTTTAGTACTTTAGGCTGGCACGGGCCCTTTGTCTGAACTATAGGTAATTAGTCATACAAAACAGCCAGTTGGTTGTATGGCTGCACCTGCATAGTCGCTTTTCCTTGCATCGGGGATATCAAAATGGGTTCTTGGATCCGTCAGCTGGCGCTGACGCAAAAACTGTTGCTGTTACTGGTCTTGCCACTGGCCGGGATGGTGCTGTTTTCTGGCTTTTATTTGCTGCAAAAGTACCAGACGCTGGCAGAAATGCAGCAGATCCGTCAGGTCAGTCTGAAGACGGGGTTAGTCAGTTTGCTGATTAACGAGCTGCAAAAAGAGCGGGGGTTATCCGGCCTGTTTTTGAGCAGTAAGGGAGCGAATCAGCTTGAACTGGCGCGGTTCAGAGCCTCATCAGATGCCGCGTTGCAGCAATTACGTCAGCACGCCAATGAAGAGGACCCGTTGTTGCGTCAGGCTCTGGTGGCGCTGCAAGAGCTGGAGGCTGTGCGCCAGCAGGTAGACAGGTTCAGTCTGCAGCCCCCGCAGTCAGCAGCGGCTTACACCAGGCAGATTGTTTTGCTGACCGGTTTTACCCAGCAAATGGAAGGCCAGGTCAGTGACCCTGAGCTGCTGACCGCTTTTATTCAGTTGAATCAACTCATTGAAATGAAAGAGCGGGCGGGGCGCGAGCGGGCTTTGCTGGCGGTGATCTTTCACCAGAATGGCAGTACGCCGGAGTCTTTACAGCGTTTTTTGCTGAATCTGGGCGAATACCAGACCTATCTGGCCAGGTTAACGCAAAAACTCTCTGCCGCCCAACAACAGCAGTTGCAGCAGTTATTGACGCAGCCCATTATGGCCGAGGTAGAGCAACTGAAGCAGCTGGTGCAAACAACAGCGCCGGGCTTGCCACTGCATATCAGTGGTGCGGATTGGTTCACCAAATCCACAGCCCGTATTGAATTGTTGCATCAGTTTGAAAAACAACTGAATCAGGGCATTGCCGATGCGGCGGCCGCCAAAGAAAGCGCCGCTGGCCGCGCCTTCTGGCTCGCCCTGGTTTCAGTCGCACTGGTGCTGGCTCTCGCCTGTTACCTGGCGCTGCTGATTATCAGCAATATCCGTCTGGCGGCCGCTTCGGTCACCCGGGCTTTGCAGGAGTTATCAGAGCGGGACCTGACGGCTGTGTCTGGCTATCAGGGGCAAGATGAATTTGGGGATATTGCCAAAGCGCTTAATCGTACCAGTGCTGAGTTAAAGCAGGTGATGCTGCTGATCAGTGATGCCACGGTGCAACTGGCCTCAGCCTCAGAGCAGGCCTCCATTGTCACAGCTCAGATAAGCAAAGGCATCAGTCAGCAACAGCAGGATACCGAAACTGTGGTGACGGCCATGCACGAAATGGGAGCCACAGTACGGGATGTGGCGCGCAGTACGGGGGAAGCCGCCGAACTGTCACGGCAGGCCAACTCAGAAGCCGTGCAGGGGCAACATGATATTGATGGCACAGTGCGGCTGATCCAGAGCCTGGAGGCTCAGGTGCATCAGACGGCTCAGACGCTGGCTGAGCTGAAAGCCGGTTCGGAGACCATCACCTCAGTGCTGGATGTGATCCGTGGTATTGCCGATCAGACCAATTTACTGGCATTAAATGCAGCTATCGAAGCGGCGCGGGCGGGTGACCAGGGCCGTGGTTTTGCCGTGGTGGCCAGTGAAGTCCGCACTCTGGCGCAACGGACTCAGGAATCCACTCTGTCTATTCAGGACATGATTGAACGGTTACGCCGCGGTGCAGACCAGGCCAACAGTGCGATGGATCAGTGTATGGAGCAGGCCAGGGTCGGGGTGAATCAAGTGGTGGCTGCTGGCCAGCTGTTGCACCAGATCGCCGGTGGCATCAGCCATATTAACGATATGAACACCCAAATTGCATCGGCAGCTGAACAACAGCATGTGGTGGTGGACGATATTAATAAAAACCTGCAGCGCATTAATGAGGTGGCGCATCAGACCAGCACCGGTGCCGAAGAAACTGCGGCCACGAGCCAACAGCTGGCTCAACTGGCTGAGCAGCTGCAACAGCAGGTAGGGCGCTTTAAACTCTGATCTGAGCTTGCTTTAAGGGGGCGGGCTCAGCCCCTGTGCCAGCTTCTGCAACAACTGATGCAGCTGTTGCTGCTCATCGACGCTCAGCTGGCTGCTGAGTTGTCTGTCCAACTGGCTGACCAGCAGAGCTGCCTCAGCACACAGAGTGGCGGCCCGTTTGGTTAATACCAGACAGACACTGCGCTTGTCGTGCGGGTGGGGCTGCTTTTCAATCAGTCCCTGTTTTTCCATATCCTGTAATAAGCGGGTGACCTGGGCTTTATCGCGGCCCGACTGCTGCGCGATCAACTGCGGAGTGGCTGGGTCTAAGCTCTGGATCAAGTGCAGCACTTTGTAATACAGAGGGCTGAGTGCGATCTGCTGACGACGGAATGCCTGTGTCAGTGCGATTTTATACAGATCCAGAATATGGAAAAGTTGCTGGCTGAATGACATGGTTGACAATATCAATTAAATTCGATTTAATTGATTTTATCAACTATTAAATGAAATGCCCAGAGGGCAGGAGTACCAGATGCAACACCACTACAGGGTCCAGCTGCAAAAACTGGATGATAGCGCCGCTGTGCTGCAGTTTGATTGCCAGAACCACGACGACATTTTTGCCATTCTGGCCAGAAGCCAGGGCAAGCTGAAGCTGACTGAGACTGAGCATCAGGCCTTGATTGTTGGCCTGAAGTTATTCAGTGAAGTGATGATGCAGCACCGTAAAGAGGAGCTGTTTAAAGAGTTTCAACCCCATTTCAAGCAATTTATCGGGCATCTGAAGCGCACAGTGCGTGGCAGTGGCCCTGAGGTATCAGAGTAACTCGCGCCAGACATAAGCGGCCAGCGGGTGCTGACGTTGCTTCAGTTGCTGCACAAACTGCTGAGCCACCAAAGTAGCTCCCTGCACACTGAGGTGAGTATTGTCAGTTTTGCCGTCCGGAAACTTCTGGTACAAGCCTGCCGGGACCTGAATAAAATAAGGCTGGCTGGCGGCAGGCCCCAGTTTTTGCAATTCGGCACAGTGCCAGCTGTGCAGGTCAAAGAGTTCAACCTGCTCCTGCGTTGCCACTTGCCGCATCGCCTTGGCGTACAGGGCTAAATCATCCTGCAACTGGCCCCCGGCGTTAAAATTGCGGCGGCAGATGGACGTAGCCAGCATGGGAATGCCACCTTTGGCTCTGACGTCACGGATAAAGCGGGTCAACAATTGCGGATAGGTGCTGTCGGGCGCGGCATATCGCGCCGGATCATCCTGTTTCGAGTCGTTGTGGGCAAACTGGATCAGCACATAATCGTCTTCGCCTAAATCGCTCAGCAGCAGTTGCCAGCGGCCTTCATTCAGAAAGCGTAAGGTACTGCGGCCATTGGCGGCATGATTAATCAGCGTCAGCTGCGGGCTGAAAAACTCGCGCAGCAGCTGGCCCCAGCCGCGCTCCGGATAAGCCAGATTGGTTTTATCGGCCATGGTGGAATCGCCCACCAGATGCAGCCGGGGTTTGGGCTGGTCTGTGCTGGTGCCAGCCGGTATACCCAGGGCTGCCAGTGGCAGGCTCAGCAGCAGACTGCAGAGCAGAAAAAATGCGTTCATGGCGTCTCCTTTAACCATTGTCTGAATTGCTGCAGTTGTTGCTCTGGCTGCCATAACCCGGCAAACACCTGCTCAGCGCTGTAACGGGTGGCCTCGTCTGCTGTCAGATTATCCTGCAGCCAGTCGTAAGCCGGCCCCTGGTTCTGGTAAAAATAATTGCGGTCGCCGTAACGATTCGGCTGATCCCGTTGTGGCTGCTGCGGATAAGTGCGGCGGAAAATGGGCTGGTCGGCCAGGCTGCTGCTGAACCTGTTATGCAACAGGACAAACTGACCATCGTAATGGCGGCGTGCCAGCTGATACCCCGACACCCCATAAAAACGCGAGTGGGTGACCACCAGTTTCTGCTGCTCCGCCAGTTCACCGTCATGCCATAAGGTGGCCTGAGTGGTGTAATTCACAAAATCGGAGTCTGTGACATAAGCGGTGCCGCGTGGGCAGAATAAATCGACCCGGCCGCTGAAATAACTGCGGCTGTGGTAATAGAGGCCATGTTGTTTATTCCATAAACTGACGGTGTCGGCTCCGGCACTGGACAGCATCACACTGTCGGTCAGAATACGGCTGGCCTGCTCAAAACCGCGCAACGCAAACTGATGTTCAAAACGCTCTGGATCCTGCGGATAATCCAAGGCGTAACTGTTATGCACTGTTAAGTCGAGCAGCGCGATGTCGGAGGCGGCAATATTCACCACGGCAGCTCCCCAGTCCCGGCTCAGTCCCTGACCGGTCGGCAGCGCGCCTTCGCCCTGACGGGCCAGAAAATGCTGACGCAGCTCCGGGTATTGGATCACAGTGTCCGTCAGGCTATGGCCCGCCAGCAGCACTTTATTGCGCGTCAGATACAGTTTTTCGCGGTATAAACCCGGTGCGATACGTACCAGCGCCCAGCGCTGATGGGTGGCGTTATTGTCCTGTGGCAGGCTGTCCAGCGCGGCCTGAATACTGCGAAAAGGCGCGCTGCCGTCGGTGGCCACCTGAAGCACTATCGGCAATTGAGGGGGCGGGGGCTGGGTATTCTGAGCCTGTGCTGTGACGGTGAACGCGAACCCGAACCCGCAGCACAGACTTCGCAGCCACCATCTCACTTCGGCTGACCCAGCAGTTTCGCTAGTTGCACGGACGCCATAATAAACGGGCCCATGCCTTTAGCATCGTTACGTATCACAGGTTCGTTCATGTAATAGTCGTAACTGCCATCCCGGCCCGCGCTTAAACCGGCCACCTGCACCATATTGGTCAGATGGGCCTGGCCCTTCGCATCCAGCAAGACAAATTCGTTTAACAAGCCCTGGTAGCTTTGTACGGTAAAACTGCGGTAGGCCGGGTCAATAATGCCCAGATTCAGGGCTTTAGCGTAAAAATAAACAAACATACTGCTGGCACTGGACTCCAGGTAGTTGCCTGTGGCGCCGGCTTTGTCCGGAATTTGATACCAGACATGACGCTCTGGATCGGCATAGTGTTGCAGTACGGCGGCCAGTTGCTGGCTTTGGGCAATTAAAGGGGCGCGCAGTTCGGTGTGCTGCGCCGGAATTTCTTCCAGCACATCCACCAGCGCCATGGCCAGCCAGCCCATGCCGCGGCTCCAGTATTCAGGCGACAGGCCGGTATCCTGGTTGGCCCAGCGCTGCTGTTTGCTTTCATCCCAGCCGTGGAAATACAGGCCGGTGTCTGGGCTGCGCAGTTTTTCGGCAACCACTTCAAACTCGTGCACCGCTTCTTTGTAGCTGGCCCCTTGTTCAAAGGCGCTGCTGTAGCGGGTTAAAAATGGCATGCCCATATAAACGCCATCCAGCCAGACCTGGTAAGGGTAGATTTTTTTATGCCAGAAAGCGCCGTTTTCAGTGCGCGGATGCTGGCGTACCTGCTCACGCAGCAGCGCCAGCGCTTTTTGGTAGCGTTCTTCGCCAGTGCGCTGCCAGACCCGCAGCAGCAGGTTGCCGCTGTTCAGGCTGTCGATATTAAATTTTTCCAGCTCATAACTGTGGATAGTGCCATCTTCTGCGACAAAAGAACTGGCCGTGTTCAGCACCGCCTGCTGGTAAGCCGGGTCAGGCTGCAGCTGGTTTAAATCGTCAATGGCCTGCAGCAATAACCCTGTGGTGTACTCAAAGGTGGTTGGGCGCTGCCGTTCATGGTCCCAGCCGCCCCAGACATAATCCGGCACCTGGCGCTGCATTTCGGCATCCGCCATGGCCTTAGCCCAGAACAGCGCCCGCTGTGCTGTTAACGGCTGCTGTACAGCCGCTGTGGTGGCCGGGTTCTCCAGTTGGATCCGGGGCGGGCGGGTCAGCAGTTCCACCTGTTGCTGCAGGTAGTCGACAAACTGCTGCTCGTTTTGAATACCGCCGGGTTCACCTTGCCAGGCCGCCAGCAGGTAATAATCCAGCTGTTTACCGGCAATCAGTTTCATCACTGCTAAATGGCTGTGGTCATCTTCAGTCAGCTGGTCTAACTGGCCTTGTTTAAACAGCAGAGCCATGCCCAGCTTGTCTTTATTCAGGCTTTGGGCACCATAGGTGGCCAGGTAGGTGTATTGATGGCCTGAGCTTTCCAGCGTACCGGTCAGCACTTTGGTGTCCGGCAGTTTCACCAGACCAATCACCAGATTATCCAGCGGCTCTGACAGGCTGAGCTGATTGCGCAGCAGACGGCTGCCTGCTGTGATACTCAGTTTGCTGTCGACATTGACGGTTTTACCGGCAATTTGCCAGTTATGGTACTGAATGCGCTGCCGCGCCAGCAGTGGACCGTTGTCCAGCACTGTCGCCGTGTGGCCACTGACCTTGGCAACCCCTAACGCCTGCTTGCCGTCCCAGTAGCCAAAACCACCGGCGCCCAGGGATTTGCCGACTTTCAGTAAGTCCATGCCCCAGGGCTGCATTTCATGGTAAGAACTGTAGCCATCCAGACCGACCTGGTGCAAAACCGGCTTGCCTGTACTGTTACCAAAAATATCGAAGCCGTTACGCCAGTCCAGGTAAATGCGATAGCCGACTTTATCGGATTCAATACCCGGCCCTTCATAACGGATGTATTCGCTGTGGTCTGTGTAGTGAGCCGGCGGTGTGACCTGCTGCACATTGACAAACTGACCACCTTTATAGACTTTGCCTTGCCACTCTCCGCCTTCTTTTATGGAGATTTCTGCCTGCACCCGGCTGGTGGGGCTGAGCCCGGAGCTTTGTGGTGTTAACTGCCACTGTTGGTGTTCAGCCGCCGCCAGCTGGCTTAACACCAACAGCTGGTCTGCCTGGCCATCCAAATCCGTATCCAGCCACTGGGTGGGCAGCTCGGTACCGCCAGACCAGAGCGAACTGGCCACCGGCCGTTCCTTTAAACCCAAATCACTTAGGGCCAGCGAGATCAGCTGGTCAGGCCGGGCAAAAGAGGATGGGTTTTGCACCTGCACAGTCGCAAGCGCAGCGGGCTGTGGTGCGGCGCCAGCCACAGCCTGAGGCGCTGAGGTGGGACTGCGATCCGGTTCAGCGGCTGGCTGACAGGCGGCTAACCAGCAACTGGTGAACAGCAGGGGAAGGTGTCGGTGTTTTACGGCAATCATCAGAGCATCCGGGATCTGTTATAAAAAAGCAGCGGGTGAACCCGCTGCAACCATCTCAGGCGAGGCTGAGTGCCCTCGCCCTCCGGGAGGGATCAGAACTTGTACTGAGCACCCAGGTAGTACTGGCGACCTGTTTCATGGTAATAGGTCAGGCGGTTACCTGAGCTGTCTACCCACTGGTCGTCCACTTCATCGGTCAGGTTCAGCGCTTCGAAGGTCAGTTTCCACTGCTCAGTCAGACTGTAACTGACAGACGCATCGATATTGGTGGTGGCATTGGTGCCTTCCATATCGTTGTTATCCCGGCCAATGGCTGTGGTCAGGTACTTGTCCCGTTTAGCCAGACTGACGCGGGCATTCAGCGCTTCGTGTTCATAGTACAGAGTGGCGGCAACAGTTTTGCGTGACAAACCCGTCAGGTCACGGGTGGCCTGCACTTCACCGGCCACGTTGATGTAGTCCATTTCTGCTGATACATGAGTGTAATTGCCGATAAAGCCAAAACGGTTCCAGAACTCAGGCAGCATACTGAATGGGGTTTGGTAGGAAAGCTCATAGCCTTTTAAGTCGCCGCCAGGGCCGTTGAGTGGCGTGGTGACGGACCAGTCCAGATTCTCATTACAGGCATCGCCATAACCACTTGGGCCCGCATTACAGGCGTCAATAGCGGCCTGTACAGGTAAGCCGGTTTCGGTGAAAGCTTTGGTTTCCCGCAGCGACTGCACATGGCTGTTGATGTCTTTCTGGAACAACGCCAGCGCGATCATGGCTTCGTCACCAAAGTAGTATTCCAGGCCTAAGTCATAGGTTTTGGCTTTGGTCGGTTCCAGATAAGGGTTACCGCCACTGACCGACATGGCGCTGCCTGACACGGACACCGATACGTTCGGACGAATGGCGCTTAAACCAGCGCGAGCCATCACTTCGGCATAACCGAAACGGACGATAAAGTCTTCCACCGGCTCCCAGTTCAGGTTCAGTGATGGCAGGGTTTCGTCGTAGCTGTGATCCACAGTGATTTCCTGCGCTGTGCCACCGACAGTGGCCCAGGCGGTGGAGCTCTGGTCTGTGCTGGCGCGGCGGATACCGACATTCCCCCAGAACGGTGCTTCATTCAGTTCAGTGTTAAAGGAGGCCATCAGGTAAGCGCCAGTGGTCTCTTCCTGCGCTGAGTAATTGTCGTCACGACGGAAGTCTTTACTGACTTCAAAAACCCCTGTGTTGCTGTAAATGTTGTAAGCCGCATTGACGGCATCAAAGTCAGGCACCAGCCAGACCGGCTGTGAGCCCAGGCCCGAATTGTATTCTTTAATTAATTCGGGTGTATAGACAACACCAGCGGCGTTTTCAGCAGAGCGGCGCGCTTCGAAAGTTTCAAAGGTAAAGTCTTTGTAGTGCAGACCTGCTTTTAAGGTGATGCTGTCAGTTAAAGTCCAGCTCAGGTTGACTTCGGCTGTGTCATAGCCGTTTTCAGCACCCAGCGGACGTAAACGCACTGAGTTGGACGTCCAGCCGTTGGGGTCAAAGACACCGTCACCGAACACCAGGCTTGGGCTCTCCCGGCCTGCTCCACGGTAGTCGTAGCTGAAATCGACGCCACGTTTTTCCATCACCAGGGTGGTTTGCACCGGATTGTCGAATTCAGAGGTGGCGCTGCCCACCATGGCTTCCAGTTTCAGGTCATCATTCAGGTAATGGCTGAAATTCAGGTTGGCCTGGGTAAATTCAGTGCCCAGTTCGTCAAAACGGTTTTCGGCACGGATGGTGGCATTCTCAAAGGCACCGTATGTCATGGTGTTGGTGTCATCAATAAAATAATCCACCACATTCATCACCCCTGTGTTACCGCTGCCCGCTGTGGCCGTGGTGGGTCTGTTGGCACCTGAGTTCAGAATGCCCTGCAGGAACACTTCATTCCGGGTGGCATCGGTTTTGGCATACAACAGGTCCAGGTCGATTTTGGTATCTTCGTTGGGTCTGAACTGGAAGGCTGAACTCAGGCCAATACGTTCCATATCATGGGTGTAGGAATCATAACGGGGTAAACGCGGGCGGAATGCATTGTTGATCTCGTTCAGTTCGGTTGCTGTGGTCGAGCCTTTGTAGGAACCAAAGTCATTGACGTTGTTCCAGCGCACCGTACTTGCCCCCTGGTCTTTTAAGTTACGCTCAGAAAATGAGGCTGAGAATAAAGCGCCGAATTTGCCATCGAGGAAATGATCGCTGATCAGGAATGAGGCTTTCGGGTCGTTTTTCTCGGACAAATCGTTGTAACCCAGCTGGCCCGATGCCGTAAAGGTAAAACCATCGTAGTCAAAAGGGCGGGCGGCACGTAAGTCCACAGTGGAGCCTAACGAGCCTTCTTCTACGTCTGCGCTGGCGGTTTTGCGCACTGTTAAAGAACTGAATAAATCAGAAGAGAAGGTGTTGAAATCAAAACCACGGCCACGGTTGGCGCCGCCTATCTGGTCAGTACCGCCACTGGTGGAAATGGCTTCCATACCGTTAATGCGGACGCGGGTAAAATCCGGGCCCAGGCCACGCACTGTGATTTGGCGGCCTTCCCCGGCAGCGCGGCTGATGGCCACACCTGGAATACGTTGCAAGGACTCCGCCAGGTTTAAGTCTGGGAAGTCAGCGATGTCTTCTGCCATGATGGAATCAATGGCGCTGTCTGACTGGCGTTTGACGTTCAGTGCATTGGATAAACTGTCGCGGAAGCTGCCGGTCACCTGAATGACTTCCACATTTTCTTCAGCTTTGGTTGTGGCTGCAGTGGTATCGGTCTGTTGATCCGCCACCGCTGAAGTGCTGCCTGCGGCGATAGCCATTGCGAGCACGAGTGGATGAAGGCGAAATGCCTGTGCTTGAGCTGCCATGTTGTATTCCTTGTCTGGTTTTTTTACTTTTTCAGCAGTCGTGGCTGCCGACTTTTTAGCATGGCCCGATACAACCTGAGCCCTGTTGATTGAAATTTATTATTTTGTCTATCGGTGGCAAAATTAGCTTGCGTTTTTTTGCCACCGATGGCAAAAAGCTAACACCAAGCCATAATTACTGTCAAATACTGAACAGAAAAAAAGCTGAAATAGTTGTAACAAAACTGAATGTTTTAGTTGTTTTTATTTATTTTCATATACTTAACTATTTACCTTGGCGTCAGTTGTTCTGGAAGTTTACGTAAAGGTAAAGGGGAAAAAAGGCATGTTACTTGAGCAATTATTTGGCTTAAATGGGCAAAAAGCTTTGGTTACCGGCGCCAGCCGTGGTCTGGGCCAGGCCATTGCTGTGGCACTGGCACAAGCAGGTGCTGAAGTCTGGTGTGCCAGCTCTGGTGCTGGTGGCTGTGCTGAAACCCTGGCGCAGATCCAGGCCGCTGGCGGTAAGGCACATCCGCTGTGTGCTGACCTGGCCGATACTCAGGCAGTTTTAAATCTGGCGACACAAGCACAGGCACAAGCGGGTCAGATTGATATTCTGGTGAATTGCGGTGGCACCATCAGCCGCACTCCGGCTAAAGACTTTGCGCTGACGGACTGGCAACAAAACCTGGCCGTAAATTTAGATGCGACTTTTTTGCTGAGCCAGCAGTTGGGCAAAGCCATGCTGGAGCGGGGCCAGGGCAAAATTATTAATATCGCCTCCATGCTGTCCTACAGTGGTGGCATTACAGTCCCGGCCTATACCGCCAGCAAACATGCAGTGGTGGGCTTAACCCGGGCTTTGGCCAATGAATGGGCCGGGCAGGGCGTGAATGTGAATGCAATAGCACCGGGCTATTTCCGTACCGACAATACCGCGGCATTGCAGGCCAATGCAGAGCGCAACCAACAGATTCTGGCCCGCTTGCCAGCCGGGCGCTGGGGCGAACCGGCGGATTTGGCCGGTGCTGTGGTGTTTCTTGCGTCCAAAGCCAGTGATTATGTACATGGGCATGTACTGGCCGTGGACGGTGGCTGGTTAGCCCGTTAATCCGCCTGTGGTTTTATGAAGTGGAGTGAAGATGAACCCTGTATTTACCCAAAGGTACGCCACCCATCCTGATGATGTGCGGCAGTACGACACTGAAAAATTACGCCAGCACTTTCTGGTCGATAACCTGATGCAGCTTGATCAACTGGTGCTGAATTACACCCATTATGAGCGGCTGATTGTGGGCAGTGCAGTGCCTGTGCAAGCGCCAGTGCTGCTGCAGACTGTGGATGCCCTGAAGGCTGACTATTTCCTTGAACGGCGTGAGCTGGGTGTGATCAATACAGGCGGCGCTGGTGTGGTCCGGGTGGATGGTACCGACTATCCATTGCAGTTTCGCGAAGCGCTCTATGTCGGCAAAGGAGCGAAAGACGTCAGCTTTCACAGTGATGACGCAGCCAATCCGGCCCGTTTTTATCTGAACTCTACGCCGGCACATCATCAGTACCCCAACCGCCATATTACGATGGCGCAGTGCACTGTGCTGGATATGGGCGCACTGGAAACCAGCAACAAAAGGCAGATTTACCAGCTGATGATCCGTGGTGTGGTGGACAGCTGTCAGCTGCAGATGGGTCTGACTGTGCTGGAGCCAGGTTCGGTCTGGAACACCATGCCGGCGCATCAGCATGACCGCCGGATGGAAGCCTATTACTACTTTGGCCTGGCTGAAGGCCAGCAGGTTTGCCACTTTATGGGCGAACCCCAACAAACCCGTCATATCTGGGTGGGCAATGAACAGGCGGTGGTGTCACCGCCCTGGTCCATTCACAGCGGTTGTGGTACCGGCAGTTACACCTTTATCTGGGGCATGGCGGGCGAGAATCACGACTACAACGATATGGATAAATTCCCGGCCAGCGCTCTGCGCTGACCGGTTTTCATTCAGGACCGGGCCGCATTAAACACAAAGAGCCCGGACTGTCCGCAACAGGGGAGAAGAGGATGAAATGGTGGTATAGCCTGGCAGCTGGCTGCTGGCTGCTGTCCGGCTGTCAGCAGGCTGAGCCGACGCTGACACTGCGGATGGCGCATTCGCTGGATCAGGAGCATGTGGTGCACAAAGCCATGCTAAACATGGCGGAACGGCTGGAACACTACTCAGGCGGCACGATGAAGATCCAGGTGTACAGCGGTGGTCAGCTTGGCTCTGAACGTGAACTGATTGAACTGCTGCAAATAGGCTCTTTGGCATTAACCAAAGTATCGGCCGCACCGCTGGAAGGCTTTGCTCCCAGTATGCAGGTATTCAGTGTGCCTTATGTGTTCCGCGACGAGCAGCACTTGTGGCAGGTGCTGGAAGGTCCGATCGGCCAGAAGCTGCTGGCGGATTTGTCGCCGGTACGGCTAAAAGGCCTGGGCTATTATGATGCCGGCAGCCGCAGTTTTTATACCACCAAAGCGAAAATCAGCAGCCCGGCCGATTTAGCCGGCCTGAAATTCCGCGTGCCGAACAGCCAGACCGCCGTGCAGATGGTGCAGACGCTCGGCGGTGCCGCCACGCCGGTGGATTGGGGCGAGCTGTACACCGCTCTGCAGCAAGGTGTGGTGGATGGCGCCGAAAACAACCCGCCCAGTTTTTATTTATCCCGCCATTACGAGCTGTGTAAGTACTACCTGCTGGATGAACATACCAGTGTGCCGGACCTTATTCTGATGAGTCAGCATATCTGGGACCGTCTGAGCGCAGAGCAGCAGGGCTGGTTACAGCAGGCCGTGGCTGACTCAGTGGTGTATCAGCGGGAAGCCTGGAAAATCTCAACCCAAGAGGCGCTGGCCAAAGTCAAAGCAGCTGGAGTGGAGGTGATTTACCCGGACAAAACCCTGTTTATTCAGGCGGTGCAACCGCTACACCAACGCCTGCAAGGTTCTGTGGTCGGCGATTTAATCAGTGCTATAGCACAAGTGAAAGCCGCGCCGGAGAAGGTTCAAAGGCCGACCCAAACACAGGAGCCGCAACATGACTAAATCGTTGTTCTGGATCGATCAATTTTTACGTCGGGTGCTGATTGGCCTGATGGCCGCCATTGTGCTGGTGGTGTGCTGGCAGGTGGTATCGCGGTTTATCCTGGGTAGCCCCAGTTCAATGACCGAAGAAATTGCCCGCACCTTGTTGTTGTGGATTGGTATGTTAGGGGCGGCCTGGGCTTATCGCACCGGCCAGCATCTGGGGCTGGATATTCTGACCAGCAAACTGCCGGCCACAGCTCAGCACAAGATGGCAATGTTGCTGACCAGCTGTGTGGTGCTCTTTGCGGTCGCTGTGCTGGTTATTGGTGGTGGCGCCTTGGTGCGGCTGGCCTTTGAGCTGAACCAGATGTCAGCCGCCTTGGGCATTGGTATGGGCTGGATTTATTTGGTGTTGCCGCTGACGGGCTTGCTGATTGCCCTGTATGGCTACTGCCAGCTGTTGTGTTTGTGGCGTGGTAAGCCATTGAATTGTGCGGAGTCGGAATAATGGAATTGTCTGCATTGGTGTTATTGGGGCTGTTTTTTATTCTGCTGTTTTTAAACGTGCCCATTTCGTTTTGTATTGGTTTAGCCACCCTGGCGACCATGTTGTTGAGTATGGATCTGCTGCCAGCCATCACTACGCTGGCGCAGCGCATGGCGGGTGGCCTGAACAGTTTTGCTTTGCTGGCCATTCCGTTTTTTGTACTTTCCGGTTTATTGATGGGGCGTGGCGGTATAGCCAAGCGGCTGATTGAATGTGCGATGGCGCTGGTTGGTGCTTTGCCAGGTGGCCTGGCGCTGGTGAATGTGGTGTCCTGTATGTTGTTTGGCGCTATCTCTGGCTCTGCAGTGGCGGCGACCTCTGCCATTGGCAGCTTTATGCTGCCGGAGATGAAAAAGCAGGGCTATGACGACAACTACAGCGCCGCGGTAACGGCTGCTGCTTCCACTACAGGTCTGCTGATCCCTCCCAGCAATATTATGATTGTGTACGCTATCGCCAGTGGCGGTGTGTCTGTTGCTGCCTTGTTTGTGGCCGGTTATCTGCCCGGTATTTTGTTGGGCCTGGCGCTGATGGTCGTTTGTGCCGGTTACGCCAAGATCAAAGGTTTTCCTGTCGCCGCCCGTTTGCCATTGTCTGTGGTGATCCCCAAAGTGGCGGCAGCCATTCCCAGTATGCTGATGATAGTGCTGGTGATTGGTGGCATTATCAGCGGCGCTTTTACCGCGACCGAAGCCGGTGCCATAGCTGTGGTCTATTCCTTTGTGCTGGCGGTAATGATTTACAAAGAAGTGGCGCTGGCCGACTTAGGTAAAATTTTGCTGAAATCAACGGAGACCACCGCCATAGTGTTGGCGCTGATTGCCACTTCAGCGGCCATGTCCTGGATTCTGTCCTACGAAAATATTCCACAGTCGGTCAGTGCAGGCTTACTCACCTTAAGTGAAAACCCCATTCTGATCCTGTTGCTGATCAATCTGATTCTGCTGATCGTCGGCGCCTTTATGGATATGACGCCAGCCGTGCTGATCTTCACGCCTATTTTCTTGCCGGTGGCGATGGAGTTGGGCCTGTCGCCTGTTCACTTTGGCATTATGATGATTCTGAACCTGTCGATTGGCCTGATTTCTCCGCCGGTCGGCAGTGTGCTCTTTGTCGCCTGTGCCGTCGCTAAAGTGAAGCTGGAACAACTGTTAAGGCCACTGTTGCCTATGTATCTGGCCATGATTGCCGTCTTATTGCTGATTACCTATGTGCCGGCCATCAGCGAGTGGCTGCCAGCGGCGCTTGGGCTGTAGCGGAATTGTTGCGGCTGGCTTGTGTTTTGCAGTTCAGGATAGAATGGCTGTGGCCGAGCTGTAACTGGCCCTTTTAACCATGGAGTAACACCTTTGATCTCACTGAAAACCTCGACCATTAATGACGTGGCCCGTATTGCCGGCGTGTCTAAACGCACTGTGTCCAGGGTGCTGAATGGCTCTGTGAGTGTTGGCGAGTCGACCCGGGTCCGGGTGGAAAAGGTGATTGCTGAACTGAACTACACACCCAGTCCGCAGGCCCGTGGCCTGGCGTCCAGCCGCTCTTATCTGCTTGGCTTGATTTATGATAACCCGGACGCCTTGTATCTGGATGATGTGCAGCGTGGTGTGCTGGAGATCTGTTCACAACGTGGTTATGAGCTGGTGGTTCACCCCTGCCGCTACCGCAGCGAAACTCTGGTGCAGGACTGCTTCACCTTTATCAACAGATCCAAACTGGATGGGGTGATTATTCTGCCGCCCGTGTCGGAGTTGGAACATCTGGCGCAGGCTTTGGATCAGGCAGGCCAGCCTTATGTGCGGCTGACCTCTGTACTGCTGGATGAACCCAGCCGCTCCGTGGTGTCTGATGACAGAGCGGCAGCGGCTGAAATGGCGCGGTATTTTGCACAGTTGGGTCACCAGCATATTGCCTATATCAGCGGTCCGTTACGCTACAAATCCTCGGTCGAACGTTTGAATGGTTTTGAACTGGGTTTGTCGGCTTATGGCATTAAACTGCGATCGGACTGGGTGCTGGAAAGTGAAGCGACCTATGAAGCCGCTACCCAGTGTGCCATGCAGCTGCTGAGCCAGCCGGAGCGGCCTACCGCCATTTTTGCCTATAACGACCAGATGGCGGCAGGCTTGCTCAAAGCCGCTTATCTGCTGGGCATCAAGGTGCCGGAGCAACTGTCAGTGGCGGGTTTCGATGACAACTTACTGGCCAGCCGGGTGATCCCGGCCCTGACCACCATTCGCCGGCCGGTGCGGCAAATGGCTCAGCTGGCGGCCACCAAAATTATTCTGAGCATTGAAGACAATGACTCAGCAGCCCGCAATGTGGCGGCCAAAGTAGCACCGACTTTAGTGGTGCGGGATTCCACCTTAAAACAGGATTAACCCCTAATGTCAGTCAGATAAGCATTTTTTATGCAAAAACTGCTTATCTATTCAGTAGATGGTTCAGATGCAGCGGAAAAGACAAAGCCCACGCAGACCCGCCGTGGATACATCCCTGTAGGCTCCTGTTCGGCATCCATGCCTCACAGGGTCTGCTTAGTTCTTTACCTTCCCTCGCTTTGGATACCGCCTTTGCTTTTATTGCCTCGAACTCGTGGTGAATGTCCCCCTTAGACGGCAGTCCCGGCACTTCGCTGAGCTTCGTGCGTTCATTCGGTGTCAAGCCAAACCCTTGGCTTGTCGAAAGCCCGAATGAACCCAGACAAAATTGGGTGGCCAAGGTTTTAAGCCGGGAAGTGTGTGAGTGAAGCGCGGTAGCGCTGAGCGAGTTGTCCCGGCGCTTTGGACGCGCGATTTTGGGCCGGGCTTTATACGGACTATGTCCTTCCCTTCGGGCCAGCTAAAGCTGTTCAGCGCAAGCGCTGTCGCAGCCGGATGGGGTCGGTTTTAGAATTGGCTCCTGCCAATTCCCCTTCGGGCCGTCCTGCCTGCTTTTGCTTTGTGGTCCTTTCTTTTATCGATATAAAAGAAAGGACCTCGCCAAAGGCGAAACAACCATGTTCAAGGCAAAGAAAATGTCGACTCTGCAGCATAAAAAACAATGCCAGTCAGCTTAACTGACTGGCATTAATTAACCCCCCTTTTATTGTCCTGAAAGGTCAACAAAGCTTAAGCTCGAGTTATGGCTCTAATTAATTTGTCCATCGGTGGCATAAAGTTAAAATGTCATATTGCTACCGGTGGCAAGTTGTTTTAAGATGAGTTTATTCCAGAATAAAAAGGGCCGGACTACAGGCCTGAGCAGAGTGAAGCGGATGGACAGACGAGATTTCCTGAAAAGCTCCTTAGCATTCACAGCCCCTGTGCTGTTGAGTCATTGCAGCTCCGTTGCTTCAACAGCACAGGTGTCAGAACTGGACAGATTGTGGCAGCAGGCTGACGCTATTGAAGCGTCCATCCGGGCCGTGGTTATTCCGCCAAAAGTCTATCAGGCCAGCGCTCATCAGGTGCAGGTACTGCCCAGTCAGGCCGAAGCCATTCAGGCGGTCAGTCTGGCCCGGCATAACCGTCAGGCGTTGCAGGCACTGATTGATTTATGTCACCAGCAAGGCGGTGGCCGGGTGCTGCTGAGTGCCGGCGTCTGGCCTTGTGGCGCCATCCGGCTGAAATCCAATGTGGAGTTGCATCTGGCCAAAGATGCGTTATTGCAGTTTGTGCCTGAGCCGGAACTTTACCTGCCTTATGTGCATACGCGTTGGGAAGGTATGGAACTGATGGGCTATCAGCCACTGATTTATGCTTATCAGGCGACCAATATTGCTGTAACGGGGCAGGGCCGTATTGATGGCGGGGGCAGCAATCAGCACTGGTGGCCGTGGAAAGGCGCGTGGAAACACACACCCTGGCAGGTAAACCCTGAGCAGGAGCAAAAAAACGGTCGTGATTTGCTGATGCAAATGACAGAACAGGGGCTGCCAGTGGAACAGCGGGTACTGACACCGAATTTTCTGCGCCCGCCTTTGCTGCAAACCTATGACTGCCAGCAAGTGCTGATTGAAGGCCTGACACTGACCAATTCACCATTCTGGCTGATCCATCCGGTGCTGACCCAGGATTTAACAGTGCGTAATGTAAAGTGCATCAGCCATGGACCGAATTCGGATGGCTGTGATCCGGAATCCTGCCAGAGGGTGCTGATTGAAGGTTGTGAATTTGACACAGGTGATGACTGCATCGCGCTCAAATCCGGCCGCAATGCCGATGGCCGTCGGTTCGCCACTCCGGTGCAGCAGGTGCTGATCCAGGATTGTGTGATGAAAGCCGGTCATGGTGGTGTGGTGCTGGGCAGTGAGATTTCTGGTGGCGCTCAAGCGATTTTTGCCCGTCGTCTGGTCATGAGCAGCCCGGATTTAGACCGGGGACTGCGGATTAAAACCAATGCGTTGCGTGGCGGTGAAATCGACACAGTGGCGCTGCGTGACATTGTGATTGGTCAGGTGAAAGACGCCATAGTGATCAACTATTTTTATGAAGAAGGCCGGGATGGTGCTTATCTTCCCCAGGTCCGCAATCTGTCTTTACACAATGTGGAGATAGGTCAGGCAGAACGTTTATTTGAGCTGCGTGGTTTTGCCGAGGCGCCTATAGGTCTTATTCAGTTGTCTAAGGTGACAGCCAGGGCTTTGCAGCTGGGCGTGCTGGAGCAGGTGAGCGAGATCCGGACACAACAGGTGCAACTGAACGGTGAGGCCTGGCAACACAACCCACAGAGTTAAATTTTTGTCCGGCTTTTGCTACCGATGGACAATGGCGAATTTCAGGCTGTATAGCGGCCATAAGGGTCAACAGTGAGTACAGAAATCAAGTCACAATCTGCCAGTTGCAGTGCCCCCCTGACCGGCGAACCACAGGCGTTGGTCTGGCAGGTGCATCCACGTGACAATGTGCTGGTGGCTTTACAGAACCTGGAGGCAGGTCAGCAGCTGCCAGAACCCTGGCAACATATTCGCCTGCCGGAAGCGGTGCAGGCTGGCCATAAGCTGGCGTTAACGGCCCTGGCCCAGGGCGACAAGGTGATTAAATACGGCTATGCCATTGGGGTACTGACGGCCGATGTGGCGGCAGGTAGCCATATCCACAGCCATAACCTGAAAACGGCGCTGGCTGGTGAACTGGAGTACAGCTACCAGGGCTTACAGGCCAGCCCTCTGAGTTATCCGGCCGATTTACCCACCCATTTTAAAGGCTACCGCCGTGGCAATGGTCAGGTCGGCACCCGCAATGAGCTGTGGATTTTAAATACGGTCGGCTGTGTCAATCAGGCGGCCAGCCGTATTGCCAAAGCCGCCCAGCAGTATTGTGAAGCGCAGCAACTGCCAAATATTGATGGGGTTTTTGCTTATACCCACCCCTTTGGCTGCTCGCAGCTGGGGGATGATTTAAACCATACCCGCAGCATTCTGGCTGGCCTGGCGCAAAACCCCAATGCCGGTGCTGTGCTGATTATTGGTCTTGGCTGCGAGAACAACCAACTGACCACCTTGCTGATGGGGCTGGAGCACCTGGACCAAAACCGTCTTCGCGCCTTTAACGCCCAGCAGGTCAGTGATGAGGACGAAGAGGGTCTGGCCGCCGCCAAAGAACTGCTGCAGCTGATGAGTCAGGATGCGCGCACCGACTGCCCGGTGTCGGATTTAAGTTTGGGCATGAAATGCGGTGGTTCAGATGGTTTCAGTGGCCTGACCGCCAACCCGCTGGTGGGCCAGATTGCCGATTTAGCCAGTGCTGCCGGTGCCAGAGTGATCCTGACCGAAACGCCCGAGATGTTTGGGGCTGAGCAGGTGCTGATGGCGCGGGCCCGCACTGAGCAGGTGTTTGACGGCATAGTGCAGCTGGTGAATGACTTTAAACAGTACTTTATTGCCAATAATCAGCCGGTGTACGAAAACCCAAGTCCGGGCAATAAAGCCGGTGGTCTCACCACACTGGAAGAAAAGTCGCTGGGGGCTATTCAGAAAGGTGGTTCCGCCATAGTGGAGCAGGTGATTGACTATGGTCAGCAGGCCAAAGTGCCTGGCCTGACCTTATTGCAGGGCCCCGGCAATGACGCGGTGTCCTCCACCGCCTTAACGGCCGCTGGCGCCACCCTGATCCTGTTTACCACTGGCCGCGGCACGCCGCTGGGCTTTCCGGTGCCCACCGTCAAAATTGCGTCCAATTCGGCGCTGGCGGCCCGCAAACCGACCTGGATTGACTATGACGCCGGCTCCATGTTGCAGCCTGGGCAGTCGGTGACTGAATTTGCCAAAGAATTTTTCCGTTATTTAGTGGCGGTGGCCTCAGGTGAGCGCACCCGCAACGAAGTGTATCTGAACAAAGAAATCGCCATCTGGAAAAACGGCGTGACTTTATAAGCGCAGCCCCAAGGCTAAGAGAGACATCATGACAGTGCTGAGTTTACATCCCGATCGTTTATTTGCCGCCGAACCACAGCAACGTGATATCGCGCGCCGTTTGTATGCCGAAATCAAAGATTTGCCTATTATCAGCCCGCATGGTCACACAGACCCGCGCTGGTTTGCCGATAACCAGAATTGGGACAATGCCACCAGCCTGCTGCTGTTGCCGGATCACTATGTATTCCGTATGCTGTACAGCCAGGGCATCAGCCTGGAGCAACTGGGCATTCGCCGTAAAGACGGCAGCCCGGTGGAAACAGACTACCGCAAGATTTTCCGCATTTTTGCTGAACACTATTACCTGTTCCGCGGCACACCATCCCGCATCTGGCTGGATTCGGTGTTCCACGACGTGTTTGGTCTGAATGTGGCATTAAGCCCGCAAACTGCGGATCTGTATTACGACCAGATCAATGCGGCGCTGGCGACCGCCGCCTATAAACCACGGGCGCTGCTGGACCGTTTTAATATTGAAGTCATTGCCACCACAGAAGGTGCGCTGAACGATTTACGTCATCATGCCAAACTCAAAGGCAGCGGTTTTGAAAAACGGGTGATCACCACCTTCAGGCCTGATGACGTGGTGGACGCAGACCGCGCTGATTTTGCCGCCAATATCGCCAAACTGGGCGAACTGACAGGTCAGGACACCCAAAGCTGGGCCGGTTACCTGCAGGCACTGCGCATTCGCCGGGCTGTATTTCGCGACCACGGCGCTACCGCGACCGACCACGGTCACCCCACCGCCAAAACCGCCGATTTGCCATTAAAAGAAGCCGAAGCGCTGTTTGCCAAATGCCTGGCTGGCACGGCCAGCGCGGAAGAGACCGAGCTGTTCCGTGGCCAGATGCTGACCGAAATGGCCGGCATGAGCTTGGAAGATGGCATGACGATGCAAATTCACCCCGGTGCCCACCGCAATCATAACCAGGTGATTTTTGAGCGTTTTGGTGCCGACAAAGGCGCAGATATTCCAAGCCCGACCGAATATGTCAGCAACTTAAAACCGCTGCTGCAGAAATACGGCAACGAGCCCAGCCTGAAGATTATTCTGTTTACGCTGGACGAAACCACCTACGCCCGGGAGCTGGCGCCATTGGCCGGTCATTACCCTGCACTGAAACTGGGCCCGGCCTGGTGGTTCCACGACAGCCCGGAAGGCATGTTGCGTTTCCGCCATCAGGTCACTGAAACCGCTGGTTTTTACAATACGGTCGGTTTTAATGACGACACTCGTGCGTTTCTGTCGATTCCGGCCCGTCACGACGTGGCCCGCCGTATTGACTGCCGTTTCCTGGCGCAGCTGGTGGCCGAGCACCGTCTGAACGAAGACGAAGCCCATCAGTTGGCGCATGATTTGACTTACAAATTAGCCAAGCAGGCCTACCAGTTATGAGTCGTCTGAGCCGCACTACTGCGCAGGACCTGTTGCCTGCTTATCTGCAGAACAAAACACCGGGCATAGGTCTGGTGCATTTAGGCCCCGGCGCTTTTTTCCGCGGTCACCAGGCCTGGTACAGCCACAGAGCTCTGTTGCTCGCTGGTGGTGACTGGCGCATTTGTGCGGTATCAATGCGAAGCTCTGACGTGGCCGCTGCATTACAGCCACAAGATGGCTTGTATTACCTGGCAGCGATGGAGCAACAGACCGAACTGGAACTGGTTGGCTCCATTGCCGAAGTGCTGGTGGCACCCAATCAATACGGTCAGGTGCTGGCGCGGTTAACGGCGAAACAGTGCCGTTATGTCACTCTGACCATTACCGAAAAAGGTTATTGCCTGAATGGCCGTGGTGAGCTGGATTTAACCCTGCCGGTGGTGGCCGCTGATCTGGCGTTGGCGGAAGTGCAGCCAGACGGTGCTGTGCGGGCCGAGTCTGCCATTGGCTTGCTGGTTCAGGCGTTGTTTCTGCGTTATCAGGCCAATTTGCCGCTGCTGACCTTAATGAGCTGCGACAATCTGACCGACAATGGCCACAAGCTCAAAGCCGCAGTCCAGGCCTTTGCTGCCAACGCGCTGGCGTATCGCGAACAAGCGGGTTTTATTGCGGCCTTACAGCAGCTGATTTGCCCTTGTTCTATGGTCGACAGCATTACCCCGGCCACAGACGATGCGCTGCGTGAGCTGGTGCAGCAGCAAACCGGTTTTACCGATGCCTGGCCGGTGAAACGCGAAGCTTTTGTGCAATGGGTGGTGGAAGACGTATTGCCTGCGGAACAACCGGCCTGGCGCGAAGCCGGGGTGATTTTCACGCCGGATGTGACCGCCTTTGAGAAAGCCAAACTGCGTTTATTAAACGCCCCGCATTCCACTCTGGCGTATCTGGGCTCCTTGCTTGGCCTCGAAACTGTGCTGGATGCGATGGCGCACCCCCAGTTAGCTGCGCTTGTCAAACAATTGGTGCAGCAGGAAATTTTACCTTCGGTGCCTGAGCTCAAAGGCCTGGATTTAGCCCAGTACAGCGCTGCTATTTTCCAGCGCTTTTTAAACCCCTCAGTGCGGCATTTGCTGGCACAAATTGCCTGGGATGGTTCACAAAAACTGCCAATGCGGTTGATCCCGGTGATTCTGGATAACGTTCAGGCCGGTCGTCCGGTACGGCTGCTCGCCGTCGCTATTGCCAGCTGGCTGCAGTTTATCCGCCGCCGTGCCATGCAGCAGCATTTGGCTGAACCTGTGCCATTGGTGGACCCCTTAGCCTCGCAGTTACTGGCAATAGCAGGCCAGTGCAGTGGTAAGGCCGCCACCGATTTGCCCTTATGGTTGGCGCTGGATGCTGTGTTTCCGGCCAGCCTGAGTCGGCACCCGCTGTTTGTCCCGGCTTTGTGCCGTGCTTATGACCTGTTGAGCCACCAGTCGGCGACCGACGCTTTGCAGCCCCAATGGAACTTGTTACTTAACGGAGACCCTGTATGACCGCTTTGTCCCGCTTATTAAAGGGCTGCCCTTTATTGCCCATTATTCAGACTGAACAACCAGAGCAGGCTGTCGATATAGCTGTTGCGCTGGCGCAGGGTGGGGTGAGTGCGGTGGAAGTGGTGCTGCGCACGTCAAAAGCGCTGGAAGCCATCAGCGCCATTCGTTCGGCCTTGCCTTCGGTACTGGTCGGTGCTGGCACTGTGCTGAATGCGGCTCAGGCGCAGGACTGCAAAAATGCCGGTGCCCAGTTTCTGGTCAGCCCGGCCTCTACACCCGCCTTGCTGCAAGCGATGATCGACACCGGACTGCCGTTGGCACCAGGCGTATCGACTGTGTCGGAAATGGCAATGGCCCACGAAATGGGCCTGAATGAACTGAAGTTTTTTCCTGCTAATTTAAGCGGTGGCACGCCGATGCTGAATGCAGTGCGCAGCATTTTACAGCAAGTGCGTTTCTGTCCGACCGGTGGTATCAGCGCGTCGAATCTGACAGAGTACCTGAGCCTGCCCAATGTATTTGTGGTGGGCGGCAGCTGGCTGACACCGGCCGATCTGGTCAAAGCGGGCGATTACCTGGCTATCACGGCGCTGACGGCCGAGTCTGTACGTCTGGCCAGCGCCTGTCTGGCCGAAAAATCTGCGCCACTGCGCAAATCAGCTTAACAAGGGGAAGTGTATGACGGGTCGGGTCATCGTATTGGGCGAATGCATGGTGGAGTTGTACCAACTGGTGGAAAACGTCTATCACCAGAATTTTGCCGGTGATGTATTTAATACCGCCGTGTATTTAAAGCGGATGAACCCGGCTGTGCAGGTCGACTTTTTTACCGCAGTAGGCACCGATTTAATCAGCGATAAATTGCTGGCGGCGGTGGAAGCGGAGAAGCTTGGCAGCAGCCTGATGCTGCGCAGTAAAACTGCCCGCCCAGGCCTTTATATGATCAACACCGACTGTTTCGGCGAACGCAGCTTTGTGTACTGGCGCGACAGTTCGGCCGCAAAACAAACCATAGCGCTGTACCAGCAACAGCTGACGTTGGGTCAGCTCAGCCGCAGTGACTGGTTTTATTTCTCCGGCATCAGCCTGGCGATTTTGCCTGAAGCGGACCGTGCAACCTTGTTTGGTCTGTTGGCTGAATTAAAGGCGGCCGGTGTGAAAGTGGCCTTTGACCCGAACTACCGCCCTGCCTTATGGCGCAGTGTCGACGACTGCAAAGCCGCTTTTGTGCGTGCTTATGCCTTATCCGATTTGGCGCTGCCCGGGCTGGACGACCACAAAGTGCTGTTTAACGCCCAGAGTACTGAGGATGTGGTGGCACAACTGACGGCTTTAGGTGTGGCTGAAATAGTAGTGAAAAACGGCAAAGAGGGGGCCACTGTGCGCACCAGTACCGCCAGCTTCCATATGCCTGCGGTCACGGTGAAAAAAGTGGTGGATACCACTGCTGCAGGCGACTCCTTTAATGGCGGTTATCTGGCCGCGCGTCTGGCCGGAAAAGATGCCAAAGCAGCAGCCCGGCTGGCTGCAGCCTTAGCGGCATTTGTGGTGGAGCATACAGGCGCCATCGTTAGCCATGACAATTTCCGGGCCTTTACACAGCGCTATAGCCTGAATTAGGTAGAAAAAAATGGAGCTGGCCCGAATAGAACAATAACGCCAGCAACCCAGCCTGGGTTTGCAATCCATGAATTGCGAAAAGGAGCCCCTATGTCTGAATTAAAGCTGTTATTCCCGACAGCGGCCGAGCTGGCCGCTGAATTTCCACAGCCTGATGCGCTTGAGCAGCGGCATTACCTGGTGGCTGGTGCACTGCAGCAATGGCTGGGTGAACTGGCTCCTGTGATCAGCCCTGTCTGCTTGCGTGATGATCGCACAAAGGAGCTGACCCCAGTGATCCTGGGCGCAACCCCGCTGATGGACAGCGCAGCCGCCTTGCAGGCGCTGGACGCCGCCGTTAAGGCCTATGATTTGGGCCGCGGCCATTGGCCGACGCTGCCGGTGCTCGAGCGCATCCGTCATATTGAAGCCTTTTTGGCGGCCATGCTGAAGCAGCGTGACGCCGTGATCCGGCTGCTGATGTGGGAAATTGGCAAAAATACCCTGGATGCCAGCAAAGAATTCGACCGTACCTGTGACTACATTCGTGACACCATTCAGGCAATGAAGCAGCAGGACAGAGCCGACAGCCACTTTGTCAGCGAGCAGGCTGTGTTGGGCAAAATCCGCCGGGTGCCGCTGGGGGTGGTGCTTTGTATGGGGCCTTTTAACTACCCGTTGAATGAAACCTTTACCACCTTAATTCCTGCCTTGATGATGGGCAATACGGTGGTGTTTAAGCCAGCCAAATACGGCGTTTTACTGATTGAACCGCTGCTGCAGGCCTTCGCCGATTGCTTCCCTCCTGGGGTTATTAATGTGATTTATGGCCGTGGCCGTGAAACTGTTGGCGCGCTGATGGAAAGCGGCAAAGTGGATGTGCTGGCTTTTATCGGTACTAACAAAGGCGCCAGTGACTTAAAACGGCTGCACCCTAAGCCACACCGGCTGAAAGCTGTGTTGGGTCTGGATGCGAAAAACCCGGCCATAGTGCTGCCTTGCGCTGATATGGCCGCCACGGCCAAAGAAATTATTGCCGGAGCTTTAAGTTTTAACGGCCAGCGCTGTACGGCGCTGAAAATCATTTTTGCGCCGCGCGCTCAGGTCGAGGCACTACTGCCGCTGTTAGTGTCGGAAATCAATAAGTTACAACTGGCTATGCCCTGGCGTGCCGGTGCACAAATAACCCCAATGCCGGAGCCAGGCAAAACGGCGGCCATGCAGGCGCTGATTGAAGATGCACTGGCAAATGGTGCGACAGTGCAGAACCCGGGCGGCGGCGAGCTGGCCGGGCCTTTAATGCGGCCAGCCTTGCTGTACCCGGTCAGCCCAGCCATGCGGCTGTATCAGGAAGAGCAGTTTGGTCCGCTGGTGCCGCTGGTGCCTTATGACGACATCAGCGAAGTCATTGAGTATGTGATCCACAGCAACTTTGGCCAGCAACTGAGTATTTTTGGTCAGGACGGCGCGGCGATTGGGCCTTTGGTCGACTTGTTTGCCAACCAGGTGGGCCGCATCAATATCAACAGCCAGTGTCAGCGCAGCCCGGATTCCTTCCCTTTTACCGGCCGCAAAGACTCAGCCGAAGGCACCTTGTCGGTGCAGGATGCCTTGCATCAGTTTTCCATTCCGACACTGGTGGCTATTAAAGGGACTGAACAGGGCATTGGTCTGGTACGCAGCATGGTGCAGCAGCGTCAGTCTGGCTTTTTAGCTACGGATTTTTTGTTCTGAGGCCGCTGTGGTTCGGGCTTATCGCTGTGGCTGGCTGTCTGCTGCAACAGGTGGCTGCTGACTCCTATTGGGCTGATGCTGAGTTGTCAGATCGCTGGCAGCAGTACCTGCAACAATCTGCTGCGCTGTTGCAGCAACAACAGCAAGACTTTAGGGCCGAACTGCGTGAAGCAGGCCTTACCCAGCCTGTGGCTGCTGTCAGGCTAAAAGGTTTTGGTTTATCAGCCATTGAGTCGGCAGAACAGCTCAGTGCCGTGCTGAGTTATCAAAGCCATAGCGGCGGTTGGAGTAAAGGCACAGATATGCGTCAGCCGCGCCAGCCCGGGCAGTGGGCTGGCAGTGAGCCTGACTATATACCGACCTTTGACAACGGTGCGACCAGTACACAAATGCGCTGGCTGATGGCGTATTTTCCCAAGGCTGATGCCACTTCGCAGCGGCAAATCCGTCATAGCCTGAACCGCGCTTTGCTGTTTCTGTTGCAAGCCCAATACCCCCATGGCGGTTTTCCGCAAAGTTATCCGCTGCGGGGCAGTTACCATGACGCGGTGACATTAAATGATCATGTGATGGCGGAATTGTTAACCCTGCTGTGGGACATCAGTGAGTCGACGCTGTTTAGCACTGAGCAGCAACAGCAAGCCCGAGAGGGCTTTAGGCGCGGTGTGCAGTTTCTGGTGAATGCGGTGGTGGTTCTCAAAGGCCGCCCGACTGTCTGGGCTGCCCAGCATCATCCCTTAACGCTGACTCCGGTGGCGGCCCGTAAATTTGAACAGGCCAGTCTGGTCAGCACCGAAAGTGCCAAACTGCTGGCTCTGTTGCTGGGCAAAGCCAGTGACCAGCCTGGGGTTCACTGTACCTTGTGTTATGGCGCTTTATGGCTGCAGCAGCATCAAATCAAAGACAAAAAATGGCAACGCACAGCCACAGGTTCCAGTCTGGAGCCGGAGAAAGGCCGGGTGCTGTGGGCGCGTTTTTACAGTCTGAGCGACGAAAAACCGGTGTTTTTTGATCGCGATGGTCAGACGTACAGTGACGTCAATCAGTTGTCACTGGAACGGCAGCAAGGCTATGGCTGGTACCAGTCGGAAGGGAAAGCCTTTTTAAAAGCCTGGGCCAAACGACCTGAGCTGCAACAACAGTGTGCGCCAAGCCAGCAGGAGCTTGGCCATGCGACGAAAGCTCCTTAGCTGGCATTGGCTGCTGTGTTATCTCTGCCGGCTGGAAACTGCAGATCCCGCCTGTGGCAAACAGCGCCACGCCGCCAGGTACCTGCAGTGTGCTCCCAAGGCCTGATTTTAGCTGTTGAACGCACTGAGACAGGGCTGGAGAGGTTTTCCGCTCAAAAGTAAGTCAGCCAGGGTTTTGTGTGTTTTTCCCGGTGTTTGTAGTGCGCAAAGCATTTTGTAGGTTTGTACAGTACTATGGGTAAAATGATGGCAAATGCCCAAATAAAGTAATAGGAATCGACACCAAATCTGTCGCCTTGGTTGGCACCAAAAATAAGGTAAAAAATGCTGTAGATGAGCAGTATCACATACAAATGAAGCAGATAAATAAACATAGGCGCTGAGCCAAACACCCTCAGGGCCCTGGTAAATGGATTCTCAATGGATTCAAACAGGCGGAGCAATAACAACCCTGTACCAATGGTGACCAGCAAAAAATCTAAGGATGGCGGGTATTTGGTAAAGTTGAAGAAGGCCATCACAGTAAGCACCAGGGTTGGCTGGGGATGCCAGGGCAAGCTTTCGCCATAGAGATTGAACCCCCGCAGCAAGGCCAGCAACACATAACAGCCCAGGCCTGAAGCGAGCAGCAGTTTCCTGCGGTTTTCCGGCGACCGCGCATGTGCGTACAAAGGCCCGGCGAAATAACCGACCAGAATAACCCCTATCCATGGCAATACCGGATAAGACACCCGGATGGTCACAGGGCCTGTATCCGTCAGGTAGCCTCTGTCATGCAGCAATGTCCACAGATTGTATCCCCATTCATCGGGCGTGAAATGCACAGGTGAAAGTAAGTTATGCCCCACCACAATGGTGAAACCCAAGACTCCAATCAGCCAATAATTCAGTTTACTCAGCACTGAAAGCGCCAACATACACAAGCCGATAGCCCAGATCACCTGTAGGAAAATGGTGCTGATGGAGCCCGCCCACACCAGGTAGACAGCCGTCAGTTCCAGAAAAATTAAAAACAAACCGCGTTTAGCCAAAAAACCTGTGGGTGAGCGAACGGCTTTATTCGCCGGATGGGCATAGAGCCAGGCAGATAAGCCGGTTAAAAATACAAACATAGGTGCACACAGATGCGCCAGATAACGGGAAAAATACAGCGCAGGCGACGTCTGTGTGATATCCATCGGGTCCAGCAATGGAATATGTAATGCAAAGCGCTCGCGGATATGGTCCAGCATCATAAAAATAATGATTAACCCCCGCATCGCATCGATAGACAGGATGCGATTGGTCTGACTTAGAGCGGCAGCCTGACTCGCATTATGAGCAGCTAGCGCCATACTGCCTTCAGAAACCATAACGGACCCCGACACGGTAGCTGCGGGGTTCTCCCGGCACTGTCCACAGCGCTGAATAAGAGTTCAGTACATAGTGCTTATCAAACAGGTTGTCGATATTCAGCTCCAGCTGCCAGTTTGCACTCAGCTCACTGCGTAAAAACAAATGGGTCAGGCTGTAGGATGGCAGCAGGTAAGACGGCTGCACTGAATCCCCCAGCCGCTCGCTCTGGTAACGCCAGCGCACACCCGCATTGTGCTGGTAACCCAAAGCAGCAAAATGCTGGTTCAGCGCCAGGCTCAGGTTGTGTTTCGGCACGTTCACCAGGCGGCTGCCCGCCGGGATCTCGACACCCCAGTCCAGGCTCAGCGCGTTGTTTAAGGTGCGGCTGTCCAGCCAGGCGTAGGACAGATCCAGTGTTAAATCTTTGGTCAGCGGGTAACGCAGGTCCAGTTCCACACCCGTGCTTTGGGCTTCACCCAGAGGCGCAGCAAAACCGACGTTGACAGGGTCTGAGGTCAGAATATTGGTTTTGGTGCCATCAAACAGTGCCAGAGTCCAGCTGGCGCCTTCTTCATGCCATTTCAGTCCCATCTCCTTCGAGCGGCTGCTCTCAGGGTCGAAACCCCGGCCCAGATAATCGGCACCGCTGAGCGGTAAAAAGCCCTCAGAATAACTGGCATACCATTGCACATGGGCTGTCACATCGTACACCAGACCTAAACGTGGGCTGCGCTCGGTAAAGGATTTATCTGCCCTGGTGCCTTTGGTTTGTTCTTCCAGGTTCTGTCTGATGTGATCCAGCCGCAGACCCACTAACAGCTGCCAGTCCGGATGCAAGCGGATAATATCCTGTACATACACACCATGAGCTTTCTGCTGCTCTAAATTGGCGTACAGCGGGTTGACTGTGCCTGGTACAGCGACGCCATACTGCGGGTTAAAAATATCCAGTGCGTAACTGCCTTTGCTGCCACGGTAACGGCCCAGGTAAGTGTAGAGTTCATAGTCGTAACCATCAGCACCCAGCATCAGGTGATGCGTAAGCCCCAGCCACTGCAGGCTGCCGCTGATTTCGGCCCGGACTGACAAATCTTCAGACCAGTAATCACGGAAACGGCGCTGGCGGGTCAGGGTCTGGCCATCGTCGTATAAGGACTGGCGGGAAACGGCCAGTTCCGCGTCGGAAGAAAAACCAGACAAATCAGAGTCGCGGTAACTGACGCCGGCATTAAATGCCCAGCCATTGGCCAGATCCTGTTGGTAAGTGAGCTGGTGGCCGCGGGCGCTGATCTCGGTCGGGCCATCATCGGGTTCCCCCAGATAACGCTCGCGTGGCAGGGTGTCAAAATTGTTATTCAGCACCACTAAACCACGGTCAAATAATTGAGATTGTTCTAGGTATTCAAATTCATACAACAAAGAGCTGTCCGAATTGATTTGCCACAGCAGTGACGGCGTGACCACTTTTTTGTCTGAACTGACCTCGTCGCGGAAGCTGCCGTAATCCTGCACAGCGCCATTGACCCGAAACGCCAGTGCATCGGAAAGGCCCGTTGTGTAGTCGGCTTCAACGCGATTTTGCTCAAAACGGCCGTGGCTGGCTTTGATATAACCCTGAGAATCAAACGCCGGTTTACGGGTGACTATATTAATGGTGCCACCAGGTTCTGAGCGGCCATACAAAGCGGAACCAGGCCCCTTCAGTATTTCGACATATTCAACATTGGATAAATCGCGGTGACCGCTAAAACCGCGGCCGCCATTAAACCCATTAATCAAATAACCGGAAGGCATATTTTCGTTGCCCGGGAATCCGCGTAATGAATAACTGTCCCATAAACCACCGCCATTGTTTTGCCGGGCAATACTGGCCGAGCTGTCCAGAGCATCCTGAAACCGGCTCAGGGCCAGCTGATCAAACTCATCGCGTGACAATAGATCAATGGCCTGAGGCAAATGCTCGGCTGGCACATTGCCACGGTAAGCCTGATGATGATGAACTTGAATATGCTCAACAGAGGTTTCAGCTGCATTGGCGACAATAGAGCCTGACAATAAGGCGGCAACAAGGGACAAGCGGGGCATGATGGTTCCTTCAATAAAAAAGTGATGTGATAGTATCACGTTTTGTCTGAGGGATTCGAGTCATTGCCGATGAAATAACGGGAATCAGGGGTCATTCGCTTGTTACATTGATTAACAATTTGTTTATGTTTATTTTGCTTCTGTTCAGGCACACTGGCAGGGTCTGAATGGATCGAACTAGCGCATCAGACCTTTAAGCTGCCTTCTGGCAGCTTTTTTCTTTTTTGAGCCGGCAACCAGGCTTGTGCTGATGAATTTAGTCGGTTTCTTGCACCATCCCTGTTGAACTGAGTTTTTATGGTGAAAACCTGGTTTTATTTTTTATCATTCGCAGGTTAAGGGCTGTTTAATCTGAAGTTTAGTTAAAAATGTTTCGAAGTAACTTATTGAAAATAATTAACTAAAAAAATATTTCTTGCTATATCATTAATTTGGCCATGATTTTTTATCATAAAGCCCATAGATAACCAGCAAAGATCTGGTATCTTGAAAAAACAGCACAGCAACAGGAGGCCGCATTTTGGATGCTATTACCATCAATAACTTATTACTGATTGGTGCCTTGCTTGTTGCGTCCAGCATTATGGTCAGCTCGGTGGCCAGCAAAATTGGTGTGCCTATTCTGGTTATTTTCCTTGCTGTGGGCATGCTGGCTGGTGTCGACGGTCCCGGTGGTATTGAATTCAACGACTATTCCCTCGCTTATCTGGTCAGTAACCTGGCGCTGGCGGTCATTCTGCTGGACGGCGGGATGCGTACCAATGTGAAAACATTCAGGGTGGCGCTCTGGCCATCGTTGTCGCTGGCGACTCTGGGGGTGGCCATTACCGCTGGCTTAACCGGTGTGGTGGCGGCCTGGTTATTTAATCTGGAACTGATTGAAGGCCTGCTGATTGGGGCCATTGTTGGTTCCACCGATGCCGCAGTGGTATTTAACCTGCTCAATGGCAAAGGGCTGAACGAGCGGGTTGGTTCGACACTGGAAATTGAATCCGGCACCAACGATCCGATGGCGATGTTTTTAACCGTCACTTTGATTGCGATGATCGCTCAGGGCAAAAGCAGTTTTGAGCTGATGATTCTGGTGGATCTGGTGCAGCAGTTTGGTGTGGGTATTCTGCTCGGGCTGGGCGGCGGCTGGATGATGTTGCAGCTGATCAATAAGCTGGAAATTGCCGATGGTCTGTACCCTTTGCTGGCCGTCAGCGGCGGCATTCTGTTGTATGCCGTTTCCAGTGCAGTGGGTGGCAGCGGCATTATGACGGTCTATGTACTAGGCCTGATGCTCGGCAATAAACCGATCCGCAATCGCCATGGTATTTTGCATATGTTTGACGGGCTGGCCTGGCTCAGCCAGATCGGTATGTTTCTGGTGTTGGGGCTGCTGTTGACGCCGTCAGAACTGCTGCCCATCGCCATTCCTGCACTGATTCTGTCGTTATGGATGATCTTCTTTGCCCGGCCTTTATCCGTCTTTGTCGGTTTGCTGCCGTTTCGCAGCTTTAAACTGAAAGAGCGGCTGTTCATCTCCTGGGTTGGCTTACGGGGGGCAGTGCCGGTGATTCTGGCTGTGTTCCCGCTGATGGCGGGCCTTGAGCATGCCCATCTGTTTTTTAATGTGGCGTTTTTTATTGTGCTGGTGTCTTTGCTGATTCAGGGCACCACGCTGAGTCTGGCTGCGCAAAAAGCCAAAGTGGTGGTGCCGCCTATGCCGATGCCGGTGTCCCGAGCCGGTATCAATGTGCATCTGACCAGTCAGTGGGAAATTTTTGTCTACAAGCTGGGCGCCGAAAAATGGTGTATCGGCGCCGAATTGCGTGAGCTGAATATGCCGGAAAATACCCGTATTGTGGCTTTGTTCCGCGAGCAAATGCTGTTGCACCCAAGCGGCAGTACCACATTGCTCGAAGGCGATATTCTTTGTGTGATGGCCCATGACGCTGATTTACCTGTGCTGGGGCGGATGTTCAGCGAAACCCCACAACGTAACTTCGATTTTGGTTTCTTTGGCGACTTTATGATTGAAGGCAACGCCAGACTGACGGACATGGCCTTATTCTATGCTCTGGACCTGGCTGGGATGGATAAATTCGACAATATAGGTGATCTGTTAACCGAACTGGTCGGTGGTAAACCTGTGGTCGGTGATACCTGCCAATGGAGTAATATGCTGTGGACCATCGCTGAGCTGGATAACGGCAAGGTGAAAAAAATCGGGGTGAAGCCGCTGGAGTCTGACTGATGCTGAAGGTGAAACTGCTTTGTGTCTGGTTGAGTATCTGGCTTTATGCGGCTTTCTCTGCGTCTGTGTCAGCAGCGGCTGAATTTCAGTGGCCGCAAGGGGCCAAAGCGGCGGTCAGTCTGTCTTATGACGATGCTTTGCTGAGTCAGCTGGAACATGCAGTGCCCGCATTAAACCAGGCTGGTTTGAAAGCCAGCTTTTATCTGCCAACCGCCTTCCCGGTATTCCGGCAGCATTTGTCACAGTGGCGGCAGGTCGCTGAGCAGGGGCATGAGCTGGGGAATCATAGTGTCAGCCATCCCTGTCGCCCTGAAGGCAGGCCCTGGGTGACGCCAGAGCAGGATTTAAACCGGCGCACTGTGGCGCAAATGCAGCAGGAGCTGCTGGAGGCGCATCAGGCGCTGGCCGCATTGGATCGGCAAGCACTGCGTACCTTCACGCCACCTTGTTTTGACTTTCAGGCCAAAGACGGCCATTACTGGGCCAGATTGCCGCCCTTTTTACTGGCAGCCAAAACCAATCAGATCCAGCAGTGGACCAGCTACAATGGTGTCAGCGTGCCAAACCTGTTTCTGGTCGTTGAACAACAAAGCTTTGCAGAAATTAAATCCTTTCTGCTGCAGGCGGCCGCGCAGGGCGCGTTAGCCAATCTGTTGTTTCATGGCGTCGGAGGCGATCATATGGCGGTGTCGGTGCAAACCCATCAGGCCATTCTGGATTACCTGAAACAGCATCAATCCCTGTATTGGACCGACACTTACCTGAGGATTCAGCAGTATCTGCAACAAGGTAAAATACCCTCGCCGCAGGCTTAACCCAGACTGGTGTCCAGCACCATCATCACGGCAAAACCCAGCATCAGGCCCAAAGTGGCCGGTGTCTGATGACCATTTCTGTGAGTTTCCGGTATCACTTCATGTGACACCACAAAGAGCATAGCTCCTGCAGCCAGGCCAAGCCCTACAGGGTAGGCCAGCGCAAAGCCGCTGGATAACCCCACGCCCATCAGCGCTCCCAAAGGTTCCAGAATACCGCTGGCTGCAGCCACCAGCACGGCCAGACCAGGATTAAAACCTGCGGCCCGCAGTGACAGGGCCACAGCTAAACCTTCAGGAATATCCTGCAATGCGATGGCGGTGGCCAGCGGCAGACCCACACTCATATCCCCATTGGCGAAACTGACACCGACCGCCATACCTTCCGGCAGGTTATGTAAGGCGATGGCAAATACAAAGAGCCAGATGCGGTCGCATTTCTGGTGCCCCGGGCCACAAGGGCCAGTTTTGTCATGTTCGTGCGGAGTAAAAGCATCCAGCCCTAACATCAGCAGCACACCCAAAGCCATACCGCCCACCACGACAAAAGAACCCAAAGCGTCACTGTGCAGCAGTTCGGAGCCGGCTTCGATGCCGGGCAGTATCAGGGAAAAGGCGCTGGCAGCCAGCATCATACCGGCCGCCAGCCCCAGCAGGCTGTCTTCCACTACGGCATTGAGGCGGCGGAAAAATAACGCAGGTACAGCGCCCAGTGTCGTTGCCACAAAACCCGCAGTGCCACCCAACAGCGCCAGTTTCAGTTTGTCGCTGCTGGGGCTGTCAGACAAATGCAACAGACTTTGGCCAAGCAACAGCAGCACAGCCAGCAGCGCCACAGCCAAACCAAAGGCTGCCAGTTTGTGATCAACAATATGGCTGCGAAGTTCAGGCCACCAGCTGTGGCCGCTCAGGGATAAGGAGGTTGGCGTGTTCATCGTAAGGCTCCTGTTGCACTGGTCCCAGTAAAACCTGTTTTGGGGCCCAAGTGCAACAGCAGCTGGCTGAGATAAAACGATGGTGGTTTTCGCTTAAAACGATGCAACCTTATTGGGGCTGATAAAAACCGCCTTGCAGGCTCCGGAAGCACGGGCTGTGCTGCGCCGGGCTGACACAGGCTGCCGGTGTGGTGTTGCCTCTTAACATGCTGAACCACTGGCCGTCCGACAGCTGCAGCAGAATGTCACTGATGCCGGCTTTATCTTCACTGCTTGCACGGCAAAACAGTAACTCGACGTGGCGGCCATTATCGCTCAGCAGCAGGCTTTGCGGTTTTTCTTCGGCGCCACCAAAAGCCACCAGTTGCGCCGGGTTTTGCAGGCCGGTCTGGCTGCCGTCAGCAAAAAACACCAATAAATGCTGGTAATACACCACATAACTCTGCACATCCTGATGGCTGCCTCTGTCCAGTGGAAAGACTTTGTCGAGGAAGGCTTTGGAATAATCCAGGATCTGACGGCGGTGCATCACATTAAATTCCGCAATCATCTGGCACTGTTGCTGGAAGGGCTGCTCCTTTGGGGTCAGGGCTGTATTGTTCATGGTTTGTTCCTCGTTATTTTCTGTGTAGGGTGGTCACACCAGTTGTCACTGTGTGAAAAACAGTCTAGTCTGAAAATCTGACAAATTTCACAATAAAAACTTCACACTGTGAATTTTACAAAATGAGCCAATCCAGCCTGAGCCGACAGTCGCATTTTTTGGGCACCAAAGTGCGCAATTTACGTAAACGCAACCAACTGACGATGGAGGATTTATCCACCCGTTGTGTGCGTATCAGTCCGGAATACGCGCCGTCTGTGTCGTACCTGTCGATGATTGAAAACGGCAAACGTACGCCATCGCGCGAAATGCTGGAAGTGATAGCCCAGGTGTTTCAGAAGGAAGCGGACTGGTTTCTGGATGGCGATGAGCAGCAGCTGGACCTGACACCGGCCAAATTCAGCAGCAAAGGCGGTGTGTCCGGTATGCCGCTGGAGCCTGGCTTTTTATTCACCCAGGACATTTTGCAAATTGCGATACCGGAGATGTTGTCACAAACCGGTATCAGCGGCCGACAGTTTGCGCAGCTGTTGATCCGGGCCCATCAGGAACATCACCAGAACCATTTTCCCGAACTGGAACGGGCGGCCGAAGAAGTCGGTTTAAAACGAATGCCACTGAACCTGGATGAGCTGCTGCAGATTTGTCGCCAGCTGGGGTTGGAGCTGCACTGGTTCAGTGAAACGCCATCTGAAGTACTGGATGAACTGGGGGTGCGCAGTCAAAATGTGCCCACCTCGTATTTTTTGCCTCCGAATCAGCTGCACCTGAACCAGTTGCTGCAGCAATGGCCAACCCGGCTCAAGTATGAGCTGGCGGTGCACATAGGCCATGCGGTGTTGCATGGCAAAGACAGGGTGAAAAGCAGCATGCAGGTGGGCGGTGCTTACGACAGTGAAAGCACAGATACCGCCTCTATGGCACCGCAGGATATATTGCAGGCCTGGCGTGATTTTGAATCCAGTTTTTTTGCCGGCGCTTTGCTCTGTCCGAAACAGCCCTTCCGCCAACTGTTGGACAGGACAGGTTATGCCATCAGCAGCCATGAACTGGCGGGCGTGTCTGCCTCGGTGGCCATGCGCCGGATGACGGCGGTTTCGCCCTACAGGTACTGGCATTATTTTGATGCCTATACGCCGGGCAAACTCAAGGCCGTGTACCGTGGCAATGGTATCCCTCTGCCTTGGGGCAATATGCGTCAGGTGCCCGATCCTTGCCAGCACTGGGCGGTATTCCGCATGTTTGGCCAGCCGGATACCGGTTCGTCAGCCCAGTTGTCTTTGCTGGATGTGCAGGGCAAACCACGGATTTATTGCTGTGAATCCACCAAAGTGACGGACCTGGCAGGCAATGCCCATGTGCTCTGTGCCGGAGTGGACTTAAACCCGGCGATCGCCGCACAGGGCATAGATGCGGATACAATGGCACTGGAACTGAAACAGTTGTGTGTCACGGCGCAGGGCGGCGTGATGGTGCCTAAAGCCATTCGCAGCACTTTAAATACAGTGGCCAATGTGCTGAATATTCAGTGGGTGCAACGCAGTATGGAAAAACCAGCCCAGCTGATTTGTGCCAGAGGCGGCAGTTGCCCCCGGCAGCCGGGCTGTTATCAGAGTTGTCAGCACAAGGTCTGATCACAGACCTTGTTGCAGTTTCCAGCTTAACTTCTGCTCAGCGAAAAACGGCACTATAGGGCTGCCGTCTGGCAGGCTGATTTCAGCTGGCACAGTCCAGTCTTCTTTCACCAGCGTAATGGTGCCGCTGTTGCGTGGCAGATTGTAAAAATCCGGGCCATAGTGGCTGGCGAATGCTTCCAGTTTGTTCAGGCAACCCAGCTCTTCAAACACCTGGGCATAGAGCTCAATCGCACTCCAGGCACTGTAACAACCGGCGCAGCCACAAGCCGCTTCTTTTTTGTGTCTGGCATGGGGGGCTGAGTCGGTGCCGAGGAAAAAGCGTGAATGGCCGGAGGCCACCACAGCGCGTAAGGCTTCCTGGTGCGTACGGCGCTTTAAGACAGGCAGACAATAATTATGGGGCCTGACACCGCCAACCAGCAGATCATTGCGGTTTAGTAACAAATGTTGCGGTGTGATGGTGGCAGCCACCCGCTCTGGGGCTGCTTTGACAAATTCGGCTGCATCGGCGGTGGTGATATGTTCAAACACCACTTTCAGGCCTGGTACTTTTTCAACAATCTGCGATAAGTGCAGGTCGATAAAGACTTTTTCCCGGTCGAAAATATCAACATGGCTGTCGGTGACTTCACCATGCACCAGCAGCAGCATCTGCTGTTCGGCCATCACTTCCAGCACAGGGTACAGCTTGCTTAAACTGCTGACACCTGAATGCGAGTTGGTGGTGGCGCCAGCCGGGTAGAGTTTGGCGGCAACCACACCAGCCGCTTTGGCCGCTTTGATGTCGTCAGCACTGGTCTGGTCGGTCAGGTACAGCACCATCAAAGGTTCAAAGCTGCTGCCTGTCGGGCGGGCTGCCAGAATACGGGTTTTGTAGGCCATGGCCTCAACAGCGTTGGTGACAGGAGGAACCAGATTTGGCATGACAATGGCACGGCGGAAACAACGGGCCGTGGCTGCTACGGTTTCTTTGAGCATATCGCCGTCACGAAAATGCAGATGCCAGTCGTCAGGGGTCTGAATGGTCAGAGTGGTCACAGTTCTCTCCTCGGGTCTAGGTTCATGCCGTCAGGGCGGCGCAGTTTAGCATGGTCGCTGCGGCTGCCGCAGTAAAGTTTTATGCTTGTTTGGCTGTGCATGGTCAAAGCCGGAAAGAATGAGTTATAGTTTTGAAACTTCAGTTTATTTTGCCACTTTGGAGTCAGGATGCAGGGCAACTCATTGCCGCAAGGGCCGTTGTTAAGACTGAAGCTTTGGTCCTGGGTGTTGCCTTTGTTCTGCCTGGCCTGTGCGCTGGTGCTGACAGAATATCAGGCCCGTGAGATTGTGGCTCGCCAGCAGCACCGGCAACTGAAGCAGCTTGTCAGTGTGGCGGGTCAGCTGCGCTCCTTTATTGAATCTGAAGTCAATACGCCGCTGTATCTGAGTTTAGGGCTGGCGTCGCATGTGCAGGCCAGTGGCGGTCAGCCGGATCCAAAAGACACCTTACTGCTGTTAGCGGGCTTGCTGGAACAAGGCAAACATATCCGCAATCTGGCGTTGGCCCCCGACAATGTGTTGACTCTTGTTTTTCCTGTGGAAGGCAATGAACGGGCGCTTGGCGTCCATTACGCGAATCTGCCGCAGCAATGGCCTGCAATTCAGCAGATTATTGCCGAAAAGAAAGCCAGGCTGGTTGGCCCTGTGTCACTGGTGCAGGGTGGTAAGGGCTTTATCTACCGGGTGCCGGTATTTCTGAATGATGGCCGCTACTGGGGCTTAATCAGCACAGTGCTGGATCTGAATGCGCTCTGGCAAAACCTGGCGCAGCAAAGTAACAGCTACCAGGTGTTGCTGGCATTAAGGTATGCCGGTGACACTGAGGCTTTTGTTGGCCGCAGCGAGTGGTTTCAGGACGCCACCCTGACGCTGGACTTGAGTTTACGTGGCGCGCAGTGGCAGATGGCCATTCGCTCACTGGATGACACTGAAGGGTGGGGATTGTGGCAGTGGCGCCTGGCGGGTGGCTCGGTGTCACTGTTGTTTTGCCTGATGCTGGGCTGGTTATTGTTTTCGTTCCGGCGCAGCTATCAGTTTTCGGAAGCATTGCAGGAAACGGAAACCTATGGCCGGCGTATTCTCGATGCCGTGTCGGATGTGATTATTACCACCGACCTGCAAGGCCGGATTGAACGGATGAATCAGGCGGTGACAGTGGTGTTTGGTTACCTGCAGCCTGAGTTATTGGGAAAAGATTTCCGTTTATTACTGCAAGCGGCCGAGCCCGGCTGGAATGAAGGGCAACTGCCACTGCAGGAGACTATAGGGGTGCGTAAGTCCGGTGAGCTGTTTGCACTGGAATTGTCGCGACGGGAAACTGAACGCGGCGGCCAACGCCGTTACGTCTGGTTGCTGCGGGATATTTCTGCCCGTAAAGAGGTGGAGCAACTGAAAGACGAGTTTGTCTCGACGGTCAGTCATGAATTGCGTACGCCTTTGACATCCATCAATGGGGCTTTGGGCCTGACCTTGGGCGGGGTGCTGGGGCCGCTGACCGATAAACAGCAGCATATGTTGTCTCTGGCACAACAAAACAGCCAGCGTCTGGCGAATTTAATCAATGATCTGCTGGATATTGAAAAACTGGCGGTGAATAAGATGCCGTTTAAGTTTAAACTTTGGCCCCTGCAAAACCTGTTGCATCAGTCACTTGAGCTGAATCAGCCCGTTGCTTTGGCCAGGCAGGTGCAATTACTGCTCGACGACCCGGACCAGGCTGATGCCTGGGTGGAAGTGGACGACACCCGTTTTCAGCAACTGATGGCCAACCTGCTGGCCAATGCCATCCGCCACAGCCCTGTGAAAGGGCAGGTGAAAATACGGATTGAACTGCAACAGACTCAGGTCACTGTGTCGGTGATTGATCAAGGCAGCGGAGTACCGCCTGAATTTGTCCCCAGGCTGTTTCAGAAGTTTTCACAGGCGGATGCTTCAGACCGACGGGCCATCAGCGGCACCGGCCTTGGGCTGGCGATTTGCAAGGAGCTGGTCAAGGCTATGCAGGGCGAGATAGGTTACCGCCAAACGGAGCAGGGCGGCGCCTGCTTCTATTTCCGCCTGCCACTGGCAACCCAATTGTTTTAACATCACCATGGAGCATTCATGACCCTGATCGACGCTGCTGCTGTCCTCTGGTTTTTATTGTTGTGGGGCGGTTACACCTTCTACGCCAAGCGCAAAGCCCGCACTGTCAGTTGTTTATCCTTTGAGATGCGGCGTAAACGCAATGACTGGATGCAGCAAATGCTGAGCCGTGACAACAAAATGGCCGATGTGGCGCTGATTTCGACGCTGGAGCGTAACGTGTCTTTTTTTGCATCCAGTACCTTATTAATTCTGGCTGGCTTGCTGACCGCTATGGTGTCCAGCACCAGTCTGGCCGAAGTGCTGGCGTATCTGGCCCCCTGGCGCGAGGTGAGCAAGGAGGCGATTCAGGTAAAAATTCTGTTTCTGGCGGTCATTTATGTGTTTGCGTTTTTCCAGTTTACCTGGGCGCTTCGGCAGTATGGTTTTGGTGGTGTGCTGATTACCGCCGCGCCTGATGGAAAAAACCTGACTGAAGAGGAGCATGCGCTCTATGCCAACCGTACAGCCAAAGTTATCGATCTGGCTGGCCACTCCTTTAACTACGGTTTGCGGGCCATTTACTTTTCACTGGCCACCTTAAGCTGGTTTATCGACCCCATAGCTTTTATGGCCACTTCAGTGGTGGTACTGGCGGTGATGCGCCATCGCGAATTTCATTCCAAGGTGCTTAAAGCCTTGCAGCAATGCTGAATAAACTGGGGTCAGAGTCTGACCCCATTGCTTTATTGTTTGTATTCAAAGGCTTTAATGACGCGGGCTACACCGTCCACATTTCGGGCCAGGTTAACGGCTTTATTGGCTTCCTCTTCGCTGACCAGACCCATCAGAAAGACTTCACCGTTTTCGGTGACAATTTTAATATTCATCGCATTCACCGCTTCGTCAGCCAGAAATTTGGTTTTGACGCGGGTGGTGATCCAAGCATCCTGACTGGCGGTACCAAAGGTCACTTCACTGCCCACCCGGATTTGGTTATGCACGTCGCGCACCCCATCGACCCGCACCAGCTCTGCCGCTTGTTCACGTACGCCATTATTCGGCACCTGGCCAGTGAGCAGCACAATACCGTTATAACTGGTGATATTGATATTGCCGGTTTTTTTAGTGACAGGGTCTTGATCCAGTGCTTTGGATGCCCGCAGTACTATGGTTTTATCGTCGATTTGGCTGCCCAGGGTGCGAGGGTCGCCTGCTGAGGTGACGGCAGTGGCGCCACCGGCCAACACCGCCGCTGCACACCCCTGTACTAACCAGGCAACTAACACTAAAGCTGTGATACGGAACATCATCAGTAATCCTCTTGTTGTGGGAATAAGGTCATGTCGATCAGCTCGCAGATCGCATGCAATAAAAAGCTGTAACATTCAAACACCCGGGCTGGCCTGTGTGCCGGTACCCGCAGTTCAGTATCCTGTGGCCCCAATAAACCGGACAACTCGCCGCTGCTGTCGACTGTCAATGCCACCACAGCCATATCCTGGGTCAGGGCTGCTTCCACCGCTTTGATCAGGCTGTGCTCTTCGCCAGTCATTGAAATAACGACCAGCACATCACCGGCCTGGCCTATAGCCCGCACCTGACGAGCCAGGTGTTCAGGTTTAGCCTGATTATCCGGCTGCAGCGCACTGCTTTGGCTGACCAATGCAAAAGCCGGTAAACAAGGACGCTCAGCTTCAAACTGATCCAGCAGTAGTTGTGAAAAATGACTGGCGAGCGCCGCCGAAGCACCTTCACCGCAACAGACTACTTTGCCACCATTGATCAGGCAGTTCACTATCGACACTGCCGCATTTTCTATCGGGGCGGCCAATGCTTCGCCTGTGGCGATCATGGTCTGAATATTTTCGGTAAATAACTGCTTAATATGGTCCTGCATGGGTTCCTGGTCCTAAAAGGCGTTTTTTACCCAGCGGATATCCGCCGGGTCCGCGCCAATGGCGATCACGTCAAAGCGGCAATGGCACTGGCCATGCTGCTGTAAATACAGGGCCGCCGCGCGGCGCAGCTTTTGCTGTTTGGCGTGGGTGACAGCTGCCACGCCACCTCCAAAGGCACGCGACTGGCGGAATTTCACTTCGACAAACACAGTACAGCTGCCTTCCTGCATCACTAAATCCAGTTCCCCAAGGCTGGTGCGGTAGTTCCGCTCCAGCAAGGACAACCCCTGTTGTTCCAGATAACGCAGAGCCTGTTCTTCGTAAAGCTGGCCGCGTTGCTGGTTCATTTAAGGCTGATCCAGGCTTTGTAAACTGGTCTTACTGTATTTGCCCAGCGTTAACTGGCGCTGAATCTGGCCATCGGCTGCCAGACGTAAGTCGCCGGTCAGGCCCCTGTGTGGCAAGGCCGGAAACTGCTGCTGTTGTTTGAGTTTAAAGACCAGCTGGAAGGCATCAAAACCCATGGCAAACAACCGTTGCAGGGTTTCGTCCTGTTGCGGAAACAACGTGTTGTATTGCTCACGCAGCGCCTGCTGTTGCTGTTGGCTTAGCATCCAGGGCATTTCGGTAAAAGTTAAATTCAGCAGGTCGCGCCTGTCTGTCAGCTCCGCCGATTTCTGATGACTGCGCGAGCTGGCATAAATGGGCAGGCTGATAGCGGCTGGCGCCACAGACACATCAATAAAGGGCTTCAACATTCGGGTCTGAGCCGGGTCGGCCAACAGATAAATGGCGTCTATGTCCTGACGGCTGTGGGTTTCAGCGCGCACATCCTGGCCGCTTAAACGCTCAATTTCTTGAATGCGCTGTTCGCTGGCTGCGGTTTCCAGCAGTTGTTTGATGGTGCTTTCCATCGAGGCCATATCCGTCACCCAATAGGTCTCAGGGGCTTTGCCTGTGATTTGCTGCCAGTCGCGGCTGAACTGGTTGACCATCCGCTGGCTCAGCGGGTTGCGGCTTGCCATCAGCACCGGCTGTTTGTAGCCTTTGTGCTGGAACCATTGCGCCATCTGGTGCGCTTCATCTTCAACGCTTAAAGCGAAGTAGTATTTCTGCTCAGCAGGGGCTATCTGTTCAGTGCGGCTGTTCAAAAACAAAGTAGGCCAGGTCCAGTCCGGGTCATTGGCCAGGCTGTCAACCTGTTCTTTCAGTAAAGGGCCAATAACAAATTCAACCTGTTGCTGCTGCATCTGTAGCTTCAGCTCAGCCGGGCTCAGGGTGCTGTCCAGAAACAGCAGTCGTGCCGGGTGGTTGACTGATGCAGCCAGCAACCCCTGCTGAATGGCCTCGGCATGCTGGCGAAAATTGCTGTTAAAAGGCAATAACACGGCAATGGTCTGAGGGTTGTAACCCTGTACCAGGCTCAGCTGCTGAATTTCGGCCGGCAATTGCGCCAGAGCGGGCAGGGTGCTGAAGCTGCTTTGCCAGTTTTGCAATTCAGCCTGTAAGGCTGGCAGATCGCCGAGCAACCGCTGATGGATTTGCAGCAAAGAGGCCCAGCCCTGCGCTGCTTTATCATTGCTCTGAGCCAGTTGCTGCAGCTGCTGAGGTGTCAACAGGCCAAGTTGTTGCCATAAAGCCAGTTGGCTGCTTTGGTCTGTGGGCACTAACTGCAACAACTGCAGGTAAGCGGCAACGGCTTTTTTCGGTTCCTGCCGCTCTGTCCAGTACTGTGCCTGCTTCTGCAGATACAGCTGCTGATCGGCCAGATGGAACTGGTTCAATGGAAACTGCTGGATAAATTGCTGAATGTCCTGATGCTGGCCTCTGGCCAGCAGGGCTTCAAACCAGGGCAGCAGGTTCTGCTGCATAATGCTGCTGTCTGCCTGTTGTTGCAGCACCTGATGGATAGCCAGCGCCTGATCGACCTGGCCTTGTTGCAGGTTAGCCCGGGCGGCCTGCAATAGCTCCTGCTGCTGTTCTGTGCCCTGACTTTGTTCGGCCTGTTGCAGGAACTCACTGGCCGACAGCGATTGTGTCAGTGGCGCCACTTCAACGTCCGGTTCGGGTTGTACTTCTACTTTGGCTTTCAGCTCGGGCTGAACTGCTTTCACAGGCGAAGGCGCCGGAGTGGAACTGCAGGCGGTCAGGGCCAGGCTGGCGGTCAACAGAAATAAGGGCTTGAGTTTGCTGCTTTTCACAATGCACAGGTACAATGAGGCTTTGAATGCGGGTATCTTACAAAGAGCCGGGCCCAAGCTCAATGAATTCACAAATTATGACCCAACAAATCGGACACCTCTATATAGTTGCCACGCCGATCGGCAACCTGGATGACATCAGCCAGCGGGCTATTCAGACCTTAAGCAAAGTAGCCTGGGTGGCGGCAGAAGACACCAGACACAGCGGAAAATTGCTGAGCCATTTGGGCATATCAGCACGCATGCTGGCGCTGCATGACCACAATGAAAAACAACGGGCAGCCACGTTATTGCAAAAATTGCAGGCCGGTGAAGATGTTGCCTTGATTTCCGATGCGGGTACGCCGCTGATTAGCGACCCAGGCTATAGCCTGGTGCGTTTATGCCGTGACGCTGGGGTGCGTGTGGTGCCAATTCCTGGCCCCTGCGCTTTAATCAGCGCTTTGTGCTGTGCAGGTTTACCTACAGACAAATTCCATTTTATCGGCTTTTTACCCGCCAAAAGTCAGCAACGTCAGAATGTGCTAAGCGCTATTCCACAAGGCGTGGGTACTTTAATTTGTTATGAAACAGCGCGTCGTATTAAAGATTGTTTAGAAGATGTAGTGAAGGTGTTTGGTGTTGAACGTGAACTGGTTTTGGCCAAAGAGCTGACGAAGACTTTTGAAAACTTTGTTTATGGTACAGCAGCAGAAATTACAGCCTGGTTAGATGAAGACCCAGCCCGTTGTCAGGGCGAAATGGTGCTGATGATAGCGCCGACTCTGGCCGCTGAAGAAGACATTAACCCTGCGGCCCAGCAAACTCTGAAACTCTTAATGAGTGAATTACCCCTGAAAAAAGCCGCAGCTTTAACAGCAGAAATTCACGGCGAAAAGAAAAACGCCTTGTATAAACTGGGGCTCAGCTGGACCGGGATGTAGGGGCGGTAGTTTACTCCGCCCGGTTTTATCAGGTGTTGCTGCTGTGTGGTCAACCACCTTGCAGCTTCGGGGAAGAAGGGTATAATGCGCGCCGTGAGTTGGCCCAGACAATCGCTGCCTGCGTAAGCAGGGGGAGGAAAGTCCGGGCTCCATAGGGCAGGGTGCCAGGTAACGCCTGGGAGGCGCGAGCCTACGACCAGTGCAACAGAGAGCAAACCGCCGATGGCCCGCTTGCGGGATCAGGTAAGGGTGAAAGGGTGCGGTAAGAGCGCACCGCGCGACTGGTAACAGTTCGTGGCACGGTAAACTCCACCCGGAGCAAGACCAAATAGGCCCCCTTTGGCGTGGCCCGCGTTGGGGGCGGGTAGGTTGCTGGAGGCGTATGGTGACGTACGTCCTAGAGGAATGATTGTCCACGACAGAACCCGGCTTATCGGGCCGACTCACACTTTTTCACTTTGTTGAGCCAGACCACAGCCACTGCGCAGATGCAGTGACCGGGTCTGCCTTATATTTATTTATCCGCCGCAGCCTGTCACATCCAGCGTCTCAACTATCACGGCATCGTCCTTACAAGCCAGACGCTGCGGCATTAATGATTCTGCTGACAAACAACCTAAACCCATACCCGTGAAGTTATATTGCGTACTGCGCAGGCCTGATCCTCGCGGTGTGCCCGGGCAGCGGGCTTCGTAGTGCACTGAGATGCAAGACGAGTAATAGTTAATTTCTTTTGGCAATGGGTTGGAAGGCCGGTCACCGATCAGGCGGTAGGGTTTGTCTTTGCCATCACATTGTTTGGCGCCAAGACGGATGCTGCGTTTATATACCGCCAGCCAGTTACTCCATGCCTGTTTTTTCTGCTGTTCAGCACGTTCAGCGGCCAGACGCCGCTCTTCGGCTTCTTGTTGCAATTGCCTTTGGCGTTCAGCCCGCTCTTGCGCTGCTTTTTCTGCGGCCAGCCGTTGTTGCTCTGCCCGTTGTGCGGCCTCTTGCTCACGTTGTTGCTGCTCCCGCTCAAGCCGTTCGGCAGCCAGCTGTTGTTTTTCGGCCTGCTCATCGGCAGTTCGTTGAGCCCGGGCCTCGTCATAACCAGCCTGAGTGCCTTGGGTTGCCATGCTATCCACCTGACTGTACATGCCTATTTGCTGTGCTGCCTGCATGGCGGCATCGTTATCGCGTTTGAGCTGCTGCAAGGTGGCAGGGTCTGTGGTTTTGGACATCTGCAGGTTGCGGTAGGCAATACCATCTGCCAATTGTTTGGCCAGCGCCTCGCGACCGGCCTGCTTTTGGGCCGCCTGTGCCTGTTGCTCAGCTTGTTGTTCTGCCTGCTGCTGGCGGTGCTGTGCTTCAGCCTGAGCATTGGCTTGTGCCTGCAAGTCATTCAGATAGGCGGTTTGTTGCGCTTGTTGTGCCTGATAGTGCGCCATTTCAGCGTTTAAGGTATTCTGGAATTCGGGACTGGCAGCAACTTCCAACGCGGCTCCGGCCACCTCGCCCATACCTGCGACAACATCCATGGTGCCTTCAACTGTCGCCACAAAACCATTGGCCAGGGCAACACCGACTGTGCAGCCAAAGCTGGAACCTCCGCTCAGTTGTTGTGCTACGGCGTTGGCCAGACTGGCCGCCTTTGTATCAAATGCTGCATCCCCCTGTTTTTTTCGCAGTTCCAACAGCAGGTATTTCAGATTCCCGGCCATGGCGGCATCAAAATCATTACTATCGCCATCAACGGGCGCCTGAGTGGTGATGGAAAAGCGGCTGATCTCCTTGCCAGCGTCAAAAAACCTGTAGGTTAGAGCCAGGCGACCCGCCGTAGTTTTACAGCCATCTTCGTCCACATCACCAGCCTGATAACCACGTTCTATCTGAAGCTTCAGCCGCGGTGCCTGTGATGACTGAAAGAAGTTACTGGCTTTTAATACAGCCCGCAAATCGCCCATATACTCCAGCCACTCGTCGCTGTGGCCATCTTTAAACTCAACCACACCCAGCCGGTAGGGCAGAAAGGGAGTTGCTGTCCTGATATCCTGCAACCATTGGTTGTCAGGCTGATAGCGACCTGCGTTGCTTAGCCAGGGGGTTATCAGCAGTGCCAGGCAGATGAGCAGTGGCCGTATTGTGCGCTGCACCGATTTCATTCAAAAGAACCTTGCTCAATCCACAACCGCAGTACGCTGTCATGGGCTTCTGTGCGGGCTTTGGAGCGGGCGGCATCGGCACCACTGAGAGTGGATGAAACGGAAATTAAACCTATGGCTTCATCCCATTCTGCTGGCGTGTCAATCTTATGCAGCTGTTCCGGTCCTGCCCACAATTCATAGTGGATCCGTGTTCGATAGCTGAAAATGGCCGGTACGACCCCTAATGTGAAGATCACCGCATTGGCGCCCAAAGCACCAGCCCATTCGCCGGTAATTTCTTCGACAGGGCCCTCGCTGATTTTGATTTTGAAGTTGCTGTTGCCTTCAGAGACTGGTTTGAAGCCATGCAGTTTTAATAAATCCTGAATTTCCGTCAGGCGCAGCTGTTGTTGTTCAGTCATTTCTTCGGCTGTGAGTTCTGCATCTGAGGGGATGCTGTACTCCACCTGCACAGTGGCATTGGCTGCATTAAATCCTGACACATCGGCTTTACCCAACTTTGCTTCGGCGGCGCAACCTGTGAGAACAATGGAAATAACGAGCATTGCGCCCAGTTTGATGATGGATGTCATAGTGTTTCCCTCTGATAGGGCTTATGCCTTTATCCCTGAGCAAAGCACTGGGATCAGGCGGCCAGATTTATTGTTATTGTTCAGGCCAGATAGCTGACTTCGGTTGCATCGGGTGGGGCAACGAAGAAAGAGGGAGTGACTCAAGGTTCACTCCTTTGGCATAGAGAAATAATAATCAGCATTTTTTTTCACGTCCAGCCGGATTTCTAACCCACAGCTGTAGCAGAAGTGACGTTAATTCAATCACTTTGGCTGGTTGTGGCATGCCCGGTTTGGTAGGCTGGAGCTTGCAACGTTTTTAGGCAGGAAAAAAATGAAACAGCTCACAACAGCCATCCCCTTTTGGCAAGCCTTCAGGTTCTGGTTAAAGCTGGGCTGTATCAGCTTTGGTGGGCCGGCCGGGCAAATTGCCATTATGCATCAGGAGCTGGTGGAAAAAAGGCGCTGGATCAGCGAAGGCCGGTTTTTGCATGCGCTGAATTATTGCATGCTGCTGCCCGGGCCTGAGGCGCAGCAGCTCGCCACTTATTTAGGCTGGCTGATGCACCGTACCCTGGGCGGTATTGTCGCCGGGCTGTTATTTATTCTGCCTTCGTTAGTATTGCTGGTGCTGCTGTCCTGGGCTTATCTGGTCTATGGCGAACATCCCTGGGTGGCCGGTATTTTTTATGGCATTAAACCTGCGATAGCGGCCATAGTGCTGCATGCGGCCTGGCGGATCGGCGGGCGGGTGATGAAGCATCCGCTGCTTTGGGCTATAGCTACGGCGGCTTTTGTCGCTATTTTTGCGTTAAAGTTGCCCTTTCCGCTGATTGTATTGTCTGCGGCCATTATTGGTTTTATTGGCAGTAAACTGGTCCCAGCGGCTTTTTCCGGCAGTGCACACACAAGCGCGCAGAAAAGTTATGGCCCGGCTTTGATTGACGACAACACGCCAACCCCTGCTCATGCCTTGTTTCGCTGGAGCCGTTTTAGTCTGGTGTTTTGCTGTGGTGTGCTGCTTTGGGCATTGCCTATGGGGGCGCTGACACTAAGCCTGGGCTGGCAGCATCAACTGACGCAAATGAGCTGGTTTTTTACCAAAGCGGCTTTGCTGACCTTTGGTGGGGCTTATGCAGTGCTGCCTTATGTCTATCAGGGCGCTGTGGATAAATTTGGCTGGCTGACGCCGGGCCAGATGATGGATGGTCTGGCGTTGGGAGAAACCACACCGGGCCCGCTGATTATGGTAGTGGTCTTTGTGGCCTTTGTCGGCGCTTATCTGCAGGCCAGCTTTGGGCCTGAGCAGATGCTGCTCGCAGGAGTCACAGCGGCTGTGCTGGTCACCTGGTTTACTTTTTTGCCGTCCTTTATTTTTATTCTGGCAGGAGGTCCGCTGGTGGAGTCGTCGGTCGGGCAATGGCAACTGACAGGCCCACTGACTGCCGTCAGTGCCGCAGTGGTGGGGGTGATTGTCAATCTGGCACTGTTTTTTGCCTGGCACACCTTGTGGCCGCAAGGGGATTCAGCTGGCTTAGTGCAGGGGGTGGACCTGTGGGCTTTGGCGATAGCGTTGATCTCAGCGTTATTGCTGTTCCGCTTTAAACAAGAGGTGATGCGGGTGATTGCGCTCTCTGCCCTGTCAGGTTTGCTGATCGCAGGAGTGGCCTGATGCTGATTGATGTGAAAAGTCTCGAAGCGCTGGATTGCTACCGCTTGCTGACCAGTCTGGTGATCCCAAGGCCTATCGCCTGGGTCAGCAGTTATTCCAAAGCCGGTGTATTGAACCTGGCACCCTTTAGTTTTTTCCAGATGGTGACCGACCAGCCACCAACGCTGATGATCGCCACTCAGCATAAACCGGGCGGAGGCAGAAAAGACACCAGCCTGAATATTGAAGCGACAGGTGAGTGTGTGATTAATCTGGTGCCCTACGCCTTAATTGATGCCATGAATCAAACAGCAGCAGCCTTACCTGCGGATGAAAGCGAATTGGCATTGACCGGATTGACGACAGTGGCGTCGGCCAAAGTCGCGGTACCCCGGCTGGAACTGGCGCCAGCGGCCTTTGAGTGCTCTCTGGCGCAGCTGCAACCTTATCCGGCGGCTCAGCCGTCCTGCGAGCTGATTTTGCTGGAAGTGCAGTCGCTTTATCTGAACCCGCTGGTGCTGAATGCGCAGGGGCGGCCCGATCCGCAAAAGCTGGATCTGATCAGTCGTTTGGGGGGCGCAGACTACAGCCGGGTGGCTGCTGAAGTCTTCAGTCTGCAGCGGCCTGCTTCAGGGCAACGTTAACTTTCTTCATGTAAGTGCTTGCTTACTTCAATAATCTTTAAAAATAACAAATGTTAGTGGTTGCTTACGTTTTTTCTGTAAGCTTTCTGCTAATTTTTCTGCTTTTTATCTGATTGCTGCGGTTCAGTCTGGCAGAGAGTTTTTGTCTCAGCTGGCGCTGAGATTTATGGGGTTCATCTAACATTCATAAATAAAATCAGTCACTTAAATTTTCATTCTTTTAGTGGTGTAGCAAAAAGGCCGGCACGCCGGTCGCAGGCAGGATGGAATTGGTCTGAAATTGATGGTTACGCGTTTTATCCTGTCAGATTTGGGTGTTTTTTTACGTTTTTTTCTTCCACTTTTCCCCACACAAATCAGGATCTTCGCGCTAAGCCGCATTTTTACTGGATCCGCGCCGATCGCTTCACATGGTTTTTGCCTTGACAAGCTTTGATTCACAGCCCTAAACTGTCTGCTAGTGGAGAATTGTGGGTATTTGTGGATCAAATTCACGGATCTGACAACAACAAGTGGGATGAAAAATGTTTCGTGGCTCGTTTTCATTAACATTGGATGAGAAGGGACGGTTAGCGCTGCCAACGCGCTACCGTGACAGCCTTTTTGCCGATGCTAATGGTGCCATGGTCTGCACCATCCATATTAAAGATCCCTGTCTTTTGTTGTATCCGCTACCGGAATGGGAAGAGGTGGCAGAGCAACTGCAACGGCTGTCTAACCAAAATGCCCAGGAATTGCGTTTCAAACGTTTACTGATCGGTCATGCGTCCGACTGTGACATGGATAAAAGCGGCCGCATTTTATTGCCGGCACCGCTGAGAAGTCACGCCAATTTAAGCAAAAACATCCGACTTGTCGGTCAATTGAACAAATTTGAGATTTGGGACGAAGAGATCTGGAATCGCCGGGTGGCTGACGACATGGCCCTTGAACGCGAGTTGCCAGCCGACGCCGAAATCTCAGAACGGCTGCAGGACTTTGTACTCTGATGGATCAAAGCGCCCACATTTCCGTGTTATTGGCCGAGACCATAGACGGATTAGCCATCAAACCAGACGGGATTTACCTGGACGGCACCTTTGGCCGCGGTGGCCACAGCAAGGTGATCTTATCCAAACTGTCTGACAAGGGCCGGCTTTTTGCCATTGACCGTGACCCGACGGCCATTGAAGCCGCCAAAGCCTTTGCCACTGACCCGCGTTTTCATATTACGCACAGCGCTTTTGCTGAGCTGGCCGCTATTGCGGAACAGCAGCAAATCACTGGGCAGGTCGATGGCATTTTATTGGATTTAGGCGTGTCATCGCCGCAGCTGGACGATGCCGAGCGTGGTTTCAGTTTTATGCGGGATGGCCCGCTGGATATGCGGATGGACCCGACCAGTGGTTTGTCTGCCGCCGACTGGCTGGCCAAAGCCGATGTGGAAGAAATCAGCTTTGTATTGCGCGAATACGGTGAAGAAAAATTCGCCTGGCGTATTGCCAATGCCATAGTCGAAAAACGTGACGAAACCCCTTTTACCCGCACTGCTCAGCTGGCCAGCCTGATTAGCGCTGTGGTGCCGAAAAGTGCCAAAGAGAAAAAACATCCGGCCACCCGCAGTTTTCAGGGCATCCGCATTTATATCAACAGTGAGCTGGAGCAGGTGAAAACTGCATTGGAAGCCGCGCTGACAGTATTGAAACCAGGTGGCCGCCTGACGGTGATCAGTTTTCACTCGCTGGAAGACCGGCTGGTGAAACAGTTTATGCGTCTGTACAGCAAAGGCCCGGCCATCCCCAAAGGGCTGCCATTAACCGAAGAGCAGCTGAAACGCCATACGCCGCTGAAACTGATTGGTAAAGCCATTATGCCGTCTGAGCAGGAACTGGCGCAGAACGTCCGTGCCCGCAGTGCCGTGCTGCGGATAGCGGAGCGTACCGCATGAGCGCCATTAAACTGAACCGTCTGATCCTGGTCGATATCTGGCGTCACAAGCTGGTGATTACGCTGATCCTGGCATGTTTGGGGTCTGCTCTGGCCGTGGTGGAATTCACCCATATGAACCGCCAGCTGACCATGACCGAAGACAAGCTGTTACAGCAACGGGACAGCCTGGAAATGGAATGGCGCAATCTGTTGGTCGAACAGCGCGCTCTGGCTGAACACAGCCGGGTGGAGGATATAGCTGCAAATCAGCTGAATATGGTACGACCCTACGGGGCGCAGGAAGTGGTGGTGCAGCAATGATCAAAAAGCCCGCCAAAGCCGCAGTGCCAAAACGCCAGGCGAAGAAGAACCAACAGCCAGCTGTGATCAGTTGGCGTTTTGCTTTTGTAATAGTGGCATTACTGGGGGTATTCAGCGCCTTGGTGATCCGCTCCGCTTACCTGCAGGTGATTGAACCTGAAATGCTGCTGGAACAAGGCGACGCCCGCACTTTAAGGGTGAAAGCCGATGCGGCGATGCGTGGCATGATCCTGGACCGCCATGGTGAAGAACTGGCAGTCAGCGTGCCTTCGCAGTCCATTTGGGCCGATCCGCAACTGGTGCTGCGCAATAAAAATAAAATTGACCAACGCCACTGGCATGCGCTGGCCGAGATGCTGCGCATCACTCCCCAGCAACTCAGTGACAAAATTGGCTCAGACGACAACAAACGTTTTGTGTATTTGCAGCGTCAGGCCAGCCCAGCCACTGTGGATTATATCCGGCAACTGAAAATTCCAGGTATTGCCTTTAAACAGGAATCGCGCCGCTATTATCCGGCCGGTGAGGTCACTGCGCATCTGTTGGGGTTTACCAACGTCGATGAGCAGGGCATGGAAGGCCTGGAGCGGCAGTTTAACGAATTGTTGACCGGCAAACCGGCCACCAAAACGGTGCGTAAAGATGCCAAAGGCCGTGAAATTGAAGTGCTGAAACAAACCGACGGCGAAGCCTCAAAAAACCTGCAGCTGAGTATCGATCAGCGTATTCAGGCGGTGGCTTACCGTGAGCTGAAAAAAGCTGTGCTGCAGTTTGGCGCCACCTCTGGTTCTGTCGTGGTGGTCGACGTGCATACAGGTGAAGTACTGGCGATGGCCAACGCGCCGTCTTACAACCCGAATAACCGTAAAAACTCGGATGCAGGCCGTTACCGCAACCGCGCCATTACCGATACCTTTGAACCTGGTTCCACCATCAAACCGCTGCCGGTATTAGCGGCATTGGAAAATGGCACTGCCACTATGGATACCGTCATTTCCACAGGTTATGGCCCGGTGCGAATTGGTGGCCGTCTGGTACGGGACATTAATGGCTATGGCGACCTGGATTTAACCGGCATTATGCGCAAATCCAGCAATATTGGCGTCAGCCGTCTGGCACTGGATTTGCCGGTCGATAAGTTTCTTGGTATGTACTACAAAATGGGTATAGGCCAGGAAACAGGCCTGAACCTGACCGGTGAAACCCCTGGAGTGCTGCGTGAACAAAAACGTTGGGGCGAACATGCGTTGGCCACAGTGTCTTTTGGGTACAGTTTTACCGTCAACGCGGTGCAGCTGGCCCGCATGTATGCCACCATTGCCAATGGCGGCATACTGCGGCCTTTAACCATTATCAAACAGGATAAAATTCCACCCGGTGAACGGGTCTTGTCCGAGCAGAACGCCGAGAATATGGCCGCTATGCTGGAGGCTGTGGTTGGCCCTGGTGGTGGTGGTAAACGGGCCGTGGTGCCGGGTTACCGGGTAGGTGGTAAAACCGGTACGGCGAAAAAAGCCGGTATTCGCGGCTACAGCGACGATTACATAGGTTCATTCGCCGGCATTGCGCCTATTTCCAACCCCCGTCTGGCTTGTGTGGTCATTATTAACGAGCCCAGCGGCGATTATTATTATGGCGGCGAAGTGGCTGCGCCTGTCTTTGGTGCCGTGATGGGCGCCACCATGCAGTTACTGAATATTGCCCCAGACGCCAATGACAGCCGGATCAGCAAGGTCAGCGGAGGTCACCATGCAGGTTAATACCGCTGCTTCCTGGTTAACTCCTTTTGCCGTACAGGTTCCGGATGCTCTGGCGCAGCAGGTGTTGGGCGAACTGCGTGTCAGCAGCAAAGAGGTGCAACCTGGCGATGTCTTCCTGGCACTGCCTGGCACCAGTCGCCATGGAAATGACTTTATAACGCAGGCGCTGGCGCAAGGCGCAGCGCTGGTGCTGACCAATCAGCCAGTGAGTGTGGCGGATGCGCGCATTCTGGTCTGGCCTGAGCTGATGACTCAGCTGACAACAGTGATTGAAGCTTTTTACCCGCACCCAGAGCTGCAGCTGGTCGGCGTGACCGGCACCAATGGTAAGTCCAGCACTGCTATTTTTGTCAATCAGTTGGCGCAACTGCTGGGTATTGCCGCCGGGGTGATTGGCACTTTGGGCCATGGTCATTACCAGCAGCTGACTCCTCTGAATAACACCACACCGCATTTAGCCGATTTACACCGTATTCTGGCACAAAGTGCCGGGGCAGACCGTCAACTGATGGCGCTGGAAGTGTCGTCGCACGCACTGGATCAAAAACGGGTGGCTGGCCTGCAGTTTGCCGTGGCTGTGTTTACCAACCTGACGCGGGATCATCTGGATTACCACGGCACCATGCAGGCGTACGGTGAGGCGAAAGCTTTGTTATTTACCAATGAACTGGCGCAAAAAGCGGTGATCAATGTTTCTGATGACTTCGGTCGTCAGCTGGCCGCCCGCACCGCATTGCCGGTCATCGCTTATGGCCGCTTGCAGGACTGCCAGTCTTATGCAGCTTATCTGGCTTATCACGAGCTGACTGTTACCCCTCGTGGTTATCAGTTTGTACTGCACAGCCGTTTACAGGGGGTCACCTCTGCGCAGCTGGTGCAATTGCAGGTGCTGGGCGAATTTAATGTCCAGAACGCGCTGGCAGCAGCGGCGGCGATGCTGCAGCTGGGTCATGCGCTGCAGACTGTGGTCCAGGCGTTAACTCAGCTTTGCAGCGTGCCAGGGCGTATTGAACAGTTTTATCAGGCGTCACGTCAGGTGATGGCGGTGGTCGATTATGCCCATACGCCAGACGCGCTGGAACAAAGCCTGCTGGCGTGCCGCAACCACACACAGGGGCAGTTATGGCTGGTTTTTGGCTGCGGCGGTGACCGCGATAAAGGCAAAAGACCCTTGATGGGCGCCATTGCTGAGCGCCTGGCTGACCAGCTGGTGATTACGGCTGACAACCCGCGCACCGAAGATGTGAATGCCATTTGTGCCGATATTGCTGCGGGTTGCCGCAAACAGAATTACCAGATTATTCCTGACCGCAAAACTGCGATCCGTCAGGCATTCAGTCTGACACAAGCCGGAGACCTGGTGTTGATCGCCGGCAAAGGCCATGAAGATTATCAGATCATCGGGACATCTGTGATCCCTTACGACGAACGCGCATTTGTACAGCAACTGGTTACGGAGCCGCCATTATGATCCGCTTAACTACAACAGAGATTGCCTCTGCAGTTCAGGGCCAGTTGCATGGCGCTGATGTGGCTATTGAAAGCGTCAGCACGGACAGCCGGGCTATTGCGCCGGGTGACTTGTTTATTGCACTGAAAGGTCCAAATTTTGATGCCCATCAGTTTGCCGCCGATGTGGTCAGCAAAGGGGCAGCTGCTTTGGTGGTTGAACAGCTGCAGGATCTGGCCGTGCCACAAATTCTGGTGAAAGACTGCCGGCTGGCGTTAGGTGCTCTGGGGGCCGCTGTACGGCAGAGGGTGAACCCGAAAACTGTGGCTGTGACCGGCAGTGTCGGTAAAACCACTGTGAAAGAAATGATGGCGGCTATTCTGGGCAGCATCGGCCATGTGCTGGCGACGGCCGGCAATTTTAATAACGATATTGGTGCCCCTCTGACCCTGTTGCGTTTGACCGCCCAACATACCCATGCAGTGATGGAACTGGGGGCCAACCATTTAGGCGAAATTGCCTACACCGCCGGTTTATCTCAGCCCTCAGTATCCGTGATCACCAATGTGGGGGCTGCCCATCTGGAAGGCTTTGGGGATTTGTTTGGTGTGGCCCGCGCCAAAGGTGAAATTTATGGCGCTTTGCCTGCGGGCGGTACTGCCGTGGTGCCGCTGGACAGCGAATTTGCTGAGTATTGGCTGAAACGGCTGGGCGATAAAAAGGTACTGACCTTCAGCGCCACGCAGAAAGCAGATTTTTACGCTGAACACATAGTGCTGAATGAACAGGGCTGTGCCGGTTTTGACCTGGTCTGCCCACAGGGCCGCATTCTGATCCAACTGGCCCTGCCAGGCAAACACAATGTGGCCAATGCGCTGGCGGCAGCCGCTGCCGTATTGCAGCTGGGGGCCAGCCTGACCGATGTGCAGCTGGGTTTGGCGTCAATGAAGCCGGTGAAAGGCCGCATTAATGTGATCCAGGCCACGCCAGCGTTGCGATTGATTGATGACACTTACAACGCCAACTCGGAATCGGTCAAAGCCGCTATTGATTTGCTGAGCACTTATCCGGGTTATCAGGTGCTGGTGTTTGGCGATATGGGCGAGTTGGGTGCGGATGCGCGGCGTTACCACGAAGAAGTGGGTTTATACGCCAAACAAAAAGGAATTCACCTGTTATTCACCCTGGGTGTGTTATCACAAAGCGCCAGTGATTTATTTAATGGCCAGGGGGCGCACTTCAGCTCCCGCCAGCAACTGATCCAGAAACTCGGTCCGCTGCTTGACCAGCAACCGCAAGCCACTGTGCTGGTGAAAGGATCACGCAGCGCCAAAATGGAGTTAGTCGTACAGGACTTGCTAGAACGTAGTCAGCAGGAGAGTCGCCCATGTTAGTCTGGTTAGCTGAATTTCTTACTCAGTATATCAACGCCTTTAACGTATTCAGTTACCTGACCTTCAGGTTTATCTTAGGCATTCTGACTGCATTAATGCTGAGCCTCTATCTGGGGCCTAAGCTGATTGCCCGCTTACAGAAACTACAAATAGGCCAAACGGTGCGAGATGATGGCCCACAAAGCCACTTCTCGAAAAAAGGCACACCAACTATGGGTGGTCTGCTGATTTTAGGCTCAGTGCTGGCCTCTGTGCTGCTGTGGGCCAACCTGGAAAACAAATACGTCTGGGTGGTGATTTTTGTGCTGGTCAGCTACGGCTGGATTGGTTTTATTGACGATTACCGCAAAGTGGTGCGCAAAGACCCGAAAGGCCTGATCGCCAAGTGGAAATACTTCTGGCAGTCGCTGTTTGCGCTGGTGGTGGCGTTTTTTCTGTATGCCACCTCTGAGCGCCCGGCTGAAACCAGCCTGGTGGTGCCTTTCTTAAAAGATGTGCTGCCACAACTGGGGTTCCTGTACATCGCCTTATGTTACTTCGTCATTGTCGGTACCAGTAATGCGGTGAACCTGACCGATGGCCTGGATGGCCTGGCCATAGTGCCGACCATTATGGTGTCCGCCGCTTTTGCCATTATTGCTTATGCCAGCGGTAACGTGAATTTCGCCGCTTACCTGAATATTCCTTACCTGCCACAAGCCAGTGAACTGGTGGTGGTCTGTGCTGCACTGATAGGTGCAGGTTTAGGTTTCCTTTGGTTTAACACTTACCCGGCTCAGGTTTTTATGGGTGACGTGGGTTCCTTGGCTTTAGGTGCTGTGCTGGGCGTGATCGCCATTCTGGTCCGGCAGGAAATTGTGCTGTTCATTATGGGCGGCATTTTTGTGATGGAGACTCTGTCGGTGATCCTGCAGGTGGGCTCGTACAAGCTGCGTGGCCAGCGTATTTTCCGTATGGCGCCTATTCACCACCACTACGAACTCAAAGGCTGGCCGGAACCGCGCGTGATTGTGCGTTTCTGGATATTGTCGGTGATTTTTGTGCTGGTGGGTCTGGCGACCCTGAAACTGAGATAAAGCATGAGCACGAAATTGTTTCAGTCAAAACGTGTTGCGGTGATTGGACTGGGCCTGTCAGGTCTGGCCACAGTGCGCTATTTACTGAAACAAGGCGTTAAACCTGTGCTGATGGACACCCGTTTAAAAGTCGCTGGTCTGGAGCAGGTGCCCGCCGATAAGGTTGACGGCATTTATTTGGGGGAGCTGGATGCGAACCGGCTGGCACAGATGGATGTGCTGGTGGTGAGCCCAGGCCTGGACCCAAAACACCCGGCCATTCGTTTTGCGCTGGCACAAGGCGTACAGCTGATTGGCGATGTCGAGCTGTTTGCACTTGCTAATACCAAACCCGTGCTGGCCATTACCGGCGCCAATGGTAAATCCACAGTCACCAAACTGACCGAATTTATGCTGCAGTGCTCAGGTGTGCATGCGCTGGCAGCCGGCAATATTGGTTTGCCTATTCTGGATGCGCTGAACTCAGACGCCGAGGTCTTTGTACTGGAGCTGTCCAGCTTCCAGCTCGACACCACCTATTCGCTGCGCAGCAAAGCCGCCTGCATTCTAAACGTGACTGAAGATCATATGGACCGCTACGGCACCATGGCGGCTTATGCGGCGTCTAAGCAGCGTGTGTATCAGGGCACTCAGCTGGCAGTGGCCAATCAGGCTGATCCGCTGACCTGGTGCCAGTCGCCAGTCGCACAGCTACAGCTCAGCCTGAATGGGACAGAGTACGGCCTAGTGCAGCATCAGGGCGAAAGCTGGCTGGTGGTGGATGGCGACCCCTTACTGCCCACCCGCGAAATGACGCTGGTCGGCAGCCATAACCAGTTTAACGCGCTGGTCAGTTGTGTACTGGCGCTGCAGGCTGGCGCCAGCCGCGAAGGCCTTATCCAGGCACTGCGTACTTTTGATGCCTTGCCACACCGTTGCCAACTGGTGGCTGACCATAAAGGTGTGCGCTGGGTCAATGACAGCAAAGCCACCAATGTGGGTGCAACCCTGGCGGCTATTGCCGGTTTGCGGCCTGAAGTGAAAGGCAAATTGGTGCTGATTGCTGGTGGTGATGGCAAAGGGGCTGATTTCAGCGAGCTGGCGCAGGTGCTGAACAGCCAGGTGGATGTGGTGATTACCCTGGGGCAGGATGGCCCCGCTATTGCGGCTCTGGTGCCAAAGGCGCAGCAGGTAAAAGACTTAATGGCTGCCGTTAAAGCTGCGGCTGTTCGGGCGCAGCCAGGTGATCTGGTGTTGTTATCCCCAGCCTGTGCCAGCCTGGATATGTTTAAAAACTACGAGGACCGCGGTGAGCAGTTTGCACAGGCGGTACAGAAGGTGTGGTTATGATGCAGCGCGTGTTGCAGTTCATGCCATCACCCACCCAGTGGCTTGCCAACTGGTGGCGGCGCGACGAAATCAACAGCTATGACCGGCTGTTTCTGACTTTGCTGGTGTTGGTACTTTGTGTGGGCCTGATTATGGTGACCAGCGCCTCGGTGCCTGTGGCTGAACGCCTCTATGGCAACCCGCTGTATTTTACCCTGCGCCATCTGGTGTATCTGGCTGCAGGCTTTGGCGCTGCTTATGTGGTGCTGAATGTGCCTGTGTCCTGGTGGCACAATACCAATTTGTTGTTGTTGATGTTTGCGGTGATTTCGTTGATTGCGGTGTTGTTGCTTGGTCGCAATGTAAATGGGGCCACCCGTTGGCTGGCCTTAGGCCCGATCAATATTCAGGCGGCGGAACCGGCCAAACTGTTTTTCTTTGTCTACCTGTCCAGCTACCTGGTGCGCCGGCATGAAGAAGTGCGGGAAAACTTAAAAGGTTTTGTGAAGCCGCTGATTATCCTGTTTATTCTGGCGGTGTTGCTGTTGATGCAGCCAGACCTGGGCACCGTCATTGTGATGTTTGCCACTTCGGTGGTGTTGCTGTTTTTAGCCGGCGCCAAACTCTGGCAGTTTTTTGCGCTGATCTTTACCGGTCTGGCCGCTATTGGTGTGCTGATTGTGTACAGCGAATACCGCTGGCGCCGGGTCACGGCTTTTCTCGACCCCTGGGCCGACCCCTTTGGCAGTGGTTATCAGCTGACTCAATCCCTGATGGCCTTTGGCCGCGGCAGCTGGTTTGGTCAGGGCTTGGGCAACAGTGTGCAAAAGCTCGAATACCTGCCGGAAGCCCACACCGATTTTATCTTTGCGGTCATCGCCGAAGAAACCGGACTGGTCGGAGTGATGCTGGTGCTGAGCCTGCTGTTTATGCTGGTCTGCCGTGCCTTATGGATGGGTAACAAAGCGCTGAACAAGGGGATGAGCTTTCATGGTTTTCTGGCCTATGCGCTGGCGATTTGGATTGTGTTTCAGACCTGCGTCAATGTCGGTGTGGCCAGCGGCCTGTTGCCAACCAAAGGCCTGACGCTGCCTTTTATCAGTTATGGCGGCAGTAGTTTGATCATTATGTGTATGGCGGCAGCTTTATTGCTGCGTATTGATTTTGAAGTGCGGCTCAAAGGCCGCCAGGCGATCGGCGGGGCTCCACATGGCTAAGGTGGCTTTGGTGATGGCTGGGGGCACAGGCGGGCATATTTTCCCGGCCAAAGCTGTGGCGGATCTGCTGCAGGCAGAAGGCTGGATTGTGCACTGGCTGGGAACAGCCGATCGGATGGAAGCGAAGCTGGTGCCGGGTTTTGGTTATGAATTTCACAGCATTGCGGTGGCCGGTTTACGGGGCAAAGGCCTGAAATCCTTGCTGAAAGCGCCGCTGATGTTATGGCGCTCTCTGTCACAGGCCCGGGCTTTAGTGCGTCAGCTGAAGCCGCAACTGGTGCTGGGGTTTGGTGGTTATGCCAGTGGCCCCGGCGGGCTGGCGGCTTACCTGGCCGGTATTCCGCTGCTGGTGCATGAGCAAAATGCGGTGGCAGGGACCACCAACAAACTGTTGGCCCGCCTGGCCAACAAGGTGCTGGTGGCTTTTCCACAAGCGCTGGCAGGTTTAGGTCAAGGCTTAGTCGTGGGTAACCCGGTGCGCAAAGAAGTTTTAGCTGTGACAGGCCAAGGCAAAGCAGTCGGGCAGCCGCTGCGGGTGCTGGTGGTCGGTGGCAGTTTAGGGGCTCAGGTATTTAACCAGCAGTTGCCAGGCCAGTTTGCACAACTCGCCGCTTTGGGTGAGCTGGAGATCTGGCACCAGACAGGTCAGGCCAATTTGCCGCAGGTGCAGCAGGCTTATCAGCAACTGGGGTTAGCGGCCCGGGTGGAGGCCTTTATTGACGATATGGCGGGTGCTTACCACTGGGCCGATCTGGTGGTGTGCCGCGCCGGTGCTTTAACTGTGTCTGAGCTGGCCTGTGCCGGTCTGCCGGCGGTCTTTGTGCCGCTGCCATCGGCCATTGACGACCACCAGACCGCAAACGCCAATTATCTGGTGCAACAGCAGGGCGCTGTACTGCTGAAACAAAACGACTTAATCCAGGGTGCTTTGGTGCCTTTGCTGCAGCCCTGGCTGCAGGACAAAACAGCGCTGGTGCGGATGGGGCAACAGGCCCGCCGTGCCGCCACAGATGATGCGGCAGAACAAGTAGTCAGAGTCTGCCGTGAGTTAGCAGGTAACACGAAATGAGCACGACAACACAACAAAAGAAATTAGCCATGCGCCGGGTTGAGCGCATCCACTTTGTCGGCATAGGTGGCGCCGGTATGGGTGGTATTGCCGAAGTGTTACTGAATGAAGGCTATAAAGTGTCGGGTTCAGATATTTCCAGCAATCCGGTGGTTGAGCGTTTAACCGCTTTGGGCGCACAGATTTTTATCGGTCACGCCGCTGACAATATTCAGGGGGCCAGTGTGGTGGTGGTATCCAGCGCCATTAAAACCGATAACCCTGAAGTGGCCACAGCGCTGGAGCAACGTATTCCGCTGGTGCGCCGTGCTGAGATGCTGGCTGAGCTGATGCGCTTCCGTCATGGCATTGCCATTGCCGGCACCCATGGCAAAACCACCACCACCAGCCTGATTGCTTCCATTTTTGCCGAGGCCGGTACAGACCCGACTTTTGTGATTGGTGGTTTGCTGAATTCGGCCGGCACCAATGCCCGTCTGGGCTCAGGCCGTTACCTGATTGCGGAAGCAGATGAAAGCGATGCGTCTTTCCTGCATTTGCAGCCAATGGCGTCGGTCATTACCAATATTGAACCCGACCATATGGACACTTACCAGGGCGATTTTGAAAAGATGAAATCGACCTATCTGGAATTCTGCCACAACCTGCCGTTTTACGGCGCTGTGGTGGTCTGTATTGACGACCCTGTGGTGCGTGAACTGATCCCGCAGATTGGCCGGGTGGTGATTACTTACGGTTTTAGCGAAGACGCTGATTATGTGCTGAGCCACTTCAGCCAGACCGGCACCCAAAGCCGCTTTGAGATTAAAGACCCCCAAGGACAGCTGCACAGCATTGAACTGAATCTGGCGGGCCGCCACAACGCGCTCAATGCCACAGCTGCTTTTGCGGTGGCGACAGACGAAGGCATCCGCAAAGAGGCCATTCTGGCCGCGCTGCGTAAGTTTGAAGGCATTGGCCGTCGCTTCCAGCAATACGGCGAGTTCGACACCGGCCGTGGCAAAGTGCTGCTGGTCGATGATTATGGTCACCACCCCAGTGAAGTGGCGGTCACGCTGGCGGCTGCCCGCAGTGCCTGGCCAGATCGCCGTCTGGTGATGGCGTACCAACCTCACAGGTACAGCCGCACCCGTGATTTATACGAAGACTTTACCAAAGTGCTGTCGGGGGTGGATGTGTTGCTGCTGCTGGAAGTGTACTCCGCCGGTGAAACCGCCATTCCTGGTGCCGACAGCCGCAGCCTGTGCCGCTCTATCCGTGCCCGGGGCCAGCTCGACCCAGTGTATGTGGCGGGCCCGGCCGATTTACCTGCCGCTTTGGCTGATGTGCTGCAGGATGGTGATGTGGTGCTGACCCAAGGGGCCGGTAATATAGGTGCTCTGGCCAAACAACTGGCGGCGCTTGAGCTGAAAATTTCTGCATTAAAACCAAACGAAGGAGCTTGAAGTATGAGCAACAAATTTGGCAAAGTGGCTGTGTTGTTTGGTGGACATTCCGCAGAGCGTGAAGTGTCACTGCGCTCTGGTGCTGCCGTTCTGGCGGCATTGCAAAAACAAGGTATTGATGCACACGCCTTTGACCCGAAAAACCAGGCGCTGACAGAACTGCTGTCGGCTGGTTTCGACCGGGTCTTTATCGTATTACACGGTCGTGGCGGCGAAGATGGCACTATGCAGGGTGCGCTGGAGCTGCTCGGTTTGCCTTACACAGGTTCCCGCGTTTTAGGTTCAGCGCTGGCGATGGATAAAATCCGCTGCAAATGGTTATTCCAGGCGCAGGGCTTACCGACAGCACCGTTCCGGGTCGCTAAAGCGGGCAGCCAGCCGGATCATGCCGCTATGCTGGCAGAGCTCAACGGCAAAGTGATGGTCAAGCCAGCCAACGAAGGTTCCAGTATTGGCATGAGTGCGGCCAGCACCGCTGCCGAGTTGCAGCAGGCGCTGGACACCGCTTTTGCCTACGACACTGACGTGCTGGTGGAGCAGTGGATCCAGGGCCGTGAATTTACCGTGTCTGTGCTCAATGGCAAAGCGCTGCCCGTGGTCGAAATGCGTACCCCCCGCTCTTTTTACGATTACGAAGCCAAATACAAATCCGACAGCACCCAGTATCTGTGCCCGGCGCCTTTGACGGCTGAACAAACGGCCAGCTTGCAACAAGCCGCTGTGGCAGCCTTTCAGGCCGTAGGGGCTTCAGGCTGGGGCCGGGTGGACGCCATGCTGGACCAAGAGGGGCATTTCTACCTGCTGGAAGTGAACACAGTGCCTGGCATGACTGAGAAATCGCTGGTGCCTATGGCGGCCAAAGCGGCAGGGTTGAGTTTTGAACAGCTCGTGGTTGAGATTTTAGAACAGACATTATGAAAAAAACGCAGCTGACAATCTGGCAACGCATCGACAAGCCCTACTGGGCGGGTGTGCTGTTTTTTTGTCTCTGCCTCTGGCTGGTCAGCTGGATGGCGATGCAGATCTGGGCCTGGCGTCAGGATCAGAACAGTGCGCCTATTCAGCAGATCCGGCTTTATGGTGAATTCGCCCATATTCAGGCCGAAGGTCTGAATCAGAAACTGCAGCAGCAGTATCTGGGCAATTTTTTTAACTTGAACGTGGATCAGGTGCAGTTGTTCCTGCAACAACAACCTTGGGTCGCTCAGGCAGCCGTGCGCAAACAATGGCCTGATACCCTGGTGGTGGTGGTGACGGAGCATAAGCCAGTGGCGATATGGAATGATCATGCACTACTCAATCAACAAGGTCAGATCTTTGTCGCACCGGTGAATGAGCTGAAAGAGCCATTGCCTCTGTTGCAGGGGCCGGATGGCTCAGAGCAGGATGCCCTGGCCATGTTCAACAATTTAAATCAGATGCTTAAAGTGCATCAGCATCAGGCCAAAGGCCTGAAAGTGACTGCCCGTCAGGCCTGGCAGTTGCAGCTGGAGCACGGTTTGTTGCTTACCCTGGGGCGGGAAGATACGGTCAAACGGGTGCAACGTTTTATTGATTTGTACCCACAGATCAGCCAACACAAACCTCTGCCGCTGGCGGAGGTGGATTTGCGCTACGACACCGGCATGGCAGTGCGTTGGGTCGAAGCGCCAGAGACAAGAGAACAAGATGACAAAGTCAGCAGAACGTGACCTGATTGTAGGCCTGGATATAGGCACGGCGCAGGTAAAAGCCTTAGTGGGGGAAATTACCCCGGACAACCAACTGAGTATTGTTGGTGTGGGCACTCATGTGGCCCGTGGTATGGACAAAGGTGGCGTCAACGATTTGAACCTGGTGGTGCAGTCGGTGCGTCGTGCTGTCGAAGAAGCCGAGCTGATGGCGGATTGCCGGGTGTCTTCGGTGTATCTGGGCATTACCGGTAAACATATTCGCTGCCAGAACGAAAGTGGCATGGTGCCTATTAATGACGCTGAGGTGACGGCTGAAGATGTCACCAATGTGATCCATGCGGCCAAATCGGTGCCTATTTCGGCCGAACGACGCATGCTGCACGTGTTGCCACAGGAGTTCTCTGTGGATATGCAGGAAGGCATTAAAAGCCCTATTGGCATGTCCGGCGTGCGGATGGAGGCCAAGGCGCATATCATCACCTGCGCCAACGACATGGCAAAAAACATTGAAAAATGTGCCGAACGCTGTGATTTGCATGTAGACCAGCTGATTTTCAGCTCGCTGGCGTCCAGCTACGCAGTGCTGACTGAAGATGAAAAAGAGCTGGGGGTTTGTGTGGTCGACGTGGGGGGCGGCACCATCGACATCTCCATTTTTACCAATGGCGCTTTACGCCACACCGCTGTGATTCCCGTGGCAGGCAACCAGGTGACCAGTGACATTGCAAAAATATTCCGCACCCCTATAGGCCATGCAGAAGAGATTAAAGTGCAGTACGCCTGTGCACTGCGCAGCATGGTGGGCAAAGAAGAAAACATTGAAGTACCCAGTGTCGGCGGTCGTCCGGCCCGCAGTATGTCTCGCCACACCCTGGCTGAAGTGGTGGAACCCCGGTACCAGGAACTGTTTGAACTGGTGCTGGATGAGATCCGCAAGTCCGGTCTGGAAGAGCAGATTGCGGCTGGCATCGTATTGACAGGTGGCACAGCCAAGATGGAAGGGGCTGTGGAGTTTGCCGAAGACATTTTCCAGATGCCAGTGCGCCTGGGCTACCCCATTGGCATTACCGGCCTGAAAGAATATGTGGCCGACCCGGCGTATGCCAGTGTCGTTGGCCTGCTGATTTACGGCAAAGACATGAAAAACCAGCTGAAAAAATCTGTGGCTTCGCGGGAGAGCATGGGCTCGATGATGAAGCGGCTGACCAGCTGGTTTAAAGGTGAATTTTAATTTTGAGTAAGCGTAACAGAAAAAGCGTAACTGCTTAGGCGTAACAAAACGGAGAGAGAAGCTATGTTTGAGTTAATGGAAAACCACAGCGAAGAAGCTGTTATTAAAGTGATTGGGGTTGGCGGTGGCGGCGGTAACGCCGTGGAATACATGGTCGCCAGCAATATCGAAGGTGTGGAGTTTGTTGCTGCAAACACAGACGCGCAGGCGCTGCGTAATTCGTCTGCTCACCTGACGCTGCAGTTAGGTGCGAACGTCACTAAAGGTTTAGGTGCAGGTGCCAACCCGGAAGTGGGCCGCAAGTCTGCCGAAGAAGACCGTGAAACCATCAAGAAAACCCTGGCTGGCGCTGACATGGTGTTTATCGCTGCCGGTATGGGGGGCGGGACTGGTACTGGTGCTGCGCCTATAGTCGCAGAAGTGGCCCGTGAAATGGGGATACTGACGGTGGCTGTGGTCACCAAACCCTTCCCGTTCGAAGGCAAAAAACGTTCGACTTACGCCGACGAAGGCATCAGCGAACTGGCGAAACATGTCGACTCCCTGATCACCATTCCAAACGACAAGCTGCTCAAAGTGTTGGGCAAAGGCACCAGCCTGCTGGACGCCTTCAAAGCCGCGAACAACGTGTTGTTAGGTGCTGTGCAGGGTATTGCTGAACTGATCACCCGTCCTGGTCTGATTAACGTGGACTTTGCTGACGTGCGTACTGTGATGTCAGAAATGGGGACTGCAATGATGGGCACTGGCCGTGCTTCAGGCCCGGACCGTGCTGAGGAAGCGGCAGAGCAGGCGATTTCCAGCCCACTGCTGGAGGATATCGATCTGTCCGGTGCCAAAGGTATTCTGGTGAATATCACAGCGGGTCTGGATATCAGTATCGAAGAGTTCGAAACTGTGGGTAATGCAGTGAAAGCCTTTGCCTCTGAAAATGCCACCGTAGTGGTCGGTGCTGTGATTGACCCGGATATGTCTGACGAGCTGCGGGTGACTGTAGTTGCTACAGGTATTGGTGCAGAGCGTAAAGCGGACATTACGCTGGTGCAGAGCCACCGTGAACCGGCCCGTTCAGCGCACGTTTATGGCAATGCGGGTACAACCTACCAGGGCAATGCCGCACGCGAGCTGGCGCCAGCTGCGATGGAAATGCCAATGACAGCCACCAAACCAGTGGCGGAAAAACAAGCGAATATCGATATTTTTGATATTCCGGCATTCCTGCGTAAGCAGGCAGACTAAGGCCTGCACAGGCTCTAAGTTGGCAGAATGGATAGGCTGTGGTATGCTGCGCCACCATTTTGACATGTTCAAAATTTGAACAGGAAGAAATTATGATTAAACAACGTACCATTACAAAAACGGTAAGTTCGGTCGGTGTCGGCCTGCACAAAGGGGAAAAGGTTACGCTTACTCTCCGGCCTGCCCCTGACAACACAGGTATTGTGTTCCGTCGTGTGGACCTCGATCCGGTCGTGGATTTTCCGGTGCGCCCAGAATTAGTGGGTGACACTGTCATGTGTACCTGTTTGATCAATGAAGAAGGTGTGCGCCTGTCGACCACAGAACACCTGATGGCCGCTATCGCCGGTCTTGGCATTGACAATCTGCTGATTGAAGTCGATGCGCCGGAAATCCCCATTATGGACGGTAGCGCCAATCCTTTTGTCTACCTGCTACTGCAGGCAGGTATCAGCGCTCAGAAAAAAGCGAAAAAGTTTATTCGTATCAAACAGAAAGTACGGGTAGAGGATGGTGATAAATGGGCCGAGTTCGTGCCACACCATGGCTTCCGTCTGGACTTTGCTATCGATTTTGACCACCCGGTGATTTCGGAAAGCCGTCAGCATGTGCAGATGGAGTTTTCGGCCGCCAGCTTTATCAAAGATATCAGCCGTGCCCGTACTTTTGGGTTTATCCAGGAAGTGGAGTACCTGCGCGCCAATAAACTGGCGCTCGGCGGCAGTATGGATAATGTGGTGGTACTGGACGAGTTCCGGGTGATGAACCCGGATGGTCTGCGTTATGACGATGAGTTCGTCAAACACAAAATTCTCGATGCCATCGGCGATTTATATATGGCCGGTTACAGCATTCTGGGTGAATTCCGCGCCTACAAAACAGGCCATGCACTGAATAACGTGCTGTTAAATGCGGTGCTGGCGGATGAAGCAAACTACGAGTTTGTCACCTTCGAACAGGAAGCTGACCTGCCTATCTCTTACCTGGCGCCTTCTCTGGCCTAGGCTGGCTCAGTTTGTGGTGGAGCGGCGTTGTGCCAGCTCCGCCAGCTTCTGCAGTTTCTCTTTCAGTTTCCCGTCCATCGTATCTGCTGCTGCCAGCAGATAATCTGCTGCCTGCTCTGAGATTTTCGGTAAGTCTTTTTGTGGTACAGGCTCAGGCTTTTCATACTGCAATTGCAGATTGGGCGAGACTTCAATATCAATACCTGCCAATTCAGGCAGGATTTTCTGGCGGAAATTGGCTAGAATGGCGTCCCTTTGCATTTTCAGCCGGGTGGCCCAGGCAGGTGACTGGCATAAAATCATCAGCCGGCCTGCTTTGATGGTACTGATTTTGCAAAAAGCAGACTGTTCCAGTTGCAAGAACCGGATTAATTCGGTATTAAGTTGGCGCAACAATTGTGTGTGCTGGGCTGAACAGGCCAAAGAGTTCTGTTCCAAAAGCTGATGCAAAGCGACAGGTTTAGTGCTGTAACGCGCCATGGTCTGACAAAAATTCGAATTGAGGTTGCATGAGTGTAACAGTTTTCTATCGTGGCCGACATCGGCACTTCAGCTTTGGCAGTACGCCATGGCAGCTGACAGTGTCGGCCGTTATGCTGTTTTGTATAGCCGCAGGCGCAGGAGCTGCTTTTTCTAATTTATTCCAGCAAGGCAATGCAGAATTAGAAAAAGTACGTTTAAGCCGGGCTGCTGAAACCGAAGAAATTGCCGATATCCGCCGCCGTGCTGAAAACCAGCTGGCCGCCTTGACCGCCAAAGTCGCCACACTGCAGGCGCAAGTGAACCGGCTGAATATGGTCGGTGAACGCCTGATTGATGCGGCGAATTTACCGACTGAAGAATTCAATCTGCACAGTGCTCCTGCGATGGGCGGGCCTTCTCAGACCTCCACGGAGATCAGTCTGGCGGAGCTTAATGCGGTGTTATTGCAGCTCAATGAGCTGGAGCAAAACCTGCAGTCTGAACAAACCCGCTTTGCCATGCTTGAATCTTTGGATCTGAATCACCAGATCGGAAAAAGCGTTGCCTTGTCAGGCCGGCCTGTACTGAGCGGTTATTTATCCTCAAGCTTTGGGGTGCGTAGTGATCCCTTCAGTGGTGAACCTGCTATTCACCGCGGCGTGGACTTCGCCGGTAAAGAGGGCGATGCCATTATGGCGACAGCCGGTGGCATTGTCACCTGGGCCGGTGAGCGTTTTGGTTATGGTTTAATGGTGGAGATAGAACACAGTGATGGCTACCGCACCCGTTATGCCCATGCCAAAGCAGTCACAGTACAAATAGGTCAGGTGGTCAGCAAAGGGGAGCAGGTGGCAGAGATGGGCAATACAGGCCGCTCTACCGGGCCCCATGTGCATTACGAAGTATTAAAGAATGGCCAGCAAATTGACCCTATGCTGTTTGTCAATCGCCGTATCCAATAAGAAAAAGACCTGCGCCAGTGCAGGTTTCAACCTATGAAGTGGTAACAACTGATGTTCGCAAAACTTTTTACCAAGATGTTTGGTAGCCGCAATGATCGTTTCCTGAAAAAGCTGGGAAAGCATGTCGATCTGATTAACAGCCTTGAGCCTACATTTGCGGCTTTGTCTGATGACGAACTGAAGCAAAAAACAGCAGAATTTAAGCAGCGCTTTGCTGACGGCGCCACGCTGGACGAGTTATTGCCTGAAGCTTTTGCCACAGTGCGTGAGGCCAGCAAACGGGTATTCGGCATGCGGCATTTCGATGTGCAGCTGATTGGCGGTATGGTGCTGCATCAGGGCAAAATCTCCGAAATGCGTACAGGGGAAGGTAAAACCCTGACGGCAACTTTACCGGCTTATCTGAATGCGTTAAGTGGTCAGTCAGTGCATGTCATTACCGTCAACGATTACTTAGCTAAACGGGATGCACAAACCAATGCGCCGCTGTTCGGTTTTCTGGGGCTGAGTGTAGGTGTCAACGTGCCTGGTATGGGCCACTACGAAAAACAGCAGGCTTATCAGGCCGACATTACCTACGGCACCAACAATGAATTTGGTTTCGACTATCTGCGCGACAATATGGCGTTTTCAGCACCAGAGCGGGTGCAGCGTCGTCTGGCCTACGCCATTATCGACGAAGTGGACTCCATTCTGATCGACGAAGCCCGCACGCCGCTGATTATCTCCGGTCAGGCGGAAGACAGTTCTGAGCTGTACCGGGTGATCAATACTGTGGTGCCTAAGCTGCAGAAGCAGGAAAAAGAAGACCAAGAAGGTGAAATGGGGGATGGCCATTTCACCATCGATGAAAAGGCCAAACAGATTTATCTGACCGAACGTGGTCAGATCCAGGTTGAAGAGATGCTGACCGAGCTGAAGCTGATCCAGCCCGGTGATTCCCTGTATTCCGCCAGCAATATCACCTTGTTGCACCATGTCTATGCCGCTTTGCGTGCCCATAACCTGTTCCGTAAGGATGTGGATTATGTGATCAAAGAAGGTGAAATAGTCATCGTTGACGAGCACACAGGCCGCACCATGGAAGGCCGTCGCTGGTCTGAAGGTCTGCATCAGGCGATTGAAGCCAAAGAAGGGGTGCGGATTAATCACGAAAACCAGACACTGGCGTCTATCACCTTCCAGAATTATTTCCGGATGTATGACAAGCTGGCTGGTATGACAGGGACGGCCGACACTGAAGCTTTTGAGTTTCAACAAATCTATGGCTTGGAAACCATTGTGATTCCAACCAACAGACCGATGATCCGTAAGGATATGGCGGACTTGGTGTATCTGACGGCGGAAGAGAAATACAACGCCATTATCAAAGATATTGAAGAGACCCGTGCAGCCGGCCGCCCGGTGCTGGTGGGGACAGCGTCGATAGAAACCTCTGAATACCTGTCATCTTTACTGCATAAAGCCAAAATCCCGCATCAGGTACTGAATGCCAAGTTTCACGCCAACGAAGCGCAGATTATTGCCCAGGCGGGTATTCCAGGAACTGTGACCATTGCGACCAACATGGCGGGTCGTGGTACCGACATTGTGTTGGGTGGTAATTTACAGGCTGCTATTGCGGCTTTGGGTGAAAACCCGACTGAAGCACAGGTCGCACAGGCCAAAGCCGAATGGCAACAGCGGCATGATGCCGTTATTGCAGCGGGTGGTTTACATATTATCGGTACTGAGCGGCATGAATCACGCCGCATTGACAACCAGTTGCGTGGTCGTGCCGGCCGTCAGGGGGATCCGGGTGTCAGCCGTTTCTATCTGTCGCTGGACGATGCACTGATGCGTATTTTTGCTTCAGACCGTATGGCGGGCATGATGCGTAAACTGGGTATGCAGCCTGGCGAAGCCATTGAACACCCTTGGGTCAGCCGTGCTATTGAAAATGCGCAGCGTAAAGTGGAAGCCCGTAACTTTGATATCCGGAAGCAATTGCTGGAGTTCGATGATGTCGCCAACGACCAGCGTAAAGTGGTGTACGAGCAACGTAATGAGCTGATGGATGCCAGCGATGTATCGGACACCATCAAAGCCATCCGCCACGACGTAGTGGATTCGGTGATCAGCCAGTACATTCCGCCTCAGTCGTTGGATGAAATGTGGGATGTGCCTGGTCTGGAAGCCCGTCTGCGTGCTGACTTCGCCATCGATATGCCGGTGGCCAAATGGCTGGCTGACGATAAAAAACTCTTTGAAGAACAACTGCGTGAACGTATTCAGGATGTTGTTGAAAAAGCCTATGAGCTGAAAGAGCAGATGGTGGGTGAGTCTGTGATGCGTCAGTTCGAAAAATCGGTGATGTTGCAGAGTCTGGACACGCACTGGAAAGAGCATCTGGCGGCTATGGATCATCTGCGTCAGGGCATTAATCTGCGTGGTTACGCGCAGAAGAACCCGAAGCAGGAATACAAGCGTGAAGCCTTTGAACTGTTTTCCACCATGTTGGATCAGTTAAAACTGGACGTCATTGGGGTATTGTCCAGGGTGCAAATCCGTGCTGCCGAAGACGTCGATGCAGTGGAAGAACAACGTCGTCAGGCAGAAAGCACACAGGTGCAGTATCAGCATGACGAAGCACAAGGGGTTGCTTCTGAAGCACCTGAACAGAAAGCGCCTGTGTTCCGCGACAGCGAGAAGATTGGCCGTAACGACCCATGCCCTTGTGGTTCAGGGAAAAAGTACAAAGCCTGTCACGGTAAGTTAGTCTGATGACTAAAGTGGTGCATGTGGCTGTTGGCATTATTTTGCGCCAGCAGCAGGTGTTGCTGGCACTGCGGCCTGACAAGCTGCATCAGGGCGGGCGTTGGGAGTTTCCGGGCGGTAAAGTGGAAGCCGGTGAAACCACTGCGCAGGCTTTGGCCCGCGAGCTGGCTGAAGAGGTGGCCTTAACGGTGCACAGCAGCACGCCTTGGTTTGAACTGACGTACGATTACCCGGAAAAAACAGTCCGGCTGGATATTCATCTGGTGCAGGACTTCAGCGGGGAAGCTCAAGGGCTGGAAGGGCAGCCGGTGCGTTGGGTGCCGCTGTCTGAGCTGGGGCAGTATCAGTTTCCTGATGCCAACCAACCCATTCTCGACAAATTGCTTGCAGAATTTGGCCGCTTATAAGCGGCTTTTTTCTATCCGCCTGTGCTATACAGCCGCCATCTGCGGCAATCAGTCTTTAAAAAACTGATTCTCCTGCTCAGCAAATAACTCATCTAACTCAGTCAGTTGCGCTTCAGTCAAGGGTTGCTCCTGCAGGCTTTTGTCGGCAATACGATGTTCTTCTGCGGCCCAGGCGCCCAAGTCTATCAAGCGGCAACGCTCAGAGCAAAAAGGTCGGAATAGGGCTTCGGGTCCCCAGACAACTTCAGTCTGGCAGGTTGGGCATTTTACAATAGTGGCCATTGGGCTCTCCTGCGACAAATATCGGCCGCAGTGTAGCGGAAGCCTCAGCAGCAGGCCAGTTGAAAGCTGACGTTTTTGTCGATGGTCGTGCGTCCCAGTGCGTCACAAAGCTGCATAAAACGAATGGCATAGCGGTATTTATTACCACTGATGGTGGGGTAACAGCCAGCCTGGCTGTCGTACTGAATGCGCAGTAATTCAAATTGTTCAGTGTTGTTTTGCATAAAACCGTTTTCAGCCACCAGGCTGTGGAACTGGCCCCGTTCACGGAGAAAGCTCAGTACATAGGTGATGGCCGATTCGACCAGCCGCAATTGCTCCAGCCAGTCATTGGCCTGTTGCTGGCGGATGCGGTGTGCTTGCTCAGACCAGTACTGCAATTGAGGCAAATCAAAAGGGCAGGTGCCGCCCGGAATAAAAAAACGTTGGCGCAGCGGAGAGAGAAATTTATCTTCTTTCAGGCAATTCGCAAATTTACTGCCTCGCAGTAACTCGCTTTGCAACCGTACCGCTTTTTGCAGCACTTGCTGCAAAGCGTCGTCGGAGATTTGTGGATGGCGTGACCAGTTGACTAGTGAGGCTTCACAGCGCTCGATGTCCTTGATCAGATCCGGCCGCACATCGTTGCGGTCCAGTACTTCAATCAGGGCGAAGAGTGCAGTGAAAAAACCTTGTTGTTGCCACTGAGTTTCTAAAGGCAAAAACTGCTTCACCTGGGCAAACAGGTACTCAACCCGCAGGTAAGTCCGGACTTTTTCGTTCAACGGATGTTCGTACAGTACAGCAGCCATAGCAGAAACATTTGTTAACAATGTTCATTACCATAAACCTAAGTTCAGGCTTTGGCTAGTTTTTCCTCAGCAAGCTGACGATAGAGTTCATCCAGCCGTCTTACCCTCTGTTCGACCAGCTGCAGGCTCTGATGGTTATCTATTAATTGGTCGGCCAGTTCCCGGCGTTGGGCCCTGCTGTATTGACTGGCCAGGATGCTGCGTACCTGCTGCTCGCTGACCTGGTCGCGTTGCACAGTACGCTCTATTTGCACCTGCTCCGGAACATCAACGACCAGGATTTGGTCGCAGTACTGCTGCAAACCATTTTCCAGTAATAAAGGGGCCGTCAGAATGGCGTAAACCGACTGGCATTGGGCCAGCTGCTGCAGCAGCTGTTGTCTGATCAGCGGGTGTAGCAACTGATTCAGCCAGGCTTTCGCTTCCGGGTTGGCAAAAATAATGTCGCGCAACGCTGCCCGATCCAGCAGACCTTCGGCTGTCTGCAACCGGTCTCCAAAGTGGTCGATAATTTGCTGCAGCGCTGGCTGGCCTGGTTCAACCACCTGGCGGGCAATCCGATCGGCATCGACAGTCTGAATGCCTAATTGCTGAAAGAAACACTCCACTGTGCTTTTACCGCTGCCAATGCCACCGGTCAGGCCGACAATAAACTGACTCATAAACCCAGGCTCGCCAGATACCAGTGGTTGATCTGTTCGCCCCACAACATGGCAATGACACCGGCTGCCGCAATATATGGGCCAAAAGGAATGGGGGTTGCTTTGTCCTTGCCTTGCACCAAAAGCAGCATGGAGCCCACTACAGCACCGACCAAAGCGGAAAATAAAATAATCTGCGGCAATAAGGCCCAGCCCAAACCGGCGCCAAGCAACGCCAGCAGTTTAAAGTCACCGTACCCCATGCCCTCTTTGCCTGTGGCCAGTTTAAACAGCCAGTACACGGACCAGAGGCTCAGGTACCCAAACACAGCCCCAAGTAATGCATCCGCTACGGGAATAGTCCAGCCAGCCACAGCGCAAAGCAACATCAGCCATAACAAAGGTTGGCTGATCTGGTCCGGTAACAGCATTTTATCCAGGTCGATAAAGGTTAATGCAATCAGGCCCCAGCTCAGCACCAGATACACCAGGCAGGTGAGGGTGACACCAAAATGTGCGGCCAATGCCACCGACAACAGCGCCGTAAACAACTCCACCAGTGGATAACGAGCGCTGATGCTGACACCGCAATACCGGCAACGGCCTTTCAGGCTCAGATAACTCAGCAGCGGAATATTGTCTTTGGCTGCCAGCGGATGTTCGCAGTGCGGGCAGCTGGAACCAGGCACGGCCAGATTAAAACCTTTGGTCTGTGCTGGCTGATCGGGTTGAAAGTACGCCTGATAGTCCCGTTGCCATTCGAGTTCCAGCATTTTCGGCAGACGGTAAATCACCACATTCAGAAAACTGCCGACCATCAGGCTGAACAGAAATACCAAAGGTAAAAACACCCAATCAGACTGTTGCATGGCCTGCAACAACGGCATAAAAAAATCCATTACACAATACTGCCCAGTTGGAAAATCGGAAGGTACATTGCCACGATAAGGCCGCCTATTAAGACACCTAATACCGCCATAATCAAGGGCTCCAACAAGGAAGTGAGGCCGTCGACCGCATCGTCCACTTCCTGTTCGTAAATCGTCGCCACTTTCGCCAGCATGCTGTCCAAAGCGCCGGATTCTTCCCCAATGGCCACCATTTGATTCAGCATTTCCGGAAAGGCCTGAGTGGTTTTCATCGCCATATTCATCTGGTTGCCTGCGGCCACCTCTTCCCGCACCGTCAGGATAGCAGCACGGTATTTTTCATTGCCTGAGGCTCCTGCTGCAGATTCCAATGCTTCAATCAGCGGCACTCCGGCTGCAAAGGTAGTCGACAGGGTGCGGGCATAGCGCGCCACTGCGGCTTTGTTCAGTATGGAGCCTATGATCGGTAGTTTCAGCATGGCGTGGTCGGCGCCTATTTTAAACTGCAGGTTGTTTTTGTAAGCCTTGCCGTAGGCCCAGATGAGCGCCATCACCACACCCAATGCGACGTACCAATAGGCCTGCATCCACTCGGATATACCCAGTACGAACAGGGTAAAAGCCGGTAATTCGGCCCCCATGCTGCCGAAAATTTGCGCAAACTGAGGCACGACAAAAATCAGCAGTATGGAGGTGACTATGATGGCAACCACCACCACTGCTATAGGGTAAAACATGGCTTTTTTAATTTTGGACTTCAGCGCTTCCGCTTTTTCTTTGTAGAGCGCAATGCGGTCAAAAATCCGGTCCAGCGCACCGGATTGTTCGCCAGATTTAACCAGGTCACAGAAGAGTTCGTCGAAGTAATCTTTATGCTCTCTGAGCACTTCTGACAAGGGGGTGCCGCCTTGTACCCTGGACGATATTTTTAGCATCAACTGACGTAAGGTTTCATTGCTGGCGCCATTGGCAATTAAATCCAGGCTTTGCACCAATGGCACACCAGCGCCCAGCATTGTGGCAATTTGCCGGGTGACGACTGCAATATCTGCCGACCCCACTTTCGGCTGACCAATCATAATAGGTTTGGCTTTTTTCTTCACCGCAGTTGGGTTAATGCCCTGACGGATTAATTGCTGGCGCGCGTCAGCGATGGAGCCTGCTTTCAATTCACCGCTGATTTTCTGGCCGCGTCGGTTCAGACCTTTCCAGCTAAAGGTGTCCAGCTCTTTTAGTTTAGGTTGCGCCATGCATCAGTGTTCCCGTCAGAGGTTGGTGACCCGGTTCACTTCAGCCAGGCTGGTCAGGCCGGCTGCGGCTTTTTTCAGCGCACTCTGGCGCAGACTGGCAAACCCTTGTTGGCGGGCCAGTTGGGCTATGTCTAAAGAATTGGCGCCTTGCATAATCTGTTCAGCTATTCCGCTGGTGATGGGCATCACTTCGTAAATACCGACCCTGCCTTTATAGCCACCGGTGCAATAATCACAGCCCACGGCTTTAAACAGCTTCAGCCCCGCAAGCTGACTGGGCTCAAAGCCTTGTTTTAACGCTTCGTTTTCCGGCAGTTGCTCCGGCGCCTTGCAGTGCGGGCACAAACGTCTGGCCAGGCGCTGAGCGATGATCAGGCTGACAGAGCTTGCCACGTTATAAGCCGGCACCCCCATGTTCAGCAGACGGGTCAAGGTCTCAGGTGCGGAGTTGGTGTGCAAAGTGCTCAGCACCAAATGGCCGGTTTGAGCCGCTTTAATAGCGATTTCAGCGGTTTCCAGGTCACGGATTTCGCCAACCATAATGACGTCCGGATCCTGACGCAAAAAGGCCTTCAGTGCGGAGGGAAAAGTGAGGCCCGCTTTGGGGTTCACTTGCACCTGATTAATACCAGGCAGGTTGATTTCCACCGGATCTTCAGCGGTGGAAATATTGGTTTGTTCCGTATTGAGAATATTCAGCCCGGTATAGAGCGACACTGTTTTGCCCGAACCTGTGGGGCCTGTGACCAGGATCATGCCTTGTGGTTGTTCCAGAGCCTGTAAATACAGCTGCTTCTGGTCGGCTTCGTAACCCAATACATCAATACCCAGCATGGCACTGTCGGAGTCGAGGATCCGCATCACGATTTTTTCGCCCCACAAAGTCGGCAGGGTACTGACACGAAAATCAATGGACTTTTTCTGCGACAGTTTGAGCTTAATCCGGCCATCCTGCGGCACGCGTTTTTCGGCAATATCCAGCCTGGACATCACTTTCAGTCGGGCAGACAAACGGGTTGACAGTGCCGCTGGTGGGGAGGCCACTTCATGCAAAATACCGTCGATACGAAAGCGGATACGGTAGATCTTTTCATAAGGCTCAAAATGGAGATCGGAGGCACCTTTACGCACAGCGTCATGCAGCATCTTGTTAATAAAGCTGATGATGGGCTGGTCCTCGCTGTCGCTGCCAACTGTTTTGTGTTCCTCGTCCTCAGGCCCTGTTAAACCCAGTTTGGCCAGGTCCCACTCTGTATTGGAAAAACTGTCGGTGCTGGTGGTTTCAAACAGCTGCTCAATGGCTCTGTGTAACTTATCAAACTCCACCACGACCAGTTCTGCATTGAGGCCGGTGTTGAACTCAAAGTCTTCCACCGGTGCCATATCTGTGGGGTCCGCCACAGCCAGAAATAATGTTTTGTGGCGTCGTGCCAAAGGCAGTATCTGGTGTTTACGGATTAGTTTTTCATTACGGACCGCTTCAGGAATGGCGTTGAGATCAAAAAAATCCAGGTCCAGACTGCTGTGCAGGGTATAAGCTGCAGCCGATTCGGCCAAGGCTTTGGCACTGATTAGTTTTTCCTGCACCAACAGCTCCACCAGGCTTTGGTAGTGGTGGGACTTTTCCTGCAGCAGTTTTTGCAGCAGCTGTAAATCCAGCAGCTGAGACTGTTGTAGACGTTTGACCAGTACTGACTGTGTATTCAGAGCCATTCTGTCCGACCAGAAAGGAAAACCGGCATCAAGATAAAAACGGCCCCTGTGGGCCGTTTTCAGATGTAGTGCTTAACCTGCAGTGCAACCCTGAATGGGCACAGCGCCATCGCCACTGAGGGTACAAGCCCAGGTGATGCTTTCGCCGGCATTGGCCGGAGCTGTGGGGGTTAAGGTTGCGGTAATACCATCATAGTCCATCGACAATACGCCCGCATCGGTACAATCCGGAATCGCAGTGCCTGCAGAATCTGTGCATCCCAAAGTACCAGTGGTCGCAAATGCCTCTGCTACTTTGATCTTCTGACCACCCAAAGATGCGACCGCATTAGAAGCACGGGCGCGGGCAGTGTAGTCCTGATAAGCAGGTAAAGCTATTGCGGCCAAAATACCGATAATGGCAACAACAATCATCAGTTCAATAAGGGTAAAGCCTTGATTTCTTTTCATGAAACTTCTCCTGAAAGTCCTGTCCACTGAAGAACAGTCTAAGTGTGGTAAAAATTTGTTATTCCGCAAGTCCAGGGGCCTGCTTTTGCTAAATTGAAAAGAAAACAAAGGATTAGAGCGTATTGAGCCGATTCTTCTGAAAGCCGGCTGGAGAGAGGTGAGGCAGGGCGACCCAGGTCGCCCGCAGAACAAATCTTCACAGCGAACGCAGCCGCATGGACAGATCGATGGCCTGGACATGTTTGGTCAAAGCACCGCTGGAAATATAATCCACACCGGTGGCTGCCAGCGCACGCAGGGCTTCGGCAGTGATGTTGCCTGACACTTCCAGTTTAGCCTGGCCTTTATTCAGACTGACGGCCTGCTGGATATCGGCCACATGCAGGTTGTCCAGCATAATAATGTCGGCACCGGCCTGCAGAGCCTGTTCAAACTCAATCAGATCTTCGACTTCCACTTCAACGGCTTTACCCGGAAAATTCAGGCGCGCGTTATCGACCGCCTTTTTAATGGAACCGGCGGCGGCGATATGGTTTTCTTTGATCAAAAAAGCATCAAACAAACCCAGGCGGTGGTTTTTACCCCCTCCACAGGCCACTGCATATTTTTGCGCCAGCCGTAAACCGGGCAAAGTCTTGCGGGTGTCGAGCAGTTGGGTGTGGCTGCCTGTCAGATGAGCAACGTACCTTGCTGTTGTGGTCGCAGTACCGCTTAAAGTCTGCACAAAATTTAATGCGGTGCGTTCACCGGTCAGCAGAACCCGGGCCGGTCCTGTCAGCTCGCACAAGACGGTATTGGCAGTCAGGTGATCACCGTCCTGGGCAAACCATTGCACCTGAACTTGTGGCGATAACTGGGCAAAGACTTGGTCCAGCCAGGCGGCGCCGGCCAGCACACAATCTTCACGGCTGATAATAGTGGCGACAGCCTGCTGCTCAGCGGGGATCAGTGACGCAGTAATATCTCCGCTGAGCGGATCCTGATGGCCTAAATCTTCGGCTAAAGCAGCAGCGACAGAACGTTGGATTTCCAGCATCAGCTGGTCGGCATAAGGTACAGCAAATAACGTCATAAAGCGGTCCGTTTTTGCACCAGACAAGCTGGTGTCAGTGGCGTTGAATAAGACGGAGTTCGTCTCCCTGTTGGCTGAATTCTAATTGTTTCAGTGCACTCATGCCTAACAAAATATCAGTGCCTGCCAGGCCTGGGCTGATGCTGGCGCGGATATCGGTCAACACAATATCACCCAATTGCAGGCTGCTCAGCCGGCTGTCATAAGCTGTACTGGTGCCGTTGGCCGTGCTGACCGGGTAGGCCCGGCCTCTGGGCATGCCCAGGCGCACAGCGGCTTGTTCGGAGACGGCGACCGTTGTGGCGCCTGTATCCAGCATAAATTGCGCTTCGACCCCGTTAAACAATGCGGTGCCGACATAATGACCGGAAGAGTTGCGTTTGAGTACAGTAATTTTTTCACCGGATAGACCCGTCTGGCTTTGCAATTGCTGGTTCGGGTTAATTTGTAACGAAATATAGTCAGCAAAGAACCAATACAGCAGACCAAGCAGCAATAACCAGCTGATCCAGCTGAATAGTCTGCCGATTTTTGTTGTCCCTTCATGTGCTTGCATTCATTTCTTTTCGCGTTGACAATAAAGCCATAGCTTAACCAATAGCGTGCAACGGGAAAAGGCAGATGTCCGCTGTTCAGATGGTGCAGTACCAAAGCCCGCATTACAACGACAGACCGCAAGGCACAGTTGTGAGTTTACTGGTGATCCATTGCATCAGTTTGCCCGCCGGGAACTTTGGTACGCCTTACATCCATGACCTTTTTATGGGGCAGCTGGATTATGAAGCCGATCCCAGCTTTGCCAGTCTGGCCGGAGTGCAGGTGTCGGCACATCTGGTGATTTTTCGTGATGGTACAGTGCATCAGTACGTGCCTTTTAACAAAAGAGCCTGGCATGCAGGCCAGTCCGAGTTTCAAGGACAAGCAAACTGTAATGACTATTCGATAGGTATAGAACTGGAAGGTACGGAACAGGTGCCTTACACCGAAGCGCAATACCAAAGTTTGATTCAGGTTACTGCTTTACTCTGTCGCTTTTACCCAGGAATTACTGCTGAACGTATTGTCGGACATCAGCAGATTGCACCAGGCCGTAAAACCGACCCAGGCGCCAGTTTTGACTGGGGCAGGTACCTGCAGGCTGTAAAGGAGAACAATATATGACGCTGATCAGTATGCTGATAGCCCTGATAGTGGAACGTCTGGCCGTGCGCAGTGATGCCTGGCAATTCTGGCCCTATGCCCGAAAATACCTCAGATTCAGCCAGAACAGTGGCCTTGCCCGGCTGGCTTCACATCCTCATGGTCAGTACCTTTGGCTGTTATTGCCTGGGCTGTTGTATGCGCTGCTGCTCTGGCTGGCTGACAGCGGCCTGCTGTCGCTGGTGCTCAATACGCTGGTGCTGTTGCTCTGTATTGGCTGTTGGCACTACCGTCAACAGTACAAACACTACCTGAATGCGACAGAACGGGGCGACAATGAAGCCGCTTTTCTGACGATGCAGCAAATAGCCAAAGATACGGGACTGACGGAACAGGAATTAAGTTATGGTCAGCGTCTGGTCTGGCTGAATTTCCGCTACTATGCCGCTGTGTTGTTTTGGTTCGCTTTATTCGGTGGAGCCGGCGCTTTAACTTATGCATTGCTGCGCCAGCTGTCGGAGCCTGTGTTGTGGCAAGACGAGGCAACAGCAGAGGTGGCGGACACCGAACTGGTGACTGTCGAGGAAGGGACTGAAGTTTATCAGGCTCAAGATGATAAAACGCCGGAAACTGGAAAACCAGAGCCAGCTTCCGGCTGGCTGCAAGAACGGCAGCCTTTGCAGCGACTGATGTTTTGGGCGGATTGGTTGCCCGCCCGGATCTTTGGCCTGGGTTTAGCTCTGGTTGGGCATTTCTCGCGGGCTTCGGCTGCATTGATTGGCTTTTTTGCCAATACTCAGGCGCCAGCCAGCACTGTGATTACCACTGTCGCCAAAGCGGCAGAACCATTACCGGAAGACAGCTACAACTGCAGCGAAGAAAC